>DATMQI010000120.1:0-30209 GCA_035567135.1 Terriglobales bacterium
TCGTGCACGTTGAGCGACAGCAATTCGGGCACGACCGGCGGCGGAGATTCGGCCTCGATGCGATGCGCCCTTCGGGTTCAGCGCCGAGAGTGCGTTGTTGAGACTTTCAAGTTGAGAAGTGAGACGGGAGCGTTCCCGCTCGTTTCCATCCAGCTTAAGAAACGTTCCACACCCAGCCAGCATTTTTTCCTTGTGAGGCTCCAATGATGCTTGCACGAGACATGTTCTTCCAGAAGGTGATTGATCGAACTGGATGGCTCCCGACGGACGCCGAGAGGTTGTGTGCGTGGGATTTCAGTGGGAAACACTGGCACTTGGGCAGAGGAGAATTTCGTTGGTTACTCGATCCTGACCATCGATTCATCGCAGCGGAATCCAAGCGAGTCGCTACCCTTTAGCCCGCGTCACCCAGCGCTGCTTTGATGGACCATCCGATTTCCGCTTAGCAGTGAAGCTTGCAGGGAAAGTCGGGATGTCCCAGGCCGCAGTCGTACGCGCCTCGCCAAGCTGCGCGATCCAGTCTACGCCGCGATGAGTCGGGATGGTGCGAGGTAAGTCTTCGACAAGCTGGCCAGCTCGAAGGTGATTGGCATATACCCGCGGCAAAGCCAGCCTTGTAAGTTCAAAGCCGCCGGCCGCGAATAACGCCGTCCGTTCCATCAGGCGTATCCAATTGGCGACACAGAGCGGCGATGCGCTCCGCGCGCCGTTCATGCGCTTCGTCCACTTCTCGCGTCCAGCCATCGAAGGTGGCCTGACGACTAAATTCCAACTGCTGTCTCCGCAATTCTTCAATTTCAGAGAGTAATTCCGCGCGTTCGTTAGGAGTCATTCGGGCCTCCGTGCAATCACCCGAGTGGCAACATCGGCTTCCTGAAGGGCCCCCAATTCGCGACGCAGGGCGGCAATACGGGCTTCGCGTATCTCGTACCACGCCTCAGATTGTCGAGTCCAACCACCCAACGTGGCCGTATGGTTAGCTCCACTCTGGAGCCTGTGCAACTCGGAAATTTCTGCGATTAGTTCTACACGATTGGCGCTAAACGCCATTGCGGGCCTCCTTGTGAAAGTGGGGTATTCACAAAGGCCCGTCGCTCTTGGAGCACGGCAGAGAGGTTGTGAACTACTGCCTTTTAGCCTACGCCTCAATCTGCGGGAGGGAAAGATCAATCCCGACAGCGAAAACTCCGCGATTAGAAGCGATTTAAGCCCTCGCCCCGACGCCGACGACCCGCAGCACGTCCAAAACGCTGTGGGGCTTCTAATCGCGAAATGGCCAAAACCAGCCCTTTAGAGCCATCATGGGCTGGGATCATGGGCTGAATTAAAGGCCGAGTCTCTTGTGGCGAATCTGTCCACACGACACTTTTGGCACACGCAAGTGCGGGTCCCAGCAATGATCGCGCGACTTTCCGCGTCTTGGGTGGAAAAGAAGCAGTTCCGACACGATAGTAAAGAACGTGAATAGCCATGGCCGAGACCCTCGCACGCGTTAGCATCTTGCTTTTTCTCGTGCATGATCGTGTAGCCCAAGTCTGTTCACAGCTAGCTTGCACTGTTCACTTCCCTGAAGTCCGCTTACCACGCCATTTAGCCTCGATTTGCACATTCCCAGATCGGGCCAAGCTGTGTTGTGAGCGGATCTCAGTACATGGAACGGCGTCGCAAAATCAGCCCACCGCCCATCCAAACGCACAGCGACCGAAGCGACTTGCACAATTTTTCGTCATAGGGTTGTGGATTTGTATGCAGGTAGTGGAGAGCAAGGTAGATAAAGTTGCGGGCTTTTGGGTGGACTTCAGGAGGCCGCCGGGGTAGAAAGAAATCCTCTTCCGTGCACCCTCCGCCGCCGCGCGGACAGCGGTTTGTTGTGCAAGGCATGCTGGCCGAATTTGGTCTCCGCGCAAAGGGGCTGCCATGGCCAGATGGCGGAAAACCCTCCTCTGTGTTGATGACAATCAGGGCTGCCTCAACATTCACAAGACAATTCTGGAAGACCTCGGCTACACGGTTTTAACTGCCAGCAGCGGCCGCGAAGGACTCAAAGTTTTTGCCTCTAATGCGATCGATGCAGTGCTTCTCGACTATCAAATGCCGGATATGAACGGCGAAATGGTTGCGGCGGGACTGAGAAAGATGAATCCAGGAGTCCCCATTCTCCTGTTTTCCGGTTACGAGTCACTGCCGAAGAGCACGCTTCGACTCGTGGACGAATTTATCCCCAAAGGAAATTCGGCCGAATTCTTGCTCCTCGCAATTCAGCAACTTTTGACTCGAGGCGAAAAGCGAAAACTGGTAAGAGACGTTACTCGTTCTCGGGTGGGCAAAGAGCGCCTAGCCCAACCATAGGGAACCAAAATGCCGCCGCCTTTTCACGCTACTTAGAGGGCCTTTCGGAATGCCAAGACAGCGCGAGCGGATCGAGGAGGAGCGAAGGAGATGCCGCAACCTATTCGAGACCATGGCACAGGGCATTATTGACTACGACGCTGAAGCCAGAATCATTTCTGCCAATCCTGCTGCCGAAAGAATCTTGGGAGTGAGCGTCGGTAGGCTTTTGGGGAGGTTGGCCCTGGATCCGCGCTTCAGGGCATGTCACGAAGATGGTTCAAACTGTTCAACAGCAACGCACCCTGTTTTGGTCTCGTTGAATAGCGGCAGAAATGCCGGCGGTGTTGTGCTGAGCGTCTTCAATGCCAAGGACGGACAGCAACACTGGATCAACGTGGCTGCTGTCCCGCAATTCCGGCCCGGAGAGTGGATCCCGTACCAGGTCTATACAACCTTAGATGACATCACTGAGCACCGAGCGTTAAAGGAAGAACTTGCGCAGGCTCAAAAGATGGAGGCCCTCGGCCGCTTAGCTGGTGGAGTCGCTCACGACTTCAATAACCTACTGAATGTGATCAGCGGCTACTCCGAATTGCTGCTGCTTCGGATGCAGGAAGGCGATTTACGCGGCACGGTTGAGAAGATTCACAAAGCCGCGGGGACGGCCGCTGAGCTGACTGGGCAATTGATGGCCTTCAGCAGGAGAGAGGTATTGGCGCCAAGGGTACTCGATCTCAACAGAGTCGTCGCCGAAGTGGCTAGGATGTTGCCGCGCCTGATCGGCGAAAACATTGAAGTTGCAACAGTCTTATCTCCAGATCTCGGCAAAGTAAAGGCTAATTTAGGCCAGATCGAGCAGGTCATTCTAAATCTTGCCGCGAATGCGCGCGACGCAATCCACCAGGGGGGCAAACTGACCATCGAAACCAAAGATGTGTATGTGCGCGAAGGTTATTCGAAGCACAACACCGTAGTTGCTCCGGGATGGTTTGTGAGTCTAGCCATCACCGATACAGGTAAAGGCATGGACGAGAATACCCTCGCCCGGATTTTCGAGCCTTATTTCACGACAAAAGAGAGAGGTCAGGGCACCGGCCTGGGGCTGGCGGTTGTTCACGGTATTGTCGATCAGAATGGGGGACAGATTCGGGTCGATAGCGCGCCCGAACATGGCACGACCTTTGAGATTTACTTGCCCCGGGTTGAAGACGCTGCCGCTCCTGCCGAGCCCACCGAGACAAATTACGAGACTCTGCGAGGTTCGGAAACCGTTCTACTCGTGGAAGACTCTCAGGATCTTAGGGAGATGACTTGCGCGTTCCTGCAGATGCAAGGGTACACCGTTATAGAGGTAGGAAACGGTGCCGAAGCTCTTGAGGCGATTCAGCTGTATAGGGCACCCATCCACCTGATGCTCACAGATGTCATTCTGCCGGGTATCAGTGGCCCTGAACTAGCCAAGAGTGTGGCCAGCTTGCGTCCCGAGACGACAGTGCTCTATGCCTCGGGCCACACGGGAGATCTGATAGAGCGTTATGGCATCTCCGGGTCGGCCCACTTTATCGAGAAGCCCTTCACCTTCAATTCCCTGGCGCGAAAGGTGAGGGAACTCTTGGAACTGGGGAAGCTTCAAAAATCCGACGCGTGACTCCAGTCTGGACGCGGAACAACACTTTTAGAATCGAACCGCTGCTGTTGTTATTCGCCAAAACTTTAATAGATACGTGTCTCAGCACACTTGAGTCGCACAAATAGTTGTGCTGTCCAAATTTCCAGTCAGACGCGAATGCGATGATTGACCGCTGAAACCCGGCGTAGTCCTTATACGTTAGAGATCATCGTTGGCCAGGAATCGGCCGTAGTCGTTGTTCTCGAGCCAGTGATTAAAGATGGATCTTCTGAGTGCTCCTCCTCCGCTTGGTCTTTGTGGAAGACAGCACTCATCCTCGTGTCGCCCGATACCGTTGTGCCTTGGCATCATGCGGGCTTCCGACTGTATTGGCGGTTCCTCTCGCGCGTGCGTAACCCCGTCGCCAGAAGGCGGGTGAATAAGGAGATCCAGAACTTGCCCGGCGCTGGCTGGCCTTTGTTCGCAATCACCGTGACGCTATCGCTGCTATGGATTTCTTCACAGTCCAACGGTCACCCTCAAGCTGCTCTACTGCTTCTTTAATTATTAGCCACGATCGGCCCCAGATTCTGCACGTGAACGTCCCCCCCCATCCCACCAGCACCTGGATCGCACAGCAGCTAAGAGAAGCCTTTCCTTACGGATCAGCTTTCAGATTCCTGGTCTTCGATCACGACCCAAAATACGGCTTGGAAGTACCCGCTGCCATTCGCTCACCGCAAATCACCGGCATGCAAACCTCGATCCGGAGCCGCTTTACCAGACGCTCGGCATCCGGGAAATCTCTCTTACGCCCGCGGCTTGTCGCCGCATGCTCTCAATCCGCCACATCTACTGCGCGCCGCATCATCTCCAGACCAACGGCAAGATCGAGCGCTTCCACGAGACGCTCAAAGCACGCATGAATCTCCTGGTCTACACCAGTCCCGACGAGCTGCGGCGCACCATGCAGGAGTTCATCGACTACTACAACCATCGCCGCTATCACGAGACCATTGGCAACGTGACCCCAGCGGATGTGTTCTATGGGCGGCGGGAGGAAATCTTACGCAGGAGGGAGGAACAAAAAACAACGCACGCTTCAGGAGCGGCTGCGCTACAATCTGGGCCGCTCGAACCTGAAACTCACGGGTGAACTGGAACCGAAAGTGTAGCTTGGCCCTTGGGCTAGGCTGGTCTCAAAGGTTCTGACGACGAACAATATGGGTCATATTCCATTGTTTCTTTCCCCGAGGCCAGAATAACGCCCTTTGCTGCGACTGTTCATCTGCTCGATAGATACAGTATAGGCTTGGAAAGAATCGCGCGACTCATCCACACTGCACAGTTCTAAGGGACGCGACCGCCAGGCAGAACCTATCTTAAATAAATCCCACTCCTCAAAATGGTCAGAATTGACCTTCTCAGAAACCCTACCGATCGTGCCCACTCAAATCAAAAATGCCCCGGCGCCTAAGCCGGGGCGTTTCGCCCTTAACACTGCTTATCACCAAAAGCATTAGCGAGATCAGGTTCGTGCTGCAAAGGAAGCTGACCCCGAGTGAATGCGCTTCTTGCAGACGTTCGGCATCGACGGGTTGACATAGTTGCTGTCAAGTGGAGCAACTTTGTTTGTAGAGTCTTTACTTCTGCTTCTTTCCGAGCAGGCTGCCGATTGCATTTGCCGGGTTTCCCTTTGTGGCAGCCTTGGCGTCTCCCAATGCACCTTGCGCGATGCCGCCCGCCACTCCTTTCATGTCGGGGATGAAGTGCGGATTCGACGTGGTTCCCTCGATCGCGAAGGGGATGCCACCCTTGCCGCTGCCCAGCGTGGCTACCTGCGTCAGTCCGCCCGCGACGCCGCCTTTGAGCTCGGCCAGCATCTTGAAATTCAGCGCCCCTACCGGACTCACCGTCCCCGCTCCGGTGATGACGCCGACCGCCGGAACTGTCAGGTTAATGTTGTCGGCCTTCGTGCCTTCGGGAGCCACACGCGCGTTGAGGCTCGCATTCTGGATCGAAGTGTCCGGGTTGGAAGCGGCCTTCCCAGCAAAGGCCGACAGCGCACCCAGTTTTGATCCCAGGTCGAACCCGGTCAGCTTGGTGTTGGCTAGCCGCACCGGCCCTGTGATTACCAGCTTGTCCAGAGGTCCAACGATGCCCAATTCCGCCGACAACGTCCCGCCCTTCAGCTGCGAGCCCGACGGAAGCACTACGCCCAGCGATGGCAACATCGGTTCCAGTTCATCCCCCGCCATGTCGCGCGCATCCAGCTTCATGTTCAACACTCGGGTGTCGCCCTGGGTTCGGAACGTTCCCGTCAAGTGCGCCATGGCCTTCCCGATCGAAATGTCCCCTTCCGTCAGTGTTCCTGATTGCTTGTCGAGATCGACATCCACCGTGTGCTTGACGACCACCGTCTTCGGGGCAGGCGTGCCCTTCGGCGAAAACTTCAGTTTCGTGCCGGTAAGTGTGCCGACCGCTTTTGCGTGGCTGCCATTTGAATTCAGGGTGCCGTCAAGATTCGCCAGCCCTCCAAGGCCGCTCGCGGGATCGAAAAATCCTGAGGCCCCGATATCCATGTTGTTCACCTTCACCGCTGTCTCAAACGGGGTCTTGGCGGCGTTTTCGGCGTTGATCGGGCCAGCTTTCCCTGAGATTTTCGCGTCCCCTCCCCCCGGCAACTGAGCCGTGAGTTTGAATGGGAACTGTGAGGTGAAGGAAAAATTCTCTACCTCGATGTTCACCTTGTTATAGACCTGCGGTTTCGCTGAAGAATTCGCTTTTCCGACAATCAACTTTCCATTGTTCACATTCAGTTTCGCCGCCGAGAAATTGGTCGGGGACGTTCCTCCGGACTTAGGCTCTTCTGGCGCTGTCTTAGCGGCAACCTCGCCGATGCTCGAGAAATTCCATTTCCCGTTGGCAGCTTTCAGCAGCGTGATCTCGGGCCGCTCCAGCTTGAGCTCGGTCACATTCAGTTGTTTCGAGAAGATGAGTGGGATCAGTTCCACGCCAACCTTAAGCGACTTCGCCGTAATGAAGGGCGGCTTGCCGAAGGCGGGATCGTCCGCGATGGCTATGTTCTCGCCCACGACGCTGCGGGAAAGAATTGACAGACTCAGATTGCCCACCGTCACCTGTCGCCCCAGCGCGCTCGTCAGCTCCGACTCGATCTTTGGACGGAAACTGTTCGCGTTGATCAGCAAGGGTAGTGCGACCAGGATTACGAAGAGAATAGCAACTGCGATTGCGCCGATTTTAAGGATGCGTTTCATATCTTTAGTTCCTGCCTCTCCTACAATTGGAAACGGATGGGCTTCAAAGAGAAAGTCCTGCTCCGAGGAAGATCGGTATAGCAAACCTGAGCGAGGTTTATTACTAATCGCTTTTTACCTGTAGCATCGAGATTCCAGCAAAATGCGACACCGTCTGCATACTTCGATGGTACGGCTTCTACCTCATGGCAAGACTGCTCAAAATTGCACATTCTTGCGAATAATAAGGAGAACTTCGTTGACGTGCGTGCGGCACGGCTCGCCTGTCACAGTCCACAGCGCAAAACCAAGTTTCGAGCACCGCTCCAGAGTGTCTCGTCACCCAGGGAATGACATTCACTCTGGGCTAAACGGAATTTTCGTTAGGACTGTCCCAGTCGCTGATCTTTTTCCAATGCTGGTTCGGCGTCGCAAGCAATCTCTTCATTGGAAGCCTACCCTGACGGGCATGCATGGAATTCAACGTCTAGCGGACCCGTCTGGGACGCGACTTCAGCCAGTACAGCGTCAGAGCGCTGTCTCCAATGTTGCGCAGTTGCTGAGCGACCTCGCGAGTGCTAAGAGGTTTCTCCCCTTTTCGTAGTTGGCCGTTGAGCTTATCTGTAATCTCCTCACTCGTGCCCGGCTGCTTGATGCCGTTCAAAACCTGCAATACTTGTTCGTAAAGACTTCGCGGTGGCACCGTGGCCTTCATGGGAAACACGCTCCCTCACTATGATAACGTGCGGTGTATCCTCGGCGGACCTGCCAGAGGTCGAGTCAAATCTTGTGCTCGACGACCGTGGCACGGTCTACGGGAGCTTCCTTTGATCTCTTTGCGGGCTCGTAACGCAACTTCATTACCCGTGACGAGTGCTGCACAGTTTTAACAATTCTTTTCGGCTGAGTGGCCCGCCGTAAAATCGAATCGCTCAAAGTGGCTCAATGTGATCAGACATCCTCCTTGGCCATTTCTGTGATGTGGAGTAGCTTCTCAATCTCATAGGTTGGAGAATGCTCACCATAGGGCCAGCAGCGTTTGAAATAGGTATCGCGGTGAATGCGATGGTCGCACGGACTGGTAAATACGAAGTGGTTGCTCAATAGACCGGTCCAAACTACTTGACGTATAAGAAAAACAATAATCCATTTCTGCTGAGGAAGGCAGATGTTGGACCCGTCCGCGTCAGGTTGGTTGGGTGCTGACGGAGGGCAAATACTGGAAAAATTTGATATCGACTCAAGACAAGGTGGTTCAGAACTCGGCGAGATGATCAAATTCCTGCCGCCCCGAACGATCGATGGCGAAGGGCGCGACGGCGACATGCTGAACCGGCGAAAACCATTCTCCAGCCGAAGAACAATCTCGAATTGGAGTGGAGATTCTGTTCAACCACACCATCGTCCAGCACAAACCATTGCTGAGCCGGTCGGGGTACTGGTCGAGTCATGACCGCAAACTTCACGAGTCTTCGTTCACGCTTTACCGAGATCCAAGGCGTTGAAAAGGAGCAGACCGCCAGATCTATTTGCATACGCGGAACGGTGTCGACTCCAAGGGGTCGACTATTCGGGATGGAAAGTTGCGGACGACGATTTCCTTGGTTTCGTGCGGCCCAGTTTCCCACTTGCACTTGCGGACGGCGTCAACGCCAGCCTGAGCCAGCACCGGGCGACACGAGGATTGTTGCGGATTTTACGGTACCGTTCGGACCGACCACGGCTTCTGCCTTTCGTTCAGGTCCATTAAACAAACTCCACTGCGGACCAAAAATTCAGTTGCTTGTAGCCTGCCCTTTTCATGCACCTTACGGTGTGCAATTGTGAGCACTCTCGAGTTTTAATTTGAAATGAAACGTTTGACTTTCGACACCCCAGGTGAAATCATTATTGTCTGTCGAGCGGTTCGCAGCGTTGCGCCGCAAACTAGCAGTTTTTTCGCCCCTTTCTTGCGCGTTCATTCATCCTTCATCCTTTCCTGGAAAAGTGTCTTTTCGCAACTTTTGAGGGGGGAGCAAATCGTGACACCCGTAGCACCGGCCAAGAAAAGCGGCAAATTCGATTCCAAGAAATTCCTTTCGACCATCGACGGCGGAAGGAAGATCGTGGCTTTCAAGAAAAGGCAGAAGATCTTTGTCCAGGGCGACTCGTCCGATGCTGTTTTCTATGTTCAAACCGGGAAGATAAGACTCACGGTCGTATCGAAGAGCGGGAAGGAAGCCACCATCGGCATTTTTAACGAGGGCGATTTCTTCGGCGAAGGCTGCCTTACAGGACAGCCTCTCAGGATGAGCTCCGCTGCCGCAATGACCGACTGCTCGGTCATGCGCATCGAGAAAAAGTCCATGATCGAAGTGCTTCACCGGGAACATGAATTTTCCGATTTGTTCGTGGCGTATTTGCTGACGCGGAACATCCGATACGAAGAGGACCTGGTTGACCAGCTTTTCAACTCCAGTGAAAAGCGACTGGCCCGGATGTTGCTCTTGCTTGCTTCCTTCGGGAAGGAAGGCGTCCCCGACACTGTCATCCCGCAGATCAGTCAGGAGACCCTCGCAGAGATGGTCGGCACGACCCGGTCGCGGGTCAGCTTCTTCATGAATCGGTTCCGAAAGCTAGGCTTCGTGGACTACGGCGAGAGCGGCGGGCTGCAGGTGCATAGTTCATTGCTCAGTGTTGTTCTGCACGACTAGCGGGGCGCAGTGGCGTGGGTGTAATCGATGTTCTCGACAGTTGAATAAGCCAATGCACCCAGGTTAAGAAAGCGGTTTTCGAAAGAGAGGCGGCCTCCTTAGAAGGCCGCCTCTTCTTATACTGGCCACCGCAACGTTATGGAAGGTTGAGGTGACGGTCTCAAACATCTGAAGCTTAGATGCGGAATTTGCGACGTGCTACGCCGGCCAGAATTATCAGGCCACTCCCCATTAAGCTAATGGTGCCGGGCTCGGGAACCGTCGTTCCGCCGCCTCCGCCGCCTCCGCAACCGCCGCCGATGACATTATTGTCCAGCGTCACTGCACCATTTCGCGCCAAGGCACTGCCGCAACTGATACCCGCGCCAGTATTAAGTGTGATGCTGGTGAGCGCGAGAATATTTCCCGCGAACGCGGTGCCTGTGCCCAGGGTCGCGGAGCTGCCGACCTGCCAAAAAACGTTCTTATCGACCAGTCCATTGGTGAAAATAACAGCTGAGTTACTTGCGGTCGTAAGCGTGCTGCCGATCTGAAAGACGAACAGCGCGTTGGGATTACCTTGGGCATTGAGAGTCAACGTCCCGGTCAGCTGAGCAGAACTCGCGAAAACATACACGCCGGGCGTGAGAATCTTTCCCCCCAAATCCTGACCAGTCAAGGTGCCAGTGGGCGCCAGGCCTGCTGCCTTGATGTAGGCTGCAGTCAGATCACTCTGAGCCTGAGACGCGGGGCCGTTGGCTGTGTTGATCGTTCCGTTCACCATTCCAGGAGGAAAGCCGGTTACCGCGGAACCTGGGCTGACCCCCAGGTTTCCATTGAGGACGCTGGGGCCCGTGTTAGTAACAGTTGAGCCAGCGAGCACTACATAGCTGCCGGCGGTTCCTAGAGTGATGGAATCGGCATAAGCACCGATTGCCAATAACGGGAGAAGTAAGAACGACAGAGCCGACCAACGAACACTGCGCGATCTCATATTTCCCTCCGCGCCCCGTCTAAGGACCACCGCCGTTCAAGTAGCGGAGCACCTCTTTCAGAGGAGAGAATATGTCTCAAAGAAGACATCGGGAGCTGTTCAAAACTGCTCAATTTCTACAATTATCTAATCCATTTGCGTAACGGCCCGAGGCTTGTAACCCGCGCTGGACAAGCCTTTCGTGAGGACAAATTGCGAAAAGTTTTGAACAGTCGGACTGTCTTCCTGAGACCTATCATGCGCGTTCGACCGTTAGCTTTGTTGCGGAGCCTTCCCCACGAGGCGAAACCGGGTCAAATGACCGTCGGGCCCGGCCCCTCCTCCCCATCTGGCTTGACCACCCACCATGGAAGATGGCCGCGAAGAAGTTAAAATACTCAAACCAATGAACTTCTTCGGACGACAGTGGCCGAATTATTTTCCTGAGATGTTCAGTATTGCTCAGCCTCGGTTTAGACTCCGGCATACAGTGGACCCTGTAGTAAGGGGGTTCCCCAATGCTCACGCCTTCTCAAGACAGGAACTGGATGTCGATTGCAGAAAAGGTCAGCGTAGAAAGGGATTCGGCGAAGCTCGCTGTTTTGGTCGAGCAGCTCTGCGGCGCTTTGGAAGATCGCCATAGACAAGCCGAAGACCAACCGAAGAGAGAACAGTGAGCAAATCGTCGCGGCCTGTCCGGTAATGATTAAAGTGCCACTTGGAACGGGATTCGAGCGCTGAGGCGGGTAGTACTCGCCTGAACGACCGCGTGATAGACTTGCTTACAGGGGTGGTTTCCACCTGTCTCCTCTTTCAGATCCTCTGAACTAAGCAGTCCATCTGAAGTTTTCTTCTCCTTAGCCTCCACGAAAAGAGGCAGCCCCCATGGCCTTTGAAGCGATTTTGGCTGAAGTTGATCAACTGAATTTGGCGGGTGATCGTATTGAGGGACTAGCAAGCCATCATCCGCCCGTGTCGGAAGCACTGATATCCATCGCGGGGAATGTTCGCACTGCCGCGACGGTATTGGCGGTGCTGGTGGAGACAAAGCTGCGGGGCGGGGATGGCCGCACTTTCACGTCTTCCAAGAAGCCCATCTAAAACTTATTGGGCAAACTAGGGGAGGCCGCCGTCCCTAAATTCTGAAGCGCACTCTCTGCTCAGGCGTGTTTGCGTTTAATCAACGGCTCAATTTCGTGATTAATCTCAAACTTCACCGACGTGCTACATGATGTTTGGTGAATTCCGCCGTTCAAACTCATCGCTTCCAGCTTGTTGGGACGCAGGCACTTGGGACAGGTGATTATCAGATATCCCGCACGGTCCCTAGGCACGAAGAGTGGGGCAATGTCACTTTTCTCTCTTTCCGATCTGATGGGAGAAGCGGCTAACAGCTTCGCTACTTCTTCGAAAAGCTCCTTGACCGTGTAGCGTCCTTTTTGCAGGAAAGCGTCCGCCAAAATCCCACTTGGATTTTCGCCTGTTACGTATTCTCCGCTCATAGCTATTGTTGCGATGCGCGGAAATCGCTGGCGTACTATCGCCAGGAATTCAAATCCCGACATCCGAGGCATATTCAGATCGGAAATGATGACATCGGGAAGGGACCTGCTGAGAGCGTTTAAGCCATCCAGCCCGTCCGCTACCGTGAGAACCTCATAACCCTGGCTTTCCGAAATGGCCCCTGCGGCTTCGCGTATGGACGGTTCGTCATCCACGACCAGGACGCGATAGGGGAATTGACGTACCTTAGCTTCTGCGAGGAGTGTACCTTCATGCGGAGACCCTGGCTGTTCTGCCGCCGCAGTCCATTTCGGCATTTTCTGAATGTCTAATTCTAATGAAACGGTCTTATCCCAATTTTCTCCTTGGCTACTAGGCATGGGACGCCCCTATTTCTGAAGAAGGTTTCAGGTGGCGGGATCAAAGCCGGCACGAAGTCGGCGAATCTGGTCAATATTGCACATTGGCGAAACTGATCAGCACATTGGGGGCGATCGAATAGCGCAGGTAGGTACCAGAATCTCGGTTCGGCTTCATGCCACGGATTCTAGCTTTCAAGGGAATAGCTGTTGCAAAGTCCCCATTTCATTCACGATCCAGGTCGGTACAGCCCTGATGCCCAGCAGGGTGAGGAAAAATGCGGTTTGATATCAACAAGTTTCTGCAACCAGCGTGTGCTTGTCGGTGATCCGTTCGATACTTGGCGAAGAGCGCGGATTGATTCAACCCGTCATCTTCCGAGGTTCGTGTCGGTTCTCACCATCCTGTTCATATTCCACCGAGCCAGGAACTTCCGGTACTTTCGCAATGTGAGCTCTTTTGGACAGTCCGCATCGAATCCCGGGTGCTATTTTTTTCCAACATAAGGTCTTTCTTACGGAGTGGGTGAACCTTACTGTATCTATACATCGGGTTAGGAGGCTAGATGAAAAGAATTCTGGGAATTTGCACTGTTCTGGTGGCGCTGATAGCGCTTACTGTACCGGTCCTGGCGCAGGACGCCGATGACAATCGCCGGCAAGGTGATCGGGACGATGCGCGCCGCCAAGATAATCGTGGCTATGAACACGGCCAACGGCAAGCTCGCCTATCGTCCGAGGACCAGCAACGGTTCGATAGCTACTATTCGCGCTGGCAGGGATATCGTCGCACCAACAACCGGGATAAAATGGCAAGCATGGAAAAGCGCATGCGGGACGTAATGTCTCGCAACAACATTCCATCGGATGTGCCGTTCGATGAGATCGCTTCTAGGAGATAGTTTCCCTAAACTGATTGCGAGCGAGCCTTGGTTGGAGCGGCACTTCATCACCCAGAGCGAAATGGCACGCGCTTCGGAGCGTCGTGATTAGTAGGTTCGAGATTTGCTTGACGCTCCAAGCGATGTTAGGAATGCGATCAGAAGCCGCGACGTGCAAGAGCTGTTCTTGTCGATCTTTGCGGCGACCGAATACTTGAGAGTGGATTCCGCCGAGATCTCGATTGCAGATCCTTTCTAGCGTGTGCTGATTCGTGTCCGGCCCCTCGATGATTGAAGCCCCGTCCATCTCCGACGCGCACCACAGCGCTGGCAGTTTTTGAGATACTTTTGGGGATGGCCATTGTTGCCTTCGTTACAGGCATCACTGGTAACGCCGCCCGGGTCGCATCGGGCGGCGGCGTCATTTTAGTGTAAAGGTGACAACCAAAAAAAGCCTCGTGTTGAAAGGAGAATGAAACGACGCGGCGCCATTGCGCGAAGGGTGCCCGACATTGGGGATTTTCGTAGACAGCAACCGGGTCGGCAGTACATTGAAAGCATACTGGGCCGATGCGCAAACACCGACCCAGCACTAACCGACGCGCCAAGCAAAAGTAGGAATGCGGCTCTTCAAATTTTACCGCACGCATTCCCTACCTTTGCAGACTCCCGTCGATTCCAACACAAGGAGCCGAAATGAGTGAAACCAATCCTTTGGCTGCTGCTATTGCAGCCGGACTCACGTTCCCGATTCAAGCAAAACTAGTGGGCGCAAATGGGAAGACGGCGGAAATGTTGTTTGAGAGCACCGAAGAATCCCACGTTGTGTCATTGCAGTTGCCCATTGAGTTCCCATGTGAATGGACTCTCACCGGGGCGAATCAGCGAACCGAGAACTTCACACAGACCAGTACTGATATTGACGAACTCTTCGATCGGGTTCGGAAAGGAGCGAACTAACTATGGAATCGAAACCAAAACGTGCTCGCGGATCGAGTCGTTCACTGGGCCGGTATTCTACGCAAATTCATCGTTCTGGGAGAGTGACGGGCAATTCGGAAGCAATTGCGGCAGTCGAGCCAACGACTACAGGTTTTGTAGTTTTGCAGGTTTTGTTCCGACGAGCGCGTGTCCTTTAAGGGGAGCAAGAACAGAGATACTCGAATGTCGGTATTCCGTGCGATCAATTCTCAAAGCTCCCGCCAAGAAAGCAATGGTGATGAACCTCCCGCGATAGAACCGTAGAGTTCTAGCGATGCCCCGAAAAACGGCACACGGAACTCTTGCTTGTCCTGGATGCACAACCGTGGTATTCAAGACTTCGAATGTTCCGCCGACCCCGATCTCCAGAGTCTTCTCGCTAGCGTTGAAGTCGATGAAATCGCCACCAGCCTCAGACTCGTCAGGCAATCGAGCCAGCAACCGACGAAAGGCGCGCTTCAGATCGATTAGACTCACGCGGACTTCAATTTCCATCGCAAAACCCCGATGACCCACTCTAAACCCGATTTTTCGGAGCGCCTCGCGTTCGGAGATTAACCAGGCAACACCCGCGGAAACGCGGATTTTTCCGAAAAGCCCGCGTAACTCATTGTAATTACTAATAGTTATAAACAAATCGAGCCAAAAATCGCATTCGATCGCGTATAAACGTGTATTCCACCTCAGGCCAACCTAATCCCTTACCCACCCTCCAAAGTCGCGTCCTAGAAGGCCCTAGACGGGATTACGGCATGGCGCAGAGATCCGGCAGATCGCTAGGTTCAGGGGCTGAGATTCAGGAAAACCCGCATTCAAGAGCAATTTTACCGAGACAGGGTCTTTGTGCGGGGCTCAGTCAAAGCTAAAAGCTAATACACTTTTTCTGCCGAGAAGTTCCCTTTGGCTCTCGACAAGGAACCAGCGGAGATTCCGCATTTTTGGCAAGACCTACGTGCCCAGAAGTAAAGACGGGCTGATGTGACGAGGAGGAATAGGCCGTGAAAACTAAACGCGCCGCACTCTACGTGCGAGTGAGTTCGGGCGAGCAAAACACGGGTGCACAAGAGCGAGCCTTACGGGAATATGTCCAGCGTCGCGGTTGGAAGTTGCAGCAGATCTACCGCGACTAGGGCGTCTCCGGAGCCAGTTCGAACCGGCCTGCTCTCATCGAACTGATGAAAGCTTGTCGACGCGGATCGGTCGATGTCGTCGTGGTTTGGAAGTTCGACAGATTTGCACGCTCGTTGAAGCAGCTCATGTCTGGACTCGAGATGTGCCGCGCACTCGGGATCGATTTTGTTTCCGTGACGGAATCAATCGACACGAGCCTCCCCAGTGGCGAACTCGTTTTCCAAATGATCGGAGCGGTTGCCCAGTTTGAGAGATCTCTGATCGCGGAACGAGTAAAGTCGGGATTGGCGAACGCCTGGGCGAAAGGTAAAGCTTTGGGCCGTCCTCCGCTGCGTAAACTGTCGCATGCGGAGACCCTTCAGCTCAGAAGAGAACGAGTCCAACGAGATGTGCCATTTCGGGTCCTTGCTAAGAAATTTGGAGTCTCAGTGTGGACCGCGCACAGGCTCTGTATAGGTCGCTCTTGAAATTTGCTAGTGTAATAGGAATTTTCACAAAGTCGACCCCGAGATCGCTGCTCTGGCTTCCCTGTTTTGGGACACGACTTAGGCAAAAGGCGCGACCTCGCGCTCGAAACAGCTGATCAGCATCATCCTAGGAATGGAAACCGACGACGAGAAGAGCAAACATGCGCCTAGCGAATGTGATCGAGATTCTATTCTTCGTCGCAGTGGTTATTCTTGCGATCCGCTTCTTTAGGAAGCGAGGTTGATAAAGTACTTTTCGCGCTTGGCTGAATAAGGCACACCGTTACCGAAAGCGCAAATGCGTCGCACGAGTCGATCTTGAGAACATCAAAGGAATCGCCTCAACCAGACGGTCAACCGGTGAAATGGGGAGCAGCGGGAAAACTTGCAGTCCAACCCGCATCTCAGGGACGGGTACATGCATTCCGTACGCTGGGATTGAAGCGCCAATGCAACTGATACTATCGACAGGAATATCGTTGTACAGTGCCGTGTTCGCTCGGCCAGCACGCGCCCGAGGTATCGCATGCGACGCAGATCGTTCCTGAAAGGCGCCGGGCTCGTCACCGTTACGGTTGTGGGTGGCGCAGTCTGGCGCGCTTACGATCAGGGCGTCTTCAGTGTCGGACAGGGACCTGCTTATGAACCCTGGAAAGACTGGCGCACGAAACCCGATGACGGCCCCCTGGAGTTAGTACGAGCTGCGATTTTAGCGGCAAGCCCGCACAACACGCAGCCTTGGCTCTTTAAAGTAGCGGATTCCACAATCGAGCTGTACATCGACACCGGGAGGAACGTCGGGCCGCTCGACCCGTATCTGCGCGAAGAGCACATCGGCATGGGTTGTGCTTTGGAAAACCTGCTACTGGCGGCGGCCGCCAATGGCTATCAGGCCCAGGTGACATTGTTTCCGGGAAAGCTGGGACCGATACCGTCCGATCCCACACCGCAAATTCTGGCTCGTGTTGATCTCTCTGCCGGAAATCGCGATCAAAGCGAACTCTACCGCGCCATCCCTCATCGTCATACGAATCGCGGACCCTACGACCCACACAAACCGCTCTCGCCTGAGTTTCTTGACGCCTTGAGCGGCCTATCCACCGATCAGCCCGATATTAGACTTTTTCTCTTCACCGCTGACGCCGATCGAACGAAGATCGCAGAGATCAGCTCCGCCGCGAATTCTGAGCTCTATTCCGATCCTGCGGTTGAGGCGGGTAGTGACCGATGGATTCGAATCGACTGGAGCCAGGTTCAGAAACATCGCGATGGACTTACAGTGGATGCCTTTGGACTGCCCCCTGTCGGGACGGCGATCGCCAAGATGATGCCGTTGTGGATGCTGAAATGGGCAGGATCGCACAGCGAGAAAAATGGCTACCAAAATCTGATGTTGAGCGCGCCCGTGATTGGGATCATCGCAGCGCGAGACCGCTATGATCGCCAAAACTGCGCAGCCACGGGCCGTATCTGGCAACGAGCGCACCTGTTGGCCACGGCTCGGGGCTTGACCGGCCGCCCATGCAACGAGGCAGTTGAGATGATCGACCACGAGAAGGCCCTCGATCGCCCGGCCAGGCGCGCAGGGCTTTTGACGGAGCTGCTCGGAGACGCTTCTTGGCAGCCTAACTTCCTCTTTTATATGGGCTATCCGACACTGATCGCACGGGCGAGCCCGCGTCGCTCGATTGAGACCGTGGTGATCTGAGCCACCCCAGCTCAGGAAGGTTCCGGCCCCAGTTGTGAGTGATATCGCGATTTTCCGGGAACAACTCTTCAATCCTCGAGTACGCATACCGGTGCAAGCGCCGGGCAAGTTGCCCGAGTCCTAGTTTCCCACATCAAAGCCAGCATCAATCTTCTTCTTACGGCGGCGGAAGGCACAAAGAAAAACCCGTGCCGGTGGAAAGCGGTCTCCGGTTGGCACGGAGAAACCGAAGAAAGCTGCTCGCCCGGCACGGGGTGCGAAAATTATCCGAAGAACGCAGTCAAGCCTACGCCCGTGCGGGGATTCAGTCAATCCGTACGGCTCTCCTGGAAGCAATCCAAAATACACAACAGAAAAGGCGTGCTCTCGCTGTCAGCCCTTGCGGTCGGCCCGAGGCTTGCGCAACGGAGCGCCATCGTGCTGCTCGTTATACTGGCCTGGTATCGCGAATCCTCTCGCTAAGACTTGCGTTGATACCGTATAGGGTCTCAGGTCAGTCTTGTGAAAGGGTCGTGTAGCCCCACAGGAGCAGCTGAGAGTGAACATCCCGGGGTCCGCAGTGCGCGGCTGGAGCGCGATGTGTGCCCGGGCAGTGATCAGATACACGATCCCGCAACTCTCACAAATGATGCCAATCGAGATCGGCATGGTCTTAGTCTAGCTGATCTTTTGGCGCGTCTCCCCTCGCGATTTCAAACCGCTGTGGTATATTCCCCGGCCGTAAACGGGAAGTCATGAGCTACTGCGGAGTACGGATGCGCTGGGAACACCTTGCGCATGTCCGGCCAAGAATCTGTGTTCAGACTGCCGCACGGCCGTCTGTGACTTGCACTCGGAACGCTGCGAGCTTTGCGGCTTGACTCGAACCCGAGCGTCGCGGAACCGATTGGCCATCCACGAGGTATGAAAACCTCGAAGAGCAACTGAGTTCTGTGCAACGCTCAAGCGGCTTGCGTCTTCAGTTGTTCGGCGTCAAAACGTTCCTCCTTTTTCCATAGTGTCAAAGCAATGGCAATCCGTTGGCCACGGAAATGGCCATGAACAGAAAGATGCATGCCATGACGGTCACACCTTTGGGTCGTTTCATGACGCTGGCAGCATACTTTCACGTCTGAGCGTTTTCAATACATCAGCCTTGCGTTTCTGTGGGTTGCCTAAGTGTTGAAACAGGCGTTATCACAAGTTTGCGCCGTTTGTTCGCTGAAAAGCGGGTTAATGAGTGCAGCGCGATATTTCCCGACAACCCATCTTGTGGCATGATCGCTCGATACGAGAGATTCACCATGCTTTGGGGCGCATTCAGCTCTAATGCCGGGCTGTTGCCATATGCGCGATCCTAACTTCCCTCGAGGGGAGGCGGAAATGTTTGAAACCAGTGGAATCACCGATCTGATGGAAAAGAGTTCATGGCAGAAATACGTGCTCTGGTTCGCGGCAGGCTGCTTCGTCACGATTCTGATCTTCTACATGCTCCTCATACCCGGTGCGAAGCGTGCTGCGGCTGAGTCCGCTGAAAAAGCGGCGCTACAGAAATTCTCCGCTGAACTGGCAAAGAACCCCGTGGAAGTTCAACTGGAAAGCACGAAGGCCGCATTGCAGACTGCAACCCAAGAGCGCGACGAGTGCAAAGCCAAGTTTGATCGCCAGACGATCCTCTAC
Organism: Terriglobales bacterium; assembly: GCA_035567135.1. Lineage (GTDB taxonomy): Bacteria > Acidobacteriota > Terriglobia > Terriglobales > Acidobacteriaceae > JABDBE01. The sequence continues at coordinate 19,532 of DATMQI010000120.1, forward strand.
GACAACAGCATCCTCATCGACCCAGCCAAAATCTGGATCATCCCCGCCGATGTTGAACCGATCGCTGTCGGCGACCACTCCGTCACTTACACGCACTACGACCCGAAGGCCAAGCGCGAGACTGTCCACTTCCATCCTCAGCGGCAATAGCCGACAGGCGCTCGGTGAGCGGCCGAATCCGAAGGCCGTCGGCGTGAAAGTGCTCTCAGACCTGGCAGGCGTAGAAGTAGATTTGCCAGATTGTGCGGGTGGATCAGAGCAAGGAACGAATTACGACCAGCGTGGGATTTGCCGCGCAACTCACAATTGTTCCCGCATTGTGCAACGTGCTTTTCTACGACGATTTCCATAGTTCTGTGACGTGGGAGTACCCATAGCGGGGCATCCCTTCCTTAGATGTCGATGGTTGACACTATCAGGCGTCACACTGCTGAAATCGCCGAAGCCGTCGATGGAGATGACCGCGGCCTCTTCAAACGGCGACGCGAAGAATGCGCTGGCACTCGCCCGCAAAGTTACTAATTGGGCGCTGCTCTCAGGCTCTCTTTCGCTTCTCGGCTGTGTGCTCGTCTCGCTGGGCTGGCTTCGGGTGTTCACTCTGATGGAATGACAGGCAGAACTGGCAGAAGAACCGGCCACACAATTCACAACGTTCGGTGTGTGCCGAGCACAGTAGTGTTCCACAGTTCGAACACTTGGCCTTGGCTGAGTGGCCACACGGTACAGCCGGAGCATCGTTCAAATCCCGTACTTCGCAATAGCTCACGGCAGACGTAGACGATACTACAGGATGGCCAGCGTGAGTAGGCGTGGAAGCAATTCTCGCTGACGTTAAATGAGTAGTGATTAGGGCCTTGCGCGGTCTTTTCCTGAACAGATCAACCGCAAATTTCACACCGAGCAAAAACGCGGCGACCAGAACGGCCAGCACGAACGAATCCATGACTCACGTGCCTCCGATCTATCAAATCGTATGGTGACGTCAGAGCGGGGTGTGCAATGGCGATTTGTCGCCAGTAATCCATCAGCGCAGCCCTAAAATTAGAGCGTTGCACCTCCGGCTTATTCTACCCAGGGCGCAAAGTGCGCACGAACAAAGAGACACCAGTTACCGTGCTGTGAGAAAGAGTCCATGATGAGATTCCGAACTGTGATTTCCAGAAGCGTGCTTGCTGCACCAGTGATGGATGAGTCGCGGTTACTACCCTGTGGTGTCGACATCTGGCCGCTGTTTCAAGTTCGTGCGCTCTCCACGACTGAGTTTGTCAGAGACTACATGTCCTTGTAAGGCTCATACGGAGGCTCAGGCAGCCCTGACTTCTTGGCATAAGGCTTGTATGGAGGCTCAGGCAGCCCTGACTTCTTGGCATAAGGCTCATACGGAGGCTCAGGCAGCTCTGAGTTCTTGGCATAAGGCTTGTACGGAGGCTCCGGCAATGGCGGCTTCTGGGCACGCTCCGCGTCAGGCGTTGCTCCTGGATGGGCCAGCGGTGGTTCAGGGGATTTGTTCGCGTCGGGGGCCAATTGGTTGGACATGATATCCCTCCTGGGAAGTGGATCGAGGGTTGGAGGGCGGCGATCATCCGATACGCTGCGCGCACAGCTTCCAGCCGTGACCCTTGTACCCTGTTCAGAGATGGTGCGCCTTTTGGAGGATAGCATGATGGTCAACATTGCTCGTTTCTGAACATTCAAGGGCACTGGTGACCCTGAACGCGCATGTTAGTGCTGATGCTGCCCTTTCGCATCGTGGTGGTGAGGGTGATACCTTCTGATTTTGAAAGCGCCAGCAGCGCGGGCGACCGTAAACCACCACCATCCGACGAGAGCGGTGAGTATCAGGCACAAAGAAGTGATGTCCATGACCGTCCCCTCCATCAGAGACCAGGTCAAGTGTGAACCGAACGGCAGGGACCCAAATCACCGGTTCCTGCCCGTGCTCCTCAGAAAGCCTTCCAAACGAAGGGTCCCAACAGAGCGAACAGCAATAGGCCGCCAACGCCACAGACCCAAAAGAGAAAGTTGGCGGTCAAGTTCGGAGAGTTGATTTCCTTTTTGTCCATCGCCGCAGCTTCAAATAGAGCGCACGATAAAAATAATCAGCAGAACTACGACAACTGTTCCCACTAAACCGTAACCTAACATGGTGCCTCCTAATCCTCACTTTGTATCCAGTTAACTATGCCGACAATCGTGAGTTATTGCTGGTCAGTTTTGCTCATCCCTCGGCAGTAACCATCGAGTTGACGTAAACAGGCGATAGAAGCGCTCAAAACCCCTACACAGGGATCCCCGAATCGCTTAAAGTTTTTGCAAGCGGGATCGGGTACGAGGCACACGAGAAGTCGATTATCGCCTAAGGCGTTCGGGGTGCTGGGAGGAGATCCAGTTGTTGAGGGGTTTTGAGCGTAATGGCGATTTTTGTGCGCCGGGATAAACCGGCATGAAGCAGAGGATGAAAGAGCCTTACAAGAAAATAACACTTGGTTCTTCGCGAATAGCAGCGGTGGCGTACAGCCCACCCCTGTGTCCCCACCAAGGATTAGGGAGGCGGTACACAAGTGGTGATCATACGGGGGGTTCTGTTGGTGTGAAAAGCCGGAAGGCTGCCACAGTCTTACGCAGGAGCGGGGTCGAAGTGCTGGCTAGCCTTCAGTAATTGCGACGATGAATATTCCAAAGTAAAGAAGGGCGCTTGTAAAATGTGCCCTTCTTTTTTGCTAGCTCTGAATTGGAAACAGTCGTGGGACACCAACTCCGTGTGTAGATCGAGCGCTGGGCGGTGCAGCTAACACGACAAACCTCAGTAACCTTCAGCCCACTTACCGCTGTCACCTGTTCTCCTGCCACACGCCGTCCTACCATTGACCGGAAGCCATGTCATCCTGGTATAGAGTGGACATCCCGCCAAGCGAGTGCTGCCGCAACGGCAAGGCTGATCAGCTGCAAGCGGCCTTTGAGGTCATGTTCCTCACCAGACGCGGCCCCAAGGATGCGGCTCTGTTCGAGTGGCACGACGAGTCGGTCCAAACCAACGTCTTCTACTTTTCTCCGGAAGGAGCAGCGATGGTTAAGGCTCTGATTGAGCGCTTCGGCGGAATTGAATGTAGGCCGCCAGTTCTTTCCGACCGGCTGGTGTTACTGGTCGGTCACCCGAGCGTGAGGGAAACACTGCTCGACACAACCCAGAGGTAACTTCAGCCGACTTATTACTTTCCGGCCATACCCTTGTGCCTCCCACGTTGTAGCCATTCCCCATCGCAGCCAGCCTAGGCATGATTTGAGCAAACAATGCTTCGGAGCGTGCGCCAACTTCTAATCTGGGCTTGCCGAGACGGCGAAGGGCAAGACGTGGCCGAGTACGCCGTTATGCTCGCAGTCGTCCTGGTGATCGTCCTTGGAATGGTCAACATGATTGGAGCGAACGCCACTACGGCCTTTTCTCAGGTGGCCAGCGGAATTCAATGAGCACTGTTGCTCAGCTCGCGCATTCACCGCGTCAGCTGTGCAAGGTCCGCATCGAGCTTGACCTGTCGAAGAATTCGAGATTGAAAGATATGTACAGGCAGCCCGAGTTCCACCGAGAGATCGCCATTTATCTGCGGCAGTACGATCTTGAGATATCGAACGAGTCAGCGAATCCTCAAGGCAGGGTCACATCCATCGAGGTGACAGGACCGGCGGCTGGTCTGCGATCGTTCGTTGATTGCTACTTGCCCACTGATGCTTTTGGTATCGCTTACAGCTTGGATTACGTCTAAAATTTACTCCGAGCGGGAGTAGCACAATGCGAGTGCGCCCGGAGTCCATCCTGGAGATGGCGGTGCAAGTCCGCCCTCCCGCTCCAATTGAGCATGACCACTAAAAACATCAAACGGCTTATTCGGAGAGATGCGCTGACTTTCACGTGCCCTTCCTGCGGAGCGAGGCCGAGAGAGCGATGTGTGTCGTTAGCGGGACAGGTGCGCCGCTTGACTGTTCAATTTTGACCAGACGCAGAATTGGCGCTGCTGTAAATTGCTTTCCATTACGAGTGTCAAGGAACTATGTGGCACCGGGTCGAGTGTCCCGGGCTCCAGTTCCTTTGGTGTGGCGCAGTTTGTAGAATCGGCCCAACCCTTCTGCGGACTACGCCACACTCCCCAGTCGCTATCCCGACCCATTCAACCATGCAGTTATTTTCCAATGGGATAGCTCTGGCCAAGCGCTGTGAAGCCACGCTGAATCCTTGCGCCCGGGACCTGACGGAACACCGACATTCGCCGGAATGTTGGTGAAACATTCCCACTAAACGATTGAATCAGGCTGGGAACCAAGTTTTGACGCTGGATGATGCCGAAGGACCCTTCCAGGGTTCCTATCTTACTTCATGGTGGCTACGCTGGTCGCTGACGCTCGCACGCTTTCGTCTAAGCGTCGGAAACTGACCACATCGATTCCCAACTGAGGCCATCGGTGGCGGAGGAGGAAGCCTTCCACTGACCCAAGGAATCCCAGGTGTATAGCAACGCTCTCCAGCCAGAGCAGAATCACGGAAGCGGTGGCAGTGCCTACTGCCTCCCATAGACCCCATCGGTAGGCGGCGGACGATCGCGGCCTGTACCGCATCTTCGGCCTGAAACCCGGCGAATACTACTTACAGGTCACGGACTCATCTCAACCCGACCCGATTGGTGCGGCATCAGAGAGCTACCAGCTTCAGGAGTTTTTCGGCAGCGAGTTCGCTTCGTTGTATTACCCCGGAGTAGCCCAGGTGAGTCAAGCCCAGACGATTTGGGTAAAACCCGGAGCCGAAGCGCAAGCTGACGTTGCGATGCGCCGCGTCAGGACCGCTGAGGTGGCTGGCCACGTCGTGGGCCTCTCCTCTAGAGACGCCTTTGTTGAACTGCAGCCTCAAGGAGCCGACTACGGCGTCCGAGTGAATGATACTACCGACGAAAAAGGTAACTTCCGCCTGAAAGGTGTCCCGCCGGGCAGCTATGTGATCACGGTTTACCAACAAGTAGAGGGAATAGGCGGTTATTACGAGCCGCGAGCACGGCAGAAAGTCGAGGTGGCTGGCGATAACATCGAGTCGCTCACCATCTCTCTCGGCCTCGGCGCTACCTTTACGGCAGAGTACAAGTTACTGGCTCGGGCTCACTGAATCTTGAGCGAATTATAGTAGCCCTTCAGTCCACCGAGGAAGATGAGCAATCGTGCGGGCCAGGCCGTCTAAAGAAGGATGGAACTTTTGAAATCACCGCAGTACCGGACGGCAATTATGCCGTTCAGATTTGGGGCCTTGAAGACAAATGGTTCGTGAAGTCGATGCGCTTCGGTGCTGACGACGTATTTACAGAAGGCCTGCAACTTGAAAAGGGTGCTTCCAGTGGCAAGCTTGAGATCACCGTTAGCTCCGCCAGCGCGCAGTTGGAAGGTTCTGTCCGCGACGACGATGGTGCGGTGATTGGTGCAAGGGTTCGCGTTGCGCCCGATCCGGAAACCCCATACAACCGGTTTCTCTCGCGCAGCACCAGGACCGATCAGGCCGGGCACTTTTCGCTGGTCGGTCTCTCCCTGGGTAAATATCGTGTGTCCGCAAGATCTCCAATCTCTTCCGACGGTAGTTCTTACCAATCAGAGCCCAAAGGCGTAACACTCTCCGAAAACGACCACAAGACACTATCCGTGAAGCTCATTAAGCCCCAGGATTGAGTTCGAGCTTCTGATCAAATCAAAAGAGGCGTGCTCCTCCAACCGCGCGGACTTGGCGGATAATTGACGAAAACAGGAGTGGGTGTTGAAAAAGTCACTTCGATTAGCAGGATGAGATTCAGCAGAAGCATGTTAGAAGGAAGCATTCGCCCATGCTCTGTTTGATTCCGATCATTGGAGGCCTGCTAATCATGATGGGGCAACACGACCGCTCCGAAGCGCTGTTCTATTACTTCCGTCTGGAAGATCAAGTTCCCGAGAGCCATCTGCTGCGGCTGATCGAGAAGCACATCAGTTTTGAGTTTGTGCGCGAGCGATTGAGAAACAGCTACAGTGAGACTGGTCGGCCCTCGATTGATCCCGAACTCCTGCTGCGCATTCTGCTGATCGGCTATTTGTATGGCGTCACCAGTGAACGTAAACTGGTGGAAGAACTGCGCATGCACTTGGCCTGGCGCTGGTTCACCGGTTTGGGCTTCGATCAGGAGATTCCGCATCACTCCACGTTTTCGAAAAACCGGCATGGACGGTTTCAAGAATCGAAGCTGTTCGAGGAACTGTTCGAACAGATCGTGCGCCAGTGTGTGGAAGTGGGATTGGTGCAGGGCAAGCACCTGTCGGTCGATGGCAGTTTCGTGGAGGCTAATGCGGCGAAGGAAAGCCGCATTCCGCGCGAACAGTTAGCGGAAGCGGCGCAAGTGAAGCAAAGCGTGCGCCAGTACTTGGTGGAACTGGAGCAGCAGAATCCCAGCGAAGAGCCCGTGCATCAGCAGGACCAGGTATCGACCACCGACCCGGACTCGACCTACGCCACGAAGGAAACGGTGGCCGCGCAGGACATGCTCACACGTTTCACACAATGGCAAGGACGAGAGCCAGAATCGGTAGCGGCCGACACGACCTACGGGAACGGGGAGTTCTTACAATGGTTGGCGGATCGGAGCATCACGCCCTATATGCGAACTCGCGACAGTATCCACCGCAAGAACAGCCCGTTTTTTGGTCCCGAGCGTTTTACCTATCAGCCCGAACACAATCGCTACATCTGCCCCGCCGGCCAAGTACTCAACTACGGGGGACGAGTTTATCGGAATCGTGCCTTCAACTACATTGGAACCCGCAAACGTTGTGGTGCGTGTGCCCTAAAAGCCCAATGCACCAGCGCCCCTTTTCGGTCTCTCAACATTCACCAGGCTGAACCCGCCCGGCAACGCGCACGGGAGTTAGCCAACAAGCCAGAGTTTGCTCGCGCCCAGCGACAGAGAAAGAAGGTGGAAGCCTTGTTTGCGGAACTTAAGAATCAGATTGGACTGCGTCGCCTGCGCCTGCGGAGATTGAAGTTTGTGCGGGAGCAATTTTTCCTCGCCGCAGCTGCACAAAACCTCAAGCGGCTAGTCCGCTTCCTGAGCCACCCGATAACACCCACTACGGAAGCCGCCTCTTAGCTGAGGTCAGAAGAAAGAACTCGCCCGCCGCAGTCATCGCAGACCTAAAAACGTCCCCTCACCGACTTTTTCAACACCCACGCCTGTTTACGCCAATTGAGGACGGAGAGCCCATGGGGTACAATCCCCCCGTTCAAGGGTGAGATGTAATACTTCAAACTTTCAAGGAACCCGCACTGAAAGTTTACCTCGTCAATCCGAGTGATAGGTCCTTCGGCATCGGCGTCATCACACCACGCTGGCTCTATGTGCTCGCCGCTGCTACACCCTCCTGCTTTGGCGACCCTGTAATCGTTGACGAAACATTGGAGCAGTTGGATGTCAGATGCATTGCGGCTGGGGATATTGTTGGAATTGGGATTCACACGGGCAATGCACTGCGTGGCTATGAAATCGGCAGGCTAGCACGCCAACAAGGGGCATCTGTAGTCTTCGGCGGAGTTCACGCAACACTTTATCCTGAGGAGGCGCACAAACTCGGAGGCGCACACGCGGTCGTTAAAGGTGATGGCGATACTGCCTGGGCAGGTGTCCTGGAAGATTGTAAGAATCATTCACCCAGAAGTGTATATGCAGCGGGACGGATCGAGGCTTCCGCCTTTCAGTCTGCACGCTGGGATTTAGTACCACGAAATCGATATATGTGGGCTTCCGTACAGACCGTCAGAGGATGTCCCAAGCATTGCTCTTTCTGCTCGGTATGGCGAACCGACGGTCAACGTCCTCGCATCCGCAGCGCTGACGCGGTTGTTCAGGAACTCCAGCATTTGCGGCGCCTGGGATTTCGATTTGTCTTGCTTGCCGACGACAATTTCTATCCTGTCTCCCTCAAGGATCTTCAACTGACCTCTCGTCAAGGGAACACGCAACGGTTGAATGAGTTGAACGCAATCCGGGCGGAACGTTTTGAGCTCATGGAGCACCTCGCTGAGGACTGTTCGCCAGACATGGTGTTTTTCACACAGATCACAATGGAAGCTGCTGAAGACCACGTATTCCTCGACGCCATGAGGAAAGCGAAGATCAAGGGAGCGCTGGTTGGCATCGAGGCGGTCACGCCCCAGGGACTGAAAGATATCTACAAGGACTTCAACGCAGCGGGAGAAGAACTGGTCAACCGCTTGCGCCGATTCCCCGAGCATGGCGTGCAGGTGCTGGGTTCGTTCATATTCGGCTTGCCCAGCGACCGACCTGAAACCTTTGAAACTACACTTTCCGTCGCGCAGCGGGCGGACCTGGCATTCGCTCAATTTGTCATGCTGATGCCTTTTCCTGGGACGGTTGACTTTGAACGCTGGGAAAGGACGATGCAGCACGATGAGACACGGATTGCGGGAATCCCCGTCACTCGCCATTGGCTTATTCCGAGTGGGGCTCGGCCCAAAATCTATTCACCTCACCCAGTGATGTCGGCCGAGGAAATACGGCAACGGACACAGAAGGTCTGGGATAAGTTTTACAGCTTGAAATTGATATGGAGACGCTCCCATTGCGTGAAGTCAATCAAGTCTCGTCTGGCTTTTCTGTTGATTTCGAAACTTTACCGGCAAATGTATGCAAATACCGGTATCGCGATTGATAGTGCGCGTGTCACCCGCTCTGTACGCTGGGCGCGCTGGATGGCAAAACCGTGTCGCATGCTGTTCTCTGCTCGGCCCACGCCGCAGTGCAGGTAGGGGTGATGAACTTCAAATATGGTTGGCCGTTGTTGGCGAAACATCGCTCAAAACCCCACCTGCGTGTATTCCTCAGCCTGCCAGTCGCTTTGAAAACGCTTCACTGAAGCTGAAGTGGCGGTATCACTACAGAGAGCGCTTCGGTCGTTTTCGCTTCCGTGCATACTCCTCGATGCGTCGTTCGTACTCGCGATTCGTGGAGGCATTCACGAGTTCTCGACGACTGATTTTTTCAACGATACGTCTGCCCAGCCCCTGCCGAATTAATTTTCGAATACCGATCTTCTTGACCAACTGGCTGACCGAAAGACTCGGCTGCACCAACAGTTCGCGTGGCGCGCGACTCGCCTTATGCGTGTACTCGATGGGCGTCTGGTCTCGACCTGTATCACAGCGAGCAGGCCCATGGGCACCGAATCACGTTCCAGTTGCAGGCATTCGCAGGGTTTCGGTTGCGGTTGGCAAAGTGAAATGAAATGTTGCACCCCGTCCATTGTTCGCCGTGGCCCACAGGTGGCCTCCGTGCGATTTCATAATGGAGCGGCTGATTGATAGACCCATGCCGCTGCCTTGAGGTTTGGTGGTAACGAACGCATCAAAGATCTGCTCGATTTCTTCCTTGGGCAGCCCCACGCCAGTGTCGCTGACCGAGATCAGCAGTTGACCATTCTCTTCTAGTTGCGTCTTGACTGTAAGAACACCACCGGTTTCCTTCATGGCCTCGATGGCGTTGAGCATGAGGTTCATGAACACCTGCTGCAGTTGCACACGATCCGCCGGGGCCTTTGGAAGATCGGTAGCAAGATCGGTGCGGATCGAGACCGCATACTGGTCGGCCTCGGGGCGGAGCAGTTCGCCCATTTCGCGGATGATTTCGTTTACCTCGACCAGTTCACGTTGTGGAGGAGACTTCTTGTACAGCGAACGCAAGCGTTCGATGATCTCCGTTGCGCGAGTCCCGTCATTCACGATTCTGCTTGTTGCTTCGAGCGCTTCATCCACATCGGGCTGGTCGCGCTTAAGCCATCGCATGCAGGTCTTCGCGTTTGTCATAGCCGCGGCAATCGGCTGTTTCAGCTCGTGGGATACAGAGGCAGCCAGCTCTCCCAACATGCTGACCCGATTCACGTGCGCGAGGTCTGCCCTTAGTCGCTCGCGCTCTTCTTCAGCGCGCTTGCGATCTTCGATATCGGTTGAGACGCCGTACCACCTGAGGATTTTTCCGTGTTCATCGCGGAGCGGAACGGCACGAGACAGGAACCAACGGTATTCACCGTCCGCTGCCCGCCGATAGCGCACTTCATTTTCGAAAGGCTCGCCACTCGCCAGAGACGCGCACCATTTCTCCCAGTGTCGTTGTAGGTCTGTGGGGTGAACGGCGTCTTGCCAGCCCGGGCCGACCGCCCTCTCGTGGGACAAACCCGCGTATTCCTGCCAGCGGCGATTCCCGAACTCATTCGACCCATCGGTCCCCGCGATCCACACCATCGTCGGCATCGCTTCGATGACGTCCCGAAGCTCTCGCTCACTCCGCCGGAGGTCCTCATAGAGCTTCTGAAGCTGCTGGGCGGCATAATTGAAGGTGTTTCCCAAGACAGCCAGCTCATTATTTCCGCGCAAATGGACCTTGTGCTGGAAATCGCCTCGGGCCAGGGCCTCGGCGCACGCAGTAAGAACGGAAAGCGGACGAGTAACGGTCCGAGTGACGTACCAGCCAAGCACCGCGGCCGCGAGCAATGTCAGCAAAGCGGCAATCGGAACGATCAAGAAAAGGCGTTGGCGCGCCTTCTGGGCATCTTCCATGGCTCTTGTTCGCTGCTGCTCGGCTTCTTTGTCGACTCTCGCCACCAGCAATGAACT
>DATMQI010000121.1:0-15839 GCA_035567135.1 Terriglobales bacterium
GTGTCCCACGGGTGGGCGAGTGTGCGGACAAGCGGTACGCTTGGCCGCTATTCATCCGCGATAAGAGCCGCATGCGCTAATGAGCGCTCGTGCGGATCCGTGCGGGGGACGATCAGCAATGGTCGTCCCTACCGCGACCTCATTTTCCCACCAGTTTCAAATGCCTCAGATGTGAACTGAATCGCGGGGATCCACCCTCGCGGGTTTTTTATCGGAGAAATAACAGTTCAGTGCTTTGGCTCGACGACCGTCACTGTGGTCTCAGCGGTGCGATTCGAGGTGAGGATGATCGTCGCCCTAATCCTTACCTTGGAAGGGTTCGGTATCTTCGGCGGGGCTGTGTAGAGCCCTGCGGACGAGATAGTACCGCAGGTGTCGTCGCAGGCAACGATGCTCCATGTGACCGCTGCATCCTTGTCATTCTCAACTGCCTTGAACTGCACAGTTGATCCTGCTGCTACGGTTGATTCAACAGGCGAGATTCTGAACACCGGCGTGCCGTCTACGTTGAGGTTGTAATAGTAACTAAAGCGGAGGCCGAGATATGGCCCTTTAAACTCAACTGGCAGGGGCGGGAAAGGATTCGAGGCCGTGATGCTGCCGTAGGCTGGACGATCGAGAGCAATGTCTCCCGAGGTGCCCACAACGCGAAGACCCGCAACGCTGCCGTCCTTGAGAATCGCGAACTCTAGAACAACTTTCCCCTTCTTCATTCCGGCAGATTCCGGGATGAGTGCGTACCAGTGTTCCTTTACATCGGCCTGTACCTTGTTGAGATAAGGCTTGAAATCGACGCCCATTGTGTCGGTGAGTATTTCCACCGGCCCCGATGAACTCCCGTCGGTCGGTCCCTTCTTAGTGGCGTCCGTGGTCTGCGACTGCCCACCGTTTGCAGCATTCGTTTGCGCCAGCAGCACTCCACCTAGCAATAATCCCATCGCGCTCCGCAACAGTCGCATAACCCAACTCCGTGCAACGCGCCCGGGTATTCTACCTCGATTGCAAGGCGAACAGACAGCGCAAGCTTGTGTAATCGCCTTCCATGAGAAGGCCGGCCAGAGTTTGCGCATCCAGCCGATCGTCCTTCTTTCGGCTCTCCCCGATCAGACGCACGTTGCGCGCATGCGCCACGATCACTTCGTGTCCCAACTCGCCCAGCAGGCGGCTGACCCACGGCGAATGCATGCCCGTCTCCAGCGCGATGCGGCTGCGCGGCATGCCGCCGAATACCTCGCGCAGAGCCTTGGGAGTCGTGCTCACGCGCTGCTCCAGCAGCACGCTACCAGCTTCGTCGAGTACGCAGTACCAGCTGGAGCGATCGCCCAGGTCGAGTCCGACGGTTAACTTCTGTGGTGAGATTTTTCTGCTCGCCTTCGCTGCTACGGTGCTAACCTTCTTCATTGCCGGTCTCCTTTTTATCTGTGCTTCGAGCACGTCGATAACTTGGGAGCGTACAGCATCCCGTCCGGAGACCGGCCTTCTCATCCCATCTGATTACGTCAGTCATGCACTGAAAGCACTCGACATTCCGAGGTAGAACCGCGCGGGCTGTAAAATCAGCGAATGAGTGACCCTCTGCAAGAAATAATCAACAGACTGTGGATAGCTCGCGAGAATGCCGAGTGGACTCCGAAAACCGACACTGTGTCCCTCAGTGATGTTCGCGATTGGTTCAAGAGTGACGACATTGAAGTTCTGGGTTTCACAAGTGCACTCATCCACGACGCTCGGTTTCGCATCGAGCCACCGTTACCTCCAGAGGAATACAATGGCTTTGTGACGCACTATTACGGGCGATGCCTGAAGGAAGACCCAAAAGGCGAGTGGGCGGATTCCAGATATTCGGCTGGTAGTACTTTGGTGAATGTCTTTGCCAGTCTTTTGAGAGATTCGCGTGTACCGCGAGAAGTCGTGAAAGAACTTAAGGCTTGGTTAGGCCGTCTTTATGCAGAGGGTGATGAGAGCATGCGCACCTGCATCATCACGGCCACATTGGAACATCTTTTTGAGCAGAAAGACATCAGAGAGTTTTTCTCTGATTGGAAGAAAGACCCGGTGCTCGCGATAGCACACAAGGAAGCCTGTGTGTGGTACTTGGGCGGCGGGAAAACTCCGCTTGGCAAGCCCCCATTCGTGCCTCGCAAGCGTTCTCGCAGATAGTTGTTGCAAAATCCCCATAGCACTCAAAATGCCGTGTTCTGGGGGAGGCCTGCTGTTCATGATGGGAAACCATTCTCGCTCGGAATCGCTGTTTTACTATTTCCGTCTCGAAGATCAGGTTCCGGAAAATCATCTACTGCGCCTGATCGATCGCCACGTCAATTTCGACTTTATTCGCGCAAAGTTGAAGGACTCCTACAGCGATGCGGGAAGGCCATCGATCGACCCAGAACTGCTGTTGCGCATGCTGCTGGTCGGTTATCTCTACGGTGTCACGAGCGAAAGGAAACTGGTGGCAGAGCTGCGCATGCATCTGGCGTGGCGCTGGTTCACCGGACTAGGCTTCGATCAGGACGCACTCACCTTTATTATTCGACGGTGAAGCGCTGTCGTGAGGCTCGCAGAAGAGCCGCTGCACGCGAGGCAAGTTTCGGGCTCTTGCCATCCACACCTGCGAGCCAGCGCGGCAGCATGCCCACGCCCTGGCCAAGACACCTGCGTTCGCGATCTCGCAACGGGCTCGTCGGAAAGTGGAAGCACTCTTCGCAGAGCTGAAGAATTACATCGGACTACGCCGACTGAGGGTGCGCAGGATGCGCTTCGTACGCGAACAGTTCTACCTGGCGGCAACGGCCCAGAACCTGAAACGCCTGGTGCGATTCCTCAGCTGTAAGCGAACCCCGCAGATTGCAACTGCATGAACCTGGCCTGAAAAAACTAAAGAACCGAATAACCAGGAGACCAGCAGAGACAAAAAGCATGTCGTGAACCGAGATTTTTCAACAGACACGCCTGTTATCGACAGCGGCCTAATCGGTAGACGACCCCGAATACCCATGCAAGAATAAATGTCTGGCCTCGTTCAGCTTATGATGGAGACACCCGCACTCCTCGCGGAGCAATGCGGAGAATCATCAGTTGTTTCAATGAGCGCGCAAATCTGTCGAACTTCCAAACCACGACGACATCGACCGATCCGCGTCGACACGCTTTCATCAGTTCGTTCAGAGCAGGTCGATTCGAACTGGCTCCAGAGATCCCATTCGTGGGGCACCGCGCGCCGCTACCCAGTGTCTGCCATTGGTAGAAGATTCGATTGGCCTCCCTTGCCAGGGACAGGCGTTAGCACTCAAAACCGCAATCGCAGGGTCCAATGAGCGCTATGGCGATGTATATAACAGTTGAGACAGTCTTCAAGTCGTCACGCGTTTGCGACGCGTTAGCGTGTGGGATACTACTCGCAAGGCATGACCATTCACCACGTTTCATACTCAAAACTTCATGCGCTGCAGTAGTTCCTGAAAGCGTGAGTCTGAGCGGACGTTGTCAAAGCGGGGGTCCAAGTTCAGCCAAACTAACCAGTGGGACCTGTCTTCGTAGGCATTCTGCAACCAGTTCATCGCCTGCTCCTTGTCGTCCAGGCCAGCGAATATCAGCGCTATCCCATACGGTGTAACGTATTCTTCTTTCATTAGTTCATTCATTCGGCGCAAGGCCGCGGTTGCCTCTGATTTGTGACCCGATCTCCCATACGCATGCCCAGCCGCCGCAATGATCACAGGCCAGTCCTTCAGAGCAGTTCCAGCCTGCTCAAATTCTGTGATTGCTTCCGGATACATCCCCTTCTGTTCGTACGCACGGCCCAGCCAAAGGTGTGCCAAAGGAAATTTCGGACTCGTCTGCAGGACGGAACGTAGCTGCGTAATAGCCTCGTCATAGTGGCGCGCGTAATAGAGTTCAAAGCCCATGTCGGTGCTGATCGGTACAGACAGAGGATCAAGTTCGTGTGCACGGCGGATCTCGGAAAAGGCTTCCTCGTATCGGCCGCGAGCGGTCAACAGCACACTGTACCAGTGGTGGGCGGTCGCGTAGTTTGGATTCACTGCGATTGCTCTTTGGAACTCCTCCTCCGCGCCCTTCCAGTCCCAGTCGTAGTACAGCCGCGCATAAGCCAAGGAGGAACGCGCCTCGGCTAGACTGGGATCAATCTGCAAGGCCTTGTTCGCGAGCTCTCGGGCTTTCGGAAAAGAATCCTTCGGGGACCAGTAACTGGTGTAGCCAAGCGCAGTATAAGTATCTGCCAAGCCCGAATATGCTTCGGCATAACCAGGATCTAGGTCGATCGCGTGCTGGAAATGTGCGACTGCCTGCTTTAGGCCTGCAAGCGTGCGTTGGTTCCAGAACGAACGACCACGAAGATAGCTGTCGTAGGCCGCGGGTTCGACAGCTCCCCGGCCGTTCCTTTTTAACGGCTCCTCCGAGGAAATGCTAGTGCGAATCTGCTCAGAAATGTCGCGTGCGAGTTCGCTTTGCAGGCTGAGCACATCTCGCAGATCACGGTCGTATTCTTCGGCCCACAGGTGGCGGTCGGCACGGGCATCAAGCAGCTGTACTGTGACTCGAACACGATTACTGGAACGCGATACGGAGCCTTCGACCACGGCATCGACATTCAAGGTATCGGCGATTTCAGATAAGGGCTTGCGCGTGCCCTTGTATCGCATGATCGAAGTACGAGAGATAACACGCACGCTGCGAAGTTTCGCCAACTGTGTGATGAGGGCATCTGTTATCCCATCCGCGAAGTACTCTTGTGACGGGTCGCCCGACAAATTCTCGAGCGGAAGCACAGCGATCGAGCGGAAAGTGCTTGTGCGTCCTGCTCTTAATACGCGATTTATCTTCGGCCCCAATGTCCAGAAGACAGCTGCCGCAACTAGAAGCCCGGTTATAGTCCCGAACGACCGAAGCCGATGAATGCGCCCGGCACTTTTCGATTCCGGCAGTACACGGACACCCGATGCCAAAAACTCAGTCCTGCTCAGCGTTACATTGCCAACAAAGCGGTAACCCTTTCCTACGACGGTCTCCAGAAATTGTGGCTTCTCAGGGTCATCCTGCAAAACTTGGCGGACCTTCCGGATCGCGGTGTTGATGCCTTGCTCAGTATCGAGAAATACCTGTTTGCCCCAGAGCCTTTCGATGATTTGCTCTCTGGTGATCAGTTCCCCGTGGTGCTCAACGAGGAAGATCAGCAGTTCCATCGGGATCTTCTCAAGGCGTAATGACTGACCATCCCGTTTCAGTTCGTAGCTCCGCAAGTCAAGCTCGAACTGGCCGAACTGGTACCTTGAAGCCGCCATGTCCTGCTCCGCGGTGCCGATGATACACCAAGAACACAGATACGCCGTGTTTTCAGGCACTTGCCCGATTTAACACGGTCTTGAGCGAAACTTGAGCCAAGCTTGAGACGCAGTCCATTGTGGCATCACCAACCGCAGGGTATGTATTTGCTCTCAGCGCGAAAGGAGATCGTAATGAAAACGAGGATTAGGTTAGCCGGATATTGTTTCGCGGCAATAGCGGTTGCGGCACTCTGTGCCAGTGCGGTGGTTTGGGCAGACGACGTTAGCCCCTTCCGCGGACAGATCCTGATGGAATACGTCGGGCAGGTCATCAACGGATCTCCTAACCCGGCTTCGTCAAATCAATTTGGGAACCTGCAAGCAGTGGCGGGGGTGGATCCGTCCTTGCAATTCACCTTCTACACTCAGGCCATGACCGTCAAAGTGGTCGCCAATGGACCGCTGCGAATTGTAGACCGAACCGGTACGACCACAATCTACCTGGCTTCGGCATCCGGGGATTTTAGCAATCCCGATTCATTTCGCTCAGGCACGGCTGTCCAGGTTTCGACTTTGCGGCAGCAGGTGATCGTCGACACCTTGAGCGGGGCTTTTACCGTCGTGAACATAAACACGATCACCGCAGCTGCGCAGTTCCTGTCCGACGGCAAAGAAATCCAACTTGGGGAGGTTGGGAAGTCCTGTCAGACCAGGCTGAGCGGCCACTTGAACGCACCGGGAATGTCGCCAACGGGTTGGTTCGGTGGCTATGCAGTTGGAGAAAAGGACTAAGAATCCTTATCCTCACTTTCTGAATCGTCTTCGTTCCTATCGAGATCGAGGCGACTGCGAGACCGCTTCCCATGCTCGCCTCCGTGAGAGAGTCTGACAAAACGTCTGGGTCCGATGAAGAACGTCGGTGGATTGTGCACGGATAACCGGGAAACCAGAATCAGTCGGTTTGAGATGGCGCTCCCAGGGACGTTTTCGGAAAGCCCCCGATCGAGAGTGCAGTGGCCTGATTGCAACAGTTGAGAATTTCTACTCTGCGGGCGAGCCTTGCACGGGCGGGCGGAGGCGAGCCCGCGGTTACTACAGTTTCGCGTACTCCGTCTTGGCTTCCTTCAGGATGGGATATAGGGATCGGCGTCCTTCCAGAGGGCGAAGAAAGGCTCACTGTGGTAGGTTCATGCGGCGCAGCAGGTCGGCGTAGCGTGGGTCGGAGCGGACACCATCAAAGAGTGGTTCAGCCTTGACCTCAGGCAATTGGTCGTCTCGCACCTCATAGGCTTTCTCTAGCCATTCAAATGCTCGATCCTGCTCTCCAAGTGCGCTGTGAAGTCTCGCAATGTAATAGGGTGACACGTAACCACTCTTGGACGATTGAGCGAGTTCGTCGATGATTTTGTGTGCATCGGCTCTTTTGCCGGCGACGGCAAGAGCACATCCCACTCCGGCTACATATCTCGGTGTGCGGCCAGAATAGGACGCTGCTTTTTGTGCTTCGGTAATCGCTTCGTCGTGAAGTCCCTTTTCCGAATACGCTCTCGACATCTGAAAATGCAACTCGGGAAAAGTTGGGGCCAACTCTAAGGTTCGCTTGAACTGCTCGATGGCACTGTCGTATTTGCCTCCAGTTAGCAACATCAGGGCCAGCACATTGTTGATGATCGGAGACAGAGGATCGAGCTTTTGCGCCAACCTGCTCTCAGTTATGGCTTCGTCGTTTCGTTTCATCTCCCACAGAAAATTTGCGTACCAGTGGTGAGTGGTCGCGTAGTTGGAATTCAGTTCAATAGCCCGTCTAAATTCTTTTTCCGCCCCAGCCCAGTCCCACTCGAAACCGTCCTTCATCAGTGCCAGAGACGCGTGGGCCTCCGCTAGGTCTGCGTCAATCTCCAGCGCCCTCGTCAATGCCTCTTTGGTTGGTGGTGCCGCAACCAATGGTGCCATCCTCCCATACTCAGGGAGCAAGAGGTAGGTATCGGCCAATCCAACGTAGGCCAGCGCGTAATTGGAATCCTTTTCGATCGACTGCCTGAAATACTCGATGGCCTTGTTCAGTCCTTCTTCCGTTCTCTTGTTCCATTGGAACCTGCCGTTGAGATATAGCTGATAGGCTTCGGAACTGCTGGTCGAACCCTTCGTGAGTCGCCTCTTCGCTTCTCCTGATAAACGTAGCCGCAGCTTGTCCGAAATGTCGTTCGCGATTTGCTCCTCAATCGTGCTCACGTCTGAGACTTGCCGGTCGAACTTTTCCCCCCAAACCTCCGCACCACTGTTCACGTCCACTAATTCCGTCTCGATCCGGAGAGTGTTGCCCCGCTTACCAGCGATCCGGTGCCGAAGCGTTTGGCCCTCCAGCAGTTCCATGGCGATGAAAGCTCGGCCATTGACTTCATCAATTTCGTAGATCGTGCAGATGTTCGGATGGTTCAGCGAGGATGCAGCTTTGGCCTCCCGTTGAAAACGGCTGAGAGCCTGTGCATCGTTGGCGAGTTCGTCGGGAAGGAACTTCAGGGCGACATGACGACCTAGTTTGAGGTCTTCGGCCTCATACACAACACCCATCGCGCCGCCGCCGATCCTGCCGAGGATGCGGTAATGAGAGACCGTCTGCCCTACGGGTTGAGAGGGCGTGGTCACTGGTAGAGATGTTAGGTGTCAGAGAGGGGAGGTCAATGCTTAGTGGCAATCCCTGCGCTAGAAGGCGGCTCCCGTTCTTCCGATGGCGCGGATCGCGCAGGACATGACGATAGAACGGGGTTCTAGGGCCGATGCTTTGAGGATGCCGAAAACTTTTGGATTTTCACATCCCTCTGTCCCGTACAGCAGTAGCTCCTTGCCGCCAACGCTCTCCTCGATTGATTTCTCTGGCAGACACAATCCCTCAACCCCTGAACCGAGGTCTGATTTTTCCCGAAAACTCAACGGGCAAACATGGACAGACGGCGCAAGCTGGTGAGAACGCCTGTTTACAGAACCTTGCAATCGCGACTCTGTAACTGAGCAGGGAATTGCGCCAGCCCACTTAGGGACCAAGTGTTCCCTTCCGTTTTTTTTTCTTGACCTCGAGATTTTCCGGTAGCACAATCCATCGCATACCGCACGGGGCGTGCGGCATTTGCCTTCTCCTGACGTCGACGCTCTGACGTTGAGGCCTCAGGCACTTTTGGTCTGGTAACGATCTCACGGGCACACATCTAAGGCTTGACTCGGGGGGAGCTATGCAAATCTCTTCTCTTGCCCTTTCTCATCGTCCAGCCTCTCCCAAAAGAAGGTCGTTCCTCGATCCATCTCTTCACAGCTTCACCGAAAGGAGAACAAAACCATGAACAGAGTCCCTGTTCCTCCCTGGAGAGGACTTCTACAGAGAAAGACTGAAGAACACTTTCGCCGCTTTCACGCCGACGCCGGGAATTTCACACGTCGTGGATTCTTGAGCGCCGCCGCGGGGGTAGCAGGTCTTGCAGCCGCATCGGAGTTCGCACTTTGCCCGGTCGCACTGGCCGACCCAAAGACAGTGGAGCCCAACCCTATCCCGGGCGGCGGTACCGCATTCGGCTTCCATGTTCACCACAATCCGCTGCCCAATGACCCGACATTACCCCTGACTATCTTCGACACCGCACAGGGTGATCCCTCAGAGATCGGCGACTTTAACGGTCTGGTTCTCGACACCATGATTCGAGGTCTTGGGACCGGAAGCGGCGTCTCTTTCGCAGACGACACCAAACCGGGGTCGCTTGCGTTTCGCGCTGACATGGGCGCCATGCGGGGCGAGTACGTAGGCGAGGACGGTAACCACCACCACGGCTCTTTCGTGTTCGTTTGACTCGACATTTACAAGGGTCAGTTCGACCCGAACAATTTCAATCCCACAGACGCGACGCTCTTCAATCCCGGCAAACAGACTCACGACTACAGCCCCGGAATCGCGCCTAATGGGCTTTTCTGGGTTATCCCAACCTCGCACGATGCGATACAGGCCGATCTTGACGAAGGTTTCGCGTTGCTGCGAGTGCACGACGTTCCCGTAATGGATGCTCACGATTTGCTCAATAACCTTACGAATGGGCAAGGGTTCGTGGGAAATGGCTTGAACATTCCGCCCATTGCCGCAGTTCCCGCTGCTGTGTCGTTGGACATCGAGTGGAGCGGCGTCATCGACTCTCAAAGGGTCGTGAACGAAAACCAGAACTTCCGCGGTCACTTCGTGAAGACCGGGGCCACCATAAACTGGTCGGCACAGGCGTCTCAGCCGGGAGGCTTCTCATTTGTATCTGAGGCCCCCAATCCAATACGCAACCGTTACTCGATAATTGCTCACGAGCAGAATGGCGTGTTCTTCCACTTGGGTGACGATTGAATAACCGAATAACCTATCGCGCACGATGTCGCGCAAACGGCCTCATGAATCGGGGCCGTTTTTATTTACATCGGCGTGGTCATGGCAGTGGACACCAACAGTCTGGGCGGGGCCGATGTGTATCCGGAAAAACTCAGGATTTCGTTATCCGTCAGCGTTGAGGAGCCTACGCTGCGACAATGTAGATCGAGTCGGAGAAGCCGATTCTAGCGGCAGTTCCGCACGTCTGCCAATTTCAGGAGTTCAACTCCGAAAATCCCCTCAACGTTACCATCCATCACCAAGGTGCCATTGTTGGCGCGGATCGCAGGCCGATAGAATCCCTGAAGCATCAGGACAGTGCGTAAGGCGCGACCAACCGACTTCGGAGTGCGGTGGTAGGGGCTTCGGCCCGATGCGGCAGATGATCTGCAAACTCCACGAAGCCGCCTGAATGTGGGCGGTTTTTCTGTTTCGGTGAACCGCCACATCGAAAACGAAATCAAGCCGAGCTATACTTTCGCACGTCGTGAGTACCGACGACCCCGAACGCAAGAGGGATGAAGCGTGGGCTAACCTTTGCCGAGCGGAGGGGTGGGTCTGTCGGGTGTCCGGTTCGGTGCCCGAACGCGGCCAGCGATTCACGGACAATCTCTGTGACGATTGCCGCAAGATCGTTCGAAATGAGTAGCCTCACGGGTCGTGGTTGAGATGGTGATTACAACAGCGACGGAACGGCAGGGGCTGGTCCCAATGCGTCTAATGTTGCTTGTTTACTGCCTTCAGGATGAGGATGTCGGGTACCATTACTACCAAGAAACTTCGGGTGACTTTCTGCACGCCCTTGTCAAAGGTGGCGCTCAGTTGCTCCGGAGACGAAACTCAATCTTCCTCGTCTTTTGATGGCTCGTTATATGGTTGAGCAACCTCATTGGCGCCAATCGTCTCGGCGCATTCGCCTTTTTCGTCGTAATCGCAGACACGACCGGGGTGGGCTTGTTTGCATTTCTGGCATAGTTGAGTAGCCATTTTTCCACTTCCTCAATTAGTAATAAGTCGTATCTAAAGATGCGACCTGACAGTGGCGCTTTGCGATTTCGAATCGCCTGCCGCATCCTGACATCAAAGTCTGGCGTATCCGTATGCACCCTCACCTTACGCGGTATTCCTATCGTTGTATGGTCAGAAGCGACCACTCTCGACGAAGTATTCGCTACCAACTCGGGTCCGACCTGTGTGGTCAAGAACGCTCATAGCCATCGCAGATTTTTGGTCAAGGAGAAGTGAAATTGCGCACTTCTAAAACTGTGCTCTTTTGATCAGTTTTTCGCCATGTCCGTTGCCTACCATTCCTGCCTAGCTTTTGAACAGACGAAGCATGGCCGCCGCCCCTATCGCCACCGCATTCTGCGGGGTTCCCGAGTTCGTGCTCAGAAATTGCTGCCAAGGAACTTGGCTGGGCGTGTAGGTATGTGGTCTGGGGAAGGTGAGGAACATCCATGAACTCGCCCTACGGTCTGCCCTGCGTTGAAAACTGTCTGACCTGTCAACTGCGCTCCGAGAAATTCTTCTGCGATCTCCCCAAAGAATCTCTGGAAGCTTTCAACCAGATAAAACATGCCGCCGTTTACCCAGAACACGCTGTCATTTTTGTTGAAGGACAAACGCCGCGTGGCATCTTCATGCTATGCCAAGGGCAAGCCAAGCTTTCGACCACCTCTAAAGATGGGAAAACCTTCATCCTGCGGATAGCAAAAGCCGGAGAAGTTCTCGGCCTGCACGCAACTGTTACTGGCAGATCGTATGAGTTGACGGTGGAGACGATCCGGCCATGCCAGCTGAATTTCGTAAGCCGACAAGACTTCCTTCCGTTCCTCAAAAAGCACGGTGATGCCTGCCTACGCGCCACCCAGCATGTCAGCCGTGATTGTCAGGATGCATATGATCTTGTCCGCACGATTGGGTTATCGCACTCGATTTCGGGGAGGCTCGCCAAGTTCTTGTTGGAGTCGTCAGGGGAGGGAGAGGTCGCCAATGGAGTAGTCCGTACAAAGCTCGCGCTGACCCACGAAGACATTTCCCAACTCATCGGCACCCGCCGGGAAACGATAACCCGTACACTTTCAGAGTTTAGAAAACTGAGAATCGTTGAACTGAAGGGCTCCACATTGATTATCCGCAACAAAACTGCACTCGTGAAACTTGTGGCGGCTTGAATCAGGAGGAAACCTCAATGCCACACTTTGTGGCGCTAGTCCGCTACACCTAGCAAGGAATCGCGAAGATCAAGGAAAGCCCCTCACGACTCGATGCTACGAAGAAAGAGGCACTGCACGCCTGCAATGAATCTCGATTTGCTGATCCTTGTGCTCACCGCAGCACCTCCGACTTGATGGTTGTCTCGATCACTTCTTCGAACATCGACTCGATCAGCTTGTCGTCGTCCGTCATCGTCCCTCCCGCAGCGTTCTCGCGACTACCACGTCGCTGTGCGTGCGGATTCGCATGATCTCAGCCACGGGATACGCTTCGCCTCCGCAGACATTCGCCAATGCACGGTGCATAGCGGCGTGCCGTCCGTCAGGCGGTGCTTTGCTGGGTTCTTGCATCGAATGAGCCGCTTGCCTTTCGCGTCCAAGACAAGCTGGCAGCGCCCACGCTTCCGCTTAGCCGCGGGCGCTCCACACGGCTGCCATTCCCGCAGGCGCGTACGCGGCAAGCACCAGCAGGCGTAGCGAGGTTGGAGACCGGGGCAGCAGGAGGATCACGGCGAACTCGAAGCCGTAGCTCGCGAGCAGGGCGAGGAACATCAGCGCGGTGGACTTGAGGCTCGACATCAGGTAGCCGCCTCGGGCGGCACGCCACGCGAGCACGTGCTCCCTGCCCAGCCAGAAACGCGAGCCGACGAGCACCGAGACGAACACCGTCCACACGGCGCACGTCCAAGGCGACAACCAGAAGAAAAGCTGACCGCCAACGGGGTCGCTTACCAGCCAAAACGAAGCGAAGGGGAGAGTTGCCGAAGCGGCGAGAAGTGCGACCGCGATGAGCAAGTCTTTCAACAGCGACCTCAGCAACGATCTGAGCACAGGGTCTCCTCTCTTACGGCGCGACGAATTTGGATTTGCTGATCCTCACCGCAACGCCTCCTCTTCCATTAGTGGCTTCATTTCAAACCCGCTTTCACAACGCGCAAGTACAACTCTTTCGCATCATCAAACAATCCCTGCTGCATATAAATGTCTGCCAGCAGTTCGAGATTTTCCGGCGTTGGCTCTGTCTTGATTAGCTTGAGCATCAAGCCAGCCGCCCTCACTGTCTTGCCCTGCGCAAGGTAATAACGAGCAAGTTCGTGAATCAAGATTGCCTCCACTGATCTCTACGCGGTGACGTTTTGGCGAACACCGCCGTCCGCTGGAGTTGGAGCGATCTTCGCGCTGGCAGCGGTGTCGCACAGATTGCGCAGTCGCTCCCTATAGCGCACGACCAGCGCTGACACGGACTGGATCGCCTTCGCCGCCCTCCCCAGTTCCTTCTCGATCCGGTCGATCTCAGGGAGGGTTCGACGGACTTCGTCGGCGAGCACGGCATTTCTATCCAGCAGGTCGAAACCTTGTGCTCGCATGCGCTCAAAGATTGGCTTCAATACGTCGAGGTCGCGGGCGATCCACTGACGGGTAGTGCGAAGCACCCACACACCGTCCTTGCGGCTCCAACGCGATTCCCGGTCAATTTGCCGAAGCTGTGTTTCATCGCGGGCGACCAGTGCGGCGACGCCGATGGAGCGTTCCCGTGCGTCGCGCACCAGCTTGTCGATGTCGCTCTCCGCGATTGTCGATTTGTCCTTGTTGTCGATTAGGATTTTCGGCTCAGCGGGGTCGCCGTTCGGAGCGCGGTAGGAGAGGAGGAAGTCGCCGTTGCGCGGCAACTTGTCGCTGATCCAGACCCCAGCCCAACTGCGAGCCTCATCCTCAAAGCTGGTCTCCTCGCGTTTTCCGATCCGTGCAGCCTTCGACAGTTCGCCTTCGAGTTCCTGATTCTTTTGGAGATCGGCGAGTTCTCGCAAACAAACCTCGACCTGCCGCGACAGACTGTCCTTTTCTGACATGGCGAGGCGCAATGCGTCCTTGTGCTGCTCTCTAAGCTCCGCAGTCCGTTTTGCCAACTCGGCTTCGAAACGAGACCACGTAGACTGATTGTCGCGGTCGTGCTTGCTCTGGAGCAGGCGGAATGCTTCTTCAGCGGAAAGCTGAGCGACGCGGGCGAAGTCTTTAACGCCGAGACGGTCAAGAATCTCTGCGCGGGTCAGTTCGCCTTCGCCAGAACAGAGAGGGCATTCGATTACCTCGGGCGATACGGATCGCGTAGGCATGCTTCCTCCTCGTTAACAGAGTGGGAGAGGAACTGAGACCGCGCGGGGAGTGGTGAGTCGGCGCTACTTCTTACGGTTGATCAAAAGACCCGGATCGCTCGTGTTGGTGGAGACGAGATTTCCGCGCCCGTCGCGTGTCGTGTGAAACAGGTCACTGGTGCGCCCGCTGATTTCGTTGTGCTCGTCTCGGACGACATCAGATGTGCCGCCGCTGTAGCCGCTCGTGATCGACCCGATGATCTTGCGGTTTCCGTCGCGAACGTAGTCCTTTTTGAGCATAGAGTCCTTCCCTCCACCATAGGTATACAGAGCACCCGACAAAATCGTCTGGTTTCGGATGGAAATCTTTGGTAATCACGCCCGATTAGGTAGCCAATTTTCGAAAGCCGACTGTATTACTGAAGCATGCGAGAGTTGGGCATCCGCGATCTTATGGCAGAGCAGCGGACGCGGGCGCGTTCCGGCAACGTTGCGGAGCGGTTCGCGGCGGCTCTGGTGATCCCCGGCGTGCTCGCAGGACGGCTACGTCAACTCAGCGATTTCCGCCTCGGCTGGCTACTGGAGCACGAAGTCTGTTCCAACTTGAGCGTACTCGCCCCCGAGTTGACCGTCTGCATGGAGGCTGCGGAGAGGCTTTGCAATCGCCAAGCAGTCAGATTCGTTGTACGCAGGCGCTTGCAGGCATCATTGCAGAGGGAAGGCGAGCACATTCTGCACGCGGAAGCAACGCTCTATCGAGGACGCATTCCGCATCTGTTGCTTCCGTTCCAGCGAGACAGGTTCGCGAGCAACACGTTCGTGGTGCCATGCGTGCCCGAAGCGAAAGACTGTTTGCGACGGGCGGGATTTAGAGAGACTCCCCGCTCCCCCACTGTGCTCATTGACGTTCAGACAGGACGTTCGATCCGACTTTACGAAGAGAGAACTTGATTTCCCACAATATCCAAGGAGGAACTGAGCAGATGAAGAGAGCAGCCTTGTACGTCCGCGTTTCGACTCCCGACCAGCATGTCGAATCTCAGTTGTACGATCTTCGAGAGTTGGCGGCACAGAGAGGCTTCGAGGTCGTCCACGAATACGAAGACCGTGGTGTTTGCGGAAAGAAGGCACGCCGTCCGGGTCTCGATGCCCTCATGGCGGATGCGCGAAGCAAGAAGTTTTCCGCCGTGCTGGTCGCGGCTCTTGACCGTATCGCGAGGAGCACTAGGAACTTCCTGCAAGTAGTGGACGAACTGGACAGTCTGGGGATTGAGTTTGTCAGCCGCAGGGAAGGCGTGGCGACGGGGGATGCGATGGGGCGTCTTTTCGTGACGATCATCTCGGCGATTGCAGAACTGGAAAGGTCACTTGTCGTTGAACGTGTCAAAAGTGGAATGCGACGGGCGAAGCTGGAAGGACGCCAGATCGGAAGATCGCGGCTCGATGTAAACCGACAGCAGGTGATTCAAGACCGCCGTTCCGGCATGTCGCTGACGCAGGTTGCCAAGAAACACGGCATCTCGCGGGCGTCGGTGAGCAGGCTGATGAAGGAGTCGAGCACCAGCCCGGATGCTCCGGTTCCCCCGTTCACCAAGAACACAACGGGGCAGGCGAACGCAGCGGGCGCTGCTCAATGAACCGGACACAGATCGAAACCGTGGGCAAAGTTGTAATAGCTCAGACTTGATCTGACATTCTGGTTAAGTTCAAGCGCCCGTACCCGCGGCCGCGCCTCCGCCTGCGCTCCGCTGCGCAGGGCTCCGCTCCGGCTCCGGCGCGGAGGAAAAATTACGGTCGAGCATCTTCTCCCGCGCCAGAGAAACCGAATCCAGGAAGGTCTGCATCGGGGTTTTGC
>DATMQI010000122.1:0-4645 GCA_035567135.1 Terriglobales bacterium
TAGCGGTGATGCAACCGCCGAGCCGCGCGGAAGAAACGACGCGGCCGATGCCTGGGAAGGAATCCGGTTCTCCGGCGTTGCCTTCCTGAGTCCCAGATGCGTGCGGTCCTCATGGTAGTAGCGGACGTATTCCGAGAGCAGTCGCTTCAGATGCCGTTCATTCACCGCGATGATGTGATCCAACAGGTCACGGCCGCAGCTCTCCACCCACCGTTCCGCCACACAGTTCTGCCATGGACTCTCAAACGAAGTTCGGACCGGTCGTATGTTCAGGGATCGAACCGCCGCAGGAACCTCGAGTCCATATTTGCCGTCTCGGTCAAAGATCAAGAACCGGGGAGCCGATCCGAACGGGAAGGCTTCCCGCAACTGCTGAACAACCAAAAGGCTTGTCGGTGCTTGGTGACGTTGAAGTGGAAAATGTGCCGACGGTCGTGGCTGATGACGAAGAAGCAGTAGATCATACCGAACGTGATCGTCGGAACCGCGAAGAAGTCCATCGCGGCTATCGCTTTGCGATGATTGCGAACGAAACTGTTCCACATGTCGATCCGTTGCAACGCAGAAAGCCTCACCCGACTCGCTTGCGTCATAAACACCACCTTTAGGGAAGAGATTTATAGCAGATGGTGTTGCATCGACCGGTTGTGCTGGCACCGCTTCTCAGGACCTATCCGGTCCCAATGGGTGATTACTTCCGGTTGGCTCGTGATTCGGGCGCAATCGGCCAAGGGTGGACAAGGTGGGCCGACCGTCCGCTTCGGCCACCCGCCAAATTTAACCCCCTAATTTCGCCTTTACTCCTTGCTTCCTGTAAAATTGTTGGTTGCTGGCACTTTTCTTTTCGTTTCACGGATTGTGGGTTGGAGGCTTTACTTGTTGAAGGCAGTTGTCGCGATTGGGGTCTGTTGCGCTATTTTGATTCTGGTGGTTATCTCCGCCAGCAATTCCTCCTTCGCCGCCGAGGCCACTTCTTCGCAGGAACATCGTCTCCGCCTTTATCACACCCATACGGGCGAGCACATTGACGTTGTGTACCGTCGCGGCGAGGTCTATCTACCCGAAGCGGAAGACCAGCTCGACCATTTCCTGCGCGATCATCGCACCGGGGACGTCAAGCACTACGATCCACGGGTCTTCGACATTCTTTCCGATGCGGCCGCGGCTGTCGGGCATCCAGGCGCGGAGATCGAGATCATTTGCGGGTACCGGACCCCGTGGAGCAATGAATTTCTTCGCGCCCGTTCTGCCGGGGTGGCGAAGAACAGCCAGCACATGCAGGCCGACGCCATTGATATTCGCATTCCAGGGGTCGATACGCTGACGCTGCGCAATGCCGCGCTGGCGCTGGGTCGTGGAGGAGTAGGTTATTACCCCCGCTCGGGATTCGTTCATGTCGACACTGGACGCGTCCGTACGTGGTGCTACGGCTGCTCCTCGTCGCGCGCCAACGCAGAATAATTCATGCAAGCGGAGCAACTAAGGTAGACTGTAGCTGAAGAGTTGCCCAGCGACTCAGTTTTTTGACGCATACGCTTGGGCGAACAGCTTAGCCAGAGCTTTGTCATACCCGTAGATGTCTTCGAAAAAGTAAACTTGGCCGTCTTCGTTGGCAATCGCGGTGCCGTAGAGGATCAACACGGGAATCTCGTGCGCCAGATTTACCTGCTCCTCCTTCTGCGCTTGAAACGCCGCTTCCACCCGCTCTCGCGTCCAACCGGGATTATTTCGGAGCACCCAGGTGGCTAAGGCCCTGGGATCCTCAACTCGAATGCAGCCGTGGCTGAAATCGCGCCGGCTCTCCTCGAAAAGCGCTTGGGACGGTGTCGAGTGCAAGTAGATGTTGTCGGCATTTGGAAAAACAAACTTGATCAGGCCAAGCGCATTCTTTTGTCCCGGTTTCTGCCGGACCATGAGTTTGCCCGCGCGCAATTGCGCGAGCACTTCTTCGCTCACGACGCTGTCGGTAACCACTTCTCCGGAGTATGTAGTCACTTCAAAGTTGTTTTTCTGCAGATACTCCGGGTCCTTAGTAATTTTCGGAACGATCTCGGCCCGCAAAATACTCGGCGGCACATTCCAGTAAGGCCAAAAGATCAGGTATTTCATTTCTTCTTCGAGCACTGGCGTCTCGGTGCGCAGAGCGCGTCCCACGACCACAGGCATGATCAGGGTGGGGTGCAACGACGAGTCGTATGCGCGCAAAACAAATTCTGGGATATTCACGATAATCGGTGGCTGAGCAAAGCTGTGCGGCATCCAGCGGAAGCGCTCAAGCATCAGCCGCAACTGTTCCACCCGGTCACTCATCGGCCGGTTCAGCTCCGTGATGGTCTGGGGTCCGAGTTTGCCCGAGGCGTCCAAGCCATGGCGGAGCTGAAAGTGTTTCACGCCTTCCGCGACCGCGCCCGAATATTCCAGTGAATTTTGGGGCACCGACACCGACGGAGGCAGATCACCCAGGAATTGCAGCCTGCGCGCCAGTTTCCCGGTGGCCTCGTACTGCTCGCCTGCTGTGATTGGTTTCTTCACCTGCGGCAGCGGATCAGACACTTCTTCCTTCTCCATGTTCATATATTTCTGGAGCACCACCAGCGTGCGTTGGTAACGGGGGTACGAAGACTCGATCGGCGCCAGGGCATCCTTCACGCTTTGTGCTCCTACCACTTTTTCCCAGAGGTATCCTCCGGGATCATGTTTGTGAACGTCTGGATCGAAATCTTTGTGGAGAGCCTTGGGATTTACCTTTCCTAGGTGCAGGTCAAGTCCATAACGGACTGCTGAAACGGTGAGGGCCACATCAAATTTTATCAATGCTGACTCGGCCGCTGTGGATGGGCTCTGCAGCGTCTTCAGGCGCTCCGGCCACCGCGCCCCATCGTAGTCCTTGTTGTCGAGCCCTTTTTGATCGGCGTCTTCCAGGATGCGGATCAACTCAATGGCCTGCGCCGTCGGTTTGCCAGCTTGGCTCCATGCCACACTGTAGCCGGCCAGATCGTAGAATTCTTTAACAGCGTCGCGGTGTTCGGAGAAGTTGGGCCACTGCAGATCCGGAAGGTGCCCACTTTCGACGAGGATGCGCAGCTCTTGTTCCCCCGCGGGGCTCAGGGAATTCCGCGTACCCGGCGTCCGAGCCTCGGCCGTTCCTTTCTGTGGCGCATCAGAGGAGACTATATCGCCAGAGCATGCAGTGAATCCCAGACCGATCGCCAGGAACAAGATTAGTCGCTTTCTCACGGGTAATTTCATTACTCCACGCAAAACATCAGGCTCTTTCTTCCAGTGCCGCCGCCCCCGTCCCGCCAGGTGTTTGATGTCTGACCGAGGTGAAAGATGCAGCTCTCTTGTACGCGTCATGATATGAGGCAGGGTGAGAATTCCGATTCGACCGCCTGCGCAGTTGGGGCGAACCAGAGGAATCACTTCCGAATTGCCCGTAATTCAGATGTGATCGCTGGGTCTCCGCAGCCGGCGGTGGGCGATTACGCGGATGCCGTGCTTAGGGCGCAATGTTACGGAAGGTAGAGGCTCGACGAGATGGCCGGGGACGAGGTCGAGATGAAACTTTTGGTGGATCATGGCGAGCAGGAGTGTGGCTTCGATCATGGCGAATGCGGCGCCGAGACAAACCCTGTGACCACCGCCGAATGGGAAATAGGCGAAGCGCGGAATCTTGCCGGAGCGGATGGGGTCTTCACGCCAGCGCTCGGGACCGAATGCATCCGGATTTGTGAACCACCGAGCGTCGCGCTGCGTTAGTGATTGAAAGATGAAAATGTTCGTGCCGGCAGTCACTCGATAGCCGCCAATTTCGCAGTCCGCTTTCGCTTTGCGCGCGATACGCCAGACGGGGGGATATAGCCGCATGGATTCTTTGAGCACCATTTCCGTGTAGCGCAAACGGGGAAGGTCTTCAGGAGTGGGCTCGCGGTCGCCCAGAACCGCAACCAGTTCTTCACTGAGTTTTGCCTCGACCTGCGGGTGCTGGCCGAGTAAGTAGCAGGTCCAGGACAGGGCAATCGCAGTGGTTTCGTGGCCAGCCAGGAAAAGAGTCATAATCTCATCGCGCAATTGCTCATCGCTCATCGGATGTCCTTCGGCGTCATACGAATGGAGCAGGGTGTCGAGCAAATCTCCTCGCGGCTGATGCGAGGCGCGCCGCTCGCGGATTATGCCATCGATGATTTGGTTTAAGTCGCTAATGGCGTCCCGCCGCGCCGGTGCCAGGAAATCGGGAAGGTCAAACGGCAGCAGGAGGGCTTGACTGGCATCAGTCATGAAACGGTCGGTAATCACGTCCATGGCTTTGCCCACTCGGTCGGTAACACCAGAGACTTCTGCGCCACAAAGGCATTGCGCGACGATCTCAAGCGCCATGGCCATAATATCCCCGTGCACGTTGCGCGATTCTCCGTCGCCCCAGGAGTCGAGCATGCGGCGGGCGGCGCGGGTCATCACCGGCGCATAAGACAAAATGTTTTCGCGACGGAAAGCCGGCTGGATCAGGCCGCGCTGGCGCTGCCAGGGTTTTCCTTCATTGGTGAGCAAGCCATTTCCAAGTATGCGAGCAAGGGCGCGATAGTCCGCCGATTTGGTGAAATTGCCAGGATTGGTCACCAGAACGTATTCGATGTCGCGCGGATGC
>DATMQI010000123.1:0-8889 GCA_035567135.1 Terriglobales bacterium
TGGATTCGGCGACGTTGGACTTGATGGAGGATCTGCTGATACAGCCCGACGTGAAGCACTTGCTGTTGATCGGCGCTTACCGGGACAACGAAGTTGGGCCCACTCATCCCCTGAGGAGCAAGCTCGAAGCGATGCGTCGAGCAGGAGTGCTGCTGCAGGAGATCGCGCTTGCACCTCTAACTTCCGAAGACATGGAGCAGCTCGTTGCGAATTCCCTTCATTGTGAACCGGACCAAGGTCGTGCCCTCGCAGAATTAGTCCATGAAAAGACGACAGGGAATCCTTTTTTCGCAATCCAGTTCATTTCCGAGCTTGCCGACGAAGGATTGCTCACTTTCGATCATGGCGAAGGACAATGGACCTGGGATTTGAGCCGAATTCGGGCGAAGAATTACACGGATAATGTTGTGGACTTGGTAGGCGGCAAGTTGAACCGTATGCCCGCTGAGACGCAAGACGCATTGAAGCAGCTCGCCTGCCTGGGTAGCAGCGCGGACTTTGCGATGCTCAAGATGGTCTACAAGGACTCCAACGAGGAAATAGACCGGCATCTCTGGGAAGCTGTTCTAGCAGGTCTTGTGTTCCGCTCGGAAGATTCCTATCGTTTTCTCCACGACCGCGTGCAGGAGGTAGCGTATTCCTTGATCCCGCAGCACTTGCGCGCAGAGGCGCACCTCCGGATCGGAAGGCTGCTGGCGGAGAGAACTCCTTCGGGCGAGCGCGAAGAAGGAATCTTCGAGATCGTGAACCAGTTCAATCGCGCCACTCACCTCGTTACATCGAACGAGGAGCGGAAGCGCCTCGCAGAATTGAATTTGACCGCGGCGAGGCGCGCGAAGCTCTCAATCGCTTATGCCTCAGCTCTTTCCTATCTGGCGACGGGTCGGTCGCTTCTGACAGAAGAAAGTTGGGACACGGATTATGACCTCATTTTTTCGCTCGAATACCTGGCAGCTGAGTCTGAACTGCTCACCGCCGAAATGGAATCCGCCGAAAAGCGGCTTTCAATGCTCGGGGAACGGGCCAACCGCGCCCACGATTTGGCTGCTGTCACACGCTTGCAACTAACCCTATATACGGCCTGGGACAGGCTTGATCGGGGCGTAGAGATATGTCTTCAATATCTCCGGCGAGGCGTGGCGGACTGGTCGGCTCATCCGACCAGCGACGACGTACGGCGAGAATATGATCGCATTTGGTCACTGCTCGGTGACCGGCAGATAGAGGACCTCGTTAACCTGCCCTTGGTCGCCGATCCCGATGTTCTGGACGTTCTAGAGGTTTTGACAGAACTTATTACGCCTGCAGTGTTCTTTGACCAAAACCTATGTGCAGTCGTAATTTGCCGCATCGTGAATCTTAGTCTCGAGTACGGTAATAGCGACGGATCGTGCTTTGCGTTTGTGTGGTTTGGGATCATAGCCGGACCGCGCTTCGGCAACTACGAGGGTGCATTTCGATTTGGTCAACTCGGCTACGACTTGTTGGAAAAGCGCGGCTTGAAGCGTTATGAGGCTCGCACTTGCCTGTGTTTCGCCGTTGTTGTCCCATGGACAAAACATGTACGGCACAGCCGCGACCTGGTGCGTCACGCCTTTGATGTGGCTCGCCGGATGGGTGATTTCACATACGCGGCGTATAGCTTCACGCAGTTGATCATGAATTTTCTGGTAGTAGGCGATCCCCTTGCAGAGGCACAAGCCGAAGCGGAGAAGGGAGTGGAGTTTGCGAAGAGCGCGCGCGTCGGACTTGTTGTCGATATCGTCAGATCGGACCTCCAGCTAATTCGGACCCTCCGCGGATTGACCCATGAATTTGGCTCATTTAACGATGAGGATTTCGATGAGGGTGAGTTTGAGCGGCACCTGGCAAGTAATCCCGCCCTAGCGGATGCTGGATTTGGATATTGGACTCTTAAGATACAAGCATGGTTCTTGGCGGGTGACTATGCTTCGGCAGTCGGTGCCTCGATCAAGGCGCAAAAACTGCTTTGGTCAGCGCCGTCACTGCTGGAACCGGCAGGGTTTCGATTTTATAGCGCGCTTTCGCACGCGGCAGCATGGGATTCCGCAGCTCCCGTCGAGAGGGAGGAGCATATCAAAACCTTAGCGGCTCACCACCAACAGCTTGAAACCTGGGCGGAGCACTGCCCAGAGAATTTTGAAAACCGAGCTGCACTTGTGGGCGCCGAAATCGCACGAATCGAAGGCCGCCTAGTCGACGCCGAGCAGCTTTACGAGAAGGCTATCCGCTCGGCGCACGCCAATGGATTCATTCACAACGAGGCGGTTGCATACGAGGTAGCCGCGCGGTTCTACGCGGCACGAGGCTTCGACAAGATTGCGGAAACGTATTTGCGAGAAGCCCGGTATTGCTATCTCCGTTGGGGGGCTGAGGGAAAGGTAAGGCAGCTTGATCGGTTCTATCCCCACGTCAAGAGAGAGGAGCTAACTCGCCGCGCGACGAGCACGATCGTGGCGCCGACTGAAGTCCTGGATCTTGCGACTGTAATCAAGGTGTCCCAGGCGGTCGCAGGCGAGATGGTGTTGGAAAAACTGATCGAGAGAATCATGCGCGCGGGCATCGAGCATGCCGGCGCTGAACGAGGTCTCCTGATCTTTCCGCGAGGTGATGAACTGCAGATAGTGGCAGAGGCCACCACGAGCGGAAATGACATCACCGTCCATCAGCGAGATGCCTCGGCGACCGCCGCCGTGTTGCCCGAGTCTGTCGTTCGCTACGTGATGCGGACTCGCGAGGATGTCATTCTCGACGATGCTACGGCAGCGAGCCCATTTCCAGCCGATGCCTATATTGTTCAGCACAGCGTGCGTTCTATTGTCTGCTTGCCGTTGCTTAATCAGGCCAGACTCAACGGAGTCCTTTATCTTGAAAACAATCTGACCGCGCACGTTTTCACCTCCGATCGGATCGCGGTTCTGAAGGCACTCGCTTCGCAAGCAGCCATTTCGCTCGAGAATACGCGACTGTACCGCGATCTCGAAAACCGTGAAGCGAAGATCCGGCGGTTGTTCGACGCCAATATTCTGGCAATCGTGATCTGGAATATCGAGGGTGCAATCGTCGCGTCCAATGAAGCCTTTCTCCGAATGGTGCAATACGATCGTGATGATGTCGCCTCGGGGCGCGTACGCTGGACGGACCTGACGCCGGACGAATGGCGCGAGCGCGACGAACGCGCCCTGGCAGAAGCAATGGCGACGGGGACCGTGCAGCCGTATGAGAAAGAGTGGTTCCGGAAAGATGGCAGCCGCGTGCCGGTGCTGGTCGCCGGCGCTCTGTTCGAGGATAGCAGCAGAGAGGGCGTTGGATTCGCGCTTGATTTGAGCGAACAAAAGCGGGCCGACCAAGCCTTACAAAGAAGCGAAAACTATCTGGCAGAAGCACAGAGGCTCACTCTCACGGGCAGTTGCGCCATTGATGGCAGAAGCCGCGAAACCGTTTATTGGTCGGAGGAAATGTTCCGGCTTTTCGGTTTTGATCCGCGACAAGGGTTACCGATGTTTGACCAGTGGCTGTCGCGGATACACCCGGAAGACCGTGACAAGGTCAAAGTCGCAAGTGAAAGGACGTTCGCCGAAAAAGTCGATTGCGACATCGAATTCAGACTCGTGAAGCCCGATGGAACGATCAAACACATTCATGGCATCGGCCATCCAGTTTTGAGTCCCACTGGAGAGCTTGTTCAAGTGGTCGGCACGATGGTCGATGTCACGGAGCGCAAGCGCGCCGAGGAAACTCTCCGGGAGCAAGCGAATCTCCTCAACTTAACGAATGACGCTATTTTCGTGCGCGACGAGAATTTGAGAATCAAGTACTGGAATCGGGGCGCCGAGAACTTGTACGGTTGGACCGCAGAGGAAGCCACAGGCGAGGCCAGTTCCGAATTGTTGAAGACAGTATTCCCATCCTCCATTGAGCAGGTTAGACGCGAGCTATTAACGAACGGCCGATGGGAAGGTGAGCTTGTACGCACGGCGAAAGACGGAACCCAGGTAGTCGTGGCAAGCCGGTGGTCCGCGCAGCGCGACGACAAGAATGCGCCGGTCGCCATTCTGGAAACGAACAACGACATCACACAACGGAGGCGCGCCGAGGAGGAACGGGAGAGGTTGCGACAAGAACTGGCGCATCTGGCACATTTGAACCGAGTGAGTACGCTGGGGGAGCTGACAGCTTCCTTGGCCCACGAAATCAACCAGCCGATGGGGGCGGCAGTGACAAACGCTCAGGCGTGCTTGCGATTCCTGCATCGCGAGGAGCCTGACGTGGCCGAAGCGCGGGAGGCTGCTTTGGAGACGGTCAGAGATGCTAGGCGTGCAGCCGAGATCATTGAGCGTGTTCGCTCTCTGTACCGCAAGGGTTCATCGCGTCAGGAGGTCGTAGATGTTAACGAAGTGATCCGAGAGATGGTTCTTATGCTTCAGAAAGAGGCGAACCGGTATTCGGTAAACATACATCTCGCGCTTTGCGAGAACCTTCCAAACGTGATCGCGGATCGCGTACAGCTACAGCAGGTGTTGATGAACCTGATGATGAACGGGATGGAGGCGATGTGTGACGTGGGCGGTGAACTTAGCATCACTTCGCAGTTGGCTGAAAACGGGCAGGTGTTGATCTCGGTCATCGATAGCGGCGTAGGACTGCCCACGGAAAAGGGCGACGAAATTTTTAACGCGTTCTTTACGACCAAGCCGCAAGGCACTGGCGTCGGACTGGCGATCACTCGTTCGATTGTCGAGTCGCATGGTGGCCGAGTGTGGGCCACTGGGAACGCCGGACGAGGGGCGACGTTTCAGTTCACGCTGCCCCAAAAAATGGCGGCACACGCATGACCTCCGCGGACGGCGCCACCGTGTTTGTCATTGATGATGACGCTCGGATCCGTGCTGCTACAGAGCGTTTGTTGAAGTCCGTGGGTTTGCACGCGGAGTCGTACGCCACGCCGAAAGAATTTCTGACACGCAAGCTCCCTGATGGCCCCACTTGCTTAGTGCTGGATGTGCGTCTTCCGGGGATGAGCGGGCTGGATGTGCAGCGCAAATTGGCCGAGGAAGGGATTGAGATCCCGGTCATTTTCATCACTGGCCATGCCGATATTCCCATGACGGTTAGAGCCATGAAGTCTGGGGCAGTTGAGTTTCTGACAAAGCCGTTTCGCGATCAGGATTTGCTCGATGCGATTCAACAAGCGTTGCAGCGACAAGGGGAAGCGCGGCAACAGCTGCGCGAGACTCAACAATTAAAGGAGCATTACGAGACGTTGACTATGCGTGAGCGTGAAGTGATGGGACTCCTGGTTTCCGGAATGCTGACCAAGCAGATCGCATCGAAAATTGGAACCAGCGAAATCACAGCGCAGGTGCATCGCGGCCAAGTGATGCGTAAAATGCACGCCAACTCCCCCGCTGAATTGGGCAGAATGGCAGAAAAACTCAAACTTCCGGCGATCAGCTAGCACCTCATCGCTGAACCGGCTGGGACGCCCGTCTATACAAATCTATTACCTATCCTATCGGAAGCCATAATAGCGTTGTGCGGAACAAGAGTTAGGCTTGGATCCTAATGGCGAGACAAGGGAGTGGGAAAATGGTTGCAGTCGTCGATGACGATGAATCATTCCGGGCCGCATTGCAACGTCTGTTGAGGTCGGGTGGTTTTCGCGTGCGATCGTTCGCGTCGGCGGAGGATTTCTTGAAGTCCGGCCAGCAGCACGAGACGGGTTGTCTTATTGCTGATATCCGAATGCCCGGAATGTCAGGGCTAGATCTGCAGGCTAAGTTGAACGCTGATCATTGCGCAATTCCAACCATTTTCATTAGTGCGCACGGTGACGAGAAAATGCGGCTGCAGGCAATGAGAGGCGGAGCCGTGAAATTCCTGGCAAAGCCTTTTGATGACGCAGTGCTGCTGGAGAGCGTTCGAACGGCCTTGAAAAACTGAGTCGTTAGAAGCGGATTATATGCAACGAGGCTGATTCGGAGGGTAGTTGTGGAGGGCTCTGAGACAGTTCGGGTTGGCGAACAGAAGGAGAGAGAGCACGAGTTCGCGCGAATTGTAGGCAAGAGCCCTGCACTGGAAGCTGTGCTCGAACAGGTTGAAAGAGTTGCACCGACCGATTCCACTGTATTAATTCAAGGCGAAACGGGTACAGGAAAAGAATTGATCGCCCAGGCGATTCACAACGTCAGCGGGCGGTACGGCCGGCCTTATGTGAAGCTGAATTGCGCCGCCATTCCCTTCGATTTGCTGGAGAGCGAGCTATTTGGTCATGAGAGAGGCGCCTTTACGGGGGCTATCGCGCAGAAAATCGGACGCTTTGAACTCGCTGACAAGGGAACACTGTTCTTGGATGAGGTTGGCGATATCCCGCTGGCACTACAACCGAAGCTACTCCGAGTTTTGCAAGAACAAGAGTTCGAGCGCCTGGGAAGCGGCCGGACACATCGCGTCGACGTCCGTCTGGTCGCGGCAACACATCGTAATCTTGGCGAGATGGTCGCGCGGGATCAGTTCCGCAGCGACCTCTACTATCGTCTAAACGTATTTCCGATCGTGCTACCACCCCTGCGCGAACGCCGGGAGGATATTGCTCTGTTGGTGTCGCACTTCGTGGAAGTCTTTTCACGGCGCATGGGTAAGGAGATTACCAATATTCCGAGAGAAGCATTGGACGCTTTCACGTCGTATTCGTGGCCCGGAAACGTGCGCGAACTTCAGAACTTGATCGAAAGAGCCGTAATTCGCTCGGATAACGGAGTGCTCGCGAATCCTTTGCTTTCGCCGGAAAGGAATGTGGTCGGAACGAACGCGATCAAGGTGAACCTCGTCGGACCGGAGGTCACCTTCGAGGATTCCCAACGCTCCTTGATCCTGCAAGCCTTGCACGCGTCAGGTTGGATCGTAGGAGGTCCCCGGGGTGCGGCCGCTCGGCTAAGACTAAAGCGGACAACTTTAATTTCCAAGATGAAGAAGCTGGGGATCTCGCGGCCGGCACGGCAAGTGGAGGTCGCTGGCGTGGACCAGAACCGCGAACCAGACGAGCGTGGCAACCCGCCGTGGTTGATCTGGGCAGCTGACCACGATTAGCTGTGTGTACTTGGGCTATCGACAATGGACGCTGATTATGACCGGAGTGACAAGTCCACTAATCCCTTTTCGTCCTTGGTCCTTACAATTAGAGCAGTTCTTCCTCAGAGCATTTCTGATCTTCCTTCGAGTCAGCATCGATGCACTGCCGCCCGGATTGATCGTTAATTAGCGCGTTGTTCGACAAGCATCTCCTGCCTCTAATGCTGTGTCGCAGTATCGTCACACCACGTCACGGAGACTTCACCTCGTCATCTTTCGACTCGTGCTCAGCGCTTCCCGTGCCTTCGTCATGGGCTGACCGACGGAAACACTAGGCTTTTGGGATTGGCGTAGCGCTTGCATTGTATAGCTGCGGCCAT
Organism: Terriglobales bacterium; assembly: GCA_035567135.1. GTDB lineage: Bacteria > Acidobacteriota > Terriglobia > Terriglobales > Acidobacteriaceae > JABDBE01. The sequence continues at coordinate 7,473 of DATMQI010000123.1, forward strand.
GGAAAGAGGCCTGAGGGTGAAGATATGAAGTTCGTCGGCTCAGTAGTGCTTCTCACTTTGATCATTTTGGCTGGCCATGAGCAGCCTAAACCACAAACCAACAACGGTCACAACGGGTTCGATTTAGTTGACGAAACTGGAAATATCCGCAAACCCAGCGATGTCCGAGATCGTTTCCAGTCCCTCGGAACATACATGGTGGTCGATCCGAAAGGAAACCAGATGCATGCCACGTACGCATCCCCGGGCTCCGCTGAAAGCTACCGGAAAACCGGGAAGTTTCCCGACGGAACTGTTCTCGTAAAGGAAGTCTTTGGAACAGACCACGCCCAAATGACTACAGGCGACGTGCATTGGGCTTCGGGAACGAAAGTCTGGTTCGTGATGATCAAGGACGAAAAAGGACGCTATTCCAACAATCCACTGTGGGGGGATGGCTGGGGCTGGGCTCTGTTCAAAGCCGACGCCCCCGACAAGCAAGTTGCAACCGACTACAAGAAAGACTGCTTGGGTTGCCACATCCCAGCAAGGGGCACGGACTGGGTCTACGTGCAAGGTTATCCGGTTCTCGCCTCAAAGTGAGGAACACTGTGGTGCGAGAGCCAACTTCGAAATCACTTCAAGGGAGATTATGAAATGCGAAAACTTATCGTGGTGTTGCTGTTAGGGATGGGAGTACTTGCAGCGAGTTCACTGCCGCGTAACTCTGGTCGCGTTGCGGCCGCTCCGCAGTCCACAGCTGTGTTTGATGCCGACGGAAAGTTGAAGCTGCCGGTGGGCTATCGCCACTGGGCTTTTGTCGGTGCCCCGTTGACGCCCAATGCCCTCAACAACGGCAAAGCCAACTTCCCGGAATACCACCATGTCTACGTCGAGGAGAAGAACCTGGACGTCTACCTCAAAACCGGTTCCTTTCCCGAAGGCACCGTCTTGGTTAAAGAATTGACTCGGGTTCTCAACCCGACCTTTCCTGATGGATCGCGCACCGAACCATCCGGACGAGGATATTTCAACGGCGCATACAACGGCCTCGACGTCACTGTGAAGGACAGTAAGAGATTCGCCGCAACGAACGGCTGGGGCTTCTTCAACTTTGGACACCATCCATTACCCTATGCCGAATCGGCTAAAGAAGCCTCTGCCGCCGAATGCGCCAGCTGCCACCAAGCCTTCGTCGCAAAGACCGATATGACCTGGGTTCAGTTCTATCCGATTCTGCGCGACGGAGACAAAACGAAATAGTTTGGATTACGCGTGGGGAGATTTTCTATCTGGTCTAACTTTCTATGGAGCAGAAGAAAAAAGCAGTGTTTCAAAAAAAGGAGATAAGCATGGCGAAAGAAGTAAGCGTGTCGAGAGACATGGGTATGTCGAAAGAGATGAGCATGAACGGCGGTGGTGGCCATCTCTACATCCA
>DATMQI010000124.1:0-2117 GCA_035567135.1 Terriglobales bacterium
CATATCCGAGGTGCTGTGCCATCAGATTGGCCGCGACTTGTATTGCTAACTTGATCAGCGCAAACCCAGCCGCAATTTGCAAGGCCTGCTGGAGGCTGGAATTGTGCGACGCAGGTGATCTCACCGGCGTAAATTGGTTCGGTTCGCCAAGAATGTTGTCATCCGGAGTCATGTCCGAGACTTTAGTGCTCTTTGACAAAAGCAATTCTTCGCTGACCTTCTCAAATCCCACTTGCGCCAAGACCTCGTCGCTGCCATTCAGAGGGTTCGCTTTTGTTCCGAGGTACTTCGCTTTTCGGGAGCGAGATTGTGCAGCGGCCGCGCCTGAACACGAAGCGAGTACGTCCAGTGCAGCAGCTTCTACGGCTACAGCTATCATCTCCGCGAAGCCGGTGTCACGCCGAATCCGCAACGCATTTTAGCCCCTGGAGGGCTAATTAGCGAAAAAGTGCGCCGTGAGAGCAGCGATTCCGTAACCAGCATCGGGGACGACCTGAAAACTGAGTAGGTGCAATGAGATTTGGATGTCGAGGGAGTTGAGGAGAATCGCAATGGTGCTTTGGACGAGTTAAGGAGGGTTGAAAAGCGGTTCGGAGGACAGCGGGGCGCACTCTGGCGCCGGGGCACCGCAGTGAAATTGGGAAAGACTCAGGAGGCAGGCGGAGCGTAAGGTTCGGGCGACGGAATTCATGGCGAGATGGCGGGGTTGATTCCGGCATAGATCTCCGCCGCCATGAATCTGCGCCAGAAAACCTGGGTTCTGTTCTTGCGGATCTCCGGTTTGAGATTGAGCGCGAAGAAGGCATGAAAGAGATTGCAGGCGAGGAAGGCGGTCAGCAGGAAACACTCGATGGCGTTAGGGTCGTGCCGGTAGACATGGTCGGCATGCCAGCCTTGGACCAGTTCGTTGAACCCATGATTCTCGATATCCCATCGCTGATGACCGAAACCGACGGCCCGCTCGGTGGAGACGGGTTGGGCCGGAAGGGTAGTCACCCAGATCCAGTCGCTGGTTACTGGGTCGTCTTTGCCATCGAGTTGCCGTTTCACGGAATAGGTTTCGAGCGAACGGATGACTCGCACCGGCGTATTGACTTGCGGCCAGGTAAGCAGATCCGGGAAGTCCCACCACAGGCATTGGCGGTTGCGGAAAGAACCCTGCCGAGCCGGGAGGTGAGCGAAGAGTCCGGCCGCGTCCTGGTACAGGTTGCGCCGGTCGTCCTTGAGTACGGTCAGAGCGTGTTTGCCACGAGCCAGAAGAAAGTTGAAAAATGGGGCGGTGGCGTAAAGAGCATCGGCCAGAACCAGATCGAAGGCCCGGGGATAAGAGCCGATCACGCGCACCAGTAAACGCAGAGCGGTTGTGACTTCATCTTCTCCGCTGCGTTGCGGTTCATGGTCCAACAGCAGCCGTATGGGTTCGCAGCCGGGCCGCGCACTGGGCAGCAGCATGAGTGTGACTTGCCGGTGGTAGAACTGGGTGCGATCCGTATTTTCGGTGTGAATCGTTCGCTCGAGGCAGCCCGCACAATGCTGGAGGTAGCTGGTGTGGCTCTCGTGGCCATCGAGGACAGCGACCCCGATTCCGAAATGGTCCGGCAATGCTTTGTTTCGCTTCAGCTGGTCATAGACATGATGAATTCCCCGCCGCAAGCCCTCGGCATCCAGCAAGGTGCTCACACGTCCGATGGTGTCGGCACTGCATACGCACTGCCCGAGCCAGTGACGGAAAAAGCCAGAGCGAGCGGTAAGTTCCAGAGCATTGAGACTACCCATTTGTGCCCAGAACAGAACCGTGACGGACTTAACGATGACGGCGGTCGGAATACGCGGTTGCAGGCGCCGGTCGACGACGTGGGCGACGACCGTCTCGGAGAACCGGAAGATCTTCTCGGAATAAGCGATGAGGCGGCGAAGAATGATCAGCCTTTCCTTGCCAGGAATCGTTTCCACTCCAGTTCGGAAACTTCGTCAAGCAGGCGCTGAATCTCCTGGTATCGGCCGACCGCCTCACGAACCGAATCCTGCAAGGCCGTGGGAACACAGACCTGGCGTACCTTGCCGGTATGGCTTTGCACCAGATACAACGAGCGGTGCCCTTCGCCGTCGGCGCAATG
>DATMQI010000125.1:0-7186 GCA_035567135.1 Terriglobales bacterium
ATGTCATGGGAGAGAACATCCAAAAACCGGACGCGAATCCGTAGCACCGAGCGTGGTGTGATTATTTCGAATCAATTAATTAGTTCGACGAAATATGGGAACTGCACCCGAATCCATTCCGAACTTTATCTCTGCGCCGGCGGCGCGAACCCAACTCGGACAAATCATGTGAAGAGCGCGCCTCGGTCAGGCCCGGTTCGTCGTCGATCGGCGGGGCGAGCCGCAGATCGTAATTATGGAAATTAAGGACTTCCTCAAGACCATCTCGCCGCAGAAGAAGGTCGTTGTCGCCATCCGGGACACGGGAGAGAAACCGGGACAGACGCGACTGACACCGATTTCTAGGCAAGCAAAATTAGGTGAACGTCCATCTGTCCCCGTATTACGTCCGCCAGTGGTCGGCCCTTAGGGCTTCGCGGGCAGGGGCTGCCAGAGCTCAATCTTGTTACCATCCGAGTCATAAATCCAGGCAAAGCGACCGTAGGATTCATCCATTCGTTTCGCGTCAATCTTTACTCCCTCTTGTTTTAAACGGTTGAGCAAAGCATCCATATCGTCCACGATGTAGTTGATCATGAACGGTGCAGGGCTGGGATCGAAATATTTAGTAGAGGCGGGAAAAACAGTCCAAACGGTAACGTGTTCGTTTTGCGGGTCGTCGTGTTCGCGCCATGGAAGCATCGCGCCTTGGCCTTTGTCAGCGAGTCCAAGATGCTTCGAATACCATTCGCGCGTTTGATCACGATTAGCGGATTTGAAGAAAACACCGCCGATTCCAAGGATGCGCCCGCGCTGCTCCGTTTTGACAGGCGGCTTCGACTTTTCAGATTGCGGAGATTTCACTTCCTGTCCTCCTATTGAGCGGGCCGAGATGAGCAACAGCGAGCCGAGCGCAATTGTGCTCCACGGTATTGCTTGCATCGGCGGATTATACAGAAGTTTCGATTCGAATGACTCGTGCAAAACGCCGTAGACATCCGCAAAATAGTGCCCTCTTCGTCGCCCTACTGGCCGTTGTGTAAAGGACCGCTTGCGGGGACGCCGGCGCCGCGCGAATGCGAACGTCAAATAGCGCCGAAGAAAGCCCGTCATTCTTCTCTGAAGATCACAGCCGCTCTTCAGCTATTGAGAGGCGTCGAAAAGAACGGGACTTACCATGGTTTCAATCCTGGCTGCCATCTCCTCGGCGGGGATACGGTTGGGGGTCTGAAACCAGCAGCGCGCGGCTCCAAAAACGGCCCAGGCCGCGGTGGTCGCCAGCAGTGCCGCATCGACACCGGGTGCAATCCCATGAAGGGCAAGGCCTTCCTTGAACATCCCCTCGACGACCGGGATGATGGAGCCTTCGAGAGGTACCCGAGCCAACTGACTGGGACAGCCTGTGGACTCAGCGAGATAGTCGCAGACGCCGAGTGCAATGGCGCGCAGTGCTCCATTGCAGTCGGTAAAGGTGATGGCGCGGCGCTGAATCAGATCGCGGAACCGGGATTCAGTCATGGCCTGCAGCAGCGCGTTTTTGTCTGGATAGTGCAGGTAAAAGGTGGCCCGGTTTAGCGTCGCGTCATCGGCTATCTCTTGGACGGAGATGTCTTCGAACTCCTTCTTTTTCAATAATTTTCCGAGTGAATCCATGAGCATGCGGCGGCTGCGCAGGATGCGCGGATCCGTCGTTCCGGTCTCGGGTTGGAGAAGCTGGGCCATTCCTACTGGTAAGGATACTCCCTGCGACTAAAGCGACACTTGTTTATTTTATGAATCGACATACGTCTATTACTAATCAATTGTCGTGCAGGAGGGACTCTCAATGTCAACGCTACTACATATCGATTCCAGCCCGCTCTACGGCAGGTCAGTCTCTCGCGAGCTGACCGCTGCGTTCGTCATCCAATGGAAGGCTTCGCACCCGGATGGAAGGGTCATAGACCGCGACCTCAACGCAACAACAATCCCGCCGATCAATGCGGAATGGGTCGGTGCCGCCTATACGCCGGAACAGGCCCGCACTCTGCAGCAGAAGAAGTTGCTTTCGCTCTCCGACTCCCTGCTCGCCGAATTGGAGCAGGCCGATGAGTACGTCATCGGAGTGCCAATGCATAACTTTGGCGTGCCCTCCGTACTCAAGCTATGGATCGACCAGATTGCGCGAGTCGGCAGGACCTTTTCCTATGGGGACGGAAGGCCGAAGGGTCTGATTATCGGCAAGAAGGCGACCTTCATTATCGCAACGGGCGGGATCTACGACGCCAAGACGCAGACGGCCTCGTTCAATTTCGTGGAGCCGTATCTGCGGTCCGTATTTGGTTTTCTTGGCGTGACGGACGCGACCTTCCTCACCGCAGGGGGGACTAGTGTCCTGAATCAGGGGCATGACCGGACAGCGTTTCTTGCCCAGCACCTTCAGAACGTGCAGACGCACGCGCAGATCTTCTAGAGAGGACACACATGAAAATTACTTCAATTGTTGCTCGCTATCTACTGGGGCTGATCTTTACGGTCTTTGGGTTGAACGGATTTCTCAACTTCATCCACCAGCCGCCGCCGGCGAATCCGCTGGCGATTCAGTTTCTTGTCACCGTCAGCGAGTCGCATTTTGCCGCGTTCTTCTTCGCGATTCAAGTGCTCGGCGGGCTGCTGTTGCTTGCGGGCTACTTCGTGCCACTTGCGCTGACAGCGTTGGCGGCGGAGCTCTACAACATCCTTGCGTTTCACCTGACGCTTTCGCCGGCGACCATTGCTCCGGCTCTGGTGGCTTCTGTACTGTGGATACTGGTCTTCCTTCAGTACCGCGAAAGCTTCAGGGGCATCTTCAGCGCGAAGCCTGCGACGCAGCCATGAATTACTTCGCGGTACTCGCCGCGATTCGTACGGCTTGATCTCGAATTGCTAACCCTCAACAATGGCTCCGCACCCGCTGGGGAAACGGGGGACGGGGAAACCTGGGGAAACCTACGGACAGCCCTAGCTTCGTTTGGCCGATATCGATTCTCCCGCTTGGCGGATGGTCGACCGCAGCCAGATATGCGCCGCGTCCGTCTTCACTCGAGGGTGCCACGCCATCAGGTACTTGAATGTCCCGAGTACAGCCGGTGCCTTGACGATCCGCACAGCAGGGTTTGAAGCCTCCAATCTCGCAATTGATCTGGGTACAGTCGCAACGAGGTTGGTACCGGTCAAGCTTCGCATAGCCGTCGTATGGAAGGGGACGACCATCGGACAATGACGCTTTGCGCCGATCGCGGATAATCTTTTCTCCGGTATCGTCTGGATTCCTCCAACTATGTTAATTCCGATGTGATCGGCGGCCAGATACTGCTTGAGCGTTAAAGCTCGTTTGAAAGGACTCTCTTTCGCCACCACACAGACGAAGTCAACTTCAAAGATGACCTCACTGGCGAAGTGTGCTGGGGCAGTTCCGTCATCGGCAACGAGTAACAGATCTATCCTGCCTTTCTCGGCGGCTTCAAACTGCGCGTCATGCAACGGCACGAAATTGAACGACACTTTGCGGGCCGACGGCAGCACGGCGCGGCTCAAGACTGGGCAAACCATGTGCGCAGCATGATCGGTTGCGGCGATTCGAAACGACGCCTCCTCTGATGCGGGGTCGAAATTCACGCCGCTAAGCAAGCGATCCAGCCGCGGCAATGTCGATTCCAGTTCATACAACAGACGTTGGCCCTTGGGAGTGGGCTCATATCCGGATGCCGCTCTAATGAGCAGATCGTCGTGGAACATGTCCCGCAAGCGCTGCAATGCGCGGCTGACCGCGGGCTGGCTGAGCAGCAGGCGAGCGGCGGCTCGGGTGACATTACGCTCTTCCGCAAGAACGGTGAAGACGACCAACAAATTGAGATCCGCCTGGCGGAGCTGCGTGGTACGCATAATTACTATAAGCATTATGCATTGGATTTATGCCTTCGCAAAGCGCGATAGTGGTCTTGCCGGCAGACAGGACAGAAAAGGTGCCGGGCGCAGAAGGAGAGCGGTTATGAAAAAGGTCGCAATTGTAACTGGGGCATCCCGAGGAATAGGACGGGCAGTGGCGAAGCGATTGGCGCAGGACGGCTTCGTTGTCGTCGCGAATTATCTGAGCAACGCCGGCGAAGCTGACCAAGTGGTGGCAGAACTCAAAGGAATCGGCGGCAACGCCACCGCCATTCAAGCGGATGTGTCAAGCCCTCCAGATGTGGAGCGGCTTTTCAATGAAACGGTCAAGAGGCTCGGGAGCGTCGATGTCGTGGTTCACAACTCTGGGATCATGCCGCTTTCGCCAATCGGCAAGAACGAGGTGGATCTGTTCGATAAGGTTATCTCCACGAATTTGCGGGGAGCCTTCCTGGTGTTGGCTCAAGCCGCGCAGCACATCGCGACAGGCGGAAGGATTATCGCTTTTTCTAGTAGTGTCCTGGCGAAATCCTTCCCCACTTACGGTCCGTATATTGCGTCGAAAGCTGGCGTCGAAGGGCTCGTACACGTGCTTGCGAACGAACTCCGTGGACGCAACGTTACGGTGAATGCCGTCGCGCCAGGGCCAGTTGCAACCGAGCTCTTCCTAAAGGGCAAGAGCGAAGAACAGATCGCGGAACTGAGCAAGCTGCCACCGCTGGAACGACTGGGACAGCCGGAAGATATCGCCAGCGTCGTTTCCTTTTTGGCAGGTCCGGATGGTGCTTGGGTGAACTCTCAAGTATTGCGTGCTAACGGAGGGTTCGCCTACTGAAGGCAGTTCCGAACGCAGCAAGATACGCGAGACACCAAGTAAAGGAGAAGTCAAGTCATGAAGAAGGTAATCGTAATCACTGGAGCATCGAGCGGCTTTGGCCGTTTGTCCGCCAATGCCCTCGCGAAGGCCGGCCACACTGTCTACGCCTCGATGCCGGATACTGCCGGTCGCAACGCGCCGCAAGCTGCGGACGTGAAAAAGTTTGCGCACGACAATGAGGTCGACTTGCGTCCCATTGAACTGGACGTGTCTTCGGAAAAGTCCATCGAAGCGGCGATCCTCCAGATTGTCGCCGAACAGGGGAGGCTCGATGTTCTCATGCACAATGCCGGGCACATGGTCTTCGGACCGGCGGAAGCGTTCACGCCGGAGCAACTGGCCGAACTCTACAACATTAACGTGCTCAGCACCCAAAGGGTAAACCGCGTAGCGCTGCCTCAAATGAGAAAACAGCACCAGGGGCTGGTCATCTGGGTGTCTAGCAGCAGCTCGGCGGGCGGAACGCCTCCCTATCTCGCGCCCTACTTTGCCTCGAAGGCGGGCATGGACGCAATGGCGGTACAGTATGCCCGCGAACTGGCGCTGTGGGGCATCGAAACCTCGATCATCGTTCCCGGCGCATTCACCGGGGGCACCAATCACTTCGCGCATTCCGGCACGCCCGCTGACAAGCGGCGCGCAGCCGAGTATGAAGCGGGTCCCTACAAAGGCTATGAAAAGAAAATCCAGGAAGCCTTTGCCGCCATTGTTCCCCCGGATCCGGATGCGGGCGCGGTAGCGGACGCAATCGTTAAAGTCGTCGACGCCCCGTTTGGCAAACGCCCGTTCCGCGTACATGTCGATCCGACGCAGGACGGGGCGGACGTGGCCTTTGCGGTAATGGACCGGGTGCGTGCGGAAATGCTGCATCGCGTAGGACTAAGCGAATTGCTGACGCCTGCGCGCGCGGAATCAAGAATCGCATGAGAAGTTCAAAGATGCTCGCGAGCATGGGATCCGACCGCTGATCGCACTGCTTGACGGAGCCAGACATGCGGCGGATCGCTGTTCAGCCTTGGATGCCAAGCCATCAAGAAATAAAACGGCCTCAACTCTTGAGGTGCTTTTACGAGGCGCAGGTCGCGATTCCGTTTGACGGCTGAGGTCATGCCAGTGGTTAAGGTCAGCACAAGTTCTGTACCTGGCAGGCACTGCAAAGCCACACCGAAATAAGGTATCCGAATGGACGAACTGCGTTTCGCACCGACTGCTGCGAGTTGCTTGTCTGGAATCGTCTGCACGCCGCCATAAGTAGCCACAACAATGTGGCTCGCCGCCAGGTAGTGCTTTAGCGAGAGTCGGTCTCCAAAGTGGCTGTCACGCGCGACGGCGCAAACCCAATCCTCGCGATAGAGCCTTTCACTGTGAAAGTGCACCGGCAGAAGCCCGTCATCAATGTGAAGAATGAGATCGAGTTGCCCATGTTCCACCAGTTCCGAAATACCGGCCTGCCAGGGAAGAAATTCAAACTGTACTTGGTACCCGTCCCCATACTGCCGGCACAACCGCGGAAGAAGGACGGTGCAAACATTGTCAGGGCCCGAGATGCGGAAGTGGCTCTTCTCCCGCATAGGATCAAACAGACTCGGCGTGACCAGATTCTCCATCTTAGGCAGCAAGCCCTCAAGCTCCTGGAGAATCTTGCGGCCCCGCAACGTGAGCTCGAAACCTTGCGGCGATCTCACCAAAAGGTCATCTTGAAACATCATTCGGGCGCGCTGCAAGGCGCGGCTCACCGCAGGCTGGCTCAAGAGCAGCCGGCTTGCTGCTGCCGTAATGCTTTTCTCCTCCGCAATCGCGGCGAATGTAATCAGGAGGTTCAAATCGACTTGTCGTAGTTTCTCTAGACGCATGGCGACCATGACCATTATGCATGAACCGCAGATAGTCGTCCGGCCATCTGTGATTATGTAAGTCAGAACAGTGCACGAGGAGAACTCAATGCAACGGGGAAACGGTTTGCAACACAAGCGGGTGGTTGTGCTCGGCGGTTCGTCGGGAATTGGTTTGGAGGTCGCCAAGCAGGCGGCATCGCAGGGAGCGAGCGTTGCTATCGTTTCCAGTAGTGCGGAAAGAGTTCAGAAAGCCGTTGAATCCATCGGCGGAGAAGCGCAGGGGCAAGCGGTTGACGTCGCGGACGAACGAGCCGTTGCAACCTTCTTTTCCAAGCTTGGCACTTTCGACCATTTGGTATTCACCGCGGGCGACAGCCTGCATTTGCATAACCTTGCAGCTACGGATCTCCATCAGGCCAGACACGCCTTTGAGCTGCGTTATTGGTCTGCACTCGCCGCGGTCAAATACGGAAGCCCCCATATTCGCAAGGAAGGCTCTATCGTGCTCACAACCGGAATCGCTGGCCAGCGCCCGCAAAAGGGATGGGTAATCGCGGCAAGCGTTTGCGGAACCATCGAAGCACTAACG
>DATMQI010000126.1:0-4872 GCA_035567135.1 Terriglobales bacterium
GTGAGAATCGAGTTTGGAGATCGAAAATCGGGAAACCCGTACGAGGGACTCACTCGCCGCCGCATGAAGATGCTGGAGCCCGCCGACGCACAGACGGCCATGAAGTTCCAAGATCCGGGCTTGGAGCATATACGGAATGCCGTCGGATTGCAGCGATAAGCGAAGCGCAGATTAGCAGTGCTCCTTTTTGGCGTTCCTCGACAACTCAATCCAGTCGTCGACATTGAGAGCACATTCCAGTATATTCGTCTTTTATTCGCCCAACAAAAGCTCAACCTTATTACTAAGGTAGCGGGTGACGGCAATCTCCAGATTACAATGCATTGCTTCACGGCTCAGGATCTGACCCAGCGGTGATCGTTGTACAACCGCCAACACTCTGGGACTCATGCCAATCAGCCACAGTTGAATGCGATGCTGACTTTGATTCTTTACAATTTCTGCGAACATTTTCAAAGCGGTGTACTCCATGTCGAGAACTCCACTCGCGTCCACCGCGACGACTTTCGGTCGCGTTTCTCTGATCAGCGGCTCAATCTTGTGTGCAATCTGTGCCGCATTAGCAAAAAAAATTGGACCCTCCGGCCTCAGCAGCAAAAGGCCGGGGAAACTCTCGTCATCGGGGTGTTCCGGCGATTGGGGGCGGAATACGTTGGTTCCGGGCTTGCGCCGCAGAACATAGACTGGAGGATCGGCTACCTGGTGTGCCAATGTGACGAGAGAAACTATGATGGCGACAACGATTCCCTTCAGGGTGCCGACGAACACGACGCCTGCGAACGCCACGATCGCCCATGAAAATTCGGTTCTGCGAATTCTTAGAATGTCATGAAACTCGATCGGCTTGATGAGTCCAACGGAATAGACAATCACCATGGCTGCCAAGACACATTGCGGCATTTTCGCAAGCAGTGAAGCAAGCAACAGGGTAGTCACGAGGGCCATCGCGGCGGTCACCGTCTCCGCTAATTGGGTGCGAGCTCCCGCGTGGACGTTAACTGCCGTTTGCGTTGTGCCGCCGCCCGCCGGCATTGCACCCACGAGCGCGCCTCCAATATTGGCGAGTCCTGTCGCAAGCAGCTCTCTGTTTGCCCGCGGAGCAGACTCGTCATTTCGCGCGAAAGCTCTGCCTGCCGCAAGCGTCTCCGTGAAACTCATCAAAGCAATTCCCAGCGCTCCAGGCCATAGGATGGTTATCAAGGAGAGGTCTGGCCTCACCAGTGAAGGCAGTCCCTGCGGTATATGGCCCACCAGTTCGACGCCCCGCCCCTGCAGATTCAGCAAGTATGCGCTCGCGATTGCAGCAGTTGCAGCCATCAGCGGCGCTGGCACCTTCGGCATGAAATGCTCCATGCTCAGCAGAAACACGATTGTCATAACGCCGATGGCCAGCGTAGCTAACGACGTTCTTGGGATGTTGTGAACCGTTGAGAGAACATTATGAACAAATGTCCCTCTCGAGAAATGAATGCCAAGAATTTTAGGGATCTGGTCCACTACAATGACCAGCCCGATGCCAGCCCTGAAGCCAACAAGTACCGGCTCGGAGATAAAGTTCGCCACGAATCCCAGGCGCAGGAGGCAGGCCAACACCAGAGCGGCGCCAACGAGAAGCGCTAATGTCGCTGAGGCTCTCAGCAAGGCTGCGGGGTCGCCGGTGGGCACCACCTGGCCTAACTGAGCAGCGGTCAGGATCGCCAATGTGGTGGTGGTGCTGACGCTGAGTCTTCGCGAGGTGCCGAGCACCGCATATATCACCATCGGCACTAAGGCGGTATAGAGGCCTACCTGCACCGGCAACCCGGCGATCATCGCATACGCCATTGCCTTGGGAATGATTACGGCGCCGGTGGTCAGACCGGCGATGACATCCGCTTGCAGCCCATCTGGACCGTCCGAGACAACCCACTCCGGTAAGCGACGGAACCACCGATGCTCTGACATGCTAGCTACCAGAGCTGCGGGACCGTTCGATGCATCTGCTTCGGCTCTACATACCCTTTGCGCTTTTGCCTTGGCGGAAGCTTGGGAGGCGTATAAGGAATCTCCTCATACGGAATGCTGCTGAGTAGGTGCGCGATACAATTCAGGCGCGCACGTTTTTTGTCGTCTGATGGAATAATGTACCAGGGCGACGCTGCGGTATCAGTGGCTGCAAGCATTGCATCGCGGGCGCGTGAGTAGTCGTACCAACGGCGGTGCGATTCCAAGTCCATAGGGCTAAGCTTCCAACGCTTGGTGGGATCTTCAATACGGGCGAGGAAGCGCTTATGCTGTTCTTTTTTCGATACTTCGAGCCAGTACTTCAGCAGGATGATGCCCTGACTGACCAGAAATCCCTCGAACGTTGGACAGTCCCTGAGAAATTGCCTGTGCTCTTCCTTCGTACAAAAGCCCATCGCGTACTCAACCCCGGCGCGGTTATACCAGCTCCGGTCGAAGATGACGACCTCACCTCCGGCGGGGAGCTGTTCAATGTAGCGCTGAGCATGCAGCTGTGTTTTCTGCCTTTCGGTCGGCGCCGGGAGGGCGGCCACTCGAAAGATCCGCGGGCTAACACGCTCCATGATGCGCTTGATGACTCCGCCTTTGCCGGCAGCGTCCCTTCCTTCGAAAAGAATGACAATTCGGGCGTTCTTCGCCTTGACCCACTCCTGAAGCTTCACCAGCTCAACTTGTAGCTTGAAAATTTCGGCCTCGTACTCTTTCTTGCCGATCTTCGATTGGCCGTTGAAGCCGGAGCGTTGACCGTCGCTGCCCAGCATTGATTTTGATTTCTTATCGTTCTTGGATTTTTTGCTCATCGTTCTTTCCGGTTTCTCGACGTCGGCGTGCCTGTCCTATTTGCTTCGTCCCGGAGGGAAGTCCTTCAGCAGTTTTTGCGCTCCCTTATTAAGTCTTTCCTGGTTTTTCTCCGGCTTCTTGCTGGGTTCAATCGCATGTTGCGCACCACCTATCCAAACCAGCTTCCTTGCAGCAGGGTCATACATACCAATGACGAAGGTCCCGACGTAATTGGTTGAGGTGCTCGCCGAAAACGAACCGAAGCTGTTGCCCCCCCACGGGCCGCCCCAGCCTCCCCAACCGCCCCAGCTGTCCCCGAACCCGTTGATCTGCTTCTCGCGATCGATCATGAGCTGATAACCAAGGAGCAAATCGGGTTTTCCGCCGTCCGCGACCTTGGTGAGTCCTTTAGCCGCCATTTGTGAATCGATGGCCTGCTTGACCTGGGCGTCCAGGATCTGGTCGGGATGGCCACCTATGGCGGGTACGCCTTGCACCTCGTCCACCCATGCGTAGCTGCGGTATGTTGAAAAATCAGTTCCCGGCATATAGTTGGTTCTTACATCCTGTGCGTGCATCACAGAGCACGCAACGAGCGCCAGGATCAGTCCTGCACCAAATCTTGCCGTCCAGTTGCGAGATTTCTGCCACATCTAATTCTTTCTCCTCTCATTTCCTTTCAGTCTTCATCGCCAGCTCCACCGGAGCGGACTACCAACCAAACTTCGTATTAACTTCGAACTCTCAATGACGAGCAGGAGAACTGCTCGGCGTCACTCCGTCTCCGGAATTGGACATGCCTTTATGCGCCAGATATCTGCCGCGTATTCGGCAATCGTACGGTCGCTTGAAAACTTTCCCGAGCCCGCCACATTCAAGATCGCCTTGCGCGCCCATTCGTCGGGATTGGCATAAAGTGCGCTGAGCCGCTCGTCAGCCTCAAGGTATGACTTCAGGTCCGCCAGGTGCATGTAATGGTCACCGTGCGTCAACAACATTTCGCGCAAAGGCTCGAAAACGCCCGGCTCATATGGGCTGAAATAATCCGAGAAGATCAAGTCCAGTGCCTGACGGGTCTCGGGCTCGTGTTCGTAATGCCAGTGCGGGTTGTACCATCCCCGACTACCGATCACCTGGTCCGCGGTCAGACCGAAAAGAAAGAAGTTTTCTTCCCCTGCCTCCGCAGCCATCTCAATCGTCGCGCCGTCGCGCGTGCCGATCGTCAATGCGCCATTCATCATGAACTTCATGTTGCTTGTGCCGCTGGCTTCATAGCCTGCCGTCGAAATCTGGTTGGAGACCTCACTGGCGGGGATGAGGTGCTCCGCAAGCGACACACAGTAGTCGGGCAAAAATACAACTTTTAACCGCCCACGTACCGCCGCGTCGTTGTCGATCATCGCAGCCAGATTATTTATGAATTTAATGATTACTTTGGCGAGCCGATATGCAGGCGCGGCTTTGCCGGCGAAAAGAAACGTCCGCGGATGCACGTTTAGCCCGGGGTCCTGCCGTAGCCGGTTGTAGAGCACAACGATACGCAGTGCGTTGAGGAATTGGCGTTTGTACTCGTGAATGCGTTTGATCTGGCAGTCGAAGATCGAATCTGGATCGAGGGTTTGCCCTGTAGACCAATAGAGCCAATCGCACAATTGGCGCTTGGCGTTTAGCTTGGCGTTGCGGAAGTCCTCACGGAAGCCACTATCCTCGGTGAATGCTTTGAGCTTGCTCACTTCTCTCAAGTCTCGGATCCAGCCATCTCCTATAGCGTCAGTGATGAGCGTAGAAAGTCCCGGATTGCACAGCTGCAACCAGCGTCGGGGTGTGACTCCGTTCGTCTTGTTGTTAAAACGTTTGGGAAAGATTTCCGCCAGGTCCTTGAGCGTGGTCTCACGCAACAGGTTGGAATGGATCGCTGCGACTCCGTTGGTGCTGTGGGAACCAACGACGGCCAAATTGGCCATCCGCACTTTCTTCGAGGTGCCATCTTCCACGAGGCTCACGCGCTGAATGCGTTCCTTGTCGCCCGGAAACCGTCCGCGGACATCGCCCAGAAAACGGCGATTGATTTCGTAGATGATCTCAAGC
>DATMQI010000127.1:0-4146 GCA_035567135.1 Terriglobales bacterium
ATTGCGCGTGGTTTGTTCCAATACACCGGTGCCGCCGGCTTGGGCGCTCCCGTGCGTATCTGCGTGTCCCAGCGGGACGGCGAGGAGACACGGATCGACATGGACCTACCGTCGGCATTCTTCAGCAAATTCCCAGAGACAGAGCCATCGACTGTACCCGCTCTGCTCGACGAGACGTTGATAAAGCTCTTCGAGGATGCCGCTGCATAGGACAGCACGATGAGATTGCGTCTGCGGCTTGTGGCTGAGCTTTATTGAGGTCCCGGATGCCCTTAAGCACGTGGGAGAGCCACACTGCCGCCCGGCGCGACGCTGTGTGTGTGTTTTCGGTCAGCCTGCTGATGTTTACGCTCGCATGACCCCATGTAAAGCCCCTTTTCCGCGGTTAAGATCACGGCGACTGGCGCCACGCCAGGCGAAGGTGCTTAAAAAATTGGGAACGTTGGACGGCAAGCTGTATGGCAAGAGAATTCTTCCTGAGGTGTGAAATGAGGTTAATTGTACTTTGTCTTTTCGCTGCGCTGACAGCGCGCGCCCAGACCACCGCTGAACACTTGCCCGTAACGGACCCTGAGAAAATTGCGGACGCACTGAGGGCCGCACCAAAGTTCATAACCGACGGCGCAACTATCGTGGATTATCCGGCCGGCAAGGGCGGCGAATTTCGAGTTCTCCGTAAGGGCACGAGTGAATGGACCTGCCTACCGGGTCCGCCACCCGGCTCCAAGCATGACGACCCGGGATGTTTCGATAGTGTTTTCTTTCAGTGGGTGACAGACGGTATTGCCGGACGACCGCAGCACATCGACAGGCTTGGCATCGCCTACATGTATATGGGTCAATGGGTTCCGGGCGCGTCCGGCAAGGAGTTTCACGTGGGACCCCACATTATGGTGGTAACTCCTCATCCAGAAGATCTGCAGGGTTTCACCCGCGGCGGTTGGAACGGCACCTACATCATTCATTTGCCCAGCCCCGATCAGGCCGATAAATGGTTCTTGGTTATACCGATTCAGTCAGCAGATAAGCAGTGAGGGTGCGATGCACTTGTCATTCGGCCAGTACGAGATACAAGCGAGTTTTGCCCTGAAAGCAATGGTTCGGGCAGAGCGAATGCTCGAATAGCTTCGACTGGCAACAGCAATCCAATCGCCAGCAAGAGGGAGATGGATGTGTCATCGAAACCAAAGAGCAATAGCGATACAGAACCCCAAGCAACCTCGTCCCAGCTAGAGACGGGAGAGGTTTCGGTAGGGAACTCGGCGCGCACAGAGGAGATCAGACGTCGCGCATACGAAATCTATCTCGAGCGCGGCAAACAATCAGGCCATGACGTGGACGATTGGCTCCAGGCGGAACAAGAACTCGAACGCGGTGTACTTGGCCGCGCTTAGGCGGGTTAAGAAGGAAAGTCACCATGTTCGAGTCAGCGCATCGGTCGAGATGCGGCAAAGGAGCTTCAACTGACAAACACAGATAGGGCGGTCGAAGTGTCGGCGCCGGTTCGACGCAGGTCAAAATAGCCCGTGCGATGTCTGCCGGGCCAACAGAGGTCGCGAAGGCGCCAAGGATCGTCGACACCGACGCGAAAGGCAAGATGATCGTGCTCCGTGAGGGGAACAACGGTTTTACCTGCATGCCGGGGAACCTTAAAGTTGTAGGCGAACCGCCTATGTGCGTTGATGCCCCTTCCATGCAGTGGCTTGCTGATGCCAGAGCTCACAAACCGAAACCGACCAACACGGTTCACGGCATAACCTACATGCTCGCCGGCGCCACTCAGCGCAGCGATTCAGATCCCCATGATATGACGAGCATGCCCATAGAGGTAGGTCCTCACTGGATGATCATGTGGCCGTTTGATCCGAAGTCCACCGGACTGGCGACCACACACAGGCCGACCGGCGCCTACATCATGTGGGCCGGATCGCCGTACGCGCATGTGCACATCATGGGACATCCATAAACGATTCAGCACGTCGGCGCCTTCAATGGTCATGAACTGTGGTTGAAACAAGATCGCCAGGGGTTGTATTCGGGAATCTTTGACAGTCGCGTGCAATCGCGAAGAGATCGTATTTTCCACTTGATGGTGAAGGGCATATGAACGATCACAGTAAACAAAAATCCGTCAATTCCCGTCGTTCGTTCATTGCCGGGTTTGGCGGCATACTGGCAGCCGCTGCTGCCCTCACAAAAGCAACGTTTGGCGGAGGTCTTGAACGTGAAAGTCAGCTGGTTCGGGCAAGTCCATCGACGCCTCGGTATGCGGAGCATCGTATTCCACGAGACGGCGTTTCCCTTCATGTAGAAGACCAGGGCAGCGGCAAGCCGGTGCTCTTGCTACATGGGTGGCCGGACTCTTCGTATCTTTGGCGCAATCAGATTCCATTCCTTGTCGCGAATGGCTTCCGCGCCATCGCACCGGACCAGCGTGGCTTCGGGCGCTCCGATCGGCCAGGAGGAGTGGCCGCATATTCCCTGCAGAACGCGGTCGCCGATTTGGTCGGTATTCTCGACGCGCAAGGTATCGACAAAGCGGACATTGTTGCTCATGACTGGGGAGCCGCTGTGGCCTGGCTCACGGCTGTCGCCCACCCGAATCGCGTTCGCAGGCTTGTCGTTCTTTCGGTGCCACATCCACTTGCCCCATTTACGTTGCGGCAGCGGGAGATGGCCTGGTACATGCTGTTTTTCCAATTCGAAGGAATTGCGGAGGCGTGGCTGCAGCGCGACGGCTGGGTGCTGTTCCGGGAAATGCTCCGAGGCAATGGTGATATCGATCGTTACATCTCGGATCTGTCCCGACCAGATGCTCTAAAGGCATCGCTCAACTGGTACCGGGCGAACGTCGCGCCGCATCTTCCGGAGTCGCCACGCAAACTGCCGCCCGTGGAAGCTCCAACTCTCGGGATCTGGTCCTCAAACGATCACTACCTCGACGGTGAACGCATGAAGATGTCGGGACAATTCGTGAAAGCACGGTGGCGCTACGAGCAGATTGATGACGCCAGCCACTGGATTCCGTTGGACGCGCCCGACCGGCTGAACCGACTCCTCATCGAGTGGCTGGGCTGAAGCGAGAAAAAGGTCGGCATCATGAATATTGCAACTATAAACGGCGCCAGACCCCACCTGCACGTTACGGGGCGCCCCTGACGCAAGGAGAGCAGCCATGAAAGCGACCCTGCGAAAGACGATCACGGGCAACGGATGTTAGAGTCTCTCGACAACCCGATCTGGTTTGCGCTGATAACAGAACACCGGCTCCTCGCCCGCTCACACGGCCTCGCGCGGCGATATCCGCCGGATGTTTCACCGCTGGCAGCTTTGCTTCATCCCACGAATGACGCATTCGCCGATTTACAACGGCTGGTGAGTCCCGGCGAGCACGTCGCGCTATTTACCGCCAGTCCCCTCGACGTGCCTGGCGACTGGCAAGTCGACCGCTCTCGGTGGATCGACCAGATGATCTGTGAGGCTTCACTAGCGCCACCGCCTGTGGTGCTGCTTCCACTCGGGACGACGGACGTTCCCGAAATGCTAGAACTCACCGCTGCCACCGAGCCAGGCCCGTTCTTGCCACAAACCATCCAGATGGGAAGCTATTTCGGGATACGCGCGAACGATGGGCGGTTGGTCGCAATGGCCGGCGAGCGATTACGATCCACTGCATTCGCGGAAATCAGTGCGGTCTGCACTCACCCCGAATTTCGCGGCCGCGGGTATGCGCGGGATCTGACGACGTTTCTCGCAGCTCAGATTCTGGCGGCGGGAAAGACTCCTTTTCTTCACGTCAAGTCTGAGAATGGCGCAAAAGTGGTTTATCAAAAAATTGGATTCCGTTTACGTGCCGCAATATACCTAACCGTGATTTCCCTCCGCTGAAGGCGTCGTCAGTTGCGAAACGGATCCTCGCGTTGACCCAGAGCGTCAAACGACAAAACAGAAACTCATACGAAGTGCGCACAATGCTGGGTTTCGTACCAGGCCCTCCAACCCGCCACTGAGAAGCGAATACTGCCACTGCTCTAGGCAAGAGCCTGCCGATTAGTAAAGTAATGGGAAGTCGGCTCCTCGTCATCAATCGCACAACTGACAAGAAGCGCCTTTATCGCGACGAATCCGGAGGCATTACTTCCGCGT
>DATMQI010000128.1:0-10391 GCA_035567135.1 Terriglobales bacterium
CTGAACCAGGGGAAGGACCGGAACACATTTCTCGCACCACACCTTAAAGCCGTGCAGACGCACGCGCAGACCTTCTAAGAGAGGACACTCATGAAAACTACTTCAATTGTTGCTCGCTATTTACTGGGCCTGATGTTTACGGTCTTTGGGTTGAACGGATTTCTTAACTTTATCCACCAACCGCCGCCCACGAATCCGCTGGCGCTACAGTTTTTCGGCGTCATCGTCGCATCGCACTTTGCCGCGTTCTTCTTCGCGGGGCAGGTTCTTGGTGGGCTGCTGTTGCTCTTCGGCTTTTTCGTGCCACTTGCGCTGACACTGCTGGCTGCGGAGCTCTACAACATCCTGGCGTTTCACCTGACGATGTCACCGGCTACCATCGCGCCGGCTCTGGTCGCTTGCGTGTTGTGGATTCTGGTCTTCCTGCAGTACCGCGAAAGTTTCAAGGGCATCTTCAGCGCGAAGGCTGCGACGCAGGCATAAATTGCGTCGCAGTATGAGCGGAACGGTACTTGCGCGCTGAGTGCAGGATCGGCGATACGGCACTCGAATGGCGCAAGGGCCCATTCAGTAAGCGTTTTGAGTGAACGGAGAATTGATTTCAGAAGGAGAAGACATGTCGCAACAACGCAGTATTCAGCGGGCTGGATCTTTGCCGCGACAAGGCAGAGGCCCGGAGAAATAGAATCTCACTCCTGCAATACCCAACCTTATTAGTATTAAAGCTAATGGCAGACGCCAAGCCTTCTGGTCTGCGCTCTGCCACTCGTTAACCCTAACGGACACAGAGGATTATGAATATCGAAGATTGATCGATTTACAAGAATATCAGCGCGGTGTACCGGATCAAGAATGATGGGTAAATCACTGAAGGTGAATGATTGTGGTGGCCAGGGGCGGGATTGAACTGACGCCAGCCTTTTCAGACTGGCGTTAACAAGTGTTCAACGACTTAACCGGACTTAGGTGGCTGCGGTAGCGGAATATTGGCTTCGGTTGGGCTTGAATCTTGGGCTAGACGTACAAACTCGGACAATTTGGTGCGGACTCTGCCGTGACAGCCAAACATTTGCTCGTAACTGCACAGCCGCAGACAAGACTCGCAAAACGGCTCGAACGATGAGGCCTCCTATTTCGTTGGCCGTGAACCGCTGATGAGGATATCGATCAGCCTCCTGGCACTTTGTTGCCAGTCGGGTGTGGAGGCCACATTGGACACGCCGATGAGCGCTCGAAGCAGGTCGAATGGGTCGAGGTCATCGCGTATATCGCCGCTCTTGATGGCGCCTTTGACCAGCGCATCGATCGCTCCTTGGATCTGAGCGCGGGAACCTTCGTATAGCTTCGCGGCGCCGCCAACGATCGTATTCAGTGCAGGCGCAATGATGTGCTTCGCTGCGATGTAATCAACGAACAAGAGCATCCAAGCCCGCAACGCCTCGATCGGAGGCATTGTCTCCGCGAATTTCTGTTGAGCTGTGGCCAACTTCCCAACCTCAGTTCGATAAACCGCTTCGATCAAGGTATCGCGGCTCGGAAAGTGGCGATATAAGGTTCCGGCTCCTACGCCTGCTTCGTTGGCAATGTCGTCGAGGCTGGCATTGGCACCGCGGCGCGTGAACGCCTCTTTTGCCACCTCGAGAATGCGCTCGCGATTGCGCTGCGCGTCGGTGCGCGGCTTCCGCTCGGCCGATTTTGAACTCTTTTTAGCCATCCAAAAAATATTTGCAACCGGAGATAGTCTCCCCTTATCTTATCAGGTAATTCGGAGACGCTCTCCGTTTTATTAGAACTTCCGGAGTTCGTCAACAGATGAAAGGAGCACCGGCAGATGATGAATCAATTCGCAATCCCTAGACAGCCGAGAAATCCGGATTGCGCCAAGTCGATGAGCAATGCGGAACGAGAGTTGGCGGCCTTCGTCGGGGCCGTAAGAGAGTTGTTCGGGTCTGAACTGGCGGAACTCTCCGCAAAAGAATGGTTGCGTGAGTTGGAAACAACCGATGATCTACCCGCTTCATCTCCCGAGTGGCGAACCCTGACTGCCAAGGCTTCCTTATGGCTCGCAAATCGAGTTAATGCCTCGTCTCTAACGACTGAATTCGCAGCTGCGTAGGAGGAAAATATGCGTATTTTTGTAACTGGAGCCACAGGGTTCATCGGTTCGGCAATTGTTCAGGAACTTATCGATGCAGGCTATGAGGTGCTCGGATTTGCGCGCTCCGATCAGGGCGCAGCATCTCTTGCCAGAGCAGGAGCCAAGGTGCATCGCGGCTCGCTCGAAGATCTTGAGAGCCTTCGGACGGGAGCGGCCGCATCCGATGGCGTGATCCACACGGCATTCATACACGACTTCAACAATTATGGACCCGCGGTGGAGGCGGACCAGCGTGCCATCGAAGCAATAGGAAGGGAGCTTCAAAAGTCCGGCCGCCCGTTGATTGTCACCTCGGGCCTTGCCCTTCTCGCTCCGGGGCGGCTGGCGACCGAAGAGGATGCACCGAGTCCAGACTTCCCGCGCAGATCAGAACCGACGGCCATGGAATTCGCATCCCGCGGCGTGCGAGCGTCAGTCGTGCGCCTACCTTTCTCAGTGCATGGTGACGGCGATCACGGATTCGTTCCACGGCTGATCCAGATCGCACGCGAAAAGGGGGTTTCCGCCTATATAGGTGATGGGCTCAACCGCTGGCCCGCCGTGCATCGGCTGGACGCTGCCCGTCTCTACCGGATCGTGCTGGAGAAAGGTTCTACGGGAGGCAGATATCACGGGATCGGAGACGATGGAGTGCCGACGCGAGAAATCGCGGAACTGATCGGCCGCGGCCTGGATGTGCCGGTGGTCAGCAAGCCGCAGGAGCAGGCGGCCGAGCATTTTGGCTGGATGGGACTGTTCTTTGGAATGAGTGCCTCGGTATCAAGCTCGCTCACAAGGAAAAAATTGGGATGGCGACCGACGCACGTCGGCTTGATTGACGATCTCGAACATGGGACGTATTTCGAAGCGGAAAAGACGGCGGCGGCGTTGCAGAGCTAAGCGTTCCGCAATTTATTGACGCATGACACCATCAGCGTACAAAGGAGCCAAGAAGTGACTAACGCATTGACGAACACGTTTGGAGCAACCTCAACAACAGAAGATGTCTTGTCCGGAATCGATCTGTGCGGCAAGCGAATTCTTGTTACGGGCGTCTCGGCTGGGTTGGGAGTTGAGACGGCCCGCTCATTGGCTGCCCACGGCGCCTACGTTATAGGGGCGGCGCGCGATCTGGCCAAAGCGGAAAACACCACAGCACAGGTGCGCAAGGACGCTACCACTGGCGGCGGCAACTTCAAATTGATCGAGCTCGACCTTGCTAGGCTTAAGAGCGTGCGTGCCTGCGCCGATCAACTGCTGGCCCAAGGCGAACCGTTCGACGTGATTATTGCTAACGCCGGAGTTATGGCCACGCCCTTTGGCCACACGGCTGATGGTTTCGAAACCCAGTTCGGGACGAATCACCTCGGCCACTTTGTCCTGGTCAATCGGATTGCGTCGCTTATTCGTGATGGTGGGCGGCTCATCAATTTGTCTTCTGCTGGTCACCGCTATTCGAACGTAGACCTCAACGACCCCAACTTTGAGCGCACGCCGTATGAACCTTTCGTCTCTTACGGCAGATCGAAAACGGCGAATATCCTCTTCGCCGTCGCATTCGACGAACGTCACCGGGATCGTGGTGTGCGCGCCGCGGCTGTTCATCCCGGAGGCATACGGACAGAGTTGGGCCGTTACGCAGAGCCTGGCCGGATCGAAAAGGTAGTCGAAGAAATCAACCGGCAGCTCGCCGCCCAGCGCAAGGGGCCTTTCCAATGGAAGTCCATTCCCCAAGGAGCCGCAACCTCAGTCTGGGTGGCTGTGGTCGCACCAGCCAGTGAGATTGGGGGGCGATATTGCGAGAACTGCCACGTTGGCCATATCGTGCCCGATGACGCTCCAATCACCGCTGTGAGCGAAGGTGTGCGCGGCTATGCACTCGACCCAAACAACGCCGAAGCGCTCTGGAAGAAAAGCGAAGAAATGGTGGGGGAACGGTTTTAATTCTCTCGATAGGAGTGATGAGCAAGAACAGGAGACTTGAAATGATTGCACAGACTAGTCTTGCCGACAGCTTTTCGCTGCTGGGTACATCGCTGACCGTGAAGCGTATGGGCTACGGCGCCATGCAACTTGCCGGCCCGCACGTATTCGGGCCGCCCCCGGACACAGAAGAAGCTATTGCAGTCCTGCGGGAGGTGGTGGAGTCAGGCGTGAACCACATCGACACAAGCGACTACTACGGTCCGCACGTCACCAATCAGATCATTAAGCAGGCGCTTCATCCTTATCCGAAAGGTCTGGTTATCGTTACCAAGCTCGGCGCTCGACGAGGCGCGGACGCATCCTGGATTCCCGCTCTATCCCGCCAGGAGCTGATTGACGGTGCTCACGACAACTTGAAGAACCTCGGCGTTGACGCTCTGGACGTGGTCAATCTTCGGGTCGGCGGGTTTACAGAACCATCTGAGGGATCGATTGAGCAACCGCTAACCGTCCTCGCTGAGCTCAAGAGTCAGGGACTCATCCGTCATATCGGTCTGAGCAACGTAACAGCGAAGCAGGTGGCTGAGGCGCAGGCGATCACCGAGGTCGTTTGCGTGCAAAACTTCTACAACGTGGCGCAACGGAAGGATGACGCCTTCATCGACGACCTCGCCGCTCAGGGGATCGCTTATGTTCCGTTTTTCCCGTTGGGCGGGTTTACTCCATTGCAATCTTCAGCACTCGACACAGCCGCAGCATCACTCAAAGTAACGCCGATGCAGCTCGCGCTTGCGTGGCTTCTCCATCGCTCGCCCAACATCCTACTGATTCCGGGGACATCTTCCCGCAAGCATCTCCGCGAGAATTTGAAGGCTGCGTCGCTGCAGATTCCCGCTGAATTGGTTGCCGATCTTGATTCAATTGGCGCTCCAGGGTAGTCAGGGCCGCTGATGCGATGGTTCTTTTTTTGGAAACAGCTCCACTCTCGCGCAGTAGCGTGGAACGGTTGATGTTGGCGCGACCGCTCCTGTCGGCATAAACAGGACTTCTTGGATCTGTTCCAGACAGATCCGGTTGTTTCCTATGCCGTCAGGAAGTCACCGAAAGCATTGAAGATCGTTTCCTGGAAGGCCAAACTCTCATCACTCGAACATCATCGTCAGATGACTTCAATCGCATCAAACTACGGCAGGATGCTGGGCCGTCGGTAGCTCGCGTGTCCGAGGTAGTTGGCGCAAAATCGCGTGGCTGTTGAAAAACTTTCTCTCTTGAAAAAACGGTCCCGGCGAAGGGATAGTAAACGTCCACCAAAATCGAGAACGTCGTTTGTAGGGCATCCTAGCGCGATGAAATTTCCGCGAATTTCGGGAGTGTGAGTTTTCAACAGCCACTCGCCATAACACTCATTGAGGGTTTGAACTCGATGGTCTATTTTTCATATCACCATTACGCGCGTACCGGTGTTGATCGGGGAGGGCATTCCTTTGTTCGGTAGCGTGCCACACGACATCAAGCTCCGGCACGTCGGTACTCGTCAATATAAGAGTGGCTTGGTAACAAGTGAATACGATAATCAGTCCGGCATAGGGATAGATCCCGTCGCTGCCGTTGGAACCGAAATCATAAAGCACCGCCTCCGTCCAACCCCGGCCTGCGGCGGGCGTCAACTCAAACACCGTGCCAACGCCATGAGCACCCCCGCCGATGGTGGTGCCATAGAGATTGCCCATGGCGTCGAAGATCAGGCTGCTGGTAGGATGGATTCCATCTATACCGTCGGGACTGAAAGTATGCAGGACTGCCTCCGTCCAGCCTCCACCACTCTTGGGCATCAACTCGAAGACTGTCCCGCAGCCGACGGAGTTTCCGTATTTGCATACTCCGATACCGCCCTCGAATGTGGTGCCGTAGAGATTACCGGCAGCATCGAAAATCAGGCTGGTTCCTGGATAGGACCCATCTCTGCCATGTTTTTTGAAATTATGTAACACCCTTTCCCTCGGCGCTGCTAAGGCCACCGTCACCAATAGGTTCGCAGCCAAGGCGGTTAAAGCTACTCTCAGACCGTTCGACAGTCTCCTGCATTCCATAACAACCTCGCTGGCTTCTAGCCTTCTTGGATAACAAGTTTCTGGATGGGAGAGAAAACGGAATGATACTCGGAAATCATGTCCAGCGGCTCTCCCCCGGCCTAGAAGGACAGCAGTTTACACCGGAACAGTACGAGACGCGTGCGCAGTTTAATGGCTCGCTTTGTTCACAGCTGCGCGACAAACCTGGCATTCATATACGGCTTCTTCTCGCTGACGGCGCGAACTGCCGCTACCAATTCCTTGGCGGCGTCGGATTTGACCACATAGCCGCGGACGTCGCTCCGTAAGGCTTGCCTGATTGTCTCTAGGCTGTCGTGCTGGCTCAAAAAGAGGATTCCAGCGCTGGATGGAGGCAACTTCCCGTATGCGCCGGGCTGCCTCGAATCCGTCCATTCCGGGCATCGTAATATCCAAGACCACAATATCAGGTTGCAACTCACTTGCCTTTACGACAGCTTGGGTTCCATCCGCCACGTCACAGACCACGTTGAAATCGCACTCAGCACGGAGGAGGGCACAGATTTGGGCCCGTACGATCGGATGATCGTCAACGACGAGAATACGAAGTGGCTGCTTCAAGAGGCCCCGAGTAATCTAGCAGCCGATGCTGCGACCGGCAATACAGGGAATTCCGGCGCAGAGCCAGAATACCTGCTAGGCTCAATGTAGCGGCAACCCCGCTTGTGAGACCTAAATGAGCGAGAATCCAAGTGCAATCCTGCCGGGAACAGTCGACAAAATTATCAAGTCCCCATTTCCAAGCGAACCTGAAAAGGCACAGATAACCATTGAAGGCGGGGATCATTTGTATCGAGAAATACGCATTGACAATACCCTGACGAATGACAAGGGTGAGGAAGTAAGCCTCAAACCTGGTGCGCACGTAGAAGTCACCGTCGAGGCTGAGGCCGAGGCTACAACGCTTAAGAATGGTAGCGATAAAACGCCCACCGCTTCCGCGATCTAGCCACCGCGAGTGACCAAAGTCGTAGGTAACCGTGGGGTTTCCGGACTCTAGCAGAAGTGCGCTCCGCGAGCCTTCGCCAGAACCCCGCATTCGGCTAAGCACGTGCAGGCGGGGGAACCATTTCTGAGGCTAAGTCTGTAGCCCTCTGCTCAGGCTTCCGAATATTTCTTCCAATCCTTTTCTGTGACTTTTGCCATATCTCTGGCAGCGGATCGTAACCAATTCGGTTTCCTGCGTTGCATGTCCTTCAATATGCTGGCAACCGCGTGCCTGCTTCCGAGATGCACGTTGGCGGCTTCAGAGCCCATTGCATGCAGGAGCCTCTCCTCGTCGCGCCGTTTGGGCAAGTCAGTAATCTCAATTGGATTGGATTCGGGCGAGAGGCGCCGAATCAACCACTCGCCCTCTATCTTTTGGAACGGATCCCGTGAGCGAACTGCTTTTTGGATAGCTTGCTCATAAAATGATTGATGGCGGCCCAGGCGACCGGTGAGCCAAATACAAGCCGAAGGAAGCATCGCCTTTGCTTCCCGCGCGATGTGACCACCGTCCCAGTTTGCAATGGCAACGAATCGGTGTTGTCCAAGACTTCCCAGTCCGGCACGCCGTCGTACCACTTGGTAGTGGGGCCGTGGTTGTGGAAGAGTTCTCTCTAGGGCTCGCTTGGCGTCCCGCGGTATGCGACGATGCACGGCCGGAAGATGCGTCAGTTTTCTCCAGAACTCTTCTGGTGCTTTGATCGCTTCAATTCCAAGCTTTTCCATGTATTGTTCGTTTTCGGCCAGAACGAAAGGGCATCCACCGTTTTTGAGTGTCTCTTGATATCCCTGCAGGATCGCGTCACAACCATCTTTCATACTTAGTGTTAGATCGCCCGAATCGATGCCAATCTTTACGCTCGCTGCTAGGCGCACCAGGTCGCTCGTGTAAGGCAAAGGATATGATTCGTCGAAATCATCGACACCCCAACAGATGCGCCCCTCGGCGTCACGCCAAGTGCCAAAACTCCCAAGATGAAGATCGCCAACTGCTAACACTTTGGGCGCGCGGCACAGTTCTGAGCAAACGTTCGGCCAAAGTTGAGCCCACCTGTAAAATGTCCCACGAAGAAAGAGGAACAGACTTTTGCGCATTTGCGAGTGCTTCGAGCTCAAGTCAGATTTGACGACGGGCATGCAACTCCGCATCCAGCTTTCATAGCTCTTCGTAGCCCTCTGAATATTCATCTCACTTTTCCTTTCGTGGCTGGCTCGCCGATCCGCACCGGCGATTGATGAGAAAGCGGTCCGTTTTCAATGGTTTGCTCCGGCCTGGTCGTGACTTCGGCTGCTCGGCGTTCGTCAAGAGATTCGTGTTGCAGACTGATCAAAATTGCAACAGCTTTGTTCGCTCTGCGTCGGTACGATCGCTTTCTCTCAGACTTTCCCAATTAGGGATGTCAAATGTTTAGCAGCCACACGAAACCCTCGGCCGAATCAAGCTAGACAGTCTTGTTCTTCTAATCTAACTATCTTTCGTGGAATCGCGGAATACGAGGGCCTAGTTTCACCTGGAAAATCGGAAAATGCCGAGAATCGGGTCAGACGACGGAAACATAAACCTAGGCGGAACTAGCTGCGACAGGTCTGAATACCTCAGGGTTCCTTCCAGTCAGTCATGGACCTTAATTCATCCATGATTTCCCTCAATCTCTGTTCGCGCCTCGCGTGATCGTTCATCGCCTGAAGTACCGTATGGACCCTTGTCGATCGGCTAGATTTAGCTCCTGGATTTCGGCTATTTCTCGCCTCAGCGCCTCGACTCGTTCTTGGATGCCCCCATCCATAAATCGAGATTACTCATCCTCCCTTAGCGGCAAGGAACGCGGTAGATACCCAGGTCAAGATGTTTCTTCATGGAGTTAAAGTTCAGCGAGTTTGCCTCCGGGCAGAACTTGCTCGTAGACAGAAAGTATTCAACTTCAAACACCGCTTTGTCCGCCTGGATGAAAGGTAGTAGCTTGCTGCACTCACTGTACTGGAAACACTGCTCATCAAGTGCCCAGTCGAACGACGGCAGCAAATCCGTAATCTGGTCCAGATCGTTTTTCAAGCCGACAGAAAGCCCGCGAGCATGGGTTTCCTTCGCAATGAATGTGTTGTAGGCGATCTGATCGTTGTAAGTGAGCGGGAAGCCGCTATCGTTCGTATAGCCGTCCACGTTATCCGGTTCCATACCATCGAAGCCCTTGGCTTGGCATTGGTCCATTCGTGCTCGCATGATTGGCCCTAGGATGTCGATGCGACGAATATCGAGCCACCTTTCTCCCGGCCAGCCACTGACAGCCTCTCCCAATACAGACTTGGGAAACTTCTTGGCATCGGGACGCCAGTTCTCCCATGTGCCCACATCGATGTAGCACACCACCCTGCGGCCTTTTCTGTGCAGCGAAGCAACCACACTGGCATCATTGTCGAACATGTCTATGTCATACATCCGCGCGCTCACTTTCTCATCGATGGGTGTTGTGAGTTGCCATTGCCAACTCGTTTTCAACGGCGGACGCCAGACTTTCGGGCGATGTGACGCAAACTGGGGCGGAGGATGACCGTGGGACCGGATTTCCTGTGCCACGCCAAGCAAATGGAACAGCAAAAGGCCAAAAATTACGAATGCCGGTTTCACTGGGCCGACCTCATAAAGCCGCAAGTTTCCAAACCGCATTCCTCCCGCCGCCAGATCGACAATCCGGGCGCTCCCATTGCCAGAGTACCGAGTGTGGCGGTGTCGGCATTCGCATGTGTCTGGCCAGCCTTGATCGACTTGCCGGGGATTGTTTCATATGCGTAGCCAGTGATCGTGGCAACATATGGAGCGCGACTGACGCTCAACCGCGCCCATCCAAAATGTTTCTTGCCTTTGATGACGAACTCAAGCCCAAGAAATCGATTCGTGACAGACGGCCATGAACCAAAGGAACCCTCAGAAATCTTTTGGGCCATGCAATAAAGCGAGCCGTAGAACACTTGGCCCTTTCCAATCGATACGCCAGCCTGCAAGGCAGCTACGCCAACCGAAGGATTGCAGTCTGTTTTTGCTTGAGCCAGAGCATTCCCCATCTGGAGAGGATGAATCTCCAGAAAAGCAGAAGTCCCAGAAGCAATGTCATCCAGTTCGAAATCCTTAATACCATCGTGATTGAGGTCGAGATGAAATTTGTGGTTCGGAGTGAGCTTGACGTGCGCTTTGGTGTAGATGATCTCGGCCTCGGCAAATTGCGCCAAGGCCA
>DATMQI010000129.1:0-4456 GCA_035567135.1 Terriglobales bacterium
TACGCCTTTGACAGGCCATGAATCAACGCCGTCCATGATGATTGACGAAACCAAGCCATAGCGCGCACTACCTGGGTGGCTGGGTTCCGATTCCGGTTGGATCACGGGCAAGTGGGAAGTAATCCCAAGGTAAGGTTTGCCGACAATCAAGGAATTGAGTGTCTTCGCGAGGTGCCCGGTTCTACGACAGTCCAAGCGGCGAACTCGGTCACACCTTGACTATCGACAATCGTTACTGTAGATAATCATAGTATGGGAAAACCAAGCGATCTCGTCCAGGGAACTCTCGACCTCCTAATTCTCAAAACCATTTCGCTTGAGCCGAAACACGGCTGGGCGATTGCCAAACGCATTCAGCAAATCTCCGGTGAAGTGCTTCAGGTTCAGCAAGGATCGCTGTACCCCGCGCTGCACCGGCTCGAACAGAAAGTCTGGATCAAAGCCAAGTGGGCAGAAAGCGAGACGGGAAGGAAAGCCAAATTTTATTCGTTGACGGCGGCCGGACGCGCGCAACTTGAAAAAGAAGCTGCGAATTGGAGCCGTTTGTCTGCGGCGATCAATCTGGTAGTGGAAACAACGTAGGAGCGAGACGTTATGTTGTGGATTCAACGATTGTGGATCAAGTTGCAGACCTTGTTTCGCAGCGAGCGAGCCGGTCAGTCGTTGAACGACGAGTTGCAATTTCATCTCGAACAGCAGATTGCGGAGAACGTTGCCGCTGGCATGAGCAAAGAAGAAGCGCGTTACGCCGCGATGCGGCTTTTTGGCAATCACACAATGGTTGCAGAAAATGCTCGTGAGACCTGGGGCTGGATCTGGCTGGAGCAAGCAGGTCAAGATTTGCGCTACGCATTTCGCAGCCTGCGGAAGAGTCCTCTTTTTACGGCCGTAGCCATTCTGACGCTGGCGCTGGGCATTGGCGCGACAACCTCTATTTTCACTCTGTTCTACGATGTTCTGCTGAAGTCGCTGACAGTGGCTAATCCCGGCGAATTGTACCGCCTGGGCAAAGAGGCACGCTGCTGCTATTGGGGCGGGTACAGTCAAGAGAATGAGTATTCCCTTGTTTCTTACGATCTGTACAAACATTTTCGGGACCACACCCAGGGTTTTGCGGAATTGGCGGCGTTCCAGGCCTCCGATCCGCTGTTTGGTGTGCAGCGTTCCGGCGGCACAGAGTCGGCACAAAGCTATCCTGGGGAGTTCGTTTCGGGCAATTATTTCGCCATGTTCGGCATCAGTGCATATACCGGACGGCTGCTGACTTTCACCGACGATCAACCCGGCGCTCCGGCGGTAGCAGTGATGAGCTATCGACTATGGCAGCAATACGGATCGGATCCGTCCATCGTTGGTAGTGTCTTCCACATAGACAACACGCCATTCATCATCGTGGGAATCACTCCACCCAGCTTCTTTGGCGATACGCTTCGCAGCGATCCACCCGATTTCTTTCTGCCGCTCAACTCGGAATCATTGATGCCCCAAGCGGATGCTGGCGATCTTAATCAGGCTGACCAGTATTGGTTGGATTTGATCGGACGCATCAGGCCCGGTGCTGAGTCCGCAGCAATAGAAGCTCAAATGCGGGTGGAACTCAAGCAGTGGCTGCGCTCGCACTGGAGTGAGATGAGCGCCAACGACCGCGCGAAGTTTCCCGAGCAAACCCTATTCCTGCGTCCCGGGGGTTCGGGCATAACCAGCATGCGCGAGGAATATGAACACTGGCTTCAGATTCTGATGATGGTTTCGGCGTTTGTGCTGCTCATTGTCTGCGCCAATGTGGCCAATCTCATGCTCGTTCGCGGCATGCAGCGTCGCCGGGAGATATCTGTCAGCGTAGCGCTTGGGGCGCATGCGTCGCGACTTGTGAGGCAGGCTCTTACCGAAAGCATTTTGCTCTCACTGGCGGGAGGCTTGACGGGTCTGGTGGTCGCATTTGCCGGGACGCAGCTTATTCTGCATTTTGCATTTCCATCGGCGCGGGGTGTGTCGGGTATACCGATCAATGCGTCGCCTTCCATGCCAGTGTTGTTCTTTGCTTTCGGCGTGTCGTTGATCGCGGCCGTGGCCTTCGGCGTCGCTCCCGCATGGATGGCCACGCGGGTAGATCCGATCGAAGCCCTTCGGGGAGC
This sequence comes from Terriglobales bacterium, assembly GCA_035567135.1. GTDB lineage: Bacteria > Acidobacteriota > Terriglobia > Terriglobales > Acidobacteriaceae > JABDBE01. Next base: position 2,136 of record DATMQI010000129.1, read on the forward strand.
GAGCCGTTCCACCGCTCGCACGGGTGCGCTTCCTCGCAAGATGCTGGTAGTGTTCCAGGCAGCTCTTTCCTTGGTTTTGTTGGCAGCATCCGGATTACTGACTACTGCTGTGCACCGCCTCGAGAATCAACGCTTTGGCTTCCTCCAGGAGCAACGCACGATCGTCAGGATTGATCCAGGTCTGGTCGACTACCAACCAAACCAGTTCACCATCCTATACGATCGCATTCGAGCGTCCTTATCCACCATTCCCGGCGTGGCTGCCGCGGCGATCTGCCAGTACTCCCCGTTGAGCGGAAATAATTGGGCTAGCAGCGTGTGGCTGGACGGGCGCCCGGCTCCCGGGCCTGACGCGGATAAAGTTGAAAACATGGTTTATTGGGATCGAGTGACGCCAGGATACTTCAGCGCTATCGGAACTCAAATCATCGAAGGACGGAGCATCTCTGAGGAAGATACTGCGACTTCGTTGCACGTTGCGGTGATCAATGAGGCGTTCGCGAAGAAGTATTTCAACAATGAAAACCCCATTGGACAATACTTCGGACGTCCGGAACTGGGATCATCGCGGAACTACAAAATCGTGGGTGTAGCGCAAGATGCACGCTACCTGGACTTCGATTTCGACAAGCCGGTTGTTCCATTCTTTTTTCTGGCCGAAGCGCAGCACGATGTGGTGGCAAAGACTGGGGCAGATAGCAATCCCGGCTCACATCACCTGCACGACATCATCCTTGTGGCGCGGCCTGGCGCCACTCTATCCGCAGCTGAAATTCGCCAGGCGATAATCTCGGTAGATCCTCGTCTTCCGATCGAGTCGATTGGAACTCTGGGTGAGCAAGTATCCAATCAGTTCCGGCAACAGCGCCTGATTGCACAACTGTCATCATTCTTCGGGATACTTTCGCTTGTCCTTGCTTCCATCGGGCTGTATGGAGTTACTGCCTATAACGTCGGACGACACACCACCGAGATTGGGGTGCGGCTGGCGCTCGGGGCCACTCCCGCGCAAGCGGCGGCCCTTATAGTCCGAGGAGCGTTTGCCCTGGTAGCTATAGGTCTGGTTGTCGGATTTCCGCTGGCTCTGGGAGTGGGCCAATTCCTAGGCAGCCAACTCTACGGCTTGAATCCGTATGACCCCGCGACGACTCTCCAGGCCATCCTGACACTCAGCTTCTCGACGCTGGTCGCAGCATTAGTTCCCGCTGTGCGTGCAAGCCGGATATCTCCCTCGGAGGCGCTGCGCGCCGAATAAGAATCCTCATCGACGAGTCCGCTGGTAATTGAGCGTCCTGGGCGGGTGGCGGGTGGCGGGTGACGGGCTACCCTTCCATAATCCGGTAAGGTCAGGTTTGCCGACCACCCACCCGGAAACCACTGTCAAGAAGCACGTGTTTCGATTTTCTCGACGATCTGAGGAATAGTGCGACGTGCTTTGCCCGCCGAATGGCCGCCCTATCGAATCTTCGACCAACGCCCGCGTCATGGACCCGCTCGACCGAACTTCCCGCTGGCAGCGGAAGGTTCTTCCCCAAAATGGGTTATGGCGCGCCGCTTCAAGGGCAGACGTCGTAACCTAGAGATTCTGTCCGTATCCCAAAGGCGACTAGCTGCGTACAGATAGATAGATATGGATCATCCACGCGACATGGAAGCCCATGGTCCCTTCGAGGCCCGCTATCTGGCGTTCCTTGAAACCATCACTCAACTCCGGCCGCGCCTGCACCGGTACTGCTCGCGGATGACCGGATCGGTGATGGACGGCGAGGACGTGGTTCAAGACGCGTTATTTGAGGCTTATCGGAAGCTGGATCAATACGACGATAGTCGTCCTCTTGCCCCGTGGCTGTTCCGGATTGCGCACAATCGATGTATCGACTTCCTGCGGAGGCGTGGTGTCCGGGTTGAGGCCGAAACCGCTGCTATGAGTCCAGATTCCGTAAGGCCTGCCAATGCTTCTGTCCTTGGAGTCGGTCGAGCGGTTGAGCAGCTAGTGATGAGTCTGCCTCCCAAGGAACGCGCTTGCGTGCTGCTCAAGGATGTTTTTGATTACACGCTCGAAGAAATCGCAGAGCTGGTCAGCTCCACCGTGGGCGGCGTCAAGGCCGCGCTCAACAGGGGCAGGTCGAAATTGGCTGCCTCGCCTGTGCCCGTGGCATCACACCGCGAAGTTAGCCCGGAGTTGTCACGCCTTTTGCATCTCTATGTCGACCGATTCAATAAGCGTGATTGGGAGGGGCTCCGCGAACTTATTCGCGCGGATGCTCGACTCCGCGTCGCAGATCGCTTTGCCGGTCCCATCGGCGAATCGCCATACTTCG
>DATMQI010000130.1:0-3092 GCA_035567135.1 Terriglobales bacterium
GAAGCGTTGTTGTACAAAATGTCACGCTTCTGCCCGGAAGATAGCGCGGGATCATTTTGAATCGTATCGATGGCCGCAGACACCGCATCTGGCCAAACCATTTCGTCAGAGCCAAACATGATGCGGTTCTCGAATCCGGCAGCAATTAAACGGTGCAGGAACTCGTAGAACTGCTTGCGGGGAAAAGCGTAGTCGATGACCCCGATGTCCACATAAAGTTGAGGATGGGCATACAGCGCGGCGATGGTATCGTCTGCCAAGGGCCAGCCGGCATGCATGGCCCAAACGCGAAGCTTAGGATGGCGCACAAGAACATCTTCGAGGGTCAGCAGGCTGGACATTCGCATGCGATAACTAGGCGCGAACACATAGGAAGCTCCCGGCGGCCCAGGTCCCATATGAATGCCGACAGGAATGATCCAGCTCTTCGGCCAGCGCAAAGTAAGGTTCCATCCGTGAATCGGTGACGGCAATGCCTTCGTATTGGGAACTGATTTCAGCAAACGCCATTACTCGCCTGCTTTTCACCAATTGGCGTAATTCGTCCACGCTCGGTTTTCCCGACTCCGGATCGAACGGCAGCGCCGGGAGAATGCGGCCTTCTGATGCCTGCTTCCACTTTTCCATGATCCCGAGGTCGCCGTCGGTAACTGCGACAGTCACATTTCGCGACTTAAGGTTTTCGAGCGTGCGACGCATCAGATCTTCGTCGCTCGTTCCGGAGCGCAGAAAAGAAGGACAGGTTGGTTTTCTCTGCAGACCGGCAAACCAGGCATGCGGATCTTCGAGAGGGTCTCGGACCGGCCACACGGGAAAAGGAGCGCAAATATAAAGTGGCGGCGGTCCAAGTTCACCGGCGTGTTTGGCATGCAGATGCATATCGATGATCGGCTCGGCATTGGTCTGTGACCATAGCAGAGTTGTACAGAGGGGAGAGATCGCCTGTAGGAGGCATGTGGTGAAAATGAACATTCTAAAGACGGGAAATTGTTTCATTGTTGTGTCCTCTACTTTGCCGGTTTTGTTCAGTCACAGTCTTGCCTAGATCATCAGAGGATTCGATCGATCTCTTCCTTGTTGAGGGACTCTCCAAGAAGAGTCAATCCATGCCTTTCGAACTCTGCTTTACGAGCTTCCTGATTCCTTGGATCTTCGCTTTGTGCAACCGACGCCCATTGTGTTTCCATTAATCCAGCGGGTGTGTAGAGATGAATTGCGCCACAATGCGGATCCTGCGCCACACTCCAGCGGTGCGGGACTTTCATCGGCATCAGCAAGGAATCGCCAGGCTTCAAACGCATGCGCTCGCCGCCGACTTCGGCGACGAATTCTCCACCCAAGACGTGAATCCACTCATCCTGTTCGTGATGCAGGTGAAGCGGCGCGCCGCGATATGCATGGTGCTCCCCTACGGGAAATACATAGACTGCAAGCCTCCCGTCCGAGTCGGAGGAACGAACCACCTCGGTTGAGAACATCGTTTGGACAGTTACAGGTTCGTCGGTGTCGTCGGATTTGCGCGTAAAGCCAGAGCGGACGAGCACGGGATGTCGAGTGGTCCCGCGGTCTGATTCGTGATTCCGTTCACCCGAAGCTTGCAGAAAAGACGCAAGACGAAAAGGAAACTCAGCGAGCGTCAACCCTGCGCCAGCAGCGAGTAAATCTCTGCGATTCATGGGTGTCCCCCGATTACACTCAGAATGCCCTCAATTAAAGCTCCGACCGCTGCGGAATGGCTGCTCGACTCGCTGCTGCGATGAGCGGCGGACAACGCGGTATGAGATCGAGCCTCGGCCAGAGCGTAGGATACATGCACGCAAAACGCGCCCCGAGCCGCAGCACAAAAAAGGCCTTGGCATCCACGAAACCCGAGCCGTGCACGACGCTCGCTTTCCCATCGATCACCGGGTGGCCGAAATCCCTTTGCTGTACGAGTATCGCCTGCACCAGAGGATCACTGTCGAGCCCGGTGCACTTCCCTGTGACCGACACATTCTTATAAATCGATTTGTGCTGCGGGGAGGTCTCGAAATAGTCCGCCGCGAGCCCGTAGTACCACTGAAAAAAGGACACATCTTCTGGCACACTGTTTTGTGCGTGTTTTCCGACTGAACAGTCGGTTACCCACAGGAGTTTGTGTATCGAGCCCCGTGAATGAATGTACGGTCGCATGATCCCTCCCCAAGATCCAGAGATTTGCACGGTTCGCGGACGATTCTGACCATTGTCAGCAACGCTCAGAGTCGCGAATTCCGCCGCCCAACGAAGTGTTCTTCCCCAAGTTCCTTCTTTGAAACGCGAGACTATAACGCCGAGGAGTGGCTGCCCGGCAGAAAACTCCCGGCGCCAGTCAGCAACCACTCTCCTTGCAGTGCTTTGGTGAGTCCGGCAATTTCAACGGACGGTTTCGGCGCAGATGTTAATGACTGTGCGTTCATGTTGACGATAAACATTACGCAATTCAGTACAACGAGCGAAATCAAAGCAGCTTTCTTCATGTGGGCGCCGGGTCGTGAACACTGTCCGTTCTGGAAATAGCTCTGCTCGATCAGCCTCGATCAATTGCAGACGAATTTTCCTTGCGTCAAGCATGCGATCGTTTTCAGGGATAAGCCAGGTTGGGAGCGTTCATAGGAGACCGAGAACGCGTCTGTGTTCTCACCCTGCGCACCTAATTGTCCGGTCAATAAAATGACGAGGGTTCCGTCGGCGTTGTAAAAGGCGATTTGCGAGCGGCCGTCGGCGTAGCCTTGGATCTTCTTGAACCCAGAAAGATGCGACGCGTACCATGCTGCCGCGGCGTCCATTTTGATCGCGTTCGCCGGATTCATGACGGTAGACAGAGAATAGAAATTGCCCTGTGTTTTGCTCTTACAAACTTGTCCGTCAGGCATTTTGTCGGGCTCGTTGCCCACATTCTTGAATAGGACGGTGGCGGGAATCAGCGCAAGGCCGGTCAGTGGATCGTTCGTCAGCACTTTTGCCTGGCCTGCAGCGGTCGCCAGGCAGAAAGCAATGACAGCTGCGGTAAGAATAGTGTTTTTCATCGAGCCTCCTCGAGTGTTCGTTTTCTGATTTGCACTTCCAAACTG
>DATMQI010000131.1:0-15332 GCA_035567135.1 Terriglobales bacterium
CGGCAGCCCGACGCGCCCGATGGCACCTGGCGCATTGCCCAGGAGGATGTCGAACGGGTGCAGGAGTTTCGAAAGTGCATCGAGTGCTATCTCTGTCAGGATGTCTGCCACGTCTTGCGCGACCATCACATGCACGAACAATTCATCGGCCCGCGATTTCTGGTGTATGCAGCCGCGCTCGAAATGCATCCCTTGGATGTAGGCGATCGCGTTGAAGATCTCAGAAAGCAATTCGGCATAGGCCTCTGCAACATCACCAAGTGCTGTACGAAAGTTTGTCCTGAAAACATCACGATCACCGACAACGCCATCATCCCGCTCAAGGAACGCGTCGTGGATCGCTTCTTCGATCCGCTGTCGAAACTGTTCCGGGTATTCAGCAATTCTAAAAGATAGGAGACGTTATGCATTTCGAACTGAAATCCATTTCCATAGAGAGTATCCCCGAAGCGCTGGCGAAGGTGGAGCGCTACCGACTGTTGAATGAACCCAGCCTGGCGGAAAGTATTTGCCTCGATATTCTGGCCATCGCGCCCAATCACCAACAGGCGCTGATTTCGCTTCTGCTCGCGCGAACCGACCAATTCGATTCTGATGTGCATGTGAAAGCCGCACAAGAGGTTCTTGCACAGCTCAAGGGCGACTACGAGCAGGCATACTACCAGGGCATCATCTGGGAGCGTTTCGGAAATGCGCGTATTCGCCACGGCGGCACTGGAGCCGGCGCATCCGCATATCACGCGCTACGGGAGGCAATGGATCACTATGAGAAGGCCATGAATTTTGCGATACCCGGAAACGACGATGCTATTCTGCGATGGAACACCTGTGCGCGCGTGATCATGCAGAATCCGGACGTCCGACCGGTTCCTGAGAGTGAGCTCGCCGAGGCGTGGGAGCACGACGAAGCCGGCTCCAGAATCGCAGACGCTTAGCATCAGGTGCGATTACATCAGCGCGATAGTCGAAGTGTGAACCCGGGCCTAGCCGAGCGTTGGAACCGGATGACGGACATGCCGAAGGTTTCTTGGCCAGAAGGCAGCTTGGGGGAAGTTTCATCGGATTGGTAACGAAATAAACGCCCTCGCGAACCAGTTTTCTCGGCTCGAAATCCCTCGGGCTGAACAGTCTTGTATGCCCTAGGGCCAGGATGGCCGCAATCGATGGACCCCAATTACCCCAATTGGCCGACGAGTTGACCAGACTCTCATCTCGGTGTCCCACAAGCGCGTTCTGGACCGCGAGACCGGGACGCCCGGATTAGTTCCGCATTGCGGATAATCCGGAAGTTATCGCTTTCGTGGACGGAAGCACAAAAAGTTGGATCCTATCCGGGAACTGTCCTCTGCCAAAGAGTGATGGTTATCACTACTTCTTGTGACTTCGATCATAGCTCGCGAGAAGAATCCCTGGTATTGAACTACATTGGGCAATTTCGGACACAGATTGCACGGGCAACTATTGGCGCAGGGACGCTAATTTGTTCAAAGACATCGAACACCTCATTCGGCTGGCTGCGGTCATCGCCATAGCGTTGGTGATCTTCTTGCTTCTGCGAGGCGCTGTGGTACCCCGCAGTTTTGGGCAATACGGCCACTATCGAGGGGCGGCGATCGGTGAGATCGCGTCGCGGCCGGTTGCGCTCGCCGGGCACGATGTCTGCGAGACCTGTCATACCGACGTCGCGGATCAGAAAAAACTGAGTAAGCATGTGGTAGTCGCTTGCGAAGCTTGTCACGGGGCTCTTGTCAAGCACGCGGACGACCCCGCTTCGTTGCAACCCAAGAAACTGGACACCGCCGTCGTGTGTGCCCGCTGTCATGAGGCCAACAGCGCCAAGCCACAGGGCTTTCCGCAAGTAGTTACAGCGGATCACTCTGGTGGGATCGCCTGCGACGCCTGCCATCAGCCGCACCGCCCAAAGATTGAGCCAGCAAAGACCGAAACGGGAGGGAAGAAATAATGGAGATCACCCGCCGTCGCTTGCTGGTCTTGTTGCCCACCGCGGCGGTAGCGTGGAAGTACGTTCTTGCGGGAACTCCCGAAGCCGCGCCCAATTACCACTTTACCGAGCACTGGTGGGGTATGTTGATCGACATCCCCAAGTGCATCGGGTGTGGCAGTTGTGTGCGCGCCTGCGCTGAAGAAAACGATGTTCCGGAAGGTTGCTACCGAACCTGGATTGAGCGCTACCACGTGGCTGACTGGAAGATCGAAAGGCCCGAGGTGGAATCGCCCGACGGCGGCAAACAAGGCTTCCCGCCGCATGCCGACGACGGTGGAAAGAACTTTTTCGTTCCCAAGCTCTGCAACCACTGCGCGGAGTCTCCCTGCACCCAGGTTTGTCCAGTGGGCGCTACGTTTGTTACACCCGATGGAGTTGTGCTGGTAGACAAGAATTACTGCCTGGGCTGCCGGTATTGCGTGCAGGCGTGCCCCTATGGCTGCCGCTTCATCAATCCTAAGACCAACACCGCGGAGAAATGTTCGCTGTGCTATCACCGGATCACCAAGGGATTAACGACCGCGTGCTGTGAAGTCTGCCCCACGGGCGCGCGGCAACTCGCCGACTTGAAGAATCCGAAAGATCCGATTCATGAGTTCTTGAAGACCCATACCGTGCAGGTTTTGAAACCCCACATGGCGACCGGGGCGAAGGTTTTTTACAACGGCATGGATGGTTCAGTCCGATAAGCGGGGTGCGGTAAGGAGGCTCGTGCAGATACCCGTCGAAGGTTTCATGTACCCGAACGAAGTGGAGCTCCAGTGGAGCATCCTGATCGTTCTTTACCCGTTCATCACGGGACTGGTCGCGGGTGCATTCATTCTGGCTTCGCTCGAACGTGTGTTCCGGGTGCAGGCGGTGAAGCCCACTTATCGGCTTGCTTTACTCACCGCACTCGCCTTCCTTCTGGTCGCTCCACTGCCGCTGCAACTGCACCTCGGACATCCCGAGCGCTCGCTCGAGATGTACCTGACGCCGCACCGCTCCTCAGCGATGGCGATGTTCGGCTTCGTGTATCTCTGGTATCTGATGGGCGTGCTGCTGTTGGAAATCTGGCTCGACTACCGGCGTGAAATTGTCGAGCTCTCCCAAACCACGAGTGGTTGGAAGCGTTCGATATATCGTGTCCTAACTTTGGGCTCTCACAATGTCAGTGAACGTTCGCTGCGCATCGATGAGAGACTCGGGTATTTCATCACCCTGATTGGAATTCCTTCCGCGTTTCTTCTACACGGATATGTTGGCTTCATTTTTGGCTCGGTCAAGGCAAACCCCTGGTGGTCATCGCCTCTGATGCCCATCGTTTTCGTATTCTCGGCGATGGTGTCAGGCATCTCCGCAGTGATGTTACTGTATATGCTCTCGACGCGACTACGCGGGCAGCAGATCGATATGCGCTGCCTGGACACAATCGCACGCTATCTGCTCTACACATTCATCATCGACTTCAGCCTGGAGATGCTCGACCTGTTACAGCGCATCTACGAAGCCGATGAATCGTTTCGCAGCCTGGATTTCATGGTGCACACGCGCTTGTGGACATCCCAGGTAATCGTTCAGATCCTGTTGGGCACGGTAACGCCGGTCGCGCTGCTGGGCCTGACCCAGGTTTTGAAGTTCAATGACATGGCACGGAAACGGATCTACGGACTGGCCGGATCTTTGACGATGATGGGTATTTTTGCCATGCGCTGGAATGTGGTGATCGGCGGCCAGCTTTTCTCCAAGAGCTTCCTCGGCTACACGACGTACAAGATGGGTTTCGCCACGCGGGAAGGGTTGTTGACGGCGATCGCGCTGATGGTTCTTCCTTTCATCATTCTGTGGGTTCTGGTGAAACTCCTGCCCCCCTGGCCAGAGTCAGCCACCTTGCCCGGTTCCGCTGCTGCTCCGGCCCGAAACTAGCTAGGCCCCGCCTTATCGGGGCAGATGCGGAGAAGCGCATGGCACAAGCTCTCGACGGAATTGCATCGGATACAGACCAACTCAGCGAACGGGTGCGGAACTTGGAACGACGCGTCTCCGCGTTGGAGGGCAAGCCAGCGACTGCGACCCCAGCTCCTCCCGTTTCTGCCAAGATTGCCCGGCCGGGATCGCGGCCTCCCGAGACGTGGCGGGGCTTCCCGGCGCCGAACCTGCCAGCCGAGGTGGCCGTGTTCGGCAAGGCAGTTCTGGGGATCGCGGGCGCATACCTGCTGCGCGCGGTCGCCGAGTCGGGAACGATTCCGAAGTTGCCTGTGCTGCTGCTGGCCATTATCTACGCGGGCATGTGGCTGGTTTGGGCAGCGAGGACTCACGCCGCGAATCGCTTTGCCAGCATTGCCTACGCAATCACCTCGGCACTAATCCTCTCGCCACTGCTGTGGGAGTCCACCGTGCGTTTCCAAGTGCTGTCGCCTGTCTTCACGGCGGCGGTGCTGGTGGCGTTTGTTGTGCTTGCCTTGGCACTGGCGTGGCGACAAAACCTGCAGGCGATTCCGTGGGTGGCGACTCTGGCCGCAGTGGCCACGGCTTTAGCAATCGTTATCGCGACGCAGGACCTGGTGCCATTTACGGCTGGATTGCTGGCGGTGGCCTTGGTTACCGAAGTGGTTGTTTGCTTCGGACAACCGCTCAGCGTGAGAGTGGTCGCGGCAATCGCGGCGGATTTCGTCGTATGGCTGCTCATGTACGTGATGACTTCTCCCGAGGGCGTTCCGGTCGAATATCGGCCCGTCAGCGCAAATACAATCGCGTTGCTTTGCCTGGCGCTGCTCGCGATCTACGGTGCCAGCATTGGCATTCGCAGCTTTAAGTTGCGCCACCGCCTGACGGTCTTTGAAATCGCGCAGGGGATCATGGCATTTCTGCTGGCGGCTTTTGGAACACTGCGCGCAATTCCCCGTTCTGCTGCGCCACTCGGCATCTTTTTCCTGCTGGTTGCGGGGATGTTTTACTGGGGCGCGCTCTTTCGGTTCACAGGCGACGAACAAAATCGAAATCGTCGGGTGTGCGCGACCTACGCGGTCGCACTTCTGCTATCAGGAAGCTTGCTGCTTTTTCCCGCGCGCTTGCAGTCGCCGTTCTTGTGCCTGGCTGCCGTGACGTCGGCTTTCCTGTACATGCGCACTGGCAAGCTCAGCCTCGGCATCCACGTGTCGCTGTACCTGACAGCGGCGGCGATCCTCTCTGGCCTTCTGAATCTCGCGGGAAACTCTCTGGCTGGGACCGTACCGTCATCTCTGGATTCAGTCGCATGGGTGGTCACAGTCTCCGCGGCTCTGTGCTATGCAATCGGATGGCGTGCTTCGACCGATCAATGGAAACCGCGGTTGCTTTGGATCGTCCCCGGCATGCTGGTGGCGGGCGCGGCGGCGGCGCTGGCGGTGATGTTGAGCGTACAGCTAGGTTCGGCGAGCGGGATGCTGAATGCTTCGCGTCTCTCGGTTTTTCGGACCGTGGTGATATGCTCACTTGCTCTTATTCTTAGCTTCGGCGGCTCGCGTTTGAAACGCGCGGAACTATCGTGGCTGGCCTATGTAGCCATAGCGTTTGGCACGCTCAAGCTACTGTTCGAAGATCTTCGTTTCGGCAACGCTGCGTCGCTGGTGGCGTCGCTTTTGTTTTACGGCCTGGTCTTGATCGTGATTCCTCGGCTGACACGATTTGGCCGGGACCAATCCTGACCTCGGCTCGGCCGCTCAGGAGATCCTTCATTGACGAGAAGCTCTCTTTGTCGTTTTCTTAGGCCCTGAAAACGATGGTGCAGAAGATGGTGCAGAAATAGAAGCAGCACGGCGAGGCGCAGACAATACGTCTTCGACAACGCTTCATGCATGCCCCATAGTATTGGGCCGCTTCTGCCGCCATTTCTCAAATCAAGCGTGATTCTGGTTGTGTGCAGCGCTCGCCGATGTTCGTTCCGGCAGCGGACAAAACTTCCCGTGCGAAAAACCTTCCGCCTCCACACGAAACGCCCTGTTGAATCGAGCGCGATAATTTTCCCACGTAATCGCCGCCGTCAATTCCACCAGTTGGCGCTCCGAAAAATCCCGTTGCAGCGCAGCAAACAGTTTCATCGGAAACGTCCGCCGGCGTGCGGGTGAGCGCGGCGGTAAATCGCATTACATTCTTTTCCGTTTCCGTGAAGTTCGCGCTGGATTCAAACTGCGCCATGTCCATCAGTTGCTCTTCCGTGAATCCTTCCTTTTCCCTGCCCACGGCAGAATGAATGTCAATTCAAAACGGACATCCCACCAGCATCGCTGTTTTCAGCATCGCCAGGCGCTTCAGACGCGGCGGCAGCGCCCCTTTCGTTTCCGAATACAACGTCATCCGCACAAACTGACGCAGCAGCCGCGGGTCGTACGCCAGAATTTTCGTTCCTTCCGTAACATGGCCATACTTTCGTTTCCTGAACCAGTAAATCAGCCGCACGGGCCATGGCGCTTGTTTTGACTCTACTCCTCTGATGCGAGGCAAATGAATCCTCCTCATCTCTTCACAGCTCACCACCAACTCCCATTCCGAGACACATTCGCTTTAGCTGCTTTTCCCGCCGATTTGCGCCCACGTTGCGGAGCGGGAGCGTTCGCCACGGACAATGTGATTTCCTACGCTACACGGTGTCCAGCAATTCGCGCTGGGACGCTAAGCGCTTCTCACGATCTTCTGCGAACCGCTGAATGCCCGCGAAAATCGACGCTTGATCCAAATGGGCTTCCGCAATCACGTCCTGCTCTAAACCGCCGCTCAGCCATTGATTGTCCCAGTCGGAGGTAAGAGAATATTTGTCGGTTAGAGGGCCGACGCCGCGTATAGGCCAAACACGGCGTGTACCGGTGCTGATCACCATCAGGTCAAAAAGAGCCTCCGGAGGCAGCACCTTTCGGCGGTAGCTGTCAGGCTGCCTATCGAACAAATCCTCGCTTACGGCGGAAATGATTTTCACGTTGATTCCGCGCTCGTCCAAGTGTGGCAACTCTTTCAGGACATTCATGGTCGCACTGGCGCCCTGAACAATCACGTAGCCCTGACGCGGCCGGTCCGGGGCAAAATCGCGAATCACGTAAAGCCCTTTGGCAGCGGCTTTTAGATCGGGATCGGCAAAACGGCTGCGGTCCACCACCGGAAAATCGGGCCGCGCCACCTCAATAATGATGATGCCCACCTTGGATTCGCGGGCTGCAATCTCCGCTGCGGCAAAGTACCCTGGCGCGACATCGTTGTAATCCCAGAAATTCAAGCTGATGGTTTGTCCGCGCGGGAAAAGCTTCCATACCTGTGGAGCGAAAATGCCGAAGTGCGTGCGTGCATCCGCCGCGGTTTCCGGTCCGGAATGCGCTGCCAAAATGTGAAGCACCCCCATGCGAAACTTGCTGTCCTGATTCTGTTGGCTCCAGACGCGAGCGGGCGTGTACATTAGCGGAGTGAACGCACCGTAGGTGCCACTGAGTGCCCACACTCCCGCAAATTTAGCGGGGTCGACTGAGGCACTCTGGCTCACAAGTCCGATAGCGGTAGAGACGTTACCTGCTTCCTGAATGGTAGCTTTCAAGCGGGTGCCGAGCGGGTTTTTCTCGGGATCGTAATGACCCCACAAGCTGCCGTGCTCGACGTTGATCGACTCGGACAGATCCGCGGCTATGGTGAAGAACCGGTTATCGGTCACATAGTTCATCCACTTGATAATCTCCGAAATGGCCCGCCTCGCTCCCGCAGCCTCCCCGGGTTTGCGAAAGAGCGTAATTCCGACTTCCTTCTGTTTACCCGAAAATGGATTCGTTACCGAAAGCTTCTGCGGTTCGCGCGGCAAATTTGCGACTCGCAAGCGATCATCGAGAAAAGGATCGTGCCCGGTATCAATGCGAACGGGAACCTCGTCCTTGACTGTTTCGCCGATCTCGACCAACCGGTCCGCCAGCCAGTCGCCCAAGCCGTTCTGATCGAGCACCGACATGACGATGTCAATGTTGGTTTTGAACTGGATCAGCCGCTCTCTGGGATCCGCCACAGGCCCCTGACCGATGCCTTTGAATTCGACACCGTACTGGCGCTCGAAGGTCGCTGCCAGGGCGACAAAATAGTCCGAGTTCATCTTCATCGAATAAGGATGGCTGGCGTAGCCAACCACCTGCGGACCGTAATTGGGGATCTCGCCGCGAATCGCCGCGGGCCAGTAACCCTTGATGGTCTTGCCAATCGCTATCATCGGGCGCCGATCCGCCGGGTCCCATTCCTCCATGGCTTTCAGCACGGCAACAACTTCCCCGTAATCGTTGCCGTCCTCCATCGTGAATACGTTCCAGCCATACGAAGTCCACTGATCGATGAACCTGTAACCGTCATATTTTTCGGCAATCACGCCGCCGAGCAGGCAATCGTCGATGCCGCTGTTGTTAAGGGAGAAGAGAACCCGCAAGCGCTTGCCGACTTGCAGCGCGAGCGCCTGGGTTTTCAACTCCTGGGCGTGGCCCTCGGTCAGGGCAAATTCGCCTTCGAAAGCGATCACCTTGGGGGAACTTGGCGCACCGATGAAATCCCAGAACGCAGCTTTCCCTGCGGCTGTCGCGATGCCAATACCGGAAGGGCCTCCATTCACATCATTGGTAAGATCTGTCGATTCGGCATGGCCGGCCAAGGCGCGGATGCCGCGCCCCTTGGCTTGGGCAAACAGCGGGTGATCTTCCAATCCCAAGCTTTGCAAGAGCGTTTTTAGCGCTCCCGCGCCCCTGCGGAACCCAAGCGCATCCACCGGGAGCATGGCGACATGCGGATCCACTTTGTAACGCGCGTCGCCGGTCATCTCGAACTTCCGCTCCAAGGCCTGACCCATGATCATCCACAATGCATAGCAGGTCGGAATACAATGGCCGCCGGCTAGCATGAACTTATCCCCATAAGGATGTTTAGGGCGACGGTAGTCGTAACGTAAACCGCCCATGTCCGGCCCCGCGAGGTGCACGGCAACGTTGTACGGTGTGTAGGCCAGAGGGCCGCCGAAATGGCCCGTTTGCGAATAGTTGCCGAGCATCACCAGGGTCATGCAGGTCATGTACCCGATATCTTCCATATGGCGGTCATACGCCGCGGGAACGGGGGAAATAGGCGATAACTGTGTCACGATGGTTGTCAAGTTTAGCTCCTAATTTTTCGGATCATCCGATGACCGCGGCCAAAGAGTCGCCGCAATCCGACGCCTGAGTTGCAGCTGCTGCAGTACGCCATACGAGAAGTCTACAATTACTCACACCAAAATACCTACGCGCGCGGTTCCGAAATCGAGGACCTTCACCAGACCATCGGAGGTGAGGACGATATTGGCCGTCTTTAGGTCGCGATGGATGATTCCGCGATTATGAGCGCTGGCAGGTTGAACCCCATATTGCAGGACAGATTGCGGCGGGAGTCCCAGACCCTCGCTTAGGCCGCGCAAAGACTTGCCCTCGACCAGCTCCATGACGAAGCGACGGGTAAGTTTAAGCGGTATGCCAGGAGCGCTGCAAATCAAGCATATTGCTTCGCATAGATCCCAAATTTCTTCATTCGTGCAAGCAACGTCGTGCGGTTCACTCCCAGGCAAGCGGCAGCACCATCGGCACCTCCGACACGCCCCTTGCATGCGGCGAGCGCCCGTATGATCTCATCGCGTTGCTTTCTTCCATAATCGTCAGCAATGCTCGTTTTGTCGTTTTGCAAATTTGTTCTTTCTCCAACGAGTGGCTCGACTTTGCGGTCGGCGACCTGCGGTAGCTCGGCCGTGTTTCTTTTCCGGAGCTCTCCGAGCGGTGGCTCCAGTGACCTACCGCGCGTCAAGATCACAGCCCGCTCGATGAAATTCTCCAGCTCACGAATGTTACCAGGCCACTCCCAGGTAGTGAGGCCCCCCATGACCACCGGAGGAATAGAGTCGATCTTCTTTTGCATTTGCCTCGCGAACTTCTGCACGAAGTAACTCACCAGTTGTGGAATGTCTTCCTTGCGTTCGCGCAGGGGCGGGACGCGGATAGGAAACACATTCAAGCGGTAGTACAGATCACTGCGGAATTCGCGATCGGCAATCATCTTTTCAAGATCGCGATTGGTCGCCGCTATAAGGCGAATATTTGCTCTGCGCGTGTGAGTGCTGCCCAATCTTTCAAACTCGCGCTCTTGTAACGCGCGCAACAGCTTCGGCTGAATCTCGATGGGAATGTCTCCCACTTCGTCCAGAAACAATGTGCCTTGATCCGCCAGTTCCATTCGCCCGATCCTTTGCGTAATCGCGCCAGTGAAAGCTCCCTTTTCATGTCCAAACAATTCGCTCTCAAGCAGACCGGTAGGAATGGCAGCACAATTCAGCTTCACAAAGGTGCGATCTTTACGTCGGCTTTGGTCGTGAATGGCGCGGGCGATCAACTCCTTGCCTGTACCTGTCTCCCCCAGCAGCAGGACCGTGGAATCGTTGGGGGCAACTATCTCGACCAATTCCAGAACATGCTTTAAAGGTGAGCTGCTCCCCACGATGTTCTCAAAACTCATCTCGCAGCGGATTTCTTCTTCGGCGCGTTTGCGATCCTCGATGTCTATCGAAATGCCGTACCACTTTAGGATTTTGCCCAGGGCATCCCGCAGTGGAACAGCACGAGCCAGGAACCAACGGTATTGCCCATCCGCTGCGCACCGATAGCGCACTTCATTTTCGAAGGCTTCGCCGGTTGCCAGAGAGGTACGCCATTTATCCAAGTGCCCCTTCAGGTCTGCTGGGTGAACCGCGTCTTGCCAGCCTAACCCGGCTGACTCTTCGACAGACAAACCTGAGTATTCCTGCCAGTACCGATTGACAAAATCCTCGGACCCGTCGGGCAAAGCGGTCCACGCATGTGTGGGAATGGTTTCAATCAAATCCCGAAGCTTCTTTTCCTCTTCTTCAAGAAAAAGCTTCTCCTGGGCTAGCTTGTCTTTAAGCTCCGAGATCTCGTGGTACGCCAAAGCATTCTCGACTGCGATTGCGATCTGCCCGGACGCCTGGGTGAGGAGGTCAACATCCTCCGGCGTAAACTTGGTCTCGGTCGTACGTAAAATCGATAGAATTCCCAGGAACCGGCCGCGATTTACGAGCGGAATAAGACAAAAAGCCTTCATACCTTCGGCAGCCGCAATGTTACGCACTTCGGAGGATTCGCGTTGGTCAACGTCCGTCGCGCAGCCCACTACAGGTTTCATGGTGTCCGCTGCTTTTCTACTGGCCGCGCCCGGCGTGTACAACAACTCTTCCTTGAGAACCCCCCGTCCGTGCGGAAAATCGACGGCAAATACCCTGAATTTCCCCGACGGTGCGTCGGGCAGCGAAACGGCTACGGCATCAGCGTGTATGAGTTCGCGTACGTTTGCCGCAACTGCCCGCAAGACCTCCCGCAGGTCCAAACTCGACGTGATTTTTGTCGTCAGATTGAGGAGCAACTGCAACCGATCTCTTAATCCAGAAACCTCTTGAAACGCAAAGGCGTTCTCAATTGCGATGGCGATCTGCCCGGAAGCTTGGCTGAGGAATTCAACATCCGCTGGAGTGAAGGATGTCTCGATTTTCCGTGCGACCACCAAGCCTCCAAGCACTCGACCTCGATTAACCAGCGGAATCAAACACGCGATCTTCAGGCCTTCGGCGGTCACTTTATCGTATATCTCGGGCGGAACAGCAGCAGAGTCAGACAAGTCAACGACTGCTGGTTTCAATGTCTGCAAAACGCGCTTTCCAACTCTGCTTACCGTGTAGACTATCTCCTCCTTAATCAGGCCTTTGCTCTCAGGAAAGTCGAGAACATATAGTCTGGGAGTGCCTGATGCCGAATCTACCAGCGAAATAAAAACAGCATCACACTGCATTACTTCACGAATGTTAGAGGAAACCGCACGCAACAAGTCGTGAAGCTTCAGGTTCGAGGTGATTTGGCTGGTTAGGTTAAGCAGCAACTTCAGCCGGTCGTTTTTCGTACGAAGGTCCGTCTCACTTTGCCGTAGCTCCTGCTCTGCACGCTTACGCTCGGTTACATCGATAACGGTACCAACGAACTCACCGAGATTGCCGGATCCATCGAGGACCGCATGACCGACGGCGTGAATGTCCCTGATCCCTTCTTCCGGATGAACGACCCGATAGTCCAGTTCGAAATCGGCTTTGTCGTGGATGGCTCGCTCGAACCGTTCGTTGAGCTCCGATTGATCGTCCGGATGGATTCGGCGGAAGAATTCTTCGAATCGCGGCAACGGGCCGGCGGGATCGAACCCTAACACGCGGTAGCACGTCTCCGACCAGTACCTGATATCACCGGTCGCGGGGCTCCAAGCCCAACTGCCAGTTTGACTGAGTCTCTGCGCTTCCGCCAGATACGCTTCGCTTTCACGTAGCCTCTGTTCCGCGCGTTTGCGCTTAGTGATGTCACGATAGATTACATACTCACAAATCCGGCTTCCCGTAATCGACACAGGCCCGGTCACTATCGAGACATGAACGCGGGTGCCATCCTTGTGCTTGCGCACAGCTTCGACGTTCAGACTCTCTCCTCGAAGACCACGGCGCGTGTACTCCACCGCCTCAGCCAAAAGTTCCTCAGGAACAACTAGCTCATTAATCAGACGCCCACACGCTTCCTCCGGGGCATGTCCGAACATCCTGGTGAACTCCGGATTGACCTGCAGAATGCGGTCATCTGTGTCGAGCAAGACGATGGCTTCTGGCACTTTCGCAAACAGCCCATCGAGGAGGACCATTTGCCGGGTGAGCGTGTCCAGAGGGACGTCCGGACTTTTGTGAGCTTCCCCCACAGCGGAAATTGTAGCCCCAGCCGTAGAGAAATGCATTCGAGAGCGCGCTAGGACGCAAACCTGAGCCTGTCAAACTCGTTGGGCACCATTAACAGTTTTGACCATTTCAACATCATCGAGCTATTCGACTTTCTGCTAACGGCGACCATTTTCCAGCACTTACGTGTGCCACGAGATTTGGCACCGCTCTTGCCTTGGAAGGAGATGCGATGCTTCGAATCAATTGGGAGGCGGTCATGTGGAGGATCACAACTCACGGTTTCACCCTGGAGGAAGTGCTAATCATGGCTGCGATGAACCGCCTAGCGATCTCCGCTAACGCTCCCGAACGCGAAAAACCGGGCAGCGTCCCGACTCAGATGCGTGCCTAACGCGATTGAAGCGAAGTTCAGTAACTCGATTGAGGAAAAGGAAATGATGAAACAAATATCTACAGGTTTCGTTGGTGCGGTGCTTCTGCTCCATGCACTGGGCTGCAGCAGCGGTAAGGTGCGGGCTGCGGCACCGCCTCCACCACCGGTGGTCGAAGTGGCACCGGTCACCCAGAAAGATGTGCCGGTTCAGGGCGAGTGGGTAGGGACGCTCGAAGGGTACGTCAACGCACAGATTTCTCCGCAAGTTAGCGGTTACCTGATTCGTCAGGATTATCAGGAAGGAGCGCTTGTCAAGAAGGGGCAGCTCCTCTTTGAGATTGATCCGCGTCCATTCCAAGCCGTGCTCGATCAAGCCAAAGGGCAGTTGGCTCAGGCCGAGGCGCGCACGGCCAACGCCGAAATTAACGTGAAACGGGACATTCCTGAAGCCGAGGCGCACGCAATTCCGCAGAGTCAGCTGGACACCGACACGCAGCAACTCCTCGCGGCGAAGGCCTCCGTCGAGACAGACCAAGCGGCAGTCGAACAAGCCAGCATAAACCTTGGCTATACCAAAGTTGTTTCGCTCATCGACGGGATCGCCGGCGTCAATACCGTACAGGTAGGAAATTTGGTCGGACCAGCTAGCGTGCTTACCGCAATCTCGCAGGTGAATCCGATCAAGGTCTATTTTCCGATCAGCGAACAAGAATATCTGCGCATGGCGGATAGAGGCGGTCCGGGGAGCGTGGACTTTACCACGCACGCTTCACGAATCCCTTTGCAGTTGACCTTGGGCGACGGGAGCACCTACCCGCACCCCGGCAGAATCATCTTCGCGGATCGCCAGGTAAACACGCAGACCGGAACAATTCAGATCGTGGGCGAGTTCCCCAATTCGAGAAATCTGCTGCGACCGGGCCAGTACGCACGCATTCAGGCGCCAACCGGAAACATCGGAGGAGCACTGATGGTGCCGCAGGCGGCGGTGAATCAGCAGCAAGGAACGTATCAGGTCACTGTTGTCGGCCCCGATAGCCGCGCGCGGGTCCGTAGCGTGGAAGTCGGGCCTCGAATGGGCACGCTCTGGGTGATCACATCCGGGCTGAAGCCCGAAGAACGCGTCGTGGTGGCTGGTCAGGACAAGGCAAAAGAAGGCGAACTGGTGAATCCCACGCCCTATAACGAAACGGAGGAGCGCTAACATGGCGAACTTTTTTATTCGACGCCCAATCGTCGCGATCGTAATTGCGATCCTCACCGTGATTGTCGGCGTGATCACAATCATCGCGCTGCCAGTAGCACAGTTTCCAAACATCGCCCCACCCGAGATCACTTTGCAAGCCAACTATCCCGGTGCGGACGCACAGACTCTCGAGCAAGCTGTCGCCACACCGATCGAGCAGCAAGTCAGCGGCGTGGACAACATGTCTTATATGTATTCGCTAAACGCCACGGCGAACCAGCAAACGACGCTATTCGTCGATTTCGATCTCAAAACTGATCCCAACATGGATCTCATGCTCACGCAGTCGCGCCAGCAACTGGCGAACGGTCAGTTGCCGGCCGCGGTGAACAATTACGGAATCACCCTGAAGAAATCGGCCACTGCCCCGCTCATGCTGATCTCCCTGTACTCGCCGCATGGCAGTCGCGATTCGAACTATCTGGCGAATTACGCCTACATCAACCTCAACGACCCGATCGGGCGCTTGTATGGCGTTGGCCAGACCCGGGTCCTCGGCTCCGGGCAGTATGCCATGAGGCTGTGGGTCAAGCCTGATCAAATGGCCAAGCTTGGCATTACGGTCACAGACATAGCGAACGCGCTCCAGGCGCAGAACACTGTGAATCCGGCTGGCCAAGTCGGGGGCGAGCCAGCTCAGAGCAACCAGCAGTTCACCTATGCCGTGCTGGCTCAAGGACGCCTGACTTCCCCGGAACAGTTCGGCGAGGTTGTCGTACGCGAAGCGCCGAATGGTGGGACCGTTCGCGTCCGAGATGTCGCTCGGGTCGAGCTGGGAACGCAGGACTATAGCTTGATGTCTCGACTCAATGGCAAGCCCAGCGCTGCGGTTGCCGTCTACCAGCTGCCCGGAAGCAATGCTGTTCACACCGTTGAGGGCGTCCGCAAGCTCCTCGCGCAAATGAAGCAGCGTTTCCCGCAGGACATGGATTACACCGTTTCGCTC
>DATMQI010000132.1:0-10101 GCA_035567135.1 Terriglobales bacterium
GACGGTCGCTGAACGGGGATGTCCATCGAGCATGGCGAACTCGCCGAAGATCTCTCCTGGCCCAAGGATGTCCAGAATCTTCTCGCGTCCGCCTTCAGAGGCTTGGGTAACCTTCACGGATCCCGCGAGTAGCATATACAGAGAGTCCGACGGATCCCCTTGAAAGAACACCGCAGCATCGGGCGCATACTTTTTAGCGGAGATGATTTTTGTCAGTTCTTCAACATCGGCTTGATTCAGTTTGGAAAAAATGGAGATCCTGGCAGTCGCACTGAGTTCCCGGAGCAAGTCGACCCGCTCCGCGCTGGTGGGATTGAAAACGAAGTAAGGCCCACCTTTGGCGCCGAACTCGACGCGATCGTTAAACTTCAGTTTCTGGCGCTGGACTTTTTCGCCGTTGACGAAAGTGCCGGAGCTGCTGCCGGAATCTACGAGCACGAACTCGGCGCCTTCTGCTTTGATTTCGGCGTGATCCCGTGAGACTCGGGCGTCCGTGATCACGAGGTCGCGATCAGGCTTGCGGCCGATGGTGAAGGGGAGGTGATCCAGAGAAACTCTACGCTGCTCGGCGCCGTTCACGAAGACTATCTCGGTGAGTGAACCTCGGGATGCACCGATGGTCGTAGAGGCAGTTGGGACCGACATGGTGGCCTCCTCGAATCGTGGTCGCAAAGGATAGCACCATTTTCCGCTCAGCACCACACGTCTGCAGTATTCGCGAACCCAAATTGACCCCCATCCCCTTAGGCACGGCACGGATCCCGGGCAAAACAGGCAACCGGTGAAGACCGCCACGATGGTCTGTGAGGTTGCGGATAAGTAAAACAGCTTAGAGACGTATTCAGTTGCGGGCGTGTCGGGTTCGTAGCACAATACCTCGGCGATCCCAGGTCGATGTGCCCCGAGGTACGTTCGGCAGTCTGGGGAGACACCAGCGTTTCTTCTAGGAACAGGTCCAGAGGGTCAGATAGTTCTCTTGGAGCTTGTCGAGGAGGACACTGCTTAATTTTGTCCTGGTTGCTTCACATGATCGCGGCCTGCCATGGCCCCGAAAGAACCGGCAAAGATCGGTAAGTACGACGTGGTCGATGTCATCGGGCGCGGCGGGATGGGTGTCGTTTACGAAGCCACCGATCCTTTCCTCAACCGCCGGGTTGCCATCAAAATGATGACCGTCGGGTTTGCTAACAAGCCCGACCTGCTAAAGCGCTTCTTCCGCGAGGCCCAGTCCACCGGCAGCCTGCAGCATCCCAATATCGTCACCGTCTTCGAACTGGGGGACCACGCAGGAAATCCTTATCTTGTGATGGAGTTCCTGGAGGGCGAGAGCCTCGATGCCATCATTTCTTCCCGCCGGGAACTCAGTATCCTCGAAAAAATCCAAGCCATTATTGGCGTCTGCCACGGTTTGAGTCACGCTCACCACCGCGGCATTGTGCATCGCGATATCAAGCCGGCCAACATCATGGTTACGAAAGAGGGCACGGTCAAGATCGTGGATTTCGGCATCGCCCACATTGGCGCTGCCAAAGAAACCAGAACCGGACAAATCATGGGCAGCGTGAGCTACATGGCGCCCGAGCAGGTCAACGGCAGTCCGGTAGATGCGCGGACCGATATCTTTTCGACTGGGGTTGTGCTCTACGAGTTGTTTACCTACAACCACCCCTTTGACGGCGAAAACATGGCGGCCACGCTGATGAAGATCATTCATGCCGCGCCGCCGCCCCTCAGCAACTCTGTTCCGGACCTGCCGCCGGAGCTCGAGGCGATCATATTTAAAGCCTTGGCGAAGAATCGCGAGGAACGTTATCACTCAGCCGACGATCTTGCGATCGATCTCAGCCAGCTACAGGCCCATCTGAAACAGCAAATCATCGGCAAACACTTGCAGGAAGTCACAGCGCTGCTCGAAAACTCAGAACTTCTCAAGGCTAAAGACCAGCTGTTGCTGGCGTTGCAAGTGGACCGGCAGAACACCGAGGCAAACCTTCTTCTCCGAGAAGTGCAACAACGTATCCAAAAGACACAGATTAAGGACCAGGTGCAAGAACTCCGCCGCCAGGCGGAGGAAGCCTTGGCCCGCAGGCAATTCGAACCCGCACTCCGATGTTTGGAACGCGCCGCGGGCTTGGATACAACTGATGTCGAACTGCAGCAACTACGCGAATCGATTCAGGCGGCATGGACCCAAGAGCTGGAGTTACAGGAGAGACTAAAGCGCGCTGAATCGGCACATCAGGCAGGAGACCTGGATTCCGCCAAGCAAGCTATGGAGGAAGCTTTGCAGATAGCGCCTGAAAAGGTTCAGGCGGCAACTTTATACCGCAATATCCAACACGACTTGGAGGCGCGCGCGCGTCAGCGGCAACTGGACAGTTATCTGGAGCAGGCGGGGCGAGAGATTGCAGCTCGAAAATTTACCTCAGCCCTGGAGAAATTGAAACTAGCCGCTTTGGTGGACCCAGCCGCTCCCCAAGTCAAAGCACTAATCGAATCCGCAACTCTTGGGCGAGAACAGGAGCAGCGCCGCCGCGATCTGGAAATAATTACCCACCAGATCGAGGAGGCACTGAACCGCGATGACTATGTCGCCGCCTGCGAAAAAGCAGACGAGGGCTTACAGCGTTTCCCCGAAGAACGCACCCTGTCGAAGCTCAAGTCTTTAGCTGAAAAACAGCGCCATCTCGCTGAACGTAAGCAATTTGTTGACGAGCAACTGAACTACGCCCGTACCCTGGTGGAACAGGGCCGGAACGAGGAACTCCTCAGCGTTCTGCAATCTGCCTTAGAAAAAACAGGCCCCGAGCCCCGTCTTCAGTCTCTCCTCCTCATCGTGCGCGAGAACGTCGAGCATGAACGCGGCGAACGCCGTAAGGCAGAGCTATTGAAGAAGGCCAAGGATGCCCTAAGCCGAAAGTCCTACGACGAGGCGATTCAAATCCTGGAATCGGGTTACGCCGAACTGAAGGATTCGACCGAGATTGCCGACCTTCTGCAATTCGCAAAAGACGACGCGCTTGCCGAGAAGCGTCGTCTGATTGTGGAGGCTGCTGCCCAAGAGGCAAATAAGTTTATTGCCGAGCAGGAATATGAGGAAGCCACCAAGCTACTGGACGCGACTCTGCAAGAGGCTCCGGATGAAGAATTGCGTCTCATCCTGGTAGAGGTCCGACGGGCTTCCCTCGACTACCAGAAAAAGCTGGAGACCACGTTGACTGCGGCGGAAAAGCTCCTCCAGAGTTACAAGGCCGGTGAAGCGCTGAGGCTGCTGGAGTCGCATTCATCTCTCTTGGCCCGTAGTGCAGCTTTCCAAAACCTGCTGGAGACGGCCCGTTCTGAAGCAGAACGCCTGCGTAAGATCGACGAGGTGATGAACCGCGCTACCCAGGCGCTGGAAAAAGAGGACTACCCGACTGCGCTCGAACTGCTTGAGGAAGGTCGCCGCCTGCACGGGCTGATGCCAAAGCTGGAACAACTGCTCGCCGAGGTCAGCCAAAAGCAATCCGAGGCCGCCAACAAGATCGTTCGGAAAGCTTTGGGCGACGCGCAAATCCTGGTTAGCGCCAGTCAGTTTGAGGCCGCACTTGAAAAGATAGCACTGAGCTCTGACTTCATCAGGCTGGTGTCACCGGAGCTTAAGTCCGAGTACGAAAGTCTGCGGCAGCAAGCATCCGAAGAGCTCGTCGGTCAGCGGGTCGCTCAGTTCGAACAGGACCTGGCCGATGGAAGATTCACGCTGGCGGAGAGCAGCCTGCGCCAGACCTTGGTGCTGTTTCCGGACAACCCCGATTTGAGACGCCTCGAAACGGTGCTGAGGGAAGAGGTAAATCGCAGATTAGAAGCACAACGAGCGCTAACCGACGGGCAGACGCTTCTCAGAAAGGCGGACTGGAAACAAGGCGGAAAGTTCCTGAAGAACGCTTACGCTATGGCCGAACGCGCCCCTGCAGTGCGCGAGCAAGTCCTTGCCAGCTTGCTCGAGGCCGCGGAGGTCGCTGTTGAAAAAGACTGGCTTGCTGCCGAAGTTCTCCTTCAGCAGTTGGCCGAATTGCAACCGAGCTTTATACAGCCGGTTGAATTGCAGGAACACATTGCCAAGCGCAAACGCCAGGAGCTTGTTGATCAATGTTTGGAACAGGCCACGCGGCTGCAAGCCGGCGGCGATCTGCACGCGGCGCTTCGCGAAATCGAACGCGGACTTTCTTCATATGCCGACGAATCACGCCTTCTAGACCTGCGTACAGAAATCCAGGAACAGGTTCGACAGGACGAAGAAAGGACGGCGCTCGAGCATGCGCGCCTTGAACAGGAAGCATTTGTTCGAGATGTCATCCAGCGCTCGCAGTCCGAACCGGGACTGGACCGCCGTATCCAAATCCTGGAAGAGAGTCTCGCGCGCTATCCGGGAGAACCACGGCTTCAGCATCAGCTGACCCAGACCCGCGACTTGTCGGCAAACTTGACGGCTATCGTCAGTGAAGCCCGCGCTCTCGAGGATGCGAAAAAATACGAGGAAGCCACCGCACGATGGAACACGGTCCGCGGCATCTATCCTCAGTACCCGGAATTGGACCGCCAATTAGGGCGCGTTGCCAAGCTGACTGAACAAGCGCGCACTGCCGAAAAATGGGAATGGATCCGCAGCACCCAAGCTGCCCTCGCTACTGCCGATTATAGTCGCGTGGCTGACCTGCTCAGCTTGGGCAAGACGAAATTCCCCAGCGCCCGTGAAGTCTCTGAATTTGAAAAGAAGCTTCAGGATGGCCTCAAACTTAGAGAAAAAGCCAAAAAAATTATTGCGGACGGCCGCGCGGCGCTGGGAAAGAAAAAGTGGGAAAAAGGCGCCGGTTATCTTGCGCGCGCCCGCGAGTCTGCAACCCACGATCCTGTGGTGCAAGAACTCGTAATCGGCGAACTTTTGGAAGGATGCGAAGCCGCAATTGAGGTGGACTGCCCGTCCGCCGAAATGCTTCTGGCGCGAGTCGCTGAAATTCAGCCAAACTCTCCCCTTCTTTCGCCGCTGAAAGCTCGGATCGAAAAGCACAAGCAAGAGCAGACGATCGAGCAGCACATGACAGCCGCGGTGCGTGCCCAATCCAGCGGCGATTTACAGGGCGCCCTCAGTCATTTG
The DNA here is from genome assembly GCA_035567135.1 of Terriglobales bacterium. Taxonomy (GTDB): domain Bacteria; phylum Acidobacteriota; class Terriglobia; order Terriglobales; family Acidobacteriaceae; genus JABDBE01. The sequence continues at coordinate 5,135 of DATMQI010000132.1, forward strand.
AATCAGGGACTCGCCGTCTATCCCAATGAACCGCGCCTCTTGCAGCTAAAGGGCGGTATCGAAACCAGGGTGCGCCAACTGGAGGTCGAGCGGCAAGCACAGCAGAAAGCGGAAAAGGAACGTGCGCGCCAGGCAGAAGTGGAGCAACAGCGACTAGCCAAGCAGAAGCGTAAGGAGGAGCTTGAACAGGAGCGAGCGAAGGCCGCTGAGCAGAAGGAAAAACTGGCGCGGGCTCGCGAATTAGAGGAGAAGGCTGAGCAGGAACGTATACGGCAACGAGAGGCAGAGCAACAGCGTCAGCAAGAACGTCAGCAGGCGGAAGAGCAACGAGCCCGTGAGAAAGCAGAGAAGAAACGTCAGCAGGAAGAACAAAAGCTCGCAGAGCAGACTCGCCGTCGCATAGAAGCGTTAAAGGACGCCGAGGGCGGCAAAACGGTCGTCGTAGTCCCTTCCAACGTTCTCACGAATCCTCGTGTGCTCGTCGCAGGAGGCGCCGTTCTGTTGGCCGTGGTTGCGACCCTGGTCTGGATGCTTATCCCCGGGGCTGTCCCCGTGGAGTTTAAGACCACCCCCCCGCTCGGGACCACCGTCCGGATTAAATCCACAGGACAGGAATGTGTGACGCCCTACTGCAGCATCAAACTGAGGCCGGGCAAGCACGAGATGGAGTTTTCCTATCCGGGATATACAACGCAGACGGAAACCATTCCCGTACAAGCCAAAGGTCCTAATAAATTTACGATAGCACTCGAGTTGTCTGGCGGTTCGGGTACCACGAAACCGCACCTCGCCGAGAGTAAGCCTACTTCACCGATAATTGAGGCTTCACCGACGAACAAACCCCCGGTCACCGACTTGGCCAGCATGCGAATCCGCGGTTGGAACAAAGGGTCAGAAGTCTTCGTCGACAATAACCCGATCGGCACCATAGGCTCGAGCGGAGCCTTCTCGTCCATACCCATCGGTAAACACGAAATCAAAGTAGTGGACAAAAAAGGCGATTCGGGTACAATGCAAAAAAGTTTCGCGTCTGGCGAACGCGTAAACCTGGCGAAGAAAGATTTCACTGTTTCTGTCGCCATCGTAGCTTCCTCTTCCCCTCCTAAGCCGCTGCCCCCGTTCAAAGCGGGGGAACCCGATCGCTGGCCGCAGATCGCCAACTCGGGGAGTACTGACCAGCTAGAGCAGTACCGGGCCCAGAATCCAAATAGTCCGCATCTTGGCGAACTAGAAGCAACGCTCGACAAGTTGTACTGGGATAAAGCCATGGGCGCAGGCTCCGCAGCCGCATTTGAGGAATACCTGGCAAAGTCTTCGAACGGAAAGCATCGGGACGAGGCGCAGGAAAACCTTACTTGGCGAAAGACCGAGTCCGCGAACACGATTCAGGCATTTCGCGATTATCAACGGCAGCATCCTCGGGGGGCCCATTTCGCAGAGGCAGATAAGAAAATCGAGGACCTGGGGAGGGCTGAGGCTCACAACAAAGAGAATCAGCGCTTCCAGGAAGCGCTGAATTCAGAAAACGAGCCAGTATTGCAGGCTTTTCTCAAGGATTATCCGTCGGGTATTCATCACGATCAGATCTCTGGGCGCCTCGACGATGTGTACTGGGAGAAGACAAACAAGAACGACAAGGCCAGCTTAGAAGTTTACATCGGGAAAAACCCTCAAGGAAGGCATGTTGCGCGAGCTCAAGACGAGATCGAAAAACTGAACGAGGCGGCGCAGCCCTCGAAAACGCTCAAGCCACCTGTTGACGCCAAAACTGAAGTTCTTAAGGTGGTGGACCGATACGTTAAGGCGTACAACGACACTAGTATTGAAGAGCTAAGACAAATCTGGCCGAGTATGGACAAGAAGCGAGTTTCGAGTATGCGCGATTTCTTCCGGATAGCCCGGAACGTCAAGTCGAAATACGCACTTCTCGAGGAACCAGCGGTAAACGGTTTGGAGGCGACCGTTAAGATCACGCAGGAGACAATTTTTGTTGTTGAAGGACGACAACAAAAACAGTCGGGCACACTGACGTTGAAGTTAAAACCGGCCCCGGGTACATCTGGTAGCTGGGAAATCAGTTCAGTCTCAGAGAACTGAAAGCCTGGCAAGGAGACAGACGCGCAATGTTGAGAGCCACATTCGTCGTAGCGTTACTGCTCGTTTTCATCGGTTCTGGCCCGGTACTAGCTCAAAACCTTTGCTCGACCGCCAACAACAACCTCATCTGCGTTATTCCGCAGCTGTACAGTACCACCGGCGGAGTGAACTTGCCGAACCAAGCACATCGTGCGCACTTCGATAGTGACTTTCAGACGAATGCTGCGGCATTGAGCTCTTCCGTGGGGACTGAGTTGAGCTCTCTCAGACTCGCCTCCCCCACCTCTGGCATCACTTTTGTGTTCGAAAATGGGGTGATGAGGCGGACAACAGAAAGCTACGGACCGATTTTGGGCGAGCGTGCAGAAACGATTGGGCGCCATCGTATCTTCTTTGCCGGCACGTATCAATACTTCCCGTTCAGCACACTGGACGGAATCGACCTCAAGCATTTCCCGGCAGTGTACAACCACGGCGATACTCTTAATCCCGATGGAACGCACAACACCGACCCAATCCACAATCCTTCTCCAGGAAACCCTGGAGTTGAACTCGAATACATCAGTACCACAAACCGCGTCGACCTGAAGGTGCACCAGTTCACGTTCTACGCGACGTACGGTTTGACGAATCGTGTTGATATATCAGTCGCGATTCCCATCCTGAATGTTCGCATGGGAATTTCATCGGTAGCAACGATTGTGCGGACCCCCGACCCGATCCAGCAGGGAGCGCCCCTCAAGGCCGCTTGGCTTGCGAGCTCCAATACGTTCCCAGGCGATCTCTATCCAGGTACGGGGCCCCTCGAGGGCTGCCAAAATACCCCGGCTGGCTGCACAGGTTATTTCCATTACTTCGATCCGGCGAATCCCGCCACGAGCCTCACGCATGCGTTTTCTAATGCAAAGAGTGCAAGTGGGATTGGTGATGTTGTTTTTCGCGCCAAGGGTACGATCATCAAGCACGAGCGAACCGCAGTGGCTCTCGGTACCGACGTGCGCGTTCCATCGGGAGATGAAAAGAATTTCGTGGGCACCGGAGCGCCCGGCGTCAAACCTTTCCTCTCGGCTTCCTATCACTCTCGCTTATCGCCTCATGCCAATATCGGGTACGAGTTCAACGGCAACTCGATTCTAGCCGGAAACCCACTCAAGGGAACGACGGGCCGTCTTCCCGATCAGTTTTTTTACTCGGGCGGAGTTGACGCTGGGGTCACTAAGAAACTAACGCTCGCGGCGGACCTCTTAGGCCAGCGCTTCTACCACGCTCCAGGAGTGAAGTTGGGTGCGTGGAAGGACGTTCTCAAGGTCTCTCATTCCGACATATTGAACACTATTCCGATTTACCGCTCGTTCAACACGAACGACCTTGCACTTGGTGCCAAGTACAGCCCGTTTGGCAATTGGTTGGTGACCGGTAACGTTCAGATTAAGCTCGATGACGGCGGCTTGCGGGCTAAGGTAGTTCCGTTGATCGGCGTTTCATACACATTCTGATCTGCGGCTTACTCGGCTGGAGCCCGATTTTAGAGAGCGTGCACCATGATCCGTTTTGGACAAGACCTGTGCGGCAACCTCGAGGCGGCTTGCCGCCGCGAATGGCTTGAGACCAACGGACTCGGGGGCTTCGCTTCTTCCACCCTGCCCGGAATCAATACCCGCCGCTATCACGGTCTTCTCGTCGCCGCCACTAAGCCTCCGGTTGGACGCCTGGTGCTTCTTTCCAAGTTGGAAGAAACTGTCCTCATTGATGGCCGGGCGTTTGACTTGTGCTCGAATCAGTATCAGGGAGTTGTTCATCCCAAAGGGTTCCAATATCTCAAGCAGTTCCGCCTCGAGCCATTCCCAATCTTCACGTTTGAAGTTCAGGGTGTTCAGATCGAGAAGACCGTTTTCATGGTTCAGGGCGAGAACACGACAATCGTGCAGTATGAAATGCAGAGCGCTGGCGAAGCCCGTGCAGTCCTCCTTGAGCTTCGGCCTCTGCTCGCCTTCCGCGATTATCACAGCCTGACTCATGAAAATCGCGCGATCGACGGCACCGTCAGTGCGCAACCCGGCCTGGCTAGTATTTCTCCTTATCAGGGGCTGCCCACTCTGCACCTGTCACACGACGCCGCGACTGTGGAGACCACCGCGAATTGGTATCGAAACTTCAACTATGAGGCGGAGCGCGAGCGCGGACTCGATCATACGGAAGACCTTTTCAATCCCTGCGTCTTGCGTTTCGATCTTGGAACGCTCAAGAGGGCCACAGTTATCGCCTCGATCGAGCGACGAGACATCGCAAGAACGGCCCTATACAAGCAAAACGAACTATCCAGGCGGCGGCAGATCGGCATAAGTTCTCCGGTGGAGGACAGCTTTGTAAAGGATCTGAGCAAGGCCGCCAGCCATTACATCGTTTCCCGAGGTGACAAGAAGACGGTGATCGCGGGTTATCCATGGTTCAGCGACTGGGGCCGCGATACGATGATTGCTCTGCCCGGTTTGACTCTCCCGAACCGTCGCTTCGAGGTCGCCCGCAGTATTCTGGAGACCTTCGCCCATCACGTGGATCGCGGCATGCTCCCGAACGTGTTCCCGGATGTTGGAGAGACACCGGAATACAACACGGTCGACGCGACCCTATGGTTCTTTGAAGCGCTTCGGTCTTACCTTTCCTACACTGGTGACCTCCAGTTCGTCGGTAGTCTCTATGGCGTACTCACTGACATTATCAATTGGCATCTGCGGGGCACTCGATTTGGCATTAAGGTCGACGCCAGTTGCCTGCTGTACTCCGGCGAGCCGGGAGTGCAGCTGACGTGGATGGATGCCAAAGTCGGCGATTGGGTGGTTACTCCCAGGCGTGGAAACGCAGTGGAGATT
>DATMQI010000133.1:0-12865 GCA_035567135.1 Terriglobales bacterium
GAGAGTACCGATCAGCCGACGGTCGAAGTGTGGCAGGCGTACCAGAAACTTCTCTCCTCTGGAAAGTACAAGCGCATCATCGCGAAACCAGGGATGGTCCTTCCCATCGAGGGGATGCGCGCCACCGTGATCAGTTCGGACGGCGATCTGATCTCCAGTCCTCTATCCGAAGGAGGCCAAGACAATCCGGCTTGTCAGAGCGCCGAGCACTATCCAGCCGATCAGACGGAGAATCTGCGTTCCCTGGGCACGCTCATCACGTTCGGCAAGTTACGCATTCTGGATCTGGGCGATCTGACACGAGATGCAGAAATGAAGTTGATGTGCCCGAAGAACAAACTTGGGAAAGTGGATGTCTATATCGTGTCTCATCATGGCTGGTATCAGAGTGGCAGCCCAGCGTTCGTTCATGGCATCGCGCCTCGCGTGGCAATCATGGACAACGGAGCGAAAAAGGGAGGCACGCCTTCCGCCTGGGACATCCTCAAGAAATCCCCGGGGCTTGAGGATTTGTGGCAACTGCACTATTCCGAGGAGGGCGGCGCGCAGCACAACGTGGCCACGGAATTCATTGCGAACCCACAGGGCCCCGACTCAGGGCATTATCTGAGACTCACGGCGTGGGCCGATGGCAGCCTCGAGGTCTTCAACTCGCGAACCCAGAAGAGCAAGGGGTATTCGCCGCACTGAGGGACGCGTGACTGCTGAATAGAAAGAGACGTGGTGCGATTCTCGACGGCTGTACCGGACGATGGCTCACAACCCATTCGCCAGCTGATAGTACGCATCATTCCACCTGAGCTCTTTGATGAAATCCGAGGCGTTGGTATCCCGGCCGATCACCAAGCATTCCATTCCCGCCATCTCGGCGAAATTCTCCAGGTGTTCGGAGGTCAAAGAGCTGCTCAGGGCCGTGTGATGCGCGCCACCCGCCAACATCCAGGCGGTCGCGGCGATTTTCAAGTTAGGCTCTGGTATCCAGACCGCACGCGCAACGGGCAGTTTGGGAAGTGGATGTTTGGGGGAGATCAGGTTCACCTGGTTGACGATGAGCCGAAAACGGTTCCCCATGTCCACGACAGAAGCATTCACAGCTCTTCCGGTGGCAGCTGTAAACACCAATCGCACCGGGTCTTCCTTACCACCAATGGAAAGCGGATGGATCTCGGCCGAAGGCTTTTCGTCGGTAATCGATGGGCATACTTCGAGCATGTGAGCGCCTAACACCTGGCCGCCATTCTTGAGGTGGTAAGTGTAATCTTCCATGAACGACGCGCCGCCTTTGAGCCCGTGGCTCATAACCTTCACGGCGCGCACCAGAGCAGCGGTCTTCCAGTCGCCTTCGGCCCCAAAGCCATAGCCCTCGGCCATCAGCCGTTGCACCGCAATGCCCGGAAGTTGCGTCAGCCCGCGCAGGTCCTCGAATGTATCTGTGAAGGCGCGCGAGCCGTTTTCTTCGAGAAAGTGGCGCAAGCCCAATTCAATTCTCGCGGCCTCTAATAATGACTGATGCTTGCATCCGCCCGCTCGAAGAGGCTGCGCGACGCGGTAGGTCTCATCGTACTCGTCCGTGAGCTGCTTGACCTCTGCGTCAGTGACTTGCTGCATGTTTCGGACTAAGTCGCCTACCCCGTATCCATTCACCGAGTAGCAGAGCCTGATTCCAGCTTCGACCTTGTCGCCCTCGGTGACGGCAACGTTCCGCATGTTGTCGCCAAAGCGGGTGACCTTTAGGGATTGGGCGTCGTGCCAGGCACAAGCCGCTCGCAGCCAGGCACCCATCTCGGCGTGAACTGCCGCATCCTGCCAAAATCCGACGACGATCTTGCGCTTGAGCCGCATGCGAGTTGCGAGGAAGCCGAACTCGCGATCGCCGTGGGCTGACTGATTCAGGTTCATGAAGTCCATGTCGATCGTGGACCACGGCAATTCCTGGTTAAACTGTGTATGAAGATGCAAGAGAGGCTTGCTCAACGATCGCAGGCCCGCAATCCACATGCGGGCCGGCGAAAAGGTGTGCATCCAGGTGATCAAGCCAATACAGTTCTTGGTCTTGTTGGCGTCCAGGCACAACTCCTGAATCGACTCGCTGCTGGTCAGCACCGGCTTCGCAACGATCTTCACCGGCATCTCCGGAGATGCCGACAACCCCCGCGCAATGGTGGTGGCGTGTTCCTCTACCTTCTTAAGCGTTTCTGTCCCGTAGAGATGCTGGCTCCCAGTGACAAACCAAGCTTCCAGATTGGCAAGATCGATCATGGTGTTCCCCTTAAGCAGGACACTCGCTTGATTGAGTCCGGCTCAGTTGCCGCAGGCGCTGCCAATTCGTTGACTCACGTCGTGCACAGTGGCCAGACGTTTTACCGCGACATGGCCAAGCAGTTCCTTGAAGACGACACGTACTTTGGTCCGCTTTCGGAAGGAAACAACGTACTCCCCTTCGAACATGCCTACAGTCACGTCAACGCGTTCAGTTCGGCGATGCAGGCTTACATCACGCTGGGAAGCGAGAAGCACTTACGGGCCGCAAAGAGTGGCTTCGAGATGCTGTTGACGACGCAGAGCTTCGCCACGGGCGGGTGGGGACCTGATGAGGCCTTCGGAGAGCCGGGAGTAGGACAGCTCGGCAACAGCCTGACCTATTCCCATGCCAGCTTCGAAACGCCATGCGGAGCCTACGGCCATTTCAAAATCACGCGCTATCTGCTCCGCGTCACGAAAGACTCCCGTTACGGCGACAGCATGGAACGTGTGCTTTACAACACAATTCTCGGCGCCTGGCCAGTTCAGGCAGACGGGACTTCCTTTTACTATTCCGATTACGCCACGACCGGCAAGAAAGTCTGGTACAAGGACAAGTGGCCGTGCTGCTCGGGAACCTTCCCGCAACTCGCTGCCGACTACCACATCAGCACTTACTTGCGCTCGGCCGACGGCGTGTACGTGAATCTCTTCACGCCGTCCAAGGTGCAATGGGACGAGGGAGGCGGACGCTACGGCCTGACGCAGGAAACGCGGTATCCTTTCGAGAACAAAATCCAGGTTCAGGTGTCGGGCTCGCAGCCCAAGGAGTACACGATCTACGTGCGTATTCCCGCCTGGGCCACGCCCGATCCGGTGCTCTCCGTCAATGGCAAGCGAGTCGCTGATTCCGTGCAGCCGGGAACTTTTGCGGCGGTCCGGCGGACCTGGAAGGACGGCGATCGTATCGAACTCGAACTCCCCATGCCATTGCGGCTCGAGCCTGTCGACGCCAATCACCCCAATCTGGTGGCGCTGGTAGAGGGTCCGCTGGTGCTGTTCGCTGTGGCGGACTCCCAACCCACTTTCGATAGAAACGGTCTGCTGCAGGCCAAAGCGACAAACAATAAGGCTGGAGACTGGATCGTCCAATCCGCAGATGGGAGCAGCATCAGCATGCGGCCATTCATGAACATCCACAAAGAAAGCTATAGCACCTATGTCTTGCTGAAATCCTGACGAACCGCTGAGCTATTGAGATTGAGTCTCGTCCTCCACCACCTTGTACTGGTAACGTTGGCTTTGTTCCCTGGCGGCTTCTTTGCGAAGAGCAGCCAGGGATTTTAGTAAATCGGGAATCTCCTCCTGCTTGCCGCTTTTCCGCAATCCCTGAATCAGGTGGTAGAGAGCAGTTTGATCCTTAGGATCGTGCGCAAGGGCCTTCCTGCACTGCTCCACAGCATCGGCATAATTCCCTGCCTGTAGATAGAGCTTGGCCAAGACAGTCCGTGCACCACCCAGGGTGGGCTGTAACGCGACCGCCTGCCTGGCGGAGCGCAAGGCCAATTGAAATTCCGGCGTGCCGGGCTCGGCGCCTTTTTGCAGCAGAAAATCCGCTTGCAGGTAAAGCAGCAGAGCGTCTTTGGGTTTCGCGGCGAGTTTCGCTTGCACCGTGCTGAGCGCGCGATCCAGATCGTGCTTCTGAGCAGCCAGCATTCCTTGCGCAGCGGAACTTAAGGATTGACGGGGATCGAGATTATGAGCTGATTCAAAATCTGCTTCCGCTTTGTCGTACTGCGCTAACTGAACATATAGGACACCCCGGGCCAAATAGAGCGGCGCCGCTTGCGGCAGTTGGGCAATGCCATCGCTGACCACGTCGACGCCCACTTGAAAGGAGTCATGCGCGGAGCTGATGTTCGCGAAATCCAGGTATAAATTCAGGTTGCGCGGGTCCAGCAGAATGGCTCGCCGCAGCGTGGCCACTGCCTGGGGGGTTTCTCTGGAGTCTTCATACGCCGTAGCCGTCAATTCAAGGCTCTCGGCATCAGGATTGTCTTGCGTGGGCTGCAGCGTGTCCAAAGCTTCCCGCGGTTGATGAGCCATGAGTTGAATCGCGGCCAGAAGCTGGCGCTCGCGTCGATTATCGGGGTAAAGGGCCACCGCGCGTTGAAAGACCTTGGACGCTTGCTCGAATTTCCTTTGCTTTACCAGGCAGGTAGCGTAAGCATGGAGCGCAGACGCCCGCGAGTCGAATAGCGCGTCGGCCATTTCAAAATGAGGGACCGCGTCTTTACAGTTTCCTTGTTGATACTGGAGCACCGCCAGCATCGCGTGGCCCGTCGGGTCAACCGGCCGCAAACGCAATAGGCGTTCAAGAATCGGGATCGCCGCGGGATTCGCGTCGTCGAATTCGATCTGGGCCGCACCTTGCAGGGCAGGCAGGTAGTCCGGGGAAATCTTCAGCGCAGTGCTGAAGGACGTGAGCGCATCCCGCTTGTGACCCTCGCCCGCGTAGGCCGTCCCTTGCATTGCCCACAGCCTTGCGTCGGCAGGAAACATCTGCAGAGCAGGATGAAGAAGCGCCAGGGCTTGCGAGAAATCCTGGCTTTGAAGAGCTCGCGAGATCGCGCTGACTTCACTCGCCGGCACTTGGCAAAACGCGCAGCTGAGAAGTACGACTGTTACGAGCGCAACGCAAGCCTTTGCCGCAAAGCTCTCAGACACATGCAGCAAACCACTCCTCCGCCTCCGCTCAAGCGTAAGAGTTTTGCTCCCGTGATTCAACGCCTGATGTTCAGAACGTAATCTTTCCTCCCACCTGCCAATTCCGCGGCAGTTGCTGGGCTGTTGCCTTACCGAAAGTTCCATCTGCGAGATTGTTGTCGAACTGGGTGAGGTTCACCCGATTGAAGATGTTGAAGAACTCAAACCGCACCTGGAAGTTGACCCTTTCGGTAAGGCGGGTGTTTTTATAGAAGTTCAAATCGGTCTCGGCAAAGTTGGGCGAGCGAAATTGACTCGGCTTCTCATTGCCTTGGGAACCAAAAGCAGGCTGAGCAAATTGCCCAGCCGCGAAAGATCCGTTGAGAAACGCAGTCTTCGATGTCCCCTGGTGATAGCTGCTGACATCGGGATAGTCGACTCCCACCCCCGCAGCCCCGGACGTGTCTCCGTCCGCGTTGAAGTCGCCGCTGCCGGGAGCAAACCCAATTACCTGATTCCCTGCTGATGGACACTTCGCAGAAGCATTTTGACAGATTGGTTGGAACGAAGCCGTCGTCCAGATCATCTGCGGATACCCGCTTTGGAAGACACTTGTCCCGATAATTCCCCAGCCTCCGGTGACGCGACCTACAAACCCATTGCCGCCGTTTAATCCCGGAAGCTCGTAATTCAGAGTCAGAGAGAACCGGTTGGGTACATCCCACGGCGACAATCCGTAATACTGGTTCGGATTTGCCTCCGCCGGATAGACCGACGCGTCATCCTTCGACTGTGATCGCGTGTAGGACGCGTCGAAGAAACCCCGATGCGAGAATCGTCCTTTCAATTCGAAGAAAACGCTTTCATAGTTGCTATGGCGGTTGTTATCCGTATATCCAATGCCACCGAAGCTGGGGTTGAGACGCGTCGGCGCCAAGCTGTTGTTTTGGATGAGATCGCCTGCGAAGGCATTGATGTTCTGACCGTAGCTCACGATGCCCGCCTGGTCGCCGCCACCGACCATGTTGTAGCCATGCGATCCCGCATAGCCCACACTGGCCGAGTAGTTATTGCTGATCTTACGTTCCAGCGTGGCAGACCATATGTTGGCCTTCGGCGATTTCAGATTCGGATTAATCGCCCCGATGCCAAAGTTGCCACCCACGATGCCACCTTGCGAGTTGAGGCAGCCACTCGGACCAAGCGTCGGACACAAGGGTGAACCGGCCAGCGCTGGGTACGTAAATCCAAACGGAGGCTTGCCGCCCGTCCCCAGCACAAACAGTGGCGGGGTGGAGGTTCCGGTGGTGAAGTTTGGCGTGATGGGGCCGGGTGGACTGCCGCGGAATTCTTCCTGAACGTTGGCTTGAGTCAGCCAGTTGTTGTAAATCCCAAATCCTCCACGCAGCACGGTATTGCCCGTGCCGTTCAGATCCCATGCAAAGCCCACTCTCGGACTTATCAGATTATTGACAGAGTGATTCAGCGCGTTGTGGGTGGCCTTGGCGAAACCATTCGCCACTTGCTGTTGGAACGTCTGTCCAGGGCCTAGATAGAAGTTGCCAAACACCGCAGTCGGACTCTTCGACCATGGGTTGCCGCTGTCGTCCCAACGCAAACCCAGGGTTAGAGTCAGATTCTTGCGGGCCCTCCACGTATCTTCGGCAAACAAGCCCCACGTTCGGGAGGCAGCGTCCCATGACCACAGCACCGGCTTGCCCGTGATGGGATCGTACATCACGTGATTCTCGCTGTGCGGGGCATCCTGGGCGAGGGCCAGCAGATTGTCGAAATTGAACGTGGGTTGAGACCATGGGCCTTGAAATGGCTCCACGTCGTCGCCGTACCACCTTCATAGCTGAACTTCAAAGTATGCGTGCCGCGGACGTGGGTTAGGACATCGCGCCAATGATAATTGTGCTGAATGAAATCTCCTTGCGCGAAGCCAACCCCAAAGGCCTGCCCGCCTTCTGTGCTTACACCCTGCACCGCAATCGACGGCACCGAGTAGTCTTTAGCTCCACTGCCGAGGACGCCCTCCACTCGGTTCGCCGCGAAAATCGCTTCGTTCAGGGTGTTATTCGTAAACGTGTGCGCCCAGTTCACCTGGAAGGCGCGTTGCCAATTGTTGTTGAGAGCCGAGAACGACGGGATTGCTGACGCTGCACCATAGGTCAGAAGCGTCCGGTAAAAACTCCCGTAAATTCTGTCGCTCTTGAAGTACTTGTCGATGCGGACAAAGTACTGCGTGCCATTTCGAACCTGTGGCGCGCTGAAATTACCCACGTCGACCATGGGTAGAGCGCAAGGAATGAACGATGTCGTCGACGTGTTGCAGCCAGTCGCGCCCGTTCCGAAAACATCAGAGGCAGTCTTGTTCACGCCGATTCCGGATACATTCGTGGGAAGATACTTGGTGAGCACACTTGTGCCTACCGTGGTCGGAAACTTCTGCTGAGCAAATGCAATGAACTGTGGATCGGCAAATGTGATCGAAGAATTGGTTGCTAACGATGAGCGCAATGGCTCGACCGCAAAGTAAAAGAACAACTGGTGATGAGGGATGATAGGACCGCCGACTGAAAACGAGAAATTGTTTCCATGAAATGGCAGGTATTTGGGACCGGTAAAGTGCGTGGTAGCAAACATTTTCTGATAATAGAACCAGTCCGCCGCTTCTCCGTGAAACTGTTCGGATCCCGACTTCGTGGTCATTACTTCCTGAACGCCGGTCGCGCGGCTGTATTCGCTCGAATAGGTATTCACCTGGATGGTGCTTTCCTGAATGGACTCAGGATTGGGCGTCAGGTTGAGAACGCCCTGACGGATCCCACTGGTGATATCCAGTCCGTCGATCACGTACATGTTCGACATCTGCCCCTGACCGTTGGCGCTGGCATCGACTTGCGTTTCGGTCGAGTAGTTGTCTACACCTGATCCTGGAGTACCGGCCTTCCCGGGTTGGCCACCGCCCATTGTTCCGAGACCAGAAACTCCCGGAGCCAAAGTGGTGAGAGTCACCATGTTCCGGCCCGGTACCGGCAGTTCTGCCACCGCGCGGTTTTGGAGGGTCAGTTGATTCCGGCTATCGACCGTATCTACAACGGGCTCTTCGGCAGTCACGGTGACAGCTTCCGTGGCCGATCCAACCTTCAGTTTCATAGGAACATTCAAGTTCTGTTCGGTAAGAAGAGTAACGTCGGCCACCGACTTGGAGAATCCGGTCGCCTCCACGGTCACGTGATATGCCCCCGGCGCTAAGCTCACGAAGCGGTAATTTCCCGACGCATCGGAGACCGTGCTGGAGGTGACTCCGGTAGCAGAGTTGACCAGCGTGATTTTGGCACCCGCCACGGCTGCGTTACTCGGGTCCGCGACTGATCCCTGAATGCTACCGGTAAATTGTGCCCAAACCGCGGTGGAGGCGAGCAGCAGAAAGGCAAGAAGGGAGAGGGAAGGCAAGAGCCTCAATTTGGCGGCCATATTCACCCCACGAGGAAGTCGACCAAGACGCACGAGAAAACGTTTTCTCGTGTGGCCGCTTTTTATAACTCCCCGCCCCATCACTGTCAAGAACAATTTCTGGTGCTTTTGTGCCGGAGGCGCCCGTATCGCCACACTCAGATTATCAGGAAGCTGTCTTACTTTTTGCTCGCCCAGCCCCTGGAAGACACGATTCCTGCTCCCTCGCGCACAGTCACCAATTGGTTCGCCGGGATACCTTTCAGTTTTTCGTGGAAACCGTTAGGCCAATAAACCTCTATGTCCACCGAACCAGCCGCGCCCAGCCCGAAGTGCAGCCGAGGATCATTCGAGGAATAAAAGCTTGACTGGCTCAGCACGGCCTGGGACTGCACCTTTCCCCCGTAGCGAACCAGAACGCGTGCGCCAATCGCGCTGCGGTTCGACTTCACTCCTTCGAGTTTTAGCTTGATCCAGTTTTGCTTGCCCTTGAGGTCATTTCGCAGAAGCGACGGCGGCTCGTTCAGATTCACGATCAAAATATCCACATCACCGTCGTTATCAAAATCGCCGAAAGCACAACCCCGGCTACAGTGAGGTTCCGTTACGGCTGGGCCCGCCTCCTGCCCCAACTCCTCGAAGGTACGATTGCCCAGGTTCCGGAAGACGGCGCGCGGCGTCTTGTTCGCGTATTGCGGCAACTTGCGCTCGACTTCCGGGTAGACGTTGCCGGTCACCATGAAGATATCGGGGTGACCGTCGTTGTCGAGATCGACGATGCCGGCTCCCCAGCAGATATACCGCGTTTCCACGGCAATGCGAGCCGAGCGGGTCACATCGTCAAAATTTCCTTTCCCGTCGTTGTGGTAGAGGCCGTTGGCATCTTCGGCGAAGTGGGTCTTGAAGAGATCAAGGTGCCCGTCCAAATCGTAATCGCCAACTCCAACTCCCATCCCAGCCTGTTCCATACCGTCATCGCTGAGCGACACGCCCCGCACCACACCTTCCTCGCGAAACGTCCCATCATGGTTGTTCATGAACAACAGGCTTGGCGTGGAGTCGCACGCAACAAAGAGGTCGGGCCATCCATCTTCGTCGAAATCCGCCGCTACCACCGTCATGCCGTAGCTCTCCGTAGCCTTGGCGATGCCAGCCTGCTGGCTGACGTCGGTGAAAGTTCCATCGCCGTTGTTACGGTAAAGTGAGTGTCTCCCGGTGGGCAGACCCCGAGGCCCGCATTCGACCGGGACGCCTTTCCAATTGCAGTTGCTGTTCTCTCCCGGAACTGGCGCATGTTCGAAGGAGAATCGAACATAGTTGGAGACGAACAAGTCGAGATGGCCGTCGCGGTTGTAGTCGACAAAGCTGCAGCCCGCGCCCCAGCGTGGCTGATCATTCCAGAGACCCGCCGCCTTTGTCCCATCTGTGAAGGTGCCGTCGCCATTGTTGCGATACAGACGGTTCTGTCCAAAATAGGTGCAGAAAAGATCTTCAAAACCGTCGTTGTTGTAGTCCCCGACGCAGACTCCAGACGCCCACCCGACCGCTCCCAATCCGGATTTTTCTGTAACGTCGGTAAACGTACCGTCGCGATTGTTCTTGTAGAGACGGTTGGTAGCCTCCGGGGGGTCGCCGCCTAACCGGGTTCCGCAAAGCAGGAAGATGTCCATCCATCCGTCGTTGTCGTAATCGAAGAAAGCGCAGCCACATCCGGTGGACTCGAGGATGTATTTCTTGTTCTCAACGCCTCCATAAATCACCGGCGCTCGCAGCCCCGCCGCGGATGCTACATCGACGAAATGTGCGTTGAAAGGCCGCCCTGAGGCGGGCGGCCGCGCCATTGATTGCGCTTTGTGAGCTGATACACCTTGCGCCAGCAGCCTTGCCGCCGACGTGGAGAGCATTGATCCGATGGAGAGTTGCACGAAAGAGCGACGGGTAAGCGGCATGAAGCGGATCTGTCCTGTCAGGTCGGTTCAACAACTCGGGGAGGAATTCTACTCCCCGGCCTGACCTTTGAAGTAAAGGTTTACCAGCAATCTGATAGCCCCGACTTCAGGGCTCAGCGGAGGGCCCGGGGGCATTGTCTTGCACCAGTTTATACCGGTTGCGTTCGATCTCTTGCCTTGAGCTCTCAGCACGGAGTTCAGCGAGGCGCTTGAGCAGGTCAGGAATCTCGCTCTTCGTGTCCGTTTTGCGCAGTCCCTGAATCAGGTGGTAAACGGCGGTCTGATCCTTCGGATCAGTTTCTAACGCCTTGCGGCATTGTTCAATGGCGAGTTGGGTTTGTCCTGCCCGCAGGTAGAGTTTCGCCAGCACATCGCGAGCCGCGGTAAGCGACGGTTGCAACGTGACGGACCTTTTCGCCGAGCGCAGAGCGGCTTGCAACTCTGGGCTGCCCGGCTCTGTTCCTTTCTGAGCCAGAACCTCGGCCTGGAGATACAACAGGTATGGATCGTTAGGTTTCTTGGCCAGCTTTGCTCGCACGGTAACCAAAGCACGATCGGGATCATTGCTCTGCACCGCTTCCAGTCCCTGAGCAACAGATCCCAGCGAGCCTGCTGGATCGAGCGCGTTCGCTTTGTCAAAGTCAGCCTCGGCCTCGTCGTAGCGAGCCAGTTGAACGTAAAGAATTCCGCGCGCAAGGTAAAGCGGCGCAGACTCAGGCTGCAGTTTCAAACCGCTGTTGATCATCTCGATCCCAACCGGAAAGGACTGGTGGTCCATCGACAGATTGGCGAAATCGAGATAAAGATCAGTATTGCGCGGATCGGTCACAATCGCCTCGCGAAGAGTGCGCACTGCCTCGGGCGTATCGCCGCTTGCCTCGTACGCGGAAGCCGCCAGCCGCAACACTTTCGCATCGGGAGGATTCGCCTGCAGCAACGGCGCGAGAGTCGCCACTGCATCCTTGGGCTTGTCCGCCATCAGTTGCACCGCCGCCAACTGGAAACGAGCGCGCGTATCTCCGGAATTCAGCTCCAGAACGTGCTCAAACACAGCAACGGCCCGATCCAATTGCCTAAGCTTTAAAAGGCAGAGGCCCTCCTGCTGCAACGCCGCGGGTTGGGAACTGGTGAGGGCGCCACTTTTCTCGAAATGCTGTATCGCTGTGGCGCAATCACCCTGCTTGGACGCGAGGACAGCAAGCATCGCGTGACTGGTCGGGTCGTCAGGCTTCAAACGCAACACATGCTCCAGAAGAGGAACGGCCGCTTTGCTTCCGGCGTCGAACTCGATCTGAGCTGCACCCTCCAGGGCCGGCAGATAGTCTGGCGAGATCTTTAGCGCACTGCGAAACGATGCGAGAGCCTCTCTCTTTTTCTTTTCACCCAAATACGCGAGCCCTTGCAACATCCACAGTTGCTTGTTTCCAGGGCTTTGTTGCACCGCTGGTTGCAGTATCTGCAGTGCCTCGGCAAATTTGCTGGAACGTAAAGCCTCGGAGGCCGCGCGCATCCGATCGCCATCGGTTTGAGCGAAGAGACCAACAAATGAAAAACAAGCCAGGAGGCCAGCCTGAAGGGCGCGCCTTGAAGGCAGCCTCATGTCGGCTATTATCGCGCGCGAGGGGCGAACCAGAAAAGGTTTACCGCCCTCCCGAATTGAAAGATGTCCGGGATCTTGGAATTTGTCGTTGGAACCGCGTTAACGAGTCGCCATCTTTCCCCTGCCCGTCAGATCGCGAATCAGTTTCACTTCGGCGTCGCGGTAGGGCGTTCCATCGGGGTGAAGTACTTCGTGGAACCACACCGCGGGTTCATCGACGATATACGGGTGTCGCCAGGAATCCCACGGGTAGTAGGTCTGCGTCTTGCCGGCAACGAAGCCCCAGTTGATCGCTGCGACCTTGTACTTCTTAGCAAGCGGTAAAACCGTGTCGAAGGTGCTGCCCGCGCCACGCGCCATGTATTCGGTGCAGATCAGCGGCCGATTGAACTTTTGCAGGAACAATACTTCTTTTTCGAAACTTTCCGGCCATCCGTAATTATGGAAGCTGATGACATCCGAGTTCTCGAGTTGGATCTGCTGCATTTTCGTCGGTGGCGTGCCCTTCGCAAAATCAATGTCCCAAACGCCGCTGGTCAGAGGTTGCGATGGATGTGCCTCCCGGGCCCAGGCGAAGACCTTCGGCAACATTTCCTCCACTACTTGTTCTTTGTTCTTCAGTTCCTGCTTACGATAGCTGCCATCGTTGGTGTTGGAGGGCTCGTTCCATACGTCCCAGCCGAGCACACGAGCGTCGTTGGCAAACGCTCCGACCACTCCCACCACATATGCCTTCAGCCTCTCCTGCTGGGCGGGGTCTTTCAGGGCTGCGGCTCCGGGCGATTGCACCCAGCCGGAATTGTGAACTCCGGGAATCGGGGGATGCTGCAATCCGAGCTTGGGATTTGGATCCCAGCATGAATCGAAAAGCACGAACAACGGCTTGATGTGGTGACGAGAGGAGATC
>DATMQI010000134.1:0-282230 GCA_035567135.1 Terriglobales bacterium
AATGGATCACGCTACGGATCACAGCTCAGCCAAGTGGTTGAAAATATGGCGGAGAGAGTGGGATTCGAACCCACGTTACCCTTTCGAGTAAACACGCTTTCCAAGCGTGCGCCTTCAGCCACTCGGCCATCTCTCCGGCGACTAGTCTGCTGCCGAAACACTGGTGCAGATAGTGTTTATGGGAAGCTATTGCGGGCGCGTCTCCATCGGCAACCGAAAACGCCGCGATCAACTCCGCTTTTTGATTCTATGGTCCGAGTCGCTCAATCCGCAAGGCTAAGTCGAGGAATCATGACCCGACACTGGGGTAGCCAAGTGGCTTTTCGTCTACGCAAGTGGAGCCCTGGGGAAGCGAACGCCCGAGGCAAACGATTTACCTGGGCCTGCAACCTTCATCGTTAACCGGTAAAAGTGCCGTTTTTTCGCTGCCTCATAGCTCCGTGATAGATTTGATAAAGTGCCATGAAAGACATTTCCTCCTGGGCGCTAAATATCGCTGCACAACGCGGCGCGTCCTACGCCGACGCGCGTATCGCCGATGACCGCAGCCGGGCCCTCTCCACCAAAAACGGCAAAGTTGGTGGCGCGTCAGACTCCGAGTCATTCGGCATTGGGGTTCGCGTCATTGCCGACGGCGCCTGGGGATTCGCCGCGTCCGACGATTTGAGCCGCGCCGCCGTCGAAGCTACCACCGCGCGGGCCGTGGATATCGCCAAAGCATCTTCGCAGGTGAAGCAGCGCGACATTGAACGGGCTCCGGAAAAACCTGTCACCGCCGAGTGGACTACTCCTTTCCAGATCGATCCTTTTACAACTTCAGTCGAACAGAATATTGATCTGCTGCTGAAGATTGACTCCGAACTGCGATCGGTTCCGGGGGTTACCCTGGCCGAGACTAATATGAACTTCCGCCGCGAGGAGCAATGGTTTGCATCATCTGAAGGCGCCAACATCCATCAGACGAAATACACCGCGGGTGTCGGCTACGCGGCTTATGCCTTTGCTGGAAGCGAGATTCAGAAGCGCTCGTATCCCAATTCCTACGGCGGGCAGTGGCAGAATAAAGGATACGAACTGATTGGCGAATTGAAGCTATTGGAAAACGCCCGCCGCGTGGGCGAAGAGGCGGTTGCGCTGCTCAAAGCGGAGCAGTGTCCAGAGGGCGTGTTCAACATCATTCTCGACGGCTCGCAACTCGGATTGCAGATTCACGAATCGGTGGGCCACCCTATTGAACTAGACCGTGTGCTGGGTATGGAAGCGAATTTCGCCGGAACCTCGTTCCTAACCTTAGACAAACTTCGCACTCTGCGTTACGGCAGTGACTTGGTCAACGTCGTCGCCGACGCCCGCCAGGAGCATGGGCCGGGCCTCGGAACATTCGCCTTCGACGAAGAAGGTGTGCCCGCGCAATGCACGCCCATCATCACCAATGGCTTGTTTACCGGATATCTGACTTCGCGCGAAACCGCACCAACCATTGGCATGAATCGATCCGGCGGAACCTTGCGCGCCGAATGCTGGAACCGGCTGCCGCTAATCCGCATGACCAACATCAGCATTCTTCCTGGTGAGCGGCCACTGACTCGCGCGCAACTCATTGCGGATACTGATCACGGCATCGACATGGAAACCAACAAGTCGTGGTCGATTGATGACAAGCGTTACAATTTCCAGTTCAGCTGCGAAATGGGGTGGGAGATCAAGAACGGCAAGCGCACCCGCATGTTGAAGAATCCTTCCTACTCGGGAATCACAACCGAATTCTGGAACTCGCTGGACGCAATCTGCTCGCGCGACGAGTGGGTACTGTGGGGCACGCCTCACTGCGGCAAGGGCCAACCCCAGCAAGTCATGGGCACGGGACACGGCGCAGCTCCGGCCCGCTTCCGCAATATTAAGGTGGGAAGCGCGTATAGAGGAACGTGATCGAAGAGCGGTCAGCACTCAGCATTCAGTCCCGCATCGTATTCCAACCGGGCTGAGGCTTCAAGGCTGAATGCCGAGTGCTGATCGCTGAATATCAATGCTCAATCAATCCAAAGCCGCCGGGATTTTCGACCGCATCAGGAAGCATTCGTCTGCCGACGAAGTCGAAGTTCTCTTCTCCGGCGGAAAGAGCGCGCTCACTCGCTTCGCGAATAACATCATTCATCAGAATGTTGCGGAAGAAAACTACGTAGTTTCTGTCCGAACAGCATTTGGCAAGCGCACCGCCCGTTCGACAACCAACAAACTTGACGACGAAAGCTTGAAGCGAGTGGTGCAATCGTCGGAGCGGCTGGCAAAAGTTCAGCATCCTGACGCGGATTTATTGTCCATGCCCGACTACTGCGGCGCGGAGACTACAGCCGAAGGGTTGCCCACCCGCCACTTTGCCGAAACCGCCGCGGTCACGCCAGCTCAGCGCGCGGAAACCGTCAAGCAGATTGTCTCGATCGCAGAGAAACATAAACTCACCACCGCAGGCATCGTCTCAACCGCCGAGTCGGTTGAAGGTATTTTCAATTCGCGTGGACTGGCGGATTGGCACACCCAGACTTCCTCGGAAATTTCGATCACCATGCTGGCGCCAGATTCCTCGGGCTGGCAGAAAGCCAATTCCCCGAACGTCGCGAACCTGAATGCGACCGCGCTGGCTGAAATCGCAGCCCGCAAGGCGTTTGCGTCAGCCAGTCCGCGCGAAATTCCCGCAGGAAAATACACCGTAATTCTCGAACCCGCCGCCGTGCTCGACATTGTTGGCTTTATGTTCTTCGACTTTGGTGCACTCTCCCTGCTCGACCAGCGATCCTTTTTGAATAACCGGGTCGGAACCAAACTCTTTGGCGAAAACATCAATATTTGGGACGACGTTGCTCACCCGCTGCAATCGGGCACTCCGTTCGACGGCGAAGGAATGTGCCGCCAGAAAGTGCACCTGGTCGAAAATGGCCTGGTAAAGCGGTTGGTGTATGCTCGCGCCACGGCCGAGAAGATTAAGCGCTCGGAACTAAAAAACAAAGTTGGCCCGATCGAGCCCACCGGGCACGGCTTTCCGCTGCCGAACGAAATGGGCGAAGCTCCCATGAACATTGTATTCGGCACATCACCCAATCCCACATCGGTCGAGCAGATGATCGCCTCCACGGACCGCGGGGTGCTGGTCACGCGCCTCTGGTACATCCGCGAAGTCGATCCTTACGAAAAGATTCTCACCGGCATGACCCGCGACGGCACCTTCTATATCGAGGACGGCAAGGTTCGACACGGAGTCCGCAATTTCCGTTTCAACCAGAGCCTGATTCAAATGCTGTCGAACGTGGAGGCCATGGGCGTTCCAGTTCGCGCGAGTGGCGAAGAATCGTTCGACATGGTGGTACCCGCGATGAAGGTGCGGGATTTTAATTTCACAGAAGTGACAAAATTCTAAAGCAGCACTCAGCATTTACCCCGCAAGCCGTCGCTTTGTACTTTCTGAAGTAACGACGTGAGTGCCAATAAGAAGTGGTAATCGAGTTCGCTACCGGAGCCGGCAGCGATTTGAAGGTAGCGTTGGAATTCGTTGTTTCCACGTTTGCCACAGCCTTCCGCGATATTGGCGCCTATGGATCCGCTACATCGACGCATCTGAATAGTCAACCCAAAAAGTTCCGGCCGCCGAAACCCACCACTAGCTCGATAAACTGCCAAAGTTAATGAATGCGCTTCCCCCAAACTTTCAAGTTTCTGAAGTCTTTCATACGCAGCGGCTCAAGGTCTAAATGCTAACTGCTAATTGCCAAATGCTCTATGACAGCGCTCACAGCGCATCCTCAACCACCCGCAAGTTCATGACCCACAACAATTTAACCCTGATAGTGCCATGACTTCGGTAACTTTGCACCTCTGGTTCCAGGGTATAGTCTTCCCTCGTAATGTCCAACATTGGCCCGTTCGTCAAGAAGGCGAATCCGGATAGCTTACCGGATAAAAAAGACATCTCGCCCAGCGCCACCGAATCAGCGAATGCGGACGCTGCCACTCCCAAGGCCAGCCGCAAACGCTATCCGGAAGTGCAGGGTGCGACTCGCTTTCCGATCAAGCTGCCGATTTCTGTAAAATCGAAGACTGGCGAGCGTCATACTGAAACCCAAAACATTTCCGCTAACGGCGTTCTGTTCCAGATGGTCGATTCCGAAATGCCAGTTGGTTCCATGGTAGACTTCACCATTTCGCTCCCGGCCGATGTCGTGGGCGCGGAGGCCGATGTCCGGCTCGATTGCCGCGGCCGCGTAGTCCGCAGCTTTGAAGATAGTGGCCGCCGCGGCGTAGGCGTGGTCATCGACGAATATCGGTTCGACCGCGCTGAACAGCGAGGAGATTAATGGCGAGCACCCCGGTAACCGCGAGAGTCGAAGTCGAGCAGCCCCAACCGGCTGACGGCAACGGCCAG
Source organism: Terriglobales bacterium (assembly GCA_035567135.1). Taxonomy (GTDB): domain Bacteria; phylum Acidobacteriota; class Terriglobia; order Terriglobales; family Acidobacteriaceae; genus JABDBE01. Next base: position 4,415 of record DATMQI010000134.1, read on the forward strand.
TTCATCCGCGTGATCGTCGCCGACACGCAGGCCATCTTTCGCGCTGGCCTACGCAAGATATTCGCGCTCGAGGACGACGTCCGCGTAGTCGGACAAGCCGAAACCCTGTCCCAGACTTTAACCGCAGCCAAAAAATTTACCGCCGACGTCCTGCTCTTCGAAGCCGCCATCGCTCCAAATCCAATCGAAGCGGTTTCCGACCTCCTGCGCCAGAATCCCGTCCTTCGCTTGGTAGTCATCACCACCGAGCCTGATCAAGATCTAACTCTAGAACTGTTTCGCCGCGGAGTGCATGCCATCGTCTCGCGCGAGGTTGAGCCCGAGCTGCTGGTCGACTGCCTACGCAAAGTATCAAAGGGTGAGCCATGGTTAGACGGACGCGCCACCCAGTGGGTCCTGGAAGCCTATCGCACCCAAGGCTCGCGCGCCGGAGCCCCCAGGCCCAAGGTGCAGCTAACCCCCAAAGAAACCCTGATCGTCTCCTGCGTGACTCAAGGCATGAAGAACAAAGAGATCGCCCTGCGCGTCGGAACCACCGAACAGGTAGTCAAGAACTATCTACGCAAGGTCTACGACAAGCTCGGCGTAGCCGACCGCCTGGAGCTCGCACTCTATTGCCTGAACAGCCGCATCCTCGATAGCTCGGTAAAACCACCCGCGATGCCCGAACCACCCCACAACGGCGCCGCAGCAGCCTTACCCGCGACCCCATCCACTCCAGAAGAAATCTCCTAACGCAGACGCGAACGTCCGCGCTCGTGCTCACTTGCTCAGATCCTTGCCATCATTAAGGCCATCATTAAGAATGATAGAAGCATGGTCATCGTGCTGATGGGAGTGTCAGGAGCAGGCAAGACCACGGTCGGGCAACTCCTGGCATCGCAACTCGGATGGGATTTCGCGGACGCCGATGATTACCATCCAGCAGCAAACGTAGAGAAAATGCGCACAGGAATCCCGCTGACGGACGCCGACCGCGCCCCCTGGCTCAAGACTTTACGAGCCCTGATCGCCGGATGGATCGCAGCGGGAAAAAATGCGGTCCTGGCATGTTCCGCATTGAAGCACGCCTATCGCGAGACTCTCCAGGTCGCGCCAGAAGTGCAGATCGTCTACTTGAAAGGAACCCCACAATTGCTGCACCAGCGCCTGCACTCGCGTCACGGACACTTCATGACAGAACAAATGCTCCAGAGCCAACTGGCAACTCTCGAAGAGCCAGAGCATGCCCTGGTGGTCAACGTCGACCGCTCACCCGCAGAAATCGTGACAGAAATCCGAGCAAGGTTAGGCAAACTCCCAGAGCTAAGTGCCAACTGCTAAACGCTAAGTGCTGATTGCTGATCGCCACTCCAAGCTCTGCGGCGCAAGCCTCAATATCACCCACTGTCTCCTCCCCGCCCCGCAACAAATGCCAAGCCTCCTTAAACCGCCCATATTTCGACTTCTTCAATTTCGGATAAAGCCCGACATTCCCCTGCATCTTGAAACTCTCGACTGGAAGGATGTACCAAATATCCAAGGGAATCAGATAAGCCGCCACAAAATCAAACGGATCACCCGTGTACTTCCCTCTCCACCCGCGCACGGTGACGGTATACCCTCCGCGATCCAGAAACATCGTCGACTTCACCTGCACCCGCACAAAACGCGCTTTGTATTCCACCGCAAAGTCATACCGCGACATCTCCCCCCAAGGCCGAGTCACGCACAAACCATGCTCCGCCGCCCGCGTCATAAAACACATCTCTGCCCATTCACCCCGCAACTTAGGATGCTTGATCTTCATTCCGTTTTTTGTCATAAGATATTCGCGATCGCCACCCAACCCTCTCCCGTGCCAAGAAACCGTCCCAAATAAAAACGCGGCCCAGAAGGCCGCGTTCATTTTTTCGACTCGATTCTAACTATGCCACACCGCAGCCAAGAAAAAGCGTCCCGCAAAAGAAAAACATTCCCCAAAGCCCATTTTGGGAATGTAGGCGCGAGCGTCCACGCTCGTGCTCGGACCATTTGCTCTAGATTAGCGGAGGGAAGCTGGGGAGAGGCAGATGTGTCACTTCGGTCGAACGATGACCTTAACACTCAGGTGATTGTGCTCGTTCGATAAATCATTTTCCAGCCCGCGCGGATTTTTCATCCGATGATCAGGATCATAAACGAAACATACCAGCGCCTTGCACTCAGGTCTCTGTTTGTAGTGATCGATATCGATAATTAATTCTTCGCCCAACTTGCCGTCCGTCAGTCCTTCACGTGTCATCTTGGTTTCGAACAACACTCCCTCGTTCTTCAGGAAGAAGTCTACTCTCGTTGCCTTACCCGCGTGGCTAGGTCCCCACTCTTCGGGACGGATGTCATCAAAGCGAGTCTCCAACAGCGCAGCGAAAACGTACTGCACGTCGTATTCATCCTTAATCACAAGTGGCTCTCGCCCGGCACGCCGGTCACGCAACCGAATTGCAGTTCGGTGGAAGGAGTCGCCTAACTGCATGAGGCTGGCGGTCGCACTGTGAATGTCCGTTTCCATCTCTTGTCCAGGATCACGGCGGTTCTCTTCGATCCTCAAGGCCTCCAGGAATTCGGCGAAACGGTTCAAGTCGGGTACCCTTATCTCCCAGCGGCCTTCCCATCCGGCCATTCCACTTTTTCTGAACTCCATTGAACCGATGGCTCCCTGCTTTTGTAAGAACATCAGACCCTTGCCACGAAGATCGGCGTATCGATACGCAAAGTTCACGGCATGCACCGGATAAAGCAGCTGGTAGCGAATAACGTCGCGAATTCCGTTGATATAGACGGGGCCCGCCGTTTATTGGACCAACAAGGCCTGATCGATGTCTAGGGCTACATCGAGGATCGCGAAGAAAAGCTCTTCGTCAAAGGTTTGTAGCTAGGAAGCTATGGAGGTCGCGCTCACTTCTGAGAATCATACAACCGGCTCGATGCTGGGACAAAACTCCCGGAGCTGGCTCACAGCATTGACACCCCGCCCCGCGAACCCTACCCTATATTCCATGGAAGTCCGTTTGAACCCCGATCTGCAGGCCAAGCTTGCACAACTTGCGTCCCAGCGAGGCCGCGACACCGAGGCCTTGGTGGTCGAGGCCGTCGAACGCATGGTGAGCTACGACGAGTGGCGCATTCGTGAAGTTGAGAAAGGAATCGTCGCCGCTGATCGCGGCGAGTTTATCGAGCACGGCGAAGTCATGCAAGTCCACGCTTCGGGCTGTCTCGGGGAGAATCGGGAAGCGATCGACGCGAAGATCAAGCGCGGGATCAACCAACTCGACCGGGGCGAGGGAATCCCCGAAGACCAACTCGATGCCTACTTGACGGACCTGAAAGCCAGGTTCATTCGTCACAGACACAACCCCTAACCCGCTGTCATCCTGAGGAAGTGCGGGCCTTCGCAAAGCGAAGGCCCGCCGACGAAGGATCTGTGTACTCCTCGCCCAGCGTCTATTGCATTTACATAATGACCAATCGCTCGAAAACGCTTTACACCGGTGTGACGGGGGATCTGGAAAGACGCGTCTTCGAGCACAAGCAAGGTGTCAAAGGGGAATTCGCTGCACACTACAAGATCGACCGGTTGGTGTATTTTGAGCGCTTCGGGGATATCCATGCTGCAATCGCTCGCGAGAAGCAGATAAAGGGACTCTTGCGCGTTAAGAAGATAGCGCTGATCGTGTCGATGAATCCAGAATGGAAAGACCTGAGTGAGGCGTGGTTCCTACGACATCAATATCAGCCGGAAAGTGCATAGATCTTTCGTTGGCAGGCCTTCGCTTTGCGAAGGCCCGCGCTTCCTCAGGATGACAGCAGCATTTGGCTGAATGCCAAATGCTAATTGCTAACTGCTACCTACGTCCCCTCGCTCCACCCAGCCAGATACTCTTCCTGCTCCGGCGTCAGCTTGTCGATCTTGATCCCCATCGACTCAAGCTTCAATTTGGCCACACGCTTGTCCAGGTCATCGGGCACGCGATAGACCTTTTTCTCAAGCGACTTGTGGTTCTTCACCATGTAGTCGACAGAGAGCGCCTGGTCGGCGAAGCTCATGTCCATCACCGAGGCGGGATGCCCCTCGGCAGCGGCCAGGTTGATCAGGCGGCCTTCGCCCAGAAGATTGATCTTGCGTCCATCTTTCAGCGAATATTCCTCGACGGAGCCACGCGTTGTGCGCTTCGACGAGGACAGCTTCTCCAGCGCCGAAATGTCGATCTCGACATTGAAGTGTCCGGAGTTCGAAATGATGGCCCCGTCTTTCATCAACTCGAAATGATCCTTGGTAAGGACGCTCTTGTTGCCGGTGACGGTGCAGAAGACGTCGCCGATCTTGGCCGCTTCGGTCATCGACATTACGCGGAAGCCGTCCATCACCGCTTCCAGAGCTTTCGTGGGATCGACTTCGGTGATAATCACCTCGGCTCCGTTGCCGCGAGCGCGGCTGGCCAGCCCGCGTCCGCACCAGCCGTACCCGGCGACCACGAACTTCGATCCTGCCAACAGGAAGTTGGTGGCACGGATGATGCCATCAATCGTCGACTGCCCGGTTCCATAGCGGTTGTCGAACAGGTGCTTGGTGTCGGCGTCATTGACCGCGACGATGGGGAAGCGCAGCACGCCTTCCTTCGCCATGGCCCGCAAGCGGATCACGCCAGTCGTCGTCTCTTCCGTGCCGCCGATCACTTCGGTGAGCGCATCCTGGCGCTTGGTGTGCAGGATGGTCACGAGGTCGGCGCCATCGTCCATGGTGATGTGAGGCCGGTGATCGATGGCTGCAAGAATATGGCTGTAGTAAGTGTCGTTGTCCTCACCCTTGATGGCGAAAACCGGGATATTGTTGTCGCGCACCAGGCTGGCGGCAACATCGTCCTGCGTGGAAAGCGGATTCGAGGCGCACAGCACTACGTCGGCGCCGCCATCGCGAAGCGTGATGGCCAAATTCGCCGTCTCCGCGGTAACGTGCAGGCAAGCCGAGATGCGGATGCCCAGCAGCGGCTGGTTCTTGATGAATTCCTTGCGAATGATTTGCAGAACTTTCATCGACTGGTTCGCCCACTCGATGCGCTTCTTGCCCAGATCGGCAAACTCAATGCCTTTGATATCAGATTGCACTTGCGTTGGTGTCGTCGACATTACTTCTCCTGTGGCGCTGAATTGATCTTGAGTCTACAGGCTGCTGAAAACTCGATATTGATTTTGGGTGGCGCAGCGCTTCAGCGCTGCGGTAAGTGCATCGTTTGAATCCGGCTTTAGCCGCCGAGGTCAACATTGGGTGCCCCACCCTTTTCACGTTCTATGTGAAAAGGGTGGAATCGGCGAAAGCTACTTGTGCGCTGCGACCGGCTCCCGCAAACCAGCATCGCTGGCCAGTTTCGCCGCTTTGTCGGTCAGTTCCCAGGTAAAGTCGGGATCGGTGCGCCCAAAATGTCCATAAGCCGCGGTCTTGCAGTAAATCGGCCGCCGCAGATTGAGCGACTCAATAATTCCCTTCGGGGTCAGCTTGAAATGGGAGCGGACGAGATCGGAAATAATCGTGGGATCAACCTTGCTCGTCCCGAACGTATCCACGCGCACACTCACCGGCTCGGCCACGCCGATCGCATATGCCAACTGCACCTCGCAACGATCCGCCAACCCAGCCGCAACAATATTCTTCGCGATGTGACGCGCCATGTACGCAGCTGAGCGATCCACCTTGGTCGGATCCTTGCCGCTGAACGCGCCGCCGCCGTGCCGCCCCATGCCGCCGTAAGTGTCGACGATAATTTTGCGCCCGGTCAGTCCGGAGTCGCCCATGGGCCCGCCAATCACAAAGCGCCCGGTAGGATTGATGTGGTACTTGGTGTCTTCGTCGAGGAGATGCGCCGGAATCGTAGCCTGAATCACATGCTTGAGAATATCGCTGCGCAGTTCGTCGTTGCCCACAGTCTCAGAGTGCTGCGAAGAAATCACAACCGCATCCACGCGAACCGGCTTGTGGTGATTATCGTATTCAACCGTAACTTGGGATTTGCCATCAGGCCGCAGGTAGGGAAGTTTGCCATGCTTACGAACCTCAGAAAGCCGCATGCAAAGCTTGTGCGCAAACGAAATAGGAGCCGGCATAAGCTCCGCCGTCTCATTACAAGCAAACCCAAACATCATTCCTTGGTCGCCGGCGCCGCCGGTGTCGACGCCCATAGCTATGTCGCCGGATTGTTTATTGATGCTGGAGATTACGGCGCAGGTGTTGGAGTCGAAGCCGTAGAGGGCGTTGTTGTAGCCGATGGCGGCGATGGTTCCGCGCACCAGGTTCTGGAAATCGACGTAGGCTTTGGTGGTGATTTCGCCAGCGATGACTACCAGGCCGGTTGCAGTTAAGGTTTCGCAGGCTACGCGGCTGGAGGGATCGTCGGTCAGGCAGGCGTCGAGGATGGCATCGGAAACCTGATCGGCAATTTTGTCGGGATGTCCTTCAGTTACGGATTCGGAAGTAAATAAATGGCGGTTCTTCGACAAGCGTCTTCTCCTTAGCAAGCGATCTGGGCGTTACGTCTGGCGGGGGACGGTCAAGCCACACGAAATGCAATCTTTGCGGTCCGTAAAAGGCTACCAGAGAACGGGCGGGGGCGCAATCGTTTTGGGGTGAATTGCGGACTCTCGCAGGGAGCGGCGTTCCATTTGAGGTGAAGGGGCGGGACGTGAGTTCGATACGAATCTACGCGGGTCTATCGTTGTTTGTTTTGGGTTTCTTCCGGGTTTCTTCTGGTTGGTTTGCGGTTTTCCTGGTTGATCGTACGGGTGGTTACGGCGATTGGGTTGGTGCTTCCGTTTTCGGGACGGGTGGTTGCAGGCCGCGGGCATCGAAGGTCAGGGTCTTGACCTCTCCGTAGTCTCCCTGCGTAGGTAATTTCTTGCCGTTGAATTCGAAATCAAGCGCGCCTACGTTGCCTGCCTTGATGACAATTTCCTTTTCCGCGCGAATTGATTTTTGCGCGGGCGCGCTCAGGAGTGCGCGCGTGACAATTTCGCCGTCGACCGAGACGGACAACCAGGAATCTTCGCGGGCTTTGATCAGGACCAGCAGCGGAGCGTTTGCGGGGATTGCGGGCTTGAGCTGACTGGTGGAGGGAGTTGCATCAGGGGTGCCGGGGGACTGTGATCTCATCGACTCTGCCGGTGATGGGGTTGCGGACGGTTCAGTTGGCTTTGCCGGCGCAGGAGAAGAATTCGTAGACTCAGCGGGTTGCTGTGGCGGAGCCTGCGGTGGCGGAGACTGTTCGGTGGTTACCGATGGCGAAGGGCTGGGAGAGTTGGCCGCGGGCGCAGTAGATTCCGGGGCTGCCTTTTGGGATTCGCGAGAATAGAAACCCCACGCTGCAAAGCCCAGCGCGATGATCAGGAGTACAACCGCGAATGTGCTCCAGGGGAGGCCGGTGTTTGTGTCAGTCTGTTCACGCGACGGTGGATCGAGCAGCGGCGCCTGGTCGTTGGTGACGGAGTCTTTCGCGGGTGGGACAAATCCGGTGGCAGCCAAGTAGTCGGCGACGGCCTGATCTTCATCCATGTGGAGACAGCGCGCGTAGGCGCGGATGAAGCCCTTGTTGAAGATGCCGCCGGGGAGTTGGTCGAAGTGTTCTTCTTCCAGGGCGCGCAACATGCGCGTGCCGATTTTCGTGGAAACGGAGATGTCCTCGAGAGAGACTCCCTGCTTCTCCCGCTCCTTCTTTAGTTGGGCGCCGAACGACGTCACGCGAAAATTCTCCTGGGCCCGGAAAATATGGCTTCGTTGTTCCCTTTAAATATATGTTATGCGGGGGAACTAGGAGTTGAAATTTTCGGCACGTACCCAGGAAAAAGGCGGCCACGGATTCCCGCGGATCACCGCCGTAGCTCGACGCGTTTCGCTGTGGAAATCGTGCTATAGTTCGGGGCTGCGGGCGTACCCAACCGATTCGCGGTTCGCGGCCTGAAGTGAGGTTGTGTCCATGCTGCGCCGATGTTTTTTCCTTCCCGCACGTCGGTTTCGAGTGGTTGTGGCTCTACTCGCAGTAATGGTGTCGACTGCTTCGGCGCAGCCGAAATTCAAAATTTTGCATGCTTTCAGTGGTAGCGACGGGGCCGGACTCTGGGGCAATCTCATCGTCGACCAGAAGGGCAATCTGTATGGGACTACGGGAGGCGGCGGTCCTTATAAGTACGGCACAGTTTTCGAGTTGAGCCCCGGCTCCGGCGGCGAGTGGACGCACACCATACTGCACGGCTTTGATATTCATGGCGATGGCGGATACGCGCCGCTGGGTGGCTTGGTGTTCGATGCACAGGGCAATTTGTACGGGGGAGCAGAAGAGGGTGGTGCTCATGACGCGGGTACTATCTTCGAGTTGACGCCCGGCTCCAGCGGGTGGACCTACACGGTGATATACACCTTCTGCTCGAAGTCAAAATGCCAGGACGGAGGGGCCCCGTACGGCGCTCTAGCGATCGACAAGGCGGGCATCCTGTACGGAACCGCGGGTGGCGCATTTGAATTGACGTCCGGCTCAGACGGCTGGACGGAAGAAGTGCTTTACGGCTTCCGCTCCAACCGGGGTGGGACAACTGCGTTGGCTGGCCCGATTCTGGACGAGGCTGGAAATCTGTACGGTACTACTGAAAAAGGGGGCACCACTTGCCCCCCGCCTGGGTGCGGCACGACGTACGAACTCAAGCCTGTTGGGGAGGGGTGGAAGCATATTATCCTGCACAATTTCGGCAGTTTCCAATACGACGGCGAGGGGGCGAGTGTCGGGCAGTTGGCTGTCGACGGGGCGGGCAGTCTCTACGGCACCACCTTCGCCGGCGGCAGGAATATCTGCTTCACCGGTTGTGGCACGGTGTTCAAGCTTACTCCCGAGTCAAACGGCCATTGGAAAGAAACCATTCTGTATAACTTCCGCAACGGTGCAAGCGGAAACGGCCCGGGGGGAGGGGTAGTCGTCGACAAAGCGGGCAATCTCTACGGAACTACCATCTACGGCGGAGGCCAGTGTGGGTGCGGCGTAGTCTACAAGCTCGCGCCCGCAGCCAAGGGAGGCTGGAAGTACACGGTGCTTCACACTTTCGTGGGGAGCGACGGGGCCCAGCCCGACGCCAACCTCATCCTCGATAGTCAGGGCAATCTCTACGGCACCACGCCAGCGGGAGGGTCTGGAGGCCTGGGTGTCGTATTTGAAGTTACGCCTTAGCCTGCCTTCGGAGAATCTTGATGCAGGTGCTGTCCGCCGGGACCGCGCTCGCTCATTACGTTCTTCAATTGGTATCATCCACGTCGTTGTCTGGGACTGGTGGGGCATTACTGCTGGGACAGAGTCTCCCGAGCGCTCTTTTCCACTTTTTCGCGGCCCACGCGCATTCAATCTCCACGCCTGCTTCAACGATTCAACGCATCGGCGAGAGTGCATTTGCCGCGGCTTGCTGAGCAGCAGGTGAACATGCTCGGGCATGACAACGTAACCATAGGACTCCGGATTCCCGGGATTCGTTGGAGCGAGCGGTGGGCATCGAAAGCGATTCCCGGAGGCTTAGCATCTTGTGTGGAAGGAGTGCAGACATCCTTCGTTGGGAGTGGCTCGCGAGCGAGCGACTCCGCGGTCTCAGGATGACAGCGTCTCGGGCATGATTGGGCGAGGGCGCTCGTCCCCACATGAGCATCGGCGGGGTGGTGAAATTTTTGGTGCGGCGGGAAAAAGGTGGCCACGGATTTTGGGGATCTACGCGGATGATTCGGGGTCCACATGTTCTATCGGTCAACGGCAGCGGACAGGAGTGTCCGCTCCACCTGGTAGTGGCGGGAGGTGGCTTTGATTGCCTTGGCCTACGTGCCTTTAGGGGTTCCGGTTACCATGGTTCTTTGCGGGGAGTTCGGGGAGCCGCTTATAATTTTGACACTTCCGCTCGAATTCGAGGTTGATGTTCATGTCCAGGGCCACCGGGGCCGAGCATAATCGGCAGAATCAAGAACTGACCATCTTTCATGATGTGGCCAAGGCGCTGACCTCGTCGCTGGATCTCGATTCCATTCTGCAGACCATTATGGAAAAGATGGCGGAATATTTCCGTCCGGATACCTGGTCGTTGCTGATGGTGGATGCTGAGCGCGACGAACTGTACTTCGCGATCGCGGTGGGCAGCGCGTCGGAGGCTTTGAAAAACCTGCGCTTGAAGGTGGGAGAGGGCATTGCCGGGTATGTGGCGAAAAACGGCGAGCCGCTGGTGGTGCCGGATGTGATGACCGATCCGCGGTTCGCGAAACGCATTGACGAGATGACGAAGTGGGAGACGCGTTCGATTGTGTGCTTCCCGGTGCGCTCGCGGCTGCGCGTTTTGGGAGTGATTCAGCTGGTGAATGTGGACATGCAACACTTCGGGGATCAGGAGATATTCTTTTTGCAGTCGCTATGCGACTATGCTGCGATAGCGATTGAAAATGCGCGAGCGGTGGAGAAGATTCAGGAACTGACTATCACCGATGATTGCACCGGACTTTACAATGCGCGGCATCTTTATAAGACGCTTGAAACCGAGGTTTACCGGTCGTCGCGTTTTGGGTATGAGTTTACGGTGGTGTTTATCGACCTGGATCATTTCAAACAGGTCAATGACACGCATGGGCATTTGATCGGAAGCAAGCTGCTGGCGGAGATTGGGTATCTGATCAAAGCGCAGCTGCGGTTGATCGATTTTGCTTTCCGCTACGGTGGGGATGAATTTGTGGTGTTGCTGCCGCAGACTGGGAAGGATTCGGCTTTGGTGGTGGCGAAACGCTTGCGCGACAGCCTGCGTGCCAGCATGTTTTGTCGGGAGGAAGGGCTGGATTTGAATGTGCGGGCTTCGATGGGTGTGGCTACCTATCCGCACGATGCCAAGACGCCGCATGACATCATTCGGCAGGCGGATGAAATGATGTATCTGGTGAAGAATACTTCGCGGGATAACATCGGGGTGGCGCAGCAGGGATTGATGAAGTGAGTGGCCCTACAGGATCCTCTGAAGCTTAATCTGCAGGGACCGCAGCCGGCTGCGCGGAGCGGGTCGTGGTCTTCAGGCGCTGGGTTTCGGTTTGCAGCCACTTGCGGATTTCCGGGATAGCGGCGCGGGTGGCTATTTCTCCGGCTCGCACCAGGGCAACGCTGTGCTCGAAGGCGTCATATTTGTAGCCGTTCACGTTGGGTTCAATCACCAGGTCGGCCGCCTGCCTCCATTGGCTGCTGTTCATTTCCTGGGCGATAGCAAAACATTGTCCGATCACGTCGAAGAGATGGCGGGGGCCATCGCCATCGGTCCATTTACCTTTCAGATGCACCGCCAGCACGCGATCCGCGCCCATTTGCCGCAGCGGGCGGGTCGGTACGGTGTGCGATAGCATACCGTCGATCAGCAGACGTCCGCGAATCTTTACTGGCAGGAACATTCCTGGATAGGCGCAACTGGCGCGTACGGGATCGACGAGCGGTCCGGAATGGAAAACCACGCCTTCGCCGGTAGAGAAATCTGTGGCGGTCACCGCCAGAGGGATGCGCAACTCTTCGAAGGTTTTAACCTTGAGGAGATGATTGAGGAATCCGATCATGCGCTGGTTACTGGCAAAGCCGTAGCGCGAGAGGGTCCAACGGGCAATGTGCTTGAAGCGAACCCGGGCGGCAACGTGTTCGAGTTCTTCGGCCGAGATTCCGCTGCAATAGGCGGCGCCGATGAGGGCGCCCACGCTGGTTCCGGCAATGTAACGAATGGGGATGTTTTCTTCTTCGAGGACTTTGAGAACGCCGACGTGAGCGATGCCGCGAGCAAAGCCTCCACCCAGTGCCAGGCCGATGCCGACGCTGCCAGATCGTGATGCCAAGCCAGCAGGGCCGGAAAGCCCCCGTCCAAATGCCTGCACCGAACGAATGATATTGCCCAGACTCTTCACGGGAACCTCGCCTTCTCCCGGTCTGCCCGGCTAGCGTTCACAGGCATTTTCTCGCCTGTCACCCCTGCCTGTTTCCCCAGGCTAAACCTGCAAGTAAGATGCCAGTTCGAGACTTATCGTTTCATAGGGCGGTCGACTGTGCCAGATTACTGCTGCAGGTTACCCCAGAGGACCGAACCCTCCACCTGCCCCGTGACTAACTCCTGTGTTTTTGATAACTTAGGGCATATGATTCGAGAGATTTCCGCTGGAGGGGTAGTCGTGCGGCACACGCCGGAAGGATGGCAGATGGCCGCCATTGAGCCTCGGAAGGAGTCCGTGGTGCCGCTGGCTGGCAGCGCCCGAAAGAAAACCTCGCAAAAAATGTTACTGGCCTTGCCCAAAGGGTTGGTCGATCCGGGCGAAAAACCTGAGCAAACCGCTATCCGGGAGATCGTCGAAGAGACCGGCCTCACGGCCGTTCCAGTGACGAAACTCGGTGACATTAAGTACGCTTACGTGCGCTCCTGGGGAGACAACGAGAGGGTATTCAAGATTGTCAGCTTTTATCTTTTCCGCTACCAGTCTGGCGAAATCGACGAGATCGCTCCCGAGATGCGCATCGAAGTCAAACGCGCGCTGTGGATTCCTCTGGAAGACGCGGCGCGGAAGCTAGCCTACCGCGGCGAAAAGGATATGGTGCGCCGGGCGGAGGCTTATCTCGAGGCGCACCCGGAGTTGGACGCTCGTCACGCGCAACTGTGATATGTAACCTTGACGGGATTTGATTCAAAGTCTATCGTGAGTTCAACTTGATTAAGGCGCGTGCCGCTGCCATCCTCACCCCACATCTAATGCGGCACGCGCCAGCGGTATCTCCCTTCTGTTTCGTCGCACTGCGCTCATCTAGGTGGCCAAAATAGCTGGCAGATGGATAAACTGCTTGAACCAGTCTTTATTCTTTTTCTGTAGAGTGCGCCTTCATTCGTCGACACGACATGACTGTCACAATTAGAAGAGAGCGGCGGCTGAAGCCGGCAGAGTTCAAGTCGCTTATGAGATGGCTGAAGCCATCTCCTGATACGAATCGCGGTGACGATACGAATTGCGGTGACGATACGACCCCGCTGACGAATCCACTGAATTGTCATTCCGAGCGAAGCGAGGATGCTGGTTTCTGCCGAACATGAGAAGAACCTAGCTTCCTCGCTTCGCTCGGGATGGCAACGGGATGGTAAGAATTTGAGACATAGATGAGGCGCTTCGCATTTGGAGTGTCTTGAGATCGGAGTGTTGGATTAATGAAACGTATTCATAAAGTTGCTGTTCTTGGTGCCGGGACGATGGGTGCGCGCATCGCTGCGCAGTTCGCGAACGCAGGTGTACCTAGTTATCTGTTTGACATTGTTCCACCCGATGCCGACGGACCGGCGCGAAACAAGATTGCCGCCGCGGGGCTCGAGGCAGCGAAGAAATCCAAGCCCGCGGCTTTCATGGAGGCGTCTCTTGCCCGCCTAATCACAGTCGGCAATTTTGACGATGACCTCAAGCGGCTGGCCGACGTGGACTGGATCATCGAAGCGGTGGTCGAGAACCTGGATCTCAAGCGGGCTTTGTTGAGGAAGGTCGAAGCCATCCGCAAGCCGGGGACAATCATCACGACCAACACCAGCGGACTGCCGGTGGGAAAGATTGCGGAGGGATTCTCCGACGACTTTCGGCGCTCGTGGTTTGGGACGCACTTCTTTAATCCACCGCGCTACATGCGTCTGCTCGAAATGATTCCTACTGCGGACACCGATCCCGGCGCGATCGATGCCGTGTCCCACTTCTGCGACATTCATCTGGGCAAGGGTATCGTGATCGCCAAGGACACCCCGAATTTCATCGCCAACCGCATTGGTACGTTCTCCGTGCTCAACGTCATGCGCCTGATGCAGGAGATGGATCTGAGCATTGAAGACGTGGATGCGCTCACCGGGCAGGCCGTGGGATGGCCGAGGTCGGCAACATTTCGCACGATTGATCTGGTGGGATTGGATATTTTGGGCCACGTGGTTTCAAACATGACACGTGTGGCAGCGGGCGACTCGCCCGCCCCGCTTGACGAGCGCAGCGATCTGAAGTTGCCCGATTTTTACAAGCAGATGCTGGAGCGCAAATGGCTCGGCGACAAAACTAAAGGCGGCTTTTACAAAAAGGTGAAGGGCGGAGATGGAGGAGAGGACGAACGTCTGGCGCTGGACTGGAAGACGCTGGAATATCGTCCGCGCCAGAAGCCCAAGTTCCCTGCCCTCGATATGGCAAAGAATGTCGAGCAAACCAGCGCGCGTCTGAGGATGTTGCTGGGACTGGATGGCAGTGGGCCGCAGAAGAATGATCGGGCCGGCGCGTTTTTGTGGTCGTCTCTATCCGATCTTTGGACTTACTCCGCCAACCGTATTCCCGAGATTTCCGATTCCATTGTTGAGATCGATCGCGCCATGCGCCTGGGATTCAACTGGGAATTGGGCCCGTTCGAACTTTGGGATGCGGCGGGGGTGGAAGCTACGGTCGAGCGCATGAAGAAAGAAGATCGGCCGGTCGCGGCCAATGTGGAACTGTTGTTCGCCTCGGGCAAGAAAGCCTGGTATCTGGACGATCCCAAGGCTGCTTCTGGCCGCGCCTACTGGGATTTGAAGACTGCGAATTATGCTCCGGTGAAGGTTCCCAGCGGTGTTTGGTCGGTCGAAGTTGCGAAGAAATCGAATGGAGTGGTGAAGAAGAACTCGGGTGCGTCGCTGGTCGATCTCGGCGACGGCGTGGCTTGCATCGAGTTTCATTCCAAGATGAACTCCATCGGTAGCGACATCGTGCAACTGATCGTGCAAACCTTGAAGCCCGGTGGGGCGGGCGACGCGTTCGACGCGTTCGTGATTACTAACGACGCCACCAATTTCTCCGTTGGCGCGAATCTCATGCTGCTGCTGATGTCGGTCCAGGAAGAAGAATGGGACGACGTTGATCTCGCCATTCGCACCTTCCAGGGGATGACCCAGGCGATCAAGTTCTCTCCTAAACCGGTGGTGGCCGCGCCTTTCGGGCTGACGCTCGGTGGAGGGACGGAGATTTCCCTGCACTCTGCCGCTTTGCAACCTCACGCCGAGCTGTACATGGGATTAGTCGAAGTCGGCGTGGGTTTGCTGCCCGGAGCCGGCGGCTGCAAGGAAATGCTGCTGCGCGCGATCGACAGCGCGGCGTCAATCCGGCCCAGCGGCCGGGGCGAATCGGTTGAGCTGATGGAAGCCATGAAGAAAATCTTCGAGACGATTGCGACTGCAAAAGTTGCGACCTCGGCTCACGAGGCTCGAGGCCTCGGCTTCCTGCGAGATTCTGACAGCATCACCATGAACCGCGAGCGCGTCCTGGCCGATGCCAAGGCTCGTGCCCTTGAACTCGTGCGCGCTGGGTACGAGCCGCCGCAGCCGCGCACTGACATTCCCGCTCCCGGAGAGAACATCCTTGCTGCGCTCAAGATGGGTGTCCATCTGATGCGGCAGGGCGATTACATCACTGAGTACGAAGTGAAGCTCGCGACGAAAATTGCAGAAGTGTTATGTGGCGGGAACGTTACTGCGGGAACGCCGGTGAGTGAACAGTACATCCTCGATCTGGAGCGAGAAGGATTTAAATCGCTCTGCGGGGAGAAGAAGACGCAGGAGCGGATTCAGTACACGTTGAAGACGGGGAAGACGCTGCGGAACTGATGATCTCTAGATTTTTTGGTTCACAGTTTCATAAACCCAATCGCTTGGGATATAATAGCAAATGCCGACGGTTCTGCGGTTCGAAGAGCTGAGGGTAGTCGTTTATCCAAACGATCACCGGCCGGCGCACATTCATGTGATCGGGAGGGGCTGTGAAGCTGTGTTCAATCTAAACTGTCCGCCGGGCCCAGTAAAACTTC
The DNA here is from genome assembly GCA_035567135.1 of Terriglobales bacterium. GTDB lineage: Bacteria > Acidobacteriota > Terriglobia > Terriglobales > Acidobacteriaceae > JABDBE01. The sequence goes on from DATMQI010000134.1 coordinate 20,281, forward strand.
GAGAGAACTATGGATTCTCACGGCGAGAAATCACGCATATCGGAAAAGTGCTGACGGATCACATGGCAGAACTGTGGGCCGCATGGGAGAGCATTCATGGCAACCTATAACCATTTCGAAGTGGCGAGCCGGCGAGCGGAGAAGTTGCAATCATCCGTCCCCAGAGCTCTTGCGGCCCACTACGACCGCACCAACAGCCGCATTGTGATTCGCCTGAGCTCCAAACTTGATGTAAGCTTCTCGCCAGCCGACGCACAGGGACTGGAGCATGCCCGGCCGTCACAGCTTGAATGCATCGAGATCAGCCCTTCGGGATTCGGAATTCACTTCCCCAAACTGGATGCGGATCTCTACCTTCCCAGCCTCTTGGAGGGTTTTCTAGGTTCACGAAAATGGATGGCATCGAGGCTTGGCCAAAGCGGAGGCAAGTCCCGAAGCTCGGCCAAGCGCGCGGCCGCCAAAGTTAACGGCAGGCTAGGCGGAAGACCAAAGAAAGTGGTTTGAAGCTTCTCTGACATACGCGAAACCTTCAATCGAAAATCATCACAGACAATCTAAAATGAACTGAGGAGTTCCAATGCGTGAAGTTGTTATCGCCTCTTCCGTCCGCACGCCCGTGGGACGCGCCTTCAAAGGCACGCTCCGTGCCACTCGTCCTGATGAACTTGCAGCTGTCGCGATCAAGGGCGCACTTGAACGCGTGCCACAAATTGACGTCAAAGAGATCGAGGACGTAATCCTCGGTTGCGCCATGCCCGAGGCCGAACAGGGGATGAACGTGGCCCGTATTGCCTCGCTGCGCGCCGGCTTGCCGGTTGAGGTTTCGGCGCTGACCATCAACCGCTTCTGCTCCTCCGGCTTGCAAGCTATTGCGATGGCGGCGGAGCGCATCATGAGCGGCGGCGCGGAGATTATCGTGGCCGGCGGGACAGAATCGATGTCCATGATCCCGATGGGTGGTCATAAGATTTCGCCCAATCCCTGGCTGGTCGACCATTATCCGGACGCCTATCTTTCGATGGGTCTCACGGCAGAGAGGCTGGCGCAGCGCTTCGGCATCACGCGCGAGGCTGCAGACGAATTCTCCTATCGCAGCCATCAGAAAGCTCTGGCCGCAATTCAAGCCGGCAAGTTTGCGGACGAAACCGTCGCCGTGCCGGTGAGCTTTACTACTCCCAATGGCTCGAAACCGAAGCGACAAGAGATCTCGTTCAAAGTGGATGAAGGTCCGCGGGCCGACACTTCGCTCGAAGCGCTGCTCTCGCTGAAGCCGGCGTTTCATGCAAAAGGAACTGTAACCGCGGGTAACTCGTCGCAGATGTCCGACGGTGCCGCTGCTTCTGTAGTCATGTCCGGGGATCGCGCCCAGCAGTTGGGCATCAAGCCCTTGGCGCGCTACGTTTCCTTTGCTACTGCCGGATACAAGCCCGAAGAAATGGGACTGGGGCCGGTATTCGCGATTCCCAAGGCGCTCAAGATGGCCGGACTCAAGCTTTCCGACATCGACGTGATCGAATTGAATGAGGCCTTTGCTGCGCAATCGCTGGCGGTGATCCAAGAAGCCGGCCTCGATCCCAGCCGCGTAAATCCCAACGGCGGGGCGATTGCCCTGGGGCATCCGCTGGGCTGCACCGGGGCGAAGCTCACGGCTACAGTCATCCGCGAGATGAAGCGTCGCAACGCGAAGTACGGGCTGGTAACCATGTGCGTCGGCGGCGGCATGGGGGCGGCGGGGATTTTCGAGAATCTGGCTTGACCTTCTGAAAAGCACGAAAGGACAACCCTTTCGATTCACCACAGAGACACAGAGTCACAGAGATTTATTTGCCCTCTACCGATAGAATGAAGACATTCTCTCGCTCTGTGTCTCTGTGATGGAGAGGGATCGATCAAAAATGGCTACAACGACAGCAGTTCCGCAAGCCAGAATCTCTGGCGGCAGTTTTCTTCTTGAAGATCGCAAGCCGAACGATGTTTTCACACCGGAAGACTTCACCGAACAGCACCTGCTCATCGCGCAGACGGCGGAGGAGTTCGCCGTCAATGAGATCGTTCCCAACATCGAGAAGATGGAACATAAGGACTTTTCCATCACCCGAGATCTGCTGAAAAAAGCTGGCGAACTCGGGCTCAGTTCCGCCGAGATTCCCGAAGCTTACGGCGGCCTTGAGATGGACAAAGTCACAGCGGCAGTGATCGCCGATCACATCGCAAAATATGCCGGATTTGCCACAACCTGGGGCGGCCACACTGGCATTGGCACGCTGCCCATCGTGTATTTCGGAACCGAGGAGCAAAAGAAGAAATATCTGCCGCGTCTGGCTGCTGGAGAAATCGTCGGTGCTTATGCGCTGTCGGAAGCGTCTTCTGGCTCTGACGCGCTCAATTGCCGAGCCCGCGCCGAGCTTTCGAAAGACGGAAAGCATTACGTTCTCAACGGCGAGAAAATGTGGATTACCAACGCTGGGTTCGCCGACCTGTTCACCGTGTTCGCGAAAGTTGACGGCGAAAAGTTCACGGCGTTTCTGGTCGAGAAATCTTTCCCTGGATTCTCCGTCGGCGCGGAAGAGCACAAGATGGGCATCCGTGGATCGTCTACGTGCCCCATCATTCTGAACGATTGCAGAGTTCCTGCCGAAAACATGCTCGGCGAAATCGGCAAGGGGCACGTCATCGCCTTCAATATCCTGAACGTGGGCCGCTTCAAGTTAGGCGCGATGTGCGTCGGCGGAGCGCGCCTGTCGCTCGAGAACGCCATTGGTTACGCCAAGCAGCGCAAGGCTTTCGGCAAAGTGATCGCAGACTTCGGCTTGGTTCGCGAAAAGTTGGCCAACATGGCGGTCGGTGTCTATGCCGGAGAATCTCTCGTCTATCGCACGGTTGGCATGATGGACGCTGCGCTCTCCGAGGTCGACAAGTCTGGAGCCGATGCTGCGAAAGAAACCCGCAAAGCCATCGAAGAGTATGCCGTCGAGTGCTCCATCATTAAAGTCTGGGGCTCGGAGATGGTTGGCTACGTCGTCGACGAGACGGTGCAGATCTACGGCGGCTACGGCTTTGTCGAAGAATATCCCGCCGAGCGCGCTTACCGCGATGCACGCATCAACCGCATCTTCGAAGGGACGAATGAAATCAACCGGCTCATCATCACTGGCTTCCTGCTGAAGCGCGCCATGGCAGGACAGTTACCGCTTATGCCGGCGATCAAGAAGTTGATGGATGAAGTGTTGTCCGGACCATCCATTGGCGAAGATCTCGAAGGGCCATTAGCCGACGAACGCAAACTGGTGATGTCGGCCAAGAAGCTTGGCCTGTTCGTCGCGGGAGCGGCGACGCAGAAATACATGCAAGCGATTCAGGATCAGCAGGAGGTCATGGGAGCAATCGCTGACATCGTCATTGAGACGTACGCAATGGAGTCCGCTGTACTGCGGGCGCAGAAGGTTGCGGACCGTAACGGAGAGAACGCCGCGTCCCTGCCGATTGCGATGACTCGGGTTTATCTCTCGCAGGCCATGGAGAAGATCGAAGGTGCAGCCAGGAAAGTGATCGCCGCCGTCGCCGATGGCGACATGCTGCGCACGCAGTTGGCGATTTTGCGGCGCTTGGCAAAGCACGAACCATTCAACACGATTGAGTTAAGGCGGCAGATCGCGCAGAAGGTCATTGAGCGGGGGAAGTACACGCTCGCGTAGAGGAGCGTCTGTCCAAGAATGCGTGGCCGAATAATTCTTGGCGACGAAGTTAAAACCGCGTTCATGGGATATGTGGAGAAAGCCGAGTTGCACCTCCGTGCATTGTCTAGCCCACGTCCCTCTGGGAATTTGCACGTCTTACTGACTAAGAACTCAAGACTTAGGAATGCTGTCGATGAACTTGAGGAAACAGCGGAGTTCAAAAGACTCGTCGAAGCATTAGATGGAGCTTTGGCCAGGGACGAATTTGAGCGTGGTATTGGCCTGCACACATCCGAGATCCAGAACTTTCTTCGCCGCTCCGGTTTTTACTCGGCAGCCATAGAAGCAGAAGAGCACGTCACGAAGGGCGACGCATTCCTTACGAAGTTCCAGAATGCCATCCAAATTCGGAAAGTTCGGTACACCTACTTTGCGCTAATCGACGTGGCATTTGCCGAAGATCGGGTGGTCTTTTCTGACTTCACTATACGCCGGTTCTCTGGCTCTGAACTTTCCGCAGGCTTTCAGAATGACATCAATAAAGTCTTTTATCCCTACGCCGTACTCGACACCCAAACGCTTGCAGATTACTGGTTCATTTGCGCGGAGGAGGAAGTTGAGGAAAGCCCTTTTGCTTTCGAGCGCCCCGAAGAGGCTAACCTACCGGTTAGGAGGAAATTCAGCACCTTCCCTCGGCCTGTAGAAGCAGCTGTACGAAAGCTCGCGCTATACAGCTGGGAATCGCTCTCATATAAAGAACATTGGTTCGGATTCCATGTGCCTTTCGTGCTTGTCCTCGCTGATAATCTGCTCGAACAGCCCGCAGCTGCGCCCAAGGTGGACATCCTTGCCAGAAGGCCTTGCTTCGATCCACAGACGGGAGAGGAACAAGGCGACGAGCCCGACTTTGCGTTTCAGATGGGTGTAAACCTCGGGACTCGAGGGCTTTATTCGAGGCACAGAGAGCCTCGCGACGACAATAGGGAAGGTGCCAGCCTGGGATTTCTTGGATCGCGCCGCGGGCTACCTCGTGAAGGCATTTTTCTCCGAGGGTCTTGAACAGTTGTTGTGGCACATCGCAACCTTAGAAGCGCTAGCCGGACAGCCTGATCGAGCCATCGCGTCCCTGCGTGAGCGCGTCTCGCTAATATGCCAGCAGACCAATGACGGGAAGAAATCTGTCATGAAGAAGGTGAACCACCTCTACGACTTACGTTCAGGTTTCGTTCATGGCAGCAAAATAAGCGAGGATGAATCTGCAGAGCGCCTCTTTGAAGGGCGCAGCCTGGCTAGACGCACCGTAGTATGGTTTCTCCACTATCTAGCCCACGTTCGCGCACAATCTGTAGGAATTGAGAACTTACCAGAACAGAAAGATCTCCTGAGACTACTGGATCTTGGGCAGGGCGACGTTCTCAAAGCCAAGGAGGTTCTGCAGAATCTTCCAATCGACTTTCCGCTTGTCTCAGGGTGGTCGTAATCCTCCCAGAAGCGAAATCGCGGAACTCTAATTGTTTTTCTTCAGCTTCTCCATCACGCTCTGGATCAATTCTTTCGCGTCGGTCAGATTCTTCATCACCATCTGGATATCCATAACAGGCTTGCCTGGCCAGCGCTGGCTCTGGCAATAGACGCCGTGTTGTCCAACCAGGGCCATGGCGTCGGTGATCATGTCCATGGTGACGGCCAGACGGCCGCGGGGCACGCCCATCATGGTTTCGTAGTGTTCCAGTTCTTCCTGTTTTTCATCGAATACCGGCATGTTGAGATTGTAATCGCAGGCTTGCGTGTCGCATAATTACTGGGCTTGCTGTCCAATCATTGCTCAGAACGTCAAAGCACTTATCGATCGGCAGTGGGCCAGCTCCACCGTTCGCAAAGGATGCGAACAATGGGGCACCCTTCGGGGTGGTCGTCATCGCGTGTCCCAAGTGCTAACTGCCAAATGCTAAATGCTAAAAACGGAGAACCTTAATGCGCAAACAAATTGTATTTCTGACCTCACTGTTGCTCACTTTCACCGTGCTTTCTGCATGCCAGGACAAGAGTAACCGCCCTAGCCCGCCCGCCCACGCGCAATGCAAATTTTCCGATGGCAAAACAATCACCGTTGACTATTCCAGTCCGCGGGCCAAGGGGCGCAAGGTTTTCGGGGGACTGGTCCCCTACGGCGAGGTCTGGCGCACCGGCGCTAATGACGCCACCACGTTTGTTACCGACGCAAATGTCACCGTCGGCGGCAAGGATGTTCCTTCGGGCCACTATACGATCTTCACCATCCCCAACGCCGACAAGTGGACGCTGATCATCAACAAAAAAACGGGCGAGTGGGGCATTCCTTATAAGTATGAAGCCGACGAGCTAGCGCGCGTGGACATGAAAGTTTCGCCGACTCCGTCCCCGGTGGAGAATTTCACCATCGCGTTTGATCAGAAGGGAAACAGTTGCACGCTGAGCATCAGTTGGGAGAACAGCCAAGCTTCTGTGGACATCAGCGAGAAAAAGTAGCAAAACCTCTAACCACAACGGACCACGGAGTTTCCTTCGTGTAACTTCGTGTCCTTTGTGGTTAGGTATCTTTATTGAGCCGGCTTCCAGCGAAGAACGGGCTTCCTCGCGGCAGCGGTTTCGTCCAACCGCGACACGCGACTTGTGTGGGGAGCCGCGAGTACCATCTGCGGATCCTCTTCTACTTCCTCGGCGATAAACTTCATGGCTTCAATGAACAGATCCATTTCCTCTTTGGACTCGCTTTCAGTCGGCTCGATCATGAGAGCGCCAGGCACGATCAGAGGAAACGCCGTGGTGTAGGGATGGAATCCGTAATCGATCAGCCGCTTGGCGATGTCCATGGTCTTCACACCCTTTTTCGCCTGCTGTTTGTCGCTGAAAACCACTTCGTGCATGGTAGGCGTGGAATAGGGCAAATCGTAAACGCTTTCGAGACCTTTGCGAATGTAGTTGGCGTTCAGCACCGCATCTTCCGTGGTCTGGCGCAGACCGTCCGGCCCATTGGCCAGTGTGTAGGCCAGAGCGCGGACAAACATTCCGAAGTTGCCGTAGAAGGCACGCACACGGCCCACCGACTGCGGCCGGTTGTAATCAAAGCCCAGAGTGCCGTCCGGCTTAGTGAGGACGACGGGCGTCGGGAGAAATGGCTCAAGGATCTTTTTAATCGCGACCGGTCCGGAGCCGGGCCCGCCGCCACCGTGTGGCGTTGAGAATGTTTTGTGCAGATTCAGGTGCATCAGATCTACACCGAAGTCACCGGGGCGAACCTTGCCGACAAGCGCGTTCATATTGGCCCCGTCCATATAGAGTAGGCCACCCTTGGCATGCATAATGTCGGCGATCTTGTGAATCTCCTGCTCGAAAACGCCGAGCGTATTGGGATTGGTTAGCATCAGCGCAGCCACTTCTTCGTTCATCTGCGATGCCAGCGCCCCCACATCCACCATTCCCTTTGCATTCGATTTCAGATTTTCCACCGCGTAACCGACCATGGCGGCGGTTGCCGGGTTCGTCCCATGAGCAGAGTCCGGAATCAGAATCTTCTTGCGGGGAGCGCCTTTCGAGTGATGGTAAGCGCGCACCAGAAGCAGGCCGGTCAACTCGCCATGCGCGCCGGCGGCAGGTTGCAACGTGATTGCGTCCATGCCGGTGATTTCGATCAGGCACTCGCTTAGGGTCTGCAGAATGCGCAACGCGCCCTGCGAAATCTTTTCCGGTTGATAGGGATGCGCATTCGCCAATCCTTCGAAACGCGAGACGACTTCGTTCACCCGCGGGTTGTACTTCATGGTGCAGGAGCCCAGCGGATACATGCCGAGATCGATGGCGTAGTTCCAGGTCGACATCCGCGTGAAGTGGCGGATGATTTCGATCTCGCTCACTTCGGGCATGCTGCCCAGATCTTTTCTTTCGCTAGGCCCTAAAAGCTTTGCGGTATCCACTTCGGGCACATCGAGCGGAGGCAGTTTCCACGCGGCTTTGCCGGGGGAGGATTTCTCGAAAATCAGTCCTTCATTCTGATTGGTGTGAGTGGTGGCCTTGCCAGGCGAGTGCTTCATCGCACCACCTCCTGCAGATCGGCGGGTTCTCTAGAGGCTTTCGCCGCGCGCTCACCTTTCGCCACGGACTTCACTGCGGCATCTATCGCCATACGGGTAGTCATCTCCGTGCAGCACCACAACGCCGCACTACCGAGTTCCGGATAAAATTTCTTCAGCGGCAACCCACCGACGATCTTTTTCTTGAGAAGGCGGTCGTTAATCTCGTGCGGATCTTCGCCAGTCTGCACCACGAACTCGTTGAAACGCGGGGCGCCCGAGAACAATACTTTCGCGTGTTTGCCGAACTGCTTTGCGGCGTATGCGGCTTTCGCCAGGTTCTGTTTTGCCAATTCGCGCAATCCGACCTTTCCGTAAATTGTCATGAAGATGTTGGCCATTAACGCAATCAAGGCCTGGTTGGTGCAGATATTCGAAGTCGCTTTCTCACGCCGGATGTGCTGCTCGCGCGTGGCCAGCGTGAGCACGAAACCGCGCTTGCCGTTTCTATCGGCGGTCTGCCCGACAAGCCGTCCGGGCATCTGGCGCACATACTGCTCGCGGGTAGCAATCACGCCGCAATACGGTCCGCCAAAACCGAGGGGAACGCCGAACGATTGCGCTTCCATGGCGATGATGTCGGCTTGCCGCGGCGGCTCGACGATGCCCAGCGAAATCGCCTCCGCAATCGAAACCACCAACATCGCCCCGTGTTTGTGTGCGATGTCAGCGATCGCCGCCACATCTTCAATGGTCCCGAAGAAATTGGGAGATTGAATCAGCACGCAGGCCGTGTCGGAGGTGATGGATTTTTCTAGTTCGCCGAGGTTAAGCCGCGCATTGTCGATGAATGACACGGTAGCCAGCGGCATGCCCTGATGATGAGCATACGTAGCCAACACTTCTCTGTATTCAGGATGAACGCTGCGCGCAATCGCCACGGAACGCCGCCCAGTCAGCCGAGCCGCCATCATCACACCTTCAGCCACCGCCGTCGATCCGTCATACATCGAAGCGTTGGCGACCTCCATTCCCGTCAGCTCAGAGATCATGGTTTGGAATTCGAAGATGGATTGCAGGGTGCCTTGGGAGATCTCGGCTTGATAGGGCGTGTAGGCTGTGAGGAATTCTCCACGGGAGATCAGGGAATCGATGATCACGGGGCGATAGTGATAGTAGGCTCCGGCGCCTAGAAAATTCGTGAAGTCATCGCCGTTTTCGCGCGAGCGCTCGCGGAACCAATCTACGATTTCGGACTCGGCCATCTGGCGCGGAACTTTTAAATCGCGATTGAGGCGGTACTCGGCCGGGATCGGTGCAAACAAGTCATCGATCGAACGCACGCCAATGGCTTTCAGTATGGCTTCGCGGTCAGCGGGAGATTTTGGCAGATAGCGCATAGAAATTAGATGTAACTCGAAGTCAGCTTGATCGTGAGGTCATAACCCAAGAGCCTGAACCACAGAAGACACAAAGGTTCACAAAGGAAAAACGAGAGCGAAGGCAGCAAAGCATGGGGCTTGTCTTCCTTTGTGTAACTTCGTGTCCTTTGTGGTTCAAGCTCTTTGCATGGCGCATCGAAGTCGCTATCCGCCTTCTTCCGCGACGAACTTCTCGTAATCTGCGGCGGAGAGCAAACCGTTCAGTTCATTCGGATCTTTGAGCGTGAGTTTGAGCATCCACGCGCTGTGGGCATCTTTGTTGATCTTTTCCGGAGCTGTCGCCAGTTCGCCGTTGACTTCGGTTACCGCGCCTGAAGCCGGGGCGTACAGGTCGGAGACCGCTTTTACCGACTCGACGGAGCCGAACGTTTTGCCCTTGGTAATGTCAGTGCCGGGTTTGGGCAGTTCGACGAACACGATGTCGCCGAGCGCCTCCTGCGCATGGTGCGTGATGCCGACGGTCGCGGTCTTGCCATCGGCTTTGATCCACTCGTGTTCCTTGGTGTACTTGAAGTCGGTTGGATAGTTCATAAACCGCTCTTAGCTCCTGGCTTTTAGCTGTTGGCTACTTGGAAAACATTGTCATTCCGAGCGCCGGGTTTGGGCGCGAGGAATCTGCAGTTTCTTGTCTTCGAACGAAAATGCGGATCCCTCGCTATGCTCGGGATGACAATTCCAAAAATACACCGGCACTCAACTCTTTTTCGGACGCTTGTAGAACGGCGTGGGTACGACCTGCGCCTTGACGCCCTGGCCGCGGCACTCCACCTTTACGGTCGATCCCACAGCAGCGAACTCTGGCGGCACGTACGCCAACGCAATGTTCTTTTTTAGAAATGGCGCGTACGATCCGCTGGTGACGTAGCCGATGTCGTGTCCTCCATCGTCCAGAACTTTGTAGTCGTCGCGGGCGATGCCACGCTCAATCATTTCGAGTCCAACTAGCGTCTTGGTCAGTCCGGCGGCCTTCGCTTTTTCCAGCGCGGCGCGCCCGATGAAATCTGGCTTCTCCATTTTGCAAAAACGATCCAGCTTAGCTTCCCACACATTGATCGTATCTGAAATTTCGTGTCCGTAAAGTGACAGCGCGCCTTCGAGCCGCAGCGTGTTGCGAGCACCCAGACCGCAGGGCACCACTCCGAATTCCCTTCCCGCTTCGAGCACCTTGTTCCAGACCATCGCGCTGGTGGATTCGTCGGCGGGAACGTAGATTTCAAATCCATCTTCGGCGGTATAGCCGGTGCGCGCAATCAGAATGTTTTTAAGCCCACAGACCGTCCCGCGTGTTACCCAATAAAACTTCACTGCGGAAAGATCGGCGTCGGTGAGCTTCTGCAGCAGATTCACACCTTTTGGGCCTTGAACCGCGATCTGGGTAAAGTCGTCGGAAAGATTTTCGACCTTGCATTTAAACTGCCGCGTGTTGTCGCGCACCCAGTTAAAATCTTTTTCCCGCGTTCCCGCGTTGATCACCAGCAGGTAGTCGTCTTCGCCCAGACGATGCACGATCACATCGTCCACAAACGTCCCCTGCGGATAAAGCAGCGCCGAATACTGCGCCTGGCCGATGGCGAGCCGCGCCGCATCATTCATGGAAATGTGCTGAACCGCAGCCAAGGCCTCGGGGCCTTGCAGGCGAATGTCGCCCATGTGCGAGACGTCGAAGATACCCACGCCGGTGCGAACCGCGTTGTGCTCGGCAATGATGCCGCCTGCCGACGGATATTCGACCGGCATATCCCAGCCGTTGAAGTCGACCATCTTCGCGCCCATCTGGCGATGGACGGCGTTGAGCGCGGTCTTGCGAACGGTCGGCGTAGTCGATTGAACAGCGGACAATGGTCCCTCGATCAGAGCAGTGGCTGCTGGGATGGTGAAACTCACTACCCTAACATGCGGATGGCAAGGGCATCAACCGGGGCGGATAGGGGTGTGGCATTGCCGCTGTTGACACCGGATGGTAGTTGGCTTACGATTCGCTCCCGGGAAGATTCTCGGCCCCCCGCGTTGCAGTGTCTCCGATTCCCTTTTTAAGTATGTTTCACCCAGGAGGTACGTATGTCAGCTTTACAGCTGAAACGGACGCGACTTTTTCCCTTCGTTTTCTCGGCACTGTTGCTGGCCGTGCCCGCCTACGCCAGCAACGTTAACGTTGACTGCTCAGGCTCGAGTCCTGCAGCTTTTCACAGCATCAACGATGCATTGAACACTCTGGATCTGATTGGTCCCAACGCCATCACGGTAAGGGGAACGTGTCGTGAGAATGTTATTGTCGCGGCGCGAGATCGGCTCACCATTCAAGCCACAGCTGGACATTTCGCCACGATCCAAAACGCGGCGACCCAGCCTACGAGCACACTGTGGATAATAGGCTCGCACAACATTGTTCTAGACCACCTGATTATTGACGGCGGATCGCCGGCGTTGTACGTCAGCCAAGCCTCTAGCACCGTCGTCATGCAGAATTGCACCCTGCAGAACAGTGTGGCTGACGGACTCGACATGGACGGGGAATCCCAACTTCTCATCCAGGACTCGACCATCAGGAAAAATTCGGCTGCAGGCATCTTCATCTCAAATGAGTCTCAGTTGGTATTCGGTACTTATCCCTCCCAACGCATTCGCATCACCGGCAACGGATTTGGAGGAAACGGCAATGGGGCGGGCGGACTGGAGATCGACGGCTCCCAGGTACAATTGAACTTCGGCGTGTTGACCATTGACGGAAATGCGGGGCCGGGCATTTCCATGGACGGTGGCCGGCTTCAATTTTATGGCGGACAAGCGGACTCACCCGGCGTCATTGAGAACAACAACACGGGATTGATCCTCAACGACGCTGCGTCCGCGACACTCTGGGGCGCATTCCACGTCCGCAACAATGGGAGCACCGGAATTTCAGTAAACGGCGCCTCCTCCATCACGTTCTCCGGGGGAACCGACTCGCAGGGACACAATGTAGCTACCACCATCCGCGAGCACTCCACGGTCGGATTGGCGCTCAGCCAATCGTCTTCAGCCCAGATCTATGGTCCCCACATTATCAGCAAGAACGGCAGTGCCGACGCAGATCCCAATGCTCGCGGCGGGATCTCGCTGGAAGGTGCATCACTGACTATCGGAGGCGGCACATCGGTCGACAATAATGTCGGCCCAGGTATTCGTCTGTTGGTGAAGAGCGACCTGATTATGTATGACATGAGGGTCTCGGACAATACGGAAGAAGGCGTGCTTGAGACCAATTTGAGCGGCGGAGGTTTCTATGATCCTCTGGTCTTCAACGGAAACGGTGGGGCTCCCCTGCGATGCGATAAATTCTCAGTCGCCTTTGGTGATGCGGATAAGATTCATAATGCAGATTGCAAGAACATAACCAAGGGAGGCGGTCGGCGCCCTAATGTTCGCATTCCGTATGCGCGCTGATGCACCAGAGGACTGCCTGGGAGCCTCAGGTTCGCGTCCGTTGAGATTTTTGCGGTGAGGGGTTGGGCGCGATCGTGTAGTTTCTGCCTATTGACAACAATTTGGCAATCGCGTGCTTTCCGGTTACCAAGGGCACTTTCGCGCTTTGCGTCCGCTGCGCTACAGTTCGCCCATGGCCACTTCTACGCCGAGAAAGTACCGCTGCATGCAGTGCGAGATGACGGAAGACCGTTGCGACTGCGAAAAGTACTGCTGCCTCTGCCAGTCGCTGATGGAGGTCCGGCTTTGCGAAGATGGTTTGTACTACTGCAAGCCCTGCCGGGAAGCCTGTGATTATCGGGTTTCGGATGATGGGTCGAGCACCCGCATCTAGCTTTTTGTGGGGGTTGCTAGACGACTACGGCTTCTTTGTACTCGCCAAAGACTTTTCGCATGGTGTCGGAGATTTCGCCGACTGTGGCGTGGGCTTCGACGGCTCCGACGATGTGCGGCATCAGATTTGTGCCGGAGTGGGCGGCGTCTTCGAGTTGCTTCAGAGAATCTTTCCAGGGTTGAGGATTACGGCGGGCACGCAGGCCGCGCAGTCGTTCCACCTGCTTGCGTTCGAGGGTCTCGTCCATGTGCAAGGTGGGGATGGGTTTTTCTTCCTCCACCGTGAAGCGGTTCACTCCCACCACTACCGACTCGGCGCGGTCGACCTGTTGCTGATATTCGTAGGCGGCATTTTGGATTTCCTGTTGCACGTAGCCGCGTTCGATGGCTTTCAGCATTCCGCCGAGAGCTTCGATCTTGTCCAAGTACTCTGATGCGCGCTTCTCGATTTCGTTGGTTAGCGTCTCGATGAAATAGGAGCCAGCTAACGGATCGACGGTCTGGGGGACTCCAGATTCGTAGGCGACAATTTGTTGCGTGCGCAGAGCAATGCGTGCTGCTTGCTCGGTCGGCAGGGCGAGGGCTTCGTCGTAGGAATTGGTATGTAGCGATTGCGTGCCGCCGAGAACCGCCGCCATGGCTTGAATTGCCGTTCTGACAATATTGTTTTCTGGTTGCTGCGCAGTGAGCGTGGAGCCGGCGGTCTGGGTGTGAAAGCGCAGCATCCAGGAGCGCGGATTTTTGGCTTTGAAATGTTCCCGCATGATGCGAGCGTACATGCGGCGGGCAGCGCGGAACTTCGCGACTTCTTCCAGAAAATTGCTGTGGGCGTTGAAGAAGAATGAGAGGCGTGGCGCGAATTTATCCACATCCAGGCCAGCATCGATTGCGGCTTGCACATACGCGATGGCGTTGGCCAGGGTGAATGCGACTTCTTGTACCGCGGTCGATCCGGCTTCGCGCATGTGGTAGCCGGAGATGGAAATCGTATTCCACTCGGGGACGTTTTCGTTGGTCCATGCGAACAGGTCGGTGATGATGCGCATGGCCTGCTTGGGCGGGTAGATGTAAGTTCCTCGCGCGATGAATTCTTTTAAGACGTCGTTCTGCACTGTGCCGGAAAGTTTGCGGATGTCCGCGCCCTGGCGGCGGGCGACTCCGACGTAGAGAGCTAGCAGAATCGAGGCTGTGGCATTGATGGTCATCGAGGTGGAAATTTTCATCAGGTCGATGCCATCGAATAAGCGCTGCATGTCTTCGATGGAGTCAATGGCGACGCCGACTTTGCCGACTTCTCCTACGGCGAGCGGGTGATCGGAATCTAATCCGATTTGCGTAGGCAGATCGAAGGCGACGGAGAGTCCGGTGGTTCCGTTGGCCAGCAGGTATTTATAGCGCTTGTTGGATTCTTCGGCGTCGCCCATGCCGGCGTACTGGCGCATGGTCCAGAGGCGTCCGCGGTACATGGTAGCCTGCACGCCGCGGGTGAATGGATATTCGCCAGGGTAGCCGACTTGACGGTCGTAGTCCCAGGCTTCGAGATCGGCTGGGGTGTAGAGCGGGCGGACCGTGATATGGGATTCGGTCTCCAGGTCGAGAGTTGAGTTCAATTTCTCTGACATACGAAAACCATAAACCACAAAGGACACGAAGGTTCACAAAGGAAAGCGGACTCTCAGACCCACACGAGAAAAGATTTCATACGTCTTTCCTTCGTGTACCTTCGTGTCCTTTGTGGTTAATGACTTTTCTTCCGTACGCGCCAGAATGAGCTTACTCCGAACCACGCAAACAGACCAGTAAAGCATACGGCGAGCACTGCGCGGCTCGAAGTTGCATGGCCCGCTTGGTATTTGTTGTACTCGCGAAAGAAGGCGATGACTCCAATCCCGGCCAAGGCTAAGAAAACAAAACCCGTGACCTCGAGCCAGAGTTGCCCGAGGGCGCGTCCGAAATGGGAGGCTGTGGCGCGCGCACCTTTCGAGATCGCGCCGAAGGTCCGGCTACGGCCAGCGTGCTGCGATATCACGCGCCCTGCGATCCGGGCGGCGATGCCCAGCTTTCGACTGGTGGAAACGCTCGACACTTCCTTGATTCTATCAATATTTGGCCGGCGGGGTTTCGTTTGGCGGATTTCAGGGGTACAATATCGCGGGCACGGACGGTTTGTATACGAAACATAGTGACCTCTACCAGCATCTAATTGGTTAAAGGTCGGCTCGCTCCGGTCGCTTGAACCGGGGTAAACTCGAAGGCAAAGTTTTAGGATCCTGCAAGGGGGTTACGTGGACCAGCAATTAAAGCAGTTGATGAAGGAACTGGGCGAGGCGATCAATGAGTCGCTGGCGGATTCGGAGCCCATTGCCGATGTCGTGTCGCGAATCAAAGAGGGCGGCTACGATATCTTCCTGGTGCTGGAAGCCACCATTGGAGTGAGCAAGCCTGGCGAGAAGATGAGCGAGAAGCCGTCGCTGATGACCACTGAGTTCAAGATTAACGATCAGGACCTGAAATTCTTGAAGTCGCTGCGCATCAAGGTTGAGGACGACGCGGCCTAAAGGCTGTTCCAGCCATTTACGATTCTCCGAAATCTAAATTGTAGAGACATAGCTAGCTGTGTCTCTACCGCCTTGCTGCGAGGACGATCGCCGCTACATTTGAGTATTATTGAAGAACATGTATCGACCAGTTGCAAAAGTGCCTGACTTTCCCACCATAGAGCGCGAGATGCTGCGCTTCTGGGAGCAGAATCGTACCTTCGACAAGCTGCGCGAGCAGAATGCGAATGGTCCGCGCTGGTCTTTTCTCGACGGACCGATCACGGCGAATAATCCCATGGGCGTACATCACGCTTGGGGCCGGTCGCTGAAAGACATGTATCAGCGCTACCACGCCATGAATGGCCAGCAGGAACGCTATCAGAACGGGTTTGATTGTCAGGGATTGTGGGTCGAGGTCGAAGTAGAAAAGAGCCTTGGGCTCAAAACCAAGCGCGAGATTCGCGACTACGGCATCGAGAAATTCGTTCGCGCCTGCAAGGAACGCGTCTTGACCTACGCGGCACGGCAGACCGAACAGTCGATTCGCCTGGGCTATTGGTGCGATTGGGATGATCCTCAAGTGTTGATCGCGTTACGCGACGCACTGGCTGACGGAGATCGAGTTGTAACCGTGAAACTACCCAGCGGCCGTGTCGAGACGGCGCGAGCCAGCGAGATTGTCCGCAAGCTGGGTTCGGCCGAGTACGGTGGCAGTTACTTCACTTTCTCCGACGAAAACAACTACACGATTTGGGGATTTCTCAAGAAGTGCCACGAAGAAGGTTTCGTCTACCGCGGGCACGACGTTATGCCCTGGTGCGGTCGCTGCGGCACGGGGCTTTCGCAAATGGAGGTGGCGGAAGGCCGCCGCATCACTCAGCATACTTCTGTCTTCGTGCGCTTCCCGGTTAAGGGCCAGGACAAAACTGCGTTGCTGGTTTGGACGACAACTCCGTGGACGCTCGCGTCGAACGTTGCCGTCGCAGTGAACCCGGGGATGACTTATTTAAGAGTCCGCCACGGGGATTGGACTTACTACGTCGCCAAGGCGAACTTCGAGCGCGACCGCCTGCAGGAGTTGCAGGTCGAAGGCAAACATGAGGTGCACAAACTGCCTTCGATCCGCACGATTTTGAAGGGCAGCGGAACGATCGAAGTGTTGGAGGAACTCCCGGGGAGCAAACTGCTGGGTCTTACTTACACTGGCCCGTTCGACGATCTGCCCGCGCAGAACACGCCGGGCGGCGTTTTCCCGTACGGTCAAACTGGAGGTGGCAAGTCCGCCGCTGAGTCGCATCGCGTGATCGCATGGAAAGAAATAAGCGAGGCGGAAGGTACGGGGCTGGTTCACATCGCACCTGGTTGCGGCGCGGAAGATCAAGAGCTCGGCCGGGAAAATAATCTGCCGTTCATTGCGCCGCTCGACGAGAGTTCGGTTTTTCAAGAGGGATTCGGCTCGCTTACGGGACGCAACGCGAATGAAGTCTCCGACGAAGTAATTGCGGCACTTAAAGCCAAGGGACTGCTCGTGGCACGGGAACCCTATCCCCACGTCTATCCGCACTGCTGGCGCTGCAAGTCGGAGTTGGTCTTCCGCCCGGTCGATGAGTGGTTTATCCGCATGGACTGGCGCGACCGGATCGAGCGCACGGTGCCGACGATCCGATGGATTCCGCCCGAAGGTGAGGCCCGCGAACTGGATTGGCTGCACAACATGCGCGATTGGATGATCTCGAAGAAACGCTTCTGGGGGCTTGCCCTGCCTATCTGGGTGTGCAACGAGTGCGAGCACTTCACCGTGATCGGCAGCCGCGAAGAGTTAAAAGATCGGGCGATTGAAGGCTGGGATACGTTCGAAGGCAATTCACCGCACCGGCCTTACATCGATGCGGTCAAGATCCGCTGCGAGAAGTGCGGCGGCCTGTCCACGCGCGTTGCGGATGTGGGGAATCCGTGGCTGGACGCGGGCATCGTGCCCTTCAGCACTTTGCGGTATTCAACCGATCGCGCGTATTGGGAGAGGTGGTTTCCGGCTGATCTCGTGCTCGAAAGTTTTCCCGGCCAGTTTCGCAACTGGTTTTATTCAATGTTAGCCATGAGTGCGATGATCGACGGCCGCGCGCCCTTCAAAGCTCTGCTGGGGCATGCTCTGGTACGCGATGCACGCGGCGAAGAGATGCACAAGTCGAAAGGCAACTCTATCGCCTTCGATGAAGCCGCGGAAGCGCTGGGCGCCGAGGTCATGCGCTACATCTACGCGGAGCAGAAGACTGCGCAAAACCTTAACTTCCCCGACTTGCATCCTGCGGGCAACGTAGGCCAGACCATTGACGGCGAGGCACGACGGAAGTTGCTTACGTTCTGGAACTGCTACAGCTTCTTCGTCAGCAACGCACGCTCGGACGGCTGGAAGCCGGGCGCCCCGGTTCCGATCACCAGTCAGCTAGACCGATGGGTTTTGAGCCGGCTGCAACGTTTGGTGGATGCGGCTCGTGGCGCGTTCGACAATTACGAACACTATCGTTTGATCGAGGCTTTTCAAGAATTCGACGATGAGTTTTCGAACTGGTATCTACGGCGCTCGCGCCGCAGGTTTTGGGCAAATGAGGCCGATGCTTATCAGACTATCTACACCGTTCTCACAACCGTGACCGGGGTGATGGCGCCGGCCCTGCCGTTCCTGACTGAGGAGATTTATCAAAATCTCGTTTGCTCGGTCGATCCGTCGGCTCCGGAATCTGTCCACTTGACCCGTTATCCGCAGGTGAACGCTTCTCTGATCGACGAAACCTTGGAGCAGAGCATCGATACGATCATCCGTATTAAGAATCTGGCTTTGAGCCTGCGGAAACAGAGTCGAAGGAAGACCCGTCAGCCTCTGAGCACCCTATACGTCCGCCCCAAAGACGCCGCCGACCGCCGCGTGCTTGAAAACCCTGAGTATGCTGCACAGATTCTGGAAGAAGCCAATATCAAGAAGCTCGTTTTGATCGACGACGAGACGACACTGGTGAAGGTCAGTTTCAAACCAGATGCCAAGAAACTCGGTCCTCGCGCGGGAAAATACCTGAAGGCAATCGGGCAGGCCCTCAGTCAGGCAGACCCAAAGGCTCTGTTGAAGGGTGAGCCTTACACTCTGCAAGTTGATGGACAAACTTTTGAACTGGCGCCCGACGAAATCGTACCGTCCTACGAAGGTCCGGAAAACCTGAAGTGCATGCTCGAGCAAGGCACGTTTCTCGCGCTCGACACCACACTCACGCCGGACTTGTTGCAAGAAGGCGTGGCCCGGGACTTCAACCGGTCAGTGCAGGATCTGCGGAAAGCCATGAACTTGAACATTTCCGATCGCATTGCAGTGACGTATTCCGCCTCGCCGCGTATTGCCGAAGCTATTGCGGCGCACGAACCCTACCTGCGCCATGAACTGCTCGCGGATCGAGTGGAATTGAGCGCTACGCAGAATGGCGGGGAAAAGCTTTCGTTGAGCGGCGAGGAAATTATGGTTACGATCACGCGGGCGTAAGCGGCTCTGCGGCTCATAGCTTTCTACTGTGCTAGTATTTAGCGTTTCTCGGTGCCTTGTGCTGGCGCGATAAAATCACGGTGCATCCACAAGGCCTATAACCGTCATCCAAGAGCGCAAGCCCGATGCCGATGAAAGATACGCTCGGAGTCTTATTAGCTGGAGGCGCAGGCGAGCGCCTCTACCCTCTAACTCGCGACCGCGCCAAACCTGCGGTGACGTTCGGCGGCATTTACCGCATCATTGACATCACTCTATCGAACTGCCTGAACTCCGACCTGCGCCGAGTTTACATTTTGACGCAGTACAAGGCGCTGTCGCTCAACCGCCATGTCCGCGAGGGCTGGAACATCCTGGGCCGTGAGGTGGGAGAGTTTATTGAAGTGCTGCCGCCCATGAAGCGAGTGAGCGAGGAGTGGTATCAGGGTACGGCGGACGCGGTTTACCAGAACATTTACTCCATCGGCTCCGAGCAGCCGCAGCACGTGCTCATTCTCTCCGGCGATCACATCTACAAGATGAATTACGGGAGGATGCTGCAGCAGCATGCCGACTCTGGGGCGGACGTGACCTTGGCGACCATCCAGATCGATCCTGATGAGGTTTTCCGGTTTGGCGTGGTGGATATCGACCGCGACCACCGGGTGAATGGGTTTCAGGAGAAACCCAAGCAAACCGATTTGCGTTCTCCTTACAACCCGGTGAAAGTTTCGGCTTCCATGGGCATTTACATCTTCAACACCGACGTGCTCATTCCGGCGCTTTTAAAGGACGCGGAAGATCCGAAGTCCAGTCACGATTTTGGGAAAGACATACTGCCTAAGATGGTCGATGAGTATCGGGTGTACTCCTTCGATTTCGTCGACGAGAACAAAAAGGAAGCGCTCTACTGGCGCGATGTGGGAACGCTCGAGGCCTATTACGAAGCGAATATGGATATTGTCTCGGTCTCGCCGGTGTTCAATTTGTATGACTCGGAGTGGCCCATCCGCACCCATCAGCGACAATATCCGCCGGCGAAATTCGTGTTCGCCGAATCGGGGCGCACCGGGACCGCGCTTGACTCCATCGTGTCCGCCGGCTGCATCGTTTCCGGAAGCACAGTGAAGAACAGCGTGCTTTCCCCCGATGTTCGAATAAACTCCTATAGCGAAGTGGACGACAGCATTCTGTTCTCGCATGTCAATGTCGGCCGGCATTGCCGCATCCGCAAAGCCATCATTGATCGCGACGTGCATATCCCCGAGGGCACAACCATCGGCTATGATCCCGAGGCCGACCGGCAACGCTACTTCGTTACCGACAGTGGAATCACGGTGGTGACTCGCGATTATTCTTTGTTCGAAAATCCAGTAACTGTGGATTACTTCACCAGCGAGTAATCGCTCCGCTGTTTTCGTCAACGACCTTTTTGGGGATTGGAAGCACGATTTTCTTCTCGCAGGTTACGCCAGTAACTTTGGTGCGCATTGCCGTTAGGGAATAATGACTTCTGCACTTGGTCCGCTCCGCAGATCGAGTCCAGGATCCTCATGTCCACTGGCGTTCAGAAAGTCACGAGCGAGCAACAATCCGCAGGCGAAACAGCGCCATCTCTTGCCCCCGGAACAAAAGGAACTGAGACCGTCTTGGTAGTGGAAGATCAGGATGGCATTCGCGATATCGTCAGGGAAACTCTTCGGCGAAACGGCTATACAGTGCTGCTCGCGGTTGATGGCGACGAAGCTTTGCAAATGGCCGGCGCCTATCCCGATCCAATTCACCTTCTGATCACCGACCTGGTGATGCCCAATATCGGAGGCCGCGAACTGGCGCATCGTCTTACACCACTCCGGCCGGAGATGAAGGTGCTTTTCATGTCCGGCTATTCGGAACAATCCGCGTTGGACATTGACGCCACCAGTCAGTCTGCTCCGGTTTTGCAAAAACCCTTTTCGCTGGATGCTTTGGCGCGCAATGTACGCCGCGTGCTCGACGAGCCGTCGCTGTAAGCGACACGTTGCAAGCAACGTCTGTACAGCGAGGTGCATTCCTGTACGTCTCGGCGGGGAGCTGGAAAATTCTCCGCATTCGATCTAACATTGCCGGCATTCGATGGAGGGGCCTATGGGGTCCATTCGACCGCTGGTTGTTTTACTCCTTGTTGTCCTGAGTTCGACTGCCTTCGCTCAAACTGCATCTGCGGCCTTGCCAGCGGATCCCCTGGAACTGGCGACCGGAGACACACTGAAGGTTGCGAATCCCGAAAATCGGGCCTTGGTTTTGAGTCTGCTGGAACGGGCTCGACAAAATGGAAGTGAGCTGTACGCTGCCGGCGGCCCGGCGTTTCATCTCAAACTGTCATTTACCTCCAGCGGGCAGTCCCGCTACGCCGGATCCGGCGAGATGGATGAGATCCGCTATTCCCGGAATACCTCATGGCGATGGACGGCGCGACTCGGCGAATACTCCCAGGTTCGGGTGTTTCAGTACGGCATCCCCTACGACGAGAAGACTGCGGGCCCAATTCCGCTGCGCGTCCAGATGGTGCGCGGCGCCGTTCTCTGGCCGATGTTCAATGTTCGTCCGGGCACGATGATCCGCATGGCGAGCGCGCAATGGCGTGGGATGGAAGTCATGTGTGCTCTGCTTTCCTTCGACGAAGCGATAACCGCTGCACACGGACGACACTGGGAAGAGCGCGAATACTGCGTGGACACAAAGTCCGCGCTGCTGCGCATTTATTCGGAGGCCCCGGGCATCTACACGCTTTACGATTACGGCGAGGCCGTGCACTTCCACGGCCGCACGCTGGCGCGGCAGATTTCGATTGTGGAGAGTGGCGACACTGTGCTCCAGATCCACATCGACAGCCTCGAAGATGCTGGCGCTGCGGATCCGGCCTTGTTTACGCCCACGAAGGAAATGCTGGCTCGGGGGCCTGGAATCGTTTTGATGGCGTCGGTCCGAATCTCTGCTGGCGCGGCGACTCCCGCTGGACACACCGGGAAGATCGAGCCGGTCATCGTCCATGCCAGCATTGACGATCAAGGGAAGGTGGTGGAGGCTGAAACGCTGCAAAGTTCGGACCCGAGCCTGAGCAATGCTGCGCTGGCTCTGGTCAAGAGCTCGACGTACCCGCCTCAGACTCGGGCAACCGGGCCAGTGCAGACCGAGGCTTTCATCAACGTCGAGTTCGTCGGCGGGGCGCGGTGAGAGAATTGTCGGAATAGCGCCCCACAGTTCGTTCTTCGGTATATACTTCCGCGATAAACCCTGACCTTTCGCCGTGATTGGTTCCCACACCATCCCAGTGTTCTATCTCCAGCAGTTTGCCAACAAATCTCCTCTGCGGAAGAAGCATGGGCTGATCTGGGTATACGAGAAAGGCAAGGTGCCCCAGGAAAGAAGCCTTAGGGTGCAGGGCAAGCAAAAAGGGTATTTCGCAGTTCTCCGGGATGACAGATCCATGGATGATGCGGCCTCCGAGCAAGCGATCACGGACTTAGAGAACGAGTGCAATGACGTTCTCTTCTGTTCCAAGAGCGAGCTCTTCGACTGGTCTTCTTCGACGCACAGAAGAAAGCTCGCTTTTTATATTGCGTTTCTATATTCGCGGGCGACACAACGCCGCGCCCACAGCGAGAAGATAGGACTGAATATTTACGAGGAACTGAGCATGGCCGCTGACGACGGCAAGCTAATGCAGGAACTGGCAGATGCGGTCAACAAGGCAGCTGGAAAAAAGGCGCTAACAGCAGACTCAATGCGCGAAATTACGTTAGGTCGGGTCAGCCAAGGGAAAACTGCGGCAGAAATGAATACTGATTTTGTTTCCAATCTGCGCTCCCTTACGGACCATCTTGCAGGTTTCTTGATTCAGAAGCATTGGCAGGTGTGGAGGGCGCCAGAAGGGATGGAATTCGTCAGCTCAGATAATCCGGTGATGAATTTCATCCCTCTTCCTCATGGGCCTTTTCATCCCGGCCACGGATTCAATACCGCGGGAGCACATACAGCGTTTCCATTGGCACCCGGCAAATGTCTGATAATCGGGGTCCCCGTCGGCTCTGCTGAATCTCGCAGAGTGGAAGCGGAAACGGTGACCAGGACTAACGAAGCCCTGATCAGCATCTGCGATAAGTATGTCTACTCCAAAACCCGTTCAGATCAAGTGCAGGCCCTGACCCAACAATACGCAGGAGCGTTCAGGTACGGGATAAACTCCCTCGTGCCAATTGGAATGAAGCTTCCGAGCGTGCGTGGTTTGTTGCGGCAATGGTACGGCCTTGATCCGAATGAGAACTAAGGACGCGGCTCCCCTAGACCGTAAGCCGTTGGCCGTGGCGAATCTGTGCACGCAGGACATCGCGGATCAGGCGGCAGGCACTTTTCACTTCGGGGAACGCCAGCGAGCAAAACACCTGCTTCCCTTCCCGACGCGTGGATACGACTCCCGCTGCTTTCAGGATCGCCAGATGCTGGGACAAGTTTGGTTTCGTAATCGAAAGTCTTTCCTGAAGTTCTGACGCAGGCCACTCGCGCTGGCCCAGTAAGTCGAGGAGTTGCAAACGGGTGGCATTGGCGAATGCCTTGCAAATACGCACTTGCTTCTCTAGTACCTGCTCATCCAGGCTTGCGGGCTTGCTGTCTCTTCGAGGGGCCAAACTGGGGAGCTCCGCCTATTCGACATTGTCGAAACGCTCTCATCATACCAGCCTCTCGACCCAGCGCTCGGCTTCCGATCTTCAAAAAGCAAACGGGGACGGTAGCGTGAGCGCCGTCCCCAAGTACTCCGCAATCGCGCTAGCCTCCGCCGTCCGGTCCATTGTGGCAATCGTAGCAATTGAATTGATGGCCAGGAGGGAAAGTCTTTCCGTTCAAGACCCGTTGTACCTTGGCTTGAGACAAGAATGAACCCCGGTAGGTCTTGCCGTGGCAGTAGGCGCAGGCCTGATGGCCGTGCTGGTCGACGTAGTCGGGGTGGCCGTCCACCCATTTTTGACCGATCACGTGGATGCGATGAGGCCCACCATTTGCAGTTGCGGTAAGGTTGGTGTGGCACACGGTGCATTCCGTGATCTTCGCCGCGTAACCTTGCAGCGCGATGGGATACACGTTGTCGTTGGCTTGAAGCGTGGGGAACTCCGCATGCGGCGAGCCATGGCAGGCCGAGCAGAATACAGATCCGTGACCCGTGCTGTAACGATAGAGGTCAGCCCCCTGCACCGGCACGTTGGGGTTGGTGGCGAAGGTCTGATCCTTGGTCTGGCGCCACTGGCCTTTTGTGGTAAACGTGGTCTTGTAGCGCAAGCTGTTGGTGTGGCACATCTGGCAGGCAGGCTCAATGAGCCAGCCGGTGCGAGTTGAATCGCCTACGTGGCTAACGTTGCCGTGGCAGCTGGAGCAGTTGACCTTGTTCATGGCTCCACGTTTGCACAGAGTTTTTGGGCCTGGATGGCAAACGTAGCAAGTGGTCAAGTCGGTTTTTCCCTGATCCAGAGTGGTGGTGCTGGGATAGTCAGCTAACGGTCCATGCAATGTGTGCATGTCCGTCGTGAGAGGTTTGATACCGGGGAGACCCTGTAAGCTCAGTGCATTGTCACTGTGACAAGCGGCGCAGAGCACGGGAGTTCCCGAGACCGCAGTCTGGTAGAGGGTGGACTGATAAGTCCAGCCCAACGCCTGCAGTTGACTGAGATATTGCGAGATGGGCCAACGGTCGTCGTGCTTCCTTAGAATATTGAGCTTTTGATCCTTATTGGGATCATGGTTATTCACCCAGCCGCCGGCCGGCATGGCGGCAGGATCGCTGCCAGAAGCGTGGCAGTTCTTGCAACTCATTTCATCGCTTACCGACAGCACGATCTTGGCGGTCGCCAGCACCTTCCCGGTAGAGTCCTTGGCAACCAGTTGAGCCATGGGATAGGGGTTGAACGTGCCTTTGTCGTCATAAGGAATCGTCGGGATTCCAACTGCCTCCCAATACCCTTCAGTAGAGTTGTAATTCAACGGATAGGACGTTTTGCTTTGGGTATGGTAGCCAGCCAGGCCGATCTCGGGCGGCGGATTGCTCAAGAACAGCAATTGGACGTAGCTCCAAAAGTTGGTTTTACTGGCGCTGTGGCTGTTCACCGAACCGGTGGTGTCGGCGGTCGCCAAGTAGGTGATGGTCACGCCGCTGGTTATCGCAACCGGCGGTTCACCCTTCTTGAGGAGTTGGGCGTGAATGATGTTGTAGGGCGGCAGCACGGAAAAGATGGAGTAATCTTTGCCGTCGATACAGTGCATGCCCAGTTCGCTCCAGGCAACCAACGCGTACGCCTTGGAGGCCGGGGTTTCAACGGAAGGTGGAGGATTGATCGCGCTCGCGCCCTGGTCTGGCCCCGGCGGCCTTGCGTTTCCGGATCCGAGAGAGAGTGCGAGAAAGGCGAATACAACGATGAGGATCGACAAGCGTTTCATGGTTCCGACTCCCTTCCAACAAATTGGTCAAATCGTTAGTGGCGAGCCAAAATGGAGTGGCGGACTGGACAATGAACCTGGCATGTCAACTAATAGTTGCACAATTGCGCAAATGTTAACGGGGAGAGAAAAGGCGTGTCAGTGATTGTTGTCACCCATTCGTGTGAGCCGCAGCCTGAGCAATTTACGCAATTGACCGCTGTAGGCAAGGTGTAATTTCGCTCTTTATTCGTGGGGCCAAACAGCGCTGTTACAATGCCTAGTCTCATAGAATGCAAGAACTTTTGGGGCCTTACACACGTATCTGTTATGCGGTGTTAGGGTTGGGGTATGAGAGCGCTTGAACGCTTCGTCACCTCAGCCGGGTCGGGAAGCCAGGAGTTCCAGGAGTGCTCGGTTGGAAGACGCGCAAGTCGCCGCTATGCTGGTCCGCCGCTGTATTGCGGGCGATGCGGCTGCTTGGGAGGAAATCGTGCAGCGCTACCACCGGCGCATCTACAATATCTGCTATCGTTTTGCCGGTTCGGGGGACGATGCCCAGGACCTCACCCAGGAGGTCTTCATTAAGATGTACCGGACCCTGCAATCCTACGACGTCGATCGCGGCGCGTTCATGACCTGGGTAACCACCATCACGCGAAACCTGCTGGTGGACCATTTCCGTAAGAGCAAACAGGATCGCATGACCGACTCGCTCGATACTCCTGCTTCTGAGCGCGAAGATGCCATGCCACTGAGCGAGCAAATCCACGATAATGCCCTCACCCCGGACGAGCGGGCGCAGAGCCGCGAAGTCAAGGAAACGGTGCACAAAGCGCTCCAGAGGCTGTCTCCCGACCTGCGCGAAGCGGTTATCCTGCGAGACTTGCAAGATATGGATTACAAGGAAATTGCCACCGTACTCAAGGTTCCGGAAGGGACCGTGAAGTCAAGAATAAACCGCGGACGAGCGGAACTTGCGCGCCTGCTACAACGTACATATAAACAGGTGATGTAATGGCAGCGGAAAACCAGAACGGGATGCAGTGCACCGAGTTCGACGCTCTTTTGAGCGAAGCCCTCGACCAGCGGCTGAGCGGGGACAAACTGGAGAGCTTTCAGGCCCATGCCCGGGGCTGTCCGACCTGCGGGCCACTGCTGGCAGAGGCCGATGCAGGCCTGCGCTGGCTGCACGAACTGGTGGAAGTTGAGCCTCCGGTCAACCTGGTGGACAGCATCCTGGCAGCCACAACCGGGATTGACACTGCCCGCTTACACGGAGCTGCGAGAGCACAAGCTCAGGCTTCATGGTTTGACCGCCTGCAAGAGTATGCGAACCAGCTCATCAGCCCAATTCTCGGCGTCGCCAAGCAGCCGCGATTCGCCATGTCGTTCGGCATGGCGTTCTTCTCCCTGTCGCTTACGATGAGCCTGGCGGGAGTGAAGTTGAGTGACCTGCGACATGCCGACCTGCGGCCGAGCGCCATCAAACGCAACTACTACGAGACTTCCGGCAAAGTCGTGAAGTATTACGAGAATATCCGCTTCGTCTACGAGATCGAATCACGGGTGCGGGAGTTCAAACGCGCCACTACGCCGCCCGAGCCCGCACCGCAAGAAGAAAAGAAAGACAACCATCATCGCAACGACAACACCAGTGGACAGCCCGAACCCAAACAGGATCGCAACTACAGTCAAGAAGGAACCCAGCCCATCCTGGCTTCCCTGACGGATAACCCACCTGTAGTGATACTGGCCCCACACAGGAGGTTTTCATGAACTGCGCCAACCACCCCGATATTGCGTCCGTGGCATATTGCCGCACTTGCGGCAAGCCGCTGTGCGCCAACTGCACGCGAGACGTGAAGGGCGTGATCTATTGCGAGAATTGCCTGGCCGAACGGCTGCAAGGCGTTCAGCCAACAGCCGTCCCACCCGCAGCCGGATTTGTTCCGTCCGCACCGGTTGTCTCGGGGAGCGGGCCCAATCCTGCGGTAGCAGGAATTCTCGCCGGATTCTTTCCTTTCGGCGTGGGTGCCGTGTATTGCGGGCAGTATGCGAAGGGACTGGCGCACCTGGTGATTTTCACAATGTTGGTATGGGGCGAGTCGGTTATAGACAACGGTGGCATAAATACAATTCTCGCCTTTGGCATTGCGTTCTTCTACGTGTGGCAAATTATCGATTCAGTGCGCACCGCGAAGGCCATCCAAATGGGGCAGCCCCCACCCGACCCCTTGGGGTTGGCGCAGGCGTTCGGGGGCGCCGATCAGACGCCTCCCGGACAGAGCGTCCAACCGGCGCCAGCAACGGAAACGGCCAGCGCCGCCAAGATTCCCACGGCAGCCGTGGTTCTGATTGGCTTGGGGGTATTGTTCCTGTTGCAGACCGCGGGAGTGTTCGAGTTTGGATGGGAACGGGTGTGGCCATTCTTTTTAATTGGCCTGGGAGTTTGGATGTTCGCCGTGCGTGAAGGATGGGTGGCTTCGCGACGAATTACTTATTATCGCAGCGGCCGCAGACGGACCCTGGTCGGGCCCGTCGTGTTGGTCACGGTGGGATTTCTATCGCTGCTCGAGAGCTACGACGGCCCGCGCTGGCACCGCACCTGGCCGGTGCTGCTTCTTGCTATCGGCATCACCAAGCTACTGGAGAGCAGGACACCCCCGTCGCCGCCGATGCCGCCCGGTCCAGGGCCGACAGCCAGTATAAGCAGCGATATTCCGACTCCCGCCAATGAGGTGAGAAATGGCTAGCCCGGTACAAGCACCACCACCGCCTCGCCACCGGCGGTCGTTTTCCGGTCCGATCATCCTCATCGGACTCGGAACCCTCTTTCTGCTGGGCACGATGGGCGTACTGGACTGGCGGAATCTCGGCCGCTGGTTCGCCAACTATTGGCCGGTGCTGCTCATCATCGCAGGTGTGATCAAGCTGATCGAATATCAGCAAGCCCAAAGGCAGGGCACCCGCGCCTCCGGGATCAGTGCAGGCGGAGTTTTTGCAATCATTTTCATTATCTTCTTTGGCCTGATCGCGACCCACGCCTACCGCTTTCACTGGGAACAACTGCGCGACCAGATTGATATCAATAACGATGATTTTCCCTTCTTTGGTTCCAAATATAACTTCGACGACCAGTTGGCTCAACCCTTCCCTGCCGGAGCCAGTCTCCGCGTAAATGACACTCGCGGGGCGGTGAATATCATTGCCTCGAATGATGATCAGATTCGCGTGGTCGTCCACAAGCGCATCAGTGCCGAGAATCAAAACGAAGCCGACAAATGGAATGCCAGCACGAAACCGCAGATTACCGTCAGCGGAAACGTCGTCACTCTGAACGCGAACAACCAGGGTGCGGGCGATCATTGGGTAGCGGAGGATTTGGACATTTCGCTTCCTCGCAAGGTCGCCGTGGTCGCGTCCACGCGCTACGGTGATGTCAGTGTCACCGGCCGCGAGGGCAACCTGGACATTACCAGCCAGCACGGCGACGTCAACACCACGGACATCAACGGCAAAGTCAGCCTCAACCTGGATCACAGCTCGGCCCGGATTTCGCAGGTCGCGTCCGACGTTTCTATCGGAGGCCGCGCCAACGATGTTTCCATTGAGGAGGTAAAGGGCGCGGTGCACCTGGACGGCGAATTTATGGAAAGCGTGAAGCTTGCGCAGATCAGCCAGTCCGTGATTTTCAAATCGTCCCGCACCGATATGGATTTTTCGCGCCTCGATGGCGATCTCAACCTCGACTCCGGCGACTTGCAAGCCTCGGATGTAGTCGGTCCGTTACGCCTGACCACGCGATCGAAAGACATTCGCCTGACCGGTGTCTCCGGCGATGTGCGCCTGCAGGACGAAAACGGCTCGGTCGAATTGCGCATGAAGAAAATCGGCAGCATGCAGGTGGACAATCGGAAGGGCGATATCCAGATTTATCTGCCGGACAAAGCCGGCTTCCAGGTAGATGCCCGTGCCCGCAACGGCGAAGTTGAGACCGACTTTGACCAACTCAAGATCGACAACTCGAACGACCAGGCTGTCGCCACCGGAACCGTCGGCGGGGGAGGACCGCACGTCGTGGTCAACAACGAACACGGCACCATCGAGATTCGCAAGGCCTCAGCAGCACCAGAGGCGCCGGAAGCCCCAGCCCCGCCCAAGGCCCCGAAGGCACCTCGCGCGCCAGCGCTACCAAAAACCCCGCAGGTCACAGAGAACTGATCCTTTTCTCGAATTGGGAAATCAGTAATGGAGAACTCTGCTTTTGGGTATCGCAGTGCTTTAGCACTGCGATAGGGTTCTGGTAACAATCGGCTTTAGCCGCCGAGGTACTTATGGCAACTCCTCACAGAGGCAACACAGGGTACAGCCCATATTTCATTACTGCTTCAACTTTCCAGCGGGAAAGCCTTTTCCAAGCACAAAGAATGTCTGATCTCTTTGTGAAGGTTCTGTTCGAGTATCGTGACCAGAAAAAATATCTCCTGCATGAATTTGTTTTGATGCCCAACCACTTTCATCTGCTTATCACTCCTACGCTGAGTTTGGAAAGAGCTTTGCAGCTCATCAAAGGAGGGTTCTCATACCGGGCGAAAAAGGAGTTGGGATTCGGTGGTGAGATCTGGGAGAAGAGCTTCTACGATCGGCGAGTCAGGGATGTCGAGGACTACTTTGCTTATCGCCACTACATTCGGCAGAATCCAGTGAGGAGAGGGTTGGTGAATGCACCGGAAGAATATCCTTATAGTTCGGCTCGACCTGAGTTTTTGATGGACAAAGCCCCTCAGCGGCTAAAGCCAGAGGCATTGGGAGCTTGAATCGCAGCGCTGAAAAGCGCTGCGCCACCCAAAAATACCCTCCGTTAATCCGCAACCGAGGGCGAAGGAAAGTTTTGCAAGCGGCATCGCTTTCACTTTTTAACCAGGATCCCCAAATCTTTCAGCTGTGACTCGCTCACCGGCGTCGGAGCATCCACCATCAAGTCCACCGCCCGCGCCGTCTTGGGGAATGGAATTACCTCACGCAGACTGTCCGCTCCGGCGAGGATCATCACAATGCGATCCAATCCCAAAGCAATTCCACCATGCGGAGGCGTGCCATACTCCAGCGCTTCCAGGAAAAATCCAAAGCGGAAGCGCGCCTCGTCCTCGGTCATACCGAGGGCATGAAAGATTTTGCTCTGAATGTCCTGGCGGTGAATACGAATGGAGCCTGATCCCAACTCGGTGCCGTTCAGCACCACGTCATAAGCCAGCGCCCGCACCGACGCTGGATCTGACTCAAGCTTGTCCATATCATGCTCGTGCGGCGAGGTGAAAGGATGGTGAGCGGCGGCCCAGCGCTTGCCCTCCTCATCCCACTCGAACATGGGAAAATCGGTGACCCAGAGGAAGCGGAAGTCTTTCGCCGGATCGCCACTTTTTTTGAAAGCGCCATGCCGCTCGGCAAATTTTTGGGCCAGCGCGAGACGCAGCAAGCCTGCGGCCGTGTACACAGCGTGGTCGTGCTGCTTGACCTCGGGCTTCACGCCGCCTTCGGATTTGTGTTCCGCCGGTTTTCCGTCGCCAGCCACAACCACGATCAGGTCGTCAGCTTCAGTTGCGGTTTGTTGACGGATCTTGGCGGCCGCATCAGGAAAATTTTTCTCCAACCGCTTGAAGTCCTCAAATAACTTGGCTCCGCCTTTTGAGGCGAACAGCGGCTTGATCTCATCGCGCTCTTTGCGCGAAAGCTCGCCGACCTTCGGTATCCGGATCGCTACAACGGGCAGATTGGGATTCACAGCGAGCGTCACGAGATTCTCGGGTGTGAAGGCCTGCCGCACATTGGTCATTGCGGGCAGACGCATGTCGGGCTTGTCGCTGCCGTAAAGGCGAATCGCCTCGTCGTAGCTCATGCGCGGGAATGGCGGCTTGATCACCTGTCCAGCGGCCTTGAAGGCAGCGGTCAGGAATCCCTCAACCACTTCCCAGACACGCTCGGGCTGCGGATAGGACATTTCCAAATCAATTTGAGTGAACTCCGGCTGGCGGTCGGCGCGCAGATCTTCGTCGCGGAAACAACGCACGATCTGGAAGTAGCGGTCGAAGCCGGAAATCATCAGAATTTGTTTGAACAGTTGCGGCGACTGCGGCAATGCGTAGAACGAGCCGGGCTGTACGCGGCTGGGGACAAGATAGTCGCGCGCGCCTTCGGGGGTAGAACGGGTCATGAACGGAGTTTCGATCTCGAAGAATCCCTGCGCCGAAAGATAGCTGCGAATCGCGATGGCAACTTTATGGCGCAGTTCGATGTTTTGTTGCATGGCGTCGCGACGCAAATCGATGTAGCGATACTTGAGACGCATTTCTTCGTTGGGCACAACTGTGTCGCCGGGAAGAAACGGCGGCTGCTTGGATTCGTTGAAGATGCGCAATTCCTCCCCGATCAACTCGATTTCGCCGGTGGGAATGTTCTTGTTGAAGGTATCGGCGGTGCGCTGCTTGACCTTGCCAATTACAGCGACAACGTACTCGCTGCGCAGTTGGCTCGCCTTTTCATGAACCGCCGGATCGCGCTCTTTATTGAAAACGACCTGCGTGATCCCAGTACGATCGCGGACATCCACGAAAATGAGGTTGCCAAGATCACGGCGGCGGTTCACCCATCCCATGAGCACGGCGCGCTGGCCGGAGTCGGAGGCGCGCAAAGCGCCACATTGGTGAGTGCGTTGCAGGTCGCCTAAGAAGTCGAGCAAGGTGTGCCTTTCAGAGAGAATAGGGAATCTCAAATTATAAATGCGCTGCGTAGATTCTGCCCGTTTGGAAGACCAAACCCACTAACCACAAAGGACACGAAAGGACACAAAGGAAAGCTGCTCGAGAAACCTTTGTGTACCTTCGTGTCCTTTGTGGTTAATGCCCTTCGCTAATTGCCCGAAAGAATTCTCTGCGCCAGTTCGCCGCGAGGGACGGGTACCTGCTCTCCACTTTCGAGATTCTTCAACGCGAAGGCGCCGGCTTTGACTTCATTCTCTCCGACAATCAGGATGAAGCGCGCTCCCAACTTGCTGGCCGTCTCAAAAGATTTCTTAAGACGAAAAGTTTCATCGCCGAGGTCGGTCACAATATCGTGTCGCCGCAACTCGCGGGCCAGGCGAGCAGCCTCGCGATCCATGCCTGCGCCGAGGGGCGCGACATAAACATCGGGCTTACGCTGTACAGAATCCGCCGATTGTTTCAGCGCCAGCACCAGACGATCTTCGCCAATGGCAAACCCGATCCCGGGAGCGCTGGGGCCGCCTAGCGATTCGGAAAGCCCGTCGTACCTTCCGCCGCCAAGAATCGCATTCTGCGCCCCCAAGGCTCCGTGGGTGAACTCAAATGCGGTGCGACTGTAGTAGTCCAAACCGCGGACCAGGCGGTCGTTCAGTTGAAATGCAACTCCAACGGATTTCAGGATGTCTTGAACCTGATCGAAATGCCGGCGGCAAGGCTCGTCGAGAAATTCGCTGATGCGCGGCAGCTTTTCGATGATGGGCTGGTCCGCGGGAACTTTACAATCAAAGACACGCAATGGATTGGTGACTGCGCGGCGTTGACAGTCGGTGCACATTTGTCCGACAACAGGCTCCAGCGCTTTGCGTAGCGCCTCGTTGTAAGCGGCGCGATCATTGGGGCAGCCGACAGAGTTCAATTCCAACGCCCAGTTCTCGATGCCGAGGCGATCGAGCAACGTGGCCAGCAGTTCCAGAATTTCGGCGTCGCGCGCGGGGGATTCGCTGCCCGCGCTAGCCGGGCCGATGATCTCAGCTCCGATCTGAGAGAACTGGCGATATCGTCCCTTCTGCGGGCGTTCGCGGCGGAACTGTGGCCCGATGTAGTAGAGCTTGTTCAGGCCGCGATCCCAGAGTTTGTGTTCAATGTACGCGCGGACAACGCCAGCAGTGTTCTCGGGGCGGAGGGTCAGAGATTGGCCCTTTTCACTCTCCGCCCGCGCGCGGTCTTCCCATGTGAACATTTCTTTCGCGACGATGTCGGTCTCTTCGCCCACGCTGCGGGCGAAGAGTTGCGTTTCTTCGAAGATCGGGGTGCGGATCTCGTGAAAGTTGTAAACGCGGAAGACATCGCGGACAGTGGCTTCGACGAAGTTCCACAGTGCTGTGTCAGGCGGGAGAAGATCGCGCGTTCCTCGGACGGCTTTGATCATTAGCTTCTGGTTTCTAGTTTCTCGCTTAAAAACCTTGTCATCCTGAGCAAAGCGAAGGATCTATGTACTCGCTGGTACGGACAAAATGCATAGATCCTTCACGATGCTCAGGATGACAGGCTTCTGGTACTTAACGTTCGCGCAGGTACGAATCTTTGTATCCCAAATAATTATTGGCGTAGCGCAGGATGCTCTCTTGATCTTTCTGCTCCAGCTTGCGCCGGAATTTCCCCGGAGAACCCATCCAGAGCGAGCCTGGCTCAATGATCGTCTTCTCCGGAATCAGCGTTCCGGCTGCGATAATTGAGCCTGCGCCGATACGCGCGCCATTCAGAATAATCGAGCCCATGCCGATCAGGCAGCGATCTTCGACGACGCAACCGTGCAGCGTCACCGAATGGCCGACGGTGACGTGTTCTCCGACAACGACGTTAAACTGCTCCTTCATGCCGTGAAGCACGCTGCAGTCCTGCACATTGGAGTGCGCGCCTACGCGGATGGAATGCACGTCGCCACGAAGCACGGCATTCATCCAGACGCTGGCGTGCTCACCGAGAACCACGTCGCCGATAATCTGCGCCGAGTCATCCACATAGCACGAGGCTGGAATGGTCGGCGTTATTCCTTTGTAAGATCGGATCATGCTTCAGACTGTCCCCTTAATTTAACCTGCAAAAAAGGAAGAAATTAAACATACCACGGGGGCGGGTTTCGACGCAGAAGCCACCGATTCAAGAGTTTCATTCCGTGCGAGTCCGTGGCCGCCTTTGCTTTGTCCGCTCCCATCTGCGAAACTTGGCTCTTATCGTCAACCATGGGACGCATCCACGTTCTTTCGGAATCCGTTGCCAACAAAATTGCTGCCGGCGAGGTCGTGGAGCGCCCCGCCTCCGTGGTCAAGGAACTGCTGGAAAACTCTCTCGACGCCGGTTCCACCCGCATCAAGATTCAGATTGAAGCTGGAGGCAAGAAGCTCATCCAGGTTACCGACAACGGATGTGGCATGGTTCGTGACGACGCTATGCTTGCGTTCGAGCGCCACGCCACCTCGAAGATCAAGAATGCCGAAGACCTGCTCAGCGTGGCCACTTTAGGATTTCGGGGCGAAGCTTTGCCGTCGATTGCTTCGGTTTCCCGCCTGCACCTGGAGACTCGGGCTCCCGACGAAGACTCTGGAACCGTGATCGAAATCAATGGCGGCAAGATCTTCAAGGTGGAAGAAGCCGGGCTGCCAGCGGGGACGTCGATTACCATTCGCGATCTGTTCTTCAATACACCCGCTCGAAAGAAATTCCTGAAGGCCGAATCTACCGAGCTTTCGCACATCGCTTCGCTGGTCACGCATTATGCGCTGGCGCATCCTGACAAGCATTTTGAACTGCACTCGGCGACCAACGCGATCCTGGTTGCGCCGCCTGTCGGGGGATACAGCGAGCGCGTGTATCAGGTGTTTGGCAAAGATGTTCTCGACCAACTCATTCCCGTGGCGGCGGTACAGCCTTTGGCGCATGTTGGCTTGCCGCAGCCGCCTCCGTGGCGCCGGCAGGAGGATGACGAAGATCAGAGTCCAGTCGAACCCGGCGAGATGCGCGTGCATGGCTTCGTTTCGAAGCCCGAGATTCAGAAGCTCAATCGCAATTCGATTTACGTCTTTGTGAATGGACGCCTCATCCGCGATCGTCTTATTCAGCACGCGCTTACCGAGGCTTACCGCAACATCCTGCCGCCAACGGTCTATCCCGTGGTGCTGTTGTTTCTCGAGTTACCCAGCGGCGAGGTGGACGTAAATGTGCATCCTTCGAAAACGGAGGTACGCTTCCGCCAGCAATCGGTCATGCACGATTTTGTGCGAGACTCGGTGCGAGCGGCGCTGATGAAGGCACGTCCCGTGCCGCAGTTTATGACTGAGATCAACGCGCATCCGACCGCGAGTCCTTCGCTCACTCCTGGATCTCGTTCGGTTGAATCTGCTGCGGGACGGACGCTCTATGCTGCGCCCGAATCCCAGGTATTCACTCTGCAAGCGCCGGTGCCTCCGCCCATCACTGAAGGATTCCACTTCGGTGTTGATGGAATCGCGATTGACGGCAACGCCGCTCTATCTTTGGTTCGCGCTCCGCAAATTGTTTCCGAGGTAGTAGAAGGTGACAGCTGCGCTTTGCCGCTTCCCGATGATGCCCAGGCTGAGGGCGATCTAGCGCCGTCGCTCGCGTCGCTGAAACCGCTGGGACAGATTCGCGATTCATTCATTCTCGCGGTCAATCACGAGGGCCTGTGGATCGTGGACCAACACGTCGCCCACGAGCGCGTGCTGTTTGAAAAAGTGCTGAAGCAGCGGGCCGCACAGAAAGTGGAGAGCCAGCGCCTGCTTATGCCGCTGGTGCTCGAACTTACGCCCGCGCAGCAAGCGGTCTTCGCCGAAATCTCTGAGGAGCTCAATCAGAACGGATTTGAAGCCGAACCGTTCGGAGCGCGAAGCGTTGCGATCAAAGTCGCTCCGGCTGGAGTCGAGGCCGCGCAGATCGAGCACATGCTGCACGAACTACTTGACCAGTTTTCGCGCGAAGAGCAAGTCCTAAACATGGAAAAAGTTCGTGGGCGGATTGCCGCGTCCATCGCATGCCACGCCGCCATCAAAGTCAATATGCCGCTGCAGCAAAATAAAATGGAGTGGCTGCTGGCTGAGCTAGCAAAAACCGAATGCCCAATGTCCTGCCCTCACGGCCGGCCGGTGGTGCTGCGGTACTCGATGAAGGACATTCAGAAGGCGTTTAAGAGAATCTAAGTTGCGTTAGAGGCCGGAAATCTTAGCGAAAATCGAGTTAAGGTTGCGAAGATTTTGCTACCTCAGCGACTAAAAGGCTTCATTGATTCGAGAGCGTTTCTCACAGCGCGCCGGAAGTTACGTGTGAGAACTCATCTGTCGCCCCGCTGGGGCTCATCAGTTCTCCACTTTTACCCACGGCTTGCGCCGTGGGCTGCATTCTTGCGCCGCTTCGCGGCTACCGGAGTCGCAGTTTTGTTTCAATCTCGTAGTTCTTTGAGAGCAACTCGACAGTTGCAGTAACTTCCCTACAGGTCCTCAAAAAAAACCTCTGTTCCTCGCATAATCTAGAAAACAAACGGTCAGGATTTTTTCCGCCTCCTAGATCTATGGTTCTAAAGGTAGTTACAGGCAAAATCTTGGAAACATTGGAGTTGCTTGGTTTCTCGGCTCAGGGAGAACTCCGGTCGCGTCGCAAGATATAGAAAACAAAGGATGCAAATTTTCCTGCCTCCGGCAATTGGAGGCAAAATATTGGAAACATGGGAGTTACGGCGCTTCCAGGTCGGCCGCAGTTCCGTTTTGGAACTGCGGATGTACGCCAGATTGTCAAAGATCGCAGATTATCTTATAGATAATCTCTGTGTCCTTATGTTATCGCAGCTGAAGCGACGAGGTCAAGGAGAAAGCGGGCGGTTTGCGGAGCCGGTTCCAAATTGGGAAATCTTGGACCTCAGCCCTTACATCATCCGGAGTGAGCCTGAGACCGCTGTCGTGATGCAAGCACCCGCCCCTTGCGAAAGGCCGCAAGGAACGGGCATCCGCCAAGGAGCGGCGCACCCACAGCTTAATTCGTTCGGTCAAGGTCTAGGAGCCCGGCAATTTGGAGCCCTCGAAAACCCACCGGTACGGATTTCATTTCAAGCGGAAGACGGTACCACAGCCAGCGCCGTTGCAGGTGCTGGTATCCCCACCCAGTTCTGTTGTCCCGTAGAAGCTTCCCTCAGTAGCCTGAATGAGTCCCCCAATGGGGTATAGACCGTCCGTTATATCGAAGGTATGCAGCACTTTCAGCGTGCCGCCCGGTGTAACCTTGAAGACTGTGCCGAGAATATGGGAGGCCACGCCATAGAAGTTTCCGTCGGTCGCCTGCACCAGCTTTGCGGTTGGCTGAGCGCCGTCAGGGCAGTTCGTTTTAATACAAAAGGTATGCAGCGTCGTCAACTTGCCCGCTGCGGTCACTTTAAAGGCTGTGCCGCAACCATATATGCTGCAGTTGAAACTCCCACCCAATTCTGTCGTCCCGTAGAAATCTCCGTCGGTGGCTTGAATCAGTGCACCCGCAGGGTAGTCACCGTCAGCGCATCTCGCCTTGCAGAAGCTATACAGCGTCGTCAGCTTTCCCGCTGCTGTGATTTTGAAGATCGTGCCTCCTCCGTAGGTCCCACCTTGGGCCGTGGTGCCGTAGAAGTCTCCATCGACTGCCTCAACTAACCCTGATGCAGGGTGCTCACCATCGGTGCAGTGAACCTTGGTACAGAAACTGTAGAGCGTCGTCAACTTGCCACTCGGCGTCATCTTGAAGGCCGTTCCGGAAGAAGTTGTGAACTCAGTGACCCCACCCTCAAAGGTAGTCCCGTAGAAGTTCCCGTCCTTGCCTTGAATTAGTCCACCGTTGGGGCCAGTGCCGTCGGCACAACCGTTGTTTTCGTATTTGGCACAAAAATTGTAAAGTGTTGTCGGTTTGCCGGTGAGAGAGATTCTGAAGACAGTGCCGCATCCGCCCCCGGCGCATTCGCCGTGGGTACCACCTGACTGCGTCGTGCCATACAAATTTCGGTCGGCGGCTTGAACTAGCCCGAGCGCAACGGCACCGTCCGTTGGGTACCCAGTGAAGCTGTGCAGAACGGTTTCCTTGCCCGATTTAGTCAGTTTGAATACTGTGCCACAGCCCCCGGTACAGTTGGTGCTGGACCCACCCGCAATGGTTGTCCCATAGAAGTTTCCGTCGCTCGCTTGAAGCAATGGCTCCTGCGGTCCGGCACCATCGGTCCCGTTGAAGAGCACAAGCGTTTTGAAGGTCTGCGCTTGCGCGAATTGCGCGGCGAGGATTGCCACTGCACACACAGCCGCGACGCTCGCGGCGAGGCGTATACGTATCGATTTCATCGCGATTCTCCTAGTCTGACTCTAAGTCCCCCCGCGCGACCTCGAAATCGCATTCAGAATACTCCCAACGTTCCTCTTTCCACACTGTGAATATTCTTCATCTCTGTTCGGTGTGGTCTAATACTTTCATGACCGATCTTGATCAACTGCGGCGGGAAAAGTGGCATCTTAATGGGCGGGCGGTGCGCACTTTTGACGAGGCGCGGTTGTTTCTGGAGTCGGTTGGGTTTTGCATGATGTATCCCATGCGACAGCAAGCGCTACTCCCCACTTTCATCGGAGCCTGGGTCGGATCGGATCAGCAGTTGCCGGATTGGCAGCATGCTTTTGCGGACCCGCGGGCGCAGGACGCTACCGAGTTGATGGTTCGTCTGTTGCGGGAGCGGGCGGCGTACGAGGCTAACCGGTTCGACG
Source organism: Terriglobales bacterium (assembly GCA_035567135.1). GTDB lineage: Bacteria > Acidobacteriota > Terriglobia > Terriglobales > Acidobacteriaceae > JABDBE01. The sequence goes on from DATMQI010000134.1 coordinate 59,270, forward strand.
AGAATAATGCATTTCTGATTGCGGCTTCCATCTTTCCTTATTTCTATGCGCTGGTGGGCGAGCGCAATCCGAAGTCGTCGCCGAGGCCGAAGCCGCATTCGGATTACTCGCAGTTGGCTTGCGATGCGTTTGAGTTGATCCGGCGCGATGGGCCGATCTCCAAGCAGAAGATGCGCGATGTGTTGGGCGGGAGCGTTTCTTTCGTGGCGCTCGATCATGCGCTGGGCGAACTGTGGTCGCGGCTGCGCATTACGCGAGTGGATTACAATCCGTCCGAAGGCGCGTTCTGGGATGTGCTGTATCGCTGGTCGCCGGACGCGGTGCGAGCGGGAGTGAATCTCTCGGTGGGAGAGTCGCTGTCGGCGCTGATTTCGAAGTATCTGGATTGCGTGGTGGCGGCCGATCAGCTGGAGCTGGAATCGTTTTTTGGCAACTTCGTTCCGCGCTCGCGGGTGAAAGAAGCGATTAATGCGCTGCTGGCGGCTCGCGAATTGAGCTTTATTCGGGTGGGAAACCGGTCGTTGATTCAGATCACGCCGCCGAAGGCGGAGGCGGTGCCGCGGGTTTCGGGAGCGAGGCCGGAACGCGGGGCGCGGAAAGCGTCCACCCCGCGAGCGTGATTCGCAACTTGCGGCCCGATTTCGGAATCAGTTTGTTTCGCCCTCAGCGGCTAAAGCCGGAATCAAAATGATGCACGTACCGCAGCGCTGGAAGCGCTGCGCCACCCAAAATCAATAAAAGGTCGATTTCAGAATCCATACTTCAGCGAGAATTGAATCAGCCGTGGAGTGCCCACGACTGAAGTGATCTGGGTGAATGAGCTTGGACTCTCAACGTCCGTCGCCGAAGGGTTGGCGAACGACGGATGATTGAACAGGTTAAAGAAGTCGGTTCGGAAGCGCAGACTCTGGCGCTCGGTCAGCTTGAAAGTCTTCCCGATGGTGAAGTCCACGTTCTTCTGAGGCGGTCCGATAATGCAATTGCGGGGAGCGTTGCCGTAGCCGGTTGAATCTCCCGGTGCACCGTTGGCGAGCGGTATGAACGCGTCTGGCATGTAGGCTGCGGGATTCGCCCAGTGCGAGAGCCGTGACTCCACGCTTCCCGGCGTGGCCGCGTTGGCACAACTGAATCCTGACGCGAAGGTCGGGGTGGCGAGATTCGGACTGCTCAGAGCGTACGCGCTGCCTCCGGCCGAATCGATGGGTGTGAAGGGCAGGCCCGATTGCAGGGTGAGGACGCCGCTGAGTATCCAACCGCCTAGCGCTCCGCCTGTGAAGCCGTTGGCGTGCGCGAAGAAGGGCAAATTGTAGGTCGCGCTGGTTACGAAACGCTGCCGACGATCGAAGTCCGAGAGGCCGCGCGAGTCGCGGGCGTTGGTCTGATCGTTGAAGCGAGTATCAAAGGCCACAGTGGCCGTCGATACATCGTCGATGGATTTGGAATAAGTGTAGGCGCTCTGCCAATACAGACCCTGGCTAAAGCGGTGCGAGAGTGTCGCCTGCAGCGAATGGTAGTGCGAATCGGAATTCGGGGAGAATGATTCGAATGCAGCGGGAGCCAGTCCGAGGAAGGGAGCGCGCGCGTTAGCGTTCTCCGCCGTGGTATCGACGATCTGGCAGGAATTACCCGCGGCCCTGACGCCAGCGCAACTGACTCCCGGAATCGTAACCGGGCTCTGAGGACTTGCCGGCGTAGCCTGGTCAGGATCGAACGTCGAGCGCAGATGCGTGCCCTTGGTTCCGACATACCCGATCTCAGCAAACCAATTCTTGCCCAACTCATGCTGAATGGTGAAGTTCCACTGCTGGGTGGTGGCGGCGATCCAATGGAACGGAACCTGTAGGCCGATGAAGCTGTTGACGTTGCCGGTGAAGGCCGGGCCGCATTGATCGGGATTGGTCGACGCACTTCCGTTCCCCAGTGTGCAACTGGGAGCGAAGCCATTAAAGAACGCAGCTTGAGGTACGAAAGTGGGACTCAGCACACCCAGGGGCGGGATTCCCGTGAATCCGGTTTTGGGGTTGGGCTGGAAGAGGTTGGTCAGGCTGCCTGCTCCTGGCAAGAAGTTCACCGCGATAGGGAAGAATGGCGCGGAGAAGGACAGGTTATCGACGGCGCCCAAATCCTCGCGCACGCTGTAGATGCCGTAGCCGCCACGGATCGTGGTAGTGTGACGGCCAAACAAGTCGTAAGCGAAGCCGATGCGAGGTTCCCAAACGGTGGCGTATTCATTCTTGAGTGCGGCCTGATTCAGGGTTCCACTCAGGCCGGGAAGATTGAACCGACTTACGCATGTCGGATACTGGAAGGGTTGTCCTGTGGTGTTGGCCAGTGCGGGATCCAAATTGCCGAGGTGGCAAAGTTCGTCATAGGGAGCGCCGACGAACTCGTTGCGGAAACCGAGGTTCAGAGTCAATGTCTTAGTTGCCCGATAGTCATCCTGGGCGAACCACGAGTATGCGGGAATGCGGTAGTCATGGTTGCCGACGCCGCCTCCGGCTTCACCGAACAGCGGAGCGCCGGCCAGGAAGCTTTGGAAGTCAGTCGAGAATCCCGTGGGGCCGGCAAAAAATAATAGTCCGTTGTCCGCGACCGGCAGGTTGCGGCGGATGGTAGTGCGATCCCACTCGCCGCCGAAGCGGAATTGGTGGGCGCCGTGGGTCCATCCCAGGGTATCGAGCAGAACGAAGCTATCGGAGAGTGCGCTTTGCAACTGCTGCGGAAACGGACCGAAGGCCCAGCTTCCAAAAGTGAAGCGGTAAATGTTCGGGTCGCCGTTCGCCGTGGGAATGTTGATTCCCACTTGCGCGTTGGTTACCGGGGGCTGGTTGTTTAATTTGTCGCTGATGATGTTGACCCCAAATCTGAGCTCGTTCACGATGGTGTTGGAGAACAGATGGGTTTCGGTGATGCTGCCAACGCGGTTATGCAGCGGGATATCCAGGGGGAAATTCAGGTTGTTCGGCGTGGGCGCGCCGCCGGTCTGGATCTGGAACGAATCGGCACCGAAGGGTTGAAAAGTATCGGAATCAGCCCAGAAGAATCGGAAGGCGAGACGATCCTTGCCGCCGCGGAACTCGCGGTCCCAGTTGGTGGTGAACTGATCGTCGGTGAACCTGCCGGTCCGGCTCAGGATGAGTGGTCCGAAGTTGAGTTGGCCGTTGGTGAACCCCGCCGTTCCGGGAACTGTAGGGAGAAGATAACCACCACCTCCGCCCCCGAACTGGTTGCTCTTGAAATTCAGCAGCGCGAGAGCAACTGGATCAATGCTGGTGACGCCTCCATTGGGAAAGAATGTGCTGAGCAGGTTGGCTGCGGAGCGATCGGAGGGAATCACCGGGATGCTGGTATTGATGAAGGTGCCGGGCGAAGCTCCGCTGCGCTGCCGCGTGCCCTGATAGTTCACGTAAAAGTATCCCAGCTTTGCCTTTGGTCCGACCGGTCCGCCTAAATCGCCGCCGAAGATGTTTTGCTGAATCACGGGCCGCGGAAGGCCCGCGCGGTTGAGGAAGAAGTCGTTGGCATCGAGCTTGGTGTTGCGGAAGTACTCCCAGAGATCGCCGTGGAAACTGGCAGTACCACTCTTTAAAGTGGCGTTGATGTTGCCTCCTCCGTTGCGCCCCTGCGAAGCGTCGTAGAGGCTGGTGCTGACCTTGAATTCCTGGATGGAATCGGGATTGGGAAGCGGCGTGTAGGTCAATTCTCCGAAGGAATAATCGGCGACGGAAATGCCTTCGATCAGATAATTATTGTTGTCTTCGCGCCCGCCGTTGACGTGGATATAAACCTGCCCGCGACCCAACTGCGAGGCGTTGTTCAAGTCGGAGGACGCCCCTGCTGAGAGGGTCAGCAGTTGTTGAAAATTCCTGGTGGCCAGCGGGAGTTCGGTGATGGTGTTGCTGCTCAGCGACTGGCCTGTGGTGGCGTCAGTGGTGTCCACTTGGGCGACCTGAGACTGAACCTGCACGACCTCATTGACGGAGGTCACCTTCAGCGATGCCGTCAGGCGCGTCGTTTCCGTGATATTTACCACTACGCCGGGAAACTTCGTCGTGGCAAATCCCGAGGCGCTGACCTCGACTCGATAGCTGCCGACCGGCAACAGATTGGCGGTGAAGACGCCGGATGAATCGGTCGTCAGATGGCGCTCGACCTGACCCGTGGCCTCTCTCACAATATCGACCTTGGCGCCCGAAACCACCGCTCCGGACGCATCTTGAACCGTTCCTGTAATGGCTCCCGTGGCGCCGCCCTGTGCGAACACCCACCCGCTTAAGCAGACAATGAACACGCAAACAGCCATCGACTTTCGGATGCTGAACATGTTTCCTCCTCGTCCGATTTATTGGGAGCCAGCCAGTATATTCCCAACGAGGATAGTCGGCGATTCAATTTTTGGTCTTGCAGCATCACTCAGGAGTTTTCTTAAGACCAATACGGATGCCGCATTTCCAGATCTAAACAGCAACACGACATCGATGTCTTAATTATTGACACTGCTGATGGCCAGTGTCAGAATGTGGCCGCCAAGGGGACACGCCGATGAACAAGATCACTCGGTTCGCGATGTGGCTGCTCTTCGCGATGTCTGCCCTCGCAGCTGCGCAGGATAGCGCGCCGCCGAATTCGAAGACACCCACTCCGCCATCGTTTTGCAAGCCATGTCTGTGGTACGCCGGTGACTTCAATCCCGACAACTCGAAAGCCAACGGCGTGGCAAATGAGAAGGATCTTACCGACAGCGGGTCTGCTGTCTTCGTTCCGTTCACAGTTCCCAAAGGAAAAATATGGACGATCACGGGCGCATTCGGAATTGTGCTTTCGCAGATCAACGTGATTGACCCGGCGCAAGCAGACTGGTCGTTCTCCAAGGACGTGAGCACGAGTAAAGCGGGGAAGCTGATCAAGGCAGGGACGTCCCCAGCTACGGCCACGGTGCTTGATTGCAATAAACAGATCGACCTATTCTGCCTCGGAATCCTGGTGAAAGGACTCAGCGTCAGCCTGAAGGCTGGTCGATACTGGTTGACGGTTGTACCCTATTGCACGAACCAGAACGACTCCGCATGCGGATCAGCGCGTTATTTCCTGGCCGACGTGGAAGATAAGCCGCCGCTCAATCACTACGGGCCCAAAGATGTGCTGGACGCGTCCTACGTTACGTCCAAGCAGTTTGGCTTCTTTTACGCTCCGACCTGGGGCGCATCCGGTGCATGCGGCGGTATCGGCTGCGATATGTTCTCGGCAGGATTACTGGGAACTTCCAAGGTTGACGAGAAATTTGGAAGTCAGTGATGGTGGTCGCCCAAAGCAGACTTGGGTGGAGCAGGCCTTTCGTGCGTGCATGAGAACTAATCTTTCGCCCCGCTGGGGCTTGTCTCGTTCCCACTTTTCCCATGGCTTACGCCATGGGCTGCATTCTTACGCGGCTTCGCGGCTACCCTCATAGTTTCGTTCCACCGCGTGGTGGAAATTCAAGTTCTCACACACACTTTAGCTCTGCATGAACGCCGTAACTTCTCATGGGCTTTAGCCCCAGAGGTGCTCGGTGGCTCAAGCCAAAACGTTATGGCATTCCAGAGGGCCAAGACCCTGGTTCGTCCACACCCGACGACAGCACCGGGCAACCTCCTTCTACCGTGTAGAATCATTCGTTCACGATGAACCCTCCTCAACCTCGCAGACTCATCATTGCCATTGACGGACCGGCGGGCGTAGGCAAGAGCACGATCGCGTCCCGCCTCGCCCGCAAGCTTGGCTACGCCAATCTGGAGAGCGGAGCCATGTACCGCGCCCTGGCGCTGAAGGCGATCGAATGGGACATTTCCTTCGACGACGAAACGGCACTGACGAAGCTGGCGCATGACTCCAATATTCAGCTGGAGCCGACATCGAGCGGCACCCGGGTTTTGCTCGACGGACGCGACGTAACCCAGCGCGTGCGCGAAAGCGATGTGACCGCCGGAGCCTCGCGAGCCTCGGTTCATCCTAAAGTGCGGGAGTGGATGGTCGCCCGCCAGCAGGAGTTGGGAACGGGTGGCGGCGTAGTGATGGAAGGCCGCGACATCGGAACCAAAGTTTTTCCTGAGGCGGACGTGAAGATCTTTCTCGATGCCGATCCCGTAGTCCGCGAGCAGCGACGCTTGCAGCAGCAGAATCTGCGAGGAAGCGCAGCCCAGACCACCGCGACTGAGTTGCGCGAACGCGACCGCCGAGACCGCACCCGGGCCGCCTCACCCCTAGCGCCAGCTCCGGATGCACTGATCATCGATTCCACGAATTTGTCCGAAGACGAAGTCCTAAGCCGCGTGGAAGACGTCGTGCGAAAGAAGCTAGCCCCCTAACGAATGGAGAACCGGCGTCATGGCCCGGTTCCTTGCATCCGATTCACAACGCACGGGCGATGACGCCCGTTCTACATTGAGCGAACCGTTGACTTCCCAACCCACCCGACAGATAATGAGCCGCCCGTGTGGGAGGATTTGTGAAGCAAACTCTCCGACCCCGTAAGCCTGCCAACCTTCCCGAGTCAGTCCATCAGCAACTCAACATGTACGCCCGTGCAGCCAGCGCAGCAGGAGTTGGAATCCTCGCCCTGGCAACGCCCGCCGAAGCCAGGATCGTGTATACGCCAGCCCACCATGTGATAGCAGAAGGCGGACACTACGGGCTCGACGTCAACCACGACGGAATCACGGACTTTACTTTGCAGGCTCAAATCACGCACACGACGTCGTATTCGGGCTTTTATGCCAATCTCTCGGCCATTCCTACGGCAGGTAATGGCGTGGAAGGCTGGACCGGCTATGCACCATGGGCCTCCGCGCTGAAAGCCGGTGGCCGTATCGGCCCGCAACAGTATTTCCCCGGAAAAGTGATGGCTGTTTATTGTTCGCCCTTCTGTTCAGGTGGGCCCAGCGGTAGCTGGGTCAACGTCAATAAACGCTATCTGGGATTGAAGATCAAAATTAGCGGCAAGATTCATTATGGTTGGGCGCGGTTGAACGTTACGGTTAAGGGTTCTTCCATCGTGGCCACTCTTACCGGCTACGCCTACGAGACCGTACCCGGAAAGCCAATCAAAGCGGGACAGACTAAGGAAGACGAAAATGCTGCCGTCCAACCCGCAAGCCTTGGTCAGTTAGCGAAAGGTGCGTTTGCGCTATCGGCTTGGCGCAAGCAATAGTCCTTAAAAGTTAAGAGGTGCTTTATGCGATCCGGCGGACGCTTAAGGATTTGGATCCGGCAGTTGACCATGCTTTCACTTCTGATGCTGGCGACGGCTGCCTGGGCAGGCAGCAAATTCAAAGTGCTGTACAACTTCAAAGGTGGAAACGACGGTATTGATCCGCAAGGCAACCTTGTCTTTGACACGGCGGGAAATCTTTACGGCACAACTACTGAAGGCGGCGGTACCAGTGCCTGCAACGGCAGATACAAGGGCTGTGGCATCGTCTTTCAATTGTTGCCTCAATCCCGCGGACCCTGGAAGGAGAACATACTCTACAGCTTTCCGAATGGAGCGAGTGAAGGTGTCGGTTTGAATGGCAACCTGGTTTTGGACGCAGCGGGCAATCTTTACGGAACCGCGTCTTCTGGTGGCACTAATTTTTCCGGTACAGTGTTCGAATTAACGCCAGGCTCCGATGGCTGGACCGAAAAAGACATATACACGTTTTGCCATGCAGGATGCGGTGACGGGGAGACACCCAGTTACGGCGTGATATTCGATGACGCCGGCAATCTGTACGGAACTACGACGCAGGGAGGCACCGACGGTGGCGGTGTGATTTTCAAACTGGCACCCGGCAACGGTACGTGGAGCGAAAGCGTGCTTTACAACTTCTGTCCCTATCACACTTGCAGCGGCGGCTGGCTCCCCGTAGGGTTGATCAGGGATGCCAGCGGCAACCTCTTCGGGGTAACCGCATGGGGCGGTAATTATTTTTGGCCCTGTACCCCGGGGGTGGGTTGTGGCGCGGTCTTCGAGTTGAGCCCGTCGTCTAGCGGCTGGAATTATAGCGTCTTGCACCGCTTTACTGGTCGCGATGGGGCGTTTGCCAATTCCGGAGTTATTCAAGATAAGCAGGGCAATGTTTACGGGACAACGACAGCCGATGGCGCTTTTGGATGCGGCACTGTATTCGAACTGGCACCCAAGTCGGAGGGCGGTTGGAGATATAGCGTGTTGTACAACCTCCGCGGCCCGAGCGCGGGTTCTTTGCTGCTGGATGCGGGAGGCAATCTTTACGGTGCGACGACGGGTTTGGCTGCGGGAAGCTGCCAAAACGAAACACAAGCCGAAATATTCAAACTCTCGCCCAGTAAGCACGGGCATTGGAAATACAGCAATCTTCATACCCTCAGTGGATCGGCGAGCAGCGGCCTGATTTTTGACAAGTCCGGCCATTTGTATGGGACTGCCGCCACCGGAGGTACTGATGGGTTAGGCTTTGTGTTTGAGCTTACCCCTTGAGCCTACGCCCGGAAGAAGTTTTCGGTCCTGAATGACGAATAGTCTCCGCGCATAATTTCCCACCTCGGGACCAATTCGAAAAGAAATATCTCCATCGCACAGACGCCGCAACCCACGCAGTGTTATACCGAAACTGTCTCCCGTCGAGTCTGGACTCACCTTCATCATTTGCAGGTGACGTCCAATGCCGCGTCTTTTATATTTGCGTGCTTATCTTCGCAGTTGCTTCATCTTCGCGCTCGCCATTTCTGCGTTCGGACAAGACGCTTCCACTGGCGCGATTCGCGGAACCGTCAGCGATTCATCCGGCCGTCGGATTGTCGACGCTTCGATCGCATTGGTGGACGATGCTCAGGGCTTCCGCTACTTTGTCACCAGCGATTCCGAGGGGAAATTCGTGTTCGAGTTGCTGCCCCCCGGAGAGTACTCCGCGCGTGCCGTCGCCCCGGACATGTCTCCGCAACTAACGCCCAAGCTGCACGTGGACGTAGGCGCGACCACCGAACTCGAGTTCAAGTTGCAGGTCGGCGGAGCCAAGGAGATGGTCACAGTCTCGAGCGAGCCTCCCCTGGTCGAGACCCAATCCAGCGCGGTGTCCGCACTGGTCGACAAACGCGCAATCGAAGAATTGCCTCTCGACGGCCGCCGCTTCACCGACCTCGCCCTTTTAACACCAGGAGTTTCGCAAGACCCGCGGGGGCTGACCTCGGGATCGAATGGCGATTTAGCGTTCGGCGGCATTCGCGGATATCAGTCCAGCTATCTGGTCGACGGGGTTGACAACAACAATGCCTTCTTCGCGCAGGCTCGCGGCCGCTATCGGGCTCCCTACCAGTTCTCGAACGAAGTTGTGGAGGAGTTCCGGGTGTCGTCGAATACTTATGGCGCGGAGTTGGGACGTGCCGGAGGTGCGGTCATCAACGTGGTGACGAAATCCGGGTCGAACCAGATCCACGGAACCGATTTTTATTTCATTCGAGACAGTGCGTTCGGGGCGACGCAGCCTTTCCTGGACTTCAAGCCACACGCGCAGCAGCAGCAATTCGGCTTCACCCTGGGTGGTCCTATTCACCACAACCGCGCATTTTTCTTTGGCGGATTGGACCAGCATATTTTTCACGTTCCTACGGTGGTGCGCTTTCTCGACGGCAGTTCTAAGATCATTCCTCAACTCGGTCAAGGCCCATTGCATGACGGCGACTACGAGGCCAGCGATCAGGCTGTCGTGTTCGCTGCGGCTGCGCGGTTGTCCACCCTGGCTGGGCAATTCCCTTCCAAAATGGTGGGTAATGCCGGCTTCTTCAAAATGGATTTCACGCTCACGCCGCATGAGGCTCTGTCCGCACGTCTCAGCACCTCTCGCTACTCCGGGCTAAACAATGTTTTTCTCGACCCCTCCAGCCCCCTCACGACGAATGCCATCAGCGAGAACGGCGAGGAGCAGGTTATGACGGAAACCGGATCGGCGTCTTTGACCAGCACGTTCTCGTGGCGGCTGATCAGCCATTTGCGGGCCCAGTTCTCGCGCGATTTGCAGCACTCCAGCACCAATACCACCGATCCTCTCACCAAGGTCAGCAGCACCATCGATGGTTTCGGGCGTTCGAATATTCTCCCTCGCCAAACTCGCGAACATCGCTTGCAACTGTCCGAGACCATCAGCCTGGAAGGTAAGCGAAACTCCTGGAAATTTGGCGGCGACGCTCTGCTTACCTGGATTTACAACTATTTCCCGGCACAGTCGGGCGGAGAGTACATCTTCGATCCGATCAAAGTGAATCCGTTTACTTTCGAACCGCAGGAGGCGGGTTTGCAACTCACGCCGCTTCGCGCCTATGCGCACGATGTCCCGAAGTATTACATTCAGAATTTCGGATCACAGTCGAGCCATCCCGATACCAACGAGTATTCCGGTTTTTTGCAGGATACAATCCGAGCTTCCGATCACCTTGCCATTAGCCTCGGCGCGCGTTACGACCTGCAGACGTTCAGCAAGAAAGGGCTGCTGACCAATCCGCTGTGGCCGGATTCGGGCAAGATTCCCTTCAACCCGAATAACTTTGCTCCGCGGGTGGGCGTGGCGTACTCGTTCGGGAGCGAGCGGCCGTTGGTGGTGCGAGCGGGATACGGCTGGTTCTACACTCGCATTCCGCAGATTTATACTTCCACCATCGCGACCGATAACGGATTCTCTTCCGTCAATCTCTTCTTGAACAATTCAAACTATTACGACCATCAGGTCTTCCCGCAATATCCGAACGCGCTGGTGAATTGTCCGCTTACGGCGACTTCTTGCACATTGCCGCCCAGCCTTGTGCAATATTCGCAAGGCGGCGTTTCCGCATTTTCTCCGAACTTCAAGACGCCCAAGATCGAACAAGCCAGCCTCGGCCTCGAGCAAGAGGTGGCCCATCGTTTAGCTGTGGGCGTTTCTTACATGTATGTGCACGGCGTTGACCTTATCCGCGCGCGCGACGTGAACCTGCCGCCGCCGGTGAACGTCGAGTACCCTGTGTACGACAGCTCGGGCATCAACTTTCTGGGCACATTCTATGACGTGGCTTCGTTTTCTTCCTGGCAGATGACTCCTTCTTTCACCTGCCCGTTTCCACCCTGCATAAATCCGCTCGCTCGCCCAATCCCGCAACTCGGCGCCATCGACGTTTTCGAGAGCGCCGCATCCAGCGTTTACAACGGGATGACTTTTTCTATTCACCGCCAGATGACCAGCGGGTTCTACTTTCGGCTGGCCTACACTTTCGCCAAAGCTATCGACGATGGACAGGACGCATTAGTCGCCGGGCAACCAGCGTTGGTGCAAAATTCCTATGCCACCAGCGCTGAACGAGGCCCCAGCGTCACCGACCAGCGTCACCGCCTGATGTTTGCCTGGATCGCCGACCCCAAACCCTTCGGCCGCGAGCAGCCTGTCATGGCCAAGGTGTTCAACGATTGGAAACTCGCGGGAGTACTCACGTTCGGCAGTGGTCGGCCCGAGAACGTTATGGTCTCGGGAGACCCCAATCAAGATGGCAACGGCAGCAATGACCGACTCCCAGGGGCGGGACGCAATTCGTTTCTCGGACCGGATTACGCCACCACCGACGCGCGCTTGACTCGGCGCCTGTTTGTTCACGACCGGCTGAAGCTGGACATGGTGGTCGAATCGTTTAATCTGTTGAATCGCGATAACAAGCGGGTCCAGGTCACCGAGGATGGCCTGCAGAGTAATGTCGCGTACTTCGTAAAGATTGGGAATAATCTAGGAATCAATTACTACCCGGGCCACTACCAGATTCCAAGAAACCCTCTGCAGGCTACCAACGCCTATTCTCCGAGACAGGTGCAACTGGCGATGAAATTGATTTTCTGAGTTTAATCAATCTGGTGCCAACGGTTTACCCCGCCTCCACGTCTATACAAAGGACCACAAATGGCCGAATGGTGCACGCACAGCGGGTTTTGCAGGTAGAATGCCAGCGGCAGTGGTTTGCAATTTGACCGGCATCTAAATCATGGGACGGGAGAAACAATGAGGAAGAGAAGGTTATCTGGAGTGTTGATTTGCCTCGGCATGTTGGTGTTCGCGAACGTGGCGGTTTGGGCGCAAGCGAACGATGGGATGGTCAGGATCAACGGGGGAAGAAATGCGATTTTGATGCGGGCGCCGTCGCAGCCTTTTACGCCTGCCGTGCAGCCACCAACGAATCTGGTCACGATCTACAGCACTTTAGGAAAAGGCGACCACGTGTACAGCACGCTTAGTGGCTTTGGCATTCTCGGCACGGACACGGGTCAGATGTTGCCGCAGATGGTGGCGAACGGATTCCGGCCGAAGGCCGACCACGTTGTGACCGAGGTTCAGGTAGGTGCGACGCATCTCCAGGGAACCAATGTCCTGGTGGTCAGCTTGAACGCGGACAATCACGGAGCCCCAGGCAGGGTACTTCATACCTGGCATTTTTCCAACCTGCCGGTGGTTTGGAGTTGCTGCACCCTGCAGACCGGGAAGTATGCAAAGGGAATCAAGGTCACAAAAGGAAAGCTGTATTGGGTCGTTCTGAGTCCAGAGAAGCAGTTTCAAGACACGTGGGACGTTTGGGCCGACAACTTTGCGGAAAAACAGGGACATTATTTTTCAAACAATACCGGAACAGGTTGGCAAACCAGCTATCAGGTGCTGAGCGCGGTCGGAGTGTTTGGCAAGTAGCTGAGGTTCTTCCAACCGCAGCCACGATTGGTTTGACCTGATCCCTCTAACATGTTATAAAAACTGGTCTTGTGCCTCGGTCTTGGGACATAGCACTTCCCTGCCCCGGGGCACAGTGAACATCCGACGCGGCCAAGCTCAGCATCCCTGTTCAAGTCTTGCAGTGGAAGCGTGTTCGGAACTCCGGCCATGCACTCCCGCGCCCTCTCAGAGAGCGTCTGGGAATTTTGTGCCGGTCGAGGACATGAATCCGTAGTCATCCTTATATATCGTTCTCAATGAGTGGAGGCTTCCCTATGCGCAACTGGCTCGCTGATCTTGCGTCCCGAGGATGTCGTTTCGCCCTGGACCGGGCAACTACCTTGGCATCTGTTTTCGCGGTTGTAATTGTGGGTGCGTCTGCGGCGTTGGCTCAACCTGCTCCGGAGGCGGGCGGCGAGGCCGGGCTGAAACTTCCCGATCTTTCCTCAGTTTCATTTCTCGGCATTGACGGCCACAAGTTGCTGATGATCGGAATTCTGTTCTGTATCGCAGGTCTGGGATTTGGTATGGCGATTTACACGCGGCTCAAGAACCTGCCGGTGCATCGCGCCATGCTGGAGATTTCCGAACTCATTTACGAGACCTGCAAGACTTATCTGGTCACACAAGGCAAATTCTTGCTCTTGCTGTGGGTCTTCATCGCGGTGGTAATCGTTCTCTACTTCGGTGTGCTGTCGCCGGTGCCGGGAAAGCCGGTGATGACGACGCTACCGATCATTCTGGCGTTCAGCCTGGTGGGGATGGCGGGCAGCTTCGGGGTGGCGTGGTTCGGCATTCGCATCAACACATTCGCTAATTCGCGCACCGCGTTTGCCGGTTTGCGGGGCAAGCCGTATCCGATTTACGCCATCCCCTTGCAGGCAGGGATGAGTATCGGAATGATGCTGATCAGTGTTGAACTGCTGATCATGCTTTTCATTTTACTGTTTGTTCCTGGAGATTACGCTGGACCTTGCTTCATCGGATTTGCCATTGGGGAGTCGCTGGGTGCGGCTGCGCTGCGGATTGCGGGCGGTATCTTCACCAAGATTGCGGACATCGGCTCCGATCTGATGAAGATCGTTTTCAAAATCAAAGAAGACGATGCACGCAACCCTGGCGTTATCGCCGACTGCACGGGTGACAATGCGGGCGACTCGGTCGGGCCTTCGGCGGATGGTTTCGAAACCTACGGCGTCACTGGAGTGGCGCTGATCACCTTTATTTTGCTGGGCGTGAAGAATCCGACGGTGCAGGTGCAGTTGCTGGTTTGGATTTTCGTCATGCGCATCATGATGCTGGTTTCGAGTGCGGGGGCGTACTTTCTCAACAGCGCAGTCGCCCGTGCGCGTTTTGCCGATGCGGATGTAATGAATTTCGAGACTCCGCTAACGTCGTTGGTGTGGGTCACGTCAGTGGTTTCGATCGTCCTGACCTACATCGTTTCCGCCGTCATCGTTCCTGACATTGGCGGTGATACCACGCAGTGGTGGAAGCTGGCCACGATCATTTCGTGCGGAACGCTGGCGGGAGCCCTCATTCCGGAGCTAGTGAAGGTGTTCACTTCGACCGAATCGCGGCACGTCAGGGAAATTGTAGCCTCGGCGGAGGAGGGCGGCGCGTCGCTCGGAATTCTCGCTGGTTTCGTGGCCGGAAATTTCAGCGGCTACTACTTGGGATTGTCGATGGTATTTTTGATGTCCGTTGGCTACTACATGAGCACCATGGGTTTGGCAGCGGCGGCAACCATGATCGCGGCTCCGGTGTTTGCTTTCGGGTTGGTGGCCTTCGGCTTCCTGGGCATGGGGCCTGTGACGATCGCGGTCGATTCTTACGGTCCGGTGACAGATAACGCGCAATCGGTTTACGAGTTGTCTTTGATCGAGCAAGAACCCAACATCGAAAGCGAACTCAAGAAAAACTACAACTTCAATGTGGACTTTGAGCGCGCCAAACACATGTTAGAGGAGAATGACGGAGCCGGAAACACGTTCAAGGCAACCGCGAAACCAGTTCTGATTGGGACGGCGGTTGTGGGTGCGACCACGATGACGTTCTCCATCATTATGGCGCTGACCAATGGGCTGACGCAGAACGTGGAAAAATTATCGTTGCTGCATGCGCCGTTCTTGTTGGGTCTGATCAGTGGAGGCGCGATTATTTACTGGTTTACTGGCGCGTCCACCCAAGCCGTGAGCACTGGCGCTTACCGGGCGGTGGAGTTCATCAAGGCGAACATCAAGCTGGAAGGAGTTACGAAGGCTTCGGTGGCCGACAGTAAGAAAGTTGTGGAGATCTGTACCAAGTATGCGCAGAAGGGCATGCTGAACATCTTCATTGCGGTGTTTTTCGCCACGCTATGTTTCGCATTCATCGAGCCGTTCCTGTTCATCGGGTACCTGATCTCGATCGCGATCTTTGGTTTGTATCAGGCCATCTTCATGGCTAACGCGGGTGGGGCTTGGGACAATGCCAAGAAGATTGTCGAAGTCGAGTACAAACAGAAAGGGACGCCGCTGCACGACGCCACTGTGGTCGGCGATACCGTGGGCGATCCCTTCAAAGATACGTCGTCGGTGGCTTTGAATCCCGTGATCAAGTTCACTACGTTGTTCGGTTTGCTGGCGGTGGAGTTGGCGGTGAAGCTGACGCAGACTAATGCCATGCTGACGAATTTGCTGGCAGCTGTGTTCTTCGTGATTTCGTTCTTCTTCGTTTATCGCTCATTCTACGGGATGCGCATTGGTACAGAGAGTGTGTCGGCCAAGGCGCACGCGGCGGCGGATTAGCTGAACAGATCCGGAATTACAACGCCATCTGGTTCTCCGGATGGCGTTGTTGATTTACGACATGACCTGGGTTCCCTGACAGGACTTGCTGACTTAGCCCCGTAGCCCCGGACGAGGCGTCCGGGGCGTTTATCGCGGGCAATTCAGCTCCGTTAGTTCGATCACTCAAAAGAAAACAGCAAACAAAAAGCCCGCTTCCGAAGAAGCGGGCTCATGAAACCGTCAACCACTAACTACCGTCCGAACACACGAACAACGACGAATTTCCCTGGAAGCTCAACCATCCGTTCACCGACGTGCTAGTTGGCGCCCCGAAGTAGGGCAGAGTTACCAGATCCTGCAGATTGTAGGTAAACCCGTTCAAGGTGTAGTGGAAGCCCCCGTAGTTAGCGAAGCCCTCCTCTGGATCGCCTACTTCCAGAATTCCGCAGGGCGTGTTGTTGCCATTGACATTGACCACCAGCGGATCGTCTGCCCACTCGCCCACCTCATGCGATAACGCCGAGACATCCTGAGCAAAGTCGCCGGGATGATCGACATAGGTGAAGTGCGCGTACGCCTGGGGATTACTTATGCTGCCTTCCGAGCTGTGATAGCCGCCAATGCAGCAGCCTCGGTTTTGCGTGAGATAAACATCATAGGTGAGGAACACGGGCAGCGCGTTCGGTTGAATCTGACTAAACTTGCTGATGATAGTCTGCAGCTGCGCATCGAACCAGTTGATATCCACCAGTCCCGCCAAGTGGCCGAACGGTGATCCCGTGGTTCCATAGGTTGAAGGCGGACTCAAAGTTTGTTCCGCCAGCACCGTCGGTCCGCCCAAGAGCAGGTGGTAGCTCGGATTGCTTTGCACCGTGCCCCAGAAATTGGCGCGTTGGAAGGCATCAATGTATTGCGTCGTGCCTACATTTACTCCCCCTTGGACATAGGTTGTGCTAGAGTCGAAAATCGGCGATCCCACCGTGTTGTTGGTGACCGTCTTCCCGTTCGAGAGCACGTGCGCTGGGTCAAAGGTGGTCTGCGTCCTTCGATGCGTGATGACTACCTTGAGCGGAATCACATATACCTGAACTGTGGTCGACGCATTGCTGGAAGGCGCCGTGCCGACCATATTGTAGGTATAGTTCGTGCCCTGATAGTTGAAGGAACCGTTCCAAGTCTGCAAAGAAGCCGGGGGCGCCACCACGTCATAGCGCAACCGTGGCGGCAGAACCACGTACTTCGCCTGTGGCTGTACCTTGATATCTTGACCCGAGGCAATACCAGCCAAGCAAGCACAAACCAAACCTGTTACTCCAACTAGTAAACTGAGGCGAGCAAAACAAGTCTTCATAATTTTTCTAGTCTCCTTAGGAATTGGCTTAGTGGCGGATGAAGCATCTCCAACTTCTCCAAAGTTCCCAACCCTCCAGTGGGACTGGATGCCGTCAGGAACAACAGTTTCCGATTCTGAATCCGGTGTCTATGAATGTCAATGTTAATTCGGGGGCTTAGCCAGTGGACATTTCAAATCAGGACACTTAGTAGATTTTCAAGCAGTTGCCGCTGTCCAGATCTTAGACAATGTAGGCGCGAGCGTCCTCGCTCGTGGCAAGACCAACTTGAATCTCTCCGCAGCAAGACTCTATTCAGTCCTTCCCATCATCAAAGGGCCGTAAAAAAACAGGGGGATGAAACTTGAAATAAGCCGGCGCTACGTGCACGTTTTTCCCACCGACAGATAACACATTGAATTTCGATCCCAGCGCCTTCGCCGATTGATTCAGCGTAACCGGCCCAAGCTGCGGCCACTTGCCAGTATCCAAACGGCTGACCAGCGCCGTGAAGGCGACCACAGTCTCAGCCGGAGTGAACTCGCAATGCCCGGCGCGATGCACAAACAACTGACGCAGCAACGCACCGTTATGCTCCTCGTCCACCACATCCTTGTAAGCACTCTCATCTTCAACTACCACCAACCCGTCGCCCTTGGTATGTAAAGTCAATACCGGTAGATCAATTTGCCCATCGAAAATAATATTGTGTTCAAGGTACGTAACCGACGATGTCTTCGCCTTTATCCGCGCCGCATCATTTACCGCCTGAACATCATCCTGCAGATTAATTCCAGCCTTCTGGTAGAGGGCTTGGACCTCCGCAAAATCTACTGAGTTCTTAAGCTGCTTCTCGTAGTCGACGCTGTTGTTCCAGGACGGATTACCCTCAGCCCGTTTTTCCAACTCTGCACGGAAGCCGAAGGCAAAAGGAAAGTCAATCTGCGAAAGCCAGAGATACTGGTTCGCTTCCTGCGTGACATAGTCAGTGCGTGATGGCTCGGGAGATAAGGGATCAAACCACCCCGGCGTGTCGGCAAGAGCCGCACTCAGAGCGATCCGCGCCTGACCCTGCGCAGTTTTTTGCGCCTGGTTGAGAACGGCTTCGGCGATATCGACGTTTTTCACCGGATTGGTGATATTTACAACTTCCAATCCGGAGCCCGCTCCCAGCAGCACGTCGAAAGCAAAAGCTGAGTCCAGGGCCTCGTTCCAGGTACCCACGCTTCCCGCCAGCACCCCGCACATGGGGAGCGCCGCGTCAAAGCGCTCGGGATATCTCTGCACCAGTCCTGCGGTAATAATGCCACCCAGCGAATGTCCCCAGGCAATGGTCCGGTTGGGCGTGCCAACCAGAGTCTTAAAAGTGTCCAGCACTTCAATCTGATCCGGCAATGCCTGCTGCACTGCCCACCCCGTAGTCGCGTAAGAGGACCCACCCAGGGCATAGCCATTCGCCAGAAGGTAAGCACCGGTGATCGGATCACCCACATCTTCCGCCGGATTCGAGGACCCTGGCACCACATACCCGTGGCTATAAAGAAGCAACGTCCCATTCCATTTTGACGGAACTTGAATCACGTAGGTCGCTCCATCCGAAAACTTGCCGCGGTAGGTCTTGACTCTGGGTGCCTGCGCAGTCCCGACCGAGGGCCTGATCAGCATTGCCAGTAAAACGGCCAGTATTGCGTGCTTGCTGGTAAACGACATGGGCTTGCCTCCTAGCGGAAAAAAACGGGGCAGAACAAACTGGAACCAAACTTTATTACCGGAGAGGAAGCTTGTCAACCGGCCCTGACAGGCCTTTTGTGAATCATATCGTCTTGGTTTCGCATTAACGAGGAAGGCGAAGAATGGTAAGTTCCTCGAGGCTCAGATGAACTTCGTTAGACGACAATTGGACAGCGTCATTAACCACAAAACAAAACGTCCCAGACTTTGTCTAAGTCATGGGACGATTCGCTCGAACAGGTTCCTCCCCCGAGAAACTGTTCGTCACTACCTTAACTCCGTGGCTAAGGGATTGGAATGGCACCGATGGGCCATGGAGTAGCTCCTTCGGATTACTGTGACCTAGGCTGCTCGATATGGAGTTGTCAGTCGACTAACTCGCGCTGTGAAGAATCCGGTACAATTCACCTATGCCGAGACTCGAAGGCTTGGGAAACATCGTCACGGAATTGAGAGCAGAAAGAGCGCATCTGGTAAACAACCTCCGCCATGTGGACGCGGCTCTCGCCGTACTGGGTAAGTTAGAAGGGGGAAAGTTTGCAACCGTGTCGCGTCGTAGCTTGTCAGCGACGGCACGCCGAAAAATGGCAGCCGCTCAAAAAGCTCGTTGGGCAAAAGTCAGGAGCCAATCGCAGACTGCAGCCAGCGGCAAGGCGAGCACGGCACGCCCTAAGCGAACGCTTTCGGCGGCAGCGCGGCGGAAGATTGCGGCTGCGCAACGCGCACGCTGGGCAAAGGTCAGGGCGGCGCAACAGAAGTAGCTGTGGTGTTTCGCGACCTATCCAGCGCTAAACATGCAAAAGCCCGCAATCCTTTCGAATCGCGGGCATTCTTCTTATACCACTTAGACAGCCTGAACGTTCTCAGCTTGCCAGCCCTTGGGGCCTTTGGTGACGTCGAACTGCACGGCTTGGCCTTCTTGCAGGCTGCGGAAGCCGCCCGCCTGAATCGCAGAGAAATGCACGAAGACGTCTTCGCCATTTTGACGGCTGATAAAACCATAGCCTTTGGCGTCGTTAAACCACTTTACTGTTCCTGTTTCTGACATTGATGTTTCCTTTTTCTATTCTTAGATTGTGCTGAGAAGATTCGCTGCTAGTGAGAGGGGTGACGCTGGTTGGCGTGCCGACTTTCAATTGCTTGTGAGTCAAACTTAGCTGGTACCTATTATACACGGGATGTTGGATTGTTGCAGAAATATCGCAAGGCCTTAGTTTGAGGCTGTCAAACTCTGGTTTTGGACTCCGGTATGCCGACGACCACGGTGCGCCTGCGCGGCAGTTCTTCCTCAGGGATTTCCGCGATGAATTGTAGATTGAGGCCGAGGCGATAGGACTCCTGACGTGCCACATCGTTAAAAAAGTAAACGATGTCTCCGCCAAATCGATCCTTGATCCGCCGGCGTTCTTCGAGGTCAAACGGGCTGGTGGAATAGACTTTCAGTTCCCTCGAATTAGGGAGTAAGGCACCAAGCTCGCGCTGAAAGTCGAGCGCGCCCTGTCGTACTTGCGCCATTGTAAAAGCCACAACGTGGTAAGACATAGCGTTGAACTGGAGAAGTCCGAAAGATTATACCGAGGCTTTCTCAACTCGCAGCGCATTACTTCGTCGCAGCGCGATGGGTTTCCATCCACTCCCACTCCTGCAACGCAATCGGCACGTTGCCGTTCTGCCAGACATAGTCATTGAATGACTTCATGTCGAAGCTCTCGCCTTGCTCACGACGTGCGTCGGCAAAGAACTTCGTAATCTGCAATTTGCCCGTCTGATAGGAGATCGCCTGGCCCGGAGTGGTCGCGAACGACGATGCTTCATCATGTGCAGTGGCGGCATCCATGGGGACCATGCGATGCAGGTAGTCAGCGGCCTGATCGAGAGTGAACTCGCCGAGCGCCATTTTGACGTCGACCTCAACCCGAAGCGCACGCAACCGGGCCCAGTTGTAAATCATCTCGCGAGTGTGTGGTGAGTGTTCGAAGAGTCCATTCTGCAACATCATCTCTTCTGAGTAGAAGCCAATGCCTTCGTTAGCGCCGGAGTCGTAATAGTGCCGGCGGATCGGGTCGGGATGATTCCATCCCAGCCAGAGTTGAAAGTAATGTCCGGGCACGCCTTCGTGGATGATCTCCGGCCGGTAATCGTACGCGCTCGCCAGCGAGAAGTAGCCAAGTTTTTCGGAGGGAGGCGGCGTCCAACGGGTGCAGTTGTCCTTCAATCTTGAGGGACCAGTGAAGTCGTCCATTTCTCCCCAGCCGTCCATCGCGTCGAGGTAGCCGGGAAGAGGCTTTGCGGTGTAATGCGGGAAACTCGGCGGCACACTGAGAATGCGCTGATCAACCAGGAATTTTCGGATTGCCAATTCGTCGGCTGTTTCTTCCTTGATTTCCGCCTGCAGCGATGGCGCGAGTTTCAGCGGAGGCACGTTCTTGTTGCGGTTCTTCTCCATCTGCTCGAACTCGAGCACGCGCGCCCACTCCTGTTGTGCCATCTGCAGCAAATCCTCGGGCGTGAACGGATAGAGAGCGACGTTCTTAAGGAAAAACGTGTAGGTATCACGTCCGACGGAAGGTTTGCCCTTCATCGATGGCATCTGTTGCTGAAGCCAGGTGCGATACGATTCGAGTGCTCTGGTCGCATTATCGATCGCCGGACCAAATCCGGCTCTCGCTTTTGTTCCAACCAGCAGGGGCGTGACTTCGCGGTTGACCACCTCCAGTCGCTGCCGAACATTGTCCAGTGAATCGATGGCGAGTTTCGCAAACGGCCCGACTGGGTCGCTGAGACTGGCGCGGACGTCGTCGAGAATAGAGGGAATGTTCTCCAACCGCGAGACGATTTCATTGCTCTGCGCTTCGCTAAATGGCGGCGGGATGGCAAGTATTTCGTGAACAGGCGTGACGGTTTGCTCGACGTAGAATGCCGGATCACGTGCCCAGCGCTGGTTGAAATCCAGTTCCCAATGCACGCGCGCCAGTGCTGAGCCGATCAATTTGTAGTCCACTTGCTCCGCAATTGGCCAGTGGGACGAATCCATCGCCTTCCATCGGCGCTCGAATCCGAGCAACTTTGAACGCTGGTCTTGTACGGCCGCGACAGACCATGAGCGCCTCACGCCGGCTGGCCGCTCGATGCGTGGGATGTCGTCAAGACTGAACGGCTGGGTGGTGGCGCGCCAGCTCCAGAAGTCCGAGGCGAGGCCGGACAACGAATCCTGCGCGAGGGCGGGAAGCGCGAACAGGATTGCGCAGATGACGAGCAGTTGAATCTTCATAAAGGAGATGAAGTTTTGCTAGATAGTCTACCGTCCGTAACGAGTAGTACCTCAATTTTGAAATTGAGGCGCTACCGAGACGAGACCCTGACATACGCTGCTAGAGATTTCCTACTTGCACGAATCGAATTTGAAGGCGACCATGCGGGTGCTCCAGTCCACACTCGCAGCACCACCGTGCTTCTTGTTGTAGTACATCTGGGAATACCAGAAGGTGCAATCATCCGTGGGGTCAATGCTCATGCTGCTATAGTCGCCCCAGCGCTGGCTGTCGCCAATTTCGACGGCGGTCCCTTTCACCGCAATTACAGGAGCTTCCATTCTCCCTAGAGGATCGGTCGCAAGCCGGCCGGTGTACCAAACGCTCGGTTTCACCGTGTTACTGGAGGCGCTCATACCCATGCCAATGTTGCCCTGCTTGTCCATGGCTGTACTTCCCATCCATAGGCTGGTCGATTGGTTCTGGAACGTGCCCGCCTGATAGAGCGAAAACTTTCCTCCCGCTGGAGTAGCGCGCAATTCGTACCACCGCATGGCGGAGACGGCGGTCGAACCTTTTCCGGGCGTCACGCTATGAGCCACGACCATGGATTCGTGGCCGCCGAAATTCCGATAAGCCAGGCGAAACAGCAGGCGATCGCCCAACGACTCTACTAACTCTCCGGGATTCGGTTGAGGGATGCAGTCGCCGCCGCCGCAAGCGAGAGAATACGACGGCACTGGAATCGAGTTCGGACCGGTAAAGGTGGACTTCTTGGGATGAACAAAGTCTACGTGAAAATCGTACTCATCCAGCGAGTTTGTGGTGTTGCCGAGCTCCACGTAATGGTTGGGCGCTCCCGTGGGAGGAAGCGTGGCGCCGTCTAAGTCTGAAGGGAGAAAGCTGAAATTATTGTTGTTGGGAGTGAAGCAAATCATTGCGGCTTTGCTCTTGCCCTTCAGCATCGCGTTGCGATCGAAGGCGCAGGGCTCAGCAGCACCGCTTCCGAACGCATTCACCGAGGCATAATAGGCGTCCGGCCAGACCGCATATTTCGGATAGTCAGGAAGGGTGTTGCCAAAACTGTAGGAGTAACGGTTGTAAGGCCCCGTCGAGTCCGGAGTCGTCGATACTGCGATGCACAGCGTGAGATTCGTAAGGTAGTTGAAGTAGGTTACGAGCCAACGGTGGGCTAACTTGTCCCATACCACGACCGGGTCGCCTGGATTTGTGCCCTCGCACGCTCCACCAAAGCCCGTAAAGATTGTGTTGGTGTTGGTGGGCTTCAAAATCACTTTCCCGGTTTTATCGAACACCTCGTAATCAAAGTTCGTGATCTCAACGAATTGAGTCGCTCCAACCGAGCCGTTCGTATCCGGCACCTGCGCGTTCCCCTGATCCTCCCGGGTCCCTTCAAAGTTTAAAACTTGGGTGGTGTGAACGCTTGGAAGGTAGACGTCTTGCACCGCCGTGTCTTCGCCGGGAAGGCCAACCGTAAGCCCCAAGTTCCGCTTAGGTTCGATCATTTCGACGAAACCATGTTTAGGCTTTGGAGCGATTCGCGCCAGATAGCTCAACGGCAACGATACGTCGTGTTTGATCTCGTAGCTGACCTGGGGATCGGTTTGTATCTGCTGAGCTGAAACCGGGATCATGATCGACAGCAGGCAACCAGCTAGAAATGAATAACGCAGTGGGGCGGAACGTGTCTTGATCATGCATTCTCCTACTAAAATGATGAAACGGGTGCGGGACTTCCTGCAGCAGAATCGATCAGTAACTCACTCTCGGGCTCGGACGTTGGGACCTCGGTGCAGATTCTGCATCGCTCGCTGGAACCCGCGACCAAGGCCGGATTACTATGATTCATCCTTAGGCTTGCTGTCAATGAATTCTTCCGTACGTGGAGAGGTCAGCGCGCGTCGGTCGCTAAGAAGGCAGCGGTAAAATCTCGAGCGCGACATTGGCAGGCAAGACCTGATACGCTTATTTCTGACTGGGCGCGGACCCGTAGCTCAACTGGATAGAGCACTGCGCTTCGAACGCAGGGGTTGGGAGTTCAAGTCTCTCCGGGTCCACCATTCCTATCCGCACGATCGTTTTACCATTTGCACAATGCAGAGCTACAGGCGCCCGCGACGGGGCGTCCGAGGCTACGTGTGCGTCGGGAGAGCCCGATCTGTATTTGTCATCCGTCTTCTACAATGTTTGGGTGAAAACTTGGGATGCGATCGTTGTGGGCGGGGGCATTGTTGGACTCTCGCTCGCGATTGCTTTGCGCAAGCGAGGGGTGCGGGTTCTCGTGTTAGAACGCGGAGAGCCTGGCCGCGAAGCTTCCTACGCCGCAGCAGGAATGCTGGCCGACTGCACGCTCGAGACTCCGGCTGCGCTGCAAGCGCTGGCTACGGCAAGCGCTCGAATGTATTCCGAATTTGTCCACGAGTTGCAGGACGAATCCGGAATGAAGGTTGATCTGCGCGAGCATGGCACGATCCTGCTCATTTCTTCTGAGCATGTTTCTGAACGCTCAACTTTTTATGCAGAAAACTCGCTTCCTGCTCCTCTGTCCGAACTGGAGCCGGCGATCTCCGGAATGAACATTCCGGCGGTTTACTTGAAGGAACGTAGTGTCGATCCTCGCGCCCTGGTGGCGGCGGCGCTCAAGGCGGCCAAACATCGTGGGGTAGACATCTCGTCTGGCGCCACTGTGACCGACATCCTGCTTTCCAGCGGACGGGCCGCCGGCGTCAGGACGGAAAAAACTCAATACGGCGCGCCGTGCGTGGTAAATTGCGCGGGCGCGTGGGCCGGAACTTTCTCCACGCATAGATTCCCTACCCGCCCGGTCAAGGGTCAGATGCTGGCCGTGGCCTGCTCTTCTCATAACCTCTTGCGCCACGTGATCCGTGCTCCTGAGGTCTACATTGTTCCCCGCACCGATGGACGAATTCTGATCGGTTCGACGCTCGAGAACGCGGGATTCGACAAGCGCACAAACGCGGACACCATTCATTGCATGCATCAAAAGGCCATTCGCATCGCTCCTGCGCTGGGACAGGCGCGAATTCTGGAGGCATGGGCTGGACTGAGACCGGGAACTCCGGATGATCTGCCTATCCTCGGCGCAACCAGCACGCCCGGATATTTTGTTGCTACCGGACATTTTCGCGATGGCATCTTGCTGACAGCGGTCACAGCTTACGTCATGGCGCAAGTGATCACCGGTCTGAAACCTGACTACGATATTTCGATGTTTGATCCAGCGCGATTTCAGAACTAATTCGCCACACTCGCCAGTGGCTTCCCATTCACAATCGCGGGACAGGCCGAACTTTTCGTTAGCGGATGATTCTTCGAATGTGAGCAATCTTGCTCAGACGCCAAAGCACTGAACCTGTCATTCTTTATTCTCCTGAGTGTGTCGAAAGAGCGCGACCGCCAATTTCGTTAGCTCTGAATACTTAGGTCGCGGTGAGACGAGTCCTAACCGGGACGCACCGAAGCGACCACATCCAGCCGATTGGCATTTGTCATCGTGCAAAGCTGCAAACTCTGCAGACACGATTCGACCCTAAAGCTCTTAAACATGAAACTCGGTTGACACCTTCGGAGGATAGAGGGCGTTAGCCTGCGAATTAGAAAGGTCGGAAACAATGCCGTTAATTCAACTTCTGGAAGTTCTCATCGTGGTAGGTGTTCTGTTGTGGCTGGTCAATCGCTTCATTCCCATGCAGGCATCCATCAAGTCAATCTTGAACGGCGTAGTGGTCATAGCCGTGGTGCTGTGGCTGCTGAATGTGTTCGGGCTGTTTCACTCGCTTTCCGCTATCCATATCGGAAAAGGATGACGAGCTGGTAAGAAATCACTCAGGAATTTCTTTCGCAAGACAACATAACCAGGCAGGCATCTGCCAAGGAGAAACAAATGAAGATGAAACTGTTGTTAGCATCTGGCATCGCACTGAGCTTGAGCGCATTAGCTCAAAACACAACCGCCGTCGAGCCCATGGCTCACACCCCCACCTTCCGCGTAGTCGTAACTAGCCGCACCACGCCAGCGGTGAACTACAAGCATCGCAGCGGCTCGACCAAGGTGGATTTCGCGGGCACGGATCTCATGCCTTCAGCCAATGGCGAGGCCCAGGTAAACAGCAAGCGGGGAGCGATTGAGATCGAAGCGGAATTCGGCGAACTGCAAAAGCCCACGACGTTCGGCAACGAATACTTGACTTATATCTTATGGGCAATTTCCCCGGAAGGTCGCGCTGTAAATCTGGGAGAAGTGTTAGTGGGCGGCAACAGCCGCAGCAAACTGCACGTAACTACCGACCTTCAGGCTTTTGCTCTGATCGTTACCGCCGAACCTTACTATGCAGTCCGGCAGCCCAGCAATGTCGTGGTCCTCGAAAATGTCATTCGCAAGGACACCAAGGGAAGCGTGGAGTCGGTGAATGCGAAGTACGAATTGATGGAGCGGGGCGGTTACATTCCCACCGGCTATAAGTTCGACCCGGTGGTTCTGAATGCCAGGTTGCCCTTGGAATTCTTTGAGGCCCGCAACGCAGTGCGGATCGCCGAATCCGAAGGAGCCGAGCAGTACGCCAGCGACAGCTATCAGCATGCGGTCAGGTTGATGAACAACACCGACGAATATGCCACCAGAAAGGACGTCCCGAAAAAGCCGCTGATCGCAGTCGCTCGAGAGACCGTCCAGACTGCCGAAGACGCTCGCGAGATCGCAGTCAAAAAGATGGATGACGTCCGCCTCGCCAACGAACGCCAAGCCTCGGCGGACGCACAGACCCAGTCGCAAGCCCAAGCCGACGACGCGACTCTGCAGAAAGAGCGGGCTCAGTCCGACACAGCCAAGGCTCAATCGGAAACGGCGAAGGCGCAATCCGACATGGCAGCGAGTCAGGCAGCATCCGCAGCAGCGATTACAGCGGCCCAGGCTGATGCCGACCAATCTCGTTTAGCCGCGCAGCAAGCGCAGCAGAACGCACAGCAAGCCGAAACCGACAAAGCGGCCATGCGCGCGCGTTTGTCCGAGCAACTGAATTCTATTCTTCAAACTCGGGACACCGCGCGCGGCCTCATCGTCAGCATGTCCGACGTATTGTTTGACACCGGGCAGTATTCCTTAAAGCCGGGAGCACGCGAGAAGCTGGCGAAAGTCGCTGGTATTCTGCTCGCCTATCCTGGACTCAACATTGCAGTTGGTGGCTACACGGACAATGTCGGCGGCGATGAAATGAATCAGAAGCTGTCAGAGAATCGTGCCACCTCGGTGCGCGATTATCTGGTGCAGCAAGGCGTCACCACCAACTCAGTCAGCGCCAGAGGTTTCGGCAACACTCTGCCGGTAGCCTCCAACGGTAGCTCCGCCGGCCGTCAGCAGAACCGGAGAGTCGAACTTCTCGTGTCCGGCGACGCCATCGGCAACTCGGCCAACATCACCACAGGAAGCTTGCAATAAGGCAAGAGCGTTCAATGATCTGTAGGGAGGCAACACCCATGAAACTGGTAGGAATAATCGGCACAGCAGTTCTGTCCTTGACCCTGGGAGCCGCAGCTCCCGCGTACGCACAGGAGGAACACGGGCAGCGCGACGAACACGCGCAACAGGAAGATAAAAAAGCGCAGCAGGATAAGCCTGCTCAGCAAGAGGAGAAACGCGGACAGCCAGAGGAGAAAAAGGCGCAGCAGGAAAAGCCTGCGCAGCAAGAGGAGAAGCACGCACAGCAAGAGCAGAAGCCACGGCAGGAAAGGCCTGCCGCGCAACACGAACAGGAAGCACAGCGCGCCAATGGCAACCACGGCCGCATTCCTGATGACCGCTACAAGGCCAACTTTGGACGCGAACACGCGTTTCGGGTCAACCAAGGCGATTTCAATAATCACCGCTTTCAATATGGCGGTTACTGGTTTGGATTCGCCGCCCCCTGGCCGAACAACTGGCTCTACACGCAAGACGTTTTCGTAGTCGACATCGGCGGCGTGTATTACCTTTGCAACCCGATGTATCCCGGCGTCAATGTTGAACTCATCGTCCAACTCTAGTGCCGCAGAGCGAGCGCCTTAAGCGTTGTCGGTGCGGGCCCCACCCTTCAAGGCTCGCACCGATTGAATAGTAGGAAAACAAGGAGCAAGAGATGCTTGGAACTGTATTGATCGTGATTTTGGTCTTAGCGCTTTTTGGCGCTTTGCCACGGTGGCCGCACAGCCGGCAGTGGGGGTACGCCCCGACCGGCGGCGTGGGACTAATCCTTTTGATCGTGCTCATTCTTCTGATTCTTGGCCGCATTTAAGTCATGCCCCAGCTGTTAATATCGGCGGTCGCCGTTACTAAAAGGTGGCGCCCGCTTTCTGCCCGCATTGTGGCATCTGTTCTTTTGGTAATGATGTGCAGCGGCGGCTCGTCCGCATACTCCGTTCTCACCCACGAGGAAATCGTCGATCTGCTGTGGTCCGACGAAATTCGTCCGCTGCTATTCCAGCGATTTCCGGGATTGTCGGATGATCAGATCAAAGAAGCACACGCCTATGCCTATGGAGGTGCGGTCATCCAGGATCTTGGTTACTACCCATTCGGCAGCCGCGAATTCAGCAACCTCGTGCATTACGTTCGCAGCGGAGACTTCGTTCGCGAGCTGCTGATCGAGGGCCAGGATGTGAATGAGTATGCCTTCGCTCTAGGCGCGCTGGCACACTACGCCTCCGATATTGCCGGCCATCCCGCCGTCAACCAGGCGGTCGCGATCGAGTATCCAAAGTTGCGAGCGAAGTTTGGCAAGTCGGTCAAGTATGCCCAGGACAAGACAGCGCATTTGAAAACCGAGTTCGGTTTCGATATGGCACAGGTCGCGAAGAATCGTTACGCGTCGCAGCAGTATCACGATTTCATCGGGTTTCAAGTATCTAAGCCACTGCTCGAGCGGGCCTTCCCCGTCGTCTACGGAGTGGAACTGAAAGACGTCTTGACCCACGAGGATCTCGCCATCGGCTCGTATCGTTACTCCATTAGCCGGCTGATCCCGGAGATGACGCAAGTTGCCCTGCGGACTCATAAGAAAGACATGATGCGTGAACATGCTGACTTCGCAAAACGAACATTTCTCTACCGTCTTTCCCGGTCCGAATATGAAAAAACTTGGGGGAAGGATTACGCGAAACCCGGCATCGGCACTCGGATCCTGTCCGCCCTCTTTCGATACATGCCGAAAATCGGCCCCTTCAAGGCGCTGGCATTCAACAACCCGACTCCGCAAGCCGAAGATCTTTATTTCAATAGCATCAATAAAAGTGTCGATCAATACCGGGCTTTTCTTGAAGCTGTACGCACCGACTCGCTCGTACTTCCTAATTGTGACCTCGATAGCGGAGCGATGACCAAAGCGGCGGAATACTCGCTCACTGACGATGCCTACGCGAAATTGCTCTCTCAGTTATCAGAGCGAAAGTTCAATTCAACCTCGCCGGAACTGCGCGCCAATATCCTGACGTTTTATTCCGACCTCTCCGTCTCCATCGACACAAAAAGGGACCCGTCCCGCTGGCAGAGTGTGCTGACATTCCTCGACCAGCTGAAGTTGGTCACTCCGGCCCCGGTTGTCGCCAGCACACCTGCAAATTGATCACCTAGCCATTTTCCAGAACCGCCAGTGTCAGCGGCTTTCGTTGACTTGCCCGTTTCACACACGTAGGATTTTGATCGGCGAACAGCGGGCTTCGCACGCTGTGAACGGGTTTGATTCTGTTGCGACGCTGGCCAAGCTAAGTGAGAAAGGGAAACGAATGGATGCTTTGACGCGCCGCGGTTTCATGCGGATGAGCGTGGGTTCCGTCGCAGCGGGAGCTGCGGCAAAGATCACGCTGCTGGAGCCTGCAGCACTGTGGAGTCAGGCCGGTGCGGTGGCGCCGAGCGATCGAGTCCGATTTGCCGCGATCGGCACGGGCACCCGAGGATGTGAGCTGTTGGCAGCTTCACTCGCGGTACCGGGCATCGAGTGCGTCGCGGTCTGTGATCTGTATGACAGCCGGCATGAGGCGGCTCAGGAGGCCATACAGAAGCAGGTCCCGGCGACTCGTAATTACCGAGAGATCCTGGACCGCAAGGATGTAGACGCGGTGATCGTGGCTGTCGCTGACCACCAGCATCGTCGCATCGTTGTGGATGCCTGCGCAGCGGGAAAAGACGTGTACTGCGAAAAGCCGATGTCGCATACCGTGGAAGATGGCTTCGCGATGGTGGACGCGGTACGCAAGGGAAATCGCATCATGCAGGTGGGCAGCCAGCGCGTGAGTTCCATCGTCTACGAGAAGGCTCGGGAAATGTACGCATCGGGCGCGCTCGGCGATGTGTTCTTCATCGAAGGCTCATCGGACCGCAACTCGCCGAGTGGCGCCTGGGTGTATCCGATTCCGCCCGACGCAAGCGAGCAGACCATTGACTGGAATTCGTTTCTGGTTGGCGCGTCCAAGCGGCCGTTTGACGCGGCGCGCTTCTTCCGCTGGCGCTGCTTCTCCGACTACGGGGAGGGGTTGGCGGGCGATCTGTTCGTCCACCTGCTCTCGGGGATTTACTTCATCACCGGCACTAATGAGGCTCCGAAGCGGGCGCAGTCGAGTGGCGGACTTTTTCGCTGGAAGGACGGACGCGATTTCCCGGATGTGATCGAGACGTTCTACGACTACCCGAAGTTTCGTGTGCTGCTGCGCTGCAATCTGAACAATGCGGGCGGTGAGCCGATCAAATTCCACGGCACCAAAGGCACCATGGAGATCATTGGACAAACGCTGACCTTCACCCCGCAGGACGTACGACCCAAGCCGGAAACCTATTCGACGAAGGGCTGGCCCGAACGATTGCGCAAGGAATATCTGGCGCAGTGGGCAGGGGAGCATCCGCAGCCCGGGCCACTCGACTACCAAGTCGACGAGGCGGAGATTTTCACGGCGCCGGAAGGATACAGCGATGTGTCGGCACATGAGGCGAATTTTTTCAACGCGGTTCGAACCCGCAAGCCAACCGTCGAGAACGAGGACTTTGGCAACCATGCGGCAATCGGCTGTCACCTGGCTAACTACGCATATTTCAAGAACACGATTGCCACCTGGGATGCCAACACGAAGACGATCCGGGGATAGGCGCACGAGATTATCGGAAGGAATTTAGGAACTAGTTCATGCATCGGATTTCGAGAAGAGCTTTTTTAAAGACTGCCTCAGCCTCGGCCGCATGCGCGGCATTATCGAACGCCCTACCTAACCTCATGGCCGATCCTTTAGGCCTGCCGCTCGGATTGCAGTTGTACTCGGTCCGAGACTTGCTGCCCAGGGACTATGAAGGAACGCTGCGGTCGTTGGGTGCGATGGGCTATCGCGAGGTGGAGGCTGCCGGCTTCTTCGACCACACCCCCAGCCAGGTGAAACAGGCAATGGATCATGCGGGTCTGCGCTGTGTGAGCGCCCACTATCCCATGAAGGAACTGCAAGCGAAGCTGGAGGAAATCATTCAGTTCGGAAAAGATTTGGGGCTTAAGTACATCGTCTGCGCTTCGCC
This sequence comes from Terriglobales bacterium, assembly GCA_035567135.1. GTDB lineage: Bacteria > Acidobacteriota > Terriglobia > Terriglobales > Acidobacteriaceae > JABDBE01. The sequence continues at coordinate 90,623 of DATMQI010000134.1, forward strand.
GATGTTGATGGATCCGTCGCGCATGAAGGATGCCGGGTCTCGGGAGGTGCGAGAGGCAATGACCCTCGACGACTGGCGCTGGAATGCGGAGCAATTCAATCGCATCGGGGAGCGTGTGAATGCCGCAGGCATCCGCTTTGCGTACCACAATCACATGACAGAGTTCCGTACAGAGAATGGCGTGCTCTACTATGACGAACTGTTGCGCCTGACGGATCCCCCGAAAGTGACGATGGAACTGGATTGTGGCTGGATGGTATTAGGCGGGAAGAAGCCGGCTGATTACCTGACCCGCTACCCATCGCGCTTTTCAATGCTGCACGTGAAGGACTTCAAGCTCGCTGGGGTCAGGCCCGGATCTGCGCCTCCGCCTTCGACAGAATTAGGACGAGGCAACATTGACTACCGTCCAATTTTCGAAGCGGCTAAGAAAGCCAACATCGAGCACGCATTTGTGGAGCAGGAGGAGTTTGACATGCCTCCAATGGAAGCGCTGAAGGTCGACGCGGATTATATGCATGCGTTGAATGTGTAGCAGTACGAGTTCAGGCAGAGTCCGCGCGCTTGTCACGCACATGCTTATCATCCTGAGCACAGCGGAGAGATCCAGGTCTTTCACGATTAACGCAACATACTCCGAATCACCAAGTCCAAGCCCACCATTAATACCGCCGAGGCAGGGATCACCAACAGAGCCTTCTTCAGCCGCCCCGGGTCGCCGCCGGCGATGACGCCGATAATGCTCGAACTCACGGCGAGGCCGGTCCACCCACAGGTAATGACGAAGCCGATTGCAGTCCCGGTCATCCGTGGGAAGGCGTCTCCCACGAGGGCTAGCGTAGTCGGAAAGACCGGCGCCATCGAGAGACCCGCCAGAAAAACCAGCGCGAAGGCGGCTGCAGGTCGACTCGTCCGGAGCATCAGAAATGTTGTAACAGCCATCGCGACAGATCCAACCAATGTCACGGTGATGGCGGGAACGCGGATGAGAATCGGCAAAACCCCAGCGCGGCCAATCAGCAGGCCGAGGGCAAAACCCAGAGAAAGAATGTTGAGCGCCCTTGATTCAGGAATTCCCTGCGCGATGAGATGGCGGGGCAACCAGTTCCAGACTCCCACTTCGCACGTGATATAGAGAAAAAGAAAAAATCCGATCACAAAAAGCAGCGGGCGCCCGAGCACGGGAGCCGCGTCCGCCAGCACAAAACGCCCGGCGCCAGTGGGCCCAGGCATTTTGGTAAACGCCTGAATCAGCAGTGTGATGACGGTGAGAGATGCGATGGTGTAGCAGAGGCGGACCCAGTTTCGGCCAAAAAGATTGGCGGAGATGAAAGGCGTGGTGAGAGCACCAAGTCCAAAGAAAAGGTTGATCAGGTTCAGCGCCGCAGCACGATGGGTCTCGCTCACGTCGCTGACTAAAGAATTTGCGGCGGTCACGACGATGCCGCCTCCGAGGCCGAGCAGGAACAACAGCAGAAGGATGCTACGGAAGCCGGGTGAGCGCGGAAGGGCCAAGAGGGCGACGGAGATGAAGGCAAGACCGAGGATGAGCCCGACCTTCTTGCCCTCGTTATCAAGCAGGGGCGCGACGCTGAGCGACGCGATGATGAGCCCTAGCGCTTGCGCAAAGGCGATAGTGCCGTTCTGGCTGGGCGACAAGTGGAAGCGGTCGGACAGATCGGGAAGGATGGTGCCCAACATAGCTGCGATCATTCCGTAGATAAAGACGGCGACACTGACGGCGAGGATTAGCAAGAGCAGAATTCCTTTCAACAGCCGGTTTCATGTGCCCGAACCAGGCGCCGGAACATCGATCCAGGCTCTCGCTCGATGACTCTCGAGCGCTGCGTCGAGGATGGTCAGTTGCCGCAGTCCGTCGATGAATTGCGGATACTCGGGCACGCTCCCCGACGAAACGATCGCGGCATAGAATCGACGGAAAAGTTGCTTGAATGTGTCGTCGTAGCCTTCGCTGTGTCCGCCGGGAAGATCGGCATAGCTGCGGGCCGCAGGCTTGAGCAGAGATGGATCTTTAATCAGGATCTGATTACCGACATCGCGGTGGCCCACCCAAAGTTCGTCGGGACGCTCCTGATTCCACGCCACCGAAGATCGTGTGCCGCAAATTTCAATGCTGAGGCTGTTCTTGCGTCCGGCGGAAACCTGGCTGGCGGTGACACTACCGCGCGTGCGCCCGCCCATGCGGAAGATCACAGCGCCGAAGTCTTCCGTATCGACGGCTGTTTCAATGTAGTCTTCCGGCCCAAGTAGTTTGTTCGCGAAGGTCTCGACCGAGTGTTTCGGCTTCTTGCGCGTTCGGTGGAACGTCTGGAGATCGGCACATAGGGAGCTCACACGTAATCCGGTGACATGTTCGGCTAGATCAAACCAGTGCGAGCCAATGTCGGCTATGCAGCGCGAAGGCCCGCCAGCTTTGGCGTCGACCCGCCAGTTCCAGTCCGTGTCGTACAGCAGCCAGTCCTGAAAATATGTGCCTTGGACGATGAGGATTTCACCTAGATCCCCAGCTTCGCGCATGCCGCGCATCTGCTGCACCATTGGGTAGGAGCGCAAGTTGTGACAGATGCAGTTGCGCACGCCCCGTCGGGCGGCGAGGGAGACGAGTTCTTCGCCCTCCGCAACGCTCGTGGCCAGTGGCTTTTCGCAAATCACATGCTTGCCGGCCTCAAGCGCGTCCTTGGCCATGCGGAAGTGCTGGGCGTTAGGTGTGCAGATGTGGACCGCATCGATCGAGGGATCGCGCAGAACATCGCGGTAGTTCGTGGTCGAGGGGATGGAGAACCCTGTGCTCAGACGTTGCGCGGCCTCGGCGTTTCTGCCTGCGATGGCAGCAGCCTCCACGGATTCCAACCGCCGCACCGCTTCAAGATGCACCCGGCCCATGAAGCCGGTACCGATGATTGCAGTCCTGATCGGTTTCTTCGCGTTTCCCATCCGCTTTCTTTTAGACCCACCAGGCAGCGGCAGGCTGCTCGCGGATCACGATGCTGTTAAGGAAGTTCGCGGCCTTGGTCAGACCCTCTTCTGGCGAGAGCAAGCTATCTTCATGCTCGATCGAGAGCACGGAATCGTAGCCAAACATCCGCAGCGTAGAAACAAACTCCTTCCACCATTCAGCCCCGTGACCGTAGCCACAGGTGCGGAAGATCCAACTGCGATCGCGTTCTTCCGTGTACTGCTTGGTATCGAGCACGCCGGTGCGCGGGAGGTTGGCAGGGTAAAGTTGCGTGTCCTTGGCGTGGACGTGAAGGATTGCACCTTCGAGTACGCGGACGGCGGCGATGGGATCAATGCTCTGCCAGAAGAGATGGCTCGGATCGAAATTGCAGCCCAAACTCGGTCCCGCGATGGAGCGCAGTCGAAGCAAAGTTTCAGGATTATAGACTACAAATCCCGGATGCATTTCGATAGCGATCTTCACGCCGTGATCGGCTGCGAACTTCGCGTGTGCGATCCAATACAGCGCCACCACTTCGTTCCACTGCCAGTCGAGAACCTTCAGATATTCGGGGGGCCACGGACACGTAACCCAGTTGGGAGCCGTAGCCTGCAGCGAATCGCCGGGACACCCTGAGAAGTCGACCACCACCGAAATACCAAGCTTCTCGGCAAGCAGAATCGTTCTCCGGCTCACCTCGCGGTCGTGCTGGGCCCGGGCTTTGTCAGGATGCAATGCATTTCCGTGGCAACTCAATGCGCTAATGCTGGTCCCGTGATCAGCCAGAATCCTCTGAAACTCAGCAAGGGCGGAAGCATCTTCGAGCATCGAGGGCTTGCAGTGCGCGTCGCCAGGGTAGTTGCCTGTACCAAGTTCGACGGTGTCGATATGGAGCGCGCTGAGTTTCTTGAGAACCGCGGTTAGCGGAAGCTGCGACAACAGGGGCGTAAAAACTCCAACGCGCATAACGGCTGTGTCTCCTCGATCAAACGACCGGCGAGAAATCTGGGGCGAAGGCAGCGCCCCGGGTCGCGGTTCTCGTCGCAATCAAGTACCAGTTTCTGTGCGTTCAGCAGCCGTCATAATAACTGATTTGCTAGCGCACTCGAGCAAGCATCACTGGAGCGATCCAGAACCAAGTTTGAAAAGAAGAGCTGAACGCGTCGAGACTTCAGGTGCACGGACGCGACTGTGATGCTTGACGTTAGTTGCTATTTTGTTATAGTTACCCTCACGTTTTCTCGTGCGACCTAAACATTGCCCGGTAATCTAAGTGGAGGAGGCGACCATGCCTGATGCGCTCGCGATCCGAAGAGCGGCGGCGGAGCAAGTCCGACGACAGCCTGAGATTGGCCTTCGGGAGCGGAAGAAGGTGCGTTTACGGCGGCAGATTGTCGATACTTCGATCAAGCTGTTTCGCAAGCACGGATACGAGAACACTCGGATCGACGATATTGTGGCAGCGCTGGAAATCAGTCAGCCCACCTTTTTCCGTTATTTTCCCACTAAGGACGCAGTTCTACGCGAGGTCGGAGAGCGCGGGTATGGCTGTATATGTGAGAGGCTGCGTTCGGAGCTTTCGAGCAAGGCGCGGACGGACGAGCGACTTCGGCGGCTGTACCTGGCGATGGCGCGAGAGGTGGAAGCCGACCGCCAACTGTGGCAAGCGGTGGTGTTGTCGGGCGCCATGGACCCCGTGCGATCCGCGGAACTGCGAGGGCACGAGGAGGCTGCCGTCAGCCTGCTGCGGGAAATTCTTACGCAGGGACAGAAGCACGGTGAAGTGACCCGCGGGTTTCCGGTCGTCCATCTGGCGGAGTTCATGGAAGGACTTTACAACACGGTGGTGCGGCAGTGGGCGGTAGATCTGACCGGGCCGCACAAGCTCACTGATCGAGTGCGCAGCGCTGTAGAGTTCTTCTTGCGTGGCATAGAACCGTAAGCCTCGGGGATCGCACCAGCACTTATCTATCAGTCGGGCACGCTTGTTAGAGAGGATTTAATGAAGGCCGCCGTCCTGCATGCATTCAAGACAGCGTTATCGCTAGAGAATGTGGCTCAGCCGGAAATTAATGCGGATGAGGTGCTGATCGAGATTGAGGTTTGCGGAGTGTGTCATTCCGATCTCCACGTCGCGGACGGTGACTGGACGCAACTCGCCGGCATTGTAAAGAAACCGCTGATCCTGGGACACGAAATCGTTGGTCGGGTGATGGAGCGGGGCGCCGAAGTCCAGAGCGTCCAGGTAGGAGAACGGGTCGGGGTGCCGTGGGTGCAGTGGACATGCGGGCAATGTGAGTTTTGCGTCGAAGGCAACGAGAATCTGTGCGTGCGGCAGCGCATCACGGGCGTCATGGTGGATGGAGGATATGCGGAATTTGCCAAGGCTCCCGCCAGCCACGTAGTCAAGATTCCTGAAACGCTTTCCTCCGAGCAAGCGGCGCCATTGCTTTGTGCAGGCGTCACGGTTCATCGCGCTCTGAAGAAGGCTAAGATTCGCGCCGGGCAGCGGTTGGCGGTTTTTGGTGTGGGTGGACTCGGCCAATTTGCCGTCCAGATTGGCCGCGCGGCTGGAGCGGAAGTAACCGCGATCGACATCTCCGAGGAAAAACTCGCGCTGGCCAAGTCACTGGGCGCCGCCCGAACGCTGAACGTAGCGACTAGCGACGTTGTAAAGGAAGTTCGCCGTACCGGCGGCGTGCACGTGGCGCTGGTTACCTCGGCGGCCAAGTCCGCGTACGACATGGCGTTCTATTGTGTGCGTCCGACGGGGACACTGCTGGCCGTGGGATTGCCCGCAAAGGAAATCTCATTTCCACCGATTCTGATGGCCGCTGGCGAGATTCAGATCAAGGCTTCGGCCGTGGGCACGCGGGAAGATCTGCGAGAAGTTCTGGCGCTAGGGGCAACCGGTGTAGTTCATTGTCATGTGACGACGTACCCGCTCGGCGAGATCCAACAGATACTAGGACAACTGAGCCGCGGCGAGGTCTCGGGGCGGGCAGTACTCCGTCTGCGGGCGTAGTTTCGAGTGTTGACTGCGCCTGTGACCCGCCTCCGCACAGCTGTTTGATGTGGAGGGAAGGAGCGTGTTGACGTTAGCGACTATAATATGATACTAACTATCACTTTTGCGTGACATTGTCGCCGAGAGGCTTTTCCGCCGTGAATGTCAGACACCTTTTCGATCTAACTGGCCGCGTCGCCATCGTTTCGGGTGGATCGATGGGCCTGGGGCGACAGATGGCCGAGGGGTTGGCGGAGATGGGAGCGAATCTGGTGCTCTGCGCCCGTAAGAAGGAGCGTTGCGAGGAGACGGCGGAAGGGTTGCGGAGTCTGGGGGTTCAGACGCTTGCGCTGGCATGCGATGTCAAAGACAAAGCGGCGATTCAGCAAGTCGTGGATGCGACGCTCGCAAAGTTCGGCCGCCTCGACATTCTGGTCAACAATGCCGGCGTGTCGTGGGGAGCTCCGGTAGAAGAAATGACGCTGGAGCAATGGGACAAGGTATTGTCCACGAACTTGACCGGCACGTTCCTGTTTTGTCAGGCCGTGGGCAAGGCCATGATCGCGCAGGGATCCGGCAAGATCATCAACATCGCATCGGTCGCGGGTTTGGGCGGAGCGTCGGCGGAGTTGCAGGCCATCGGCTACCACGCAAGCAAAGGCGGAGTGATCGCATTCACCAAGGATCTGGCGTGCAAGTGGGCACCGCACAACATCCAAGTGAACGCAATCGCTCCGGGATGGTTCCCGACGCACATGTCGCAATGGATCATCGAGCACCGTAAGGATTCGCTGCTGGAGAAGATTCCACTGGGGCGTTTCGGCGGCGATCACGATTTGAAAGGCTCGGCGGTCTTCCTGGCCTCGGATGCTTCGGCCTATGTGACCGGGCACGTGTTAGTCGTCGATGGAGGCCAGACTGCCTGGTGAGAATTTCATGAATGTCCCTCTGACACCGGTGCGCTTCCTTCGCTACTCGGAGGAACAGTTTCCCCGCAAGACCGCGGTGGTGTGTCAGGACCAGCGGTTTACCTATGCCGAGTTTGGCGATCGCGTGGGGCGTCTCGCGGGCGCGTTGCGTGGCGCTGGATTGAAGGCAGGTGATCGCGTGGCATTTCTCAGCCTGAACTGCCATCGGTTACTCGAAGCCTACTTCGGAGTTCTGGAAGCGGGTTGCATTTTGCTTCCTCTCAATATTCGCTTAGCAGCATCCGAGCTTGCCTACATCCTGAACGATTCGGGAGCGGCGGTGCTGTTTCTGGAACAAGAATTTGTCGGTCTCGTCGATTCGTTCCGGCGTGACTTGCGCGCGGTGCGCTTATTCCATCAACTGGACGGGAGGCCGCAAGCGGCGTGGCTCTCCGATCAAACCTACGAGCAGATGCTGCTCTCCGCCACTCCCTACCGCGGAGAACTGATGGCGTTTGATGAAAACTCCGTGGCGGAACTTTTCTACACCAGCGGAACCAGCGCCAACCCGAAGGGCGTGATGCTCACGCATCGGAACATTTATCTGTACGCAATGAACATCGCCTTACACCATCACACCCGCTATGAAGACGTGCTGCTGCACACGATCCCTTTGTTTCATGCCAACGGCTGGGGAGCGGCTCATACCATCACCTTCATGGGCGGAACCCATGTCATGCTTCCGCGCTTTGTGCCGGAGGAAGTGTTCCGGTTGGTCGAGCGGGAGCGGGTGAGCGAGCTGAGCCTGGTTCCAATTATGGCTATGGCGCTGGTGAACTCGCCTGCGAGTGCGAAGTACGACCTGAGTAGCGTGCAGTGGTCTGTGATCGGCGGGGCTGCATCTTCTCCGGCTCTGATCCGCGAAGTCGAGACGAAGCTGGGATTCAAATGCTATTCGGGATATGGGCTGACAGAATGCTCACCCTCGTTGTCTACCGCTGAACTCAAACCCGACATGCAGTGCGCGCCCGAGGAGCGGTACGTGGTGCAGTCCATGACCGGTTATGCCTTTCCCGGATGTGAACTTCGAGTGGTGGACGCCGAAGACAACGATGTGCCGCACAACGGGGTGACGATGGGAGAAATCATTGCCCGCAGCGACGGCGTGATGGCGGGCTACTGGCAACAGCCGGAGGCCACGGCCGAGGCTTTGCGAGGAGGATGGTTTCACACTGGCGACATGGCTGTGATCGAGGAGAACGGGTACATCCGGATCGTCGATCGCAAGAAGGACGTTATCGTGAGCGGCGGAGAGAATATTTCGTCGATCGACGTTGAAAAAGTGTTGTTAGCCCACCCTTTTGTTTATGAGGCTGCGGTGATTCCGGTCACGGACGAGAAATGGGGCGAGGTGCCAAAGGCTGTAGTAGTGGCGAAACCTGGATGCAAGCTCAGCGAAGCGGAGTTGATTGAGTTTTGCCGCTCGCGTCTGGCGCACTACAAATGTCCGCAATCGATTGAGTTTTGCGAGGGCCTGCCCAAGACGGCGACCGGGAAAGTTCTGAAGAGGGACTTACGCACGAAGTATCAAAGTCGACCAGTCACGATTCGCTCCTCCCCTTGAGCGGGAAGATGGGATCACTATGGTGGTGAGCGGGAACAAAGAGATTGACGGATTGCCTATGACAAACCTAGTGAGAATCACTAAAGATAACGATGTCGCGGTTATTACCATCGACAATCCGCCGGTGAACGCGCTCGGTCCGGGTGTGCCGGAGGGGATTTGGAAGGCGATCGATGAGACGAACGGCGACCCTGCTATTAAGGCGGCGGTTGTAATCGGGAGTGGCCGGACTTTTGTCGCAGGCGCAGACATCAAGGAATTCGGCAAGATGACGTCCGGGGCCTCGCCCCGTCGAAGTCTTCTACCACTTCTTCTTCAAATTGAAAACAGCGGCAAGCCCGTGGTGATGGCAATTCACGGGAATGCCTTCGGTGGCGGGCTGGAGCTGGCGATGGCTGGCCACTACCGCATCGCGTCGCCCACTGCGCAAGTCGGTCAGCCGGAGGTGAAGCTAGGGATTATTCCCGGGGCTGGTGGGACGCAACGTTTGCCGCGCCTGGTGGGGGTCGCGAAGGCTGTTGAGATGTGCGCGGAAGGCAAGCCCGTTTCCGCACTTGAGGCTGCCACTCTTGGATTGATCGACCGGTTGATCGAGGGGGACCTGCTCACTGAGGCGGTGGCTTTCGCGCGTGAAATCGCGGACAAGCCAGCCCGCAAAACACGGGAGCGCACGGAGAATCTGGGAACGGCTGCAGAGAATGCCGTGATTTTTGCGTCGGCGCGCGACGTAGCTGGCAAGAAACAACGAGGGATGAAAGCTCCTCTGGCAGCGATCGATGCGGTGGAGGCCGCGACCAAATTGTCGTTCGAACAAGGCTGCGAGGCCGAGGCAAAGCTTTTCACCGAATGCCTTTTCTCCGATCAGTCGAAGGCGCTTATCCATGTCTTCTTTGGCGAGCGCGAGGTGGCGAAGATTCCGGACGTTCCCAAGGAGACTCCGGTAATCCCGGTGAACCGCGTAGCGGTCGTCGGCTCCGGAACCATGGGTGGAGGCATCGCGATGGTCTTTGCCAACGCGGGCATTCCGGTGCTGCTGAAGGATGTGGATGCTGCGGCGCTCGAACTGGGCATGGGCAAAATCCGCAAGAACTATGCGAGTTCAGTTCAGCGTGGACGCTTTACTCAGGAATTTGTGGACGAGCGTCTGCGGCTGATCACGCCGGTGAACAATTACGATGCGTTTTCCGGGGTAGACATGGTAGTGGAGGCCATTTTTGAGGGCATGGCGCTGAAGAAAAGTGTGTTCGCGGAGTTGGACCGCTCTTGCCGGCAAGGAGCGATTCTGGCTAGCAACACTTCGACGCTCAACATCGATGAAATCGCCGGAACCACGTCGCGGCCGGAGGCGGTGATCGGAACGCACTTCTTTAGCCCTGCCAATGTAATGCGGTTGCTCGAGATTGTTCGTGGAAAGAAGTCGAGCAAAGAAGTGATTGCCACGTGCATGCAACTATCTAAAAAGCTTGGCAAGATCGGCGTGCTGGTAGGAAACTGCCGCGGGTTCGTGGGCAATCGAATGTTTGGACCATATCGTCGGGAAGCGCAGTTCCTGGTGGAAGAGGGTGCAGACGTGGAGACGGTGGACCAGGCGCTCGTCGAATTCGGCAACGCCATGGGACCGTTGGCGACGGGGGACCTGGCGGGCCTCGATGTGGGTTGGCGCATTCGCAAGGAGTACCGCCATCTGGAAAAACCCGGAGTCCGTCAGCCGTTTGCGGAGGACCGACTCTGTGAATTGGGACGTTACGGTCAGAAAACCCTGAAGGGGTGGTACCGGTACGATGAGAACCGCCGTGCGAGCGCCGATCCCGAAGTTACGGCGCTGGTACGGCAGTGGAGCGCGGACGCAGGAATTCCGCAGCGGCAGATCTCCGCCGCCGAGATGGTCGACCGTTGCGTCTTCGCGCTGGTGAATGAGGGAGCGCGGATTCTCGAAGAAGGATACGCTCTGCGGGCAGTTGACATCGACATCATCTATCTCAACGGTTATGGATTTCCAGCCTATCGGGGTGGGCCGATGTGGTATGCCGACGCGGTGGGACTGCAAAAGGTTTACCAGCGTATTTGCGAATTTAATCAGCAGCACGGAGAACTCTGGGCGCCGGCTCCTCTGCTGCAACGGCTGGCGGAAACGGGTAAGACATTCGTCGAGTTCGACAAGGAGCAGGTTGTGGCCGCATAGGATCTGAACCTGCACGACAATGCGGGCGAGAGTCAGACTCGCGCTCTGCAAGAGAAAGATAATTGGGGACCTCATGAGAGAAGCGGTCATCGTAGCCAGTTCGCGCACAGCCCTGGCGAAGTCATTTCGCGGATCGTTCAACCTGACACGTCCAGATGAACTGGCGGCGCACTGCATTCGGGATGTGTTGCGCAAGTTGCCCCAACTCGATCCGGGGGAGGTGGAAGACGTAATCCTCGGTTGCGGTCAACCTCATGGCCCGCAAGGACACAACATCGCGAGAGTTTCTGCCCTGCTTGCCGGTCTGCCGACTTCGGTCGGGGGCCTGACCCTTAACCGGTTTTGCTCTTCCGGTCTGCAGGCGATCGCGCTGGCCGCATATCAGATCTTAAACGGAGGCAGCGTGATGATCGGCGGCGGCGTGGAAAGCATCACGCTGACGCCACGCAACAACGATCCGAATCCTAAGCTCCTCGAGCGAATGCCGGGCGTGTACATGGTAATGGGGGAAACTGCCGAGGTCGTGGCCAAGCGCTACAAGATCAGCCGGCATGTACAGGACGAGTATGCGCTCTTGAGCCAGCAGCGCACGGCTCGCGCGCAGCAGGAGGGCTTTTTCCAAGAAGAAATCGCTCCCCTGCGCGCGGTACGCGCAACTTTGGATAAGAAGACCAACGAAGTAATCGCGAAGGAAGAAGTGTGTGCGGACAAGGATGAATGCAATCGTCCGGATACAACGATCGAAGGCCTGCTGGCGTTGAAGCCGCACTTCGACCCGAACAGCGGTCAGGGTTCGGTCACCGCGGGAAACTCCTCGCAGCTTTCCGACGGCGCTTCGGCCACACTGTTGATGTCTCGACAGCGTGCGGACCAGCTTGGCATTCCCTACAAATTAGTTTTTCGCGGTTTCCAGGTGTCCGGTTGCGATCCTGATGAAATGGGAATCGGACCGGTATTTGCCGTACCGAAATTACTCCAGCGTACCGGACTGAAAATCAGCGACGTCGATCTCTGGGAGCTCAATGAAGCGTTTGCGGTGCAGGTAGTGTATTGCCGCGATCGTCTGGGAATCGATCCGGAGAAATTGAACGTAAATGGTGGTTCGATCGCGATTGGCCATCCCTTCGGAATGACCGGATCGCGGATGGTGGGAACGCTGGCGATTGAAATGGCGCGGCGCAAGGCGCGCTACGGAGTCGTCACCATGTGCGTAGGCGGCGGGCAGGGTGCAGCCGGGCTATTCGAGCGCGCCAACTGAGCATGAGCCGCGCTGTCGGTAGCGGATACAGGAATTGCAAGTATGGCGGCAGTTTGCGATCAAGCGGGAACGGTAAGGGCAGGCGAAGAGCTCGAACTCGACCGCCTCAGACCGTTTCTGCTGGAACACTTTGGCCTCAGCGCTCCGGTTTCGGTCGAACAATTTCCCAGTGGCCATTCCAATCTGACATACCTGGTGCGAGTTGGTAATCGGGAAATCGTGCTGCGACGCCCGCCCTTTGGCAGCAAGGTTCGATCCGCGCATGACATGGCCCGTGAATTTCGCGCGCTGTCGAAACTACATACCGCGTATCCCGTCGCGCCCAAGGCGCTCCTGTACTGCGACGATCTGTCGATTCTCAATGCGCCCTTCTATCTGATGGAGCCGATTCGGGGAATGATCGTACGCCGCGACCCTCCTCCCGGTATCCCCTTTCCACCGGAGACTGCGCGGCGACTGAGCGAAGCGTTTCTCGATAACCTGGCGCGCTTGCACCGCCTTGACTACGCTGCGATCGGCTTGGCTGATTTAGGCAAGCCGCAAGGCTATCTCGAACGCCAAGTCAAAGGCTGGATCGAGCGCTATCACAATTCGAAAACCCATGACCTTCCGGAAGTCAAACGTATTTCCGCGTGGCTCGCTGAACGAATGCCGGTCAGCCGTGACACGGCGCTTATCCACAATGACTACAAGTATGACAATGTCGTGCTTGATCCCGCCGACGCGACCAGGGTCGTCGGCGTTCTCGATTGGGAGATGTGCACGCTGGGAGACCCGCTGACGGATCTAGGGACGACCCTGGCATATTGGACTGACCCGAAAGATCCAGAGGAACTCCAGGAAATTCGCAGTGCGCCGACCACGCTACCGGGGACGCTGATGCGTGCACAGTTGGTCGAGCGCTATGCCGCCGCGACCGGCCGCGATCCCGGCGACATGAGCTTCTATCTGACGTTCGCCCGCTTCAAAGTCGCAGTCATTCTTCAGCAAATCTACTACCGCTATGCCCAGGGATTGACGCAAGACGCTCGCTTCGCGGCGATGCCGGCGAGAATCCACACTTTGTTGCGCGCTTCATGGCATTGCGCGGAAAGCGGGAGAATATGAGCGCCAGGTCACTGCCGGTAATAGCGGACCAGCCACTCTGCGACACAGCAGGGCTTGCTGGAAGACTGACTCTCGACATGAACGAGGAAAGCGGCGTCTACAAACGCGGACAATTCCTTCGCCGAAAGCAGAGTGACGCGAACGCGAATCTGCGAACCGGCATGAACGGCCGAAGGAAAACGAACCTTATTCAAGCCATAGTTAACGCTCATCGCGACGCCGGAGCGGACATGGATCGCCTGTCTGACAAAGTAACTCAGCAACGACAGGGTCAGGAAACCATGAGCAATGCTGCCGCCGAAGGGCGATTTGCGCTGAGCGCTCTCCGGGTCCAGGTGAATCCACTGACGGTCCTCAGTGGCGTCGGCAAATTTCTGGATACGGTCTTGCGTGACGACGAACCAGTCAGTTGGGGGGAATTCGCGTCCTTCGCACTGTTTCAAAGAATTCAAGTTCTCAATCTCAAATGGTGGCATAGGAGTATTTCATGACGACATTAACAGACATCCCGCGCAAGACGACGAAGGGAACAGCGTTTCTGATCGAAGAGTCGACCCCCCAGGACGTTTTTACGCCGGAAGATCTGAGCGAGGAACACCTCGCCGTCGGTCGCATGGTCGACGAATTCTGGGCCAACGAAGTGGAACCGAATCTGCCGGCGATCCGCGAAAAGAAGCCGGGCGCCGCCATGGCAGTGCTGCGGAAATCCGTGGAGCTCGGACTGACCGCGATGGCGATCCCGGAAGAATATGGCGGAATGGCTATGGATTTGCCGTCGCTGATGGTGACCGCCGAACGCATGGGACGGGATGGCTCGTACGGTGGATGGCACTCTGCGCACACCGGCATCGGTACGCTTCCGATTGTCTACTTTGGAAATGAGCAACAAAAGCGGAAGTACTTGCCGAAGCTGGCCAAAGTCGAGATGCTTGCCGCTTATGCGCTCACCGAGCCTCTGGCCGGGTCGGATGCCTTGGCGGCGCGGACGCGCGCGGACCTCGCGCCAGACGGAAAACATTACGTCTTGAACGGCCAGAAAATGTGGATCACCAACGGCGGCGCGGCCGATCTGTTTACGGTATTTGCCAAAGTCGGTGGAGAAAAGTTCACCGCCTTTCTGGTCGAGCGTAACTTTCCCGGTGTAAGCAGCGGAGCAGAAGAACACAAGATGGGCATCACCGGCAGTTCCACCACGGCTGTGTATTTGGACAATGTTCCGGTGCCGGTGGAAAACGTACTGGGAGAAATTGGACGCGGTCACGTGATCGCGTTCAACATCCTGAACATCGGTCGATTGAAACTGGGTCCAGCCCTGGTCGGAGCCGCGAAGAACGTGCTCGCAACCTGCCTGAAGTATGCCAAGCAACGCAAGGCTTTCGGATCGGCGATTGCCGAGTTTGGCGCAATTCAACACAAGCTGGCGGAAATGGCGATCCGCATTTTTGCGACGGAGTCGATGGCCTGGCGTGTAGTGGGACAGATCGAAAATCAAATGCACACGGCGACAGAAGCCGGTTCCACCCAAGAACTGAAGGCCATCGAGGAGTTCGCCGCGGAGTGCTCGATGGTCAAGGTCTATGCCGCCGAGATGCTCGATTACGTAGTCGATGAGGGAGTCCAGATCCACGGTGGCTATGGATACCATCAGGACTATGCGGTGGAGCGCGCCTATCGCGATGCGCGGATTAACCGTCTGTTTGAGGGGACCAGCGAAATTAACCGGTTGGTGATCACAGGCATGCCATTGAAGCGCGCGGCCAGGGGACAACTGCCCTTGTTCGAGGCTGCCTATACCGTCTTGCACCAGACCGAGACGAAACCCGGCGGCGAATCCTCCGATGCGGAGCTGAACCTGGTTCACAACGCCAAGAGAATTGCCTTGCTGACTCTCGGAGTTGCGCACCAGAAATATGGCGCGCAACTCGAACAGCAGCAGGAAATCATCATGAACCTCTCCGACATCATCATGGAACTGTTCGCGATGGAGTCGAGTCTGCTGCGCAGTCGGAAACTGGCGGCCTCCGGGGCGGGAGTCAATGCGGCCGATGCCTGCGCCATCTATTTGCGCGATGCCATCGCCAGGATCGAACTCTCGTCGAGGACCGTTTTGAGCGCATGCGACCAAGGCGAGGAGCTGCAACGGAATCTTTCTCGTTTGCGCGGTTACGCCAATCACGATCCAGTGAATGCGATCGCAATACGGCGACAGATAGCGGGACGGCTGCTGGCGAGCGAGCGGTATACCGTTTGAGTCGCGGGATGCGCTAACCAGGGGGAGCAGCATGACACTCATCAATCACAAATTTCTACTGGCGGCGCGTCCAGTGGGAATGCTGAAACGCAGCGACTGGACCTTCGCCGAAGAACCGGTTGGAGCGCCGAACGAAGGTGAACTGCTTGTTCAGGTGTTGTACATCTCGCTGGATCCTGCGATGCGTATGTGGCTCAATGACGTGCGCTCGTATACGCCGCCGGTGGGCATCGGAGAACTAATGCGGGCGCTCAGCGTGGGTGTCGTGAAAACGTCGCTCAACCCCCGCTTCGCAGTAGGTGATCATGTTTCAGGATTATTCGGAGTCCAGGAGTACGCGCTGACCGACGGCCGTGGAGTGACGAAGGTCGACGCGAAAGCCGTTCCGCTGCAAAAGTATCTTAGCGCACTCGGCATGCCGGGCATGACCGCATTTTTCGGTCTTCTGGACACGGGCCAGCCAAAGCCGGGGGAAACAGTAGTGGTCTCGGCCGCTGGAGGAGCCGTAGGGTCGCTCGTGGGACAGATCGCCAAAATCAAGAACTGCCACGTGGTGGGCATTGCAGGAGGAGCAGAGAAGTGCCGTTACATCGTGCACGAATTGGGCTTCGACGCGGCCATCGATTACAAATCCGAAGACGTGAAGCAGTCCCTTCAGAAGCATTGCCCAAAAGGCATTGATGTTTATTTTGACAACGTGGGTGGCACGATTCTGGAGGCCGCGCTGTCGAACCTGGCGCGGGGCGCCCGGATTGTGATCTGCGGGGCAATCTCCCAATACAACAATACCGGCCCGATGGCAGGACCCCGCAACTACATGTCTCTGCTTACGAATCGCGCCACGATGAAAGGCATGCTGGTATTCGACTATGTCGAACGCTACCCGCAAGCCAGAACGGAAATGGCGCAATGGATGGCGGCGGGCATGCTGAAGTCACGCGAGGATATTGTCGAGGGCCTGGCAGCCTTTCCCGAAACTCTGCTCAAGCTTTTCAAGGGCGAAAACTTGGGGAAGCTCATGCTTAAAGTGGGCTAAGCTGACGAGCGTTAAGGAAATGTTCAAGTGGCATTTGTCGACAATCAAGGGGCAAAGATTTATTGGGACGAACAAGGGCAAGGCGCACCCATTCTTCTGATCATGGGCCTTGGGTATCCCTCGAGCCTGTGGCATCGGGCGCGTCCGGTGCTGGCCCAACGATATCGCACGGTCGCATTTGACAATCGAGGTGTGGGACTTAGTGAAGTACCCCCCGGACCATATTCAATTGCGACCATGGCTTCGGACGCCGCTGCAGTTCTGGATGCCGCCGGCATTTTCGACGCCCACATTTTCGGCGTTTCAATGGGCGGCATGATTGCGCAAGAATTCGCGGTGCAATATCCGAAGAGAACGCGCTCGTTGATTTTGGGCTGCACCTCATCCGGTGGACCTTCCGCGGTACGCGCGGAAAGGAATGTAGCCGACATGCTGATGGCACGCGGCATGACGCTCGAACAAGCGCGAGAAGCCATCCTTCCCTATATCTACGACGCGGCCACTCCCCGAGAAAAAATCGAAGAAGATCTCAGCTTGCGCCGGCGGTGGCTTCCGTCGCTTGAGGGCTACATGGCACAACTGCAGGGCATTCTGGCATGGGAGGCCTACAGCCGACTCGGCCAAATTACGGCGCCGACGCTGGTCATCCATGGAAAGTCGGATGCATTAGTGCCTCCGGGCAACGGGGAGCTGATCGCTGCACGCATTCCAGGTTCAAGGCTCGTCTTGCTCGAGCACGCTAGTCACCTCTTTCTTACCGATCAGACCGAAGCGGCATGTAACGAAATACTCGGATTCCTTTTGTCGCATAAGGGCGGAGAGCCAGCCGCAGAAAACGGGAAGGTTATGAACGCCATTTCATGAGCTAGATCTTCATTCCTGACAGGCATACAGCATCATCAAAACAATTCATTTGATGAATTTCGCGAACGCGGATACGCTCGCGCCAATCATGAAGATGCGGCGCTCTGAAACGGTACGAGCGTGGGGAATGGTTTGCTCTCATCATTCGATCCCCAAAATAGATAATCTCAATCAAAATAACGCCGGCAGGGAAAACTCCAGCAAGTTCGAAGAGCCCGGATGCATGCTGCTGCACGACCAGTTATTTTTGTTGTGATTCAGGTAAGTCCGAGGCAGGGGGAAATATGGCTTTCGAAAAGAGCAGTTTGGATGGTCGCTCGTTTTCATGCTGCTGCGCCCTTTTCTGGAGGCGAAAGAATCCTATGAAACCACTCCCGTATCTTTTTTGCTTGCTGCTCGCAACCTTAATGGCTCACGGACAGGGCGTGGGCACGTCGGGTGAGATCACGGGGACTGTAACCGATTCTGCCGGCGCTGCGGTGCTTAAGGCTACTGTCAATGTCGTGGACGCCCAGACCGGTCTGCAGCGCACGGCCGCGACCAATAGCACGGGGCAGTTCCGAGTGACAGGGCTCTCCCCGGCCACTTACGACATCAGCGCACAAATGCCGGGTTTCGCCACGGAAATTAGAAAAGGCGTCACTCTCGCCGTCGGGCAGACGGTCATCTCCGATTTCAAACTGAAACCGTCGCAGGTGGCGACCGTTGTCGAAGTTACGGACCGGCCGCCGGTAGTGGAAACTGAACGAGGGAGCCAAGCAGACACAATTACGCAAGAGTACATTACCGATCTGCCGGTGGACCGGCGCGATTATCTTACCTTTACGCTGCTCGCGCCGGGAGTGTCCGATTCCACCAGGCTGGCCGGGGACCAGGATTTCAGAGTCAAGCAAACACCACAAAGCGGGCTGTCCTTCTATGGCAGCAATGGTAGAGGAAACAGCATAACGGTGGACGGCGGTGAAACCTCCGGCGATAGCGGCGGTCAGCGCCTAACGGTAAGCCAGGACACGGTTCAGGAATTCCAAATCAATCGCAGCAATTACGGCGCGGATTTGGGATCAGCCACCGGTGCATCGATCAATATCGTGACAAAGTCCGGCACCAATAACGTGCATGGCACCCTGTTTGGTTTTTTCCGCGACGATGTCATGGATGCCGAGAATCCGTTTTCCTTCAGCCAGGCATTGCAACCCGGCCAGACCTTCAATCCTGCCAACCCCGACTCAGTAGGTTCGCCGATCAAGGACTCTTTGACTCGCCAGCAATTCGGCGGAACCTTGGGTTTCCCGATTAAGAGAGACAAGACGTTTCTGTTTGTTGGATTCGAAGGCTTGCGGCAGAATGCGCAGAACGCGGTTCCGCTGTTAACCAACACCGACATCTTCCGTCCGACGGCAGCACAGGATGCCATTATTGGCGGGCTGGCAACTTCGCCGGCGCCCGTTGGCTGCCTAAATCTTCCGAACGGAACTGTCCTGACCTTACCTTCGAATATTTGCGCCTTTGCTCTCCAGAGCATTTTGACGGTAAACCCAAATCCCGGTCCGAACCCGTTCGTTACTCCCGGCCAAGCCGCTCTGAATGGATTCCTGGTAAACCAGTTTGAAACCCAAGGCGGACTCTTTCCTTATGACTCGCGCGAATACCAGGGGTCAGCCCGTTTGGATCACCGCTTTAGCGTGAACAATGAGATCTCTGTCACTTACCGGTATGGACACGATCTGGAGGAGTCGCCGGATGTGCAGTCTCTAACCGCTTTTTCGGCAGGAAGTTCCATCCATACCTACGACAACAATCTGCAAGCCGCCTGGTATCACCAACTCAGTGCAACCGCACAGAACGAGGCCCGAGTGCAGTGGGATTACAACAGCTTTAATGTGATTCCTAACGAACCAGGACAGGTGGGACTCCAGATTCCCAGCTTCATCAATAACCTGGGAACGAATATTTTCTTGCCCAGTATCAGCATTCTGCGTCGCTATGAATTCGCCGACAATTTCACCTTGATCCGTGGCCATCACACCCTGAAGTTCGGCGGCTACGAACTGCTGCGCGGCAATCACACCGAATCGCACACTTTTTTCCCAGGCCGCTTCGTGTTCGGATCGCTCCCGGGGGGTTTAATCAGCCCACAGCTTGCAACCACAACTGTCAACCCGTTGCAATCAGCATCGCTGGGGCTCCCTCAGGTTTACCAGCAGGGTTTCGGAAATCCGACCTATCCGTATTACACGCGCCCTTTGACTGCATTCTATGCGCAGGATTCCTGGCAAATCGCGTCAAACTTCACTTTGAATTATGGCCTGCGCTATGAATTGGACACCCAATTCGCGCCATTGACCACGTACAAGAAGGATTTCGCTCCGCGGGTTTCTTTCGCATGGGACCCCTTCGGGGATCACAAGACCGTGATCCGGGGCGGGTACGGAATTTTCTACGGACCGGTGGACGTACAAATTCCCGACGTCGACTTGAGCCTGGGAGTTGTCAACAGGAATAAGTCTGCGGTCGAGAACAGCTCACCGGCCCCCCAGGTCGCAAATCTGACCGCGATCTGTGGGGTGGCCCCCCTATTTCCTGGAAACGGCAGCAGCCCTTGCAACCGCGAAATTTCTATTTATGTTGATCCGATCACTCCGACCGGTCTCCCTGGCTTACAAACCGCGCCCGTAGTTTTCCAGACACTCTTTGCCCAGGGCTTGATCCAGTGCACCGCCCCAACCCCAGGCAATGCAGCCTGTATCACGCCCGCCGCGGTAGCCCCGTTTGGCATCAACGTTACCAACAGCAGAATTCTTTCTCCGCTGCAGGTAGTTTTCGTGAACCAACCGGGCTACCGCCCCCCCATTGCGCAGCAGGCTTCTTTTGGAATTGAGCGCGAAATTGGCCGCGGATTGTCAATTTCTCTGAGCGGAATCTACTCTCATACGCAGAGACTTCCAGTCGCGATCGACACCAATCTGCTGCCCGCGCCATTCAGCACGGTAACTTTGGCCAATGGCCAAACCGTCACGTATCGCAATTGGAATACGAGCCCTGCGGCGGATCCGCTGGGCGGCACCGAGGGACTGCCCTGTGCCGCCAATCCCACGCTCTGCTTTGTGAATCCGCTGGTGACACAGAACAACCAATATAGTTCTGAGTCAGAAGCTCTTTACGAGGGCGGTATCGTGGAAGTCAAAAAGCGTTTTAATGAACACTTCAGCTTGTTCGGCAACTACACATTTAGCAAGGGCTTTGACACATCCACGGATTACAACTCCGACTATGGGCCGCAGGATCCCACGAACCTCGCTTTAGATCGTGGTCTTTCCGAGTTCGATCAGCGGCATAAAGTAGTGATCGCTGGTGTCTTCGACAGCCCATGGAGACAGAGCATTTTGTCCGGTTTCCAGCTGGCCCCGATTTTTTCCTACCACAGCGGGCATCCTTTCAACTTGCTGGCGGGAGGAGAGGTGAATGGCGACAATCACACTACCAATGAACGCCCCATCGGAGCCCCGCGCGACACGGGCCTGGGACCGAACTACATCGACTTTGATATGCGCTTGAGCTGGGCGCACAAACTCGGCGAGAGAGCTAACCTGCAGTTTACGGCGGAAGGATTCAACATTGCGAACCGGACAAATTATGCCAGCGTCAACAACGAGGTAAGCCCTCTTTTCGGGTTCGCTCCAGGGTTCACAACCTTCGATGTGCATGGAATTCGGCCGGGCACGGCCCTTGCTGGTGGCGGAACGGCTACGTCCAGCACACCGCTGGCATTTACATCCGCCTTTCCTAAGCGGCAAGTTCAATTAGGCGTCCGCCTGACCTTTTGAGGCATGCCGACACAGGAAACGATCTACGAAGTCACCGGTCGAGTCGCAACCATCACGTTGAACCGTCCAGATAAGCTCAATGCCTGGACGTCCACCATGGAAAACGAAGTGCGCGCCAGCCTCGACGAAGCCGAGCGCGATTACAACGTCGGCGTCATCGTGCTGACCGGCGCGGGGCGCGGCTTTTGCGCCGGAGCCGACATCTCGCTGTTGAGTTCCGTGGCCGCCCAGGGCTTGCCGGGTGGGGAGCGCGACGCCGTCTCGCGACTGGGCGGCACCTCTCTGCAACGCGAGGGAGTTCCGCCCGATTTCCAGAAGAAATATTCTTATTTCCTTGGAATCGAGAAGCCGATTCTGGCCGCTATCAACGGCCCGGCAGTCGGCCTTGGACTGGTAATTGCGCTCTATTGCGATCTGCGCCTGGCTTCCGACGCCGCTCGCTTCTCGACCACGTTCGCGCAACGCGGACTCATCGCCGAGTATGGCATGGCCTGGATGCTGCCGCGCATCGTCGGGCTTCCCAACGCTCTCGACCTGCTATTTTCCGCTCGGCAGATCAACGCCGCTGAAGGGTTGCGCATGGGGTTGGTGAATCAGGTCTTCGCTCAGGACAACTTTCTCGACAAGGTCAATGAATATGCGGTCGAGCTCACATCGCGGGTCAGTCCGCGCTCCTTGCGCGTTATTAAGCGCCAGGTCTACGGAGCCATGTTTCAGACCTTAGCCGAGTCTTTCGATCTTGCCGTCGAGGAAATGGTGGCAAGTTTGCGTAGCGAAGATTTCAAAGAGGGTGTGGCCCACTTCCTGGAGAAACGCGCCCCTGTCTTCAAAGGCAGGTGATCCGCAGAGCAAGCGATCGCGGAAATGATTTCCCTAAACGTGAAGAGTGCGAAGCAGCAGCCCTGCCAATGTGCCGCCGACCAAAGGTCCCAGGAAGGGGATCGGTGCGTAGCCCCAATCTGAGCCTCCTTTGCCCGCGATGGGGAGGACCGCATGAGCGATCCGAGTGGGAAAGTCCCGCGCAGGATTCATCGTATAACCCGTCGTACCTCCGAGCGATAGGCCAATGCCCCACACCAGACACCCAACCAGGTAAGGGGCCAGCCCAACTGCCATGCCGGTGGTCAACACGGCTTTCGAAAAGATTGCTCCAACTACAAACACCAGCACGAACGTGCAAATGATCTCGCTTACCAGATTCGCAGTGAAATTTCGAATCGCCGGCACCCCGCAGAAGCACACTCGCTTCAACTCCGGATCTTCTGTCGCTTTCCAGTGCGGCCCAAAGTGAATCCACACTAAGACCGATCCAACAAACGCACCCAGCATTTGCGCCGCTGAATACGGCACGACCTTGGCAAAGTTTCCGGTTACCACGGCGAATCCCAACGTAACCGCCGGGTTGATGTGAGCATCCCTGCTGCCGCACGCGATGGCGACAAACACCGCGGACATCACGGCGAACGCCCAGCCGCTGGTGATCACCATCCAACCCGACCCCTGCGCTTTGGAATGTTTCAACACAACGTTCGCCACGCAACCGTTCCCCAGCAAGATCAAGACCATCGTCCCCATGAACTCTCCCAGCAATGGTGAAGTCATCAATGCCTGCTCCTTGTGTTGTGTGTTGGCGGTGAAATGTTTCCTCGTCGCCCGTATCCAGCACGAACACGTGTTCGTGCATCAGCGTCGTTCGCAGTTGCGCGGAGCTACTGGGGCCGCAAACCGTCTGTACCGGGCTCATTGTCATAGGAGAGGCACGAGTTGCCCCTCTGCAAGCGCGTTCTCAACTCACTTCTCATTAGCGCTTCCGGCTTCAGGCGGTTGCGCAATTCTTCGCCTTATATTTGCTCAACTCCAGCTTGGCAATCAACGCGCGATGCACTTCATCGGGCCCGTCTGCAATGCGCAGTGTGCGGATCGCGGCAAACATTTCGGCAAGCGGGAAATCGTCCGTAACTCCGGCGCCTCCGTGTATTTGAATTGCCTGGTCGATGATTTCCAGCGCAATGTTGGGAACTGCAACTTTGATCTGTGAAATTTCGCTGCGAGCTCCCTTGGTGCCGACTTCATCGAGCATCCACGCGGCCTTGAGGGTAAGAAGGCGGGCTTGCTCCAGCCTGATACGGGCATTAGCAATGACATCGGCATTGCCGCCCAGCTCGGCCAGCGGTTTTCCAAAGGCCACCCTTTGCAGCGAGCGACGGCACAAGAGTTCAAGCGCGCGTTCGGCTGCTCCGAGCGTGCGCATGCAGTGATGAATTCGACCGGGGCCGAGCCGGCCCTGCGCGATTTCGAAACCGCGGCCCGGGCCAGCGATGATGTAATCCAGCGGCACTCGAACATTGGTAAAGCTAACCTCGCCGTGACCGAAGGGCGAATCGTAGGAGCCAAACACGGGCAACACGCGCTCAATCTTGACGCCGGATGTGTCGAGCGGTACCAAAACCATCGAATGACGCTGGTACTTGGCAGCGGAGCGATCCGTGAGGCCCATGAAGATGAGCAGCCGACAATGGGGATGGCCGACTCCAGAGCTCCACCACTTCCGGCCGTTGAGGACGACGTGGTTTCCCTCAAGGATGGCCGTAGCTTGCATATTCGTCGCATCCGAAGAAGCGACGTCGGGTTCCGTCATACAGAACGCGGAACGAATCTCGCCAGCGAGCAGCGGCTTCAGCCAGCGTAGTCTTTGCGCGGGTGAGCCGTACTTCACGAGCACTTCCATGTTGCCCGTGTCAGGTGCGTTGCAGTTGAAAACCTCGGGGGCAATCGACGAGCGTCCAGTTATTTCCGCCAAAGGTGCATATTCCACATTCGTAAGGCCAGCGCCATACTCATTGTTAGGGAGAAATAGATTCCATAGACCGGCTGCTCTAGCCCTAGCCTTCAAGTCCTCCATTAGTGGAGGCTGCTTCCAGTGGCGCCAGTCGGGGAGATTCTGCACCTCCGCGTAATACTCAGGCTCAGCTGGCAACACGTGCTCTTCCATGAACGCCGAGAGGCGCTGAACATAGTCTCGGGCTTTCGGTGATACGGAAAAGTCCATTGGAAAAGCCTGATCCCGCAGGCACCTAGCCTAGCCATTTCAGCAGAATTCTCCTAATGAATCCTACGAATCCTGTAATATATGCGGCGTGCATTTAAGCCAGGTCGACCTTAACCTGTTCGTGGTTCTGGAAGCCATTTATCGTGAGGGCAACATTACTCGGGCGGGCCAGCAATTGAACCTCACCCAACCCGCGATTAGCCATGCGTTAAAGAGACTGCGTGATCTTCTGCAAGACCCGCTGTTCGTCCGCCAGGGGCCGCACATGGTACCAACGCCGTTCACGCGAAATATGATCGACCAGGTGCGGCAGGCGCTGCAAATCCTCGAGGTGAATCTCAGCCAGAGCCGTAATTTCGTTCCCGAACACACGCGCCGAAATTTTCACCTGTCGTTGTGGGAATACGGCGAAGCGCTGATTCTTCCGTCGCTGCTGCTCCGCCTGACAGACGCTGCACCTGGAATGTCGATCACGACCTCGCAGGTCAAACGCAGGGATCTGGAGACTGAACTGGCGAGTGGCTCGGTCGATCTAGCCATCGACATTCCCATGACCATGAGTGATCGCATTCGGCATAAGTGGCTCCTCAACGAAGCATTCGTGGTCATTGCCCGGAAGAATCACCCGGCGATCAAGGACAAACTAGACTTGGATACTTATCTGGCGCAGCGCCATATTCAGGTCTCATCCCGTCGCCATGGCCCCAGCCTGATTGACGTCGAACTCAGCCGTCGCGGTCTTCGCCGGCAGGTGTTTCTGCGCAGCCAACACAACCTTACGGCCTGCATCGTGGTGAATAAAACCGACATGCTACTGACCTTGCCAGAGCGACATGCGCAACTGATGAACGCGGTTTTGGTGAACCAGGTGTATCCCTTTCCGCTGCAAGCGCCCCGTCTCGAAGCCCACTTGTATTGGCACGAGAGCGTGGAGAATGATCCGGCAAACCGCTGGCTGCGAGAGGAAATCGAAAGGGTTCTGGCTTCGGAACCCCGAGCGACGCCGGTGCGGCGCAAGCCAGGCAGCAGACGTCGCCGACTCGGCTCGATGGCCGAGCCACGCCGGCCCCGCGCATAGGATGTTGGCCCGATAGTTCATTCAAAGGTCTGATCGGTCATCGACGCACGCGCTGGAGAAGCGTATGATTCCGCAACAACCACGTGAAGCGGACCAACTCGAGTCATGACCCGGCTATCCATAGCCGCCTGCGCCGCATCGACGGACGCCACAATGCCCTTGTGAAAGAATTGCGAGCGGCCTTCGCGCGCGCCGAACTCACGCCTGAAGGCTACTGCGCCATCGAAGGCATGCGAATTCTGGAAGAAGCCATCCGCAGCGGCCTGAAGTTTAAAGCTGTCTTTTTCCGCGCGTCGGCCGAAAATCGTGCCGACCGCCTGCTGCCCCAACTCGCCGCTCACGTCGAGACTCTCTTGCTTCCCGACAAACTGTTTGCCAGCGCCGTTCCCAGCGAGACGCCGCAGGGTGTCGCGGCGTTGGTCCGCTGCAAATCCTTCAAGCCGGAAGATATCGTTGCGAGATCGCATACTGGACCATTGCTGGCAATCGTGGGCGTGCAGGACCCGGGAAATTTAGGAACAATCCTGCGCTCGGCGGAGGCCTTTGGGGCCGCAGGCATCCTACTGGGCGAAGGTACGGTCAGCCCATTCAACTCCAAAGTGATTCGCGCTTCGGCAGGATCCGTATTCCGGTTGCCGCTGGCGCAGACAAAACTGGTGAGCATGCTGGGGCAGATGCGCGAACTCGGCCTGCGCCTGGTCGCAACCTCGTCACACAAAGGCACGCCGCTCGATCGAGCCAACCTTACCGGACCACTCGCCGTCTTTATTGGAAGTGAAGGCGCGGGCCTACCGCGTGATCTGCTCGCGGAAATGACCGAAAGTATCGCCATCCAACACTCGCCAAGCGTGGAATCACTGAACGCAGGCGTGGCCGCTAGTATTGTGTTGTATGAAGCAGCCAGGCAACGCGCACACCTCACCTCGCAATCGGAAGTGCAAGCATGAGTCTGTTCCAAACAATTCCAAGCGGCGACAACTCTGGCGATCGGACCCGGCCTTTGGCTGATCGCATGCGTCCCCGGACGTTGGATGAGTTTGTCGGTCAGGAGCATCTGGTCGCATCCGGCAAGCCCTTGCGCACGCAACTGGAGCGCGATGATATCGGCTCACTCATCTTCTGGGGACCCCCAGGGACGGGCAAAACCACGCTCGCTAAGATCATCGCGAGCATGACCAAGGCGGAGTTCATTGAGTTTTCGGCCGTGCTGACGGGCATTAAGGAAATCAAGCAGGTCATGGCCGACGCCGAGCGAGCGCGGCAATATGGCACGCGCACTATTGTTTTCATCGACGAGATTCACCGGTTCAACAAGGCGCAGCAGGATGCTTTCCTGCCGCACGTCGAGAAGGGCAATATACGCCTGATCGGCGCGACTACCGAGAATCCTTCATTCGAAATCATTTCTGCGTTGTTGTCGCGCAGTCGCGTCTACGTGCTTAAACCACTGACTGAGGAGCAAGTCGTCCAACTGCTCAAGCGCGCGCTAACAGATGAAGAACGCGGCTTGGGAAGGATGAAACTCAACGCCTCCGACGCGGTCTTGGCAAAAATCGCGTCTTATTCGAGCGGCGATGCGCGCAGCGCCTACAACGTGCTCGAAGTTGCCGCGACACTGGCTCTCGGACGTGCCTTGACCGAAGCGGGCGCAGAAATTACCGATGACATTATCCGTGACGCGTTGCAAAAACGCGTGCTGCGCTACGACAAAGCCGGCGAAGAGCACTACAACCTGATTTCTGCGCTGCACAAGTCGGTGCGCAACAGCGATCCCGATGCGTCGCTCTACTGGTTGGGCCGCATGTTGGAAGCGGGCGAAGACCCCCTTTATATTGCGCGGCGCGTGGTACGCATGGCTGTCGAAGACATTGGCCTCGCCGAACCGAATGCGCTGGCGCTCTGCATGGCGGCACGCGATGCGGTGGATTTCATCGGCATGCCCGAAGGCAATCTCGCGTTGGCCCAGGCTGTTGTCTATCTCGCGCTTGCGCCCAAGTCGAATGCGCTGTACACCGCTTACAGCGAAGTGCAGCACGACGTGGAGGCGACTGCCGCGGAGTCCGTCCCACTGCACCTGCGCAACGCGCCCACGGGATTGATGAAAGGCCTCGGATACGGTCAAGGCTATCAGTACGCCCACGACGTCGAGGGCAAGATCGCGGACATGCAGTGTCTCCCCGACAATCTGCGGGATCGCTCGTACTACCATCCCACCAACGAAGGCGTCGAAAAGCGAATTCGCGAGCGCATGGACGAGATCAAGCGGCGGCGTTCAGAAGCCCGGGAGACCTCGTCAAAAAAGGAATCGGATTCTTGATTGCAGCGGTTGCGGCTCAAATTGGAAACGCCCCACCCTATTCGCAACGAACGCCGAATAAGGGTGGGGCACCCTGTTTGGGTTGAATAGCGGCGCAAAAGGGTGGGCCAGCCCCAACTTCAGGGAAAATCCAGCACTCAGCCGTCTTCAGCGCCGTTTCTTGCTTTCATTCTGCGCGACCCGCGCCCTTACCAGTTTCTTGACCAGGGCGGCGGGTAGTGGCTTGTCCGTCGTGAATTGAATGGTTCCTTTGGAGATAGAGAAGTCCTTCAGTTCATTCCTAAAGGCTTCGATTACCGAGGCAGTGGGGAACAAACTGCAGTGCTTGGAAAAAGCGGCGTACCAGATCAGCACTTCTTTGTGCTTAAACGCAGGAATTCCATAGCTGATGATCTCGGTGGCCTCCGCTGGCGCCGCGGACCGAATCGCCGTGCGTATCTCGTTTAAGCTGCTGCGGGCGGGTTCCGGGACACTCGCAAGGTATTCGTCAACCGTTCTTGGACCGCCTTTAGCTTTCGCCTTGGAACCAGTTCTTGATTTCGGTTCTTTCATGCGGACAATGCTACGGAAACTGTTAGTTGAAGTCCATTACTGCGATAACGTTCAAGGCCTCATTTTGGAGGCAAGTGTCGCAGGGACACGAATAGGGGCTACTCAATCCTTATTCCCCACCGAGTTTTTTCAGCATCAGGGCCGCGCCGCGGTTCTTCGGGTTGAGCTGGAGCGATTTTCGATAGTTTGCGATGGCTTGCGGTTTGTCGCCGTCGTCCATGTAAGCCTCGCCGAGGCTGTCGTAAACGTTGCTGGATTGCGGATACGCTTCGACGTTGAGTTGGAGAATGCGGATAGCCTCTTTGACTTTTTTTGTGCCGATGAGTTGGTAGCCCAAAGCGTTGAGTTCGCCTTCATCGAAGTTGTAGGTGACGGGTGCGGCAGCCTTCAAGTCATGATATTGCCGCACGGCCTGGTCGATGCCACCGGACGCGATGGTCACCGAAAGAGTTTCGGCCATAGATTTGCGGGGGTCGAAGCCTGCTTTAACCTGAGGCACCCAAGCGGCCACGGTCACCGCGAAAATTCCCGCGCCCATCGCGAGGGTGAGTACAAACAGCATGCCGGCCGCAGCCATGCGTCGCAGCGCGCCGGGGCGATCCTGCGTGCGCAAATAGATTTCAAGGACCGCTAGAGGAAAAAGGTATTGAGCGAAAGACATGACCGTCGGGAACGGGCCGGTAAACGTCGCCGGATCAAATCCGAATGGGCCTTTGAAGAGGAGCAGAGACAAAAAGAATGCTATTCGATAGAACCACGCTGCGCTTGCCACCAGGAACAAGCGCAGGGCCCATCGGCGATGGGTCTTGAAGTCGCGAGCAATTGCATAGCGCAACGCCATGGCGGCGCAAAGCCAGATCACGACAGCGCCAAGGCTACCGCCTATGTGTTGAGAAAGATCGCCAACGCTTCCCCGGAACCAGGTCATGTAAAAACCGGCCATGCCGAGCGCGCAAGCGGTCAGCATGTAGATGCGCCCGTTCCAGCGATGAAAGACGGGAAAGCGGTTTCGGACTTGCGGAACCAACTGGGCCGCTCCGGCGAGCATGACGATGACGGCCGAAGAAACGTGCATGACGATGGCTAGATTGCCCATACGATCGCCAGGAATGTAGCCGTGACTTATGAACTTACTCCATCCGTGGAGATCCCCGCGCAGCGCAGTAAGGCCGTAAAAAGAGGCTACAGCAAAGGCGAACACCAATTGCCCGATCACGGCCACCACAAACCAAAACCGCGCGGCTGCCTTCAACGCAGCGTCGGCAACGGAACTCAGTTCCAATCGGTTGGTCATTACTGCTGTGCTCATAATCTTCCCTCCTTAACCGATCCAGTTTCGACCAGCCTGACTGCAATCAGATACTCGGCTTTGACTCCGGCGATGCCATTTAGCGCCAGCAAGCACGAAGATCTTGTCGGAATTTTTCCCGCTCCTCCGGCGTCCTTTGCTTCCAGCGTTCCCCCATGTCATGACGTCGGTATCCGCCTCGCCCTCCCACGCCACGGAATCCACCAAACAGAATCTTGCTCAAGACGATCAGTCCCATGGCTTGCCAGTAGCCAATCAATTTCAATCCAAAAAGCGCCGGCATCAACCAGTTCCACAACCCCATGACCACGAAACCAAGCCCGGCAAGCATGGCGACGCACAGCACCGCGATCAATGGAAACTTCAGTATGCGAAGAAAGTTGGATTTCATAGCCATTCCTCTTTTGTGCTGACATATTTCTTCCCTGGCTGAACGTTCGGACTCATTATGAGGAACCACAGGCATAGCGCTCCCACCCCCAGAAGGCCAAAAGCCAGGTTGTAGGGGAAGAGATAATTTACGAGCGAAGGCGACAGAAAGGTTATCCAACCCAAACCGCCTAACGCCGTCAGCGTTCCCAAAGTTCGAGGCAGGATGGTCGACTTGAAAACGAGGTAGCCAATCAGAACGCAATAGAATCCGTCGAATACTATGGCGATGTTCACACCCTGAGGCTGCAATCGAAGAACCTCAACAACGAGCCCGAAGAGGTTGAAGGACGCTGCGAGCAGAGCAAGGCTCCTGTTCACCGGGGTGAAGCCGTCAACGAAAAGCAACGTCACAGCAATCATGCCCAAGACCGCAATGAGGCATCCCGCGACGCCTAACCCTCCGCGAACGAAGATCTCGACGAATGCTGTCGTCAGCACGCCGAACAAATAAATAACACCAGCAATCTTCGCCTTGAAATGCAGGGACGTTGCTGTAATACGTTTCGTGATTATTGCTGAGCTCATATTCGTTTCTCCTTACGCGTGCAAATAAATCAAATGCGTCAAATCAGAGAGGTCCTTGATAGCGGCGCAGCCGCACCGCTGCGGCAATGCATAGCACCGCAAATACCAGGCCGATCCACAGACCTGGGCTGATCGCGAATCTCCCTGGAGCGAGTTGTGCCAACGGAATAAAATGCGGATCGAGTGCGACACCATTCTTGTCCTTGAGGTCGAAAGCGCCCGTCGCGAATCCCCACAACCGACCTTGTAGCAGCGAGCCAAAATATGAAGTGTGGAACGCAATAGTCTCAACACCGGCAATCGCCAGCGGCGGCAGCACCGCCCACAGAAATGCCGCGCGTCGAGCCCAGCCGGAGACCAGCAGCATCCACATGTAGACTGGCGCATGCCAGAGTACAAGCACGATCAGGCCGTAGAGCAGCACCACTTCCATCTCAAACAACGGCAGGCGCGACCATTGCGTCGCTGCGCCTGCACCACTTATCAGCAGGACTGCGATGGCCAGCAGCCGCATGACGATTTGCAGAGTCACGGTGATGGTGAAGACGAGCACGGGCAGAACCAAGAATGGGATACTCACCTTCGCAAGCACCGTCGTGAGATCCGAAACCGGCATCGACTTCCAGAACAAGACGCTGCGATCGCGGCGTTCGCTGTGCAGCGCGTCGAGGCAGTAGAAAATCCCCACGAGGAATCCGACCAGCATGAGCAACATAGCCGCGTGGCTATAGGGCATGGCAAGCGCGATGGGTTCAGGCGCCGAATGCTGCGCCGCCAGTTCACGCATATTGCGTGGCAGCCAAAACAAGCTGATCAGGAATCCGATCAAATAGACAGCGGCCACCGCCAGCGGTGCAACATAAATGGAGCGGTTCTCCCACAATTCGCGTCGCACCGACCAGTACATTGGCTGAGTCTGTGACGTGGCCGAAGCCACGATTCTCTGCGAGTCGAGAGGAAGTTCCGGCGCAGTGTTCGATTGAGTATTCATCTTCCTGCTCCCTTACGCGGGCGCTTAACAAAATGCATACGAAATCAAATCGGTCCTTGATTGTGGCGCAGCCGCACAGCGGCCGCGAGAAAAACCACAGTAATCAGCAGTCCGATCCATAGACCCGGGCTAGCCAAGAATTGCCCCGGCGTAAAGTTCATGGGATCGAGGAAGTTATCTGACCCTGCCTGTTCCGGGCCGCCCATGAATCGGTAACGCAGCAAATTAAAGAAATACGAAGTATGAAATGCAATCCTCTCGATGCTGCCAATCGCGACCGGGGGTAAGAAGGCCCATAGAAACGCCGCGCGCCGCGCCCAAGCCGAGACCAACAGCAACCAGCCGTAGAACGGCGCATACCACAGTACGTGCATGGTGATCAGGTGATAGAACAGCATGAGCCCCATCTGGAACAGCATCGGTGTTCCTAGGGTCGCGATAGGCGCAGCACTCCCCACCATCACGAGCGTGCTCAGCAGCACCATGATCAATACCGTGGCAACGACGATCGCGAAGGAGAGCAGTGGCAGAACGACGAACGGAATGCTTGCCTTGGACAGTACTACGGTCAGATCTGAAACTGGGAGTGACTTCCAGAACAGAATGCTGCGGTCGCGACGTTCGCCGTGCAATGCGTCAAGCGAGTAGAAGATCGAGACTAGAAAGGCAGCCCCCATGATCAGCGCGGTAGCGAAGCTATAAGGCTCTTCGAGAGCCGCACGCCGCTGAGCCAGGTTGCTCGTCGACATGACATAGCCCATGGTGGCGATCAGGTATCCGAATAGAGCAACGCCGGCGACGGCCAGTGGCGCGATGTAGATGGAACGGTTCTCCCACAATTCGCGTCGTATAGACCAGTACATGGGCCGAGTTGACGACATGGCCGCAACCACGACTCGCTGCGAGTCGGCAACCGGCTCTGGCGCTGTGTTTGATTGAGTATTCATTTCGCTGCTCCCTGGGGTTGACCGGCGTGGTTGCCCATTACGGCAACGAACAAGTCGGCGATGCCGGGCGTGCGCACGTCGCCAAGCGCGGTCAACTGCTGGCGCTCGACTTTCTGATTAGCAACGCGATCGAACAGCAACAAGCTGCGGCCGAGCACCTGGCGTTCGTAAATCGGCTTGAGCGCCCGCGCGGCGGCGACTCGCTCGGGATGCACCGTCACTTCTACATAGCGCGACTCGAATTCTTCCATGTTGCAGCTGAGAACAATACGACCACGGTTGATGAACATGAGATCGGTGATGACGTGCTCGACGTCTTCTACCTGATGTGTGGTCACAATTATGGTGCGGCTGCGGTCGAAGTAATCGTTCAACAACGAATCGTAGAACTGTTTGCGATAGAGAATGTCCAGGCCAAGCGTCGGCTCGTCCAGCACCAGCAATTTCGCGTCAATCGCCATGACCAGAGCGAGGTGCAGTTGGGTCACCATGCCCTTCGACAATTCCCTGATCTTGCTGGCATGACGGATGTCTGTTTTTGCCAGGAAACCTTCGGCCTTCACCCGGTCGAATCGCGGATGCACGCCAGCCACGTAGTCGAGCGCCTGCGAAACCCGCATCCAGCGCGGCAGTACAGCGACATCAGCAATAAAGCAGACATCGCGCATCAGTTGATCGCGCTCCGTCCACGGGTCGCGTCCAAGCACCTTCAGTTGTCCCTGATATGGCGTAAGGCCAAGAATCGCGTTGAGCGCGGTGCTCTTGCCTGCGCCGTTCGGACCGATAAGTCCGAGGATGCGGCCCTCTTCGACCCGCAAATCGATGCCGTCCAGCGCGACCGTTGTTCCGAATGCCTTACGGAGACCGCGTGCTTCTATCACTGTCATGGCTTCGGTTCCTCCTCTTCGGTATCAGACGACCCGCGATCTGCGCCGCCGTTGAGCAGTTCTTCCGCCCTCAGGCCGAGCCTTTGAATGGTGGCGTGGACTCTGGGCCATTCTTCCGCAAGAAACTTCTGGCGCTCGCCCTGCAGCAGCAGACTGCGCGCACCCGCATTTATGAACATGCCGCGACCTCGCTTGCTCTCGACCAGTTGCTCGTCAACCAGTTGCTGATAGCCCTTCAGAACCGTGAGCGGATTGACCCGGAATTCGGCCGCGACATTGCGCACGGACGGCAGCGGATCGCCTTCCTTGAGCACGCCGTCGAGTATCATCGCAACCACGCGGTCGCGAAGCTGGCGGTAAATCGGTTGACTGTCATTCCACTCACGGTCCATGATCGGTTCCAGATTAAAGCTAAAGACTCAATTCAAGGGAAGAAGATCATTTGATCTGCCTCCGCTGCGACAGCGCCGCACATTGCGGCCTCGCTCAAAAAACAGGTTCTACTGCTTGGGCTTTGTAAAAGTAATTCACAAACACGTATCCCCACGGCACAGCAACGATGGGTAATATCACGCATAAGAACGACGACGTGATGCCTTCCGCTGGTGATCCAGCCAACGTGCCCTTTGACCACAGTGGATATGCCACGAGAATGAGCCACATCACTTTGTAAAATATCTCCAGCAGCACAATCGGCAGCATCTTCACGGGACGGACGATTCCTATCCCCGCCAGAGTTGCGAACGCCGTCCAGACGCACCATACCACGGCACTTGTCGGGTCCCATGGTCCCTGGTGGGTGAGGATATGCGTCCAGGTCTCTTTGCCCAAGACGAAGAACATCAATACATAGAGCAGCCGCAAGAGGTAAATATTGGTCCTGCGGACACCTTCATACCGGTCGTTCCGTTGAAAAATGGCTTTCAGGCTGATGGTCATAGAAATATCCTCGAAGTCATTAGTCGCCTGCGAATCTCTCTAACCGCAGTCATGGATCAATTCGCAGCGTCGTCACTTTGCCCGCTGCAGATCCATGTGCGCGTGCATCGGCTTGTCCCCGGGCATTAAGTAAGTCCAGTCCTCGGTGTGGTGGTTGTCGTCGATGATAGTGAACACTGCATGCTCCATGTGTCCGTACTGCGTGCTGCCGGCAACATCGAGAAAGTCGAACTCCACCGTCTTTCCGTCGGCCGAAGTTCTGGCCGCCATGCGAGGGCGATTGCCGGCGTCGCAATAATGCGTCAGCAGCAGGCGATCGTTGTCGAGATAGAACATGGTGACGGGATGGTCGTACTTGGTCGGATCGTCCCCGTCTCCCGCACCCTTCATCTCATGCACCAGCGCGTTTCCCCGCGAGGTCACCCGCAACGAGACCTGCATGCGCGTCATGTCCCCCATCTCTTCCATCTTGGGGACGGTGGTCACCGAGCCTTGCCAGGTACCGGCAAGCGTTTTCAATTTGTCGAAAGATTTTTGAGCGCCCGATTGGGTGGGGGGAGCGGCGTCCGCCGCGAAAGCTGCAGCGGCCATCAAAACAAATACAACCGAAATAGCGATGCGTGATTTCATTTCAGTCTCTCCTTTTTCTATTCTTACGGGCTGTCCGAATCTCTTTCAGTCAACCTCTAGTGATGTAGTTAACTATAACACTATATCAACTGTCAAGTCTTTTTTAGTTTTATTTTTAGTGCCATCTCTATCCCACTGATAAGTAGTGGTTTGCGAACACGACGTCAGGCGATGTGGACGTGTACCGTCCGCGCTCTGTGGACTGCAGACCTTAGCACTCCCTGCGGATGACGGATTTCGGCCATCTCGGAACGATTGAATCGAACCATCCCGCGCAAGCATCTGATAACAAATAGTAAGTATCGCTATTACTTAGACTTACATTCGGCAGGAGGGCAAAACCGTGGCGACCACAGCGAGAGTGAATACAGCCGAATACCCAGCCGAGCATCAACTCGCCTTTGATCAAGTCGAAGACCTGCTGAAGTTGCAAAAGGCGGCGCAGAAGATCAGCTCGATCCTGGACCTTGATCGTCTCATCGATCAAGTGGTGAATGATGTGGCGCAGTCGTTCGGGTGCGTCGAGGCAGATATCTACTTGTACGACGAAGAGCGGGGAGAGTTAGTCCTGGCCTGCGCGCACGGCTGTGCTGGCTGCGAGATCTGCGGCAGTGGAAACAGCCTGAAGCTTGGGAAAGACGGTATGGTCGGCTACGTCGCGGGCACGGGCCAGATGCGATATGCACCTGATGTGCGCAAGGACCCGTACTACATTGGATGTGACGAGTCCACGCTCTCCGAGGTTGCGATTCCGCTGCACGTTGAGGGAAAACTGATTGGCGTGTTCACGGCTTCGCATCCTCAGTTGGATGCCTTCCCCGCACAGCAACTTCGGCTCTTGCAATCACTGTGCAGCTATGTGGCAGTCGCGGTTCACAATGCGCGTCGTTTTCAGGAAGAGCAGCACCAGCGACAGAAGATGAGCCGCGAGGCGAATGAAGCGCGCAAGATTCAGCAGGCATTGCTGCCGCGCAGTTCGCCTTACATTCCGGGCTTCGTCATCTCTGGACTCTCGACTCCGGCTGGCGCTGTGGGTGGAGATTGGTACGACTTCATTCCTTTCAACGATAGCCGCTGGGGATTGGTGCTCGCCGACGTCTCGGGAAAAGGCATGGCCGCTGCGCTTTTGATGTCGGCAACGCGCGGCATGCTGCGCTCGATGGCAGAGGCATCCTGCAGTCCGAGTGAAGTGCTGACCAAGCTGAATGAATTGCTGGTCAGTGATTTCCCTTCCGGCCGGTTCGTCACCATGGTGTATGCAGTGCTGAATCCCGAGACTCGGATGCTGACCTTCTCGAGCGCCGGGCACTTGCGTCCGCTTCTGATCGAGAACTCGCAAGCACGCTTCCTCGACACGGAACGGGGTTTGCCACTTGGCATTGGACCCGGCGACTACTCTGAGGCGCAAGTACACCTGCCCCAAGGCTCACGCCTGTTGTTTTATAGCGACGGCATTACCGAAGCGACGAATCCGGAAGACGACGAGTACGGTGCGGGGCGGCTTGAAAAACACTTTCGTCGTAGCGACGCGTCGGCGGAGAGCATTCTCCAGGACGTACGGACATTCGCGAACGGCGCCGGCTTGCACGATGACGCAACCGTAATTCTGGTAAAGGCGTAATTTCCGCAAAGTACTTCCTTTGTGTACCTTCGTGTCCTCTGTGGTTGACGCCTTTGAACTTCCTGAACCACAAAGGACACGAAGGTACACAAAGCAAAGCTACGCACGCGGTTATGTTCACTATCCGAAGCGGGCTTTGTGTTCTTTTAAGATGCAGCGGTCCATGACTACGAAGATCCCGGCTTTGCGGGCCTTCTCCGCGGCCTTTTCGTTGATGACTTCCTCCTGCATCCAAATCGCTGGAAGCTTCAGTTGTATTGCCTGATCTACAATCTCCTCTACGAACTCTGGGCGCCGGAAGATATTCACGATATCGATTTTCTCCGGGACCTCGAGCAGCGATGCATACGCCTTTTCGCCGAGGGCACCTTTGATCTCAGGATTGACCGGAATGATGTGGTAGCCGTT
Source organism: Terriglobales bacterium (assembly GCA_035567135.1). Lineage (GTDB taxonomy): Bacteria > Acidobacteriota > Terriglobia > Terriglobales > Acidobacteriaceae > JABDBE01. The sequence continues at coordinate 127,328 of DATMQI010000134.1, forward strand.
GCTCTGCATATAAGCAGAAACTCCGTGGCTTGGGCGCAGCGGGCTGTTTGAAAGTCCGACCACGACGATGGTTTTAGAGCGCTTCAGCAGATCGGCAATGGCATCCGGTTGCGGCGAGGAGGACATAACAAAGCATTGTAGCGACCACGGTCATGCTACGCCAATTCCGCTTGGCAGCTTGGCAGGATGCGCGGGCGTTGGATGCCCGCGCCTACATTGATTTTATTCTTTTCCGGTCACTTCGAGCTTCTGTCGGAACATTCGGGTTGCTATTTTGCGGACGGTATCGGACACTTCCTTGTTGCCTGACAGGTTTCTGAGGTCCGGGGTCAGCAAATGCTTAATCAGCCCGAGGGATACGTCGATCGGCGTTCGCGGATTGAAGGTCAGGTTCCGAAGGATCGCATATTGCTTAATGAAACGCCGCTTCATTGTGATGCCGCGAAGCACGGATTCGAGCACGTTCTTTTGATTGGCAATCTTCTCGACTTCGCTGTCGGTAATCTTCGGCGATTCGAGCACGGCCAAGGACACAACTTTTGTCCCGTCCCGGATGAGAATTGAGCGCTCCTCTTTGCTCCCTTTCATCGCCAGTTGAATGCGTCCTTTGATGTCGAGTCGCGAGATTTTCTGCAGCGCGCTTCCCCGTTGCTCTTCGGCCGTCAGGTAAACCTTTTTTACCGGGGCTTTCCGAACTGCGGCGGCTGCACCGTGCGCCGGGCTCGAAGCGACAGCCGCAGTTTTTACTTCGACAGTCGCGTCCTCGCCATCATATGCCGAAGATGCCGGAACGAGTTCCTCGATTCCGCCGATCGGCTGGAACGGTTTTTCTGCGTCCGCGGAGATTTCGGCGGCGTGCTCGGCCAGGTATGCACTAACGGTTTCGTCGGGGACTTCATCCGCGCCGGCTTCAGTGCTGGCTATCTCCGGAACTGTTGGTTTTTCGGGCACTCCTGCATTCTCACCTTCGGGAGAAGCTGGCGTGGTTGCAGATTCCGTTGTGGTCGCGGGTTCCAGCGACGACAGTTTCTCCGCAATAGCGGACGACTGATTGGGATTCAAGTGCGGATTGGAATGCAATGAACTCAGAAATACCCTCGACTGGCTCACCCGCGCGCTCTTGACCAGGGTCTCGACCATGTAGCGGGAAGCCGAACGAGCGAGTTCCACCAGCAATTCTTCGGAGACTGCGGGATTCTCGAGCAATGCCGGAAGCAACGTGGGCCGCAGATTTCCTGGAGTAATCATGTAAGCCAATACTTCTTTCGGGGTATTGCGGTCCGCTGCCGCGGCGCGCGAAGAAGCCTCATCCCATCCCGCTAAGGTAAGACGGGCCCGCTCCGCGAAGATTTTGGTCTGCGTCGCCAGGTAAACCAGGATTTCGATCATCTCCTGAGGTGGGACAGAGAGTGCGCCGCGGGCCGCAGTCTGCATCACATGCGAGGATGCGCCCGAGGAGCGAATGACATCGATCATGCGTGTCATAGATTTGGTTAGCTCCGAAAATGCTGCACAGTACAGGATCACGCGGGGACAGGCTGCTTGCCAGCATTTTCGTTGAGGTAACGTTACCAAAGGCACTCGGGCAGGGCGTGATTATTTCAGATATAAAACGTTGTCATCCTCGGCTTTGTAGACGACGCCCATACCTCCGCCGCCCAGCTTTTCCAGGATGCGGTAATGCGAGTTTGGTTCAGCAGACGAAAGCGCTCCCGCGTTCAAGCATGGAATGTTACCAACAGGCGGGGATAAACGCGACCCACGAGTGATAGCGTGGGCTGCCGAGCTTTGCTCGCCTCGACAGCCGAGGGCGGCTGTCCCCACGTGATTTTTATGCCTGCTTTTCGCCGCGCCGCATTTGCAGGTAGGCTCGGATGAAGGGCTGCAAGTCACCGTCGATTACCCGGTCTACGTCGCCGACTTCCATTTTTGTGCGATGGTCTTTGATCAGACGGTACGGTTGCAAAGTGTACGAGCGTATTTGCGAGCCGAAATCGATGTCTAGTTTTGAGTCTTCAATCTTCTTTGTGGCTGCCCGCTTTTTCTCCAGTTCGTTCTCGTAGAGCTTGGAGCGGAGCATGCTCATAGCGCGGTCTTTGTTTTTGTGCTGGGAGCGCTCGTTTTGGCAGGCGGCTACAAGTCCGGTGGGGATGTGAGTGATGCGAACCGCGGAGTCTGTGGTATTGACGTGCTGTCCGCCCTTGCCGCTGGAGCGGTAGGTGTCGATGCGCAGGTCTTCGGGCTTGATAACGATGTCGATGCTGTCGTCAATTTCCGGCGAGACGAAGACGCTGGCGAAAGATGTATGGCGGCGTTTGGCTTGATCGAATGGGGAGATTCGCACCAGTCGATGCACTCCGATTTCGCTGGTCAGCAGGCCGAACGCGTACTCCCCGTTAACGGCGAACGTCGCGGATTTGAGGCCGGCTTCTTCGCCAGGTTGGTAGTCGTAGAGCACAGTCTCGAAACCCTGACGCTCGGCCCATCTCAAATACATTCGCAACAGCATGTCCGCCCAATCTTGCGATTCCGTGCCTCCAGCGCCAGGATGGATCGTGACGATCGCATTGCGAGCATCATTCTCACCCGAGAGCAGAGTTTCGGTTTCGAGACGATCGACTAGTTGGCGCAGAGAGTCAATTTCGCGGCGCAGGTCGGCGTCGACGCTTTCACCTTCGCGGGCGAGGTCGAAGTAGGCGGTGATGTCGTCGCTGTGGCGGATGAGATTGGTCTCGTTGGTCAACACATCTTCCAGGCGCTTTTTCTCGCGCATGACCGTCTGGGATTTTTGTGGGTTCGACCAGAGATTTGGGTCGGAGGCCTGCTTTTCGATCTCACTCAGACGTTGGCGCAGATTGCCCGCGTCAAAGATACTCCCGAAGTTCGCGAACTTTGTCTTTCAGGACCGCATACTCTTTTTCGAGCTCTTCGACCATCATTCTTGTCCTCTAAGAAATTGTGCATGCGAGACGTTGCAAGCAACGTCTCTACAAGCTGTAAAAGCGTAGCTTGCTACGTTTCTTTTTGCTTGCGACCAAACAGCCGCATGAAAAGTGCCGCTATCGAAATTATCGCACACAGATAGGCGAACCAGTCGCCGTGACGAGTGTAGAACGTGGTCGAACTCGAGAGCGCGTATGGGGCCCGAAGCGCGGTGCGGGTTTTGCGGGGCGCACTGGCCACGATTCGTCCGTTGGGATCGATAGAAGCGGTAACGCCGGTATTGGTGTCAAGCAGCAGCCAGCGGTTGTTTTCGACAGCACGCATGCGGGACTGTTTGAGATGTTGTGCGTAGGCCCCGCTGTCCCCATACCAGCCATCGTTAGACATGTTCACCAGCGCTTGCGCTCCGTGGTTAACGAATTGCCGGACCTCGTCCGGAAAGATGGACTCGTAGCAGATGAAAACGCCGAGCCTGGTCCCACCCGCATCGAGGGGCGCGCGAGAAGTACCTCGGGAGAAATCTCCTACTTCCTTGGTCAAACCTCCGGCGAAAGAGAATATTTGTTTAAAGGGGACGTATTCGCCGAACGGAACTAGATGAACTTTGTCGTAGCGCGAAACCCATTCGCCATTCGGGCTCACGAGCGACGCGGAGTTGTAGATTGCCGTGGGTTGGTCTGGGGTCCCACCGGCATTGCGAATCCCAATGCTGCCCGCAAGGACCCATGCGTTCGACTGGCGGGCTACGTTGCTGACCGCATCGCGGAAAAGCGGATCGCTGGTATAGAACGGCGCCGGGTTTTCCGGCCATACGATCAAATCGGAATGCGATGGGCCACCATGCGAATCCAGACTGATTTCCGTCAGGTCGCGCAGGGTTTGGTTGAAATACTCTTTCGTCCAATCAGAACCTTCGAGGATGGGCACGTTGGCTTGAACTAGAACTGCGGTGTCGTCAGCGGGAATTGCTGGTGCGGGAACCAATCTGCCGGCTTGTAAGATTGCCGCGGCAATGACGGTTGCAAGCAAGAGCCGGCTGCGCTTTTCACGCTGCCCCAGGTAGACAGCAGCGAACGCTGCATTCACCAGCATGATTTCGAACGAGATTCCGGAGACACCTGTGACCGAGGCAATGCGACTCAGCGGAATGTTATCTACCTGAGTTGTACCGAGCAGTCCCCAGGGGAAGCCCGTGATGCGGGTGCGGGCGAGTTCGACAGCCACCCACAGCACAGGCGAGAGCAGCAACGCTCGAATGCTAAATGGATTGCTTCCTACCAGCAGGCTGACTAGTAACCCGAAGACGCCGTGGTAAAGCGCAAGATAGAGACAGAACAGAATCAGAATGCCGATTCCGGCCGGCACGTTGACTCCGCCGTACTGATGCATGACGCTGTAAATCCAATAGCAGGTGCCGGCGTACCACAAGATCCCGCATGCGTACGCCAACAGGAAAGCCTGCAGAGGTGTAGCCGGCAGCAGTTTGATTCCGGCCCGAAGTTGCAGCGCGTGCGGTTGCCGAGCCTTCAGAATTGCGATCAGCAGAGGTGTAACTGCGACCCAACTCAGCATGTAGAGATTGGGGAGCGGGAAGATCAGAATCTGCAGGGCAGCCGAGAGCAGAACCAGCCACCAGGCACTTTTGTGAATCTGTCGCACGTAGCAGGATAGCAAAACGCGGGCTTCAGGCTTTAGGCTTTAGGCTTCGGGTTCCCGGCTACTTTGTTTCTGACAAACTCCGCAATCTCTGGAGTTACGTATTCTGGCGGATAAATCTCGAAGATTGGGCAGCCTGCAACGGGTTTCAGCGAGACGCCCGTCCATGCCGGTTTACCGCCATTTGGCTCTTTGGAAGCGTGCAGGATGACAGCATCGGCTTGGTCGAGAAATTCCTGGGCTGATCGTTTGAAATCCGCGGTCGCTGGATCAAGAACCGTCAAGTAGAGATCCGGACGGAGAAATTTCAGAATGCTGTTCGACTCTAGAATCACATTTTCCGATTCAGCGAGTCTGCGGCGAATGGTTGGGATCGCCTCTGCCAGACGACCCTGTTCGGTGCGGACCCAAAGCGCGCGTGCTGCACCGGCTAGGAGAAAACGCGAGGTATCGGAATCTCCGGAACGATCTTTCTCTTCCGAAATTGCCCAGCTGTGATCATCGGTGGCGCAGTGGCAGGATTCGCCGTTGAGCGAGCAGACTCCATGCCCGTACTGCGTGATCTTTAACGCGGTCCAATTGTATTCCGGCATTGCTGCGATCAGACCAGCGACCACGCTGGTCTTGCCTACGCTGCGCGAATGTCCGCCGACTACGACGACTGCCATTGAGTTCCTTTGTGTTCGCAGCGACGGCAAGATGCCGTCGCGACAGCCGTTGAGACGGCGGCGCTACTCTCTCTTTGCCAGACGCGCCAGCACAGCCAATTCTTTCAGGTATTCCCGGATGGGCCGGGCTGGGGTTCCCCAAAACAATACGCCTTTGCCGCGAATCACTTTCTTGCTGGGAACTCCACATTGAGCGCCCAGGATCGCGCCCGACTCGATGCGGACATGGTCCGCAATGCCAACCTGCCCGCCCACCACCACTCCATTCTCCAGCACGGCGCTGCCGGAAAGCCCGGTCTGCGCGGCAATTACGATGTCTTCTCCGATCTGGCAGTTGTGACCAATATGCACCAGGTTGTCGATTTTCGTACCGCGCCCGATACGCGTTGTGTCCAAGGCTCCGCGATCGATGGTGCTGTTGGCGCCGATCTCGACGTCGTCTTCGATTTCCAGCCGTCCGACTTGCGGAAACTTTTCGTAGCGGCCCGATGCCTGATCGCGCACGTAGCCAAAACCGTCGCTGCCGAGCACCGCACCGGAATGAACGATTACGCGGTCTCCAAGGCGCGCGCCAGGATAGACCGTGACATTCGGATACAGTTCACAATCGCATCCGATGCTCACCTGCGCGCCGATTACGCTGCCTGCTCCGATCCTCGTACCCTTTTGGATGCGCACCCCTTCGCCGACAATCACTCGCTCTTCAACCGTTACACCCTCAGCCAGTCGCGCCGATGGATCTACGATTGCGCTTGCATGAATTCCAGGTTCACGCGCCGGCCGGGGACAAAGAAGTTGCGCCGCCCGGGCAAAGGCCAATCGTGGTTGGGTCGAGAGCAGCAGAGGTTTGGAGTTTGTCTCTCCCGATGCAAATTCACCGGCTATTATGGCGGAGGCACGTGATTCGAGGGCCAGGCGGAGATTCTTTTCTTGGGCCACGAAAATTAAATCACCGGGTTCCGCCGATTCGACGCTCGATATGCCCGTTAACTGCACCGTCTCGTCTCCAAGTACGAGAGCCTGCAGAAACTCAGCTACCTCTTTCACCGAGCGCGTCCTGGCCAAAAGCGTCATGGCACCTTTTTATACGTTTGCCGCGGGAAAGGAAAGCTGGGGCTAAAATGTCCGAATGGAGCGAAAGATCTTCTGGATCTGCTTCACTGTGCTTGGCCTGGCTGCGGATTTTGTTTTGCCGTTATGGTGGGCCCTGGCCGCAACCATCCCAATTATTTACGTCAGTTGGTGGATCGCGTACCGGAGCGACTGGTTTTAACTTGCGCCAGCATTCTCGCCACTGCGAGACGTTGCCGGCAACGTCTGTACAGTTCTCTCCGTAGAGACGCAGCTTGCTGCGTCTGGTCTGGCTAATAGAGCGGTGGTTGGCCTTCGGGGCGGGTCTTCCAGCGCCGGTGCACCCACAGCCACTGCTCCGGATATCGCCGCACGTAATCCTCGATCACTTTCGTGAACAACGCCGTGTTGGCAACGGCATCGGCATCATCATCGCCAGTGCGCACCAGAACAATCGCGGGGTCAAAACGCAAGCGGTATTTTCGCAACACTGGATCCCAGATGGTGAAACCCGGGATGACCGCAGCATCGGTGCGCAGCGCGATTCTCGCCAGGCCGCTTGCGGTGCACGCCGGAATTCCGAAGAAGTCGACGAACACCCCCTGCGGCGGAGTCATGTTCGTGTCCATCAGAATCCCCACGGTTTCTCCGGCTTTCATGGCCGAGAGTAAGCCACGAACGAAGTCGTCCTTGTCGACCATCAAATTGCCGTGCGTGGTGCGATATTGGCGGGTCAGGCGATCGAGGTACACGTTGTCCAGGGGACGCATCACCACATGCAGCGGGTGTCCGTGAAGCGAGTGAGTAAAGGCGGAGAGCTCCCATGCCCCAAGGTGAGCGGTCAGAAACAGCACTCCTTTGCCTCTCGCCAAGGCGCGTTCGAAGTTCTCGAATCCGTCGTAGACCACCACCTTGCTGACATTCTCGGGAGTGTACTTGGGGAAGAGACAAACTTCGGCCAACTGGCGCCCGAAAGAAGTAAAAACACCGCGCAAAATCTTGGCGCGCTGATGCTGGCTCTTATCAGGAAATGCCAGCGCCAGGTTGCGCATGCCAACGCGCCTAAGCCGGATGTGCAGCAGGTAAACCGTCCAAGCGAGCGTGATGCCGGCGGCGCGGGCCAATGAACGAGGCAGCGCTCCGATGAATTTGATGATCAGCCAGGCGAGGCCGTACTCGAGTCGCTGCCGCATGTGGGGGAAATGGTGACGGTAGCACCGGGAAAATCCTACGTCAAACCAAGCGCGCGAGCTTTTTGTGAAGAAATGATCTTCCTACTTACTGGCCTCCTTGGCCCATTTCGCTAGCGTCTGCAAGAATGGATACGCTTCTTTCGGCGCTTCGACCTCGCCTTGCAGAGCCGCCTTGGTAGTCACCATATGCCCATAGAATTCTCGCGTGCTGTCTTTGTCCTGCTTGATCACGGCGCCGTTCAGCTCCAATCCGGCAAAAATACCGCGGGTGCGAGAGTAGCTCAGAACCTGGGCGCGCATCTTCCAGTCGGTATCGGCTGCGGCGTGGCGACCAACCGGACCTGCCGCAACGCTGGCATTGGCACCCAGTTTGAAGTTGCTGGAGAGCAAGTTGCGCATTCCATTCTGGTTCATGACCAACATAACCAAATCGACCGCCTGGCCACCGATCTGCAATCCGAAGCTCCCGCCCTTAACGGTAAAGAATGTTGGCGCGCTCCAGCCTTTGGGAGTACGGCAACTGGCGACGCCGCGGCCATAGTGGCCGCCGACCACGAATCCAGCTTTCAACATGGAGGGCACGACGGCCACACATTCAGCCGAGCCCAGTACCTCCGACGGAATACCCTGATCGGGCGCCCCTTGGATTTCATTTAATACGTCGGCCGCGGCCTGAACCCGGTCCTGGGCTTTGCCTTCCTTGCCGCTATCCTTGTCATCCGCGGCAAATGCCATAAACGCCAACCCGACAACAACCCACACGAGCAGAAGTCTCTTCATTTCTATTTCTCCAGCTTTCCTACATGGATTCTTGGAAATCAGTTGTAACTGATTCTAAAGGATTCTAGTGGCTGGCACAGGGTTGGAGCGAAAGAAGCGAGACGGCTATTGATGATTCAGGTACAAACAAAAAAATGCGGGGTTGGCAACGGTGACCCTAATCTCCGCTCCCAACCCCGTCTCCCAGGTTCTGTGGTAGGTGAGGCGAGTATGCGTCAGGCGGAACAAAGGGGCAAGATTACGAGGGTCATTGTACTTTAGTAACTTGAGACGCAGGCCTACTTCGCGGCCACCAGGTTGTGCGTAATCGCATGTACGGAAAGCGCAATCCGGTTCTGCACGCCGACTTTTCGCATCAACTTGGCGACATGCGCTTTTACTGTGCGCTCTTCAATGCCCAGCGCGGAACCGATCTCTTTATTGGACCGCCCTGCCACCAGCATTTCCAGAACTTCTTTCTCGCGGTCAGTAAAGGTGACGCGGCCCGCGGGAAAGATTCGTCCCGGCGACGAGGACACGCGCTCGATAAACATGGAAAGAACGCGGCGCGGCGCCCAAACCGAGCCTTCATTCACCACGCGGATCGCTTGCACAAACTCAGCGGGCGAGGCAGCCTCATCCACGTAGCCCTTGGCGCCCGAGGCAATGGCCTTCAGAATGGTCTCTTCATCAATCCCGGAACCTGTCACAATTATGCGCAGGTCGGGACGCGTAGCCTTCAGGCTCGCCATCAGGTCGAAAAGGTTTTGGCCGTTGCGATTACCCAGCAGGATCAGATCGATGCCCTGCAAGTTGCCAATGTCGGGAAGTGAGGCGGAGATCAACTCGAAATCCACTTCGTTGTCGAACAGGGCCCTGAATCCCACGAACCGCAGTGGATCGCTTTCCACTACAGCAATACGGATCGGCGACTTTTTTACTGGTGCAGCTTTCGCGGCCATTGCAGATTTCATAGCTTTCCTACTCGCGGTAGATGGGGCTAGCATAGCTTCAATCGCTTAGGATGGAAAGCGCACTAACGGTTTTGTAATTACGGCAGTAACATGCGAACATCTTAGCGAAAAGAGGCCGGAATGCTCATGGGGTTACCTTACCGATTACCATCGCGAAGGCGAATGGCGCGGATCGCGGTGTTTTTGGCCGCGACAATGTCGTTGTCAGCGGCGCAGACGGCGTATCAGCCAAAGTTTAAGGGCGACCCGGCGCGTTCAGACTCCGAAGCCAATGCTCTGGGTTACATGCGCACGGTCATCCGGGCGCAAAAACAATATTACAAAAAGAACAGTGACAAGTATGCTCCTAGCCTGATGGATCTGGTTCATACCGGCTCTTTCACCAGACGCATGGCCCAAACCAACCGTGGGGATTACACCGTAAGCTTCCGCTCCCGCAAAGATGGCTATGAACTGACACTGACTCCCCAGCAGGTGGATGCCGAGCATCGCGCCTTCTATGCCAACGAAGACGGAGTCATCCATGGGGATGAGCAGAAAGCCGCGGATGAGAATTCCCCTGTCGTGAAGTGACGGCATCTCTGCGGAGCGAGGACGCCCGGCGCCTGCGCTACTTCCCTTTGATCTCGACTGCCTTGTCGTTGTGGTAGGTGACGCTGAGCGGGTTCCCGCCGTTCGGGTAGTTCACCGTGCGATTCCCTGCCTCGCCCGAGCTTTCCGGAATCCCTAAGCCGACCGCAAAATCTGCTTGCAGCTCGCTCATCCCTGGTTTGACCTGGCGTTTATCGACGGCATCCCAAACGTCCGCCGGCCAATGTTTGTACAGCTCATGGGGATCTTGAATGAAGAGCATGTCATCGGAGTAAAACTTGTAGTTTGCGTCCTTTATCGAACCGATGGAGAACGCATAAGTCTTGGCGTCTTTTTGAAAAACCGCCATCACCTGCCGCTCGCCGGGCGATTCGGGCGCGTCTTCGCTGATGATGTCCTTGATCTCGAGCTTCTCAATGGGCAGCAGTTTCCCGGCCTCATTGGAGAAGTTCACGCGATGGCGAACCGGATCGTAGGGATAGTACGTATTCGCATAACCGACCTTGACCCATACGGGTTGCTGTGTCAGTTGGCGGGCGGACTTCAAATCGTAGGGATAAAGCTTCTTTGGAATCACGTAGTAGTCAGCATTCAGCGCTGGCGGCTGTTTCCTCGCGTGCTCAACCCGGCTCTCATGCCGCTGGTACAAAATGTAGGCGAGCCGGGCGCTTGACACGAGGATGGCGGCAAGCATTACGAATTGAAGTCTTTGCTTTAGTTCAGGACTGATCTGCATAAGGCGTAAATTTACCAGACTATTCACTACTTGAGATCACGTAGCCCGGAAAGCCTCATCCGGGGAGGCGAGCAAAGCAAGCCCGGGCATTGTCGCGGAGCAGCGGCGCTTCGCACCGCCGGACGGACGAGGGCGTCCGCCCCTACGTGTTTTGCGGACAGAATGAGGCCATATTCCGGCGAGCATCGGCTACGAAGCCTGGCAATGCGGTAAACTTAAAGAGGGCGAGATCTATGTCACTGCCCGATTTGAGGAGAAGACCATGGCTGCCGTAACCGAAGGCGAAGTTCTAAGCGCGCTGAAACAGTGCTACGACCCGGAGATTCCCGTGAATATCGTGGATCTCGGCTTGATCTATGCAGTCCGCTTCGAACCTGTCGCCGATGGCGGTCAAGATGTCCGTCAGGATGTTTCGGTAGACCTGACCCTCACCTCTCCCGGCTGCCCCTCCCACGTCATGATCGGCGAGCAGGTAAAAGCCAGGCTGGAGCAGTTGCCCGGTATCCGCACTGCCACTGTGAATGTGGTCTGGACCCCGCCTTGGACGCCAGAACGTCTCAGCCCCGAGGCCAGAACCCAGTTGGGAATTGAATAGTCTGTAGAGACGTAGCTTGCTCGTCTCGCTGCGGCCTCAATAGATTGCATGCCCCGGTGCCGGCGTCCTGACATCAGGCTTCGACGCCATCAGCAACAACGCCCCAATCCGCTTGAAAGCCCGCAAATCCTCCAAACTATGAAATGACTTCGTCTGGTAGTCATGCGGCGTGGGTGTGTCATCTGGAATTCGCTGCGCCATGACGTTTTCAAATCCGTGCTTTTTAAGCAACTCGATGTATTCCGCTTCCGAGTGAACGTGTACTGGAACTTTGAGCTTGTCCACCCATTGCAGCGAGTAGGGATTGTCCTTATACAGATTAATCAAAATGAACATACGCCCGTGCGGCGCCATGACTCGAAACAACTCCGCCAACGCCCTCTCCTGATCCGGATAATAGTAAAACGATTCGACGGAAAGCATCTTGTCGAAGAAATTCTCTTCCCATGGAATCTGCAGGGCCGATCCCCAGACGTACAGAATGTTTTCGAAGTCCTTCGACGCCGCCCGTGCCCGCCGGATCATTTCATCCGAAACATCAACTCCCACCACCTGCCCAAAACCTTCGGGACCCTCGCTGACCAACCGCGCCAGCAGCCGTGTCGCCCAACCAGAGCCGCATCCCAGATCAAGCACGCGCTCCCCGGGACGAAGATCCATGAGCCGAACGGTCTTCGCTGCAATGTCAAGGTGATGGCGTTCCATCGTTTCGCCCTCACCCGCTTCGGCCCAGCGATTGAATTCCTGTTGGAGCCGCTCGTCGGAAGCTGCAGGCTGGTCAGCCAAGCTCGTTCTCCTTTGTGTAACTTGGTGTCCTTTGTGTTTAAAGGTTTAAAGCTGTCAACCACAAAGGACACAAAGGTACACAAAGGATATGCTACATTTGGCTTCCTCATGGCTTCAAATCCGCAGCCTCCGACGGAACCCGAGCCCGAACTTCTCTACTGCCCGAAATGTGCCCTCGAGGTCTCTGACCCGCTGACCTGCGGCGATTGCTCCGCCGTAATCTGCCGTCGTTGCGGCACTCCGCTCGAATCCGCAGATGAATTAGGCATGGGCTAAGCCATGGAGACTTCCGTCGTAGCGACGCAGCCTGCAAAATCACACACCGAACCCACGCTGGTTCGCGGCCTAACGCTGCTCGACTCCGTGTTGCTCTTAGCCAGCGGCATCATCGGCTCATCGATTTTCCTGACGGCCAAGGACATCGCCGGACCGCTGCCTCAGCCAATCTTGTTCCTCGGAGTGTGGGTGTTGGGTGGCGTGATTTCGCTGTTTGGCTGCGTCGCCTTCGCTGAACTGGGATCCATGTTCCCCGACTCCGGCGGTCAATACATTTATCTGCGCGAAGCCTACGGCGACCTGCCCGCATTCCTCTACGGCTGGATGCTGTTCAGCGTCGCCAATGGCGGGTCCATCGCCGCGCTCGCCGTGGCTTCGGCCGCGTACATGGGTCACGTCGTTCCCGTGATTTCGCAGGAGCACGTTGTAGTCTCGGCGTTGGGTATCATGCTGACTCGTGCTCACATCGTGGGACTCATCCTGATTTTCGTTCTCACTTACGTCAACGTGGTCGGACTGCGCTGGGGAGCTCTGCTGCAAAATGTCTCCACCTGGACGAAGTTCACCGCCATGGGAGCGTTCGTGATTCTCGGATTCGCCATCGGCAAGGGCCATTGGGCAAACTTCAGCGGCCGTGGCGCGGGCTTGACCATGGGCCTCAGCGCGGGGCAATTCATCTCCGCGATGGGAGTTGGCCTGATCGCCGTTTTCTGGGCTTACGACGGATGGGTCTATATCACCTGGGTTGCAGGCGAGGTCAAAGAACCTCGTCGCAATGTGCCCTTGGCGATGGTGCTGGGCATCCTCGTAGTCGGCGTGATCTACGTGGCGATGAACCTGACCTATGTCTATGCCATGCCGCTAAGCGAAATCGCCAAGCATGAGACCGTCGCTCACGCTGCGGCATCGGCGCTGTTCTCTCCGCGTGCCGCTGTCTGGCTCTCCGCCACAATCGCCATTTCCTGCTTTAGCGCCGCGGCCACTTGCACTCTGTCGGGTGCGCGAGTCTACCTGGCGATGGCGCAAGATGGTATTTTCTTCAAGCGCATGGCCGTCATCCATCCCAAGTGGCGCACGCCGGCGTTCAGCCTGATCGGACAGGGAGCCTGGGCAGCCATTTTGACCCTCAGCGGACGCTACGATCAGCTTTACACCTACGTGATCTATGGGATGGTGCTGTCGTACACGCTGACCGTGATTGCGCTGTTCATCCTGCGCTGGAAGCGGCCGGACATTCCGCGTCCGTACCGCTGCGCCGGTTATCCCTGGCTACCCGCGATTTATGTTTTGGTTGGGACTGCGTGGACGTTGAACACCCTCATCACCCGCCCCACCGAAGCTTTCTGGGGCACAACAATCGTGCTGATCGGCGTGCCCGGATATTTGTACTGGAAGCGGAGCGGGAGGAAGGTGGTCTAGTCAGAGACTGGCGCCTGTTTTCGCCCGTACTGCCGGCTACTTCGGCTGCAATGTCTGCGCGATCATCACCTGCCGCTTGAAATTCTCCACCATGTTCTGATCCAACCGCACCTCGGTAGGCTTCCTGGCCAACGTCATCTGATCGATCTTGTCTTGCAGCTTTAGCAGGGCGTAGAAGAGGTTTTCTGGGCGGGGCGGGCATCCGATCACGTACACGTCGGTGGGAACGATTTTGTCCACGCCTTGCAAGACGGCGTACGTGTTGAACGGACCACCTACAGATGAGCATGCGCCCATCGAGATCACCCATTTGGGATCGGGCATCTGGTCGTAGATGCGCTTCACCACCGGCGCCATCTTCAGTGTCACTGTGCCGGCTACGATCATCAGATCGCTTTGCCGGGGGCTGGGACGAAACACTTCCGAACCGAAGCGCGCAATATCAAAGCGAGCCGTCGACGAAGCGATCATTTCGATCGCGCAGCAGGCCAAGCCAAACGTCATCGGCCACACGGCCGACTTCCGTGCCCAGTTGAAGACGTAATCCACCGTAGTGATCAGAAAATTCTTTTCGAACTTGTTTTGCAGCCAGGCCATGAGGCGTCCTCGGGCTCCCGTGAGAAGGTTCGCTTCCAGCCCGAAACAATCGGACCGGAGCAATCCCAACCGACCTCCAGTCTAGGGGGGTGTCCGATGAGTGTCAACGTGGATCGGCAATGCCAAGCGGTGATCAGGCTTCGCGCCAGGATTCGAATGACCACCGCTGCTTGCGAGCCGCAGGGCGCGGAAGCGAATTTCCCGCGCCCTCAAATGAGCGAAGTTACGGCTGCGCTGGAGTGCGGAGTTCCGGGTTCAAGTGCAAGGTCTTGCCAGCAGCGACGTACACTTTCTTATCGAACTGACTGTGTCCCTCCTGCCGTACCTCGATGTCGTAACTGCCAGGCCGGAAATTCATGGTCTTCAGTTTTCCGATCGTGCCGGCGTAAGCGCCATTGACGTATACCTCTGCGTCTTTAACCTTGGTATCGAACTTCACCGCTCCAGTCTCAGGAGCGTAACCGTAATAGCCGTACCCATACCCATAAGGTCCCCACGCGTACGGCGCGTACCATCCATACCCAAAACCCGGCGCGACGACGACGCGAACCGCACGGGCATAAGCCCCGAGTGGCGCCAGCATCATCGCCGCCGTTATGCAAATCATCATTAATTTCTTCATAACCACATCTCCTGGGTAGTTAGATGCCCGGTTGCAGGTTTTTATCGTAAAGAAGGGTAAAGGCGATGAACCCGATGGCGCGCTTGTAGATGCAAGGACTATTCAAGCAGCGTGACGCTCGAACCGCCCCCGCAAACCATAGCGTGTACCCGAGGCAGTATCCGTGACTGCTCGGTCGCGCCCGCGCCCGGCGCCATCAGATACCAGGCTTCGCGGCAGAACTCGAAGTAACCCGTGCCGCGCTTCGATCCCGAGGGATAGAAATTCAGCGGCAGAGCCTTTGCCAGGTGGCGCACCGGAATCACATACCACATATTTCCCGGAGCGATATAAACAACCAGGAAGTCAATCTCTTTCGCCGTGTAAGCTCTTCTCTTGCCCCGGTAGCCCACAGTTCGATAACCGCGCCGGTACGTGCAGTAAGTAGATTTCACTTGCACCCGCCACAAGCGCTCCCCCGAGTCCAGGATGAAGTCGTAGCGCTCGTTATCTCCATAGGTCATGGCCACGCCAAATCCCAGGCTCGCCGCTTTGTGCAGGAAGGCGAGTTCCCCAATCTCACCCTTGGCCTTACTGCTAAGCACCCCGCGAACCAGCGGAGCAACCTTCGGCCCCTGCTTACCCCACGCATTCCGTTGCTTCTTCGTCATCCAGCCCCCAATAAAAAAGGCGCGAGCCGGATTTCCGGATCGCGCCTGGTTAATGTTTGCTTCTATTTCAAGACTAGCAAATCCAAGGGGGTAAATGAGACATACTTCCAAACTTTATATTTCCATCCGAATCATCAGCTTGAGAGAAAATGGAGGCTCCAGGGGGCTTGACAACTTTTCGGCAAAAGAGCGTTTTTGGGGATTTTGTGGCCCGCAGACGCATAGGACCAACAAAAACTGTCATCCTGAGCGCTTGGTAAAAAACCTGTCATCCTGAGCACCCAGCAACAAACCTGTCATCCTGAGCGCAGTGAATGCTTCGCGAAGCGAAGCATTCACGGAGTCGAAGGACCCCGAGTTCGTGTCCACTGGCGTGGTGATGCAAGGCCTTCTCGCGCGCGCTGTCCACGATGGGCGGCACCCGGCGGTTCGAAGTTTTTCATTAGTTTCTCCAACCCACTGTCATCCCGACCGGAGCCGGAGGTTCCGCTCGCGGAACCCCCGATGTAGTGGAGGGACGCACCGTTTTCTGTGGGTGCCCCACGTCTCGGCCCTGACGCGCAATCGTCCGGCACTTTCTCCGTAGAACGCCTCATGGACTTTCTCATCGCCCTGGGACAAGACGTCGAAATCATCGTCCTCCCCACGCGCAAGGCACATGGAGAAGTGTCCGCGGTGGCGTGAAAGGCTTCGACAGCCGAGCCCGACGTCTGAAAACCGCGAGATGTGGGTATCCGACGCGGCCAGGGAACCAGTGGGCTCGGCTCAAGTTGCGAACTCCCACCCTATTCGCAATGAACGCGAACAACGCCTGCATGAATGCGAACGGACGATACAAAGCAGTTTTCTATTTTGATGGGGTACCTATCGTGTCGGCCGACGATATAACGCAGCCAACGCGTGCGCCCACTTTGTGGCACCCCAGGTACCCCTCGAAGTATGTATCGTTGCAGGACTGCGGCGTGCCAATGCGGCTGGACGAATTCAACTCTAGCTGCGTTAGAAAGTACCGAGCATTTCCACAGGCTGGATTGTCTGGGTTCGTACAGCGTGGCACGAATTTCACCCAATATCTGCCGGGCTGAAGGTCAATCTTCATTTGGGCCGACAGCCTATACTCACTCAATCCGAAAGTGCTCATCCCAGTCGGGTCGAGTTTAGCGGGTGAGGTCCCTGATGCCACAACCGTTCCGCAACTGCCGGAACTACCGGGCTTAACGTCTCGCACGATCGACCAGAACGCCGTTGGGGGATCCAGGGTCTCTACAGTAACAAGATTGTCGGACGACAACCCCGTTATTGTCAGCTTTGCCCCCTTTGGCACGTCGAATGGCACTAACAGAGCAGAGGAGCGGACGAGGAGGTCGTCTTCATTTGACACACCGTTTCCCCTGTAGTCAAGGAGAAGACTCTTCACGTGTGAATCTTCTGTGTGCGCACCCCAAGCCCTAATTGCTTTATCAACATCTGGCGGTGGCAACCCGACCTTGTTCGCTACATCATCCAGCGCCCTCTCGATAGGGTGTTGGCGATCCTGCTGGTCTGATTTCTTAGCTTTGGCAACAATCGTCTCCAATAGAGTCCGCAGTACCGTGCCGCTTTCTAGGACCGCTCGGTCCCCACGTTCAGTTACCACCACACCCACGAAATTGTCACTTTCATTTTCAAAAGGAGGTACCAAAGCTCGCCCGTCCCACGGGGAGATCATGACTAAGTCGCGTCCTTTGGGAGAGGTCACAACCTGCAATGAAACCCAAGACCCGGCTTTGGTTTGCCTCGCCAAGGAAATCCTAGCGATCCCGCCTTTTAGGGTGATTGCAGTTGAACCATCCCCTTCGGGTCCTATTTCGAGACCGACAACTGGCCCTCCTTGCGCGTCTTTGACATGCACTACTAGGATTCCTTGCTCAGCGTTAAGTGTGTACGCCGCTAGCATCGAGGAAGCGAGTAATAGTACGGCTCTCGAAGGTTGACGGAGCAATGCCTAGCCCTCAGTTACGCCCAAGTATGATCGTTGCGGGTTGGTCCCCTGCTTGCTTCCACTCTGAAACCGCCCCGATGCCTCTTTTGAAGGCGGAGAGTTGAACTTGTTGCCCATCTGCTGCATGAGCCGCTAGATCGAACTGCCCCAGCGTTCCTGTCGTTACCGCTTCCGATCCATATCCCACTACGCTTATCTGTGCGGCTACGACCGGGGCACCGCTTCGATCAACGATTTGGCCGCGAATCCGAGCGGACCGATCGTGCTCGAGGAGTAGTGTGACCGCGCCATCGTAATCGCTGGAAAGTTCGACATCTACTTTTCCGGAGAGAAAGCTGTTTGGCACCTGCCCGAAGATAGTTACCTTTCCATTTTGCGGTCTACTACTCACTGGGATGTCAAACTCCCAGCCTCCCGCCACACTCTTGGGCTCGCCACCGATCGAGGAAGTGACCTTGGCGTCGTTGAGTGGTGCACCACCGGGATCCTCCACGGTGACACGAAGTCTGTAGATACCACGGTTCCCAACGTACATACGAGAGAGAAGCGGCAGGGTCGCCAAGATGACCATTGCAACAACGAAACCTCCCACAATGTAGCTGACATTTTGCGGTAGGCGCCGTTTTCTCAAGACCAGCATGGCAACGAGCCCTAACACTGCAACCGTGGATGCTGCTAAGCTCCACTCGTTTCCCACCTTGGCGGCGGTCTCGAAAATTTGCGAAATCGTTTTGTCCATGCCGATGCTGATTTTGGACTTCAAATGATGTACAGGCCCTTTGGCGGGTGATCCTTCTTGCCGCTCGACCGACCACTCGTGAGAGCCGCTGAAATGTTAGCATTTGGAGTCTAGAAGATTGTAGGTGTCTGTCAATCAGTTCCCTACGTGATTAGGAGTACGGCTATCGAGACCCTTCGGCAGCACGCCGGAGACTTGGTTGCAAATGCAGCTTGCCTATAACTTGGCACCAGCCCGTAAGAACGAAAGCAAAATCAAGGTTCGCCGCCAACACGTTGAGGAATTGCACGTAGGCTGACCTTATGAAGAACCCACGCCATCCCGGGGATTTCATTCGGACACGGAGCTATCGGCCACTGTCATGACCAACACCAGGTCCCTCGACTAGCGCTCGTGATGACAGAGTTTTACTAGCGAAATCCTCTAGCGAAGCCTATTCACCACAGCCGGCAGTCATCGCTGTTGCGGAGCATGCCTACGTGCAAGCCGAGCACAGATGGTTTCGACATTTGTAAGCAATGCATCGCCCGCGAATTCAAGGCTCGCGATTGAACGAGCGGCAGCGTCGCGGTGGCCGGAGCCGCAAGCGTCGGTGACGACAACCGGAATGTAGCCAAGATCAGCGCCATGCCGCACCGTCGGTTCAATACCGATTTCCGTGGCGATGCCGACGATGGCAAACGCGACGATGCCACAATCGCGCAATGCCATGTCCAGCGGTGTGCCTTCGAAGGCGGACATCGCGATTTTGTCGAAGATGGCTTCGCTGGGCAGTGGATTCATCTCCGGAATCAGATGGAACCCCGGCGCGTCCCGCAAGAACCAAGGCTTGACCTCGTCTGCCGATTTCACTCTTTGCCAAGCCATGGCCATACGGAACTGGGATACACCCATGAGTTCTTTGGGAAGAGACATGTGGCGCGTAAAAAAGACCCTGATCCCGGCTTTGCGGGCAGCTTCGAGAACCTGAAGAACTCTGTCCGTAATCTGCGAACCATTCTCGATCTGCTTCACGATTCCGACCTGCATGTCGTACACGACCAGAGCCAGTCGTGCCGGATCGCAAACATCGTCCAGAGTTTGCGGAATATTTAGTCCGAATGCCTGCTGCATAATGAGTTTCCACCTCAGAAGATAATCGAACTTCATTTTAACTTGGATGAATGGTTAGGACGCTCGCTGGATGGGCGTCGTGCTCGGGGCCCTGGCTCGTGTTTTCAATAACCCACAACGCCATTTCGGCCGCCGCGGATTCTGGCTCTCTTCACTCATCGTCCTTCGGGACAATCCCTTTAGTACCTGGGTTCTGCCCTCCTAAGCGCCGTATAATCGAGGTGAAACCAGCATAAATCTGGTTAGGAGTGGGCAAAGCACACGGTGGATCCTGCATTCGCATTGGCGATTTTCGCGCTGGGGCTGGCCTTTGGCAGCTTCCTGAATGTGTGTATCTATCGCCTGCCAAGGGATTTGTCGGTGATTCATCCGGGGTCGGCTTGCCCGAAGTGTGAGCGGCCAATCCGCTTTTATGACAATATTCCCGTTTTGAGCTGGCTGATTTTGCGCGGACACTGCCGCCAGTGCAAGGCCTCGATCTCGCCGCGTTATCTCGTGGTTGAATTGCTTACCGGTGCGCTCTTTCTCGCCTGCTATGCATATTTCGGATTTACCCTGGCCGCGCTGAAATACTGCGTCTTCGGGTTCCTGCTGCTGGGCTTGATCTTTACCGATGCCGAGACGCAGCTTTTGCCGGACAAGTTGACGCTGCCGGGAATTGTTTTAGGAGTGCTGTTCAGCTTGGTGGTTCCGGTCAACGATTTGCTTTCGAAAATGCTGTTCGGTCTTGTCTATCAGGACGGGGCCAGCGCTTCCAGTCCGTGGCTTTCGCTGCTGCAGGCTGTGATGGGGGCGGCCGCGGGAGCTTCCTTCATCTACGGGGCGGGCGCGATTTATCTGCGGGCGCGCGGCGTCGAGGGCATGGGCTTCGGAGACGTCAAACTGATGGCGATGGTGGGTGCGTTTCTGGGAATTCGCTTGACCATCTTTACGATTTTCAGCGCGTCGATACTGGGATCGCTGGCCGGACTTTGGACCGTGCTTGTGGTTTGGATCAAGCGCACACGGCGGCGCATCGTTCGCCATCATGAGCCAGCGAGCCTGGCGCGCCGTCATGGATGGGAGTCGGCTGCCATTGCGTTGCGACGCTTTCCTATGCCGTTCGGTGTGTTTCTGGGCAGCATGGCAATTGTTGCTTCGTTCTTTGGCGATCAGTTTTTTCGCTGGTACTGGAGGTTGCTGTGAAACTGCTCAGCAACCCAATTGTGTTTCGCATGACCATCGCGCTGTTGGTCATGGGCTTTGCGTTTTGGGTGGCGACTTTTCTACTGCGGCGAATGCGTCGGATGCTTACGGCGGAATCGTTCTCGATTGATTCGGCTCCCGAACTGGAGCAGTTTCCCATGCACACCTACAACGCTGTGATCCAGCAATTAAAGCAGCAGAAACATGAATTGATGAGCGAGCAGCAGGTGGAACGCCGCCGAGCCAAGACCTCGGAAAATATCAGTGCGGCAGTGCTTTCGAACCTTTCGAGTGGGGTTTTGTTCCTGACGACGAATGGCCTGGTCCGGACTGCGAATGCCGCGGCCAAGAGCATTCTCGGATTCGCTTCGCCCGCGGGAATGAGTGTGGGTGAAATATTTCGCGAGGCAAGGCTGAGTTCGTCTTCAAGCGCTGAAACCCTGGCCGGGATAGTGCAAGCCAGTTTGCGAGAGCCGGGCGCGTCGCGAAGCGTCGAAGCGGACTACCTCACTCCTGGGGGCGGGAAACGTGTTCTGGAGATTACGATTTCTCCGGTGTACACGCCTTCCGGGGAGACTCTGGGCGCAGCTTGCCTGATCACGGATAAGACTGAATTCGCTTCGATCCAGAGGCTGCAGGAGTTGCGGGGAGAAATGTCGGGCGAGATGGCCCTGGCGCTGCGGAGTTCGCTGGCCACGATTTCCAGTTACGCGCAGCAACTGGCGGTCAGCCGCGATCCGCAGCTGGTGCGGCAGTTGGCCGTCGACATTGTGTCAGAAGCAGCCGACCTCGATCACACCATTGGCGGTTTCCTCGCAGGTGCAAAAGCTGCGAAGACTGCCGGAGTTTGAGTTCCATCAACGCCAGCGCGCCTGGGAAACATTACGGGCCGCGGCACGGAGGATGAAACAACTATGAAACGCATCGCATACATTTGGCTCGCAGCAATCACCCTCGCAGGACTGATGGCGCTGTTCGCCAGCGCCCAGGATTCGCCCACCCAGCAGCAATCCCTAGGCGACTACGCCCGCGCGGTCCGCAAAGACAAAAAACCACCAACCGCAAAGCAATTCGATAACGATAATATGCCGACGAACGATAAGCTTAGCGTGGTGGGCGATAGCTCGGCTGGCGCCGCTGGTGGCGATACGGCGCAAAACGCGGCGAATAGCGGGGCGGACACGACTCCGACCCCGAAAGCCGATGACAAACCGCCTGCGATACAGCCGGGACAATCGCAGGAAGACCGGCAGAGGACCTACGACACATGGAAGGACAGGCTGGCTGCGCAGAAAGCCAAGATGGATTTGCTGTCGCGCGAGTTAGATGTGGAGCAGCGCGAGTATCAACTGCGCGCGGCCGCGATGTATGCCGATGCCGGCAACCGTCTGCGGAGTGCGGGCACATGGGACAAAGAAGACGCAGATTATAAGAAGAAGATCGAGGAAAAGAAAAAAGCCGCCGACGCTGCCAAGCAGGAACTCGATGACATGCAGGAAGACGCTCGCAAAGCAGGTGTGCCCGCGTCGGTTCGAGAGTAGCAGTTCCTGCGTGCGTGATTTCAAGCCCTCGATAGGTTCGAGGGCTTTTTCTTTGTGTCACTCCGCAGAAACGGCATCCTCGCTTCCCACCATTCCGCGAAGAGCGCGGAAGAGTGGGGCACCCTCATTTCTGTCTGGGTAAGCTTGCTTTATTCTGCTCGCCGGAGCTTTTGAATCTGCTTCACGTGATGACAGCCGTGGACCCAGTGGAACTTTCGCCACTGACGGGCGGTCAAGGGTCCGAGGATGGGATGGTCGAGCACTCGAGTGTGCTTGCCAAAGCGGGTTTCGCATTGGGCGATCACTTCGTCCATGTCCGAGATGCGGGGGACGATTTCGCGCGTGACTTCTTCTGCCGGCATGCCGCGAGGCTGAGTGCGTTCCGGAGCTTTACGTCCCTGGGGCAGGTGTCCGAGTCCGGTGACTACGAAGGTTCGCATACGATCTCTGAGCATGGGTGTGCGGGCCAGCGGCTTGCCTGCTTCCAGGCAGCGCGCGAAGCCCTTTGCGGTCCCCGTGTAAGTCAGGTAGAGGTGTTCCAGGACCTCCGCGGTGCTCCACTTGCCCTCGGGATGACGCATCAGGTCTTCTGCAGTCATGCCGAACGTGGCGGATTTGATGGCTTCCCGTAACCTTTCTAGATACGCATCCATGGACGAACTCCTGTGCTGCTTCTAGTAGAATGAATTCCGGTTTCGACGGTTGCAAAATTTCACGCCCCTGGACGGTGCTATGAAACGTTTGCTGATGGCGATGCTGGCGCTGGCAATCTTGACTCTCGCAGGTTGTTCATCGGAACCCTCCAAGCCTGCTCCGAGCGAGAAAGCGCAGCCTAAAGCCGCAGACTTAGAGACCGGCCGCTATGCCTTTCAGAAGCTATACATCGCGGCCCGTGGCTGGCAGCGGGATGCGCAACCGTTCCGGCTGGAATCGCAAGCCACAGCGGACTCCAAGGGCCGGGACGGCAAATCGGCGGTGTGGCGCGCATCTTTTGCCTCTCCAGCAACGCGTGGGGCCAAACCCTATGTATGGTCGGGCACGGACGCGCCGGATGCTCCCTCCCGGGGAATCTCTCCCGGCAACGAGGATACTTACAGTCCTACGAACGCGTCCACTCAAGTTTTCGACAATGCGTTTCTGAAAGTGGACTCGGACAAGGCTTTTGAAGAGGCACAGAAACACGGTGGCGACAAAGTGCTGGAGAAGAATCCTGACACTCCCGTGATTTACGTGCTTGACTGGAATCACGCCACCAACAAGCTTATTTGGCACGCGATTTATGGCAACAGCCGTGACGATGCCAAGCTCATCGTGGACGTGGATGGGACTAGTGGGGAGTTTGTCCGGACGGAGAAGTAAGGCGCCTAGATTCCTCTATTAACTGTCAGCCTGAGCGACGCGTGTGGGTTCTGGCGCGCACTATCCGTATCGCCGCCGCGAAGGAACTGCAGATCCCTCACTTCGTTCGGGATGACAATTGTTTTTCTTGGGTTGACAATTGTTTTTCTTGGGCCGCTCACTTTGTTCGGGATGACAGGGTTTAAGGCTTGGACTGAGTTTTCTGCGAGGTTTCATTTCTCGCTTCCGCTGCTTTCAGTTTCTCCAGTGCTTTGTGCGCTTCTTTGGCTAATGGACCTTCAGGCAGAATCTTCAGATACTCCTGGTAGTGGGGGATTGCCTGCTCTGGTTGGTCCAATTTTTCGTAGCATTCGGCCATGCGGAAATTGGCGATGGCGTCTTTCTCTTTCCATATTAGGGCGTCCTGATAGCGCGCGAGCGCGGCTCGATAGTTTTTTCGCCTGAAGTAGTAGTCGCCGACTTCATCATCCTTCATTGCACGGTATGGATTCCAGGGATGCATCTCCTGCACGTCGGCCGGTTCGTCCTCCGGATTGGTGTCAACCACGCCGCTGTTGGGGTGATTCTTGGCGTCGTCTTTAGGCGGGCTCAGGTCAACCCTGGTGTCTTGGCTGGAACTCTCGCCTGCTTCGGCGTTTCGGGCCCGGTCGGAGCGGGGAGGGGACTGGTTTTGTCCGGGCTGATCTTGATCCGGCTGCTGCTGGGCTACCGCCCACCCTCCCAGAAAAAAGGAAATGAAGGCAGCAAAAATGAACCTACGCATAGGTTGATTTTAGCGCGTTGCCGGGTAAAAAGCTGCCGCGACAAGGGGTCCCGGTTACCAGGGGAGATTCGAAAGAGGAGCCAGGGGCGAGAACGGACTTTCTGCCATCGCGCCGTTGCTTTGTTCTTAAGTTAACCTTCCGTTCAGTTACAAAGAATGCTGGGATTGTCCTTTGCCAACTCCAAGCAAGCCTTGCGTTGTTTTATGCGCTTGGCCGCATCGCCCAAACTCGAGCTTTCATCAACCTTAGCCCCGGAGGCCGTCGATGATCCGGCTGCTGTGGGCTGGAGATCAGCCGCTGATACGGTCTCAACTTTTGCTGCCGCTGCCGGAGGTGGCGCGGGGGCGGGGGCGGTTGCAGCGGGGGCGATTGCAGCTGCTGCTGAAGGAGGAGCAGGGGAATCGGCAGGAGCTGCGATCCGGCCGTGCGTACTCCAGTCAGCCACTATCAGCTGGCAGGCATCCTTGGAGGCGTTTCCTACTGTTCTGGTGGCGTTGGTGCCCACTATGTCACCCATCCGATTGGCGACTTCGATTTGACTGTTGGTGCGCAGCAATCCTCGATTTTTCTTCGATTCCCGGTTCAGCATGACGGTGTAGTCGGCATTCGACTGATTGAGCGTGACGATAACGCCAGCGCATTCTTTTCCCAAGTTCTTGGTGATTTCCATGCTCTCGTCGTGAGAATCAATGGTCGAGCTCGAGCCCCATGATCCCCAGTGCCTTCCGCCCCCTCCAGCCCCGGACGAGGTGACATCCTGTGAGCCTTTCCCCTGTACGAACACTCGCGGCCTGTCCTGCCCGACCGCCAACCCGCTTGCGAAAACCAATACTAGAATCCACGGCTTCATAGATCATCTCCCCCGAAGCTAGTTTCCTAAAAGAAGAAACCGAGGCCAAGTAACCGAAGTACCTACCGCAAAGGCAACGAGATTCGTCCAGTGATCCCGTACCTAAGTACTAGGCGTTCCCGGCGTCCACTTTGGGACGACATTCCTGGATGGCCTAGAATTAAGATAAACAGAGCGGCGGGCGCGCTTGAGTACTGTCACCGCGTCTAATGAAGCTCCGTGGCGTTGTTTATAGGCGAGCCTGGTCAGCGCAGGAACTGCAGCGAGGTTATCCGGTAGTGAAACATGCTGAAATTCGATGGAATCCTGAACTGCAGGAGTGGTTCTGCGTGCGGTGTGGTTTGACCTCGGATCACATCACAAAGGAGAACGCCGAGACTGAAATGGAGTTCTTCGACTGTAGCCTACCGATCCCCAAACCGCCAGACGGAACCACCGAATAACTCTTCAGTGGATTGCGGCTTGCCTTTTGTCGAATAGTCCTTCCGCTATAAAAAAATCAGGCCGTCCCGGGGGTGGGAGCGGCCTGTGTTGGCGAAGTCCTCCGGGGAGGAGGGTAAACTTGTTTACAGGGACGGCCCAGAGGGCTGGTTCGTGGCCGTCGCGCCTGGCGCGTTTCCGGTCGTATTGGTCATGAGCCGCACGTCCACGCGACGGTTCTTGGCGCGACCTTCCCTGGTCTTGTTGGAATCGACTGGCTTGTCTTTGCCCAGGCCAATCACATAAATCTTGTAGGATGGAATCTGGCGCTCCGAGGCCAAATACTGGATCACGGCATCGGCACGGCGCTGGCTCAGTCCATAGTTGTATTCGGAATCGCCCACTGAATCCGTGGCGCCTTCGACGGTCAGGATGTAACCCTTGGCGTTGGACACATCGTTCGCGAGCTGATCGAGCGAAGCTTTGGCGTCCTTGGTCAAGTTGTCTTTGTTAAAGCCGAAGTGCACGGAGGTTTCGGTCACGACTTTGTAGTTGTCGAGATTGGCGACCGCGTTCTGCAACGAATCTACGCGATGGACCGCGTTATCAGCCAGGGTTTGAGCCTGATCGGCCTGCTGACCGGCTGCCTGGGCCTTTTGGTCGACCTCGGCCGTTTTGGCCTGCACTTGCTGAATTCCAGCCTGGGCACGCGAGTCTACGTCCTTAATATCTTTGGAATTCTTCGCGGTCAGGTCGTCCAGTTCATTAGTCTTGTTAATCAGCGGCGTGGTCTCTTGACGAACGTAATTCTTGCTGGCGCATCCGACCGAGGCCGCCATGCTCACTGCCAGTAGAACCGTTAACGAAGTGCGATTCATGTTTGGGAAGCTCCTTTTTCTCTCTAAGCCAGGGTCCAGAAATTTTGTCCAGATGTTGATTCTCGGATGCTTTCCTGGGTTGAACCTGGTCTTCATTCGGCGCATGCGCGCCCTGATCTCAACTCGTCCATCGATCCGTGCGTTCTGTTATAGAGCACGAGCGCTGCCAACTCATCCGGCGAAGCACTCGCTGTTAACTTACTGCTGTGGCAATGAGTTAGAGATTTCTTGCCACTGCATAAGATGCAAATAAGGAAACAAAGGCATCCGCAATCGAGGAAATTTTATACGGTGGTAGGCGAACTCAGCGCAGAACTCAAGCTGATTTTATCGTGGGGAAACTCAAACAGGCCTCGGTGGGCACAGTACAGGGATAACTTCGCGCTTATTACGACGAAATATGCGGAAGTCGTTTTCATCTACAGTGTTTACGGTATATCGCCGTTCCATGCCGCAAAAAAGCCTTCCCGTGACGACAAGTCTTTTGGACCATTTATCTTGCCCGCCAGGCGAAGGAATCGTGGATTTCCCTTTGCCGCCTTTGCACTTTCGAGGTGTTGGCGGATAGTTCGCGCCATCGGCAATCCGGTCTGTTGAGACAATGACTTCAGCCAAGCAAGAAGCTCGTCTGTTATACGGATTTTCAGTGTGTGACTCATTGGCTTGTTGTAACACGCGTCCGGGCTTCTATCGGCAAATCTAATAAAATATAAATACACCCCTGAATCATGGACCTTGCTGCCAAAATCCGCACTTTGCCCACCTCTGCTGGCGTGTATCTGTACAAGAATGCCGAGGGCGAGGTCATTTATGTTGGCAAAGCGAATAACCTGCGCAGCCGGGTCAGTTCGTACTTCCGCGAAGGCCGGCTGGAGGACGCGAAAACCGACACGCTGGTGCGCGAGGCGGTTGATGTCGACTACATTGTCGTCGCCAACAATAAAGAGGCATTGGCGCTTGAGAATCACCTCATCAAACAGAAGCAGCCGCGCTTCAACATCCTGCTGCGCGACGACAAGACCTATCCCTATGTGAAGCTGACGTTGGGTGAACGTTACCCCAGGGTCTACGTCACACGGCGGCTGAAAAAAGATGGCAGCTCGTATTATGGCCCGTATTTTCCGGCGAACCTTGCGTATCGCATCGTGGACCTGATCCATCGCCATTTTCTGATTCCATCGTGCAAGGTGGATCTGGGGCACTTTCATCCGCGGCCGTGCCTGCAGTACTACATCGGACGCTGCTTGGGACCTTGCGTCGAGGGACTCACCACGACCGGGGCGTATCAGGAAGCGGTGCGCGACGTGAAGCTGTTTCTCGAGGGCCGTCCGACGGACCTCTCGCAATCACTGCGCGAGCGGATGGCAAAAGCAGCACAGGCCCAGGAGTATGAGCGGGCGGCGAAGTATCGCGATTTGATTTCTACCGTCGAGCAATTGCAGGAGAAGCAACGGATTGCAGCGGTCGAGGGCGACGACGCCGATGTCTTCGGCTACCACTACGAAAATGACATGCTGGCCGTGAACCTGTTCCACATGCGCGGCGGGCGTGTGTTGGACCGCCGCGAGTTCTTCTGGGAGGAGCTGCCCGAGTTCACCGACGACCACGTAGGGGCGGACGCCCTCGTCCGCCCTGCCGAGCAAAGCTCGGCAGTTGGCGCGACCACAAGCTTCAACCCAGGTGAATTCTTCTCCGCTCTGCTGAAGCAGCTTTATATCGGACAGCCCTACGTGCCGCGAAACATCTATGTCCCGGTGGAATTCGAGGATCGCGAAACATTGGAGGAAGTATTGTCCGAGCAAATTGCGGCCGAGGGTGGCCGGGTCACACGAGTCAATATTGTCGTGCCACAGCGCGGTGAGAAACGTTCACTTCTGGACTTGGCGGGAAACAATGCCAAGCAATCCTACGACCAACGCTTTCGGGTGATGAAGCCGAACACGAAGGCGATTCAGGAAGCGCTGCAGGACGCGCTCGGCATGCCCGAACCGCCACGACGGATCGAGTGCTTCGACATCTCGCACATTCAGGGAGCCGAGACGGTGGCTTCGATGGTGGTCTGGGAAGACGGGCGGATGAAGAAATCCGATTACCGCAAGTTCATCATTCGCAGCGTCGATGGAGTGGACGACTTCGCTTCCATGCGAGAGGTGGTGGCGCGCCGCTACAAACGCTTGCAGGAAGAAAAGAAGCCAATGCCGAGTTTGGTGCTAATTGACGGCGGGCTCGGCCAATTACACGCTGCCGCCGATGCGCTCGCCTCGCTCGAGATTATCAATCAACCGCTGGCCGCGATTGCCAAACGGGAAGAAATTATTTATGTGCTGGGACAGGAAAATGAACCAGTCGTGCTCGACCATCATTCTCCGGTGCTGCACCTCATCCAACTTATCCGCGACGAAGCTCATCGTTTTGCCGTCACTTTCCACCGCAAGCGCCGCCAGATGCGCGATCTCTCTACTGAACTGCTAGACATCCCCGGCGTCGGTGCGCGTACCACTCGACGTTTGCTGGAACACTTCGGAAGCGTGCAGGCGGTGAAGCAGGCCGATTCGGCAGCGCTGTTTTCTGTGGTTACGCGGGCTCAGGCTGAGGCGATCCTGGAACACTTTCGTAAGTGAAAATCGCAACGCGGGAGGGCAAGAACCTGGATCCCTCGCGTTGCTGGGGATGACAGCGTCGGAGTATCTGCGATGACAGCCGCCGGACCATCCGGATGACGGCGGTTTTGGGTGTTCGGATGACAGCGACCGCGGCAGAAGTTCTCGGCCTTCCGATTGCACTTCTGGAACCTGGACCTCGCATCTCGCGCCTTATAATTAGCCCTGCAGGCAATGGAATCCTGGATGAAATCTTATCAGTGGCTAATCACGGTTGGACTGCTCATCTTGGCGTTGGCTGCTGTGATCGGGTCGATCCTCACTCGCGATTTGGGCGCTCTGCATCCCTCCAATACTGCAGACACAGCAACCGAGCAAGCTCCGTTGGTGGACGAGCGGCCGTTGCAGACCGCACGGACCTTAGTCAAACTGGCTTCTGGCGAGGACGAACGTAAATTCGCGAACCGCGCAGAGGAGCTCGCCGACCATGAGGTCGACCTTGCCTTTCACGACGCGTTGCGCGACGCCGCGAACCATCCCGTCGCGCATACGCCCCAGAACCGCGAATTCTACGAGCATGCAAGCCAGTCCGAGGCGCAGGTCAAAGCCGATCAGGACCGGGTTGACGGACTGAAGAAACGCCTTGACTCCAGGGGCGCCCACCCCCAGGGTCTTCAGGAACAACTTGACGTCGCCCAGGCGCAACTGGAACTTGATCAAGATGAGGCCAGTGACGCCAAGGAAGATCTGATCCGGTCAGGCGCCGATCCCGGCAGCTTGATACAGCGCCAGTTCGACCAGCACCAGGCCGCCGAGCACGCGGCCGATGAAAAGCCTGCCGCGCCTAACAAGAATCCGGAGGTAAATTACCAGGCCGGCAGCCTCTGGGCGCAATTCGGCGCCTGGCGCGCCTTGCGCAGTAGAACGATCCCGCTACAGCAAGCGCGCGACGAAGCCAACCAGACGGCCGGCGCGCTGGTTGCGCAGCACGCTGCTTTGGATAAGCAGATCAAAGCCGGAAAAGCCAAACAACGGGAGAACCCGCCGCTCACAAGCCAGTCCGGCGCCCAGTCGAATTCTGGTCAATCGAGTTCCAGTCAATCCAGCCCTCAGATAAACTCCGCACCCAGTCCCGGCCAATCGGGAAGCCAGGCTAGTTCCGTGTCCGCCGTGGCTCCGGTCGCCGTCACAGTATTGCACCGCCTCTCCGACGATCAAAAAAACCTGGCTGATCTCGACAAGCGCATTCGAGATGAGCAGGAATTGGCCAACAGCTACGCCGGCTGGATCGGCGTGATCCACTCTCACCAGCGCGCGGCATTGCACGGCATGATTCAATCGGCACTCGTCATTATCCTCATTGTGCTGACGGTGTATCTCACCGACCGATGGGTTGATCGCTATCTCTCCCAGATGGGACAGGAGCGCACCCGTCTGCATACGCTTCGTGCAGTGATTCGGTTTGCGATACAGGCCGTGGGCGTTTTGCTAATTCTGCTGGTGATCGCTGGCGCCCCTCAACAGACGACAACCTTCCTGGGTCTGGCCACTGCGGGAATCACTGTCGCGATGAAGGATTTCATCGTCGCTTTCTTCGGCTGGTTCGTGTTGATGGGAAAAAACGGGCTCCGCGTGGGCGACTGGGTCGAGATCAACGGTGTCGCGGGTGAGGTGGTCGAGATCAATCTGCTGCGCACGGTCTTACTCGAAACCGGCAACTGGACCGATACTGGCCATCCCACCGGCCGCAAAGTAGCCTTCGTGAACAGCTATGCCATCGAAGGCCACTTCTTCAACTTCACCACCAGCGGTCAATGGATGTGGGACGAATTGCAGATCACGGTTCCGCCCAATCAGGATCCCTACCCGCTGGTTGATGCCATCCAGAAAACGGTGGCAAAGGAGACGGAAAAGACGGCCACCGCGGCCGAGGAGGAATGGAGAAACGCCGCCAGCAATTACAAAGTCAGTTCAGTTTCAGCTGCGCCGACCGTCAACTTGCGGCCAACCTCTGCTGGCGTGGACGTCCATGTCCGCTATATCGCGAAGGCTCAAGAGCGCTCGGTCATCCGCGCCCGCTTGAACCAGGCGTTAGTGGAGTTGCTGCATCACCGCGGCGTGGACGAAAAGAAAAGCATATCCGCCGTAACATAGGGTGTGGGGACGGGTCTTCGACCCGTCCCTCGAAAAAAGATCGAATAGCTCTATACATAAATATCCCCTAGACTTGCGCCCGCGACGAAACACCCTACGATCGATTTTTGTTTCGCGCAAGATTCAATGCGCCCATTGCTGGATCCACTACGTTCGCGTTCTGCAAAAGGTGGGGATATGTGGCGCGCAACGTACTGTAGAAAACTTCCCGAACCACATCGCAACTACGGAAGACGCCTCCCGACGCGGCCACTGATAAGGATTCCCCCTTCTCAAATATGCGATCGATAACAAGTGCAGCCAAGGCAGCCAGTTCGGAGCCGGCCTGGGTCAGAACGTGACGCGCAATCTCATCGCCCGCTTCATCGGCGGACAGCACCGTCGGTAACAATGCAGGAAAATCGGGAGCCGAATTGGCCATCACGACTAGCTGTTCGACCAGGCTCACGCCCCAGAACTTCATGATGCCATCGAGCAATAGACTCGTGCTCTGGTGTCCCGCTTGGTCATAAGCACGCAATGACGCCGCTACGGCCGCGTGTCCAATCCAGTGTCCAGAGCCTTCGTCAGAGATAGCAAATCCCCATCCCCCTGCACGCGCCAGTTGCCCCTTGGCGTTGCGCCCATAGGCAATCGAGCCCGTCCCGGCAATGACGATGACTCCCGATCCACTGCCAAAGGCCGCCTCCATGGCGATCACCTGGTCGCCCACAATTTCTATTTCGCCGCCAACCAACTCTAACAACAACCGCCGCACCACATTGGCGATCTCAGGACGCGCTCCACCTGCAATTCCGACACAAGTTTTCTTGATTTGCGCGGGTATGATTTTCGCCTCAGCACAGGCCTGTCGTATGGCAGCGCTCAGACTTTCACGGGCTTGTTGTTCTCCAAGCCGTACTACGTTGCTGCCGCCCGATGTCCCAGTGCCTAGTACTGAATTCTCATCGCCGATGATGCACGAGGTCTTGCTGCCGCCGCCGTCGATACCGAGGAAGATGCTCACGAGCGTAGTTCTATCACAGATGTTCCTAGTGTATGTGTGGGCGTCCGGGCCGTGCAGAACCCGGTTCAAGTTTACTAGTTCTTACGAGCTTGATTCCCTCCCCACAGATTGCCGGGTGTTGAACGAGAAAGCCCATTACTCTTGGATGGGCGACCGAGCTTTTCGCGGGCGAGGGCGCCCGCCACACTGACACATGGGCTTAGACAAACTTGATCTCGCCATTATCGCGCTCTACCTTGTCGGGATCACTTTGTTTGGGCTTCGTTTTCGCAAGCGTCAGCGAACGTTGCGCGATTATTTCCTGGCCGACCGCAACATTCCCTGGTGGGCGATTGCTCTTTCGATTGTTGCTGCCGAAACCAGCACGCTCACTATCATCAGCATTCCTGGTCTGGCTTACGATACCAATCTCACGTTTCTGCAAGTCGTCCTCGGATACCTGGTCGGGCGCGTCATCATCAGTTTTATTTTGCTGCCGCAATATTTTCGCGGCGATCTCTACACGGCCTATGCACTGATTGAGCGCCGCTTTGGCCGCCGTTTGCGATCGCTGACTGCGGGCCTCTTTCTGGTGACCCGGGCTGCCGCCGAAGGAGTACGCGTCTATGCCGTTTCTATCGTCGTCGCCATTGCGCTGGGCACTGGGGAGATTGCGTCTATCGCCATTATCACCGTGTTGACTTTGATCTATACCTTCGAAGGTGGCTTGGCAGCGGTTATTTGGACGGACGTGGTGCAAACCATCATTTACGTTGGCGGAACGCTGGTGGGTCTCTTCACCATTCTTCACCTGGTTCCCGGAGGGTGGGCCACTATTCACGGCGTGGCCGAAAGTGCGGGCAAGCTGCGGATCTTCGATTTTAGCTTCGATTTCTGGAAGCCCTACACATTCTGGGCGGGCGTTTTGGGCGGGACCTTCCTGACCACGGCCAGTCATGGCACCGATCAACTCATCGTACAGCGACTCTTGGCGGCACGGAGCCAGCGCCAATCGGTCGCTGCACTGCTCTCGAGCGGAGTCGCCATCTTGTTCCAGTTTTCTCTGTTTCTGATGGTTGGCGTGATGCTGTTTGTCTATTATCACGTTCCTTCCAGGAACTTCGGGACAGCGGACAGAATCTATCCCAAGTTCATTGTCAGCCAGATGCCGCATGGAATTTCCGGACTACTGATTGCCGCGATCCTAGCAGCGGCTATGTCGAACTTGAGCGCGGCACTCAACTCGCTGTCGTCAACTTCGATCATAGACTTTTACCTTCAACGCAAGCCCGAGACCGACGAGCGACGCCGCGTGCAACTTTCCCGCATAGCGACTTTCGTTTGGGCGCTAGTGCTGTTCTCGCTGGCGCTCCTGTCACTGCATAAAGTCGGGCGGGTGATCGAAGTCGGGTTGCAGATCGCATCGGTCGCCTATGGCGCATTGCTGGGCGTGTTCCTGCTCGGAGTGTTGACCCGGCGAGCCAACCAGACTGGAGCGATGATTGGTATGTTGTGCGGGTTCGTCTCCGAAGTTTATATCTGGCTCTGGACGCGTGTGCCTTGGACCTGGTACGTCGCGGTTGGAACCGCAGTCACGTTTGCGGTCGGATACGCGGCCAGCCTTTTGCTCACACGAGAAAAGGCAACACCTTAAATCGCAGAGAACGAAGAGAAGAGAAGTGCCGCAGAGAGCGCAGAGGGTGAGGTTCTCAGCGCACTCTGCGCGAACTCTGCGTTAAGATTTTCGCTTATACTTTCCTCGCGTCAGATGCCTACAGACATCCAATCCGCAAAATCCCGTCCTGAACTCTCTCGTGATCTTGGCGTGAGTCATGCGGGCGCGATTGTTGTCGGCACCATCATTGGCAGCGGAATTTTTCTGGTTCCCGCTGAAATGATGCAGGCCGTTGGCTCGGCCAAGCTGGTTTATCTGGCTTGGCTGGCCGGAGGACTGCTGTCGTTCTTCGGCGCACTCACCTACGCAGAACTAGGTGCGATGAAGCCGCAAGCGGGCGGAGAGTACATTTACGTTCGCGACGGTTATGGCCCCCTGGCTGGCTTTCTCTACGCGTGGACATGGTTTCTCATTGCGAAGCCGGCGTCAATCGCGACTGTGACCATCGGACTGGTTCGCATTCTGGAGACGTTCCCGGTTTTTGCGTTTTTTTCCAGTTCTGTCATCAATCGGCCCTTCGCTGTCACGTATGGACAATTGGTGGCCATCGCCGCTGCCGTCCTGATTTCGTTGCTCAACTATCTCGGGATCAAGAAAGCCGGCGAGTTTCAACTGGTTTTCACTCTGTTGAAAGTGGCGATCATTCTGGGCATCGTCGTCGTCGGATTCAGCTATCACGCCGGAAGCTGGAGCCACTTTGCTGAGGGCTACGCCGCCGCCAAGGGTGGTCTGGCCGGATTCATGGCGGCGCTGGTGGCCGCCTTGTGGGCTTATGACGGATGGAACGATCTCAACATGGTGGCGGAAGAAGTTCGCCAGCCAGAGCGCAACATTCCGATTGCGCTGATCGTGGGGGTAGCCACGGTGGGCGCGCTCTATATGCTGGTGAATGCGGCGGTGCAGTTCGTCTTGCCGGCGCGCGCGATTGCGCTTTCTCCTCGACCTGCGTCTGATGCCATCGGCTTAGTGTGGGGCACCCTTGGCGCAAGCCTAGTTTCGGCCGCGATGGCGGTTTCGATGCTGGTCACGTTGAATGGCACCATCATGAGCGGGGCGCGTGTACCCTTCGCTGTGGCGCGCGACCGGTATTTTTTCTCTGCCTTGGCGGAAGTTCATCCTCGGTTCCATACACCTTCCATCGCCATCGTTGTGCAGGCGGCTCTCTCCATCCTCTTGTTGCTCTTCGGCGGAAGTTTCCGGCAATTCTTTTCGCTGGCGATTTTCGCGGAATGGCTGTTTTACATGATCGCCGGGAGCACGGTGTTTATCTTCCGCCGGCGCAATCCGCAAGCTGTACGGCCTTATCGGGTCTGGGGGTATCCTGTGGTGCCAAGCTTGTTTGTGTTGTCGTCCGCTCTGCTCCTTTACTACACGTTTACCGATAACCTGCGAAATTCCGCGCTGGGCTGCCTGGTGATTCTCGCCGGCATCCCAGTTTTCTATGCATTCGCCCGGCGGCGAAAGCGGGAGAACGGGTAGTTGCATTCAGCACCCGGAAGCCCGGTCGACGAACTGCAGGGTTGTTGTGTCGATTTCGCTGCTTCTCGTTCGATTAGTTGCTAAGGAGAAAACTAACATGCAGAAAATCACCCCGTTTTTATGGTTTGACAATAAGGCCGAAGAGGCGATGAATTTCTATGTTTCTGTCTTCAAGAATTCAAAGGTCGGAAGGGTTACTCGATATGGCGAAGCAGGACCTGGGCCAAAAGGCACGGTAATGTCCGCTACATTTCAACTCGACGGTCAAGATTTTCTCGCTCTGAACGGTGGTCCGCACTTTACCTTCACGCCGGCTATATCGTTCTTCGTCAACTGTGAGACGCAGCAAGAAGTGGACGAACTGTGGGAGAAACTTTCCGAGGGCGGGAAAAAAGACAGGTGCGGCTGGCTGAAAGACAAATATGGTCTGTCGTGGCAAATCATTCCTTCTGTTTTAGGCAGACTGTTGCAGGACAAAGATCCCGAGAAATCAAAAAGGGTTATGCAGGCCATGCTGCAAATGGACAAAATTGACATAGAACGATTAAAGCAGGCGTACGAGGGGTCATAACTTATTCAAGCGACAAACCGGCGCGGGATTGACTCGCGAGATCGCGCTTCCGTACGCGAAGACTCTTTAACGCACCACTATGCCCGCATAACCAACCACCATTTCGCGGTCGCCCGATACGTCGCCGGAGGTGGCGTACTTGATCAGTTGGGCAGAGGTTGCGCCCAGGCGCTTGGTGGCGGTTAGCATCGCAACCGCTGGGCCGAAGCCGCACATACTTATTTCTTCCCGCATCACAACGTCGAACAGGCTGCGGGGATCGAGGGCCAACATTCGCTCGATGGCCTTGTGATCCTTTATGCGGGTGACGGTATCGCTCTCGTAGTGATTCATGTCGCTTGAGGCGATGATCAATATTTTGTCGGATTGCGAGCGGATTGTGTCGGCCACGGCTTCGCCTAGCTTTTCCAGAATGTCGAACTGAGCTGTGCCCAGCGCAAGGGGCACGAAGATGAAATCGGAACGGCGGGCTTGGAGGAATGGCAATTCAACTTCGATGGCGTGCTCATGGCGATGAGCGTCGGCGTCTTCGGTCAGAAGGGGGAAACTCTTCTTCAGAGCGCCGGCTAAAGGAGTGTCAATTGGAACCAGGCCGAGAGGGGTTTCCCAGGCGCCTTGGCTCATGATGGCCAAGGGGCGTCCTTTGCCGGTGTGGTTGGGGCAAAGGATGATGATGCGTTGCGGAATTTCTAGTTGGGCGTACACAGCTCCGGCCACCAGTCCTGAGTAAACATATCCGGCGTGCGGAACTATGCAGCCGAGCGACGGATTCGTGGTCGCTTGCGGCGAGAGGTAGGAGCGCACGTCATGCAACAGGACATTCGGGTCGCTTGGATAGAAGCGCCCCGAAACCGCGGGATGACGTGTGATTGCAGCCATGAGTGCCTGCCCGCCGCTTCGCGGCTAAACGCGGGAAGCTTTCGCCAAAAGCGGTATGCGAAGGCATCCGAATCTAATCGCCTTTGCTGCCGTCCAGCAATTCTCGAAATAATCCCGCGCTCTTTTCCAACGACAATGCTTCGGCCCGCACTGTCGGTTTTACTCCGGATTTTTGTAGAGCTGCGCGCAGAGCCGCGGGTTCATAGTCTGACTTCAGATTGTTCCAGAGCGTCTTCCGCTTCTGGCCGAACGATTTTCTTAGAAAGTCAATGAAGGCTGTCTCCGGGACATTCAAGCCTTCTATGCGAGAAGCGATGGAAAGCCGGACCACCGCCGAGAACACCTTGGGCGGTGGGGAAAACGCGCTAGGGGGCAAAGTAAAGAGTTTTTCGACATGGGCATAAAGTTGAGCGGTCGCCGAAAGCAGGCCGTACTCGCTGGTTCCGGGAGGTGCTGCCATTCGGTCCGCTACTTCGCGTTGCACCATGAGCACGATGGTTTCAAAGTATTTCCGGTAGGCGAACAGGCGAAGCAGAATGTCCGAGGTAATGAAATAAGGAAGATTGCCCACCACGCGCACCGGTTCTGGTTGATGGTTTATTCCTGGGCGGGTGCTTCCCGGCTTGGGTCCGAACAGCGTATCGAAATCGATGGCCAGGATATCGCCCTCGATGATCTCGACGTTCGGAGTCAGAGAAAATTTCATGCGGAGCTGTGCGGCCAGAACGCGATCGAGTTCAATGGCAATGAGGCGCCGGGTTCGGCGGGCAAGCAGCGAGGTGAGGGCGCCACGACCGGCTCCGATTTCGAGGACCGTGCTTTGGGAGAGATCTCCGAAGGCCTCAACGATGCGCATTGCAGCGGCGGGGTCTACGAGAAAATGCTGGCCCAATTTGGGCGTTCTCGGAGCGGGACGCGCAGCAGATACCTTTGGCACATTGACCCTCTTTCTTTTGCGCGACTACACTGGACTCTCCCGCGAGTGTACAGCGCAGGAGAAGCGTACCGCGTCGGCGCCCTCCTATGATAACTTGCGCCGAACCCCGGGCCATAATTCGGAGGGTTGTTTTCATGCATATTGCTTTTGCTGCTTCGGAGTGTGTGCCTTTTGCAAAAACCGGCGGGCTGGCTGACGTGGTGGGCGCTTTGCCGCGCGCCCTGGTCGCCGCCGGACATCAGGTCAGCGTATATATTCCTCGCTATCGCCAGAC
This sequence comes from Terriglobales bacterium, assembly GCA_035567135.1. Taxonomy (GTDB): domain Bacteria; phylum Acidobacteriota; class Terriglobia; order Terriglobales; family Acidobacteriaceae; genus JABDBE01. The sequence continues at coordinate 165,248 of DATMQI010000134.1, forward strand.
CAAGCTTCCGGATGCGCAGACGGTCGTCCGCAGCATTACCGTGCCTTTTGATGACCGTTATCGATTCTGCTCGGTGGTAACCGGCGGCAACCATTCTGGCGTGCACTTTTTCTTCGTAGACTATCCTCCGTATTTTGACCGCGAAGCTTTGTATGGGACTTCCGCCGGGGACTATCCAGACAATGCCGAGCGCTTTGCACTGTTCTCGCGCGCGGTGCTTGAAGCCTCGAAGATTCTGGGCATACCCAATGTTTTCCACTGTCATGATTGGCAATCAGCGCTGGTTCCGGTGCTGCTGCGGACTCAGTACGCGGAAGATCCCGCTTTCCGCGATGTATCGACGGTCTTCACCATTCACAACATGGGATACCAGGGCCTGTTTCCGCCGGATACTTTGCCGCTGCTTACGTTGCCTTGGGACTTACTTGCTATCGATAAAATGGAATTCTTTGGCCAGGTGAACTTCCTCAAAGGTGCGCTGGTGTATGCCGATTTCATTACTACGGTGAGCCGGAAGTACAGCCATGAAATCCAGACTGCGGAATTCGGCTTTGGATTGGAAGGCGTGCTGCGCGCTCGGGCTGCGACAGTGACCGGAATTCTCAATGGCGTGGATTACGATGAGTGGAGCCCGCAGGCTGACAAGTTTATTGTTGCCAAATACTCGCCGCAGGATTTGTCCGGCAAAGCTAAGTGCAAGCAGGATCTGCTGGCGACTTTTGGTGTTGCGAATCCCAATCCAAATCTGCCGGTGATCGGAATCGTCTCCCGGTTCGCGGCGCAGAAAGGGTTTGACCTGATTTCGCAAATTATGGATCGGCTGGCGCGAGAGGAGATGATCATCGTCGCACTGGGCAATGGCGACAAGCCTTATGAAGAGATGTTCGCCCGCATGCAGAAACAGTTTCCCCAGAAGATTGCGGTCAAAATCGCTTACGACAATGCGGTTGCGCACAAGATCGAAGCCGGCAGCGACATGTTCCTCATGCCTTCGAAATACGAGCCCTGTGGGTTGAATCAGATCTACAGCCTGAAATATGGTACCGTGCCCATCGTGCGTGCGACCGGCGGGCTCGACGATACCATTGAGCCCTGGGACGCCCGCACTGGCAAGGGAACCGGCTTCAAGTTTACCGACTACAGCGGCGAAGCTCTTTTGCTGACCATCAAGGAGGCATTGAAGGCTTTTCGCGATCAATCTTCCTGGCAGACGCTGATGCGCAATGGCATGAATAAAGACTTCTCCTGGAACGCTTCGGCCAAGGAATACGCTCGCATCTACGACCGCGTACGGCAAGCGCGATCGGCTCAAAGTCCGGCGCTGGCGGCAGTGTAGGGCGGCTAAAGTTGGGCGCTACGTGCATTGGGACGGGTTCAAAATGGGAAGAGGCCTGCCGCCCAACATGACGTTTTTGTCACGAATATTGACAACCCGACAGGCATCCTTTAACCTGCTATTCGCCGCTGTTTCTAACCTATCTTGCGGCGTTTTCTAATCTTGTGGGTGTCTTTCAGGCGAGAGAGTAGACGGACGTCCCTTCCCTCCCTACCACAGCTTAATCCCGCGCCTTTCAGTGTGAGTGAAACGACGCGGAGCTTGTCACTTTGGTGCAGCGACGAAGCAACTCTACTGCTCAAGGTCGCTCAAAGGAGGCTCCTAGCGTGAACGTTCACCTGATTAATCCGAGCAGCGTGTCATTTGGGACGGCAGTCATCACTCCGCGCTGGCAGTATGTGCTGGCGGGGGCAACACCGAAGAGTTTTGGCGATCCCATTCTCGTCGACGAGACGCTGGAGCAAGTGCGGCCTGACTCGATTCAGGCTGGCGATGCAGTCGGGATCGGCATTCATACCGCAAATGCGCTGCGGGGTTACGAGATTGGCAAGATGGCGCGCAGCCGGGGAGCGTATGTAATTTTCGGCGGAATTCACGCCACGCTGTATCCCGAAGAAGCGCTTGAGTTGGGAGGCGCACATGCCGTGGTGAAGGGTGACGGCGACATCGCGTGGAGCAAAGCACTTGCCGATTGCCGCGAGGGAGTTCCCCAGCCCATCTACGTCGGGGGCCAGATCGAAGCCAGCGATTTTGTGGCTGCGCGTTGGGACTTGATTCCCCGCAATCGCTACATGTGGGCTTCGGTGCAGACGGTTCGCGGATGCCCCAAGCATTGTTCTTTCTGCTCGGTCTGGCGCACCGATGGCCAGCGCCCTCGTCAGCGTGCGTCCGATGTCGTGATCGAAGAAATCGTCCAACTACGCCGGTTAGGCTTTCGCTTCATCGCCCTGGCCGACGATAACTTTTATCCGGTCACGTTGACAGATCTTAGCCTGGCCACTCAGCAGAAAAACACTGTCAGGCTGAATGAACTGAAATCCATCCGAGGCGAACGGTTCGAACTGATGTCCCGTCTCGCCAGACTTCCCGACGACATGGTTTTCTTCACTCAGATCACGATGGAAGCGGCAGAGGATGTGGAATTTCTCGATGCCATGAAAGCCGCGCGCATCAAGGGCGCGCTGGTCGGAGTGGAATCAGTTACACCACAAGGATTGAAGGATGTCTACAAGGACTTCAACCTGGCTGGTGACAAGCTGACCGAGCAACTTCGCACTTTCCGACGTCACGGCGTCCACGTGCTCGGGTCTTTCATTTTTGGCTTGCCCAGCGACCGTCCAGAAACCTTTGCGGCAACCGCCGCTGCCGCCATCAGCGCGGAATGCACCTTCGCACAATTTGTAATTCTCAGCCCCTATCCTGGCACGGTCGATTTCAATCGTTGGGAAAAGACTCTGGGCGATCACCCACCGACCATCGCTGGAATTCCGCTCACCCGGCGCTGGCTTATACCCCAGGCGCTTCGTCCTAAGCTCTATTGGGAGCACCCCGTGATGTCCGGCGAAGAGATCCGTTCCCGCACCCAGGCTGTGTGGGAAAGCTTCTACGGTTGGCGGCGCATTTGGAAGCGTTCCAAATTTATCAAATCGCGCCGGGGCCGGGTGGCGTTTGTGCTCATCTCCAGAATTTATCGGATGATGTACGCCGATACAGGCCTTGCTACGGACAGTGCGCGCCTCACCTGGTCGGGACGCTGGGCGCGCTGGATGGCCAAGCCTGTCCGGCGTCATTTTTCGGGCCGTCCGATGCCGGATTTGAAAGTGCCCGAGGCGCAACGGCCAGATCTCGAGTCACCCTCGTTGGTTTCATTGTCGTCCTGTGCCGATGATTGAAAACGGTCGTCGAGACTTCGCTCTGAAGAACCGTTTCCGCCGCTGATACAATCCTTCAAGACTCCCTCGCTGCCTCTTTTATGTCTGCGCTCCTCAGGACTATCTTTCACGTCGACATGGATGCGTTCTTCGTCTCGGTAGAAGAATTGTTTGATGCCTCGCTCAAAGGTAAAGCGGTGGTCGTCGGAGGCCAGCGCGACGAGCGCGGCGTAGTTTCGGCGGCATCCTACGAAGCACGGAAATTCGGCGTGCATTCGGCCATGCCGCTGCGGACTGCAGCCAAGCTCTGTCGGCATGCCATCTTCGTGAATGGACATCCGGAGCGGTATCGCGAGTGTTCCGAGAGAGTCTATCGCGTGCTCACGTCGTTTTCGCCGCTGGTTGAGATGGCGTCGATTGATGAAGCTTACCTCAACATGACTGGTACCGCCCGCCTGCATGGCCCGCCCTTGTGCGCAGCCCATGCGCTTCATCAGAAGATCAAGTCGGATACGCAGCTGAACTGTTCGATCGGGATTGGCAGCTCCCGCCTGATTGCGAAAGTCTCCTCTGCCAAGGCCAAGCCGCATGGGATTCTCTGGGTTATTCCCGGACAGGAAGCGAAGTTTCTGGCCCCGCTCGACGTGCGCGATATCCCGGGCGTGGGCAAAGTCACCGAGCAGAATCTGCAAGCCTTAGGCATTCGGCGAGTCGGCGATCTCGCACGCTTCGACGATACGTTTCTCCAGGAACATTTTGGCAAGTGGGGACTGGCCCTGGCCGGGAAAGCCCGTGGAGAAGATGCGGGCGGATGGTTCGACACAGAGGTGGGCGCCGACACTGATCCCAAATCCATCAGCCACGAACACACCTACAACGAGGACACTGCCGATCCCGAACAAATCGAATCCACGTTGATGCGGTTGTCGGAGATGGTGGGCCGCCGCCTGCGGGAAAATCGACTGCACGCACGCACGATCCAACTGAAGCTGCGCTACAAAGATTTCACCACCATCACGCGGACTCATAGCTTGCCCGTTCCCACTCAACTCGACACTGAAATTTTCGAGCAAGCACGCGCGCTATTTCGCAAGAACTGGCGCGCGGGCGCCCAAGTGCGATTGCTGGGAGTGCATGCGTCGTCATTTCAGGATGAATCGAAACAGGAGGATTTAGTCGAGGGCGCCCGGCGTCAGCGTTGGCAGCAAGCCCTGTCGGCCGCAGATCGACTCCGTGACAAGTTTGGCGAGTCAAGCGTTTCACTGGCCTCAGGCCTGAGAGGTGGATTCCGCGAAAGAACCCACGAGAACCCGGCGGGACTGCCGGGCAAGGGAAAACAGCAAGACTAGCGCACTGTAGCAGAAGCTTTGCGTGGGTGGCCGTCAAACCACCTGCCGTGGCCGATGTATCGGGCATTCGAGAGCGGACCAAGATCACGACCGTTAGTAATCTATCGAAAGTAAGCACTTCATCCCATAATCGAGGAGTGGCGAATGAGCTTTGCCGACAGCGGAGTCAGTAATGAGCGTAGTGGAAGAAGAACAACTCGTGGATCTCGATCGGTCGCCGTCGCTGGAAGTGGCCAGCGCCACGCAGCAGTTGCTTGATGAATTACTTGGTCGTTTCGAAGAAGATGATTTGCCGATGTTCCTGTGCGGCCACTCTGAATTCTGCCCGGATTCTGAAGAGTAATAGCCCTAAAAAACGAGTCCCATCTATTGTTCCGCCTCGCCGTAGAGGCTGGCCTCGCTCAGCGGTGCGGATACCGTCTCGCTTCCTTTAACGCCCGACCTGCTGCGTGCCGAAAACATCGGACCGCGCGCGAGTTGTGTTGGCGCAAACCCCGACAGTCCCAAGGGAAACTTAATGTCGTCATAGATCGCCTCGACTCCTCCCCGCATGAAATAAGTCTCATGCCAAAACCCCGTGCCGCCGGAGTTGCCTAGGAATGACTTCCACCATTGCATGTGCGGCGCGGATCGCGACCAACGCTCCAGGGATTCAAAGTCGCGCCAATATTGGCGCATCCCGACGTGTGGAGGAAAAAGCGAAAACATCATGTACTCGTGACGCAGCAAGCCCTCAGGCGCAGCTGTGACTGAATTCGCGATCTTCGGGCCGAATCCCATCAAGGTCTTAAGTCCAGTTATGGCATTCACCTTCATGCCCAGATAGATCACCACGAGATCGGGGTAAGAGCTCAAATCGACCGTGCGCCGTTCGACTTTCATGTCCGCCTCCATGAAATGGATGATCCCACTTCTTAGATGATTCGGAACCGCCCTGCGGCGATGCAGGCAAGAACTGTAAGCTGGAACGATGATTTGACTTTACGGCCACAAAGACGAAGGCCGGAAACCCGGAATTACTTCCGGTCCCGGCCTGCGCTTCCATCAACTTGTTCGAAACTTTTTACAAGCAGACGGGCGAGGACGCCCGTCATCCATGCACTGCGTTCAGTTGCTCGGCGTTGTGTTCGATGCCGAGGTTGAGTTTCCCGGGTTGGCGTCGCTGGTTAGGCGGCTTAATCGCGGGAAGAACGGCGTTACTTCGAACGGCATTTTGTCGCGCGCTGAAATGATCGCCACCGGTGCGGACTTGGTGAGTTCTACGCGATCGGTCCAGGAGTTTAGTTTTACGCGTCCACCCATGGGCAGCGCCGCGATCTGATCCAGTTTGTTCGGATCGAGAGCCGGACCCGTGGTTGCGAGCGCCGATAGTCTGGTCAGTTGTCCCCCTTTGTCAGTAAAGCTGTTGCCTAAATGGGCAGTCAGCAGAGCTGAAAGTTCCGGAGCGCGCGCCGAAAGCTCTTTCAGGAACAACGAAGGCACGTCCAGCTTTTGCGCGTAGGGAGAATTCTTCAGCAAGTCCATGGCCTTGGTGTCGGCTGCGGTTTCTTCGTCCGGATTGTGCCGGAAGCCGAAGTTGTTGTAGGTGGATTCATCGGAGAACAGCATGCGGTCGTTGAAGGCGAACTTGCTGCCCAGGTTGTGTCCGAGCACAATGTGCGCCAGTTCGTGCGAAAGCACCATGGCCAGGCTGGCTTCGTCAGGAAGCACGTCGATCAAGCCACGGCTGACGACGATGGTGTTGCCCACGCTAAAGGTTTCCAGCGGAGAAGTAATCATGACCCGGGTCCGGACTGGACGGGGCAATTCGATATTGTTAGTGACGATCAGGTTGTTGACCACGGTCAGCAGAACTTTGTCGACTTCGCCTTCGGGCGCCACTAAGCCAGATTCTTGCAGACGCTCGACTACGTTGTCCTCGGCCTGTTGCTGCCATTGACGTTGCGCTTCGAGTGGTGACGCGTCCGTGGTTGACGGCGTTTCGTCCTTTACCGAGTCAACTCGGAGCTGCGTGAGTTCGTCTTCCTTGGCGCCTTTCTTCAGGTCGTAGCCCCAGATGCGGCTCTGAGCTTTGAACGCCATTTTGTCCTTGGCGCCGTAGCTGAAGTCGCCTTCTTCGCTGTAGATGTAGGCCGGAACCCAGTAGCCCGGGATCAGGTTCAATCGCCAGCTATCCATGTGAAAGTACATCGCGTTTCTCGGCCGGGGCGCGTACGTGCCATTCAGCCGGACAATGTTGTAATCCTGATCTTCGATCCAGATGCGTCCGAGGAAGCGGCCTTTGCCAGCATCTTTCTTGGGAGTAACGTCGAAGACGAGGCAGCGCACATCGCCCAGGAATTCGCGACGTACGTACTTGAATCCGTAGTGACCGCGATCGAAGTCCTCGCGATCAGCAAAAATCATCCACGAGAAGCCCATGGGCTTGTACTCAAACTTGAATAGCTTGCTCACTCCCCCCAGCAGATTCTTCTCGAAGCTCTCATCCCTGGAGAGATAGTCGCGACGGTCTACGCCTTGTCCGAGGTCGAGGCGGCCGAGGAAGTAGTGATCTTCACTGGGCACCGGGCCGAGCTTTGGATCGGGCTTAAGATTCTGAAGATAGGTCTCGACCAACGGCGTCCGGGTCTTCAGCATGTCCATCAACGCATGTTCGCGTGCGATGGCGAGTTCGACCACCTGATCCATAGTTGTCGGCGGGGCGGCCGAAGGCGCGGGCGCGGATTGTCCCGAAGCCGGGCTGGCGGGCTGCGATGCAGCCGGTTGAGCCGTCGGCGCTGGCGCAGTCGCGGGTTGCGAAGCGGCAGCATTCGATTGCACCGCCCCCGTTTGCACAGGGCTCGATGACGGCGATTGATCCGTTGTCTGTTGCGCCATCGCGCTCAGCGTGATCAACAGGACAGCAGTGAGCATAAATTTCCAAGTACGCATGACCGTGTTCCTCTCTATCCCTTGTCTCTTCAAAATCTCAATACGCTAACTGGAAAACCACATGCACAATTGCCGTGGAGTCCACGGGTGTGCCAAGTCGCTGCGCCGGCTTGAATCGCATTTGACTGGCGGCGGTGATGGCCGCTTGATCCAGCCCATGACCCAGGCCTCGCACCACGCGATTCACGTGCAATTGCCCGTTGGCGCCAAATAACACTTCGAGCAGCACTTCTCCTTCGAGCTTGAGCTGCCGCGCTTCCTGGGTATAAATCGGGCTGGGTTTGGAGATAATTTCCACCTGCGTCGTGGCCGGGCCACTATCCGCCTGGGCAACCTTGGCGCCGGCGTGAGAAAGTTCCTGCGCGCCGAACCCCGCGGTCTGGACCGACCCACCGTGATTTCGATTGTCGCCCTGGGCAATTCCATTTCCGAAACCCGCGCTGGCAATGGTGCCCTTCAAACCTTTCGCTCCACCCGATCCGTTCCCGTTGCCCTGTCCTTCGGGCAAATCAAACGAACCTAGTTTCGCGGAGGCAAGATGGGCGTCTTGCTTGCCCTGTCCCTTTAAGCCATCTGGATCGCCGAATCCCCCGGTCTGCACTTTCTGTATAGGAGCGCTGATCGTAGGGGCGGCGGAGCTGCCAAACGCGCCCGTGTATACAATCCTCGCCGGAAGCGCGCTGGGCGGTGGCGCTAAATCAGGAGCCTTGAACTTGGCTTCGAGTTTCGGGGCTTTCTCTTCGTCTTCTTTCTTCTTGTGGGTGCGAAGGTCTTTCGGCACAAACAGCTTCGCAGTGTGAAAAACGACGGGCGGCAGCTTGGGAACAACCACGGGATGACGAACCTTAGCCTTTGGTCTCACCGGTTCCGGCTTCAGATCGGGCCTGGGGACAATTTCCGTAACGGTAAACTTCTGCCTGAGCCGCAGCGTGTCCGGAAAGAAGAATCCCGCTCCCAGCAGCAGCAAAATGAAAAACACCTCGATGCCATAACTGGTCGCCAGAGTGCGCCAATCCATTCGCCGCTCTGGCAGTAGACCGAATTCCAACTTGTCAGGCGTAGCCATCCACACACTCCAAAATGAGGAACCCGAGCCGCGGGGAGAGTGCGCGGGTAGAGCCTCTAACTTACGGGAGAGTGGGCGGGGGGTAAACGTGTCTCCGGCACCTGTACTTAGGTAACGGTCAGAAACCCAAAAAGGAATCGGCCCCCAAAACGGGATGATGAAAGCGAACGGCGTCGGTCAAGACACCTCGCGTTTCTTGGCAAGGAATGCCTTTGACGTCTGCGCGATATCGCGTATGTGGGCGGAGCGGCACTTCCGTGCTGCACTAAAGGCTTCAGGGAATAAAGATGAACGAATGAAGCAGAGGACGATTCCCAACCGAGCTTGCAATGAATCGGGAGGTTCAGCCGGAATCTGGTTTGCAAATGCCGAGCCTCCCGCACTTTACAGGAAGGATCACTGAAGCTATTTGTGGTTTTTGTTGGCGGCTTCGGCGGCCTCCTTGAGTTCCCTGCTGGCCTGGTCGAGCAACTCCTTGGCTTTCGCGGCGTGGCCTCCCATGTCCCACTCATTGGCCCGCTGAGCATCTTGGATTTTTTCGAAGGCCTTGTCGCAAAGGCGTTGCGCCGCAGCCAGGTTGGGATGTCGTTTCCCGCTGATGTCGTCGGCGGGGGGCTTCATTTGAGCATAACCGAGACTTCCCAGCACCAAAGCAATACCCAGCACGCTTCCTGAAAGCAGTCTTTTCCTTGGCATCTATTCTCTCCTCAAAGATGAATTTCTCGGTGACCTGAACCCAACAACAGATACAAAGTTGTGGGTGGAGTGTATTGTACGCAATTCTCGAAACTGGTGGAGAACTGAAGGTACCACGGAAGGTGCCGGATCCTTTTTCTAAATTCCTGTCGGGCGAAGAGTTTAGCAGCCTTGCTCGCGGGAATTCGACTGGTGCGAGTTTACCTTTTGCCGTGATGGTTGATGAGACTAAAGAACGCGCCTTCCGCGTTGTCGGCCACTCCAAAGACTTGAACTGCACGCGCCCATCGCCGATGTCCCTGACGCCTGAGCAGCGCGGACGATCCCAGCTTTACTCCCGCATCCAGGATAAAGAACGTAGCGAGCCCGGCCGTCGATCCCATGAATGGCTTTGCGATGGGATCATTCTCACGAAACTGAGAGCGCTGAGTATTGCGATAGGTCGCGTAGGCATCGGTAGCCGATGCCGCGAGCTGGCTGACTGTCCAACGGTCGAGGTGGAAGGGCTGTGCATAGCAGCTGCCAGCCAGCAGTAGAACCGTCAGGAGTCTCATTGGCCGCCATTCTACACTCCCTCATTTTTTTGTCCATCGCCTATCATCCTGGTACTTGGTGACTTGCATAAGCGTTCGGTGACCAACTTTTTCTGATACGCGGCAATTTTTCCCACGCGGCCAAGGCGGAACAACACCACAGATGTGGCCTTGACGCCTATATACTGGGACTACACGAGGAAGCCCATTGAACAACGAGACCGACGACCTCCCTTCCCACGAAACAATAAGACCCGCCGAACCAATCTTGCCCACCCGGCCATCGGCTCTGCGACAGGTGTTCATCGGCAAAGACGGGCTTCGTGCCGGCTGGAGCCTGCTGGTTTTCGTCGCTCTGTTTGCTGCTTTTCTGTGGGGTGCAAATATCATCGGCCACAAACTCCACCCGCCTGATCCAAATAGGGTGAAGTCCTCTTCGGAAGAATCCCCTGCCCACGCGCTGATCAACGAATCCGTCCCCTTGCTCGCGACCATTCTTGTCACGTGGGTCATGTCGAAGATCGAGCGACGGAGCATGTCCGTATACGGCCTCGGAGACAGCCGCAAGCTCGCACACTTCTTCTCAGGCTTGGCTTGGGGTGTCCTCTGCCTCTCGCTCCTCATCCTGACGCTCGTGAAGAGCGGGCTTCTGGTCATCGACGGCCGTTTGCTCTTTGGCGGCAACATTCTTCGCTACGGGTCCATTTGGCTGGTCGGCTTCCTGGTGGTCGCTATACTTGAGGAATATCTGACCCGCGGCTATCTGCAGTACACCCTCAGCCGCGGGCTAGCGAGTCTGTACCACCGGGCCTTCAAGACGCATAGCGCGGGCTTAGGCTTCTGGACTTCAGCGGTAATCTTCTCGATCCTGTTCGGCGTCAGCCATAACAGCAATCCCGGCGAATCCCCCATCGGACTGCTCTCCGTCGGCCTGGCCGGTATGGTTTTTTGTTTCAGCCTCTGGCGCACCGGATCTCTTTGGTGGGCCATCGGCTTTCACACCTCGTGGGACTGGGGTCAATCGTTTCTCTATGGCGTCGCGGACAGCGGGCTCATGGTACAGCACCATCTACTCGCCACCCATCCCGCAGGTAAGCCCATCCTCAGCGGGGGAACGACTGGTCCTGAAGGCAGTATCTTCATCGTCGCAATCATCGTCCTTATCAGCCTCATCCTTCTCTTTACCGTGCCCCGCGCTCACTATGGCCAGGAGGCCAAGGCTTTTCAGTAGCCGACGAATAAATATTCAAGTTGTCTGCGGGGGGCGCGCGGAAATACAGCGTTGTACATCGTTTTAAAGGCGCTCCGATGAAGCTTAACTCAACGCTGGAATGGTCTCTGACTTAACTGGCAGGCTCCACGGAATTACGCTGCGGGGGCGGTTCTGCGGCTATAGGCGCAATTTTTAAGTTTATCCCTTGCAAGCAAAGGGGCCCGTCAACTTTGGATCCGGACGGGCCCACTCGCTGATGAGATCGGATTGCTGTCTAATCTTCGGCATTCGAGTTGGAGGTCACTTCCTCCGGCTCTTCGTAATCCCCAGCTAAGCTGAAATCGTTGTGTCCGAAGTCGTCGTTCTCCCCGGGGACACCCGATTGTTTCTCCAGCTTGCGCTGCTGCTTCTTTTCTAATTTTTCGCGCTGCTTGTCCTGACGCGAGCGCTCCTTTTGACGTTTGTTGAAACTTGAGCGACTTCGTCCAGCCATACCCACCTCCCGGGATGATTTTGCGGGCTGCGATCCTTCCGATGAGCCGTTCGTTAGCCGGTTATTGCGCGACCGGCTCGGGATGGACTGCAGATTTCACCTTCTTAGGCGCGCCCGCTGGTTTAGTTTTGGCAGTCTCGGCCTGGAGCAGCAGTGCTTGCGTTCGTAACCGACGCTGAATGTTCTGCTTCCGTTCACGATGGGCTCGGGACTTGTCCCCATTAATTAACGACATAGATATCTCCTGCCGCACCTTGGATTTAACTTCTCAATCGCGAAGGCGCAGGGCTGGTTGCGATGATCTTCGTGGTTAAGGGCTAACTTCAGTATACGCGATTTACTTGAGAGCGGAGAACATTACGTTTGGGTGCACGATCACCAGACAGTCGGATTTGGCCCTGACCCGCAATACCTATCGACATCCTGTAGGACATGCGCTAACCTCCTGTTGTACAGAACGTCTATAGGAGCATGGATATGGCTCAAGAACAGACCCCGCTGCTTCAGGGGACTCTCGATCTGCTGATTCTGAAGTCGCTAGCTTTGCAGGAAATGCATGGCCTTGGCATCGCCAGGCGCGTGGGACAAATCACTGGTGAAACCTTTCAGGTCAAACCGGGATCCCTCTTCCCTGCCCTGCACCGCATGGAGCAAGAAGGATGGCTCACCTCCACCTGGGGAGAGTCGGAGAACAATCGGCGGGCCAAGTATTATCGCCTTACCCGGGCTGGCCGCCGGCAACTTGAAAGCGAGACCGAGCGATGGGGGCGGATTTCACTCGCCATTTCCCAGGCGCTTGAGACTCCGTAGGAAGGAGACGCGACGATGCGATGGCTCTCCCGATTTACCAGTTGGTTGCACGGCCTCTCACACCGGCAAGAGAAGGAGCAGGAACTCGACCAGGAGGTGTCTTCTTATCTGAACCTGCTGACCGAAGAGAAGATCAGTAGCGGGATGGCCCCAGATGCCGCGCGTCGTTCCGCCAACTTGGAACTCGGCGGAGTGGAACAGATCAAAGAACAGGTGCGCGATGTGCGCGCCGGGGTCTGGCTGGAAACCGTGTTGCAGGATGTGCGCTACGGAGTGCGGGTGCTGCGCAACAATCCCGGCTTCTCCCTGTTGGTAGTACTCACGCTGGCGTTGGGCATCGGAGCCAACACCGCGATTTTCAGCGTGGTATACGGCGTTTTGTTGCGGCCGCTTCCTTATGCGCACGGCGGCCAGGTTGTAGTCGTGCACCAACGCGCCCGCGGGCAATTGGCTGACATTCCATTTTCCTACAAGGAAGTAGTGGATTATCGCGAGCAGACCAAGACGCTTGATTCCGTGGTGGAGTATCACAGCATGTACTTTCTGCTGCTGGGGAATGACAGCGCAGAACGGGTGAGGACGGCGGTGGTCTCGGCAAATTTCTTCGACGTTCTGGGAGTAAAAGCACTGCTGGGCCGGACGTTCGTGGCAAGCGACGAATCGCAAAACGCAGACGCGGTCCTGGTGATGAGCTATCAGTATTGGCAAAGTCATCAGGGTGGCGACGCCAATATCATCGGCAAAGTTTTTCAGATGAACAACCGGCCGCACACCGTGATTGGCGTACTGCCGCCGGTTCCGCAATATCCCGCGGAAAACGATGTGTACATGCCCACGTCGCAGTGTCCGTTCCGCTCATCCCAAGCTTTCATGGCCAATCGCACGGCCCGTATGATGACGGTGTTCGGGCGATTGAAACCGACGGCTGCGCTGGCGACCGCGCAGGCGGACCTTTCTACCATTGCGAGCCGAATCGAAAGCGCTAATCCAGATGTCTATCCGAAGGGGGACGGCTACGGGGTTGCCGTGGCGCCGTTGCAGGAGGATCTTACCCGCCGGGCGCGGTCTACGCTGTTGGTCTTGCTGGGCGCCGCTGGTTTCGTGCTGCTGATTGCCTGTGCGAACGTCGCAAACCTGATGCTGGCCCGTCTTCTGAAAAGAGAACGCGAATTGGCCGTGCGGAGCGCCTTGGGAGCAACCCGGGCTCGCCTGGTGCGCCAACTACTCACCGAGACGATGCTGCTTTCGCTGGCTGGTGGAGTGCTTGGACTTGAACTGGCTTATCCCACTCTTTCGTTGCTGGTGAAATTCGCGGCCCGTTTTACTACCCGGGCGAACGAAGTGCGGGTCGACGGCGTGGTGCTGGCTTTCACCTTGGGGGTATCGGTTGTGTCGGGACTCTTGTTCGGTTTTGTGCCGGCACTTTCCTCGCGGGAGCGGGTTTCGGATGCTCTCAAACAAGGCACCGGGCAGGCCACGAGCAGCCGGGGGCGAGAGCGCCTACGCGCAGGGTTGGTGGTGCTGCAGATCGCTATATCTTTCATGCTGTTGATCGCCGCCGGGCTGATGATTCGCAGTTTCGAGAAGTTGTTGAGCGTCGATCCCGGTTTCAGTCCTGAACGGGTGCTTACGCTCAACCTGAGTCCCAATTTTTCCCGCTACACGCAAACCGCGCAATTTGTGGCCTTGGGGGACAACATCCTGCGCAGCGTTCGTGCGGTCGGGGGTGTCGAGTCTGCTGCCCTCGCTTCCAACTTCCCCTTCAGCCCGCTTGCTCTTACCAGCGGGCCGGGGAGCGTGAACTTCGATATCGAGGGAAGATCACTGTCGAACGGTGATTTGCAACCGCGATTGGATGCTAACGGGGCGAGTCCCGGTTACTTCGAGACGATCCGGCAGCCCCTCTTGCGAGGCAGGACGTTCACCGACCACGACGATGCAAATGCGATGAAAGTGGTGATCATCAATCAGGCCATGGCGCTCCACCGCTTTTCGTCCGAAGACCCCTTGGGCAAACGAATCAGCTTTGACGGAGGAAAGACCTGGATCACGATCGTCGGGGTTGTCGGAGACGCGCGAGAGTACGGGCTTGAGCACCCCGCAGGGGATGAGGTTTATTTGCCGGTGGATCAAACAGGGTTTGGCGGCAGCCTGCTGGTGCGAACCACAGTCGACCCCATGAGCATGGTGGCCCTGCTTCGCAAGGCCCTGCACGATGTAGATCTGCAACTGGCCGTAGATCAGGTGCAAACGATCGAGGACCTGCAACACGAGTCGGTCGCTTCCCCGCGCATTACGACAATTCTGCTCGGCATTTTTGCGGGACTAGCTCTGCTGATTAGCGCCAGCGGTATTGCGGGCATCATGGCGCTAACCGTCAGCCAACGGACGCGCGAATTGGGAATTCGCATGGCTCTGGGGCAATCAAAGAGATCAGTGGTTCGCATGGTGGTGCGGCAAGGGCTGATTGTGGCTCTGGCTGGAACCGCACTCGGACTGATCGGCGCCATGGCTGTGGGACGCCTTCTTTCGTCCTTGCTGTACGCCACGAGCCCGACTGACATATCTACATTTGCTGCCGTCTCACTGCTGTTTATCGCAGTTGCGGCATTGGCGTGTTTTGTGCCCGCGCGCCGTGTGACGCTGATCGATCCGTTTATTGCGCTTCGACAAGAATGAAAATAGTTTTCGATTCGTACAATACGAGGAGGACGTAAAACGTGCGTGCCTGGATTTTGCTTTGCCTTGCTTTTCTATTCCCCGCGCAGTACGACTCGAAGAGTCCGGCGGGGCAGACCAATCAAAAAACTTCCACTGCCCAGACGCCGATGTACACGGCGGATGGCCGCCTCCTGTTTCCGGCGAACTACCGCGAGTGGGTTTATCTGACGTCCGGCGTCGACATGAGCTACAGTCCGAATGCTATGGGGATGGATCACTCGATGTTTGACAACGTCTTTGTGAATCCCGATGCTTACAAAGCATTCCTCCAGACCGGCACCTGGCCCGATAAGACCATGCTGGTGCTCGAAGCTCGCATGGCCGGAACCAAGGCCTCGATTAATAAGAGCGGACACTATCAGACGTCGGAGCTTATGGGCCGTGAAGTTCACGTGAAAGATGAATCGCGTTTTCCTGGCAAGTGGGCTTTCTTTGGCTTCGACGAAGATGGTCCCGCGAAGCAGGTTCCCAAGGAAGCCTCGTGCTATTCCTGCCACGAACAGCATGCGGCAGTGGATACCACCTTCGTCCAGTTTTATCCCACGTTGATTGAGCTGGCTAAGACGAAAGGGACGTTAAGCGCGAATTACCTGAAGGACGAAGCCGCGAACGCGAAGAAATGATCGCGGTTTAGCAAGAACTCAGTCAGCGAGAACCTCAGTCATCCTGACCGCGGTTGCCGTCGCGAAGCGACGGCAACGCAGTCCAAAGACCCCGGCAAGCCAGTTCCCGCGACAATGAATCAAGGGGTTCTCACCAGCACAATGGGAGAATGCCATTGTGCATTCCTGGTAATCCCTTGCGGCGGAGGGATACTTCGACTCCTTAGCTGCTGTGCTGCGCGCGGCAGCTCCTGGGCTGAGGATGACAGCGGTTTCATTGCCCAGTTTGAGCTGCTCCAGGCTGCACGAAATTACCACACCCGGCAGGCGTTCTCCCGCACCATGGCCTGCCCTTTGTGACAGCCGAAAGCCTTGGCGAATTCCGACATGTTCGAGACGACATTGTTGACCCTGTACTTGTCCAGGGGATGCGGGTTCATAAGCAATATCGTTCGCATCATTTCCGGACGCAAGTTGCCGCACCAGATGTTGGCGTAGGACAGGAAGAAGCGTTGCAGTGCGGTCACACCGTCTTCTCCCTTGGTATCGAGGGTCTGACCTTTCCCCTTGAGGTCTGCTTCCAGCGCGGATAACGCCAGATGAATTCCGCCGTTGTCCGCCGTGTTTTCACCCTGGGTCAAGCGGCCGTTTTGCTGCACGCCGGCCTCGGGAACGAACTCGGTGTACTCGTCAGCGATGCAGTCCCCGCGCTTGTCGTAGGCCGTGGCATCGGCAGTGGTCCACCAGTCGCGCAGATTGCCATTCCCGTCGAACTTGCGTCCCTGATCGTCGTACCCATGAATGGTTTCGTGTCCAATCACAGCGCCGGCAGCGGCGTAATTCACTGTGTCATCCTTTGCCGGATCGAAGAACGGCGGTTGCAAAATACCAGCCGGGAAGTTGATGGTGTTGGTTTGCGGATCCTCATAAGCGTTCACCGTTGGTGGCGTCATTCCCCACTCAGTGCGGTCGAGCGGTTTCCCAATCTTCCGGAGCTGACGGTTCAACTCGAAAGCCGCAGCTCGCTGGACGTTCAGCAGATGATTGTCCGGGCGAATTTCCAGGGCCGAATAGTCGCGCCAATGGTTGGGATAGCCAATCTTGTCGATCTGCGCCGCCAGCTTCACATGCGCCTGCTTCTTGGTTTCCGGGCTCATCCAGTCCATGGAATCCATTTCCTGGCCCAGCGCGACCTTGAGAGCGTTAACCATCTCTTGGACCCGCTGTTTGCTCTCAGGTGGAAACGCACGGGCTACGTAGGCCTGCCCCAGCGCTTGTCCGATATCGCGATCTTCAGACTGAATGCATCGGCGCCAGAGAGGCAGAATCTGCTTGGCGCCGAACAGGGTCTGAGGTCCAAAGGTAAAATCTTCGTTTACGAAATCGTCACTCATCGCGCCTGCCAGTCCGTTCAGCAACTGCCACCTCAAATATGCCTTCCAATGATCGAGAGACTCGCTGTGGATTAACTGCTCGGTTCCACGAAAGAAATCCGGCGAGGTCACGATGAAGGTTCCTGTCGCCGGACCGTGCACCAATTGCAAATAGTGGCTGAAGTCAAAGGATGGAGTCAGCTTCTGAACGGCGTCCAGACTCATTTCGTGATCGAGGTTCTTGGGATCGCGCCGCTTGACGATCTCCATCGCCGACTTCGCCATCGCGGTTTCCATTTGCAGTACGGCCTCGGCATCCGTCTTGGACTGAGCAGCGGGCACGCCAGAAAGTTCGAGCATGCGGGCAATGTGGACGACGTATTTGGTTCGGATCTCGACGGACTTGGCATCATCGTTCAGGTAGAACTCGCGGCCGGGAAGCGCCATGCCGCCTTGATCAAATTGCGCGATCACGTGGGTGGTGTCGTGGTAATCCGGCTGCGCACCAAAGCCAAACAAAGGCGCGTACGTCTCGGGATCAGCAGGATTCCAGGCGCCAGGAATTGAACGATGGAGATCGGCCACCACGTCAGCGATCTGACTCTTGTTGGACATGGCTTCAATCTTCTTCAACTGAGGCTGCAAGGTGGAGAGAGCTGTCGCATTTCTCTGCGTCTCATTGGTGCAAGCGGACCAGTAATCGCCGACCTTCTGCTCCACCGGCGTGCGCTGGCTCGCTGGCTTGGCCGCGACCTCAAGTACGGTCTGGTGGAGAAAAGACTCGTTCCACAGCTGAAGCTTCCCGAAGGAGTCCCAGAAAATTTCGTCTGGAGGCACGGGATTGTCCGCGATCCAGCGATTGCACGAGTACTGGTAGAAATCGGTGCAAGGATCGACCGAAGCGTCAACCCTCTTCGCGTCGAAGTGATCAAGCTGCGGAGCTGATTTGCTGGAGTCTTGCGCAGGAACGGTTTGAGCGAACACCATAAATGACGAACAAGAGACCAGGAAAATCGACACAAGAATCGATCGCATGTTGAGTACCCTCTAAAGTTCAGGTTTACGGGAGCGGACAGAAAGCTTAACACGCGCTTCGCAAATCTGATACCTAAAGACCACACCACCCATGTAATCTCTCAACAAAACACTACCTGACAATTTTGCGGTGGAAAACAGTGGTAAGAGGACCCCACCACGCGCGCCTTATCGATGATTCTGTACAGCATCTACGTCCGTATCGCCCTTACCCTTTGAAAATACGGGGCTGTCGATGGTTCCGTTGATCCGAAAAGGAAACTGCAACTTACCGTC
This sequence comes from Terriglobales bacterium, assembly GCA_035567135.1. Taxonomy (GTDB): domain Bacteria; phylum Acidobacteriota; class Terriglobia; order Terriglobales; family Acidobacteriaceae; genus JABDBE01. The sequence goes on from DATMQI010000134.1 coordinate 183,553, forward strand.
TTTTAATGTGGCTCCGGAGAGCCGGGCGATAGTGTTGGTGAAGAATCCCTCTTTGGTAGTAATCTCCGCCAACCCGCGATAATTCAACTCGTCGGAGCCGGACACGCTGACACTGCCCGAGCCATCAACATCGACTCCGTAGCCGTCAATGTCTATGACCCTGCTTGAAATTTGTTGGTCGGCTATCTCCAGATCAGTGGTTATCACGTTAAATGAGGAAGGATCATTTTTAGCCGGGCCAAGATCGTTAAAGTGCGCCAGCTTCATCAAATTCGCGTTGAGCTTGAGACTTGGGACTTGGCCGTTGCGCACGGTCAGATGTCCGGCTCCACGGATCCCCGCCAACGGATTGCGGGAATGCGCGATTTCTCCCGCTAAATGAAACTCTCCTTCCATCTTACCGGTCATCTTTCCGCCGCCGCTTGGGAAGGCCGCCAGAAGCTGCGCCAGATTTATTCCAGTCAATCGCCCGTCGGTCTTAAACTTTGCGTCCTTCTTCGACAAGTCGAAGGAAAGGCCGCCAGCGCCGCTCCCGCCATAGAGTGCCGCTTTCACATCCGTGAAAAAAACCTGTCTCGACTCCAACCGCAGTTTGGCATTCAGATTTTTCAGCTCGACGGCCCCGAAGCGCAGAATCCCCGCCTTCAGGCTGCCCTGCCCGTCCATCGAAGAAGAAGCGGGATTGATAATTCCGACCAGGTTCACGTTTTCCAGTTCGCAGGAGATGTCATGAGCTTCGAAAAAAACGGGACCCGCCGCGTCGGATGGCAAGAGATTCGACGCCACAACGGACCCGCGCTCAATTTTCACATTAGAAATTGGAGCTAGCGGAAAATTGTTTGCCGAAACCGTTGCTTGAGGATTCTCGAAATTCCACGGGCCGTCGGGGTCCGAAGTCAGATTCAGGATCGGATTCTCAAGGATCAGGGACTTGATCACGACTTGGCGGTGCAAAAGCGCTCCAAGGTTAAGCTCGGCATCGATCCGTTCCACCTGCACGATATAACCAGCCGGAAATATCGGAGGGTTCTTCACGCCGATATGATCAATGTGCACCGCCACAGGAAAGAACGTGAGTGCCAGCCCTGCGATTTCGACCTGTTTTCCAGTTTTTTCCTGGAGATACGAGATCACCCGGGGCCGGTAGCGATCCACGTTAATGAGAGCGGGTATAACGAATATGAGCGCGAGCAAAAGTATCGCGGTGATTCCCACAGCGATTAGAGTTGTCCCACGACGGATGCGCATAACGACCTTTTAGGATACAAGTGATGGTGTCCACCAGCATGCTATAAAATACTTCGCCAAAACAGTTCAATTTTGAACAGATTTTGGCGGCGACTCTTCACAGCGCGCATGAGTTTCCAACGCAAAAGGCGACCCGAAGGCCGCCTTCACTTGCTGCAGTAAATTGTCGCTCCCGACGCTATCGTTCTCTAGCGATGACTACCACCGCCGGAGTGGCCTGCACTGGAATGACCGGCTGCTGAGGCACTGGTAACAGTGCTGCCACGCGATGCTCCTGAGTGCGAAGCCGCCGGCTCTGAATATCCTCGATTCCACCAACTAACTCCTACGGGCGCGGTGTGAACTTTTGTCGCAGCAAATCCCTGCTGCTGAACCGTGCTTGAAAGTTGATTCAGGTTCTTCACTCCGCCGCGCGGAATTCCGAGTCCCGCCGAGTTCTTCGAGATTTCCATCCGGTTGGATGATCGCCCGAGTTGGAGTGGCGCTGGCCCATTGTTCACGACGACCATTGTGTGCCCTGAATTTGACGGAGGCTGCGGCGGAACGAAGTTCGTCGGTGGGCGAATGATCCGAGGCGCGCTGTACCCCGCCCAGGTCCCGCCTGGCTGCCATGCCCATCCATAGGTGGGCAGGTAAGCCCAGGAACCGTAATGGTACGGCGTCCAGCCCCACGGGTAGCCGGAGACCCAGCCATAACCAAAGCCGGGAGCGAATGCCCAGGCGCCGTTCATGAACGGATCCCACCCGGCGCCGGCAAAGTAAGGCTGCCACATCGTTCCGTATCCCGGAACATTAAAGAAGCTGCCGTAATAGTTCAGGTCGCTGGTGCCGTACGCGTAGGGTGAGTAGCCGCTGTAGGAGTTGCTGGCGTATTGCTGGTGGTATTGATCCTGCTGCTTATCCCAGGCGTCGAAGGGGTCCGGTTCGACATCCTTGGCTATGGTGGAACGATCGCCATCCGTAAGGTCGAACGTTGCCGTGCGGTTCTTGCTAACCGCGACGGTGCCGGCATCGCCTTCGATCTGCACGTCGCCTTTGAAGACCGCGACGGTCGCGGTGACGTCGGCCATTTCAATCCGGAGATGAGTCGCATGTGCGAGCGAGATCTTCTCGTGACCAAAGGTCAAAGTAAACTCGTCGCCCTTTGCGCCAGCGAAGTTCACGTAAGCAGTGCCTTCCTGCAGATGGATCGCCGAAGCTTTAGCCCCAGAATCGCGAAGCACCAGTTGCGGAAATTCGATTACCGTGTTGGGAGTGACCCGCAGCGTGCTGCCGTCTTCGAACTCCACTTCTGCGCGGCCGTCGTTCTTGGTTTGTAACTTTGCGCCTTGAGTGATCGGAAGATTCAGGAAAGCCTTCTCGTATCCCTGGCCGAGGTTGCGATCGATCTTCACTTCGCCCTGAACCTCGCTCAACCGCACAACACGGACTTGGGAATCAGCAAAAGCGGAAACTGTTAGAGAGGAAACAATCAGAAGAAGAGATGACACTACAACTGCGGTCATCGGCAGCTTGATGCCTGGCTTGCACATGGAACACCCCCGGATATGGCCCCTCTTGCTCTATTAGAACACTAATCCGTCCAATCTGTTGTCTCGTAAACTTATATATATTTTTGTTCGCCCAGCAGGTTACTTGCTGCTCGCCAGTTGTAACATTTTCTGAGCCCGGGCTCGTACTACTTTGATCACGGCTGGATCATCCGCGATTTTTTGCAAGATCGGAGCCACGGATGAGATTTCTTCGAGCTCATGGCTATTCGACATTTCCTCCATCTTTTTCAATTCCTCGTCCAAGGCAAGCTTCTGATAACGAAGGTAATAGTCGAGTCGATGGCCAAACTCCAATGTCGTGGACAGGCCCTGGAAGAAGGCGGTCAGTTCCTGAACTGCAGGCATGGGCGAATAGTTGTAAGTGGCATGGGTGCTTTTCTGCGCGTTCTTGTAGGTCAGGGTCTTTGTTCCCGTGGAGGCGAGATTCTTGTTCTTGGAATCAATCTGCCCCTCGAAATAATGGGCACGCTTGGAGAGATCGAAAACACGAGTGCGCGCAGCCTGGGACACGGTGAAATCTAAATGGAAAGGATCACCCTCAGCGGAGTCCGGACTGAGCTTGCTGTCGGAGTCGTAGGAGGCACTTCCATTGTCGGACACGGAGATTACATAGTGTTCGGGTTCGGAGCCGGGAAAATCGCAGGTAAAAGTTATAGTGGGAACGATCGTTTGTTGACCGTTGGCAGACACAACGCAGCAGAAAACCAGGCATGCCAGCGCTGAGATGTTAAACCACAGTTCGGTGAGGGACCCGTGCCGCTCGAGCGGAACATGCCAAGGTGAGAAGTGGCTGAAGAACATGTTACAAAGAATTATGCCAAAATGTTCGCGGCCTGTAATCCCCTTACGCCCGCTGGCGTTCCAGCGTAGCCCAAGTATGCAAATGGCAGATCGCAATCGCGAGCGCATCGGCGGCATCCGGCGGCTCCGGAATCTCGGCGAGATTTAGCAGCCGCGTGACCATGTGCTGCACCTGCTGCTTCTCTGCCCTGCCATAGCCAACGACTGCGGACTTGATGGATAGCGGCGAGTACTCAGCGACTTCTAATCCCGCAGATGACGCGGCCAGCATCGCGACACCGCGCACTTGTCCGAGCTTGAGCGCCGACTTCACATTCAGGGCATAAAAGACGTCTTCGATGGCGACTCGTTCCGGCCGGTGTTCCACAATGATCGCGCCCAATCGGTCGAAGATGGTCGACAAGCGCGCCGACATGGATTCGCGAGGAGAAAGCTTGACTGCGCCACAGGCCAGACAAATCAATTTCCCGTCGTCACAGAGCTCGACGACGCCATAGCCGGTGTACTCGGTGCCACAATCAATCCCAAGAACGCGCATCAAGCAAAGTCTAGCATCAGGAACAAGGACTGCTGTTTACTCGGAATTAGCAGCATTTCGGCCGGCGAGCCTTGATTCCCTCCTGCTCCCGCAGGAACGCGGAGTAGGTCCGCGGGCAAGAACTCGTTTCATGCCGCGCAAGAAAGCGCGCATAGGCGGTCTCATCAAAGATCTCACGCAGAGTGGAGAGCAACAATCTTGTCGCGCTAAAGAACCACGTGGGGACGGACGCCCTGGTGAGCCTGCCCTGAGCGAAGTCGAAGGATCTAGCCGAGCACGGCTCCGCAGCCGCAGTCGAACTCGACTTCGATTGGCGTTCTGGCAAGTTCATCCCTGTTCCTCCGTAGCAAAACGCGTCGCCACAAATGGTGCTTCCCTCACTCTCGCCGGCATACGGCCCGAGAGCACGCTAATCCACAGAAAGACGGACTCCATCAAAACCAGCGCCACCATACAAACCAACACTCCCGTGACTGCGGCGTCGAGCCGATCGTTGAAGATCAAACGCGAAATCGCATGACTCGCCGTCGCGGATGAAGCGAGTTGTCTGGCATGCGCAAGAAACCCAATCCGCGGATTGGGATTGAACATCTTCTGCCACGACGCCGTGAACGTAACCGCAACCAGCCAAGAGAGCGGGACCATAGTCACGAGCGAGTACCGAGCCTTACCCATCTTGATAATGATGGTCGTCGCCACGCATAGAGCAACAGTCGCCAGCAGCTGATTCGAGATCCCAAACAACGGCCACAACGAATTAATTCCCCCCAGGGGGTCTTTCACGCCTTGCCACAAGAACGATCCCCATGCACCCACGATCAACGCGCTGGTAGCCAGAATCGACGGATACCAACTGGTGCGGCCCAGCGGCTTCCACACGTGTCCGAGGGCATCTTGCACCATGAAGCGGCCCACGCGCGTGCCGGCGTCGAGAACGGTAAGAATAAACAAGGCCTCAAACATGATGGCAAAGTGATACCAGATGGCCATCACCGCCTGTCCCCCCAAGCTGCTGGAGAAAATGTTGGCCATCCCCACGGCGAAGGCGGGCGCGCCGCCAGTGCGATTGAACAAAGTCTGTTCGCCGACAGCTTGCGCCAGCGCGTGCATTCCAACAGCCGTGACCGGAAATCCCCAACCGCTAATGGTTGCGGCCGCGGCTTCAGGCGCCTGGCCCACCACTCCCGCTGGGCTATTGATCGCGAAATAGGTTCCTGGCTGAAGCACGCAGGCGGCAATCATCGCCATAATCGCAACCATCGATTCGGCCATCATCGCGCCGTAGCCGACCATGCGAGTCTCGGGCTCGCGGCGAATGAGTTTCGGAGTCGTGCCGCTGGAGATCAGAGAATGGAATCCGCTGATCGCGCCGCAAGCAATGGTGATGAAGGCAAAAGGGAAAATGCTGCCGGCAAAGATTGGTCCTGATCCGTCGACAAACCGCGTCAGTGACGGCATGTGCAGCGTGGGACGCAGCGCGACGATTCCGACTGCCAACAATCCGATGGTCCCCAACTTGACGAAAGTGCTCAAGTAATCTCGCGGCGCCAAGAGCAACCACACAGGCAATGCCGAAGCAGCGAATCCGTAAACGATAATGATGATCGCGAGCGTGGACGCGGTCAGAGTGAACCAGGGCGCGACCGCGGCATTCTGCGAGACCCACTGTCCACCCCAGATCGCAGCCATCACCAGAACGAATCCCAGAGCTGAAACTTCGAGCACCTTGCCGGGACGCAATCTCCGCAGATACAAGCCCATCAATAGGGCGATCGGGATGGTCATTGCAATCGTAAACACACCCCATGGGCTAGCCTTTAAGGCGTTTACCACAATCAACGAAGCCACACCGAGCAGAATTACGATGATGCTGATCACCGCTGCGTAGGCCACGAACCCACCTACCACGCCGATTTCCTCGCGCGCCATTTCGGTGAGCGATTTTCCGTCGCGCCGCACCGAGAACAGCAGGATGACAAAGTCCTGTACGCAGCCGGCAAAGACTGCGCCAATTAATATCCAAATGGTCCCGGGAAGATACCCAAACTGCGCCGCGAGTACCGGCCCCACCAGCGGCCCCGGCCCGGCAATAGCGGCAAAATGATGCCCGAAGACAACCCATTTATTCGTTGGCACGAAATCGCGGCCATCGTCCAATCGCTCGGCAGGAGTAGCTCGCTGCGCGTCGAGCGCAAGGATCTTGGTGGAAATAAACTTGCTGTAGAAACGGTATCCCAAGGCATAGGTGCAGACGGCCGCAAGCACCAACCACATGGCATTGATCTGTTCGCCCCGGTGCAACGCAATCGTGCCCAGAGCAAGCGCACCCAGAACGGCAACACTCAACCAAATCAAAATTTGAATCGATTTTGTCATTGCATTTCTTAACGGCTATCTCTCTGTCGATCCTCCGGGACGCACTATCTGATCCACAAATAAATCCGCGTGGACAAAGCCGAAACTCTGATCTTCATGTCCACGAAAATGGCCCGTCAGCGTCGCCTCTACTGGACGGCTAGCTCGGTTGGGCTGAAAGGCGGAAACCACCCACACTCGTTTGTAACCTGTAACGATCTTGTCCAGCAACTCAGGGCTGGGCCGCGAGGGACGCAGCGTTAGCAGTTCCAAATCCGTCTGCTCCGGAAATTCGTGGAATGGAGAACCAGTAATGCGTAACTGCCGCTGGTATTCATCGAAAGCAAGTCTCTCCTCACTATAGCTAAACAGCACGGCGTCTCCAGCTTCCGCTTGCGAAACGATCGAGCGGGTCGCATCTCTCCAGTCGTCACTGTGTTTGGCATCCGAGCGGCCGCCATAATAAGCGTAGGTGGCACTGAGCGATAGCAATAGCAGAATCACCAAGGTAGCGGAAAAGAGAATTTGCGAACGTATTCGGGCCACGGCATCAGCCACAAGCAACACTACTGGAGGAACGCAACAGATTAGAAAGCGAGGCTCAAACGCAGGCCAGCGGAGGGAAACGGCGAGGACGCAGGCGACGGGCAAAACCAGCCAGCACAGAAGGAACGAGTACTTCCGCGTGTCCTGAGTAGCGGAGGCAGATGGGCGGCTGAGGCCGGCTGTGACTCCACCCAACAGTAGCGCCATATACGCCAACAGAAGCATAGGACCACCGTCTCCACTCAGATCGAAAGAAAACTTGTATAAATCCTGTAGCGTGGGCTTTGTCGCCCAGGAAAGCTGCGACCGGTCGGAAACAAAAAGCAGGCAATAAGCTAGGGGAGCGATCAGGAGACAAATCACCGCGACGCTGAAAAGAAATTCCTTCCAGCAAACTTCGCGCCGCAGGAAAAGTATCGACATCCACTGCGCCAACAATATCCAGCCGCCGAAAACTTGAGCGTATACCATCAGAGCACTTAGCAGAATGTATGCTGCGCAGATCTTGCGCGAGGGTTGTTCTAGAGCTCGCACGAAAAACAAAGAGGACAGGATTGCCAGCAACATGAATAAGCTGTAGGCACGGGCCTCCTGCGAATACCGGATGTGAAAGGCATGAACACACAGCAATAGGGCGGCAATCCTTCCCGCTCTTGGTCCAAACAAACGCGTGCCAAGCAAATAAATCGCCGGGATCGCGGCCACTCCCGCGACCACGGAAAGACTGCGTACGACGAACTCGCCGCCGCCCAACCGTAGCCAGCCACGCAACAGGATGTAATACAAAACCATATTGGCCTGGCGCTGGAAGATTGCGGTCACGAAAACGTGCCTGCTCGCCTGCGCCAACACCGTACTCGTCGCTTCGTCGAGCCAGAAACTTTTTGTCCCTAGCCGGAAAAACCTCAGCACCGCTCCAACCACAACCACTAAACCGAGCCAAAGTCCCAAATTCAGATGGGGCGGGACTTTAACTCGGTACGTCTGGAAAGGCTGCTCGATCACGTTGCGAGAGCATAAACGATTACAGTGAGTGACGCAAAAATCGGTTCGTAATCCCTGAGCAAGCATTAAAATCAAACGATCTCAGTCCTATTCGCAAATGCAGCTTAGGTTGGTAATCAACGCCTTGGGCCCGGGCAATTCCGCGATCATTCCCTTGTGGCAACTGTGGTTGGCAAAAAGCTCGCTTTGGCTAATCGAGTTGGTTCTCGTCGCCGCGGCGGTTGCGATGATTTTTTTGCAACCTTCGTCCAAGAGTGCGCCGCTGTTCCTGGTAATCGAGCGATGGTTCGCTAACCTGGCACGACGAAAGATTTTATCTGCCGCGAGTGTGGGACTGCTCGTGCTTTGCATCCGCACAGCTTTGATTCCTGTCCTGGGGATTCCCAAACCAATCGTTCACGATGAGTTCAGCTATTTGCTGGCGGGCGATACTTTCGCGCAGCGTCGCTTGACCAATCCTCCGCATCCCATGTGGTTGCACCTCGAAAGCTTTCACATCAACCAGCACCCGACATATATGTCGATGTACCCGCCAGCTGAGGGTGTGGTGCTGGCATTAGGGGAACGTCTTGGTAATCCGTGGATTGGACAGTTGCTGGTGACGGCTGCCATGTGCTCCGCTCTGTGCTGGATGCTTCAAGGATGGCTGCCTCCCGGCTGGGCTCTGCTTGGGGGCATGCTGGTCTTATTGCGGCTGGGCATTCTCAGCTACTGGATGAACACGTACTGGTCTGCGTCGGTAGCCGCGCTGGGGGGAGCGATGGTGCTCGGGGCGTTGCCGCGGCTGAAACGTCGGGCGCGCATCCGCGATGCAGCCGCGATGGGTATAGGGGTGGTGATTCTCGCTAACAGCCGTCCTTACGAGGGCCTGCTGCTCAGTCTGGCTGTCGCTGTGGCTATGTTGATCTGGCTGCTTGGGCCAAAGCGGCCTCGACTATCGATTTCCCTCAAAATCGTAGTGTTCCCGACTGCTGTGATTCTTGCATTCGGTGCCATGGCAACCGGCTATTACAACTACCGTGTAACTGGAAGACCCTTTGAAATGCCCTATGAAGTAAATCGAGAAGCGTATGCCCCTTCGCGGTATTTTATCTGGCAAAGCCCGCGCGCTGAACCGTTTTACCACCACGAGGTGATGCGCGCTTTCTACGAGAATGAATTTCGATACTACCAGGCAGGCCGCACGGTTTCGGGCTTCCTCCGCCACGCCCAATTTAAGATTCTCCTTAGCTGGATCATTTTATTGGGTCCCGCTCTGACCATCCCGCTAATCGCCCTTCCCTGGGTCATACGGGACTCGAGAATGCGTTTTCCGCTAATGGCCGGCGGCGTATTCTTGGTGGGACTCGCAATTGAAATTTGGACCTACCCGCATTATGTAGCGCCAGCTACCGGTCTTCTCTACTTGGTGGTGTTGCAGTGCATGCGTCACCTGAGGCTCTGGCAATGGCGCGGAAAGGCGGTCGGCGTTTCACTAGTGCGGGCCATCCCATTGGTGTGCGGCGCGATGATTCTCTTACGGGTCAGCGCCGTCATAGCCCATGCGCAGATTGAACAGCCATGGCCTCGGGGCGACCTTAGCCGGGAGGGTGTGCTCCAAACTCTGCAGCATTCGCCGGGACAACATTTGGCGGTTGTTCGATACAGCAAGACCCACAACTTCGACCACGAGTGGGTCTACAATTCCGCGGATATTGACGCCTCGAAGGTGATATGGGCGCGCGAGATGGATCCACAAAGTAATCAGGAGTTGCTGCACTATTTCAAAAATCGACACATATGGCTGATCGAACCAGACCAGTCGCCACCAAGGATTTCTCCGTACCCGTTGACGATCCATGTAGATTCGACGAAATCCCAGATGGATAGCGAGGGTGTTGCCCAGGCGGATTCGAAATAATTGTTTAAAGCCTCGGTGGGCTTACTTGGAAACGCTCTCAAGCTATTGCTTGCCAAACAAGAAACTCAGCGCATCCGGAAAGCGATTAGCCCACGCGCCCTCGCTGTGACTTGCGCCTTCATCGATTCTCAGCAGCAGGCGGCGATCGTCTAACCCCGCGAGCCGCAGGTTCCGTTCGAGTTCGCGGACGTCGTCCACAACCTGTTTGTCCTTGTCCTCGCGACCTGCTTCTCGCGTGCCGATCGCCAGAAAAATCTTCTCCGGCCAGTGCCGGACAAGGCGACTGTATTTCAAGATCCTCCGATAAGAGATAAACAGCGACGGGCTTTCCAGAAGCAAGCGACCGAACACTCCCGGCCGCTCGATGACCGTATACAGGGAAATGAGCGCGCCCAGGGACGATCCACCTAACCCAGTATTCTCAGGACCTCTCGCGACGCGGTATCGCTCTTGGACGAACGGCATGACTTCATTCATCACAAAGTCGGGATAGCGCTTTCCTCGCGGCCGCATGACCGGAGGATTAAACGAGCGGTACGGCAAATATTCCCTAATGCGGTCGCTCTGTGCATTGTCGATGCCAACGATGATCAGCGGGGGAATGACTTCTTGACGGATAAGACGGTCGGCGGTTTCGTCTACCTGCCATTCCACGCCGCCAAAGGCTGTTGCGGGGTCAAACAGGTTCTGTCCGTCATTCAAATAGAACACTGGGTACTGCCGTGTCAAGTTGTCGGGCGCATCGTAGCGCGGAGGCAGCCATACCCGCAGCATTCGCGAGTTGCGAAACACCCGGCTATGAAATTCGTGCAGCCGAAGGCCCCCGGCGACGGGATCGTTCGGGGCCACTATTTGCTCTCGACTGGTTTCCATAAAATGTGGGCGCGGGCGTTTCGCCCGTGCTGAGGCGGCGAGACAATTACGATTCGGGTTCTCGCATCAATCCCGGCGCCAAGCAGCAGCCGCCAGGAATGACGAGAGTACTGTGATCAAAACAATCAACGTTAGCGATGACAGACACAAAATGCACCACGTCGCCAACACGAACTTCTCGATGTACGTCAGATAGAGCGCGAAGCCCAACCCCGCTGTCGAAGCCAGCAAGAGCAAGAAGGGAGTCTCAGCCTTCGGCCGATAAAACGTTGCCAGGACAAAAAGCAAACCATAGCCGAAGGTTCCGATCAGCGCATCCGGTACCCCAAGCACAGTCGAATAAACACTGCGATTAACGATGTCACAATTGAAACTAGCCCCGAAATCGCAATAGTTGGTTTGCGAAGTGCCGTAGTGATGACGCAACGAGACAGAAGAAACGACGATCCCGGCCAACGCCAGAATAGCGATTAACTGAAAGACGCGCTGCGCGTTCATGGCAGGTTGCATCCAGTTTGCTCACCCAAAAAATCCAACTCGTGCTCGCCCTCGACCCGCGTGCCGTCCGCGAAGATCCAAGTAGGAAATCGTTTGATGCCGGCCTGTGTGCACACCGGCGCGATCGCCTGCGAACCTTTGATTCCACATTCAATGTAGGGAGCATATTGAAACGACGAGCCGAATTTCTCTTTCTGTTCCTCGCAATGCGGGCACCAAAAAGCTCCATACATCTTGGCTTGCTTCGTCGTCAGGCATTTGGCGAAAGCGTCCAGACGACTGGTTTGCCTGTGCCGTATGAAGAAGTAGACGGCCCCAAACACGGCCACAATCAGGACGGCAACGATAATGGACCGTGGGACGGGCTTCGTCTCTTTTACTCCCAGGCGGTCTTGTTGCTTTTTTCTGCGTTCTTGGGACATAGCGATAATTTCTTATACCACGACGCGTAAGGCCGAGGGCAGGACATCCAGTGTCTGGCATTGTAATGTCAGCACTTCGCCATCGACCATCACATCCACGGGAGAGTCCAAATAGAAATCAAGTCGATTCGCTGCCCGCCGTTCAGCCAAAGGATGATGAATATGGGTTCCATCATAAAGAGTGGGTAGGTTACGGATCAGCCCCACGCGTCCGATGGGCCCCCAGCGCACGTATTCGATCAAGCCGTCGTTCACTTCGGCCTTGGGCGCAATCATCATTGTCCCCCCGGTGAACTTACTATTATTGAAAGTCAGGAAGAGACAGGGGCGCCGATCAATCGCTGATCCGCCATCAACGCGCACAGGGAAGGGACGTCGGCGGAAGCGAGCCAGCGAAATGAGAATGGATGATTGATAACCCAGTTCACCCCATCCGCTGAAATGCCGCGCCCGCAAGGTCGCCACATCCGCAGCAAATCCCATGGCCAGGAGATTGATGTAATGAAGAACTCCTTCAGTATGGCGCAATCGCAAAACGTCACACGGCTGCGATCGCCCCGCAATTAATGCTTCGATTGCATGTTCCACACCGCGATCGGTGAAGTCGCGCAGGAACGAGTTGCCGGTTCCCAGAGGAAGGAATGCCAGCGTGGGTGGCTCGTCGGATTCCCGGCGTGGAAAAAGGCCATTGACGATCTCATACGACGTGCCGTCACCGCCCACCGCGATAAACTTGCGATACCCGCGGGCGTAGCCGTCGCGCGCCAAATGTGCTCCCTGGCCGGGACTCGTAGTTTCGACGAGATCCAGCTTCACTCCGCCGGCTCGCAAACGATCGAGCGCCTCTGAAACGAGCTTGCGGCATCGTCCTCCACCCGCGGCCGGATTCACCACGGCGAGAAAGGCGTCCGTGTTGCTCACAGTTCAACCATGGCAGCACGGCGGAAAATGTTGCGGACGTCTTCCGCCAGCATGGTGCGCTTGATTTTCATGGATGCAGTTCGGGGGAAATCTCTGCTGAACTGCAAGTATCCCCCAACTCGCTTGAAATCGGGCAACCGGCGGTTGCGCGCGACGATCTCTTGCTTCAACGTCTCGGTAAATTCTTGATTTTGTTCCAGACGTAAGAGGAGGACCAGCATTTCGCGGCCGACAGTTTTTTCTGGCCAAAGATAATTTGCAGCGAAAATGCAGTACTCTTTCACCGGCAGTCCCTCGAAGGCTGTTTCAATATCCTCGGGATAGATATTCTTTCCGCCTTCGGTCACGATCATGTTCTTCTTGCGGCCAAAAAGTTGCAGGTGCCCACTGCCATCAAAACGGCCGAGATCGCCTGTTAGCAACCAACCCTCTACGATCGTCTGCGCCGTCAGTTCAGGATCATCGAGATAGTGCGACATCACCGTCTTGCCGCGAACCGCAACTTCGCCGATGCCGTCGGCATCGGGGTTGAGCAGACGCAGTTCAACTCCCGGCAACGGCTTGCCGACAGTATCCGCGCGAAACGGCTTAAGGTCGTTTAATGTGAGCGAGGTGCCAGCCTCGGTAAGCCCATATCCGTTGGCCACGGGTATGCCGAGGTCGTAGAAAAACTGCAGCGTCGATGGCTCCATGAATGCACCGCCGGTAAACATCGCCCGCAATTCTCCACCGAAGCCGTGATGAACTTGTGCCAGAATTTTGCGACTCAAGCCGACTCTGGGGTGCCTGCGAGTGAGCGATTTATTCAGCGCGATCATTCGATCGAGCAAGAAACGCTTTCCCCGGGACAACTCATCGAACTTGGCGCGCAGCCCGCGTTCCAGATTTTTGAGAATCATGGGAACAAGCGAGACATAAGTAATCTTGTAGCGCACAAAAGCGTCGCGCACAAACTCCGGCCTCAGAGTCCGCAGGTGCACCACACAAGCACCGCACACGAATGGTCCGATGAAGCCAACCATAAAATCGATCGCGTGATTCGTGGGCAAAATGCTGAGGTAGCGTACGCCCGGCCAGAACGGATACCAGGAGGTCAACGCCTTGCACTGCTCGAGATAATTCTCGTGCGTGAGCACGCATCCCTTTGGACGCCCGCCTGTACCCGACGAATAAACTATGCAAGCAACATCCTCGCGCTGCCGCGTAACAAAGTCGGGATCGCCTTTGCGGCGAAATTCCTCCCAGCGATAGGCACCCGCGAGATCGGCTCCCAGGGGCGCTTCGGTAATCAGCACCTTCTTCAGTTTGTGATTTTTAAACTCCGGGGACTGAGTGATCGCGCGCCACAGATAGTACTCAACGATCAGGAACTTTGCCTTGCAGTGCGCCAACAATTGCAGATGCTCGGCCGCACTGAGTTTGTAATCGAGCGGTACCAGCACGCCGCCGCGATAAAAAACGGCATACGCTGATATCAACCACTTCGACTGATTGGTCATGATGATCGCCGCACGATCGCCGGAATAGAATTCCGCGTCCTCGAGCGCGCGGGCCAAGGGCAGAGCGACGTCCTTGAAATCGGAGTAGGTAAGACGCGTCTTTTCTCGATCGCGGTCCGCCTCGATCAGGCAAACTTCATTCGGCCAGCGATCTAGCGCGTCCCGCAGGGCAGCGCCCAGGCAGCTGTATTGATCGAGATTGAGCATTAGGAAAGTTGTGATGTCCGATCGCAGAGTTCACATTGCCAAATCATTTTCCAGGTTAGTGGGCAACCGATAACTGCAACTCCTCGCCTCTATAATCGGCTTCTACAATCGTGTTTGAATGCGGTCTGCCAGTGTGCGAAAATCCGATACTCCCTGCAATTCGTAATCCGGCAACTCGATGTGAAAGTGATGCTCCAGCCGCGTCAGGAGATCAAGCGTCTGCAAGCTGTCGACTCCCAGCGTCTTGAAGAAGTCATCGTCGGGAGCAAGCTTCTCCCGTGGCACTTTGAAGTGCGCGGCAGCGAGATCCAGGATTTCGGTTAAGGTCTGGTCTGGGTTTGGCATGGACTTACAAATTCTCCTATATCTTCTGCTCCCGAGCGAAGTCTAAGGAACTGTTGTCCTCATGGCAAGTATGGCTGCGCATCCGTGCTTTCAACGAATTTGCGCAGGCCAGCCTCCACTGCGGGGTGGGTAAACAATTCGCAGAACAGATCAATCTCCTGCCGCAACTCGTCATATGGAATGGACTTGATAAATTTCTTAGCCGTGGCCGCAGTGGTGCGATCAAATTTTCCAAGCTGAGCGGCTGTCGCTCGCGCTACTCGCAACCCTTCACCTTCCGCCACAACCTGGCTCGCTAAACCGACCTGTTGCGCTTTGCTGGCATTAAAACTGCGTCCGGTCAGCAACAAGTCGCGGACCACTGCATTCCCTAAATCCCGCTTCAGACGGGGAATTCCACCCCATCCCGGAATTAACCCCAGGCGCAGTTCGGGAAAGCAAAAACGCGCAGTCTTGTCGGCAATGATTAAATCGCATGTCAATGCAAGCTCGAAGCCGCCGCCAAACACGATGCCGTGAACCGCCGCAATCGTGGTCAACGGTGAAGCATCTATGGCGTTCAATACCCGATGAGTGCGTTCGAGTTGATCGCGCACGATTCTAACGGCTTCAGTACGATGCAGGTTCTGCGAACGCTGGTAAAGTTCACGCAGATCGGCTCCGGCGGAAAACCCCGACGGCAACTTACTATAGATAATCAGCGCGTGCGCCGCACGGCTCAATTGCTCGAGCGAACCGGCGAACCTTTCTGCTTCCGCCAAAGCCACGGAGCCAAGTTCGTTGTTGGGTTCCCGGTGGAGAGCCAGCTCAACGACGCCGTTTTTCAACTCCCACGAGAGTGCCTGGCCGCTAAAAGATTCCATTCCATCAACCGAAAGCAGCGAGTGATTTCCTCTGTAAACCTTAGTGTTCTTTTTGTAGTTAATGTGTTTGCCCGATTCCACTACGAGGCCTGTTTCACCAAGTACATCTCCTCAATTTCTTCCTTCAAATGCGCTGCAATCAAATCTCGCTTCAATTTTCCATTGGCCGTCAGCAACCCATTCTCAATGGAGAAGGGTTGCTTATAAATATGAAAAGCCCGTACCTGCTTGTAATGCGGCAAGCTGGGATTCACCGCCTCCAGCGCGGCCTGGACCTGCTCTCGAGTGACGTCGCCGGTCACAACCGCCGAAAGAAATCCACGGCCATTGCCCACGAGCAGGACCTGCTGCGCCCCCGGCAAATTATGCACCAACTCTTCTTCAATGGGTTCGGGAGCAATGTTGTGGCCCGAGCCAAGGATAATCAAATTCTTAATGCGTCCGGCTATCCGCCAGTTCCCTGCTGCATCCACATCGCCCTGATCGCCGGTATGAAACCAGCCATCGCGCAGGGATTTCGCGGTCTCTTGCGGACGATTCCAATATCCCGGAAAAACATTCGGCCCTCGTACGATAATCTCATCGTTTTCGCCGAGCTTCATCTCAATCCCGCTGATCGCAGGTCCTACGCGGCCCGGCTCCACATGACCTGGATCGTCCATGGTGCAGATGGCGGTTGTCTCAGTCAATCCATAAACCTGTAAAACCGGAATCCCTAGCATCAAGAAATAGAGTTGCGTTTCCACGTTAAGCGGCGCTGAACCGCAGATCAGAGCTTTCAGATGTGACCCAATCATCTTCTTGCGGATGGTTGGAAACACCACCGCATTGGCCAATGCCAGCCACATTGAATCCGCAAAAACAGGCTGGCCCGCTTGCTTGCGGACCCACGCGCCTTTGGCGCGACTGTAAATACTAAGAACCACGCCGCCCGTCTTCCAAAGCTGTTCGTCGACAGCCTTGCGCATTCGCTCGAGAAGCGCCGGAACGTTCAAGAAATAATCGGGCGCAACGACCCGCATTTCGCTGGCAATCTTACCCAAGTCGGTATTAAGCGTAAGTGAACTACCGCGCAAAAGACAGGTCAGCAGCATGATCCAAGAGCCCGCAAAACAAAACGGAAGATAATGGAACACGCGATCCTGGGCCGCCTTGTTCTGCATCAGTGCATCGAGCCGCGCCGAGGTGCAGCCCAGCATATGGCTAACATTGCCCGCGGTAAGAATTACCCCTTTCGCTTCGCCCGAGGTGCCAGAGGTATAAATAATTGTGACCGGATCGGAGTCCGCAAGTTGCTGCTGGCCCACGTCCACAGGGTGCCCCACGCTTCGCGTTCTTTGGGCGGTGTGGGAGTTGTCGCCGAACACATCCTCAAACAGCACCTGGGATGGCGCCGCCTGCCAGTTCTGCAAAATCCCATCCCTGAGCGCTGCATCCCGAGAGCAGATTAACGCCGGAGAACAATCTTTCATCATGGCCACGAGTTCCGCCGGAGCTTGCCGCGCGTAAAGCGGCACAACGATCGCCCCCTCTGCCATGATCGCTAAATCCATCGCAATCCACTGAACGCTGTTATGCGCGAGCAAGGCGCAGCGGTCGCCCTTTTTCAATCCCTTAGCGGATAGAAAGCTGCGCGCCTTGGCGATCATTCCGAGCAGGTCGTGCCCGCTTTGCACAGACGCGGCTTGATGCGCATCATTGCTGCGGAGCTCTTGGAGTATAGGGATCTGACCCACTGTCTCAAGCCGCGCAAAAATGTCGTCCAGAAAACTCATGAAGTTTTTACGCCGACCCGCGTCAGGTATACGCTTCCGCCAAGCTGTGCAGCCCCGTACTCAAAGGCGGCAGATAATCTTCCCAACTCCACTCTCCTCTGCGCGTCGGGAACTCTGGATAGCGCTTCTGCACTTCTTCCTCGAAATACACGCCCATGCGCGCCATCACTTTCAAATTCCGCATCACAGTCCGCCCGATCCCATCAGAAATTCTCTCGCCTTCCTGGCTTAATTTGATGAGCGCGGCCAGCAGCTTTTCCTCCAGATCGGCATCATCAACATTCATCAGCAAATCCGAGTGGCCCCGCTCCCGCATAAGATTGCGGATGCGTTCATCCATCGTGATGCCCGCCGACGGCACCAGCGCGGGCATGCTGGTCACAATTCCGTGATAGCGCGACGAAGCCATCATGTGGCAAGCCCTCAAAATGCTCACAAGTTCATACATGTTGTAGTCTTCAGAACTGAGGACAGGAGCGCCGCCAAGTTTTTCTGAAATTCGGGCTGCGGGACGTGCGTCCAAGCGCTCGGTTGCGGCTAGGATAACGAAGACATTTCGCTGTTTGCGGAAGGCATCCACCGCGTTCGCAATCGCCGTCAGATAATGCTCGTAAGCGCGATCGGCCTCCCTTCCCGAGTTGTGGAAATAAACCGAGCGGTAGTGGCTATCCTTATAGGCTCCCATCAAACCGTGCAACGCGAACTTGGCGACTGAGGCTTTCACCGGCCATTCAAAGGGATTAATTGGACAGACCACCAGAACCGGCGCACTTCCGTCCCATCCAACTTCGCGCAGCGCCTTCTTCCCATATTCCGCTGGATGCGGCTCGAACGTCCAAGCGGTGTCCGTACCCAGTTCATTGGGCACGCCCAGTTCGCGCAGGATGGTGCGCGATTCTTCATTGCGCGTAATTACCAGTGAATTCTGGCAGTAGCGCGCGCACATCTTGGCAACTATGGGGTCCATGTGTCCCGCCTCAGCGCCGTAGCCTACCGAGAGTTTGTTTTGCGCCGCTGCAATGCCCAAAGATCCAATCATCATTGTGGTCAGCGCATTAGCGAACTTGCTCTTGAACATCGAGCCCTCGCATGCGACCACGCCGTGGTGTTTGGGTACCTCGTCCGACAGAAACGGCGGGAAAATATCGGGCAGATGCACCTGCGTGGTGCTTTCGAAGTATCCGCGGGAGAATTTGGGAACTTGCGTCATCACGCTGAATGCAACCCGGTCCGGGCCCAGGATGTGGCGAAGTTGCCGCAGCATCTCCTCCACGCGGACGTCCGAGCCCATGTTGCGAGTCCCGTTGTATCCTGCAAAAAGCAGCTTCAGTTTTTCTCCTGGCTGCCAAGGCTTCCCTTTGCCCAGCATCCATGCGGCTTTCGACTTTTCAATCGAAGCGCTGACCCAGGCTTCGAGCACAAAGTCCATCATGCCGCGGAGCCTCCGACTCGTGCCGGCCAGTCTTGATACTGGTAGGAAAAATTGGACTGCCGGCTGAATGTCAATAAGGGAAAGCTGTATTGCGAAAATGGCACGGGCCTTCGGTCCAGCTCAGACGTGACGCGGGTGTTATCGAATACCGTATTCCAGACCAGGTATGGCATGAAGACTTTCAGCAGCGACGCTTCATGAGCCATCGCGCCCTTACGGTTCGCCAGAGTATTCACAGTCCCGGAAAAAGGCCGTTCAAGCATAGGCACAAACACAGGTGCACGCTTCTGTTGAGCAGCGGCGAGCGCAGTGGTCAATTCTTTGAAAGTCTGCGAGGCTCGGCCCGACGAAAGATGGTAAGTGTCGAACTGCGGATCATCTTTCTGATGAAGGGTTGCAACTGCATCCGCCACGAAGTCCACGTTGACAATGTCGATCTTATCGTTAGACCGAAATGGAAGCACGGGCAAGCCGGCCAGGAAAACGAACGCCTTCACCATATCGAATTGGGTAGTCTCGGCGCGGCGGCTGTCGCCGAGCACGATGCTCGGCCGGAAAATTGTAATTGGGACTTCCGGAAGCATCTGGCGGATCATGTGTTCACAGAACTTTTTCGTGCGCGCGTAGGGATCGTAGTCCGACCGCTCCCAATCGATCGACTTATCTTCTGTAACGACTTCGTTTTTTCGCTTTCCCGCTACCGCCACGGTGCTCACATGGCTAAACCGGCGGAGCCCGTGATAGTGGTGCACGCGCATGGCGAGCTGCAGCACTTCGAGCGTTCCTCGAAGATTTACATTGAGGCAGCTTTTTTCTGACTTCCGATTCAGCGACGCCGCACAATGAATCACGGAGTCGCTGGTATGAATCAGCCGATCGTAATCATCCCGGGCAAGCCCGAATTGCGGCGTGGTAAGGTCGCCGCGAAAAATCCTGATGCGTGTCTGCAAAAACTCGTAAAAGCGTGGAAAGTCAAGATGCAATTGCAGGGCTTGCCACAGACGCAGTTCTGCCTCATGCGGATCGCGCGCCCGCACCAGCACGTTGAGCGAAGCCCCATGGTCTTGCAGCAGATTGGCGGCGACATGCCCGCCGATGTATCCGGTGGACCCGGTCAGGAATATCGCCACGTTGCCCCGTTCGTGCCAGTTTTAATGGTGTCTCCGTTACTCTCGACCTCAGCCAGCTGAAAACTCCGGGACGGTCGTGCTTCCAAAGGACGTCCCTCGATCAATGGATAGGTCCAGCGCCGCAGTGCAGGGATGTGAATGTTGATCCAGTACTCCCACCAGTCAATGCTGCGCGTGTCGTAGCCCAAGCTCGCCCGCTCTTCTGGCAACAGAGCATAAGCGAGTTTCTCCACATTTTCCGCCACGAAATCATGCTCGTTCAGAAGAATGAATGGCTCGAACAATTCAATCAGCTTTTCTACTTTCTCAAGATTGCGTTCGGCTCGCGCCAGCGGCGTCTTCCGCAGAGGCAGCGGCGACACAATGCGCTGTATGGATTTTATGATCGCTTTCTGCGCCGGCGCCGACATGCGCTCATACCGCTGCTTCGAAACCGGAATCGCATCAAAGCGCAATCGCAGCCAGCTTTCCAATCCCTCCAACGCGCGGTAATGCTTGCGATGCGCCAATGAAGTCAGTTCAATTGACCTCCGCATATCGCAAGGATTGGTCACCGACGTTGCCAACTGATAGACCTGCGCGTTCCGCCGTTGCACGATCGCGGCTGCGATGAGCGTCATCCCGCGGCACACTGAATCTACCGGAATCACGTCCAGCCGCTTATGTTCGTTCGAGGGTAGTTGCCTGAAATATGTGCCCAGCAAATAGGAGAGGGACGCCGAGGTATTGATCCCTTCATTCCAGCCGAGGAAAGGCTTCTCCAACGACGTCTCTACAATTGAGGGACGCACGATAGCAATCGGCAAGCCCGATCCGTATTTGCTAATCAGAGATTCCGCCAGACTCTTGGTCAGCGTATATGTGTTCGCCCAACCCAACTCATTGGCGCGTTTCTTGCCCGCTTCGGTCAAATACGTTCGCAGCCAGCGCACCCGGTTCTTGCGAATCTGATTCTCCAGCGCTGCGCCTTTGAGATCCTTGGACGCATGCTCCTTCTGCAATGCCTGCTGCCGCAATTCCCCCGTGACCTCAGGACTCTCTGCCTTCCGTGCCGCTTCCCTTGTGAATTCGTGCAGCGAGCGCCACTCCACGTCGGCATCAAAATTCGCCACACCCGCCGGGGTGTAGTTCGGCCGCAGGGTCTCACTCACACGCCCATCCCGCGTCCCGGCCACATAGCATGTGGAAAGATGCAACAAGCCCGCATGGTCCGACTTGCGCACAAATTCGACGATGCTCACGGCCGCATCCACATTCGTCAGCAACGCATCCCGCAGGTCAGGATTAAAGTCCGTCAGACCCGAGCTGTTGACGACGAGATCCAGAGTCTTTCGTAAGACTTCGGAGACGTCCGGCGCTAAACCAAGATCAGACGCCGAAACATCGCCCTCCACCACCTCCACGCGCTCGCGCAAGAACCGCGCCAGTCCGGCGCCATACCGCTTGTACAGGGGATCAAAGACGGGTGAATCCTCCACCAATTTTTCAAACCGCGCTTGCGCGGGATTCGATTTCTGCCGGCGAATGAGCAAATAAATGCGCCCAACTTCCGGCAGATCCATCAACAGATTTACCAACCACACTTTTCCAATGAACCCGGTCACGCCAATGAGCATGATCCGCTTTCCACCGAGCGCCGCTCGCACCGAAAGAGGACTAGCCTGCCGCCCGCCGCCGAAGTGGACGATAGGACGCTCCAGCACCGGGTGCTGGCGAGCCGCCGCAATGACCGCTGACTGTAATTCCCCAACGCCTGTCAAGCCGGAGTCAGTGAAACCAAGATCCCGAACCAGTTGTTCCGGAGTGCGCCTTCCGTCCGGCCCTGCGCCGGTGATCCTCGCAAACGCCCCGCGAGGACGAATCACCGGATTCAGTAATCTCCCAGTTGCAATGCCCTCGCGAAACTCGAGCCGATTCGCGATCACCCACTTCGCGCCTAGATGCCGCGCCAGCGGCGCCATCACATGATCGAGTCCCTGGCTGACCAGGACCACATCGGCGCCCGAATCGATTAACCCCCGAAGCGCTTGCACGCCATCAGGTTTCAACTGCGGCTTTAACTTGTACTGAAAATATTCCTCACCCAGCAGATCCAACCGGTCCCGGCTGACCCCGCGCAGGACGGTATGCACCACCCGCGTAGCGAATACCCGGTTTGCTGCATACAAGAAAGGACGCAGCAATGCCATCAGCAATACCAACCCGCGCCGCATCCAACGTTCGATAAACGTTTGCCCGTTCCAGGTAAAGAACGCGACGGGGCGCACAGTAGTAAGCTCCAGAAGACTCCCCTCCACGCGCCAATACACTCGCGGAGCATCCCTACCGCCGGAATTGTGATTCAAATGATTCAAATTCTGCTTTGTCCCCAAGACTCAGGTGCCCGAACTGATCCACTCACGCGGGTAAACTCTCTATTGTAAACAATAGCAGCAAAAGGACGAAGACGGGCTTACGAAGTATTGACCTGGAGGACTCGCACGGCAACGAAGGAAACAATACTAGGAATTTGCGAAACCTATCGCCTAGCTTGCACCTTCGCCGGCCGGGATTGTGCTGTCACCCCTTTAAATCCGTTCTCAAATATGCCTCTACCGCACTGATCCAACGTATCGCAACGGCAACAATCCATCATCTTCCGAAGTAACTGCTGCATCGTCTTTATCTGCCTTATCAACTCCTCGAGTTCCTCCAGTTTTTTGCGCGACAGTTTTTGCCAGCGCTGCGATGCCGGAACCACCTCGCGAAAGCCAAAGAAGAGTTCCCGGATTTCATCCAGAGTGAAACCTGTTTGCCGCGCCCGTTGGATCACCGCCAGGCGATGAAGCACGGCAGTGTCGTAGCGGCGCTGCCCACTGATCCGCTGCGGCGGAAAAAGTATTCCAATCTGTTCGTAATAACGAATCGCCGAGGGCTGAAGTCCAGCACGTCGTGCCACTTCAGAGATGGTCAATTGCGGCATATTCGCATTCTAGACCAAGCCTCTCCGCTCCCGTCACCGGATTACTTCCTCAATTGACAAACAATTTACAAATAAAACGCTTGCCTTAAAGCCAACTTTAGGTTGTAAGGTTCTGCTCAGCGGACAATGCATGCCCGCAGAGGAGAACTTATTATGAAGATACTCTTGATCGTTGCTATCACTGTCACCATTTTGGGCGGATACGCCTTTTCGCACATCGTTTCCGAACGCCAAGCTGGTGTCAGGCCGCACAGTCCGGCAAACACCAAACCTGAGACTGCATTTTTCTGCGACCGAACAGCCCTGACTCCGGAGCAGCGCAAATGGCAACAAGAACTCAGCAAGACTTTGCGCTCGTCGGTCCTGGGTATTCGGGAGTTGCCTGATGGCTTTGAGTTCGAGTTCCCCTATGACCCTTCAAACTATCAGGCGATAACCGAATTCAGTCCATTGGAACGCGCCTGCTGCCCATTCTTTGACATCAGTATTCGATTGGAGCGTGAAGGCGGAAAACTCTGGTGGCGGCTCACAGGAAGAGACGGCGTAAAACAATTCATCCGCGCAGAATTCTCACCATGGATCAAACGCTAAACTTAAGGTTGTCGCTGGCCATCAACCTTGCCCGACAATCTGAGCAAACTTATCCAAGTCGATGTTTCCCCCGGACACGATTGCCACGATCTTTCCGGAGCCCGCCCGGCCCGACAGACCCGCAGCAACAGCACAGGCCGCCGCTCCTTCGACGATGATGCGGTTACGCTCTGCCACCAGTTTCATGGCCTGCGCCGCCTCCGCCAGGGTTACAACTAAAGATCCATCCAGCAACCGGCGGGCGTGCTCGAACATATTTGGAAACACCATCTTGCTTCCAATGCCGTCCACGAATGATGGCTGGTACTCCACTGTGCGCGGCTCGCCGGCCGCCAAGGATGGAGAGAGTGGCGCTGCGGTTTCGATCTCGGCTGCATAGATCCGCACTTGCGGTGCCCGCGCCCGCAAAACCGCCGCGATGCCGCAGGATAGGCCTCCACCACCCCAGGGAGTCACCACGGCTTTCAAATCGGGCAAATCTTCCAGCAACTCCAAGGCGATAGTGCCATTGCCCGCCATGACATCCGGGTCATCGAAGGCGTGAATGAAAGTGGCGTTTACTCCGGGATACGACCGAGTCTCAAACGTCCGCCACCAATCGGGGAACGAAACTTTGATTACCCGGCCACCCATTCGCTCCACCGCGCAGATCTTCGTTGCGGGAGCGGTTTCTGGAGCCACGATCGTTGCCTGCACACCCATCCGCCGCGCGCAGAACGCCACTCCTTGAGCCATATTGCCCGCCGAAGCGGTCAGCACTCCGCGCTCCAGTTGCGCTCGTGGAGTCCGCGCCATCACGTTCGCTGCTCCCCGGATCTTGAAAGATCCAATCGGCTGCAGATTTTCCAGCTTCAAATAAATGTCCGCCGGCGCATCCGCGTTGCAGCGCACCAGAGGCGTGTGCCACGCGACTGCAGCGATGTTGCGACGTGCTTCTTCCACTTGAGGGAGCGTGATCGGCATCTCGCTATCTTAACTGCGACGCAACACCCAGCTTCAACAAACAGTGCGGGTGTCTAGTGGCCCTGGGTACAAGTAAATGTTGCGGGGCGACAGAGCCGATCATCTAGGGCAAAAGGTCCCCCTAACGAATTCCAGGGCTGTTCCGTAGTCATCCAGACGAGTTCCATTTGCTGCCGGCAGTCTTCGCTCCGCCAAGTCTCAATCCCGAAGCCAACTCTTTAATCCCGAAGAAAGCCGGGCAACAAAGATGACAACCAAAAGAAGGACTTATTTCACGCCTAAACCGTTTCGGCCGCAATGTAAATACAGGAGGAACGAGGCATTCGTACAGGCTGCACTCGATGGACCATTCCCAGTTTCGACTCTACCCTCAAATATGAAATTTCGATGCACGACTTTGTTATGTCTGCCGCAAGTTGGGCTTGGCAGTAAAAAAGGAGACTCTGGTGAATAACAACTCTGGCACAGTTGAGCCCCTTATATCAGACTTGGTCGAGCGCGCCCAGCAAGGCGACTCGGACGCGTTTGCCGCTCTTTTTCATATGCATAAAGCGCGGATTTATTCCGTATGTTTGCGTATGACCAACAATGCCGCCGAGGCGGAGGATCTTACCCAGGATGCATTCTTGCAGGTGTTCCGCAAGATCTCGAGCTTTCGCGGCGATTCGGCGTTTTCGACCTGGCTGCACCGCATCTCGGTCAATACGGTGTTAATGCACTTTCGCAAGAAGTCGTTGAACCAAGTTTCGCTGGACGAACCCTATGACCACGAAGACGGTGGCAAAGTTCGCCGCGAAATCGCGACCCAGGACAACAGTCTCGCAGGCTGCGTCGATCGGATCGCATTGTCTCGCGCCATGAAAGAGCTTCCCCCGGGATACAGGACAATCTTTCTACTGCACGAAGTCGAGGGCTACGAGCACCAGGAGATTGCGGAGATGCTCGGTTGCTCCGTAGGCAACTCGAAATCCCAGTTGTACAAAGCCAAACTGCGGATTCGCGAATTATTGGCACATTCAGCCGAAGATCGGTTGGCAATTCGTGTCCAGTCGCGGACTAAGAAACCAACGAAAATAGAGACTGAGAATTGGAGTCTGCCGGAAGATATGGTAATGCCGCCGGTCCCGGTTGCGCCGCAATTGATAAGCTCGACTGTGTGACGGCCGCAACGCTGTTATCACGCAGCGTAGGGCCTTCGAAAAGTGCTTGCACGCCGGAGCGGAGGAATCCGTTTTTTAGGCAGCGAGCGACCCCTATTCCTCGGGCGGACTCTGTAACACGCTGGCACTTTGAATTCCGGCAGCGATTTCGGGAATGATGCCCAGCGTGCGGTAAATTGGGCGCACCAGTTCTCGCATTACCTTCAACTGCGAGGCGAACCACCCTGCGCCAGCGATGCAGATGGCTCCGCTGATCATTACAGTTCGCGGCGCGCCGATGCGGTGCGCCAGGCCGCCAGCCAGCAGGCTGCCGAATGGCGCCATTCCCAGGAATGCCATGGAGTAGAAGCTCATCACCCTTCCGCGTTTGTCATCTGGCACGATAGTCTGCAAAATCGTGTTGCTGCCTGCCATCTGAATCATCGTCGCACCGCCAACCAACAACATCACGATTAATGAAAACCAGAGAGAACCAGAAAGACCTAACGCAATGAGTCCAGTCCCAAAAGCTGCAGCCGCCAACGCGATTAGCCGCCCCAACCCGAGCACGTTTATTCTGGTCGCCAGAAACATCGCCCCGGCCAACGCCCCCACGCCCGATGCCCCCATCAGGAAGCCCAAAGTGTGTGCCCCTCCATGAAGCACTTCCCGGGCAAAAATTGGCATGAGCACCGTGTACTGCATTCCCACAAGGCTGACTAACGCCAAAAGAAGAAGAGTTGAACGGATGGGTACGAAATGGGTGACGTAGTTCCAACCCTCCTGCAATTCATGCAGAATCGCTTTGTGCGCGGTCCTCTGCTGGACGGGCGCGATTCTCATCCCCAGCAGCGAGGCGATGACGGCGAGATAGCTGACGCCATCGATGAAGAAGCAATAGCCTTCACCGACCGCGGCGATAATTACTCCGGCAATGGATGGGCCGAGAAGTCGCGCGGCGTTCACCATGGAAGAGTTCAGGGCGATGGCGTTGGCCAGGTCGGCGCGATCCTCCACCATCTGAATGACGAAGGCCTGACGGGCCGGCATATCGAAGGCGTTAATAACACCCTGTACCACTCCCAGCCAAATTATTTCGCGAATTGTGATGATCCCGGCGAGTGCCAATCCGGCCAAAGCGAAAGATTGCAGCATGGAAAGAATTTGGGTAACGACCAGAGTGTGGTGACGATTCCATCGATCTACCCATACACCAGCAAAAGGTCCCAGAACGAAAGCCGGCAGCCGTGATGCGAATCCGACGATACCCAGGAGCCATGCCGAGCCGGTCAAACGATACACCAGCCAACTGGTGGCAATCTGCGTCATCCAAGTACCGATCAGCGACACCGACTGGCCAGTGAAGAACAGGCGATAATTTCTGGAGCGGAGCGCGCGGAGAGCAAACTTCCAGGCCACGCCTTGATTGCTGGATACCGCAGTAGGTCCGTCAGGGAGCGAGTTTGATCGAAGCCTTGGCATTGAGAAGGATCTAGTGATCCAACCTAGATGCTATATCCGCCGCGTGAGACAATTCGAGTCCCACGATACCGCGGTCGAGTCTAACTATTTTCGGGCGTGAGACTGATATCTGTTAACGATGCAGTTTCCAAAGAAATTAATCCCTGGCTGATGGCCATTGCGCTTATGTCGAGCACTTTCATGGAGGTGCTCGATACTGCCGTAGTCAATGTCTCGCTCCCAGTATCGACAAAGCGAATTCCTTATTTTTTTCAGCGTCATTCAAGGGGCATGCGGTGGGGGAATTGCAGCGCTTGTCGCAGGCCGTTCTGCAGGAATTATTTCCTCCGGAGAACCGCGGTCAAGTCGTGGCTTTCGGGCTGTCGGGCGGTTGCGCCTATGCTGGGGCCCGTGGCCGGCGCCTTATGCGAAAAGCCAAGAAAGGCAAAGCGGTCACGGCACATTGAAGTTCGGGCGGAGACGTAGCAAGCTACGTCTCTACAGAGGAAGATTAATTAATGTACAGACGTTGCTTGCAACGCCTCCGCTTTGGCGAGTCAGTCCTTGGCTGTTACCTGATCCTTAATCTTGTCATATTCTTGCTGCGAGATGACGCGCCGGCTGACCAGTTCGGAGGCACTGTGATACGGTCGCCCTTCGATGATGCGTTCTGCTCCCTCGGTACTCATTCCTGGTAAGCTTTGCAGCTGGTCTTTAGTGGCTTGGTTTAAGTCGAGGGGCTGGTCGCGACTCCATCCCTCTTTCACGCCCTGAGCTACCGCTTTCGCATCGCGCTTGAAGTCTGACGTGGCTTGAGCTGTTTTCTCTCTAAGGTCCTCGGGATTAGACTTTTGCGAAGTACATCCCGTTGCGAGCAGAAACAGAAACAAAGACAGGGCAGTTGCGACAATTATTTTCACCACCCTACGATGCAGGTGAAGTCTGCAGGGTTGGATTTAGCCGTCACCGACGCTGCTCTCCACTTGTCAGCACAATGGTTACTTCGTGACCGGTGTGTAATCCATTGAACGAAATAAAACTGCAATTGTCGACAATCCAATCGGCACCGGCATCTCGGAGTTCCGACTCCGCAGCAGTGGTTCGGCATGCGATTACCCGAGCGCCGGCAGCCTTGCCTGCGCGAATGCCCGCTGGCGCATCCTCGACCACGACACAATCGCGTGCAGACACTCCCAAAAATGACGCACCTTTCAGATACGGCTCGGGGTCGGGTTTTCCATTTTTTATATCGTCGGATGTGACCAATAGCTTGGGAATAGGCAAGGCGGCCGCACGCAACCGGACTGTCGCCAGAGCGCGCGTACACGATGTCACGATGGTCCACCGGTCGGAGGGAAGAGCGTCCAGCAGTTCGCGGGCTCCGGGCAAAGGGACCACGCCCTTCAAGTCTTCAATCTCGCCACGTTCCACTTCGCAGTTGTCCGCATCATGATCCCCGTGCGGAAGATATTCGCGTATGGTCGCGATACTGGGACGACCATGCGCTCTGCGAACAACTTCCTCAGGATCAAATCCGCGACCGAGGGCCCACCGAGTCCAAACGCGAATGACGGCAGGAGTGGAATCGATCAGCACGCCATCCAGGTCGAATAGAAGCGCGCGGCAAGTGATTTGGGTCATGCAATCACGATAACAAAACAGCCGGCACTATTGCGGTTCCTGCGTAAGCTCGGGGTTCGGCATCGATCCGGTCTCCAGCTCCTGGTGCCGTTTTTCGCGGGCAGCATTGGACATTTGCGTAAACGTTTGCATCTCGGCCTTCGCCTCCTGGGTGCGTCCCATGTGTTGCAGAACTTGTCCACGTAAGTAGTGACTACCTGGACTGCTGGCATCCAATTTGAGGGCTTCGTCAATCTCGCTGAGCGCTTCCCGGTACTTGCTTTCGCGCTGATATACCCGTGCAAGTTGAAAATGAGAGCTGGTGAGTTGCGGATCAACACGCAGCGCCTTGCGAAACGTCTTTTCCGCTTCCTGATCTTGCTGCTGAAGGTAATACACCTGTCCTAGCTGATCGTAGTTGTAACTGACGTCGGGTTCGATGGCGATGTCATTGAGGAATTCCATCTTGGCGCGTTCCAGATCCTGTTTCTTCAGGTAAGCCATTCCGAGATTGAAGTGGACGAATGGAAGAGCAGAATCTCCCTTGGCGGCGAGTCCAAGCTCAGTGATGGCCTCGTCGTACTCTTCTCGATTGAGGTGAGCCTTGCCCATCAGGAGATGAAACTCGGGAGAATTTTGACCGATCTCGATCAAGTGGCTCAACGCTCGCTGCTCCACATCCGCATGCCCCGCCTTGTGGGCAGCGATGCCGAGCACGTAGAGATAATTCAATTGGGCCGACGCCTGCGTCCAGAGTGGCTCGAGCGTAGTTGCCGCGTCGTCGTAACGCTCGACAAAGAAATAGCACAACCCCAGCAAGTAGCGCGCCTGGAATGAATCCGGGGCATCATGTACAACCGACTCGAATGGTGGAATCGCTTTTCGAAAATCGTTCTGGCGATAGTAAACCAGCCCGACATTGAGCCGTACTCCTGCAATCTGCGGCGCCAGGCGCTCAGCTTTGCGCAACATCTCCAATGCGTGCTGCCATTGTTTGCGGCGCATGTAGATCACTCCGAGGTTCGCGTACGCGCCCGCAACTTGCGAATTGATCGCCAGAACGCCTCGAAAGGCATGTTCGGCCTCGTCCAGGTTGCCGCTCTTCAGGGCCGCTTCCCCCTGCTGAAAAAGCAGTTGGGGATCGGATTTGGGCGAGGACGGTGTCGTTCGAGCGTGCTGCATCGCCTCCGCGCTGCTGGCTTTACAACCAGCCAGCAATACGAAGATCAGGAAAAATCGCATCGTCGAACTTGACACTGATTCCACTCTCTGCTGTAGTGTCCGCCAGCAGCAGCATGAATTCAAGCCACGACACTTACGGCAATGCGCTCAAAGCATGAAAGCTCGAGATGAAGAATGAAACAGTCACCATTCGGGATGTGGCCAAAGACAGCGGCTTCTCGTCGACCACGGTCTCCATCGTCCTGAACAATGCTCCTTTGGCGCGGTACATCCCTGCCGTCACCAAGAAGCGAATTGAGCGCGCCGCCAAGAAACTGGGCTACCGACCAAATCTCTTTGCCCGCTCGCTTCGCAGCAAGCGCAGCCACACCGTTGGTGTAATGGTGTTCGACATGACCGATCCCTACTGCACGCTGGTGTTACGGGGCATCGAGAATACTCTGTATCAGTCTTCTTACCTTCCCATTCTCACCGACGTTCACAACGAACGGTCCCGCTTCGAGCGTTATCTTGAAATGCTGTTGGACCGGCGGGTCGAAGCGCTGATCGTGCTCGCGAACTGGCTGTTCGTGGATATCGATGTTCTCGCCGATTTGGAAAAAAGCAGCATTCCCACTGCGATGATCGGACGCGAGCTGCGCACCGATTCTGTGAGTTCCGTAATGGTCGACAATGAACTCGGCGCACATGCCGCCCTCGAACATCTTCACTCCCTCGGACACCGCAAAATAGCTTTCATCCGCGGTCCCAAGACTTTGGCGGACAGCGCTCCCCGTTGGAAAGGGATTCGCTCGTTCGCTAAATCCAGCGGGCTGGAACTTGATCCCCGGCTGATTTTCGATCTACCTGAGTCACGGGACCCGATTTCAAGTTTTGAAGCGGGCTACAAATTAACGGAGGACTTGGTCAAACATAAACATCACTTTACGGCACTTATGGCCTTTGACGACATGACTGCCTTTGGAGCGATACGAGCTCTGGCAAAAGCTGGGCTGCGGGTTCCGGAACAGTGCTCGGTCATTGGTTTCGACGACGTCGCCGCCTCCAGTTTGTATACCCCGTCTTTGACCACGGTGCGTCAACCGATGGAAGTTATGGGCGAAATGGCGGTCAGCATCATCGTCGACGGAATTAATGCGGTTCAGGAGAAGCGAGAGGTCAAAGCAGTACACCGCAAGGTGGCGCCGGAGCTAGCGGTACGGGAATCAACGCGTAGCCTTTTATGACCTGAATCCCTGTGCTGAGCTCGCTTTGTCGGGGCATTTTTTTCTTGACATGGAGGTTCGTCTACAGCACTATTAACACGTTTTAATAAACCATTTTTGACGGTTTGTGGTTGCTCGGTGATGAACAGCCGGCACTCTGGAGTAAGGCTTGCTCGATCTCTGATTTAGGTTTCAAGTCTTAGGAGTTGAAGATGAAAATCCGTCTCCTGTGGTTTTGTCCCCTGGTCTTCTTGTTCTGCCTTCCGGTTGCACTTTTCGCGCAAGACACGGCTTCGATCACTGGCACGGTCACTGATTCTTCGGGAGCGGCCATCCCGAATGCTCAGCTCTCCATCCAGAGCCAGGAACACGGTATCACTCGCACCACTTCGACAAACGAGGATGGCAATTACCTGATCAGCGCGGTGCCCCCCGGAACCTATCAGTTGTCGATCGCGGCGAAGGGTTTCAAGAAATATGACGCTAACGGAGTAATCCTTCGTGTCGCACAGAAGGCGCGTGCGGACGCGTCGCTGCAGGTAGGAGCAGAAAGCACGGAGGTCACGGTAATCGGCAGCAACGTTGCCGCGGTAGAAACTCAGAGCAATGAGCTTTCCGGAACCATTACCGGCAAAGAGATCAGCCAACTGCAACTCAACGGGCGCGTATTCACGCAACTGGTCACGCTCACCCCGGGTGTGAGCAGCCAGACCGGTTCTTCCGAGGGTCAGTACGGCATCACCGCGAATGTGAACTACAGCGTAAATGGCGGCCGCCTGGAATATAACAACTGGGAACTCGACGGCGGCGACAATATGGATAACGGCAGCAATTCCACGCTGAACGTTACCCCCAGCATCGATGCCATCGGCGAAGTTCGAGTGCTGACCTCGAACTATGGGGCCCAGTACGGCAGAAATGCTTCAGGAACCATTGAAACCGAAACCAAGTCGGGCACGAGACAGTTCCACGGCGATGCCTATGAGTTTGTGCGCAACGACATGTTTAACGCCACGCCCGCATTTCAGAGCAGTGTGCCCTCGTACAAAAAGAATGATTGGGGATACACGATCGGCGGCCCAGTTTACATTCCCGGGGTTTACAACAAGAACAAGGAGAAGACTTTCTTTTTCTGGTCGCAGGAATGGCGCCGGGATCGCGTTCCGGGACAGAACTTCAACGTCATCGTTCCTACCGTCGCGGAGCGCGGCGGGGACTTCAGTGATCTTTGTCCGGGCCCCGACTGCCCAAAGCAGGCTCCTTTCCTCACCAACGGCCAACCGAACCCGAACGCTGGCCAGCCATTTCCGAATAATCTGGTCCCCGTCGATCCCGCCTCCGCGCCGCTGCTCGGTATGATT
This sequence comes from Terriglobales bacterium, assembly GCA_035567135.1. Classification (GTDB taxonomy): domain Bacteria; phylum Acidobacteriota; class Terriglobia; order Terriglobales; family Acidobacteriaceae; genus JABDBE01. Next base: position 215,948 of record DATMQI010000134.1, read on the forward strand.
CCGCTGCCGACTTCGGGATCGAATCTGTTTGTGGCGGCTCCCTCGCAGCCGACAAACTGGCGCGAGGAATTGGTCCGAGTGGATCATAACGTCAATGATCGGCTCCGCCTCACATTTCGCTACGTGCACGACTCATGGGCGACAGTGACGGCCACCCCCCTGTGGACGAACGCAACAACTTTCCCCACCGTCGAGACCAATTTTGTGGGCCCTGCGACTGCTTTAGTGGCGCGCCTTACCGCGACTGCATCCCCCACCTTGCTCAACGAATTCGTGTTCAGCTACACCACCGACCACATTACCCTGACCAGCACCGGCAGTCCCAACCCGAACGCATGGAAGCGTCCGCCAAACTTGGCGATCGGAAGCTTATTCCCTAACACGGACAATGGAGGCAAGCTGCCGGGATTCCAGATTACGGGAGGCTTTGGCGGCGCGTATGGCAGCCAGGGCTTCGGCGAGGATCCGGGCTACATTCCCAATGGACCCTATAACTCGAATCCGACCTACACTTATCGCGATAACGTTACGAAAATTATCGGCAGGCACAACCTGCAGTTTGGGGCTTACTTCGTCGCTGCGCAGAAAAACGAACTCAGTCAAACCTCGCTGTCAGTGAACGGGTTCCTCAACTTTGACAATACATCGCCGGTTTCGACCGGAAACTCGTTTGCAGACCTGCTGATGGGCAACATTGCTAATTTTGCCCAGGCGAGCGCTCAGCCCAAGTATTACAATCGCTATAAAATCCTGGAGCCATACTTTCAGGACGACCTCCATGCGACCAAGAACCTGACGCTGAATCTGGGCTTGCGAATCAGCCTGTTTGGAACCTATCGCGAGCGCTATAAAAAGGCATATAACTTCGATCCGACCGCATGGAGTGCAGCCAAGGCTCCACAGGTAGACGACAACAACGGCACGATCACAGGCCAGGCCGGTGCTATCGTGCCAGGCACAGGCGATCCCTTTAACGGGATGGTGCAATGCGGGGTCGGCGGAGTTCCGGTCGGTTGTATGAAGGGTCACTTGTTCAATGCCGCTCCTCGCATCGGCTTCGCTTTCGATCCTAAGGGCGACGGCAAAACCTCGATCCGTGGCGGGTACGGAATCTTCTTCGATCACACCAACGGAAACGAGGCCACCAGCGAGGCCCTGGAAAGTTCGCCGCCACTGGTTCAGATTCCTACCCAATTCAACATCACCGGATACGGCAACATAGGGGGCACGGGGGCGCTGCTTTTCCCTTTGAATGTGATCTCGATTCCCAACCAGGTGAAGTGGCCGTACGTACAGCAGTGGCACTTCGACATCCAACATGAGGTTCTCAAGAATACGGTAGCAACCATTTCCTATGTGGGCAGCAAAGGTACGCACCTCGGCCGAAAGTACGAATTCAATCAATTGCAACCAGTTCCCACGGCGCAGAATCCATACATCCCATTGGGCGCGCCGATAAATACCAACACGGACTGCGCTATCAGCGAAAGCACTGCCCTGGGCGCGCCCGTCACTGTAACCGCGAATGTCAACGGCGTCGGCTACACCGGCCAAGCCGGCGGGCAGGTCGCGACAAACCTGGCGGTAGCTTGCGGTACCGATGCCAATCCATTCCGGCCTTTCCGCGGCTACGGTGACATCACCCGGCTGGATAGCGCAGCCTCTTCGTCTTATAACGCTTTGCAAGCGCAACTCCGTCGCAGCGTCGGAGCTCTGCAACTCAACGTCTCTTACACCTTGAGCCATTCGATCGACGATGCTTCTGACGGCGGGTTATTCGGCGACGGCGGTATTTTGAACGCATACAGTTTTGCTTCGTTTCGAGCCGCCTCCAACTTTGACGAGCGGCATCTTTTCAATGTAAGTGCGATTTACGACCTGCCGTTCTTCAAAGGCACTGGCCTGAAAGACAAGCTTCTCGGCGGTTGGGAACTTTCCGGCATCGGTCTCTGGCAGACGGGAACGCCGTTCAGCGCATACAACGGGATTCTTGGCGACAACGCCGGCCTCGGAAACGGCGTGGCCTCGAATGCCGGCGCCGGGCAATCTTACGCAGATGTAATTTCGAACCCGCATCAGAACATTCCCCAGTTCGATCCCGCTTCGGGATTCGGGCCGTTCGTCGCCAATCCGAATGCCTATGCCGACCCCATCGGGTTGACCTTGGGGAACTCCGGCAGGAACTCATTACGAAACCCTGGACGCTGGAACATCGACATGGCGATGTTTAAGCACTTCGTCATCAAGGAAAGCATGGCAATCGAGTTCCGGGCGGAAGCGTTTAACATTTTCAATCACACCGAGTTTGGCCCGCTGGGTGGGGATCAAGGAGGTGCTGCCGGCAGCGCCGGCTTCTCTTCGGGAACGGCCACCTTTGTACCGGGTTCAAATTTTTTGCAAGTCGGCACAGCCTATAGCCCGCGAATCCTTCAACTGGGGGCGAAATTCCTGTTCTAAAGAGGGTAAGATCATCGCGCAGGCCTGCACGTTTCTACTAAGGTCTGAGCGTTGAGCGATGGGTTCATACGGCAAATTCTCTGTTTTATTGATGGCCGCTTGCGTGTCCATGGCCGCCGCCCCATCGGCTCCCACTTCTGCTCGTGGCGGCTTGCAGATGGCCACGGAAGATCGTTTACACCGCCCAGGCTGGTGGCCCACCAAAGGAACCGCCCAGCGCGACGAATTCCTCGGCCCGTCTGCCTGTGAACCGTGCCACGCTTCGAAGGTCCAAACTCAAAAGCTGACACCCATGGCCAATGCCGCCGCACGCCCGCTGGCGTCGGAGGCATTGCGCTCGCACAGTGAGTTGACCTTCCATCTCCCACCGTACACCTACCAGATCCTGCGCAAGGAAAACGGAAGCCAATATTCCGTCAGCGACGGCTCACATTCCATTTCGCTGCCCGTAAGTTGGGCATTCGGTCTCGGCGAGTCAGGTCAGACCTACATCCTTGAACAGAACGGTACCTTCTTCGAAAGCCGGGTAAGTTACTACCGGGCGCTGGATGGTCTCGACTTCACTCCCGGCGCGACCCGCACTCCATCCGCCAATCTGGAAGATGCTTTGGGGCGCCGCATGTTGTATGCCCCGGAAACCAGCCGTTGTTTCGCATGCCATACGACCGCATCGACGGCGAACAAGCGCTTTGATCCCAACCGCTCGATTCCGGGCGTAACCTGCGAAGCCTGTCACGGACCGGGCGCAAAACATGTGGCCGCGATGAAGGCGGGACGAATGAAGGAAGGACTGAAGTCAATTCTGGATCCCGCGCAACTCGATCCCGTAGATCAAGTTGATTTTTGCGGCGCATGCCATCGCACATTCGCGGATGTCGCTCTGACCCAAACCTTCGGAATCCGCGACCTTCGCTTTCAACCTTATCGTTTGGAAAAAAGCCAGTGTTGGGCAAAAAGCAAAGGTGGCATTACGTGCCTCTCGTGTCATAATCCGCACCAGTCGCGGGTGCGAGACTTAGTCTCGTACGATGACAAATGTCTCGGTTGTCATCGTTCCGGGTCCAGCCCAATGTCGGCCCACGATCATCCCGCAGCGGCCTGCAAGGTGAGTAGCAATAACTGCGTCTCCTGTCACATGCCCAAGTATGAAATGCCCGGAATGCAGTTTAAATTCACCGATCACTTTATTCGCATTGTCCACAACGGCGAGTCTTATCCAGACTGATGCTAACGGAAGCCGATGGCTTGCCAATCGTCGTGCTAACGACGACAGGCTAGCACACAGATGATGACGATCAGATTCTTATCCAACCTGCGCGTGCTGGCGCGAAGGACTAACGGCGGCGAACGCGTGCTCCAGGTCGGCAATCAAGTCATCCGCATTCTCAATTCCGACCGACACCCGGATCAACTGTTGGGTCACGCCCATCTTCTGCCGCTGATCGGCTGAAATCATCGCATGGGACGTGAGCACAGGGATGGAAACCAGAGAATCGACTCCGCCTAGGCTGGGGGCCAAGGTGAACAGGCGCAGGGATTCGGTCAGCCGGCGCGCATCTTCTCCCGAGCCATCCACTTCGAAGCTCAGCACGCCGCCCCCGCCGCGCATCTGCTCCATCGCAACTGCCCGCTGTGGATGCCCATCGAGAAACGGGTAGTGCACGCGCCGTACCTTGGGATGTTGCGCCAGAAACTGCGCGATGCGCAACGCGTTCTCATTCTGCCTCTGAACACGGACCGCGAGCGTCTTGATGCCGCGAAGGAGTAAAAACGCCGCGTGTGGATCCATCACGCCACCCAGCGTGGTCCGGGTTTCATGAATTCTCTCGATTAAGTCCTTGCGGCCAGCAATAATGCCTGCAATCAGGTCTGCGTGTCCCCCGAAATATTTCGTCCCGGAGTGCATGACCAGATCAATGCCAAATTCCACCGGGCGTTGGTTGATCGGTGTGGCAAACGTGCTGTCGATCATGGTCATGAGAGCGTGCTTCTTGGCGAGAGCAGCGACCTTGTGCAAATCAACTATCCGCACGGTTGGGTTGGTCGGAGACTCCAGATATAGGAGTGTGGTATTGGGTCGGATGGCGCTCGCATGCTGATCGTATTCGGTGGTATCGACCAGCGTCGTTTCGATGCCTAGCTTCGGGAGCCAATGGGTGAAAAATTTGGTTGCGCCCCCATAGATGTCGCGTTGCGCCACGACGTGGTCGCCACTCTTCAGCAGCGCGAGAATCGTAGTCGTAATTGCCCCCATGCCGGAAGCGAACAGCAAGGCAGCGTCAGCACCTTCGAGTTCCGCAATTGCCGACTCGACCACCGTGTTTGTCGGGTTACCGTAGCGCGTGTAAAACATGTCGGTATGCGTCGCGCGAAGTTGCTGCTCGTTGTCGGTGACCTCAAAAGTCGAGGTCTGATAAATAGGAGTGGCCACCGGTCCGTTTTTCTTGTCGAGGTTGGTCCCACCGTGAACAGCTTCGGTTTCTGGGCGATGGTGATGCGTCTTCATGATGGCTCCATCTCGGACTCGCTCCGTCTGCAATAATCCATCAAGATTATCGTTCGCCGAGGAAGTGAGCAATAGGCACGAAAATGAGGTCGATCCCGGCTGATGCAACGCTTACCTTTATAATTCCAACACGATGGATACAGGTCTGAAGAACCGGGTTGCGATCGTGGCCGCATCCAGCCAGGGGATTGGCCGCGCCACCGCGGAGGCCTTTGCAGCCGAAGGATGCCGGATCGCGATGTGCGCCCGTAATGCTCCAGCGCTGCAGGCGGCCGCGGAAACCATACAGAAACAATATACCGCCGAAGTGTTCAGGCAGACTCTAGACGTTACGGACGCGGAGGCGGTGCATCACTTTGTCGATGCGGTGGTGTCGAAATTTGGCGGCGTAGATATTTGTGTCACCAATGCCGGGGGTCCCCCGGCAAAAGGATTCTTGGCCGCCAGCCTCGAAGAATGGCGAAAGGCCGTGGACGCCAATTTTCTCAGCACGGTCTATTTTGCTCGCGAAGTAATTCCGCATATGCAGCGCCAGCATTGGGGACGGATCATCACGATTACTTCGATCACCACCAAGCAACCGCTGCCGGACCTGGTTCTCTCCAACGCGGTGCGCGCCGCGGTTGTAGGCCTGGTGAAAAGTCTGGCGAACGAGTTTGGTAAAGATGGCATACTCGTAAACAACGTTGGACCGGGTTACACTGCGACCGATCGTCTAAAGGAACTGGCGAAGGCGCGCTCAGCAGCTTCAGGCAAGAGCGAAAAGGAAATCTTCGAAGCATGGGGCGCAGACACATCTCTGAAGCGTCTCGGGGAACCACGCGAGGTTGCGGATGCAATTGTGTGGTTAGCGTCAGAGCGCGCGTCGTATGTAACGGGACAGACAGTGCTGGTAGACGGCGGCCTCTACAAAGGCCTGTAAATGTGGGCGCGGGCGTCACCCCCCCGTGCAGCGTATGGAAGAAAATGTAAACACGGAATCGCAGATACGATTCTAAAAAGGAAAACATGCGACCGTTGGCGTCTCGAATGGCAGTTATGACTGGCGAGGGCGCGCTCTCCGTTTACGCGCGCGCCAAGGAACTGGAGCGCGAAGGCCGCTCCATCATTCATCTCGAACTCGGCGAGCCGGACTTCCATCCCTCCGCCTCTGTGAATCAGGCGCTAAAGCAAGCTGTGGACGAAGGCAAAGACCGCTATTGCGCGGTAGCTGGAGTCATCGCCCTGCGAGAGGCGATCGCCACCTATCTGCGCGAAACCCGCAATCTGGAGGTTTCTTCGGACAACATCGTCGTCGCTCCAGGATGCAAAATCGCCCTCTTCATGGCGATGTTGGCGTTGATCGATCCCGGCGATGAAGTGTTGTATCCCGACCCGGGTTTTCCTGGATATGCGTCCATCACGCTCGGACTGGGCGGCATCCCCGTGCCATTCCGGCTTTCCGAGCGCAATCATTTCCAACCAGATGCGGACGAGATCGCTACTAAGGTCACGCCTCGCACAAAAATCCTGATCACGAATTCTCCCGGCAATCCGACCGGCACGGTGTACACCGACCAAGTGCAGCGGCGTTTGGCTGAACTCGCCGTAAAGCATGATCTGCTGGTGCTCTCCGACGAAATCTACGCGCGGATCATTTACGGAGGGCAGTATATTTCGCTGATGAATTATCCGGGAATGCCTGAGCGCACGCTGATCATCGATGGCTTCTCGAAAAGTTTTGCCATGACAGGATGGCGGCTGGGTTACACGGCTGCTCCACCGCGCATTGTCCCAGCGCTGCAGATGCTGGCGGTCAACAGCTATACTTGTGTCGCGGAATTCAGCCAGTATGCTGCCATCGAAGCGCTGAGGGATCGCGAGGGCACAACTCCTCGCATGGTTGGTGAATTTGCCAAGCGACGGCAGCAGTTTATTCACGACCTCAATCGCGTTCCGGGATTCCGCTGCTCGGCGCCCGAAGGCGCGTTCTACGCGTGGGTGAATATTACTGAGACGGGAATGAGTGCGGAAGAACTCTGCCGCGTTATGCTTGAGGAGGCGGGAGTTGCGGCCATCCCCGGGGCGGCGTTCGGGGCCGCTGGCGCCGATTTCATCCGCTTCTCGTTTGCATCGTCGACCGCTACATTGCAGGAGGCCGTGGAGCGGATTCTGCGGGCCTCTGCTGCATGGCAACCAACCATTACTGTGCGATAGCAAGGTGCGTCAGGATACTCTTTGCGCATTACCGACGAAACGGACACTTCATGAGACTAATAGGTCTGTTGATGATTTGTGGATTATCAGCAATCGCTACGGCTCAGGCGCGTCCGCTGCCGGGGCCGGACGTGCAGCAAATCTACGAACGGCTACTGCCTCAGATCGAAAAGATTCCACTCTTTGATCATCACGCGCACCCGGGGTTTTCCGACGATCCTGACGTCGACGCCATGGCCGCGCCTCCGGGAAGTGCCGCGCTTCGTGAACGCGACACGAATCCCGAACTCGTCGCTGCCGCCAAAGCGCTTTTCGGATATCCCTACGATGATCTTTCACCCGAACACGCCAACTGGCTAGTCCAGAAAAAAGCAGAGCTCAAGAAGCAGCGCGGCAACGCTTATTTTTCTGACATTCTCGACAAGTTGAACATCGAACAGGGAGTCGCGAACCGTGCGATGATGGCCGACTACCTTGATCCTAAACGATTTGTGTGGGTGTTCTTCGTGGATTCATTCATGTGGCCGTTCGATAATCAACGGGAGCGCTCGCGAAACGCGGATGAAGAAGTTTACATCCCGCTGCAAGAGAAGATGCTGCACCGCTGGTTGCAACAGGAAGGCCTGAGCAAGTTGCCTTCTGATTTTGCGGAGTATCTGAAGTTTGTGAGCCGCACGCTTGAAGACAACCAGAAGAAGGGCGGCATTGCCATGAAGTTCGAGGTGGCATATTTCCGCTCAACCAAATTCAGCGACCCCGACCGTGAGGATGTGGAAGATATTTATCAAAGATTCGCGACCGGTGGAATTCCCAGCAAGGATGAATATCGCACTTTTCAAGACTTCATGTTTCGCTACTTGATCCGCGAGGGCGGCCGGCTACATCTTGCTGTCCACATCCACTCGGCAGTGGGTATCGGGGATTACTTCAACCTCTCCGAAAGCAACATCATGAACCTGGAAAGTATTCTCCGCGATCCGCGTTATTCAAATGTCACGTTTGTAATGATTCACGGCGGATATCCCTACGATCGCCAAGCCATCTGGTTGACTTCAGCGAAAAACGTCTACCTGGATTCATCCGAAACCGAAATTTTGCTTTATCCTTCGCAGTTCAAAAATACGCTCAAGCTATGGTTGGAGACCTTCCCTGAAAAAGTAACGTTCGGGACCGACGCATTTCCGTACAACAACATTTTGGGCGCGGAGGAAAGCTACTGGCTGGGAGTGCAGTCATCGCGCACGGCGTTGGCGGCTGCATTAGCGGAAATGATTTCGATGGGCGAGGTCAATGAGACCCAGGCGCTGCAGATGGCCCACGGTTATTTGCATGACAACGCAGTCAAACTTTATCCGGGGAAGGTGCACTAATGGCGAAGGCGGCGAAAGCAAAGCGCTCACAAATCGCGAAGAAGACAACCAAGAGGGCGGCGACAAAAAAGCCCGCGAAGGCGAATCTGAAGCATATCCCATGGAATTCGGTCGAACTTGAAGATTTGAATCCACTCCTGCAACGACATTTTGTCGTGGGGCAAGACATTATGTTGGCGCGCGTCCTGTTGAAGAAGGGCTGCATCGTGCCCGAACACAGCCACCACAACGAGCAAATTACTTATATTCTTGAAGGAGCCCTGAAGTTTTGGATTGACGGTAAAGAACTCGTGGTGAATGCGGGCGAGGTTCTTACCATACCCCCGAATATGCCACACAAGGCAGAAGCCCTCGAGAACACGGTGGACCTGGACGTATTCAATCCGCCGCGTGCCGACTGGATTAACAAGACCGACAAGTATTTGCGTGGTGGCAAGTAGTTTGGGCTACACTTCACCCGAATACCCTGTTCAGACGTCGCAATTGCGATGTATTGGGTGCGGTATTGTCTGCGAGAAGGCAGAACAGAACTTCCGCTGCGCCGGTTGTGGCGATCTGCTGGAACTCGTATATCCCGATTGGAACCCGATCCGAATAGACGCCGCCGTTCTCAAAGCTCTCTGGCGACAGCGCCGCACTTCCGGTCTTCCAGTCGACGAAAGCGGAGTCTGGCGTTTTCGTGAATTGTTGCCCAGCTTTGATGACTGGCATCAGATCATCACTCTGCACGAGGGAAACACTCCTCTCTATGAACTGCCTGGCTGCGCCCGCATTGCCGACTTGCAGCAGCTTTATGCCAAGCATCAGGGCATGAATCCTACGGGATCATTCAAGGACACTGGAATGACTCTCGCGGCGTCCGCCGCACGACGGGAAGGATTCCGCTGGGTAGCTTGCGCCTCCACCGGCAACACCTCCGCGTCCATGGCGGCGTATGCCGCGCGTGGTGGGATGCGCAGCCTGGTGCTGATTCCGGAGGGTAAAGTCTCATGGGGCAAACTTTCTCAGGCGCTTGACTATGGCGCTGTCACCTGTCAATTAAAAACCGATTTTGATGGTTGCATGCGCCTGCTCAATGAGGTTGTTCAGCGCATGCCGGTGTACTTGCTGAACTCGGTCAATCCCTATCGTCTCGAAGGACAAAAGACTGCGGCCATCGAACTGATGGAACAATTCGATTGGCAGCCGCCCGACCACGTCATCGTTCCTGGCGGAAACCTGGGAAATTCCTCAGCTCTAGGAAAAGCGTTTCTCGAGATGAAGCAACTCGGTTTCATTTCAACGGTACCAAGAGTCTCGATTATTCAGGCGGCGGGAGCCAATCCATTTGTCCGGACCATCCGCGAAAATGGTGGCAAGCAACTGATCCCTGTACAAGCTGAAACAGCGGCCAGCGCAATTCGGATCGGCAATCCCGCGTCATGGAAAAAAGCAGTGAACGTGCTGCAGACGACCGGCGGTGCCGTCGAACAGGTCACTGAAGTTGAGATCGCCTTGGCCAAAGCTGAGATCGGAGCCGATGGTATTGGTTGCGAACCGGCTTCCGCGGTGACCCTTGCCGGACTTAAGAAACTGGTCAAGCAAGGTTTCGTCAAGTCAGGAGACAGCGTGGTGTTGATCTTGACTGGGCACCTTCTGAAAGATCCCGAGTTCACCTTGAAGTTTCATCGCGGCGATCTATTCGCCGGAACTGAAAGCGAGAGGGAAGATGATATTCTGAGGCCGCAGCAGCGCGCGCCCATCGTATTGGACGCGACCGTGGACGCTGTCATTCGAACTTTGAAGGAGGCAGACGGCCGGCTGGCGAGGTAGCGAGCTACGTCTCTACAAACGTGGCGCCGCCGTCTCGGCCGCTGTCGTCTCGCCGCTACTGCCGAGGCCAAGATGCTTCCACGACAGCCTGCAAAGCCTGCCCCGAACGAGTCGAGGGGATGCGGGCGCTACAACGTCAATCATGACCGATCGCAAAGGTAAAAAGCGGCCTAATTCACAGTCCATCGAGATTGTCCTTCCCGCCACCTCGGCGAACCTCGGCCCTGCCTTCGATGCTGCGGCGCTTGCTTTCTCGATGTTTCTGAAAGTACGGGCGAAGCTCGCAAGTGAATTTGCGGTCAAGGCAGGCGGTCGCGATTCCGAAATCTGCTCGCAAGTCGAACACCATCTTATTCTCACCACTTATCGAGAAGTGCTGCAATCGAAGAAAAAGCCCGTGCAGCCGCTAGCGCTGGAGATCGAAAACCAAATTCCTATCGGCAAAGGATGCGGATCCTCCGCTGCCGCACGGCTGGCCGGCATCGCTCTGGCAAAGCACTTCGGAAAATTGCGTTGGACTGATAGTCGGATCGTGTACGAAGCAGCGCGACGCGAGCAGCATCCCGATAATGCTGCGGCCTGCTGGATGGGCGGCCTAGCCATTGCGCGAATCTCCGCGGACGGCGAAATGCAAATGGCCAACGTAACTCCAAAAGGAAAGTGGCCGCTTTTGTTCGCGGTTCCCGACGAAGCGCTCTCCACCGAGGATGCTCGCAGCGTTCTGCCCAATCAATATTCCCGTGCCGATGCCGTCGCCAACATTCAGAATTCCATGCTGCTATTGGCTGCGTTTTTGCAGGGTCGAAAGGATATGCTTGCGTCCGCGCTCGAAGATCGCATCCACCAGCCGTATCGGGCGTCTTTGTGCCCTCTGCTGCCGGCGTTGCAGAACTTAACTGGGACTCGCGGAATACTGGGTAGCGCTTTGAGTGGAGCTGGACCTTCTGTGCTGATATTTTTAGACCCGAAATCGAATGCCAAGCAGGCCAGCGAGCGGGTGCGCGACCACCTCAAAGCCCATGGACTCAGTCCAGAACTAATTCAGACGGAGATCACGGCCCGAGGAGCAAGCCAGAGGATCCGCTGAAGTTATTCATCTGCGGTGGACTGATGGGTTGCGGTCACAATGCTGGAGAGATGCTGCTGGAAACTTAAATAAGGTTCACACGCGAATCGCTCCGGATAAGAACGCACTGCCCGAAGAAAACTGTCTATTTCCTGCTGTGCACCTTGTTCCCGCGCGGCATCCGCCACACATAAACCTGTCGCGTGATACTTCTTAGTCTTCATGTACTTCTCCAACCGTCCAGGCTTGTATGGCCTCCCGCACACTCGGATTGCAACACACGCCATCCCCTTTAGTCTTCACAAAGTTTTACCAAAGAGGGGAACCCGAGCTTATTCCGCACTCCTGGATGCGTAAATAGCACTTCCGTGCCATTGCGAATTCAATGTAAGGATGGGCGAAAACAACGCGTGAATGGCGCAGCTTATCGATTCAGTCTCGCCTGCGGCTCAACGGCTGGCTGGGGGAACGATGCCATTCATCCGCAGATATTCGACCATTTGCCCATAGTGATCGAAACAATGCCCCACGATAAGTGTCGACATTCCCAGCCGCGTAGTCGTGCCTTCGCCGAAGGGACTCTTGATGGGACTCAGCAGATTACCGTCATTAACGGCGCCGACGGCTTTGTGGACATAGGTGAACGAATCCTTGATAAATTTCACAATGTCCGCCTTAGTCTTCATCGAGTCAGGACCGTTCTCACCGCCCAGTTCGACCGGCGGCTTTTCTTCGAGGATGGATGCGCCGACCATATAGTTGACCGCGGCCACGTGCTTCACCTGCTCGGCAAATGTACGCACGCCTTTGAATTCGCCATTCGTAGGCGCGAAGGAGTATTTATCCTCGGGCATGGCGTCGGCGGCTGAGACGAACTCTTTCTCTACCCCGCCTATACCGCGATCCAATACTTGAGCAATTGTGCGATGTTCAACTGGCTTGGCGTCCTGCGCCAGAACGAAACCGCTAACCGCTAGCAGAAGGACGGCTGCGAACGACCACTTCATCTTCCTCATTAGAAATCTCCTTATAGGTACCGAGAATTTGCAATCAGGATCCGACTAGTCTCGCACAACGGAGGGAGCGTACTGCAGTTCCTCGGACGTGAGGGGATAGCGTCGCACACTCACTAGTCCAACCACAAGCGCGATTGCGGACCACAGGAAGGCCGTTGGAAGTCCGACGCGGCTCGCCAGCGCCCCCCAAAGCGCGCTGCCGATCGCCATCCCTCCCTGCAGCACTAGGAGGTATACCGATAGCGCCCGCGCCCGCAAGAACGATGGTGACATTGTCTGCGCCGCGACATTCAGACAAGCCAGGATTCCGATCCACGCAGTTCCGCTGGCGAACAACACCAGTTCCAGCCAGCCGAAAGTTTGCACTCGCCCTGCGGCAAATGTCATGGCCGCAAATACCAGGATGGCGACGGTTACAACTCCATCGACGGAGAGTGTGCTTCGCAGCCGAGGCAGCACTGCTGCGCCAGCTAGTGCGCCCAGCCCGAATGAGCCGAGCAGCAGGCCGTATCCGGTGGCTCCATGCGGACGTGCAACAATCGGAAGCAACGCCAAAAGAGAGCTTGCCGCCAAACTAAACGCCCCAGTTCGAATCAGCACGCAACGCACCAGCGGCGCACCGCGCACATAACGGAGGCCGGTGAGGATGGCATCGGACACTCGGCCCGTTTCGACCTCCTCAACGCGCGGACGTTTCCATCGATACAGAAAGAAAATAACCCCAAAAAACGAAGCCGCATTGAGCAGGAAAGCAACACCAGAGCCTGCAATCGCGATAACAATTCCGCCCAAGGCCGGGCCCACTGCGCGAGCCACATTAAATCCAACCGAGTTCAACGCCACCGCAGGCGCGTGCTGCCGGGGAGAAACTATTTCTGGCGTGATGGCCTGCCATGCGGGATCGTTCATTACCGCCCCCAAGCCAAGCACAAATGTGAAGCCAAGCAAAATCCACGGCGTCACAGTTCCCAACAGTGTGAAAATGCCCAGCAGCGCTGCGGCCGCTACCATCCAGCCCTGCGTGATCAGCAGGAAGCGTCGCCGGTCCACCATGTCCGCAAGCGCGCCCGCCGGCAAGATGACGAGAAAAACCGGCAAGGTCGCCGCCGCTTGTACCAGGCCCACCATCAAGGGAGACATCGTGAGCTGCGTCATCAGCCAGCCCGCGCCCAGGTTCTGCATCCAGGTTCCAGTGTAGGAGATCACCGCCGCTAACCAAAGCGAACGAAACAGTGGCTCGCGCAACGGAGCCCACGCTGAACCATTTGCGGATCGTGGCAGAGTAGATGGCATCGATATTTTCACTGCGTCGGCCATGGTCAGCTACTCGATCTTTTTCTCGGGTGCATCTTCGGCAAACGGCCACTCTCTGTGACGCCATGCGCGTAGCAGATATATCGCCAGGCCGCTAATCACAATCAGAACGGCATAACGAATCTGGGTAAGGGAGTTCGTGCGCGAGACCAGCACGAACAAGAATCCCACGGATGCAGCCAACGCGGGCAGCGGATAAAGCCACATGCGAAACGGCCGCGGGAAATCAGGGCGGCGGATGCGTAACACGATCAGGCCGATCGCCTGCACCAGGAATTGCAAAGCAATACGAATCACGACGAGCCCAGCGATCACGTCCGCCAACGATAGAAAACAGAACACTGCAGCGACCGTGGCGAGAGCGAGCAGCGAGACATACGGAAACCGTCCCTCCGCGTGCAGGCGGGCGAACGCTTTGAAATAGTTTCCGTCGAGAGCGGCCGCGTACGGTACCCGCGAGTACCCGAGCATCAGCGAAAAAACTGAGGCGAATGCCGTCCACATGACCAGGACCGTCGCAAGATTCGCAGCCCATGGTCCGTAAATCTTTTGCATAAAGACAGACACCACGTACAAGCCACGATTGTCTTGACCGCCCTGGATCTCGCGCCACGGCACGACGCCCAGGATGCTGATGTTCATCACCACATATAGACATGCCACCAAAAGAATGGATAGCAAGATCGCCCGTGGGATCGTTTTCTCCGGTTGCTTTACTTCGTCGCCCAGAAATGCAACGTTGTAATAGCCCCAGTAATCATAAGTAGCGACCAGCATGGCTGAGCCCAGTCCGAGGAAGAAATTGCGTGAAAGAGTGAACGCCCCTGGAGGAAAACTGAAGGCTAGAGATGCGTTGAAATGACTGAGTCCCGCGAAGATGATCCAGAACATGGTTCCGATCACGCCTGCCAGCAGCAATTTTGAAATCCATCCAATGCTTGTGATCTTGCGATACAGAAGCACGGTCGCCAGCGCGACCATGCTGATCGCCACAAAGGTTGCTCCCGAAACCAGCCAATGCAGCTGCAATCTACCCAGCAGCGGGACGGGCACACTCCAATGTCGGGTAATAAGTTGCTTCTCCAGTCCGGGCCAAAAATACGATGCGTAACCGGCGAGCCCGATCGATCCCGACGCGATCGAGAGTGGCGCGCTGAAAGAAAGTTGCCAGACAAAAAGAAACGAAATCAGCCGGCCCAGACGATTCGGCCCGTAAATTTCACGCAAGTAACCGTATGAACCACCTGAGTGCGGCATCGCCGCGCCCAGTTCCGCCCAAACCAACCCGTCGCACATGGCAAAAATCGCGCCGAGAATCCATCCCAGCATTGCCTGTGGCCCACCCATTGCGCTCACCATCAGCGGGATGGTGATGAACGGACCGACGCCGATCATGTCGATCATGTTGAGCGCCGTCGCGGTCCCTAGTCCGACCCCGCGAATCAGATGTGGAGAACCCGGACCGGGCTGGGAGGCTGGCGGCATCGGCTAGAGTTTTTTGGGGCTATGGAGAACCGAGAACTGAAAGCAGAGAATTGAAAGCTGAGTCACCGTTCATTGCACGCCGCTCCTCTCATGCCCGGCACTCAACAGGTTCACATAGAGTCGAATCGCTCCTGGAACGCCCGCCGGTAGCTGGCGGAAGAAAGCGTATCCCGTGTAGATGTATGTCCCCTTGCCATACTGAGCGAGCAACAATCCGCCCTTCTGTGGCGGCTCTGCAGGATCGTGGCAAGCCAGCAGCGGCTTGAAGTGGCTGTCCCATTGATCCATAAAATAAAGCCCGCGCTCCTGCACCCATGCGTCGAAATCGTGCGGGGTAATCTGATTGGGATAGTGGAACACGCCATCATCCGGAGCCAGAATCTCGACTGGAGCCTCTTCCACCGAGACCCGCGCGCGGCTGAGTTCCGCTGGATAAGGAGTGAACTTTCCCTTGTTAAAATCAGCCACGCCGGTTTCGTATTGCACAACCAGCGTTCCGCCGTTGTATACGAAATCCAGCAACTTCTTATTGTTGGCTGCGAGATCCTTCTGCGTATCGTAAGCGCGGATTCCGAGAACAATCGTCTGATATTGGCTCAGGTTGACGCCCGCTAGCCTGTCCGCGGGAATCAGAGTAACGTCCATTCCAATCTGTCCGAGCAAGGTGGGAATGTCATCGCCTGCGCCCATAATATAGCCAACTTTCAAGTCCTTGGGCACTCTCACATCGACGATGCTGATGCGCTGCATCGCGGGCTGGTAATAGTAAAAGCTATCAAGATCTTCCCGGGTCACCAGGCTGTCGCCCTCGTTGTAATTGACGCCACCCGACTCCAGAACCGCGTGGATGTTCGCTCGTCCTTCCTTTAGGCTGGCCGGAGATATTCTGAACTCGAATTCCTGCTTCTCACCGCGCTTGTGGAGTTCCATCTCTTGCTGCCTCGGTTCCACGCCCCACCCAGTTGGAACTTCCAGATGCAAAGTTCCCGTGGCCGCACTGGACAAGTTGGTTGAAACTCCAACTTTCACTCGGAACTCGCCTTGGTGTTCAGTGGGAATCACCTGCTGCCCGGGTTCGAGCATGACGGAAAACGCAGGCACGATGGCGAGGGTTCGCTTTCGCTCCTCACCCTTCTCATCGACAAACGCAGCGACCACGGGAGATGAGATCTCCGTCTTCGGCCCGTCTGACCCTCCCAATTGATGCTCCCCACCGAGGAAGTTCAGATCGTGTCCCGAGTGATGAGTGTGATATTGCGCCGTCGCATGAAACAGAGGTGGCGGAAACGGCAACGTCACGTACCGTTCATTGTCGATCGTATTGATACTCTCGGTTTCCGGGTCATCACGATGCCAGTAGGGCCGAGTGTAGAAACGACCGTCAGTGGCCTCGGCAGGAATATGTACGAGGAAGTTCGCGTACTGATCCTGGCCCGCGGCGACAACCAGGACTGGTTCTGCATCAACCTGCCTGGCCCATCCTTTCGGAGCATCAAGCTGCACGCGGTCGATGACCAACTTGTACTTTGATCCATTGTGAAGCTTTACTCTAATCAGGAACTTCTGCCCAGGAGACACGGCAGTCAAAGCATCCTGTTCTTTCGGCAATCCCGTCCCACTGCTCTGCGGAGCGACGGTCGCTTCCATCGAGATGTCCATCGCCAGATTGATGGCTCTTTCCATCTGTTGCTGTTTCTCACGAAGCCTTACTGACAAGTCCTCTTTTAGCGTCAGATCGATCGAACTGCTATCCACGCGGCTGACGACCGATTCCATACTTTGCAAAGCGACAAGCAGCGGTCCGGCTGCGGCACTGGTGCTTTTTTCGCTTCGTTGGCTCGCATCCTGGAGGTGTTTTGCGATCTCTGACAGCTCCGGTCGCAACCATGGCACTTTTGATTCTTCCGCTCCCAATCGCGACGCCAGACCGGGCAGGGTCGTATCAATTCCATCAAAGAAATCTTGTTCGTGACCGTCCTTATCCGTAGTGGAAGGCAGAACCGAATCCACAAGTTTGTAATATGTGTAACGAGGGCCAGGGTCAATTGACCATCCGCCCGCGCCCTGGGAAAGCTGATGCCGCAAGCCTTCCATCGCGAACTGAACGTACGACATGCCCAATCTTGGATTGGGTTCTCCGGTGTTCAGCTTAACGGTGTAGTTCTCCGCCGGACAGGTTTGCGCCCCAAATCCACAAACGTTTCCGATGTAAAGTTTCTTCGCCTGCCAGGGCAGCAGACCTTCCTTAATCTGTTCCGGGAATCGATTTGAGTCAGCCGCCGCGCGAAATGCCTCGCGGGTAAGAATGGAAGAGGCCTGATGATGGCCGTGTCCGTCACGATCGGTGCCAGAAAAGCGGGCGACCAGAACATCGGGCCGAAAGGTGCGAATCACTCGAACCATGTCGCCCAGCGGAATATCGTGACCTTGCCACTTCTGGAATGTTTCGGCGGCATTCTTGGAAAAGCCGAAATCCGCAACCCGCGTGAACCGTTGCTCGACGCCGTAGTAACGATCCGCCGCCAGCAGTTCCAGCGTGCGCAAGACCCCCAGAACATCGAACAAATTACTGCCAAGCTTGTTCTGTCCGCCCTCGCCGCGATTCAGGGTCAACAGCAGAACCGTCGCACCCTTGCCGCGCGATTCCAACGTGAGCATGCCGCCGTCTTCGTCATCGGGATGCGCTACGGTTTGCATCAGGCGCGCAGTTGTCTGCAATCGCAACAGCATTTCCTGCAGCCCCGCCGCGCCAGAATCCTGAGGCAATGGATCCACAAACCGAGGCTCCGATGCATTGACTGGTTTTGGCGCGGGCTGCACAACCCATGCGAGAGCCAGCAGAATTGGAATGAGAATAAGAAACAATTGCCGGAATCCGGGCCGAACTCGTTGGTGCCAGACCCCACGGTCGTCGTCTGTCATAGATAGAGGATTAGGTTTCTGCAGGACGGGAGCCAATATTTTTTCTGGTACTGCATTTGATCGAGTGATTGGGACAAAGAAAGCCGCAATCCACTAACAATCCTACCTGATTTACTGCGACTGCGGGTTGCGGACACTCTCCTGGCACTCGTGCGCGGCGGTCAGCACCGCGTCAAACTCCTTGCTGTTGCGCATCTTTGCCAGCAGTGGATCCGACAGTAAGGCCGAGTAGGAGCAGTAGTTCTGGTCAACTGCGGACTTGATCATATGAAGAGCGATGTCCGGCTTTCCGCAGAAAGCCATAATCGTGCCCTCGTAGTACCAGCGCTCGGGATCAGGTTCTGAGAGCACGGAAGCCTCCACGAAGGCGGTGACTCTGTCCAATTCAGAAGGAGGCCGCATCCCCAGGCACGCCTCCAGTAGATCCCGATGATAATGCGAGGCAGGAGATACTTTGCTCACACTCTCACGTGCCTCGGCCAGTTTGCCTTCGCGCAATAGCACCGATGGCTTCGCAAACGCCGCCCATTCCGAGCCCGCATCCAGATTGACGAAATCCATGGCGCGCTGGGTTCGGCCCAACTCCATGAAACCCCAGGCGCACGATCGGAATTGATAATTTCCTGGAGACAACTCCAGCGCGGTATCGCACTCACGCGATGATTCCTCTTGCATCCCGGCATAACGAAGAACATACGCCAGGGTGAAATGAGCCTGGCCGCTCTCCGGACGGCTCTTGACCAGTGCTTGTGCGGCGGCGTAAGCCTTGGTCAACTCGCCCCGCTCCACGCGGTTTGTAATCAGTTGGCCTGCGGCTACGATCCTGCTGGGATCAAGTGCCAGTGCGCGTTCCGAGGCTTTATTGGAGCGCTGGAACATCTGCTCTCCGCCGTTCGAGTAGTCGGCGTCATAGTACGAGCGCACACCAAGTTCCTCCCATGCCGGGGCGTAGTTCGGATCCACTTCCACAACATGTTCCAACACTGCGATGGCATCCTTATTCGGTCCGGCATCGTGCGGCAGCGCCAGACTATGAAGGTAAAGATCGTACGCTTCCTGGCTTTTGGGACGGCTGCTGGTATCAAGGAAGTTGCCGGCCGCGCCAAGAATCGGCAACAAGCCCTGGCGAAGCTGGGTGGCAAGCTGAGACTGTAACGCAATCAGGTCCTCACTGGATGACGTGAAATTTGTCTGCCACAACATTCGATTGCTCTTGGTTTCCGTGGCTTCCAGCGTTATCAGGAGGTGGTCCCCTTGCCGCAAGAAATGCCCGGTCAGGACGCTACCTACGTGCAGTTCACGCCCTACTTTTTGCAGGTCAACGTCTGCATTGACGTATTTTCGCGTTACGCCCGAGGGACGCACATCGAGCGTGCGGGTGTGAGTCAATACGTTGTCAATCTCATCGGCCAGAGCGAAGCGCAGGTAATCCACGCTGACGTCGCCATTCATGTTCTGCAGCGGGAGGACCGCGACCGCGGTTCCGCCAGCGCCCGCCGTCCCATTGCGATGCTTGAACCACCATGCACCCACCGCAGCCAGCACCGCGATTAAAAGTCCAGACAATCCCAGCAACAGGTATTTCTGCCAGGCACTGGACGTCTCGAAAGCATTCGTGGTGACGCGCAAAGGCGCTTCTCGAGACTTGGTTTTGAGACCTCCTGATTCTGCTTGTTTCTTCAGCCGCTGCAGATCGGCCTTCATCTGGGAGGCGGTCGCGTAACGTTTGTCGCGATCCTTCTCCATCGCCTTCCCGATGATGCCTTCGATCAGCGGGGGCAAAGCGGGGTTGAGCGATCGCGGCGCGGCTGGCTTGCGATGCAGCATCGCATCCAGCGTGGTGACGACGTTCGCTCCCTGAAACGGCTTCTTGCCGGTAGCCATTTCATAGAGCACAATACCGAAAGAGAACAAATCACTGCGCGGATCGAGTTCTTCGCTACGCGCCTGCTCCGGCGACATGTACACCGCCGTTCCGGGAACCACTCCGATCGCGGTCAGAGAATCTTCGTACGGCGTGTCGTCGTTCGCAGCCAAACCCTGGTCGCGTGATAGCTTGGCCAATCCAAAGTCCAGAATTTTTACCTGCCCGGTATTGGTCAGAAACAGGTTGGCCGGTTTGATGTCGCGATGAATGATGCCCTTGGCGTGAAACGCCTCCAACGCCTCGGCCACCTGCACCGCAATGTCGAGCAGTTCCTCAAACTCCAGCGGCTTGCCGTGAATGCGTTGCTTCAGGCTCTCCCCTTCCAACCGCTCCATAACGATGAAGGGATGGCCGCCGTTATCGTCGATTTCATGGATGGTGCAGACGTTAGGATGATTCAACCGCGACGCTGCCCGAGCCTCGCGCTCAAAGCGGTCGAGAGATTTGCGGTCACCCAGCAGATTGTCGGGAACGAACTTCAAGGCTACGTGCCGGCCGAGGCGCACATCTTCCGCCTCATAGACAACACCCATACCACCGCCGCCGATTTTTCCCAGAATGCGATAGTGGGAGACTGTCTGGCCGACCATGGGGGACCGCTCGCGGCTATGTTAGGCCGCCCCGAGGCGCAGGTCAACCGCTGCAACGTGGTTGCCAATATTGCAGTGTTAGTCTAGGCGTTCCTGAGCGGCGCTCAGTTGAAGTTTTCCTCGCGCCATGTAAATATCATCGCGCCACAGCCCGCATTGTTAAGAACGGAAACGACATGGAAACCCTGCTAACCAAGGTGCAGAAACTGGTTGTTCTCGCCCTTGCTTTTCTGCTGATCCTCGTCGTAGTGCTTTCAACCGTACATCTGGGTTTCCTCATTGCGGAGGAAATCTGGAAGCCTCCGAGGTTTCTTATCCCCGTGCAGGGACTCCTCGAGATCTTCGCATTCTTCTTGCTGGTCCTGATCGGCGTCGAGTTGCTTGAGACGCTGAGAGGTTACATCAAGAAGGATGTTATTCATGTTCGGGTGATCCTTGAAGTAGCCCTGATTGCGATGGCCAGAAAAGTCATCATCGTCGAATTTGCCAGCGTTCCCGCCTTGACAATGTTCGGTATCGCGGCTCTCATTCTGGCCCTCAGCATAGCCTTCTACTTTGAGAGACAGGCAGGCGAACAACCTTCCGCTGAGCCGAAATCGTGACGGCTGGTCTGTCACTCGATATAAAGTCCTGCAGATGACCCGACCCACTGCATATTCTTATTGTGGTCCACGCCCATCATTAGCCCGCGACCCATGCGGACGATGGTCATCACAGGCAGGAGTTCGTCTAACCAGATGTACATGATACGGATCTCCGCCTTAGTCCCACCCAGCGGTGTTTCAATCACCGGCTCAAAGTGCATCCGCTCTTGAAGAATGTACTGCGAGCGTCTCTCTTTAGGGATGTTCGCCAGATCTTCTTTTGTAGGGTTTAGAATGACGCCTAACCCCGCAAAGGAAAAGAGCGGCTTCACCACGTAGTTCTCCAGATCCAGCGGCAACGGCTCCACGCGATCGAGGAACGATGTCTTGGGCACACATTCGTGATGCAGAAACGGCAGCGAAAACTTGCTCATGCGGAAGTACCAGTTTGGATGTCCGGCCCATTCCACATTCAGTTCGTCGGTGAAGCTAAAAGAAAGCTTTAGCTTCTTTCGCACTAGCTCGTCTACGATGGCGCGGTTGTAAATGCGCCGGATGGGAATGCGTTTGCCTTCGCGCTCATAAAACAGCTCATTGCCTCGTTTATCAATATCAGTGATCGAAACGGTCGCAATACCCAGAAGCTTTTCGGTAAGCAAAAAATCCGGCAGCGTCTTCTGGTGCAGCGGGTCAATCTC
Organism: Terriglobales bacterium; assembly: GCA_035567135.1. Taxonomy (GTDB): domain Bacteria; phylum Acidobacteriota; class Terriglobia; order Terriglobales; family Acidobacteriaceae; genus JABDBE01. Next base: position 237,891 of record DATMQI010000134.1, read on the forward strand.
CATCAAAATCACATTCTGTGGATCCTGATCGCCGACAATTGCCCGCAGCAGCAGCTTCTTGTATCCCTCCCAGTCCAGTCCGCCGAGCAAATACTTCAAGTTCCTGTCGAGCCCGAAAACCTCCATGTAGATCTGGGCCAGCATCGCTTGATAGGCATACAGAGATGGGAAGCCCTGCAACTCAACCAGCTTGGGCTGAAGCTTGCCCGCCGCGTCGCGCACCAATCCAAAATCGACTTGAATGAACATCGGATGTGGCGCTTCACGAGGAACATTGAAATCGGGAGGAATCGCTTCGAATGAAGCCTTTCGATATTCGAGCCCGCCCAACTGCCGGATCAGCTCTTCGCCATACTGCGTCATCTGATCCAGCAGCGGCTTGGGGAAGAAGCAAGGCGTTTCGGAAAGCTGGAAGTTTACCGGAGTGCCGCACCGCTCCTCCATCAACTTAAGAAAAGTCTGGTATTTCTCCGGCGTGAAGTTCGTGTTGAACTGCTGTCGCAGGGCAGGAATCATTGGCTTCTGCGCACTCTGTAGAGACGTAGCTTGCTACGTCTGCCGCGCCCAAACGTTGCAAGCAACGTTTCTACGGTCGGTTAGGCTTCCAGCAAAAACTTCCCATCCCGCATGATCTGTTCGTCGTCCACCCAAATATCGAACTTTCTTCCAACAACATCAATGTGGGTCGACGAATACCACTCCGCCCCGGTGTGAGCGCCATAAGGATTGCCAAAGGCAATGTGCACGCCGGGATACTTCTCGTCCTGCAGAATCTGCCCAATCACATCCTTCAATTCAATATTGGTGCCAATAGCAAATTCACCGACGCGATCACTGTTCTCGTCCGTGTGCGTATAACTCCAGAAATCGCTTTCCAGATCATGGTTCGTAGAATGAGCCTCAACCACGCGATTTCCGTTCACACGAATGGTGAGCGGATGCTCCCGCAGACTCCCAAACTTGGCGCAAAGCCAGTCGCCTACCACGCCATCAATCACAAATGTTCCATTAACCTCGCCGGGAGTCGTGAAAACTTCGCCACCTGGCAAGTTCCCCCATTTGTCCGGACTGATAATCCCGCTAGTCTTCACCCAGCGATAATTCGGATTCAAATCCGCCACCAGATCGGTTCCGGCCGGCGTCTTGGCCCGAACCTGTTTTGCCCGCCGCAATAATTCGACCACCTTCACGCTGATGCGATCAACCTTAAGAAAGTCCGCTCGCATCCCCTCCAGCATGATCTGCCGGTTGATGTTCACCATGTGAGCATGGCGAATCCTACGCCGGTTGACCACGTCGGTCATCTGCATGCGCGAACGCAATTCATTAGTCTGCGCCTGCACCGCAAAGATGCTGACCTGGCTGGTCTCAAGATCCTCAACAATTTCACGCGGAAGATCGCCAAGCGGCCGCGGCGCCAGGTCCTCGAGCACCCAAGCATGGTACGGAGCCCCTACTGCTTCCAGTTCGCGGACAATGCTGGCGGCGATTTCCTTAGTGGCCTCGTCGGTGATGACCGTGACCTTTTCCCCCGGCTGGACGCGCAAACAAACCCTTACCGCATTGCGGGCTCCGGGAGTAAGTTCAGGATCGAAAGGAATCGTATTAAACTTACGGTTGGCTTCACTGACAGGAACGCTCATTACCCTGCTTTTCTAGCGGAAGCTGCGACCGGCAAATCAGTCACGCCCACTTCCGTCTCTTCAATAATGTAGTCGACCACTTTTTTCAGGTCGCCGGTCTCCTCGAAGACGCGCAACTGGCGATCCGCACCAGTCCCCATTTTCAGGATTTCGTGAACGTAGTTCAACTCCTCGCGCGAATCCAACTCGTCCACGACGTCGTCCACGAACTCGAGATATTCCAGGATCAAATCCCGCGCCGGAACTTCCTGCTGCTTGCCAAAATCAACCAGCTTTCCCGCGAGTCCATAACGCGAGGCGCGCCATTTGTTTTCCATGACCAAGGCTCGCCGATAAAGCCGGAACCCCGTATTCGCCGCATGAAGCTTGTAAAGTTTGGCGACCGTAGCTTGGATGAGGGCAGCCAAGGCAATGGTTTCATCCACCCGCATCGGAATATCGCAAACCCGGAACTCCAACGTGTTAAAGAATGGATGCGGCCGAATGTCCCACCAAATCTTCTTCGCATTGTCGATGCAATTGGTCTTGATCAGCAGCTTAATAAAGTTTTCGTATTCCCCCCAGCTGGGAAAATAATCCGGAATGTTAGTCCGCGGAAACTTGTCGAATACCTTACAGCGGTAAGACTTCAGCCCGGTATTCATGCCCAGCCAAAACGGCGAGTTGGTCGAGAGCGCCAGAATGTGCGGCAGAAAATACCGCGCATGGTTCATCAACTGGATGGCAATCTCGCGATCCTCAACCCCGATGTGAACATGCAAGCCAAAAATCAGGTTAGCCCGCGCCACCAGTTGCATGTCCTCAACGATATTTTTGTAACGCTCGTCAGGAGTAATCTCCTGCACGCGCCAGTCTGCAAAAGGATGGGTTGCCGCCGAGGCCAGCCGCAATCCATTATCCTTGGCCAGCGTAATCATGTCGGACCGGAGCTTCTTGACTTCTTTCTTGGCGTCCTTAATGTTATTGCAAACCGAAGTCCCGACCTCGACCACCGACTGGTGCATTTCCGCCTTGACCCGCTCCTGCAAAAGCAGCTTACCCTTCTCGATCATCTCCGCATGGATATGTGAGCGCAGATCGCGGCTGACCGGATCGACGGTCTGATATTCCTCTTCGATTCCGATAGTGAACGTAGGTCGCATCGTCAGCAGGACAGGCCAGCCAAACCGCATTAGTATAACAATCCGCCCCAGATTAAGCCCGATGTTTGTGGGAGACTCACGTGGTGGACAGCCGCCCACGGCTGTCCAGCCGAGCGAGGCTGGGCTGCTCTGGGAGCCACGAAGCACCCAACCCGTCAACTTCCTTTGTGGACCTTCGTGTCCTGAGTGGTTAATGCCTTTGACTTCTATCTAACTTAAGCCCGAGCCCGCTTTCGAGCAGGAGGTTTCGCCGCGGGAACGCTCATAGGACCCTCGCCAGCCAGAAGCGCTGCCCAGCGCAACTCCCGGGCCGGATTCTCATCGCTAAGCGCCTTCTTTACAGCCATTTCAGCGACTGCATTCACCACCCACTCGAAGTTTTCCTGGCCTACTGATGTAGCCTCCGCATCCGGCGCCGGATTCATAAAGTCGATGGCATAGGGAATTCCATCTTCTACCGCGAACTCGACGGTGTTCAGGTCATACCCCAGGGCCCGGCAAAGCGTAAGCGAATCCCGCTCCACTCGTTCTAGCAATTTCGCATCGGCAGGCGCGGGATTCCGCACATAGCGTTCATGGAACGGCAATCGCGGATCGTAGTACATGATCCGCACCTTTTCCTGCCCAATCACATAACAGCGGAAATATTCTTTGAACTCGACGCCATGTTGCAAAGTCATGCACAGGTCGCCGGTCTGGTTGTAATGGTGGAAAAATTCCTCTGGAGAATGAACCTTGAAAACATTCTTCCAGCCCCCACCCGAGTAAGGCTTCAGAAAAGCCGGAAAGCCGACATACTCAAAGACCTCGTCCCAGTTTAAGGGAAACATCAAATTGCGCATGGACCGATCAGTAGTGCCCTCGGGATGTTTGTTGTGCGGCAAGATCACAGTCGGCGGAATCGCTACGCCCAGTTTGCTTCCCAGCGCGTAGTTGAAAAACTTATCATCAGCAGTCCACCAAAACGGATTGTTGATCACGATCGTCCCGTTCAGCACAGCATTCTTCAAATAGGCCCGGTAGAACGGAATGTCCTGCGAAATCCGGTCAATGATGACCCGATAGCCGCTGGGATCAGCCATCTTCACCCCGCCCAGTTTCACAAACTCGGCAGTCACATCGTCGACTTTCATGCTGTTGATCTTTTCCACCACGGCTGGCGGAAAAGAATTTTCCATCCCAAACAAAATCCCGATTTTCTTCATCAGCTATTTCTCCCTGTACAGACGTTGCTTGCAACGTCTCAGCCACTACAAAACCCTGTCATTCCGAGGAGCGGAGCGACGTGGAATCTGGGTTTCCCCGGCGTCCTAAAGAACCCAGATCCCTCGCTTTGTTGGGGATGACAACTGCGTTTTAACTACTCTAGTATCCCCACTAATCCCTAAAAGTATTTCGCCGCCATCCGCTCCCATAACGGCCAATCATGCTTCAAATTATCGCCCCAAACATCCAGCCAATGGGGAACCCCCTTCTGATGCAACATCGCCGACAACTTCACGTTCTGGTCCAGACACATGTCCCAGTCCGCCGATCCGAGCACAATCTGCATCTGCCGGTAGCGGCTCAGAAACCAATCGTCATTCATATGGGGCAGGTAATCAACCGGACAATTGAAATAGCAATCATCGTCATAATACCCATCCAAAAACTGGTGGATGTCATACGCCCCGCTCATGGCCACACAATGGGTCACCACATCGGGATGCTTCAACGAAAAGTTCACGGCATGGTAGCCGCCGAAACTGCATCCAGTCACGGCCAATTTCGGCGTCTGATTCTTCCAGCGAAGGAACGGAAGGAATTCATGCAGAATGTACCGTTCATACTGCAAGTGGCGAAGCACGCGTTGACGCGGATGAATGTTTTTGTTGTACCAACTCTCGGTATCCACTGCGTCGGGACAGAATACCTGCAACTCCCCGCGTTCAATCTTCGGCGCCAGTACCCCAATCATGCCCCGATCTTCATATTCAAAGAACTTTCCCATCGACGTCGGAAACACCAACAGGGGCGAACCGCCGTGTCCGAAGACCAATGCTTCCATGTCGCGACGAAGTTCATTGCTATAGCCTTTGTGATATTCGCGGTTCATTTATCAGCAGACCCAAACGCCGAAGTATCTTACCTGATTCCGGCGCCGCCAAGCACGCAGGAAGGCAAGCCTCAGGATTTTTCATTACTCCCAGCCGCAAACAAGTCCGTCTCTCACCCGATACGTCAGGTGTTTTCTTAGTGGTACAGAGTCACTCCACACATCCCTGACAACTCATACCGATCGTCACACAACTTGACGAATCGTTGACAATCAAATGACATTTCGCCTCCATCCTGTCGAGCGCTCGGTGACTCTAATTCCATAGGTTCGGACAATTTGATAATCGCGGTACCACATATACCTGAGGGAATAAATCTTTCACCAGCGCAGTTATCAATAACGAATACACAAATACCAACAAGGAGAATTCATGAAGAAGTTATTTTTGACCATCGCACTTAGTTTGACTTGCGCGCTTGGCTTAAGCTTAAGTGCTCGTGCCCAAGATGACAGCAGGGTTGTTGTTAATGTTCCGTTCGACTTCGTTGCCGGAGGCAAAGCGCTTCCCGCGGGTACATACACATTCGGTCGTGTTTCCGTGAGTTCGCAGCGAGACCTAGTCATCCACAGCTACGACAACGGCGCCTTTCTGCTCCCTACTGCTTTCGATGACGCTCCCGTTGACCAGGTTAAGGTCGAATTCGCGCATGTAGGAGACAAGTACTTCCTGAGCACGGTTGAGACATTGGCGGGCGTCTACACCTTTGGGATGCCACGAGCGATTTCTAAGGTGGCTCAGGTGAAAGATCAGGTTGCGTTGTCTTCCTCCGGCACCCACTGAAGTCAATACTGAATCGGTATTACCGATTTTGGCGGGGGGTTCAGGCAGTTAGGAATTGCACCAACCTAAGCCTGAACTCCTCTCCTCCTGCAACGGACCGCTTCGGGATTGGGGTACTCCTCGATTTCTCACACCCCGGTCTTACCCTCAGGTGCAACCCAATTATTCGAATATGACAGGGCGAAAGACTTGGCCGTGGGTTGGTGTATAAAATCCAACTAGGCCCTCCAACCTTTATTGGGCTATTGGTCGCTAGACAGCTGAGAAGGAGGAATCAATGCCCACCGCCTGTACACATCTCAATCAGATAAGGATTACCAGTACGGACAAAGACGTGTGCGAAGAATGCGTCAAGATGGGCGACACCTGGGTTCATTTGCGGCTTTGCCTGGAATGTGGAAACGTTGGTTGTTGTGACTCATCCAAGAACAAGCATGCAACCAAACATTTTCGCAAGAGTAAGCATCCGCTTATGCGCTCCATCGAGCCTGGGGAAGACTGGGTGTGGTGCTTCGTGGACCAGATAGAGCCGGGAGAGTTGCGCCCCGAAGGATTCGTTCCCATTCGTGACTGAAGAATGTGTGATTTTCCGAAGAAGCGTCCGCTGCCTCAAACGGGAGCAAAGAAATGCATGATAATCGACGCGAGGGTTCCGAGAATCCGGTGCCGGCTATGCTGTTTGACCTTGACGGCACTCTAATCGATAGCGTTTACCAGCATGTATTGGCTTGGAGAGAAGCTTTGGAAAGGGCAGGGACCCGGCTCTCCGTGTGGCGCATCCACCGGCGGATCGGAATGAGCGGGGGACTATTGATCAACGCACTGCTGCGTGAAACCGGGCGCGAGCTCACCAGCGTAGACGCCAAGAATCTGCAAAAGTGGCATGGTGAGGCATATGAAAAGCTGGTGTCCCAAGTGCATCCGCTGCCTGGAGCTGTTGAACTGCTCTCGCACCTGGCAAAAGCCAAAATACCATTTGCCATCGCAACCAGCGGAATACTGGAGACCGCCCGCCCGTCGCTGAAGGCGCTCCAGATCGAGCCCGGAGTGCCGGTCATAACGCGAGACCAAGTCCGCCATGCAAAACCAGATCCGGATCTGTTTCTGGCCGCTGCGGAGCGGCTGGATGTGTCGATTTACGATTCCATCGTTGTGGGTGACAGCGTTTGGGATTTGCTGGCTGCGCGTCGCGCTCGAGCGTTGGGTGTGGGATTAGCCTCTGGCGGTTACGGCCAGGACGAATTGGAAAAAGCCGGGGCCTACCGTACCTACGAAGACCCCATGGATCTTCTCAATCACCTCGACGAGGTTGGGGTTCGAATAGGCCGCTCTGCGTAAGTTACTTCCACGTTCTTGCGACTCCAACCTGGCATAGCAGAATTTCGGGAGGACTCTTTCCTGTTGCGACCTTGGGACACACGTGGAGGTGATATTCTTTCGCGGCAGCAATGACGTCGATCCAGGGAGACCTTAATGCCACGGCTTAGGATTATCTGTGCGCTGGTTTTCTTCGCCAGCATTTCAGCGATATCTCAAGAACATCAAAAGGCATCGGGCGACTACATGTTTGCCTGGACTGGCGACGTCGAGCACAAAGGCAATGACTTTCTCGTGGTAATTGATGCTGACCCCGCGTCCACGTCCTATGGACAACTGGTGACGACCTTGGCAACCGATCAGCGGACCATGCGGGTGCACCACACCGAGTACGTGATGCCCGCCAGCGGGATGCTCTTCGCCAATGATCATGATGCCGGCAGAACTTTTATCTTTGATGTACGCGAACCGCTACATCCGAAGATCGTCACTTCCTTTACCGACATGGCTGGCTATATGCATCCGCATTCGTATGTGCGATTGCCGAATGGGGACGTGCTCGCCACTTTCCAGCACACGCACCACGCTGAGGGTGCAGGTTCGATGTCCGCTACGGGCGGTCTGGTGGAAATCGATAACGGGGGCAAAGTGATCCGCGCCGCCAGCAGCGCCGATCCGGCGTTTCCTGACGCTCTGCTGATGCCTTACAGCCTCGTGGTACTGCAGGAACTTGATCGCGTCGTGTCTACAAACTCTTCCATGCAGGACGAGGGATTGTTTCGTGGCGTGACCTATCAGGTCTGGCGTCTCTCGGATCTGAAGCTTCTGAAAACGGAGTACTTTGATGTTGGCGAGAACCGCTACGCGCAGATCAGTCCTGAAGAACCGCGCCTTGGGCCGGATGGATCGATCTTCGTACAGACTCTTAGCTGTGGTATCGAACGAATCACCGGAGCAGCGTCAGACGAGCCCCACTCGCAGCTCGTGTACACTTTTCCCGGCGACTGGTGCGGCGTTCCAACTATCGTCAGTCACTACTTGATTCAGAGTGTTCCCGACACACATGGCTTGATCGTGCTGGACATTACGAATGCCTCGAAGCTCGTCGAGGTGTCTCGGCTCAAGCTCAACGATACTTTCGGTCCGCATTGGACGGCATGGGATGCGAAGACGCACAGGTTGGCGGTAACTGGATCCGAGCCCCGCCTTTTCCTGGTCAAGTTCGACCCGGCAACCGGCGCGCTGGCCATGGATAATGCCTTTCATGACTCGGACGGGAAACCCGGCTTCAACTTTGCTGATCGTGACTGGCCACACGGATGGAGAGGAACCGGCCGCCCGCATGGCGTGGTCTTTTCGCGGTGAACAATCTCCGATTTGGCGTCCTTATGGCCGGATCGAGGATTTAGCGCGAGAAAGTCAGCTTGAGTAACTATAGAGGCCGGGAAAATCCGGCCACACCCTCCGGATCGGGCATTTCCGCATTCATGGTGTAGCCGAGTCTTGACCGACAGCCCTTCGAAGCATAGAGTTTCTGCGATCCCGCCGACCGGGCATGGCAAGGTTTGCGCCGGCCTCTTTCATGCAGGCAAGTATGGCAAGCAGCGCAGAAATCTCGTTCATTTTGATCGGTAAGAAGACGATTCGGAAACTGCGGTTTAGGATTCTCCCTTTTGTCTTCCTGCTTTTCATCATTGCCCAACTCGATCGCAACAACATTGGGTTTGCGGCATTGACGATGAACAGGGAGCTGGCCATCACCAGCCGGCAGTTCGGATTGATCTTCGGGATTTTCTTTTTCGGATACTTCATCTTTGAAATCCCCAGCAATCTGCTCCTGCACAAGATCGGAGCACGGGTCTGGATCGCCCGAATACTGATTAGCTGGGGAATTGTGGCGACACTGACCGGCTTCGTGCACACTGTCCATCAACTCTACATTCTGCGCTTTCTTCTGGGGCTGGCTGAAGCAGGTTATTTCCCTGGAATCGTCTTGTATCTGACGTGTTGGTTTCCCCAACGCGAGCAGGCGCGGGCGTTCGCGCTGCTCGTGGCGGCTAACCCTGTGATGACGATCCTGGGATCTCCGGTTTCGGGTCTGATCCTTGATCATGTGCACTGGCTCGGCGTTAGCAGTTGGCGGTGGTTACTGATTTTGGAGGGAACCCCGGCCATAGTCTGTAGTGTGCTCACTTACTTTCTGCTACCCAGCCGCCCCGAGGAAGCCAAGTTTCTAACCGCAGATGAGAAGGAATGGATTCGAGCGGAATTGGGGCGCGAAGAACAGCAAAAATTGGAGCGCCGCCAATACTCGGTGTTCCAGTCTTTGGCAAGCGGCCGCGTGTGGCATCTGGTCTTGACCTACTTTGGAATGATGATCGGTTATTACACGCTGCAATCCTGGTCGCCACAGCTTTTGAGATCACTATTGAGTGGATACTCTAATACGGTCATCGGGCTTCTGGTGATGATTCCGAGTTTAGTGAGCCTGCCAGCGATGATTTTGGTTTCCCGCAGTTCCGACCGCTGGCTGGACCGACGATATCATGTAGCAATTCCGGCAATCATGGGAGCAGTTGCACTCGCGCTGCTGGGCATCACTCGCTCCCCGTTCTATTCCACGGCGCTCCTATGCTTACTGGCTGCGGGCGTTTGCAGCGGCCTTGGTCCCTTCTGGGCGTTGCCCAGCGAGTTTCTGACGGGATTCTCTGCGGCAGCCGGCATCGCCTTAATTAATTCCGTGGGAAACCTTGGTGGATTTGTCGGACCGTACATGATCGGTGCGATCGCGACGAAGACGAGGAGCCTCTACGCCGGCCTGGCATTTGCGGGAATCCCGTTACTCCTGTCAGCGACACTCGCCTTGTTCTTTCCAAGCAAAGCACGGGAGCGGGCGCTGCGGCTGAGCAGTGCCGGGTAGTCGACCGACGGAACCTCTCGGAGGCCGCCACGTGTGGGAAGCGATCCGTATCAAATGGTGAAAAACGCCATTACGCGCATTGAGGATACTCCGGTACGCCCCCAGGAGAGCCGGTATTAGAAACGGGATTCGAAGAGTAGCCGCTTTGGTGAGTTTTACGCTCTAGAACTTGAACTGCACATCTAACTGCATGCGGCGGGGAGGCAGGGCAGCCACGGCGTGTCCGAAAAATGGCGAGGTAATGACCCCGATATACGTCATGTCGTTTACGTGATTGAGCACGTTGAAAGAATTCAGAGCCACGGTCAGCGTGCGCGCCTCTTTGTGAGATTTGGAGAGCACAAAGTCGTGCGCGAGGTTCAGGTCCAGTTCGATCATCCCTGGCCCGGGCATGGTATTACGTAACACACCGGCCGGACGGTCGTTGATAATGCCATCCTGATTGTTGTCAGCTCCGGTCGTAATGTTAACTGGCTTTCCGGAATAGAGAGAGAGTGCTGCTCCTGCTGTGAAACACCGGGTTGGTTGCGACGAAGCCAATAAATCAAATTTGTGGCGGCGATCGTTGTCCGAACGCGCCCAGTCTCCCGCGGGATTGTAGCTGTTTCCAGGAAAGTATGTAATGCCGCTGGTGTTGTTGTAGGTCTTGCCGAAAGTGTATTGCACCTGCCCTGCAAACCACTTGCTGGGCTTTCCCCGAAACGTCAGTTCCAGCGCGGCACTCTTCTGATAGCCCTCCGATTGAATGTCGCGGACCTGCCCCAGGTTCGGGTTTGGTGTAAACAAGTAATTCGGAGGAAGGGGAGCGTTCGTATCAACCGAGCGAAACGCATCCATGTTTCGCGATCCCACGAAGGCTGCGCTGAAAGTGCTTTTCTCGGTTACCTGGTGCTCCACTCCGATACTGTATTGCACTGAGTATGGAATCCCCGCTTTCGGGTCCAGCACTACAACGCTCGTGGGCACATTGATCGGAGGCGGCGTCGGATTGGCCGGATTTCGAATCACAGGATTATTGATGATGAACCGCAGCAGATTAATGCCGTTGAAGTGAAGCAAATCCCCAATTGGCGAGGGTCCGCTGCGATCATAGAAGACTCCTGCCCCACCTCGTATCACGGTGCTGCTGCGCTTCGTGGGGGCATAGGCGAAACCGAAGCGCGGGGCGAAGTTGTTGGGATCGTCATGAAAGTAATTCTGAAAGTAGTAGCGCATCCCCAGATACACAGAGAAATTTGGCTTCAGGCGAATGTTGTCCTCGATGAAAGCTCCTACCACTTTCTCGAGAAACACCACGTGCCCATTCCCTCGCTGCAACAAAAATGTGGTCGCCTGTCCCGCAGTGTAGGCGTCCAGACTGGGATAGGTGTAGGCCCCCAGTTGGTTCGTGAAGTCATCCAATCCGCGGCGGCTGATGTCAGGAATGTCCACCCCAAAACTTAATTCATGTTTTCCACTCACGTACGTGGAAAAATCGGTGCCATCAAAGTGATATTCAGTTCGCCTCGAGTCCGCCTGTGCTCCGCCTCCGGTGAAGGCACCTGAGACCACGATTTGCGGCGCCTCGGTCACGCTGCTTACCGGCGAGTCGTAATGGCCGAGCAGAAATCGCAACTGGTTCACCCATCGCTGCGAAAAACTGTGGCGGTAGCTTACGTTGACCTCATGCTCCTGAAATTTTGTGTCGGTGGCGGCGCTGGGCAATACCGTTCCGCCCACTCCCTGGTTCTGCACGGTTCGCCGTTCGTACGAATAACCCATCCAGAATTGATCGCCGTTCGCCAAGTCATGAAACACGCGCCCCGAGCCGAAGAAATGCCGTGTAGGATTGGCGACATTCTCGTTGAGCAGAACATTGGGCTGCACTTCGGCGACGACAAAAGCCTGCTGGTCTAGTTGATCTTCGTCGAGCGAAAGCAAAAAACTGGTGCGCTTGCTATGCCCAAGTGGACCTGTGAGGGATCCCTCGAAGTATCGCCGCTGCTCCGGAGGCTTGCTTGCGGCAAAGGCGTTGCTCGCGTCGAATACCGAATCGCGAAACATAAAATTCAGCGAGCCATGAAAACTGGGTGTTCCACTCTTGGTGACGATCTCTAACCTCGCCCGCCCCGGCCGCGCAAACCTCGCCGAGTAGGGATTCTGGTTGATTTTCACCTCTTGTACGGCTGATGCTGTCACCCCCGGCCCGTTTGCCTCGATGCCGTTAACCACCAGGCTGATCCCGTTTGTACCGGTGGCGCTGTCGTCGAGGAATCGCGACATCGTGGTGATGTAATCCTGATCAAAAACTGGCACACGATCAAGAGCGCTGCGGTCGATGGTGTTCGCATTCTGATTCTCTCCGACCTCGGTGCTGACCAGCGGCACTTCTTCCGATCCCACTGTTACCGTCTGGTTCTCTACTGCAATTGGAATCACCACGCGTAGAGCCGGGGATTGCTTGACTCCGACAGTTGCGGTGATCTTTGTCTCCCGAAAACCAACTGCTTGAATGTCGACGGTATACTCGCCCACTGCCACGCGGTTAAAACGAAAAGCGCCCGCATTGTCAGTTACAGATTGATCGATCAGACTTCCATCCGCTCCGATCAAATTTACTTGCGCCCGCGGAATAGCAGCGCCTGACGGATCGAGTACGATTCCGTTAATCACTCGCACAGGGGCTGTCAAAACTTGGGCAGACGAAGATAACTGGAGAATTCCAGCTAAGGCGAGCGCTAGCAATATGACGAACAATTTCACGCGAATTCCGGATCGGTCGAATGCTATGCAAAGTCACCTTAAGAATGCCTGAATCCGCGGGCCCGCTGGGTTATGGCTGAATTTATCTTTTGGTTATGAGACGGCCCGATTCCAAGCCATTGAGACTTGCAGAATCCAGCGGAAGATTGCTGGCCCGTCGTCATCAAAACAATAGTCCAGCGCGCCTGCGTCCAGCGCACCGGTCCACATGACGTCGTCTGGCGTGTGATGAGTGCAAACAATTTCCCAGCCCAGCTGATACCGCAAACGGACGACTTCCTGAAAGGTTAATTAAACCCATATCCAGGACGCCGACGTGGATGGGACACTGCGATGCCAGCGTCTGAAGTTCCGGCAGCGTCCTCACTTAAACACTGCCTCAGAAGCTAACCCCTTTATTCTTTCCACGACATTTACCGCAGCGCTGGAAGCGCTGCGCCACCCAAAATCACATACTGCAGCCGCCTCACCAAGCCGATCGCATGTCGCTGGATGTGCCTCCGGCCGCGGGAACATAGCATTTCTGCGTGTAATCCATCACCATGCGATCGGCGTTGAAGCGCCAGCCGAGCGTGCGAATAGTTCGCTTCATGCGCTTGATCCAGCCGCGCGGCAGACCATCACGATCACGCTGGTAGTACAACGGAATCACTTCTTCGCGTAGTGCCCGGCGCAAATCCTCCGCGTCGCGCGTGTCATGGACGCTCATGTTGGAGTGGGTTCTACCCGTGCCGATGGCGAATCCATTCATGCCGTCGTAGGCTTCAGCCCACCAGCCATCAAGAACAGAAAGATTCAGACCACCGTTCAAGACCACCTTTTGACCACTCGTGCCCGACGCCTCCTGCGGACGCCGCGGGTTATTCAGCCAGACATCAACGCCCTGCACGAAATGCCGTCCGACGTTGATGTCATAGTCTTCGACAAAAACGAACTTATCCGCGAACTGCGGATTGCGCATCAATTCAGCAATCTGTTGCAGAACCCGTTTGCCGGGCTCATCGTTAGGGTGAGCTTTGCCGGCAAACACGAATTGCACCGGGCGTTTGGGATCGTTTACCATCGATGCCAAATTCTCGATGTCCGTCAGAATGAGATTTGCTCGCTTGTAGGTCGCGAAACGGCGGGCAAATCCGATGGTCAGCGCGTCTGGACTGAGTACCTTGCCGAGTCTCTGCAAAACCTCCCGGGATTCGCCGCGACGCTCGGCTTGTTCCACCGCGCGGCGGCGCACAAATTCCAGCAGCTGCGATTTCAGGCTAAGGTGCGTCTCCCAGAGTTCGCCGTCATCCACGCTCTCAATGCCTTCCCAGATACGTGCTTCGCTGCTGTGCTGGTGCCAGTTCGTTCCCAGATGGCGGTCGTAGAGCCGAAACATCTGCGGAGCGAGCCATGACGGAACATGAACTCCGTTAGTGATGTGTCCGATGGGAACTTCGTCTTCCGGTTTGCCTGGACAGAGCCCAGTCCACATCGCCCTGGACACTTCGCCGTGCAGGGCGGAAACCGCGTTGGCGCGGCGCGAGAGCCTCAGGCCGACCACCGTCATGCAAAACGTTTCGTGCTGGTTGTTTGGATCTTCACGTCCCAGCCCCATCAGGCTTTCTTGCGAAAGACCCATCGCTTCACGCAGCGGACCCAGATGTTCTTCGATGAGATCGGCATGAAAGCGGTCGTGACCGGCAGGAACCGGCGTGTGGGTTGTGAAGACGACTTCCCGCGACACTCGAGGCGCCGCGACGTCGAATTTAACTCCCTCTTCCTCCATGCGCATGTGGATTGCTTCCAGCACCGCAAAGCCGCTGTGACCTTCGTTCAGGTGAAGAACGCCAGGCGCGATGCCCATGGCTTTAAGCGCGCGGAAGCCTCCCACGCCAAGCACCAACTCCTGCCGGATTCGAGTCCGAGCGTCTCCGCCGTACAGACGCGAAGTCAACCCCCGGTCGTCGGGTGCATTCGCCTCCACATCCGAATCGAGAAGGAACAAGTCGCAGCGTCCAACTGCCACCCGCCAGACTTTGGCATGAATGGCACCGCTGCGAGTCTCGATTTGCACTACTACTGGACGGCCGTTCTTACCGATCGCCGCTTCTAAAGGCAATTGAGCGACGTCCGTCTCCAGATACTCTTCTTGCTGCCAACCGCTGCGATCCAGACGCTGGCGGAAATATCCTTGCCCGTAAAACAAGCCGATGCCAACCAGCGGAATGCCGAGATCGGATGCGCTCTTGATATGGTCTCCGGCGAGCACGCCGAGGCCGCCGGAATAGACGGGAAGCGATTCGTGCAATCCGAACTCTGCAGAAAAATAGGCGACTGGAGAAGGCCGCAAAACCCCGGCATGCCTGGTTCCCCAGGTGCGGTCCGCCTGCAGATATTCCTGCAGCCGGCGACAAGCATAGTTGATACGGCTGTGCAGTACGAGTTCAGCGGCGCGACTTTCCAGTTTCGCCAGCGGGAACTCCGCCAGCAGGGAAACCGGATTCTGGTTCAGCCGCCTCCACCGCACTGGATCGAGATCGCGGAACAAGCTTCCGGCATCGTGATCCCAACTCCACCAGAGGTTGCGGGCCAGTGCCCAAAGTCGTTCCTGCGCAGGAGCGATGAAACGATCGAGGGTCCGCGCTTCGCTCACCACCGGCGCCACCTGAGCCGCAGCCTGGGCCAGCATGTGAACCTCATCTTCGCCGAAAATCCGAGGCTCGACAGTTTGAACTACAAGAACACCCTGCAAAACCCCTCGGTCAATGAGTGGAACCCCGAGGAACGACTGGTACGCGTCTTCCCCGGCCTCACGGAAATATTTGAAGCGAGGGTGACTCTGCGCCTGCTCCACGGCGACGGGCCGCACCTGTTCCGCTACAAGGCCAGCCAGTCCTTCGTGAATTGCCATTCGTAGATTGCCGATACACTCCCGCCGCAGGCCGACCGTCGCCGCAAGCACCAGATTGGCGCGGTCCGGCTCGAGCAGATACGCTGAGCACACCTCGGTCTCAAATCGCTTGGCAATTAAGGCAACGACGTTCATCAAAGTCTCAGCGGGCTGGCCTTCCGCCGCTGCAAGGTTGGCGATTTCCTCCAACGGGAGGACGTGGGTAACATCGCGCAGGTGGCCGGTCGCGTGCAAATCTTGAACCTCGCTTTGATTCTCTTCCAATCCTAGGCTCTCTGGTTCCATATTTTATTCGATTTTGTTCGGATGCTACGGGTTTGCCCTGATCCTTTCCACCATACGGCTGGAGCATCTAACTCGTCATCACCAACCCCACCACCGCCGATGACGTATTCTGCCATGGGCATCGGCCAAAGCACATGCGCGCGCTTGAATCCGGCGCGAGTGCGCGTGCTCGCCCCCCAAAGCAACTCTACGTGCGCACGCATATCGAGTCCAATCGAAATTATTGATGGTGGACATATTGGTGAAGAAAGTGATTCGCGGCCAGAGAGCGGGATCGAAGGAGCACAGGGTAGTGTCAGCACAAAAACCTGAGGTTCGAAATCAACTGAGGTACTCGCGAAACTCTCCGAACGTCAAACCGAAACTAGAAAGCCGCAGCCGCACCTCGCGCAATCAGCCTTGCCAGTACTCCATTGAATCCGCTGCGGGCGCGCTCTCCCGGCGACAAACGTGGTCCAGGTGAAACGGTTACGCCTATTGGTAAAGGCGGCGGGGGCGCGCGATGCGCCACCGCCGCCCAGGAAGAGCGACGACTTCCGTTTAGCTCATCCAAACAATAGCAACAGCACGAAGTGGACAGCTTTCTTTTTCGCCGCGCTCAGGCAAGGTCGTAGCGATCAAGGTTCATCACTTTGTTCCACGCTGCCGCGAAGTCCTTCACAAACGCATCCTTCGAGTCGTCACACGCATAGACTTCTGCGAGTGCCCGGAGCTGGGAGTGCGAACCGAAGACAAGGTCTACGCGCGTCGCCGTCCACTTGGTTTTGCCAGTCGCCCGATCGCGCCCTTCGTACACGCCTCCAGAGCCATTTCCGGAAGGTTCCCAGTTCGTATTCATGTCGAGCAGGTTGACGAAGAAATCATTCGTCAGCGTCTCGGGCCGGTTAGTGAAGACGCCGTGCTTGGTCTGCCCGAAGTTCGCATTCAGGGCGCGCAGGCCGCCGACGAGTACGGTCATCTCAGGGGCAGTCAGTTTCAGCAACTGTGCCCGATCCACCAGCAACTCCTCAGCCGACAGAACCTGTCCACTCCGGAGATAGTTGCGGAACCCGTCAGCTATCGGCTCCATTACGGCGAATGAGTGCACGTCGGTCTGCTCCTGCGAAGCATCCATGCGTCCCGGCGAGAAGGGTATCTTCACGTCGTGGCCAGCCTTCTTCGCAGCTTCCTCGACGGCTGCGTTGCCGGCGAGAACGATCAGGTCGGCAAGCGAAATCCTCTTTCTCTTACTGCCGTTAGTCTGGGCGCTGTTGAACTCCTTTTGGATTGCCTCCAGCTTCGGAAGAACCTTCGCCAGTTCTGCCGGCTGGTTCACTTCCCAATCCTTTTGTGGCGCGAGGCGAATGCGCGCCCCGTTCGCCCCACCGCGCTTATCGGAGCCACGGAACGATGCCGCGGACGCCCACGCAGTCGTTACCAGTTGGGAGATCGACAGTCCGGATGCAAGGATCTTGGACTTCAGGGTAGCAATGTCCTTATCCCCAACCAATTTATGATCTACGGCGGGAACAGGATCTTGCCACAGTTGGGGCTCCTTCGGAACGAGTGGACCAAGGTAGCGCGCGATCGGCCCCATGTCGCGGTGCGTCAGCTTGAACCACGCCCGGGCAAACGCGTCTGCGAGCTGATCCGGATGTTCGTAGAAGCGCCGCGAAATCTTTTCGTAAACAGGGTCGAACCGCAAGGCGAGGTCCGTGGTCAGCATGGATGGCGCGTGACGCTTTGAGGGATCGTGCGCATCCGGCACCTTACCGTTGCCTGCGCCATTTTTCGGTGTCCACTGATGCGCACCGGCCGGGCTCTTCGTCAGTTCCCATTCGTAACTGAACAGGTTGGTGAAGAAGTTATTGCTCCACTTTGTCGGCGTCGTGGTCCAAATGACTTCCAGGCCGCTGCCGATGGTGTCAGCACCAAAACCTTTGCCAAATTTATTTTTCCACCCGAGACCTTGATCCTCGATGGCGGCACCTTCCGGTTCGTTGCCCACATATTGAGCCGGGACGGCAGCACCGTGGGTTTTGCCGAAGGTGTGACCGCCGGCAATGAGTGCAACGGTCTCCTCGTCATTCATCGCCATGCGGGCGAACGTTTCCCGGATATCCCGCGCCGCGGCGATGGGATCGGGTTTTCCATTCGGCCCTTCCGGGTTCACATAGATCAGGCCCATCTGCACCGCGCCGAGAGGATTCTGAAGATCGCGATCACCGCTGTAACGCTCGTCGGCAAGCCATGTACCCTCAGGGCCCCAGTTCAGTTCTTCGGGTTCCCAGACGTCCTCGCGCCCGCCGCCAAAACCGAACGTCTTAAAGCCCATCGACTCGAGGGCGACATTGCCTGCGAGAATCATGAGGTCGGCCCACGAGATTTTCCGTCCGTACTTCTGCTTGATCGGCCAGAGCAGTCGACGCGCCTTGTCGAGGTTCACGTTGTCCGGCCAGCTATTGAGCGGCGCGAAGCGCTGCTGTCCGGACCCGGCACCGCCGCGGCCGTCGCCGATGCGGTAGGTACCCGCGCTGTGCCACGCCATACGAATGAAAAGCGGTCCATAGTGGCCAAAGTCGGCCGGCCACCACGGCTGCGAGTCCGTCATCAAGGCATGCAAATCCTTGACCACGGCATTCAGGTCGAGCGTCTTGAATTCTTCCGCGTAATTGAACTCCTTGCCCATCGGATCGGACTTTGAGGAATGCTGGTGGAGGACGTTCACGTCCACCTGATTGGGCCACCAATCCGCATTCGTGTGGGATTTGCGAGCGCCGTGCGCTACTGGGCACTTCGATTCGGTTGCGGTGTTTTTTTCTTTAGCTTCGGGGACAACACTCCCCGATGAAGTCGCGAGTGTATTTTCCATATGATTTCCTCCTTCGAATCTTGACAAGGTCCTGCGTGAAAAAAAATTATTTTTTGGTGCTGCAGCGGCGGCAGAGGCCAAAGACCTCGACCAGCGACTGTGTCAGATCAAAGCCGTCCGGCAGTTGCCGGGACAGCCGTTTGAAATCGATGAACTCTCCTTCGATGTCCTGCACCGATTTGCAGCGGGAGCAGACCACGTGGTGATGAGGTTTGAGATTGCCGTCCACGAGCAACGTGGCCGCATGAGGACTGACCTCTCGCAGCATCCCACACTCGATGAAAAGCCGGAGATTGTTGTAGACCGTGGCGAGAGAAATAGATGGAATGCGGCGCCGGACGGCGGCGTAAATGTCTTCCGGGGAATAGTGTCCGTGGCAAGCGATCACAGCCTCATAGACCACCTGACGCTGGTGCGTGACCGCCAAACCGTGCTTCGCGGCCAGCTCACGAAACTGTTCATGGGTGAAGCGCATGATTATCGGATAAGAATAATTATAAAACAATCAGGAGTAGTGTCAACCCAAATCTTTTCCCTCCCCTCGAAGAGGGCCGCGCGAGCCAGACTGTGGCTCAGCCATCACGACCAGCAGCGGGACCCGCTTTTGGACGGATCGGCAAACAGCGAAGTGACTGATGCCAGCTTCCCCGATTAGTAGAAATGAGTCTGATTGGTAACGATGAGTCTGCATGCTGTATCTGAGGCGAGGTGGTTTGCAAAGTTGCGATTGCGGCGGGGAGTGACGCTTGCAGGACGCGAGATCGTACGCTTTTGAGCCGGCAGGAACGGGAGAAGCATCCGCTTCTCCCGTTCTGCGGTGCTACTCCTCGTCGGCCGGGTCCTTGGCCGGAGGCGGCGGTGGGAGGGGCTCCCTGAAGTTGTCGGCGTAAGCCGGAATCTTACAGCCGGTGGAATCGCAGCGGACTTCCGAATAAGCAAACAGCGATTCGTGTCCCACCTTGTCTACCGAGGCGACCGAAACGAAGAAGCTCTCGCCCGGCTGGAGGCCGAGCTCCTGCGGTTTGATCACGCGCTTGGTGTCGTGCGTAACGATGATTCGTTGGCGATAGAAGTTCTCGAGCGTGGACCGGGCTGCCGCAACGAAGTGATCGACATTCCCTCCCGAAGGATTATCGAACTTGATCTGTATGCCCTGCACTGCGTTGCCCGTAGCGTCGAAGTTCAGCGGCGATCCGGGGGCGCGCGCCAGGCTCGCAGCCGTGGCCGCCATTACCTGGGCAATCGTCGCGGCATAGGTTGGAGTGATGAACTTCACCAGATCATGGGGCGAATGCTGGTGCGTGGTGATGAAATTCAGGTCTTTGCAAAAGGCCGGTATCTGGGCGGGTGGAGGGCACGGCAACATCACCCCCCCGCAAGTGTTGTTAACTGGCGAAGGCGAACACTCGAACGTCTCCATGAGCCGGACAGCGGGGTAACCATTGTTGATGAAGGAGACATGATCGCTGGCGCGGCCCGGGCGATCCTCGCGCAGCTCCGGCTCCATTGTGATCGCGGGGACATAAGCGCCGCCCCAGGTTCCCACATAACGCATCACGCCGCGGGAAGGCGAGGTGTTGTCGGTGATGCCGTCCCGGTCGGTGGACTGTCGTTCGCGCGGGATTCCAGACGAATACAAGCGAAACAATTTGAAATCGGGAGGCTTGTTGGCGGATTTATCGCCCCCGGGAATATCCGTGTTCAACATCGCGATCACTTCCGGATTCTTGAAATAACGGCTGAGGTTAGCCGCAATCGAGCCCGAGCCGTACAGCCCTTGCTCTTCCCCGGAGAATGACATGAACACGATCGTGGCATCGAAGCTATGACCGGCAAGCACCCGCGCGAGTTCCAGAAGCACCGCAGTCTGCCCCCCGGAATCGTTTCCGCCGGGGGCATCGGAGGTGTTGTCAAGCACGTTCGTGGTGCGCGAATCGTAATGACCGCCGATGATCACCAGATGATTGGGGTGTTTCCCAGGCAGCCAGGCGATGACATTGTAGGTAGGCGAGGTCGAACAGTTGGGATGCGTGAACTGATCCAGCCTGACTTGCAGCCCGGAAATAGCGCTGTACTGTTTGAAAAGAAAGTCGCGTGCGGCCGTTACACCGTGGCCTTTTTCGGGCTCGCCCGAACAGGATTGGCGGGTCCTGAAGTTCTGCATCGTGGTTGCGGTGTTTAGAATATTGCCGGAATTCACATTGCCGACGATGGCGCTAATTTCCGGATCCGTCTTTATTTGACTGCCCAGAGCAACGCCCATGAGCACGAAGAACAGCATGACGAGAAACAGCAGAGTGATGTTGGTCAGCGGTCGCTTCATAAAATCTCCTTGCGGAATTGTGGCATCGGTCGGGGGGCATCGGCTGCAACCACGGATTTCCTTTCTGATATCGAAAACGGCACCCATTGTAAACCCATCTGTGTGTTAGGCAACACTGATGAAATCCGTCGAGGATATGACAGTCAGGGAGACATGGCAAAACTATTCGGTTGTGATTGAATGTGCACTCCTGCTATGGCACACGTGCGCACGTCTCGCTTTTGGGAAGGTGTTGAAGGCACGGCAACAATGGGTAGTTTCGTGACCGACTGGATAGGCTTTCCGCCGTACATGCATTCGCGCATTATCGTCGAGCCGATGATTCTGCCCAGTTCGATTGGCGACCGCATGTCTCAGTAGCTGTTTGCTTTCGGCGTCATTGGGCTTGGAGTTCACAGCTCTGCTGTTGAAACATGGGCTCTTCATTTGCCCCATTGGTCTGCTGTCGGCTTGAGCAGGCGCAGGAGTCCACTGTCGACTTCTGCGCCTGCAGCCGTGGTTAAAGGTTAGTCGCATTCATGCTCAGCGGCATCGGCCTCTTGTGCCAACTCGGACAGCAGTTGGAAGAACTCTTTACTTTGGCCGATGAAAAGACCGTCACGCGTGAGCGCCATGAGGGCCCCCATAGCGGCACCCTTCGTCTCCGTGGGACGAATTATCGAAACCGCCGGGAATTGCCGGCTGAGGAACACAGTGGGTTCGGGCATGATCAGGTTCGTCTGAAAATCCTGGCCACCGAAAGGTGGAGAGTTCAGATCAGGGAACGTTACCAACACGCCAGTGACGGGATCGACGACATTTTTTAAGATGAACCCGTTTCCCGCCTTGTCATGCCAGGTTTGAAAATGACAAATTTCAGTTCCACCGATGGAGAGCAGGATGCGCAATACCTCGACATTACTGACTCTTTGCGCCAATTCGGGATAGAGGCTGCTGCCGCCTTGCTCGATGAAAGCAAAGTGGAAGCCCGCAGTATTGGCGACTGCCTTCAGGAATGTCGTATGGCTCACATCCGAATCGGTTCTGGGAATTGCTGTGTGCTGGTTGACTGCCAAAGTGGCGATCGCTGGACGGAACTTGTCACCGAAGTCGGGATTCTTGGTACGGCTGCGGTATCGAGTCCACCAGGTGGTGTCCACTGTGAGCTGCGTCAGATTAGTGAGCCGACCAAAGTTTTTGTTGGATCCGGTGGCCTGACTACTGGGAAGAGTACGAAACTTATCCAAGTTGACCGTATCTGCGCCCTTCGAAGCCAGATACGCATTGATGAAGGCTTCGTGGGTCAACTCATCTTCAGTGTTGTCGTGGATATACTGCGGCATGTCGGAGTCCAGGTGTTGCAAATCCTTAGTGTATTGCGCGTTTCCTCCAGTGGGCTGTGAAGGATAGCCGGGAATCAGCTTGCTAGCTAGCATGGAGACTTCATTGTCCTGAACTCCTCCGAGTTCCTGATATTGCAGCCAAAGATCACTCTCGATGATTTCCGCAGCGGCCAGAAACCGCAAAATGGCGGCGTCACCCTTGCTTATTCCACTGCCGCTTTGTTGACCAAACGCGGATGCTGAGTTCCCTAAGATTCCGGCGCCCACCGTCACCGCTGCACCTGCGACCATGCTATTTCTCAGGAATGCACGACGGTTGACGCCGCTTTTCTCGGGTACATTAGGTTTGTCGTTTACAGTTGAATCTTCGGATGAAGGCAATACAGGGGAGGTTCGATTTGTCATGTTCTACTCCTTTGGTGGTAGTGGTTTCTGATGAGTTTTCGTTTGATATGCCAAGAACATCCCTCCCTACCAGTTTCATTTCGGTGTTGGGCTTTAGCTGGGGTGGATGCACCGAGATCGATTATTTATTTCGGTGCATCGAAAGTTGTCATCTTTTTGTCAACGTCATGTAAAAGACTGCTTCCAAGATTGATTTATCGGTGACCGTAAAGTGCTCATCTGGCTCCTATGAGTTCGCAACTAACCTCGGGATCGCGTAGGCAGATCCTGGTGTCAGTCTGTACAAGTGCCGAGGAGGCTTAGCCGGCCGTCGCTCTCAATCCTGTGACTTTCGACGAGATTGGAGTCTGGACTAGCTGGCCGCAAAATGAACCAGGCGAGCAATGGTCGCGATGATTTCTCTTTCGCTATGCCCGGCAGAGGCCAAGGCATCGTAGGTTGCAAAACCCGTAAGGACGGTAATTACATCAGCTGCAGCACTGAGTTGGTCGTCGACGTATTTTTTCTTTCCTGCTGCTGCCATTCGTTTCAATATCTCTCCGGCGATGTGGCGGCGGCGGGTGTCCCGAGAGTGGATCCCTCGCGCAATTTCTGCATCAAGGGCAGCCATGGCGCGTAACCGTCGAATCACCACGCGATCCGACGACCAAAATCCGACGAATACGTCTACGAGTTTGTCGAGAGCCGCGGACGGGTTAGGTTCGCGGAACACCTCAGGCATCCGCTTCATGCCCCCTCTTGACGCGAGGTAGTCATACAGGGCCTCTAGCAATCCTGGACGCGACTTGAACTGGTAGTAGATCGTGAGCCGCGAAACATCGGCACGGCGAGCGATCGCGTCCATGGTGAGGTCGGCTTCCGACTCTTGGGCAAGGGCTTGGCGGGCAGCTTCGAGAATGCGAAGCCGCGTCTCGTTAGAAACGGCCACCCGTTTTTCCATGCTGTAGGGGCGAGGGGACATTTTTTATTGTCTTGACATTTAATCATACACTATGTTTAATTAATTGCAAGTGAGGAATGCAATGGCTTCTTACCTGCCTCTCATCCTTCGGAATATCTTGCGAAATCGGAGACGCACAGGTTTTACCATGGCCAGCGTGGCAGTGTCGATATGCCTGGTTGGCGTGCTTTTTGCTCTTACGCGAGCCCTGTTCTTCGGTGGCGAGACCACCCCCGGACAAGCCAAGAGAGTGGTTGTTCACCACAAGATTGCTCTGACCCAAGACCTGCCAGCCGTATACGAGCAGACCATCCAGAAGATTCCAGGGGTTCGCGCCGTTACCTCGCTTCGGTGGTTTGGAGGGACGTATAAGGATCCCGGCGATCCGAAGAACCGCTTTGCTCAATTTGCGATCGAGCCTAAGACGCTTTTTGAGGTCTATCCGGAGTTCCACATTTCGCAAAGCCAGAGGGAAGCATTCGTATCGCAAAAGACGGCATGTGTCGCTTCGCGAGCGCTGGCGGAAAAACTTGGCTGGAAGCCTGGAGAACGAATCACCTTGGTTGGCGGCATGTTGCGAGCCACTCTGGAATTGACGCTGGCCGGCATCTTCGATCCTCCACCCAGCGACGCGTCGCCCGTTCTTTATTTCAACCGGGATTATCTCCGCGACAGTCTGCTGCCCGGCGACCCTCGGCGAGACGCTGTTCAGCAGTTCTACGTCGAGACTGATAACAAAGACGCTGTTTCCGAGATTAACCGCCAGATTGACGACGCGTTTGCGGAGTCGTCGTATCCGACGAAAAGCGAACCTGAAGAGGCCTTCATGCTGAGCTTCGTTTCTTTTCTCGGAAATTTGAAATTGTTTCTGGCCGCGATCTCTGGGGCGGTTACGTTCACTTTGCTTCTGATTACAACCAACATGCTCTCCATGTCTGTCCGGGAGCGGACGCGAGAGGTTGGAATCCTGAAAACACTCGGCTTCTCCGACGGAGAAATCCTGGGCATGGTCGTCGGAGAAGCCAGCCTGATCGCAGTCGCGGGAGGATTGGTTGGCTGCATCCTGGCGGGTGGACTCTGCACCGCAATCGCAAGCGCAATGAGGAGCGCACCGGGATTTGTGTCTGTAGTACGCGGCCTGAGTTTCTCTCCTCTCGTCGCAGCACTGACCGTGTGCCTTGCACTGCTGATCGGTTTCGTAAGCTCCATCGCGCCAGGGCTCTATGCGGCTCGGACCTCAATTGTTCAGACGCTGCAATACAACGGGTGATTTATGACAGTGCCTTTTTCTTACAACATCCGCAACCTCGTGGTACGGAAGACAACCACACTCATGACGGCCATGGGGATCGCGCTGAGCGTGGCAATCCTGGTCGCGTCACTCGCGCTTGTCAACGGGTTGAGAACGGTCTTCGCCAACACCGCGAATCCACTGCAACTTCTCGTGCTGCGAAAGGGGTCAAACGCGGAGCTCGGCAGCACGGTTCCGACCGAAGACTTTGCCATCGTGCGGTCAAAACCGGGAATTGCAGCGGATCGCTCAGGCCAACCATTGACGTCCCAGGAATTAGTGAACGTGGCCAATCTGCCGAGTTTGGACAACCCAAAAGGCATGAACATTACGGTACGCGGATTGAGTCCCGTAGGAATTGAAATGCGCAAGGTGCGACTCGTCGCCGGGCGATGGTTCCAACCCGGCCAGAGAGAAGTTGTGGTGGGCGAAGCGGTGGCCCATCGATATCCATCTGCTCGCATTGCCCATCGCATTCGATTCGGGAAAGGCGATTGGGAAATTGTGGGTGTCATGGATGGAGGGCAGTCAGCGCTTAACAGCGAGATATGGGGGGACTTCAATCAGATCAGTGCGGAATACAACCAGCAAGACAGCTCCAGTTCCGTGCTCCTCCGAGCCACAGATCCTGTGTCATTGGACGCACTGAAGCACTCGATCGAGGATGATCCACGCCTGAACGCGTCCACGATAACGGAGGGTGACTATTACTACGGTCAGACGGCATCGGGCGCACCGCTGGAGTTCCTGGGAATTCTTGTCTCCGTGATTATGGCGATCGGGAGTGCATTTGCTACCACAAACATCATGTATGCGGCAGTGGCGCGACGAGCAAAAGAGATTGGAACCTTGAAGACTCTCGGTTTTTCCGACGGAAGCATTTTGCTCAGCTTTCTGAGCGAATCCGTATTGCTAGCAGCGCTAGCGGGCGTACTGGGATGCCTAATCGCTCTCCCGCTCAACTGGGTGACAACCGGGGTGGGGAGCATGGTTTCGTTCAGCGAAGTTGCATTTCGTTTCCACGTGAGCATCGCAGCCCTAATCAGCGGATTAATTTTTGCGGTTGTGCTGGGAGCCGTCGGAGGGGCTTTGCCAGCCCGAGCCGCGGCCAAGAAGGAGATCCTTAGCGCACTGCGCGAAGCATAACTGGCAGGAGGAAGTATGGACATCGTTATTGAAACCCGGAAACTTTCGAAAGACTACATGCGCGATGCGAATCCCGTCGCGGCACTGAAAAATGTGGACCTCCAAGTGGCAGGCGGAGAATTTCTCGCGCTCATGGGGCCGTCGGGTTCCGGCAAGTCCACTCTGCTCCACTTGATCGCCGCCATGGACCGGCCGACCAGCGGAGAGGTACTCGTTCTGGAACAAGATCTGCGTTCACTTAACAATCGCCAATTGGCGCGGTGGCGCAATGCTCACATCGGATTCGTCTTTCAGGCCTTCAATCTGATTCCGGTACTGACGGCGTTGGAGAATGTCATGCTGCCGTTGAAACTGACGGGACTCGACGCAAAGGAGCAGCTTGAACACGCGAGAACCGGGCTACAGTTAGTTGGATTGGGCGATCGGCTGAATCATTTTCCGCGACAACTATCCGGAGGCCAGGAACAAAGAGTGGCCATCGCGAGGGCGATTGTCACTGATCCCGACTTTATCCTCGCTGACGAACCTACCGGCAACCTCGATGCAGCTTCTGCGAATGATGTACTGACAATACTCGCGGCTCTGAACAACGAGCAGGGAAAGACCATTCTGCTGGTGACGCACGACCCTCACGCTGCTCACTACGCAAAGACCACTCGCTACCTTGAAAAAGGAGTGTTGCTGCCCGAGGGACAGGCGCCTCAAGACTGGATGGCTGCACCTCCGCCGATGCCGACGTCAAGCGCTACGTCAGCAGTGACCGAATAAATTAAGGAGGCAGTACCAAATGATGCGAACCGCTCTCGGACTCATTATGATTTCAAATGCGGCGCTATTCCTGTTTGGCGCCATCCAACATGCGGGCATTCCCGTCGGCAGCTTTCATGAGCCTAGAATCATTCCCGCTGCCGTTGTCGAGTCGATATGCGGGTTGTTCCTGCTGTGGGGCAGCATCGCCATTTTCGGCCATCTCTCCAGCGACTGGAAGATCGCACTGATCGGCAACTTTGTTTCCTTGGGTGGAGTTTTGCTTGGTATGGCAGCGCTGGCGGCCGGCAGAGGTCCCCGAACGGCGAGCAATGACCTTTATCATCGAATCATGTTGGTATTGATCGGCGCCAGCGTGCTTATCCTGTTCTTCGCACGATCAGCACTGCAACGGAAGTGACGAGTCGGTAGCGCTATGAACTGGAAGAATTGGACGGGTAGCGGAGCCTTCTGGAAGACGTTGCCGAGTAGTTCTTTGCTTATCTTTCTCGCAGGCGTTTTCTGTCTATTCGGATCGCTGGGGTTCATCTTCGATAGCGTGAACCTTCAGAAAACCACCGTTAGCGAGCTGACGGTCAATGTCGTGGTGAGGTCTTGCTTCGGGGTGTGCTGGGCCTTTCTAGGCGTTCGCAGGATGTTCAAGTCCATGATTCCGCTGGCGGCAGAACAAGTCCCTGCCCTTTGGCTGCTGGTTCGCGTGTATAGCAATATGCCGAACTTGGGGACGGACGCTGCGGCACTCAGGGACAAAGTAAAGGGAAATCTCAGCGAAACTCAGAGCACGCGTCTGCGAGTATGGAGAACAGAGAGACGACCAGACAATACTTCTGGTTCGTCGCCTTGCTTGATGCTGTCCCAGCATGCAAATCATGCCATTGACCTCCCCCACGACGGCTCGCTCGTTCGCAACAATTCTGGCCAATAGATATCCCTGCTCCACGAATTGCGCGAACCATGACTAAATACGCCTTGGGAGACACCTCCGGTATTGCAGTTACGAATTAACCGGGTTCTTTCAAGGTCAGTATCAAACTGCATTTCCAGTTTGGGAACATTGTTTCAGGTGTGTTGGTCCCCGGCGTCGCACATTTTGCGGAAGAACTAACTGAATACCCAACTCCCCGGTAGCGTAGGGCTTGCGCATTCGCGTCAAGCGGTACAAAATCGAGCCCTGATCGTATCTTCTGGGGTGTCCAAAACGACTTGCCGAGTTAAAAAACATGTTTTCCAAAACCGGTATCCTCGAATTACATGCCGCAACCCACGAGCGGTTGGACCTTTTGCTGCGCCATGTCGCGACGGTGCCCGATAACGTCCGTCACGAGCAGATTTCGGGATTTGGCCATCCCTCAATTTGGAAGCAACTTGTGCACATCCTGACCTGTGAGGAAGGCTGGGTCCACGACTTGCAGAACAAGGCTTTTCCTGGTTGGCAAGAAGAAGACTGTCCAACGATGGCAGCCTTGCTGGCTGCCAAGGACCGAATACGGGAAGCGACGCGGGCCTACTTGAGCGGTCTCACGGAAGAGCAACTGAACACGACTCTCGCCGAGCGTCCAGTGGATTGGGGCGGCGAACTCCGGAGTCCTGCTTTTGTCCTGCTGCACATCACAACCCACGCATTTCACCACAAAGGACAGGTGGTCGCGATGCTGCGAATCCTCGGATACCCAGCACCTGACACAGATCTGCAGCCCGTATAGATTCGTATCGCACGAAATCTCGCGAAGACTTTAAGTAGGTACCGCTTTGTTTCGTTGGATTTCACAGAGTACCGGCTTGATGTCGATTACTGGCGTGCCGTCGATGGCTTCCATTGGACCGATCCGCAACCTGTTCTTGTCGATTTTGCGAACCGTGACGGGATGAAGGCCAATCGGATTGGGTCGGTCGGGAGACCGGGTCGCAAACACACCAGTAAGCGGCCGGTTCGGGTCTGAGCGCGGATGAACCTTCAGAGTCTCGCGGTGCGCTCTGTGCAGCCAGGTGACGACGATGATTTCGTCGCCGGCCGCGAGCCCCTCAAGGCCTTTCGCGGCGGATGGACGCACCTCAAGCCAGATGTCAGGAGCGCCTTCTGAGCCCTGCTTGGGTGCTTCCGTCCGCTGCTTGAGTCTCGACCGAATCACTCCGATCGGACGAAGTTTGGCAGCTTGACGTGGTTTCGGGAGTGCAGCCCTTGCTCTTTCGTTTTTTCGTGCTTTCATTGGCAGTTCTATCCTCCGAAGCGCAGTCCTCCGTTGCAGCGCCATCGCCCGCTTGCGGCCTATGTTCCTAGTTAACTACACCGCCCATCGAGCACCACAAACCCAAATTCGCGGAGACGCGCTTGATCGGGCTTCGCTACACGGCGCGAAGATGACCACAGTTCTCCGCGAATTTCCCGGCTAGCCATGCTGCACGCTCACCATTCACCATTTCTTCCACTCCATTCCCCCGATGCCTCAAAAAGAAAACAGTTTGTTGACGTCCGAATCACGCGGCCTGCCGCTGTTTGAACCTTAGCCATTTGCGATATAACCCATCGCTCCCTACATCGAACACACGGTTGTATCGCGCCCGAAAGTTTTCGAGCGCCGCACTGGCGGCGAGCTCGATCAATTGCTCTTCGGAAAAGTGCTGGCGCAATTCTGCATAAAGTTCATCGCTCACATTCGACGGCGTGTCGGCCATGGCGTCCGCCATGCGCAGCAATGCGGCCTCGGCCGGCGCGAACCCTTCCATGCGTCCTTTGCGGATTGCTGCGATTTCCTCGTCGCTCAACCCGTACATTCTGCCTCCGGCAGAATTCGCATCGATTCAAAAGGGACAGCCCACCCTCACTGCGGTCCGCAGTGTCAATAGCATGCGCTGCCGTTGTGGGACTGCCGCTTTCTGCCCCAAAAACCATTCCGCAAGCGCATTTACCCAGAACACCCGAGGCACTCGGGCTGCGATCTTTTGCGGCGTGAGATCGCGCCCCAACATCTTGCGGACCTTGTTGAACACATATCGCATCCCGAGTGAAGTCTGCCGTGGATCAATACCTTCGACTCTTGCCATCACCTGCTCCTTTCGTCATCTCCAGTCACATTTTTGTCGTTCTGGCTCGTCATGGTAGTGACGGATCAAATCGAGATTATGTGACAAGGAAAGTTTGTAGTTTTGATGACAGTACTTGTGCCAAAGACTGCAATGACATCTGACAGATTCTTCGATTTCGCAACGCTGACCGGAAAAGACCTCTACAAGCTTCTCTTGTCCACAATTGTTCCACATCCGATAGCCTGGATCGTGACGCTGGATTGCGATGGCCACTTGAACGCAGCGCCGTTTTCCTTTTTCAACGCCTTCGCCATCGATCACCCGGTCGTGGTCGCCGAATTCGGAGTACGCGACTAAGCTCACAAATTCCAAACGATACCTGCGAATTTGGCATCGAAGTTCTGTGGACTGGCTCCTTGCGAGGGCATCGTGCCGACACGGTGCTTACCGGCCGGGAGCTGAACGGTGGGAAAGACATGAGTTTACAACCCGTTCCTAATCTCAGGCTGACGAAGCTCAATTCCAGCACTCGGCTCATTGTAGTTTCGAACCGGCTTCCACTGACATTGAAGAAAACAGAGGAAGGCTGGAACACGGTCCGGAGCTCCGGAGGTCTGGCAAGCGCGATGAACCCATTGCTTGGGAAAACCGGTGGGGACTGGATCGGCTGGGCGGGAGATGACGGAGGAGAAGACAGCCAACAACTCCAGGCGATTCTGGCAGAGTGGGCGGAAAAGGACCACTGCTTTGCGGTCAAGTTGCCGCAAGATGTCGCGACAGGATTTTATGAAGGCTACGCCAATCAGACGCTGTGGCCGGTCTTTCACAACTTTCCTTCCCAGTTGAAATTTGAGGCGAATCATTGGGAGGCCTATGTCGAAGCGAACCGAATCTTCTGTGAGGCTGTGGTCGAGCGTTACAGACCGAACGACCTGATTTGGGTTCACGACTATCACTTGATGCTCCTACCCCAAATGTTGCGCGAAAAACTGCCAGATGCGGCAGTCGGTTTCTTTCTCCACATCCCTTTCCCATCTTCCGAAATCTTCCCGGTTTTGCCCAGGCGAGAGGAACTCCTGGAAGGTCTTCTCGGTGCCGATCTGCTTGCCTTCCAGACGCACGGGCATTTGCAGCAGTTCCGCGCCGCGCTGCTTCGAGTGCTCGGCGTGGAAAGTAAGATTGCTCAGGTTGCAATGGGGAGCCGCCCCGTTCGTCTGGAAGCTCTTCCTATCGGGATCGCGCCCGAGGAATACAAGGACTTGCTAAAGAACGACGAAGCTACCATCCGGCAGTACGCGGAATGGGTCGCCCGTTATCAGGGACGAAAGGTGTTGCTTGCCATTGACCGCCTGGACTACACAAAAGGGGTTCCCGAGCGGCTCCGCGCCTACGCATATCTGCTCCGGTCTTCTCCCGAGCTGAAAGAGAAAGTCATCCTCATTCAGATCGCCGTGCCCACTCGTGAAGCGATCGATAGCTATCAGGATCTGCGAACGGAGGTGAATCGGCTCGTCGGCGAAATCAACGGCAAATTGGGAACCCCCGAATGGACCCCAATTGTTTACATCAACCGCTCGATTGAGCGTAGTGAACTAGTGGGCCTGTACAAGCTCGCGGACGTCTGCTGGATCGGATCCCTTCGCGACGGGATGAACCTGGTCGCAAAGGAATATGTGGCTTGCAAGTCCGACGGCGACGGGGTTCTCGTGCTGAGCGAATTTGCGGGTGCCGCCGCCGAGATGGGCGAGGCTCTGCTGATTAATCCCTTTGACGAGGAACGCACGGCCACCACGATCAAACGCGCGCTTGCCCTTGATGAGCAGGAGCGGGGCCTGCGCATGACGGCTCTCCACAATCGAGTTTTCCGGAACAACGTGTTCCGTTGGGGAGAGCGCTTTTTGGCTGCGCTTCAGGATGCGGTCTCGGAACGGGGCCGGTACATCGACACCCAACCCCAAAGGCTGCGCCCGAGCGAACTCCGCGATGCCTACCTCGGCGCGAGCCGGCGTTTCTTGATTCTCGATTATGACGGGACGCTTGTCCCATTCGCGAAACGGCCACAGCAGGCAGCTCCAACCCCAGCGGTGATCGATCTTCTGACAGCACTTGCGGGCGAACGGAAAAATCTTGTTGCTCTCATGTCAGGCAGATCGGCGGAAAACCTGGATCGTTGGTTTGGGAAGATTCCAGAACTGTGCCTCGTAGCCGAATACGGCGCCGAAGTCAAAACTCGGTCCGCATCCAGGTGGCAACCCTTGCGTCCGCAGCCGGCAACCGATTGGAAGTCAACCGTGATGCCCATTCTGGAGCACTTCGTGGATCGCACGCCGGGCAGTTTTGTGGAAGAAAAGAAATACTCTCTGGTCTGGCACTATCGGATGGCGGAGCCGGAATTCGGTGAGTGGCTGGCGAATGAACTGGCATCGATGCTGGAAGCCATGCTCGCCGAAACGGAACTCCGAGCCTTTCGTGGAGAGAAGGTCGTAGAGGTGAAGCCGGTCTGGGCTAACAAGGGCGAAGCGCTAGAGCGGTTGCTCGGAAGCTTTCCGGATCCGGACTTCATATTTGCGGCTGGCGATGATCGAACCGACGAAGATCTTTTCGAGCGCCTGTCCGGAAGCGCGTTTACCGTACATGTCGGCGCTGGACAGACGCGCGCCTCATTCGTCGTGACTGATTTCCAGGTCCTGCGAAGGATACTGGAGTTGTTGGCCGGAGCGGAAAGCGCGCGTCTTGCTTCTTGAATCTCGGGCCTTCGTGGCCGCGCGTCATAAGGCCTAAGGAACCTCAGTCGAGTCTTCGAGAATTTGAACTGACCTGGCCCTTCCAGACTTCGGGATACCACTTCTGGCGCATTCTCCCCGAACCATGGCGCGTAGTATGCTCGCGCTCATCGATTGATTTTGAACCCGTCTCGTGAACATGGGTGCTGCAGGCGAAACTTTGAGCCCAGCGAGAAACCGGGTGTAAAATTTAACCCAGAGCGGGGACAAAACTCCATCAGGAAAAAATTACCAAAACTATGACCAGGCTACGGACTCTCGCCCTACTAATTGTCGTTGCACATTGGATCGTCGCGATCTGGCACCTGTTTCTTGCGGCGAGCGTTCTTCCCGCCCCAAACAACAGCGTTAGTTGGCTGGCAGTAGTTTTGTTGAGCTTACTACATGGGGGCGTATCGATTGCGCTGTGGAAGCTCAGCGACAAGCTTATTGGTTTGGTCTCGCTAATTTTCTTTTTGGCTGCCTTGAGTGCCGATCTTTATGAGCACTTCCTGCATGCATCTGGAAACAATGTGTTCATGGTCGCGCCCGGTGATTGGGCTGCATGGTTTAATGCGAGTGTCTTTATACTTCTTGGACTCGAAATTTTGGGATGCTCCCTCGGAGTTCTGTCGCTGGGCGGTAGGACAAGGAAGCACTCGACACCGAAACCTAATTCAAATCTCCCCAAGCAAGGGCATACCAGTCTTTCCTCCAGGCAATTCAACGCGCTCATGCAGGCGAAATCTTGAACCCAGAGAAACGGGCGGGATGGCGTCGATGTGGGCATACGATTTCCACGGGAGGGCCAGTACACTCCGGAAGAATTGGCACGCCTGATTGCCTCTGGTATGCAAAACAAAGCGCCCAAGACTCAACTTGAGCCAAGGACGCTTTTTGCAGTTCTCCCCCAAGAACTGCTACGCCGACAAAATAGAACCTCGCCGTCAAAGTTGTAAATGGCACCCCAGAGGTAAAGTTCTGGCCCAAATCGGGTAAGGGGCCCTTCGACATTCACCACCCCCGGTTGCCGCTGTCACGCCGTTAGAGACAACTGGGGTACAATTCTGCCTTCTTGCCGATTCTCGTAGGTCGGTCTTGCGAGGTGTATGGAAATGCGTCTCTTGTTTTTGCTTGGGTCGTTGCTTGTTTCTGCGACCACCGTTGCCCAAGCCCCGAAGGCGAGCGATGTCGCGGACTTTGTGAGTATCAATATGCCAGTCTTCGTTCTCAACCACATCCGAGTCATCGATGGCACGGGAGCACCGGCGAAGGAAGACCAGGCAATAGTAATTGCGAATGGCAAAATACAGTCCATTGGTCCCGCCGCGTCCGCCCAAATTCCTCAAGGTGCGCAACAGATTGAACGGTCTGGCTATACGGTCATCCCTGGTCTAGTGGGAATGCACGACCATCTGTACTACACCGACTCCTATGCTTTGCAAGTTGTCGATGGAAAAACTGGCGAGCCGGGAGCGTTCCTTGCCGAGATTCCTTATACGGCGCCGCGACTCTATCTAGCCGCTGGCGTAACGACAATACGGACGACCGGGAGCCTGGAGCCTTATGCCGACTTGAAGGTCAAAAGCCGGATCGACGCGAACTTGATGCCGGGACCAAGCATTGATGCGACGGCACCCTACCTGGAAGGTGCCCCGACGCGATTCGCGCAAATGCATGAACTGACCGGACCGGACGACGCGAAACGCATGGTGGACTATTGGGCCGCGGAAGGCATGACATCGTACAAGGCATATACGAACATCACGCGCGACGAGTTGAGGGTGGCGATCCAGCAGGCGCATGCGCACAAGCTCAAACTGACAGGGCATCTTTGCTCGGTGACCTGGCCGGAAGCGGTGGCTCTGGGGATCGATGATTTCGAGCATGGCCCAGTCTTCACCGACACCGAATTCGTGGCGGACAAGCAGCCGGACGTTTGCCCAGCAGGCGGTGGCAGCAACAGTTGGGCGAAACAGGACGTAAACGGAGCGCAAGTGCAGGAGATAATCCGTAATCTCGTATCGCATCATGTCGCGGTGACTTCGACGCTGCCGGTTTATGAAGCCGGTGCACCGGGGCGGCCGCCGTTCCAGGCGCGCACGCTGGATGCGATGTCCGCAGAATCAGCGCAAAGTTACCTCACCGCCCGCGCAAGAGTGCCGTTGGATTCTCCGCGGACAGCGCTGCTGCGCAAAGAGATGGATTTTGAGGTGGCATTCGTCAAGGTGGGAGGCTTGCTGCTCGCCGGTCCTGATCCAACTGGAAACGGTGGCGTATTGCCGGGTTTCGGCGATCAACGCGAAATAGAGCTGCTCGTGGAAGCAGGCTTCACTCCAGTAGAGGCGATTCAGATCGCGACGGAGAATGGCGCCATATATCTCGGCCAGCAAGATCGAATTGGAACCCTCGCGGCTGGCAAACAGGCAGACCTCGTTTTGATCAAAGGCGATCCTTCAAAACGAATTGACGAGATCGAGAACGTGGAGACAGTGTTTAAGGCCGGGATCGGCTACGATTCGAAGAAATTGATCGATAGCGTGCGCGGACAGGTCGGAATTCGTTAGGAGCATGCATCCGAGGGTTGCGGGCTGCCACCAGCACTATGCCTTCGCATTGCTAATCCGGCCAACTTCTCCGAAGCCCGTTTCTGGATACTTTCGGTGTCGACGGCGACTGATCGAAATCTGTCCCGCACAGTATGGTTGACTCTAGTGAAGAGGTTGAATGAGCTGTTCCGGAGTCGAGATCGGCGGCGTTTCCCCTGAAGTCTGGGGAAAGCCTATCTTCCCTACTAACTCCTGGAAGCGCAGATCGGATCGCAGAGGGTCCAATTCGGGATCGACGAGCAGATAGAGCACTTCGAGCTGCCGGTTCTCGTAGGCCTTATTCAGCTCCGCCAGGGCCGCCGCCCGATCTCCCAAGTCCGCATAGTCCCGCGCAAGATAAAGCCAGGGTCGCTCAGAACGTTTGTGGATCTTGATGCACTGGCGCAAGTAACTTGTCCTCCCACCGGATGAGTATGCAGCCGGGAGTTGGTCCACCAGCGCGATCCAACCATCTTTTGCGTCCCACGACTGTGCCGCCACACGAAGGGGCGCAATAGACTCCGCGAACTTGCCTTGGCGGCGGTATGCCCAATGCATGGCATAAAACGGGAGCGAGAATTTCGGGTCGATCTTCAGTGCCTCTTGGTACTCATCGAGAGCTCGTTCATACTGCCGTGCCTGCTGCAAAGTATTGCCAAACTGCAGATGGACGATGGCTGAGAGTGGGTCCAGCGTCAGCGCCGTCTGAAGTTCGCGGATCGCCTCGTGGTGGCGCGCCATCAGCGACAAAAACTCCCCGTACCACTGGTGTCCGGTTGAGTAGTTAGGATTAAGCTCAAGCGTCTTCTTGAACTCGTTTTCCGCGCCAACAAAGTCCCAATCCTGGTAAAGCCTGACTTCGGCGATCGAGAGATGAGCTTCGGCCAGCGAGCCATCCAGCGCCAAGGCCTTGATGGCTGCGCCTCGCGCTTTCTGGTATGCCTCGGTTTGTGAAGTTTTGGCAACCATGGGCAGCACGATGTAGCATTGCGCCAACCCGGCATAGCCGCGGGCATCATTGGGATCTTCCTGGATGGCCCGGTTGAAGTACTCAATCGCGGTCGTCAGGCTCTCGCTAGTGCGTAGCGCCCAATAGTGACGACCTTGCAGATAATCCTGAAATGCCTGCGGATTCAGGGGGCGGTTGTGGGTGAGATCCTGCTGCTTCGGAGTCAACCGAACCTGGATTTGCCGCACAATGTCCTGCGCCAGTTCTGCCTCCAGAAGAAGCACGTCGCTCAACTCCCGGTCATAGGCTTCGGCCCACAGATGTTGATCCGTCGCCGCCTCGATCAATTGCACGCGCACCCGCATGCGGTCGCCAGAACGCTCGACCGAGCCTTCCAACACAGCGCCAACATGCAGTTCGCGGGCAATCTCCGGGATCGTCTTGCGGGTCCCTTTGTACTGCATAGCGGAGGTGCGCGAGATTACCTTCGGACCCGCCAGTTGGGCGAGATCGGTGATGATTTCATCTGTCATGCCCTCAGCCAGGTATTCCTGAGATGGATCGGCCGATATGTTCTCCAATGGCAATACGGCGATTGCCTGAATGGAACCAGATTGCGCGGCTGAGGGCGCCGACTTGAATCGCGCTCTGATCGCGAAGCCGGCAGCTAGCAGGACCATCGCCAGAGCTGCCCACGCGATGAGACGAAGCCGGCGGTTAGAAGCAGGTTCAATATCTTTGGACAGGAATCTGAGTTGCGGAGTTGCGTCTGATGCAGCGACCGCCAGCACTATCGATTCGAGGGGTTCTTCGGCTGCAGGAATCGCGATCTCTGGGTCAACCGTTGAGGTACTTTCGGGTCTTGTAACCGACGCCGGGGCCACGAATCTGTACCCGAGGCGCGGCACGGTTTCTACGAAACGGGGGTTGTCCGCGGAGTCATTCAAGGCCGCGCGCAGCTTTTTGACAGCGGTGTTTAGTCCAACATCGAACTCTACGAACGTGTCGCCAGGCCAGAGCTTCTCTTTCAGCTCTTCCCGGGTGACGACCACGCCTTGCCGCTCCAACAGC
Organism: Terriglobales bacterium; assembly: GCA_035567135.1. Taxonomy (GTDB): domain Bacteria; phylum Acidobacteriota; class Terriglobia; order Terriglobales; family Acidobacteriaceae; genus JABDBE01. Next base: position 275,152 of record DATMQI010000134.1, read on the forward strand.
AGCATCAGCAATTGGAATGGTTTATCTTGCAACCGGATGCGAAACCCGCTCTTGGTCAGTTGGCGGTTATCGAAATCCGCTTCGTAAATACCAAAGCGCGCAATCCGGCGTTGTGCAGTTGATCCCATGGCCCCATCCAGCAAGGAGCGCCATCATCCTATCATGGCTGAGTTCACAAGATAATGTAAGTCATTCCCCGGCACGGCGTTGCATGTACAGATGAAAGTCGCCAACTGACCTTTTGACAAGCCACCACCGTTGGGCCAGATTTGCTGCCGCCAGAGCGTTGCACTCCTTCCGTCGTTCTGAAGGCCTTTACGCAACCGCATCTGGCTGAAAACTCATTGGGGAGAGTTTGATGAAGCGTGTAACTTTGCTGTTAACGGTTGCCCTTTTCTGCCTTTCATCCGGGCTGGCTCAAGGACCTTCCACATCGCAAACCGTGGCCATACCTCACCTGGTCCGTTTCTCTGGAGCGGTAAAAGATGTGGCCGGTCAGCCGCTCACCGGAACCTTGGGAATAACCTTCGCTCTGTACCGGGACCAGGACAGCGGAGCGCCACTGTGGCTGGAAACCCAGAACGTGGCAGTCGACAACAGTGGCCGCTATGCCGTGTCGTTGGGCGCCACGAGAGCCGACGGCTTGCCGGTAGAACTGTTTGCCTCCGGTGAAGCGCGCTGGCTAGGAGTGCAGCCGGACGGCCAGGCCGAGCAGCCCCGCGTGCTGCTGTTCAGCGTTCCCTACGCGCTAAAGGCGGCTGATTCTGAAACGGTTGGTGGACTCCCAGCCTCCGCGTTTGTGTTAGCCAACGGCTTGCAAGGGAACGGAACAGGGACGAAAGCTGCGGCGGCCCCTCGTTCGACGACCACGCCAAACAGCGCAGGTCCACCAGCCCACGGAGCTGTCACCGGCAAGGGCGTAGTCGATTTCATCCCCATGTGGGACAAGACCAGCGACATTGTCGACTCATCGATCTTCCAGAAGAGTTCCCAGGTCGGCATTAACACGACAGCTCCGGCGGCGACATTCGACGTGAACGGGAAGAGCGACATTCGTGACACGCTTACCCTTTTCCCCAAGGGAGCCGATTCCACGCTGGCCGTAAGCGGCACTGCATTCAAAGTGGATCAGACGGGCAAAGTCAACTTCATCTCCGGGCAGACGTTTCCTGGTACGGGCACAATCACTGGCGTGACTACGCCGAGCGGCAGCGGACTGAGCGGCGGGGGAACGAGCGGGACGCTGAATCTGAGCTTGCTTAAGACCTGCAGCGCCAATCAAGTTCTGCAATGGAATGGCAGTTCATGGGCGTGCTCTTCAGCCGGAACCGGAACCATCACTGGGGTGAACACGGCGAGCGGCAGCGGTCTTCAAGGCGGAGGCACCAGCGGCACGCTGAATCTGAGCGTCAATGCTGCCGTGGTGCCGGAGCTGGCAGCGGCGAACACATTCACTAACACCAACACGGTTAACGCAAACAGTGGCAGTCCGGCCCTCACCGTGGAGAACGCAGCCGGGGATGGGATCGATATCTTTCCTGGCGCTGGATCTGACGGTGTCTATATCCCTCGCAACGCAGGACAGTACGGCATAGTCGCATATGGCGGATCCGCTGAGGGAGGATACTTCAATGGTCCCGTCGCCGGAAGCTACTCGGTAAATACCACCGACGGAAACGGCAGTGCGGCAGCCTACGGTCAAGAATTTGGATCAACCCAGATAACTTACGGCGTGGTCGGTTACAGCGCAAGCAATCTTGGAATCGGAACCTACGGTCAGTCGGTTTCCGCCAGTCTTGATGGAGCGTTCTTCGCCGGAGGCGGTCCCCTTGGGGTCTGGGGAGACAGTGGCGCACCAGACGCAACGGGAGTGCTCGCCTCAGTGGACTCCGGGAATGCCATCATCGCCATTAATAACAGCGATGGACTCATTACCGCCTTCTTTGAGAACGAAGAGAGTTCAAGAAACGATGACCCGGTCTTGGCTGCCCGAGGCGGGGTCTTCGGCGGGCAATGCTCAATCGATGTGAGCGGCGACCTGTTCTGCACCGGCTCGAAGTCGGCAGTCGTGCCAGTGGACGGAGGAGCGCGCAAAGTCGCTCTCTATGCCGTCGAATCCCCGGAGAACTGGTTTGAAGATTTCGGCTCCGGACAACTCTCCAACGGCGCAGTCACCATCGCGTTGGAACCAACCTTTCGCCAAACCGTCAACACTGACACCGAGTACCACGTCTTCCTGACCCCGAATGGAGATTCCCGCGGACTCTATGTCACGCAGAAAACAGTTACGTCATTCGAGGTCCGAGAGCAAGGCGGCGGAACTTCCAGCATTGCCTTCGACTACCGCATCGTGGCTCGCCGCAAAGGCTACGAGCAGATCCGGTTAGCCGACAAAACACAACTGATGAACACGCCGCGTCCGAAACGGGCACAGGGCCCGCGGTCGGTCATGCCTACAGAACTGGGCATCGGAAAAGCGCACGAGCCTAGCTTGCGCGCGGCACGTCCCACGCAACTAGTCGTGAATAAGAAGTAACCGCTGCAACCAACGCCCTTGTGTACGCGGCACTAACTCAGTCAATGGAAGTGACATCTGGGATTCAACTAAATGTTTGGAGGACTTCATGAGCAGGATCATTCCCCTATGTGTGGTGATGTGCTGTCTCTCCGCTGGCTTCGCGCAACTGGCCTCAACTGACACACCTCCGGCAGCTAATGCCGGCGTGCCTGGCTTGATGAGTTTCAGCAGCACACTTCGCGACGCGAACGGGAAGCCGGTCACCGGCGTCATAGGCGTGACCTTTCTGCTCTACAAAGATCAGCAGGGCGGGTCGCCACTATGGATGGAAACTCAGAACGTGCAACCCGACAAGGGCGGCCACTATTCAGTCCTGCTCGGCTCAACCACCAGCTCGGGCCTGCCGCAAGATGTGTTCGTGTCAGGTGAAGCTCGCTGGCTGGGCGTGCAGGTTGTCGGGCAGGAAGAGCAACCCCGTGTGGTTCTAGCTGCCGTGCCCTATTCCTTGAAAGCTGGCGATGCCGAAACCATCGGCGGGTTGCCCGCTTCGGCTTTTGTCTTGGCGAGTGGAACCAAAGGAAGCGCAACGAGCGTGAGCGCCGGAACATCTTCTGGTGCAACGCCGACGAACCTCGCGCCTGCACACGCACCCGTGACCGGCAAGGGCGTGGTGAACTTCGTTCCCCTGTGGGACAAGACCAGCGACATTGTGGATTCGCTGATCTTCCAGAAGAACTCGCAGATCGGCATTAATACGAAGGCTCCGGCGGCAACCTTCGACGTAAACGGGAAGAGTGACATTCGTGACACGCTGACTCTTTTCCCTAAGGCAACCGATTCCACGCTGGCCATCAGCGGCACAACTTTCAAAATCGACGGCACGGGAAATGTAACGTTCATCTCCGGGCAGACATTTCCTGGTACGGGCACGATCACTGGAGTCACCACTGCGAGCGGCAGCGGATTATCAGGTGGGGGCACCAGCGGCACGCTGAACTTGAGTCTGCTGACCAGTTGCAGTTCGGGTCAGACCTTGGGCTGGAATGGATCCGCTTGGATCTGCCAAACGGCGGGTGGAAGTGGGACTGTGACCAGCGTTGGCCTAAGCGCCCCTGCCTCGGACTTCATGGTTTCTGGCTCACCCGTCACCAGCAGCGGCACGCTCGGGTTGAACTGGAACGTCGCTCCTACCAACACCGCGATGGCCAATGCGATCGTCAAGCGCGACTCCACTGGAAGTTTCAGCGCCACCGACATCTCCGCAGGTGGAGCTTTGACCGCTGCATCGAGCCTTGCAGTCGGCGGCAATACCTACCTCGGAGGATATGTGGGCATCGGAACCCATAACCCACAAGCGTTGCTTAATCTCGATTTCAATGGCAACGCCAATAGCGACACATTTCTGGTTGGCAACACCACCAAGGGGATGCAACTCCGCGATACGGGCGGGGCGGTGGATCTGGAGTCTTTGGGCGCGCCGTTATTCATCAATTACGCCACAGGAGCGTCGACATATCTCTTCAACTTGGTTGGTATCGGAACCTCGAACCCGCAGGTCGAGCTCAATCTGAACCAAGGCGACAACGCCAATAACGACGCCCTCCTGATCGGCAACAGCAGCACCAAAGGATTACAACTGCGCGACACGGGAACAGGAGTGGACCTCGAGTCGATTGGCGTGCCCCTGTACGTAAACAACGTGACTCAACAACCGGTGTACATGAATGCCAACGGAGGGACGGTGAATGTCGGGAACTTCCTCTCCTACGCCGCTTTGGCCGTGGGTGCAGTAGTACAGCCAAATGGTGTTTACCTCTCTGCCGAGTTCAGCAACGATGTAACGGTGTATGGAAACTTTTATGCAGTTGGCACCAAGAACTTCCGCATCGACCATCCCCTGGATCCCACGAACAAGTACTTGAATCACGCAGCCATCGAATCCTCGGAGGTCCTGAACCAATACAGCGGCAACGCTGTTCTCGACGGGGAGGGAAAAGGCCGGGTCGAATTTCCAGCATGGTTTGCCGCCATCAACGACGATTTTCGCTATCAGCTCACCGCCATCGGAGCGCCCGGACCGAACCTCTATGTCGCAGAGGAAATACAGGGCAACAGTTTTACCATCGCCGGAGGCAGGCCGGGGATGAAAGTCTCCTGGCAGGTGACCGCCCGCCGCAACGATGCCTACATGAAAGCTCACCCCTATGTGGTTGAGCAAGACAAGCCTGAACGCGAGCGTGGTTACTATATTGACCCCGAGCTTTACGGTGCACCTAAGGAACAAGGCCTCCAATGGGCGCGCCAGATCGACAACAAGCCTGAGACTCCGACGATTGAACCACACGACGCAGACTTTTTCGGAATTACGGGGAGCAAGGGACAAGAATCCCGGCCGGCTCTTCCAAAAACTCCCGGCCGAAATGAGCGCTCAACAAACAGATGAGTTTCGTTCGAGGGATGCCCCTATGTACGTGGAAGCAGCGCTGTTGGCGAAGAAACCGGTAGCGAAAGCCAGGTTTCATGAATGGATTGCAGTTGTAAGCCTGAAGCAGGGTTTTCTAGTGCTGCAAAATTGTTTTGTGCCGCTCATTGAGAAGTTTGGGCAAAGACCCTCCGCCGGGGCCACGTTTATAACCGAATTGTGACGACGCCAGGGGGCGAAATGTTTCAGATATACTGACGCGCAATTAGGAGAACCGAAATGAAGCGAATGATTGTGTACTTGCTGTTCTTGCACGCGTGCCTGATCCTGGCGCCTTCCGCATGGGCAAAGTGGGGTAGGTTTGTCTCAACCGGTACTGCCACTGGGGTCGGAAATCCATCTTGTGCTCCAGTCTCGTCCAGGCACGTAGCCTGTGCCGTTCGCAACGGGCAGGCGGAGATCATGGTAAATCAGTTCAACGGGAAAGCATGGGGCAAGTGGGCAAATTTGGCTGGCACAGTTAGTTCCGATCCCAACTGTACCAGCGACGGGGCCGGCAAGGTCCTTTGCGCGGCAACGGCCGCGAATGGAAACCTGCAGGTAGCGATCTTCAACGGCACCAGTTGGGGCAACCCAACGAAAGTAGTCAGCGCACTCTACTCCGCGCCCAGTTGCGCCGAACTCACGGCTGGACATGTGCTCTGCGCAGCGCGAAACGCCACTGGCGGATTGGCATGGTCCGTCTACAACGGTACTTCCTGGAGCAAGTTCACAAACCTCGCGACCTCCGCCGTCTCCGCTCCGGGATGTGCCACTGACAACGCGGGCGGCGTGATTTGTGCAGTGTTCACGACTGGCGATACCACGCTGGTGAACCGCTTCGCCGAAGGGGCTTGGGCTGGGTTCCTCAATCTTGGCGGAACCGCCGCGGGCGCACCCGATTGCACGTCCATGAACTCGGGTGGACAAGTCGTTTGCTTCGCAGAGGCCTACTTCTCACAGATTTTTGGCACCCGTTTCGATGGCGGAAGTTGGGCGGTGGGTAGCTGGACCACATACGCCACTCTCGGTGGCGAAGTGACTAACAATGCCAATTGCACAACGCAGGCAGCGGGCCAACTAGTCTGCGGTGTGATCGCAATCGACAACGCTTTTTACGCGGACGTCTACAACGGAACGAGTTGGTCGACATGGACCAAGATCGGCGGAACCGGAGTCGGCATCCCTGCGTGCGCGGCTCTGGGCTCGGGCCAAGTCGTATGCGTGGTCATGGGTATCAATAACAAGTTGACAAGCGTGGTCGGGCCTTAGGGCTCCGAAAACGCGATGCCAACTTCCCAAACACGGGGACTTTATCATGAGTGGGATGGCAGATAAGTCACGAGAACTAAGGGCGTTCACGCCTGCGCTTGTTTTGCTGGTTAGTTGTGGCCTCATACTACGTTGACCGCGGCAATCTCTCGATTGCTGGCCTGTTGGCAGCACGAATTTGCTCGGCTGGAGGATTTCATGAATCGTCGCATTACCGTTCTTGCATCATCTGACCGTGCCAGCCTTTTTCGCCGCGGTGGAGGCCGGTTGGGAACTACTGCGGCGCTAAACCAGGACCGTACCGCCATCTACCACAACGGTCTGCCCGGTGCTGAACCCTTCCTGCATCAAAAACAAATAGGCTTGCGCTATGTCATGAGGCGCTCCGACTCGGCCAACTGGGAGACTCTTCCCCACACTTTCGAATAGACGTTCCCGCTCCGGTGCGCTCATGCTCTGCCAGAGGTTAGTGCGCACGACTCCCGGAGACACGGCGTTAACCCGTATGGGCGCCAGTTCGACCGCCAGCGCGCGGGTCAGTGCTTCGATCGTTCCGCAGACGCTCGCCGCAATTACCCATCCCTTTCGCGGGCGCTGGCCGGCGATTCCGGTTGTGAGAACGACCGAGCCCTGCTTGCGAATATACGAGCTTCCGTATTTCACCGCGGCGAGTGCGGCCCAATAGCGCAACTCAAACGCGCGTCTGGCCTGTTGCAGATCCGTAGCTGCCAGGTCGTGCAAATGCAGGCTATCGCCGGCGGTGAATACCAAATGATCGAAAGGGCCAAGCTTTGTAAAGAATGTTGCGACCGCTTGCTCGTTTGCGAC
>DATMQI010000135.1:0-7011 GCA_035567135.1 Terriglobales bacterium
CGAGCCCAGCGCTTCGAGGATCGGGTAGTACGCTTCCTTTCCCCCGAAGCCCTCGATACACTGACCCCTTGCTAGCCGAAGATTCGGACGACGAGTGGCCTGCTGCTGGAATACGTCAACGAGCGCAGTCTTGCCGATGCCAGCCTCTCCGGTGACAAAGACGAGTTGTCGCTGGCCACGCAAGGCGCTGGCGAGACAGGCGCCAAGCTCAGTAAGCGCGGTCTTCCGGCCGACGATTCCCTTGATGCTGAAGCTTGGGGAAGAGGCTGCACTCTCATCGCTCACAGGAGCGATAAACTGGTATCCCCTTCTGGGAAAGGTTTCAATATATACCGGCTTTTCGGGGTCGTCACCAAGAGCCTTGCGGATTCCGCGAATATATTGCTTTATGACTTCTGGATTCACGTAGGTCTCGGGCCAGAGGGCCTCAAGAATCTCGTCCTGCGTGACGAGACGTTCTGCGTGCTCCACGAGATAACGGAGTACGTCAAAAGACTTGGGAGTGAGAGGTACGCGCTCTTCCGCACGCCAAAGGCAGTGGTTTACGGTGTCAAGCCGGAATGGCTGGAAAACCTTCATTGCCGGACCATAGCCTTTCGCTAGGTGGGATAGCAGGTGCCCATTAGAGTCCCTTTAGTCTATGCCTCCTCGCCTCATTTGTGCAGGTTCTGACCTGATCGAAGCGCCTGTATCGCTGTGAGGCAGGGCCCTTCACCAAACTTATACGCAAACTACACCGAAACCTCCCTCCTTGGATTCGCACCTCCCGTACTCTGCCGCCCGTAGCCGGACAGCTCGATCAAATCAAAACCGGCTCTTAAAAGGAAAGGATTGGATTCACATGAAAAAGATGTTGGCTTTGTTTGTTGTACTTTGTTGTGCGGTTGGGGCATTTGCCAATGACAACGACGCAGTCGTTCGATGGAAAACAATCGTCGGCAATATCACCGTTTCCAATAACGATGCGGTCGGGGGAATCAACCCCGGGACCACTCCTTGGAGCACGCTCGGCGGAAGGGCTAGCGTCAATCTAGTGACCGGACATGTTTCCTTCGATGTCGATGGACTGGTGTTGAATGGTGGCAATGCAACCGGCACTCCGGGACCGGTTGATCAAGTTGAGGGCTCGTTGATTTGCGATGCGGGCCAGAAAGATCAAACCATTTTCACGACAACGCCAGTGCCTCTAAACGCGCAAGGGAATGCGGATTTCTCCGGGACATTCAATACCATTCCGGGCAACTGCGCTAACCCCCTCTTTCTGATCCGTATTGGCCCAGATCTTCCAGGCGCCAACCAGCGCTGGATCGCTACGGCAGCAGTGCGTTCCTTTGGCGACAGCCATTAATCATAGGTAAGTGTTGAACCTCACTCCGAAGCAGGCGAGGCCTAGTCGGCCTCGCCTTTTTTGTCTGTAGCACACACCGCCGCATGGGCAGCCTAACCAAAATTTCACCGAAAGCGTCACCGGCAAGTCACGCCTTCACTTCTTTGTTCGCCTACTCTCACTGTTATGCGAGGAGCATTCGTAGTCCAACTAGGACCGGAAACAAGGCCGACGGAGGGCCGGTTCGAAGGCTGGGTACAGGAAGTTGATTCCTGCACGGAGCGAGGAGTTGCTGAAGTTTCTGGGAGCGCGTTTTGACCTGGTCCTGGCTTCAGCCAACAAGGACCGAGGAGGTAACAAAAGTGGGCAGGTCCCATGTGGGATGAAGAGCTCTCGTACAAGGAAGAGCAAGCAAAGCTGATGAGGTGACCGGTGAAATTCGGAACAGTCGTCGTCTGCAGCAAATGTAAGCAGCCCATTGTCTCGGGACAAGGCTTCGGTTACGTCTGCTTTAAGGTTCCCGGCAAGGAGGGCTACCACTTCTTCCACCGCAGGTTTCAAACCGGGGACTGCTGGGACGACTTCTTGAGGGAGAGCCGAGGAACGGAACGACTCTGAGGCCTGCGCAGGTTGGCGCTTGGACCTACTTTTCAGAAGGAGCGATATGGAGAAATTGATAGCAAAACAGGCAGAGAGCAACCTGTTCGGCTAGCCCGTGATCCGGAACGAACAATCACTGACTGCGGTGGAGGCCGACGCGGCGTGCTGCATCACTCCACGGGCTCCGCACGGTGTAAGACAGGACTGCTGTGGCATTTTCCTTGTTAGTGGCGAGAAGTTTCCTCCTGACCAACCAACCTACTGCTGCTTGGGCTGAACTCTTCGACAGTGCACGCGCATGCGTGTCGAGGCGTATGGAGGTTGTGCTTTCCTTTTGGGAATTTGGCGCCAAGCGTCCAACGTTGCGGCACTAATACGAACATGCGGCTTAGCAGAAGATTCCGTCGCAGTCCTCTTTTTGTCAGGAATACCAGGGCGGTTGGCGTGTCTATAAGAAGGCAGTGCACTCAGGACGAGCAGGTGGCAAATGAAAACCTCTGAAACGCGGACCCTCTTGTTTGCTTCCATCGGGGGAGCCCTAGAGTTCTATGATTTCGTGATCTTTGTCTTCTTCACTTCGGTGATCGCGAGGATATTCTTTCCGCCATATCTTCCCGAATGGGTTCGCCAGGTTCAATCTTTCGGCATTTTCGCAGCTGGCTATTTCGCGCGGCCCTTGGGCGGGATCGTGCTGGCACACTTTGGAGACACACGTGGCCGTAAGCGCGTATTTACCGCAAGCGTACTTCTGATGGCGCTGCCAACTCTGACGATCGGTCTGCTGCCGACGTTTGCGTCCGTTGGAATCGCTGCACCATTACTTCTACTTCTCATGCGAATTGTGCAAGGCGCAGCATTGGGCGGGGAGATTCCGGGGGCGTGGGTATTCGTCGCAGAACATGCCGCGAACAGGAAGTCGGGTCTTGCGATCGGCCTGCTGACCAGCGGCTTGTGTACAGGACTCTTGCTCGGCTCCTTAACTGCAATCGGGCTTGATCTGACTTTCGGCAGGGAACTGATCCTTCGGGGCGCGTGGCGAATCCCGTTCGTTCTCGGCGGAATCTTCGGATTCATTGCGGTTCTGTTGCGACGCTGGCTTGCGGAAACAACTGTCTTTCAGGAAATGCAAAAGGAGGGATTGCTATCCCAGGAGTTGCCGCTCAGGGTGGTTATTCGGGATCATCCTAAGGCCGTTTTGGCGTCGATTCTCTCAACCTGCATACTGATCTGCGGTGTTGTAGTTGTTCTCCTCATGACCCCGACTCTTCTGCAGAAAAGCTTCGGCCTTGCGGCGCGCGAGACGCAATGGGCGAATTTGGCGGCGATTGTAGCAGGCGCGATATCCATAGTTTTGATTGCTGCCGCCACGGACCGATTCGGAATCCGACGTGTCGCAGTGCCAGCGCTAGTGCTCATGGTTGGTTCGACCTATCTGCTTTACTTGGGTGCAAGCCAGCATCCAGCCCTCCTGGTTCCTCTCTACGTGCTCGCTGGTGCAGGCACTGGGGCCACCGTGCTCGCACCCCTCGTCATGGTGAGGATATTTCCGCCAGCTGTGCGTTTCAGCGGCGTGTCTGTTTCCTTCAACGTTGCGCAAGCAGTGTTCGGTGGGTCTACGCCGTTGCTGGTTTCCTGGCTTGCTCATTTGGACCCGATTGGCCCGGCGCACTACGTTGCGTTCACCGCCGCACTGGGAGCCCTGTCGTTGTTATTAATTCCGTCCACTGCTCCACTTCCGCGTCGTGGATGGACGGCGGACTCCGTTGAAACGCCTGGCAAGGCGTAAGAGAAGACTAAGCGTGACGCCTTGCAACAAACCCAGCTTGGAGATGCTCAGCGAGCATGTCGTAAGAAACTGATCCCATCTGCAAGGAGAAACCCATGCCTGAGATTTCGCACATTGATCCTTGGAGCGCCGCGGGCTGGTGATGGAGGCAGTGAACAGCGCGGAGTATTTGACAACTATGAATATCCGATTGCCGCAGTCATCATTTCTTTTTTGTCTACTTGCTGCGCATGTAAAACCGGACCGCGGCCGCCGCGTCTAATACGTTGGCAAGCTAATCGACACGTGGCCACACGCACGGGACCGCGAAGCAACGCGCTCCTCCGTCATCTGAGTCGGACTTTCACAGAATTTGGGGCAGAGGTGTCGGAGGAGAAGACATGCAGCGTTGGGGAACAATCGCTCTGTTCATTGGGATCGGCCTGGCGGTCGCGGGCTGCCCGAAAGGCAGAACGAGCTTCAACCAGGGGCGCAAAGCCCAAAACCTTCAGAATTACGACGCGGCCTTTGAGTATTACCAGAAGGCCTTAAAGACGGATCCCGAAAACGCAGAATACAAGATCAAGTTCGATCAGGCGCGTTTTGGCGCCGGCGAAGCGCACACAAAGAAGGGGCTGAAACTCCGCGAGCAGGGCGACCTGGAAAACGCTGCCAGCGAGTTTCGAAAGGCGGTCGCCATGGACCCGTCGAGCGTCGCGGCCGAGCAGGAACTGCGAAAGACCGTTGATATGATCGACGACAGGGAGCGGGCGGCAAATGCGGCTTCCGAGCCTCCACCCGATAACGACGAGGCGGAGCTCGCTTCCGCTCCTCCGCAGCTCAAGCCGCTCTCACGAGCACCCATCAATCTAAAAATGAGCAATGACGCGAAGGTGGTCTTCGACACAATCGGCAAGCTCGCAGGGCTGACGGTGATTTACGATCCCGATTTTCCAGCACGGCGAATTTCAGTGGAACTGAATGACGTGACTCTGGAACAGGCACTGGACATCGTCTGCATCGAGAGTAAGGCTTTTTCGACGCCCATATCAGAGAACATCCTCTTGGTGATTCCCGACCAGGCGCAAAAGCGCCGTGATTATGAAGAGCAGTTCATGCGCACGTTCTATCTCTCCAATACAGCGCAAGCGCAGGACCTGACTGAAATTGTCACCGGACTGCGTCAACTCCTGGATTTGAAACGCATCCAGCAATTGAACGCGCAGAATGCCATCGTGATCCGCGCAACGCCAGACCAATTGGCTCTCGCAGAGAAATTCATCAAGGATATCGACAAGGCCAAGCCGGAAGTGATTATTCAAGTGGAAGTGTTGGAGGCGCGTACTGATCGCATGCGTGACCTTGGCATTTTGCCGGGGCAATCAGCCAGCATCGCCATTAATCCGAATCCGACGACCAGCAACAATAACAACGGCTCGAACAATTCCAATAACGGGGCTCCGGGCACGGTGACGCTAAACCAGCTCACACACCTAAATCAGAATGATCTGGTTCTTACCCTTCCCAGCGCCACTGCGAACTTCCTGCTGACCGATTCCACTACGCGGGTCATTCAAAACCCGGAAGTTCGTTCCCTGGAAGGGCAGCCGGCAAAGTTGAATATTGGCGACCGCGTGCCTGTCGCAACCGGCAGCTTCCAAGCCGGAGTCGGTGTGGGTTCGACTTCAGGCGCCGGTTTCGTGAATCCTCTCGTCAACACGCAATTCCAGTACATCGATGTCGGAGTCAACGTCGAGGTCACGCCGCGCGTGCACCCAAACCGCGACGTTAGTTTGAAGGTGCAAATTGAGGTTTCTTCCGTCTCTAACTTCCAATCAATCGGCGGTATTCAGCAGCCCGTCATCAGTCAGCGTAAAATCGCACATGAAATTCGCCTGAAGGAAGGCGAATCGAGCATTATAGCCGGCTTGATCACGAAGACAGACACGAAACAGCTGAATGGCTGGCCCGGTCTTGCGCATGTTCCCATCCTTAAGCACCTGTTCTCTGACGACAATCGAAGTTCCGACGATGACGAGATCCTGATGATTTTGACCCCGCATATTGTGCGCATGCCGGAATGGACGAAATCCAACTTGAAGGCGCTGTATGCCGGTTCCGAAACGAATGTTCAGGTCAAGAGGGCGAGCGAAATGCGCGCGCCACAGGCGCAAGCATCGACGGCGCCTCAGCAGCCGAATCGACAACCGTCAGCCGCCTCCATGGGGAATGCTCCAGGCCCGTTGAATGCAGCGCAATCGGGACAGTCTGCGCAGCTTCGTTTTGAACCGCGCAGTCTGTCATTGAAAGCGGGACAAACCGCGACTGTCGGTGTAGTGGTGGACAACGTCACCGACTTATTCTCAATTCCGTTCCTACTCCAGTACGACCCGGCAGTGATCAGCGTCGAAGAAGTGCGGCAGGGTGGCTTCCTCCAGACTGGGGACCAAGAGATTGCTATCGTGCAGCGGGTGGACAAAGAGCATGGTCAGGCGATCGTTTCTCTAACACGTCAACCGAACCGCGCAGGAGCAAGCGGCACGGGCACGATCCTGGGCATCGTAATCAAAGCGATTGGGCCTGGCACGAGCACCCTGTCGATTGTTCAGGTGAACGCCAGGAACTCCCAGCAGCGGCCAATTCAGTTAGCGACCAGTGAGGCCACCGTGCAAGTGCAACCATGATCTGCTAGACATGCGGGGCGCGAAAGCCGGATAAACCATGCTCTTGTCTCCCTAGTCTTGCCCGAAGCGGGCACAAATTCCCTATGCAGATAATTTCGTCATTCTGTCCGTTTGCGTTCATAGGCGCTGCGCCGGCTGAATGTTTATTCTGGACAGAATAATCCATAATATGACATAATGGATGACCTGGAGGCTTTGGTGGCCATATGCAAACAAAATCATTCAAAGGCAAAGTAGCTCTCGTCACGGGTGGTTCAAGAGGCATCGGAGCAGGCATCGCCCGCCGACTCGCGGCGGATGGCGCGTCCGTTGCCTTCACTTATTCCAGTTCCCCAGAAAAGGCCCTCGAACTTGTTCGCGAAATCGAATCCGCAGGAGGTAGAGCGCTATCCCTGAAGGCCGACAGCGGCTCGGCCGAAGAGCTGCGGGCCGCAGTGGCCAGAACTGCAGAAGCCTTCGGCACTCTCGACATCTTCGTCAGCAACGCGGGCGTTCTCACCAGGGGCACAATCGACACTTATACTCTCGAAGACTTCGACCGCATGGTGGCCATCAACGTCCGTGCCGCCTTCGTCGGTATTCAAGCAGCCGCCCAAGAAATGAACGATGGCGGCCGGATCGTTATCATCGGTAGC
>DATMQI010000136.1:0-17718 GCA_035567135.1 Terriglobales bacterium
AGCCCGGCACTTGCACTCAAGCACCCACCCTCACAAGCACGGACAAATGGACCAATCCACCCTGACAGCCCAGCGCATGGCATACTTACCACGTACATAAATGAAAACATCCGCAGCTCTCGTTGACAGCGGGGGCACATCACCAAACAGGGGAGTTCGATGATGCGCTTCTTGCTGGTGGAAGCGGTGCCGGTGACGGTGCGCAGCGTACCCGAGTGGCGCAGCAAGTATCTCCACCTAATGATGCGGCGGGGACGAAAAACCGCCAAGGTCGCGATGGCCCGCAATTGGCAGTTCGTTTGTACTGGATGATGCGCCAGGGTTGGGACTATCAGCAGTGGAACAAGTTCGGTTCGCACGTAGGACAGCCCGGGCATCGTCATGGTGTGCAGTAGAACACGAGTTATTGATTGGGCGTCTTGCTCCTCTTCAGCGAGGAGTTCGAAGTAGTAATCATGATCGCAGTTGCAGACCGAAGAGATGCATGGGTCGGACTGAATTCCTGACCTGAAACGATTACGAGCGAGCCTACGGTTGGAAAAGCAACACCTTCAACTAGAGCGAAATGGCGCTCTTCTTTGAGTGCATGCAGTAGTGCGCTCAAAAAGTGCTTGACACGGGCCGACATTGTCAGAGAGGCGATATTTCAACAACAACCTCAGTACAATTCCGCGAACTCCGCGGCTTTCATTGACTTGCCCCTTCGAGAGACATAAGATTTCGCCCCAGAGGGACGTATGGGTGACACGAAGCACATGCGAAAGGATTGACTCCCATGCCTAAGGTCAAAGCCAACAACATCACGATGAACTATGACCAGCAAGGAACCGGTGAGCCGCTCATTCTCATTCCTTACTTGGCCGCCGATCACGCCTGTTACGCCTTCCAGGTGGCGGAGTACGCCAAGCACTTTACCTGCATCTCGCTCGACCTCCGAGGGACAGGTGAAACGGACAAACCAGAAGGCGTCTATTCCACCGAGCTTCTCGCGGACGATGTTGCCGCTTTCATGCAAGCCGCTGGGATCCAGCAAGCACATATCTCCGGTTTATCCCTCGGCGCAGCCATCGGCATGTGGCTGGCGGCGAAGCATCCCGACAAGGTTCAGTCGCTGTCGCTGCACAGTGGTTGGCCGAAGACGGACCCCTTCCTAACGACCGTAATCGAAGGTTTCCAGATAGTGGCCAAAGCGTTGGAAAGTGTTCCCCCAATGGTCATTCGCGCAATCTTCCCGTGGTGCTTAACGCCCGAACTCTATGCTGCCAAGCCGGACTACATCCGGTCATTGGCAGACTTTGTTCTGAGCCGGCCAGAGCAGCCTCTTGCGGCTTTCATGCAGCAGTCGAATGCGGTGATAGCGCATGACGTGGAGGCGCAGCTTGGCAGTATCACGGCGCCGACGCAGATCACATTCGGACGTCACGACTTGGCGACCTCCACTCGCTTTGCGGATCGGATGAAAGGTAGTATTCGCGATTCCGAGTTGCTGATCTTTGAAGGGTGTGCGCACACGCCGATTTACGAGAAGGTCGAGGAGTTCAATCAGAAGACCTTACGGTTCTTACAGCACCACACGGGAGTGCGCGCCGCATAGAAGGCGGCAAACAAATCCCAATTCAGAACCATGGCTCGGCAACTGACGTAAGCACTGACGTAACCAGATGGGATGAGAATGCTGGTCTCCGGCGGGATGCGATAAGCTCCCAAGTTATCGACGCGCTCGAAGCGCAAGAGATAAAGGAGACCGGCAATGAAGAAGGTTAACACCGCTGCGGTTACCGTGCCGCATGATGGGGCGGTCGTAGTTCCACATGGCTCCACTGTTGTGAGCCACGAAGACGTGAACGTGGACGTTGACAGAGATGAAGTGCGGGCAGTTGAAAAACATGAGGTTCTCGCCGGTCACGAGACCGACAATCCGAAAACGAAGTGAGATTTGAGTGCGACCATTAAATGCGGTGGTGTTGCATTACACGCGTCCTTGGGGGCAGTCCACCTTTCGCGGGGCCTCGGCTTCCTTCACTTCCGGCCCGCTCGAAGCAGCGTTGCGCCTATGCCGAGTCGGGAGGGTAAGTGTCCAAGTCACGGACGCCACTCCGGAAACCAGACCTGCTTGCCTGCTTGGTCTGCGCGGGTCGTGGTCATACTTCTACCCCTATACCCAGGGTCATCTTGCTTGCAATGAGTGCCAAGGGCCGTCCTTCTCGCAAATCCAAGATTGGGCCTTCTTTGGAATGCCGCGTGCAACTCATTGCTTGACCCTCGGAGCCAGAGCTGTTTTTAACCGTCCCGGAAGGGTCTCCCGACGTACATCGGTATCGGGCGGCCAATTCACCACGGTGACACGCAAATGTGGGCATGCCCACTAAACGCGCAGTGTCGCCAGAAGAAAGGTAGTGCGGTATGACACCTGAAACGTATTACACAATCCGGCGCACCCAGTCGCCCTGCGGGTCTCGCTCGGAAGTTCTCTTCGATCTCACCTACCGGCGCATATGGCGTCCGGAACTCAGCGATGAAGGTCAGTGGTGCGACTTTTTGGTTGACCAGAAGGAAGTTGGGGAAGGTCAATTCTCTGCCTTGGCGACTACATACCGACCGAGACTGATACCCGTGTGACGCTTGTGAGTGAAGTTACCGTCGCAGCTGTCCGTTCACAAATCAGACGCATAGCTAGCCGCATCTAAACAAACACTCACAACGAAAGGACTCTATGAATCCCGGGAAGCAATCCCCAGAACCAGCAATTCACCTTGTCATAGTCGACAGCGACCCTCTGAGGCTTATCGGGTTCCGCGCACTTTTGGAATCAGAGCCGGATTTCGAGCTAACCTATGCTTCCTTTTCCGATCTTGATCACCATAACCACATTGACATCATCCTGCTGGGTAACCAGCGAGGCCAGAACTTGTTTGATGATGCAGTCAAGCTCAAGGCGCTTCATCCGGGCGCGCAGATCATTGCGATAGGCTGTGGGATGCACGATGAGACGATTCTTGCAGCTCTTGCGTGTGGTGCTAAAGGCTATGTAGATGAGGCCGCTTCTGCGGGAGAGTTCATTAGTGCCGTCCGTGCCGTTAGCCGAGGGTCGGTGTGGTTTTCCCGCAAGTTGCTATCGATTTTTGTTGAGAGCGCCAGCGGTGTGGTGGGAAGCCCCTTCTCTGGCGGCAGCCCTGCCTTCACACCGCGCGAAAAGGAGGTCCTGGAAATGCTGGTAGACGGCAGGCCGAACAGAGAAATTGCGGAGCCCCTCGGCATCGAAGTTCGGACGGTTAAAGCGCACGTGGCAAAATTAATGCGCAAGGTAGGCGTCCGGAACCGGATCGCGCTTTCTACTTATGCAATTTCGCATTCGCTACTTTCCTCGGGGCAAGTGTGAGTAACGACAGTTCTGTCGTACCCATTTCGTAGAACCGCGCGGGCAGAATCGACGTCCGCCCCTGGGCTTCTGTAATTCATTCCCGAATTGGGAAAATTGTCCACTTATTTCATACACTGTGCAATTGTGAACACGTCCCGAATATGCCACCGTTATAAATTAATCCAACTGGAGAAGATGTGAAGGAACTCACGCGGCCCTCCCCCCGTCGTCCGCTGTTTTCCTCAGATGGCGCAGTTTAGGGAGATACTGCGCCATCTCGTTTAGAAGAGTTGAGCATGATAAGGAAAGCACCTCCTGACGAGTCCGACCACCTTCCCGACGATGAGCTGAAGAATTCACAGGTCCTTTGTTACAAATCTAAGGCAACATTCCACTGGCCGCCAGATTGCTTGTGGCCGTTCATGGATCGCGGACCGGAAACCGATACTTAAGAGACATTTATGACGGCGAGCAAGATGGTTTTCTTGTAAGTTTTTGGCCATCCATTGTTTCAAACGTTTTTGGTGGATCGTGGAGAATTGCGGAACTGCGATGTGTGGTTCATAGCCGAGAAAACAAGGGCCTTTGTCCTGATTCGGTTCATCCGTTCATAGATGTATTGTCGAAGATCAGGTATGTCAATCACGGGCTTTCCATTGTTGAGGCGTGCATAAATCAGGTCATCCCTAAGGCGTTCGAGCACTGATAGTGAGATTTGTCTTTCGGTTACGTCCATAACACTCCCCCGAACAAAGCTCTGGACACCGGCACAGTACTCTATCTGTGCATCAATAATGTGTGCAATTGTGAACACTCAGGGTTTACCAGATAGGTCCTCTGTTCCCGGACAACCGTTGATGGATATGTAACCAGGCCATAAGCACGCATTGAGAATTGGCCGGGCAAGGCTGGAACACGTCCTCTGAGCCCGCCCACCACTGACCGGCATTGCTCGTGCACCGCGGCCCGTTTCGAGCTGTGCGACTTTCATTCCAACCTCGTGTGAGGCTGGTGAACTGGTTTACGTGAAAATGACCAACATTGAACAGACCAGCGAACAACGCACTGATAGAGTCGGCCCAAAGGAAAGTCAACTCGCACAAGGCCTTGGGGTGCGGTATGACAGACAAATCCGATTCTTCATTCGCGGTCGTTCGGTTTAACGAGCGAACTTACCAGTCGGGCGGAGTTGTGGCTGTCATAAAGGGAATTGAGGTTGCACAAAGAACTCTCGATGATTTCGACTGGTGCCAGAGCGAGGAAGACCGATGTGCGGGTTGGCGCTATTTCCTAGAGGAAACTGATCTGCGCCCCGGAATGGACCCGGAGAAGGCCACCAAACTTCGACAGGTGCGGTTCGATCTTCAAGAGTCTTAAGCTCAACTGTCGCAATCAGGCCATTACACTCAGAACCACCGGCGGGCGTCAACGAGCGCTATGGCGATTTATCGCCAACTATCCCTCTGCGCCGCTGCTAAGCCCACAGCTTTCATTGACTTGCCTGTTTCACGGACGAAGGATTCTGCTCCAGTGATTGGCCAAACTATCTGGCATTACCGCATCGCCGAGAAACTGGGTGGCGGCGGGATGGGTGTGGTCTGCAAGGCGAAAGACTTGAAGCTCGACCGAAGAAGAGGCCCGGCATCCGGAACACCGGGCCCCGTCTCCAAATTATTTGTTCGTTAGCTGAGCCACGGGAATCCCAGCTAGAGGTGACGAAGCAGGTTTCGCTAATGCCGGATCAGAGGATGACGCCGGCTTGGTTTTCCGCATCTGCTCCATCATCCTGCGCGGGCCGGGATCGCTGGTGTGGTCGGCGAAGCGGACGGTCTCGTATTTCCTGCGAATCGCCGTGATGCGATAGTCGAAGCGGATGTTCGAGGCGCCGCCGCCGAGTTCTCGCACCTCGAACGAGTTCGCGGACTTGTTGGTCACATACAGTCCCTTGCAGTCGCCGTTCGGCACGGGAAACACCCTGTAGTCTTTCTCCGTATTGACGGTCTGGATGAAATCCGGGTCGAGCTGGATAACAGCCACTCCGTTGACTAGCTGCGCGGAACCGAAATCTTCGAACCAGTTTTCCGGCGACTCGATGGCCGACATGGCCACGAAACGCTTGCCACCATCGATAGGAACCACAGCGTTCTTGCTGCCGTTGCAGTTGAGGTTGCCGCCGGCGTCGATAGAGCAACCGGCGTTATTTGAATAGTTGTATGCGTCAAGCATCCCAGCGTTACTGTCGTAGCTTTGGGCGAGGAGCGTAAAGTAGCCGGTGGAGGAGTTGTTCTTGAAGACCCCGGCGAATGCATCGCCCGCCGTCCCAAGTACTCCGGCATAGCTGCTGCTAGTAATAGTATTCGCAAGGCCGGTGTCACCCCACACGCCTGCACCTGTCGGCAAAATCCCGGGCCCCCAGATACTGGGACTCCCCATAATCCCATATGTGCCCGCGCCGCCCGTCGAAGTGTTGATGCCGAAAACGCCATAAGCGGTGCTGCTGTTGGCACCGCCATAGACCCCGTCTCCGGACACGCTGGTTCCGTAGACGCCGATACCACTGCTCCCGTTGCTGCCCGCAACGCCGTAAGCGACGGGGCTGTTGCTCACGCCTTCGACGCCAATCGAAGTATAACTGGTGCCAGAGCTCTCACCAAGAATCCCCGTGCCCGTGCTGCTGCTGCCGAAAACTCCGTTGCCGCTGGAAGAGTTTGTTCCGGTGACCGCGGCAGTGCCGCCCGATAGACCGGTCACGCCCAGGGTGCCAGTAATCGCTCCCGCACTGAACCCTCCCAGGCTATCGCGCTTCACGATGGCGTTGGCCGTGTTCGCATTGGTGGGCGCAGCAGTCCATGCAAACTTTAAGGTTCCAGTCTTGGTCACCGGGGAGCCGGTCACAACGAAGTCGGTGGTGGGCGCGCTCAAGGCAACGCTGGTAACCGTGCCCGTGCTCGGAAACGTCTGTCCCGAGATGAATGTGACCTTCCCGGTTTGGTCGACCTTGAAGCTGGTGCCGTTGACCGCGAGCGTGGAATCGGTTCCTTTGGGAAACAGGGTTAGCGTGTCCCGCACATCGCTCTTGCCGTTGACGTCGAGCGTTGCGGCGGGGCTGGTGGTGTTGATTCCGATCTGCGAACTCTTTTGGAACATGATGGAATCGACGATGTCGCTGGTCGTATCCCACATGGGAATGAAATCGACCACGCCCTTGCCCGTGACCGCGGGGTTGGCCGGAGGAGCGCCATTTTTCGCCGTCGCCGGAGTGCTGGCAGGCGCGGCCTTCGAGCTTGGTGCCGATCCTTGGCCCTTGCCGGCCAGTACGAATGCCGAGGCCGGCAGTCCGCCGACGGTCTCTGCATCCGCCGCCTTCAAAGCGTAAGGCACACTCAGCAGCAGCACGCGAGGTTGCTCGCTTCCGCCATTCACGGTCACGCCCAGCCAACGAGCTTCACCGGAACTGAAAAGATCCTGCGGCAAGCCGTCCGGTTTGGTCGAACCCAATTGAGCTATGTAGTTGCCCTTGGGGTCGGCCTGGATGTTCTGAGTTTCGAGCCAGAGGGGAGATCCTCCAGACTCTTCTTTGTAGATGGCAAAGGTGGCGCCGGCAATTCCGGAGATCGCTTTGCCTTGCGTGTCCGTCGCCTTGCCGGAGAAGTTCACCAGGCGCGGGACAGTAGCCGAGCCGCTTAACGAGGACGTCTGTTGCGCGTTCATCGCCGAGCAGAACAACAGCAACATAGAGAACCACGAGAGAATGTGCTTTCCAGATTTCATGACGCGTTCCTCCTTGTTCTTTCTGAGTTCCTTCCTTGTCCTCTATCAGCGCAAAGTCACGGCGAATTTAATCATCGACAGTGAAAATAGACACGGTTCTTCAGGGTAGGCGGTTTGACATCGACAACCTGAGACACTAGGCTGGGACGGCCAAGGTCCCCCAGCCGGAGGGATTTGCGTGCAGCAGAAGGCTTCCACCGAGATCACGCAGCGGTTACAGGAATGGCGGGACGGGGACCGCAAGGCTCTCGATTCACTGCTGCCGCTGGTCTATAAGGAATTGCGCCGCCTAGCGCACTTTCAGCTCCGGAATGAACGGCCAGATCACACCCTGCAAAGCTCCGCTCTGGTGCATGAGGCTTATCTTCGTCTGCTCGGAATGAACGCTCCGCTATGGGAGAGCCGGACTCATTTCTTCGCAATCGCAGCCCAGCTCATGCGCCAGATTCTTGTCGACTATGCCCGCCGCCACAGAGCCACGAAGCGCGGAGGGAGTGTCTGCAAAGTGTCCCTGGAGGATGCGCTGGTCGGCCGGCAAACGGATGTAGACATAATCGCTTTGGATGATGCTCTCCAGGCACTGGCGAGAATCGATGCGCGACAGGGTCGTGTCGTGGAATTACGTTTCTTTGCCGGGCTGTCCCTGGCGGAAATCTCTGAGGCCATGGAAATTGCTCCGGCTACGGTGCAGCGCGATTGGACGACCGCCCGCGCCTGGCTCCATCGGGAGATGTCTCGAAAGAGCCGCGCATGAGTACGGAGCGGTGGGAGCGGACCAAGCAAATTCTGGAGGATGCGCTTCGTCTCGCACCAGATCGCCGGCAAAGCTATCTGGATCTAGCTTGCGGGCAGGATGACGAACTGCGCGCCGAAATAGAATCGCTGATTGCTTCGCATGAAGAGGCGGGCAGCCAGTTCCTGGCCGCCGCTGCCCCAGAGATTCTCGATCTTACGCCTTCAACCAATCCGCCCCACGCACGACTCAACGAGATTATCGGCCACTACCGGCTGCTGGAGGAACTGGGACGAGGCGGCATGGGGATTGTGTACAAGGCCGAAGACATCTCCCTCGGGCGGCTGGCGGCGCTGAAGTTCCTTCCAGAAGATACGGCGCGGGAGCCATTGGTGCTGGAGCGTTTCCGGCGGGAGGCGCGGGCGGCCTCTGCGCTGAACCATCCCAATATCTGCACCATTTACGAGATTGGCGAGCATGAGGGTCGGGCCTTCATCGCCATGGAGTTTCTGGACGGGATGACCCTGCGGCAGCGGATCGCAGGGCGTGCGCTGGAGATGGAAACGCTGGTGCCTGTGGCCATTGAAATTGCCGACGCCCTGGAAGCAGCGCATGCCCAAGGCATCGTGCACCGCGACATCAAGCCCGCGAATATTTTCGTAACCAAGCGCGGGCATGCCAAGGTGCTGGACTTCGGCCTGGCCAAGCTGACGGGGCCGCGTCGGCTGGTAGGAGACGCGGCGGGCAGCGCAGACGAAGAGACCGCGCTGACAGCGGACCCGCTGACGCGACGTGGAGCGGCGCTGGGGACAGTGGCCTACATGTCTCCAGAGCAGGCGCGGGCCAAGGAACTCGATTCTCGGACAGACCTGTTCTCGTTTGGAGCCGTGCTCTACGAGATGGCGACGGGGCAGCAGCCGTTCCGGGGCGAGAGCGAAGCGACGATTTATGAAGCGATCCTGAATCGCGAACCCGTACCGTCAGCAGAGTTGAATCGGGAAGTCCCCGTGAAGCTGGACGAGATCATCCAGAAAGCGCTGGAGAAAGACCGCAAGCTGCGCTACCAGCACGCAGCCGATATCTCCGCCGACCTGCAGCGCCTCAAACGCGACACGACCTCGGGCCCCCCTTCGTCAGCGGCATCTCGCGCTGCCGCTCGGCAAGCGAGTTCGATAAGGCCTTCAACCTGGACTTGGGCCGGACTCGCGCTGGTGTTCACTTTCGCGCTCGCAGGCGGAATCTGGAAGTACAGGCAGCGATCCGAGACAAAGCCGTCGCAAATGGTCGAGCGACAACTAACTTCCAGTCCGGAAGACGATCCCGTTGTAGACGGAGCGCTCTCTCAAGACGGCAAATACCTTGCTTACACGGACATCGAAGGGAAATCGTTCCTGTTAGCCATCGACACGGGCGAGCTTCGACAACTGCCCGCCGCCCTCTCCGCCGCAGGTGAGTGGTTTCCAGACGGCAGCCATCTTCTGGTCACGCGGCACGATATGCCCGGTCTTTGGAAATTTTCCGTTGTGGACTTGTCGATGCGAAGCCTGAGTGCGAAAGCATCGGACGGGAAACTCTCGCCCGATGGCACGCTCATCGCATACACGCAAGAGCCAAACGAGATATGGCTGATGGGCGCAAATGGAGAGGAATCCCACAAAGTCCTGAGTCTGAGCCCCGGCGACAAAATTGCCGCCTGCTGTTATACGTGGTCGCCCACTGGAAAACGTCTGGCATATCTCCGCTTTCGAGGCACGCCGCGGGAACACCAGGTTAGCATCGAAACTTGTGACGCCACCGGAGCGGATCGCATTTCGGTGCTGGCCGACAAAGCATTGTGGGGCTTAACGGGACTTGGCGGTCTGGTGTGGGTGGCGGACGGGAGAATTGTGTACGGCGCGACTTCTGGCGTGAACGACAGCGATCTCTGGTCGATCGCGACCAACCCCGACACTGGAAGAAGAGAGTCAGAGCCCGTTCGACTGACCACGTGGAGAAGTGCGAACCCCCATCCATCGGCGGCCAGTCAAGACGGGAAGCGGCTGGTGGTTCTACGGCAGCCTCTGGACACTAACATCTACATTGGTGCGGCGTCCTCTCGCGATCATGCCTTCTCGCCGCAGCGTCTTTCGACGGACAACTGGACGAGTGTAGTCAACGGGTGGACCCGCGACAGCAAAGCTGTGATCTTCGAGTCGTATCGTAACGGGAGATGGGCGATTTTCCAGCAGGCAGTTGGGGACAAGGCAGCTCATGCCCTGGTTTCTGGCGACGAAGATTATTACGAAGGCGCTCTCAGCCCGGACGGTCAAAGCTTGCTTTGTTCGGCGTCGAAGAATCGCTTCGAGGAGGGACGCGCCGTTCGATTGATGAGCGTCTCCCTGCTGGGGGGTGGACCATTTATCCTTCTCCCCGGTTATTACTCATATCGATGCTCATCGGCCACCCCCGGCATTTGCCTTCTTGGAGAGAACAAAGCGGATCATCTGGTGCTCTCTCTTCTAGACCCCAGGCGAGGCAAAGGAAAGGAAGTCGCGACCGTCGCAACCGTTTCCCGTAGCAATTGGGATCTTTCGCCTGATGGAACCAGAGTGGCAGTGAGTGACGGGGAGGATTCAATCAAGATTGTAACGATCGCGACTGGAAAGACCGACGAGATACAACCCAAGCAGAAATACTTTTTGACTGACGTTGCGTGGAGTGCGAATGGAAAGACGCTGTTCGCCCGTGCAGGGTCCGCCAAAGGGGCTGATTCGCTGGTTTCCATTGACTCTAGCGGCGGCGTCAACGTTCTGAAACTAGAGCGCTCCGGAGCATGGCACCTCGGACTTCGAGCTTCCCCAGACGGACGCTACCTCGCATTCTCCAAGCGGGCCATTCGTTCGGACCTCGTGCTACTTGAAAACTTCTGAATTGAAATTTCATCGTGAGTGCAAGCTGTCGACGGAAGGAACGACGCCAAGGGAGTCGTGTCGTCGAAATTACGCTTCTTTGTAGCGCCTGCGAACGCTTCTTCGTTCCGCGCGGAAATGGGGTTTTGTAAGAGGCTCTAAGAAGGCGGAACAGATCTCGCCAGGTAGCGTGACCTCGATGGCTGCGCTTGCGTACATCTACGGGCTTGAGGGAAACAAAACTCAGGCAGAAGAAATGCTCCCCGAAACAAAGCAACTGGCCTTGAAAGATGGTCACCCTTGGTTGGTTTGCCTGGTTTACGTCGGGTTGAACCAGAAGGACGAGGCGATGCGGTGGCTGGAGAAGGCTTACGAGAAGGGCGATTTCTATTTCAACCTCAAAGACCCGCTGGTAGATCCCCGGCGTTCGGACCCGAGATTCCAGGATCTGCAGCGGCGCCTGAATACGGCGCTGAAGTGAAAGTGAAGAGGAGCCCGCCTCTCCCAGATAACGTTGTACGGTTATTGTACGAATAATTTTAATGCCTGTAAAGCATTGATAATAAATGAGATAGTGGTGGAGGCGGCGGGAGTCGAACTATCCAGCGTGTTGAGAACACGTAAGTTATTGATTCTAGGAACTGCCACAAGGGCTAAAAAGGCCCCATTGCCCGATCCATTGTACGTTTATTGTACGAAAATGGTTCCGCTCTGGAGTCCCGCAGGCCCACACAGCGCCACAGTATCCCATAGATTCGCCGGGCTGGATCGAGAAAAAAACACGCAGCTTCCTTCGATACCTCAACCCCCGCCTTGCCATTTCTTCGGTACGCCGGCTCCTAACCTTTGGGTTGCCCGTCATCCGTCAGTAATCCGCGGATGCGTGAGCATTCGCGCAGATCGCTTCTGCTATGCCGACTTAACAGTGCCGATATGGCCGGCTGCCGCGCGTAAATTCCGGTTTTGCCGACAACTAAGAGTCTATCGAACGCCTCCGACCGAAATGCCGAATGCCAACACTCCTACGGATAGCGGTTCACACGTTTCAGTGACCGACCGTCCGGAGAGGGCTCTCTGGTCAACAGGTTTCGGTGCTTCGCGGTCGTATCACTGCTCGACTTCTTCACGATTGCAGGGTTCGCCGTGCCTTTTGCGCTCTCTAGTGACCCCCTTGGTGTGCTGGCACAGAACTGCCAACCCACGCACGTAGGCAATGGCACTGAGCAATATTGAACATCGCGAGGCGTGATTTCCTCGGCATAATGCTTTGCTGAGGCTTATGGAAAGTCTATGATTCGACGTCGTCTCGGATCTGCTCTTGTGGTAGTTGCAGCCCTAACCTTCATACCAGATGCGTACGCTGTGCCGAGCTACTCGCGGCAGACAGGAATGCCCTGCGCTTCGTGCCACTACGCTCCACCCGAGCTCAATGCCTTCGGTAGGCAGTTCAAGCTGGAAGGCTACACCTTTACGACAAAGCCGGAGGTGAGTGACGACAAGAAAGACCATAACTCCGCGCTGCACCTCCTGGAGGCATTTCCTCTTTCTGTAATCTTTGATACTTCCTTCACGGCCACAAAATCACCTCAGCCAACCACGCAGAATGGAAATTTCCAGTTTCCTCAGGCGGCATCTTTATTCCTCGCCGGCGCGTGGACCAGCCATGTGGGGAGCTTCGTACAGGTCACTTACTCGACCCAGGGGGATCACTTTAGTTGGGACAATACAGATATCCGCTATGCCAATAAGGCAGGCCAGTTGTTTGGAGAACCCTTTACATTCGGAATCACGCTGAACAACAATCCGGGTGTCGAGGATCTCTGGAACAGTACGCCCGCCTGGGGATTTCCCTTCGTAGGGAGCAACGTAGCTCCGGGACCTGCTGCGCGGGCACTTATCAATGGAAGTCTGGCCCAGGATGTGGCGGGAGTGGGTGGATATGCGATGTGGAACGAGCACCTGTACCTGGCAGGAACGATATACCGATCAGAACACATCGGAGGCACGCAGCCCAATGCAGGCACCGGGTTTGCCCACAATATCCGAGGTGTCGCACCCTACTGGCGTGTGGCATGGCAAACATCCACCAAGAACAATTACTTGGAGGTCGGCGGTTACGGGATGCACGTGAAGAGCACTCCGAACGGCATCACGGGCTTGATGGATGGCTACACGGACTGGGCCGCAGACTTTCAGTATGACCGAACGATTCCTCAGTTTAAGAACGACGTGATTTCTGTCCGCGGTTCTTACATCCGGGAGAACTCGTCCCTGCTGGCTACGTTCGCTGCTGGTGGCGCAACACTGACTTCCCACCATCTAAACACCGCCCAAGCAAACGTCGAATACCACATCGGCACCAAATTGTCTGGGACAGCTGGATTGTTTGATATAACCGGAACGCGAGACCCACTGCTCTTTGCTCAGGCCGCAGTTTCCGGAAGCGCCAATGGAGCTCCTCAAAGTAACGGCTACACGCTGAACTTGTCGTGGTGGCCCGAACAGAACATCGATCTTGCGGTGCAGTACACGGGCTACTTCCGATTCAATGGCGCCAGAGTCAACTACGACGGTGCGGGAAGGGATGCATCGGCAAACAACACGGTCTACTTGCTCGCGCGATTCGTTTTCTAACGTTCTCTCATACCGTGAACTCCTGGCCCGAAGCATTTGGCAACGCCGCAGGACGTAGGGAAGTCTTACGGAACCAATACGGATGGCCGCTGCGGCCAAATTGACTTGAGGAGAGAAACATGCAAAAGGTTTTTCTGAGCTTCATCGCGCCAAGCATCCTGTGTTTCGTAGCACTCCCAACGGCAACGCAGGCCCAATCCGATGCCGCCAAGCTTTACAAAACGAACTGTGCCCTTTGTCACTCAGCCAATGGCAGTGGAGACAGTCCGTCCGGCAAGGCGCTCCACGCCAAGGATCTGCGCTCCGAGGAGGTTCAAAGGCAAAGCGATGAGGCGCTGAGCGAAGTAATCACCAAGGGCAAAGGGAAGATGCCGGCTTTCGGTGCCAAGATCAAGCCAGACGATGTAACGAACTTGGTGTCTTACCTCCGAGCGCTGCCGAAACAAAAATGAGCTTTCTGCCAGCTCCGGTTGTTCGAAGGTAGATTCCACCGTTCGTTGGCACTTGGAGACGGCATGGTTGAAGGTGCGGGACACTCAGAAAACGGGACTCCGAAATCTTCAGCTTCGGAATTGTTCGTAGAGAGCAGGCGCTCTTTTCTCGGAGCATTGCTTGCAGTCGGAGGGTTTTTTGTAGGCGCCCTGCTGTCAGTGCCGCTCATTCGCTTCGCTTTGTTTCCTCTCCTGCGTCGCACCACCGAACTCAAAGAGTCGCCTGTGGGAGCGTTGACCGACTTTCCGTCCTTGACCGAGCCAGTGATGCGCACCATTCAGATTGAGCAGGTGGATGGCTGGCGCAAAGCAGTATCTGAAAAAGCGGTCTATGTAGCGAAAGGCACTCAGGGCCAGCTTCTCGTTCTCACCTCAATCTGTCCTCACCTGGGTTGCACAGTGCCGTGGAACAAGGAAAAGAATCAGTTTGTCTGTCCATGCCACGGAGCCACTTTTGCCGCAGATGGGACTCGGGTAAGCGGACCCTCACTGCGAGGGATGGATACGCTGGAAACGTCGGTTCAGGACGGGCTACTGCTGGTGCGATTCCAATATTTCCGGCAACTGGTCTCTGACAAGGAAGTCATCGGCTGAGAGGAAATGCATTCGACACATAAAAGTGGACCGGACACTCCTCCCGCGCCCGCGTCGGGGTTATGGGGATGGCTGAACCGTCGCACGGGCTTGGATAATTTGCTTCGGAGTGCTCTTGATGAACCTATTCCCGGCGGCGCGCGGTTCGCTTACATATTCGGCTCAGGGCTCCTATTCATTTTCATATCGCAAGTGATCACAGGAATATTTCTTGCGCTGTACTACGTTCCCTCCGCCGATCACGCGCACACGACAGTCGCTTACATTACAAAAGCAGTTACGGCTGGATCGTTTCTCCGCAGCCTGCATGCGTACGGCGCCAGCGCGATGGTCGTCGTCTTGTTTCTGCACCTGTCGCAAACCTACATCTACGGATCGTACAAAGGACGCCGTGAATTGCTGTGGCTTTCTGGATGCGCGCTCTTCGGCCTGGTTTTGGCCATGGCGTTCACCGGTTACCTGCTCCCGTGGGATCAGCGAGCCTATTTTGCTACCGCTGTTGGAACCAACGCCGTCAGCGAAATTCCCTGGATTGGTGAGAGCATTAAGCGCCTCATGCGCGGGGGCACGGAGATGGGGACCCTTACCATCTCGCGATTTTTCGTAGCCCACGTTTTCCTGATTCCGGCTTTTATCTTCGCGCTCGTGGCCTCCCATATTTTTCTGTTCCGCAAAGCTGGAGCCGCCGGACCGGTCAACGAAGATCCTTACCATCCCAAACAGAAAGCGGAGCTCTTCTACCCTCGGCAGGTGCTGATGGATCTCTCCCTGACGGCACTGCTCATTGTCGGACTCGGCTTGTTCTGCTTCTTCGTGCCGATGCAGTTGGGGCCACCCGCTAACCCAGCGGATGCGCAGTACGTGCCGCGGCCAGAGTGGTATTACCTGCCTATATTTCAGTGGCTGAAATACTGGCACGGATCGAGTGCGATCATCGGCGTGCTGGTAATTCCAACGCTTCTCGTCCTGGCCGTTATTGCGCTTCCTTTTCTGGATCGCGGCATCGAACGACGTCCGTGGAAGCGGCCTGCAGCAATGGGAGGGTATGCGTTCTTGGTCTTCGTGCTGTTGGGCTTGGGTCTGCGCAGCCAGTATCTGGATCGGCACGATTCTGGAGTGGCCCAGCAACTGGCGAAGCAAAGGACCGAAGAGGAGGAATATTCACGCAAACCATTCGAGCCCGAGCTTTCTTCCGCGTCGCTCGCTGCGGCAAATGTGGCGCTCGCCGACCCGCTGGCTGCAAAAGGGAAGACCCTCTTCGAGGGGCAATCGTGCAACGCATGCCACGGCGATGGCGGCGCGGGCACAGCTGCAGCCCCAGCGCTTAGAAAAACAAAATTCTCACCCGATCAGCTAGCCGAACTGTTCAAACATCCCACCGCCAAGATGAACGCAGGCGGCATGCCACCCGTCGATCTGCCGCCGGATGATATGAAAGCGTTGACCGCGTATGTGGAGAGTCTCAAGTAGAGTGAAGAGATGCCGTGACC
This sequence comes from Terriglobales bacterium, assembly GCA_035567135.1. Classification (GTDB taxonomy): domain Bacteria; phylum Acidobacteriota; class Terriglobia; order Terriglobales; family Acidobacteriaceae; genus JABDBE01. The sequence continues at coordinate 15,963 of DATMQI010000136.1, forward strand.
TGCTATCGGATCCAAACGGTCTCAGGCCTCGCCCGACCAAATGCGGGCCGGTTCTAGCCGCAGGACTTCACAACGAGCACGCGGACAGCAGACGCTTTTTTCTCGGCGCATTGCTGTCAGTCGGAGAATTCTTTGTAGGAACCTCAGCGAATGAGTGTTCTGAAGCGGCACGGTGGGCATCAGTGCCGGTAGTCATATTTCAAGAGTGGCGGTGACCGATGGGGAATCAAGGCAAAGGTTAGAGCGAAAGCCAAGTCTCTTTACCATGATCTGAATGATGAGATTGTCCCGCAACAGTTCGCCCGATAAGCGGCACAGTTTCTGGTCGCGCGCGATCTGGACCACTCGACGAAGCAATTCGGTCCCCAGTCCATGTTTCTGATACCGATCAGACACCAGGATGGCGACTTCCCCCTCGTTCCCTGTCTCAAGTTTGATCAACCTACCTACCCCCAGGATGTGATGCTGCCCCGTCAATTCGTCTTTGAGGTCCGCGACCAGAGCCGCCTCGCGATTGCCATCAACGTGACAAATGCGAACCAAGCGCTCATGCGCCACACGGGATCTCAGGCTGAGCGAGCAAAAGTAACGCATGTAAACCGTGCGGTCGGACAGTGTTTCATGGAATTGTTTCATCAGCGATTCGTCGTCCGGACGGATTGGTCGCAGCGCGACCTCTGTGCCGTCCTTCATTTTGAATTGTGAAACGAGACTTGCCGCCAAGCGTTCTCCAGATTCCACCGGTTTCTTCGTGGCGGTCTGAGCTAGGCCCACCAGATGTTCTTGGATTTGACTCATAAACCCTCCCCATGAAGGCTGAAATTATTTGGCCATATTCAGGAAGGCACCCTCGACTGCCCAGCGAGAGTGAGCATTCTTGCTCAGGAGAACGAGAGTCCAGCCGCTCAATCGTTCCGGATCGTAACGAACCTCAATCTTCCTGGTCTTTTTTAGGCTCGTTACGTGGTTGAGCAACACTGACGCCAGTCGTTTCGGCGCATTCACCTTTTTCGTCGTAATCGCAGACGCGACCGGGGTGGGCTTGCTTGCATTTCTGGCACAGTTGAGGAGCCATTTCCACTTCCTCCAAGTTGTAAAAATCCTATCGAAGATGCGTACTTCTCATCTCATCTGTTAAGGTCAACTATTCCATCCGGTACTTACGAAACCCCCTGGGAAGGAATTCTGTGGCTCACGGGTTTGAAGGCGCGCCTGGTTTCATCCGATCAACCCGCCCCATTCATCAACGAGGTAGCTTATTTCTTGAGAACCACCTTGAGTGCGCCCTCTTTTGCTGCGTTTCCAAACGTGTCATACGCCTTCATGATGTCATTCATCGCGAAGCGATGAGTCACGAGCGTGCTCGGCTTTAGTTTGCCCGAGCGCACGACCTTCAGCAGCATCGGTGTGGTCACCGTGTCCACCAGCCGCGTGGTGAGTGAAATGTTGCGATCCCAGAGCTTCTCCATGTGCAGTTCCACTGGCTTGCCGTGGACGCCAACATTCGCGATGCGTCCGCCAGCAGCGACAATGGCCTGGCAGATATCGAACGTACTTGGAAGACCGACGGCCTCGATGGCCACGTCGACGCCAGCTCCCTCCGTTAGTTCCATCGCGTGATGGGCGGCGTGTCCATCCGAGCTGTTGATCAGAGTGGTCGCGCCGAGCTGTTTGGCGACCGCGAGGCGCTTGTCGTCCAAGTCGATCATGAAGATCGCCGCCGGTGAATAAAATTGCGCCGTAAGTAGAACCGCGA
>DATMQI010000137.1:0-27517 GCA_035567135.1 Terriglobales bacterium
GGCGTCGTCGTTACTCACCGCGATGGCCAGCGGGTCTACTGTCACCTGGCGATACCCGAGGTCAAGAAGGCCTGTGCCCTGATTCGCGACGTGCTTCGTGCGCAGATTCGTAACGGTAGACAGCTCGCTGTCTGAGGGCCGAAGAGGCAATTCCCGGTTCACTCTACGACGCCTGCCTTGCAGTGTCCCCGATCCAAGTCATAGCCCGAGTCGCCGCAGGCAGACCCAGTGTGCTGATCGCCAGCACCGCTACATGGTCTACCTCATCCTCCGTAATCCCACTCTTTCGGGCAGAGCGCACCGCGGAATGAGTGGCACCTTCCAGACCTGCCCCTATGGATAACGCGAGCTTTACCAGACGGCGAGTTTTCTCATCGAGCGGTCCGGCCTGGTGGCAGTGATCTCCCAGTTCGTTGAATGCCTTCCAGACATCGGGATGACGCTTGCGAAATCGATCTACAGCATTGGGTAGTTCCTTATCAGGCACGCTATTCACCTCCTCCTGAGTTTCCGGGATGATTTACAACGTCAATCGTTGTCCGTTGAGGATCTGGGCGCGGAGTACATCACGGATCAGCCGGCAAGCGCTCTTCACCTCTGGCATTAAAAGTGAGAAGTACACCTGCTTGCCTTCCCGACGCGTGCCCACGATGCCGGCCGCCTTCAAAATTGCAACATGCTGCGATAGGTTAGCCTTGGAAATTCCCAGCTCCGTTTGGAGCTCGGAAGCAACCCAGTCACGCTTGCCGAGGCAGTCGAGTATCCGCAGACGCGTCGAATTAGCAAAGGATTTGCAGATACGCGCTTGCCGTTCGAAGATTTCGGACTCTGCGCTTGGGCGCTTCCTGCTGGTCTTGGCCACGGATTGTCTCTGGTCTCCGGGAGGGTCAACTGAATTCACAAGAACAAGGACAGATCATATCAGGCCCCCGGCGTTACTCGTCCCGGAGTTGTCTTTGATGTTTTAACTGTGCTTGCTTAATTGTTCCAGAAAAGCTGGCCGTTAGAACAATGCGATCCCGTCACAAGGGATCAAGACGTTCGCCTTGTAAGCGGCTGAAAAAGTAGAGCAGCGTAGGAAGTTTTCACAACCGATCAGAGGCCTCCAGTGAACTCAAAATCCACCGGTACTTGGCACTTTGGTTCGAATCCCGGCACCAGCCAAATCAAGACCCACTGAAGGAGGTTAGAGCACCGCCTCGGTGCTTGTACCAGCGGCTGCGAAAACGTCGGCAGTTTCCTTCTCCGCGATGGGAATAAAGGCTTGTACGACAGCAGCATCGAACTGCGTTCCGCTACTCCGAACCAGCCGCGAAATGGCTTCCTCGTGCGGCAAACCTTTTCGGTAGCAGCGATTCGACACCATGGCATCGTAGGCGTCAATCACCGAAATGATCCGTGAAACGAGTGGAATGTCCTGTCCCTTCAGTCTCGCCGGATAACCCGTACCGTCGATGTTCTCGTGATGGTGGAGCGCGTACAGGCTGGCTTCCTCTAGGCCTGGGAACAAACGGAGGATGGACCAACTGTACTCGGGATGGCGGTTGATGATTGCCCGCTCCTCTTCGGTGAGGGGGCCCGCCTTCTTCAGGATGGAGTCCGGGACTCCAACCTTGCCAATATCATGCAGCAGGGCTGCGACCTCCACCTGGTAGAAGCGGTCCTCGGGAAAGTCCATCTCACGCGCAACCCGGATGGCCCACTCTGCCAGGCGCGTGCTGTGCACGCCCGTACTGATGTCCTTCAGATCCAGTAACTGGTTGAAGGCGCAGATGACGGAATTGCGAAGCGCCGAATGTTGCTCCTCCAGTTCCTTAACGCGGAGCAAGAGTTCCGGCACTTCGAATCCGAGATTTGCGATTGCAGTCAATGCCGTCGACTCGCGCTTAGCGCAACACCCGGCATGCCAGGACCGCCTGATATGTATCCAGGCGTCCGAAGCCCATGTCGAGGTTCCCAATGGGGTCGGCCACGGCGAGTCCCCATGGAACGTGCGAACTCGTGCTGCAGGTTCCATTGGTACCCAGCATTAGCGCTGCGGTTCCAGCCACGAATGGTGTGCTGAATGAAGTTCCCCATCCGGCGGCGTACGTGCCCCAGGGATAAGTGGTGACCACGCCTTCACCCGGCGCGGCCATCCACACCGGCGGGGCTCCGTAATTTGTGAATGTCGATTGGATATCGGTATTGGAAGTCGAAGCCACATCCACAACGCCCGGCAATCCGCCTGGATAGACCACAGTGCGCTTCCCGTCGTTTCCGGCCGAGGCCACCGTGAGCACTCCCTTGCTGTTGGCGTAGCTGATGGCGCGTGCGAGTTCCGGAGAGTAGGTCGAGAAATCGAAGCTCATGTTCATGACTTTCGCGCCGTTCTTCACCGCGTAATAGATTGCCCGCAGCACATCGGAGTCGTATCCCGTGCCGTTCGCGCTGAATGCCTTCAAGGGCATGATCTTCGCCTGCGGCGCTACCAGGTGCACAATGCCTGCTGTCATGGTGCCGTGTCCGAAAGCCGAGTACTGGCTGCCGTCGAGAACTGCGACGGTGCGTTGATCCAGCACTGCTACGGTGCGCTGGTTTACTTCCCCGGTCTGCCCCGAACTGGTATCGGGCGGAGTGGTATTGACATCGGGTTTCTCCGAACCGCCGCTCACATTGCGCGTGAAGTCGTATCCGTTCACGAGCACGGCTTTCAATACCGGGTGCGTGGGATCGACGCCGGTGTCGATGATTGCTACCGTGATTCCCACTCCCGTTGCGTTGAAAGCCGAGTGGGTCTGGTTCGTACGAATCAGTTGATTGCCCGGCTGATACACATATCCATGCCAAACTGTCGAGCCGTAGTAGGAAACCGGCGTCTTGTCAGTCAGGTACGACGGTGTCGCGTCCGCGTACGCTTGCTGCGTATTCACAAGCTGATCGATCTCGACAGAAAGGATGCCGGTCTGCAGACTCAGCCGGAGGAGATCCGTCACCGGATCGAGAATCGCTGGGAACGTCACCAGGAACAGTTGCCCATTCGGATCGCCGAGACCCGTGACAACGTTGCAACCGGCGAGCAGGCAGCTCAGGTTGATGCCCGGCAAGCCAAGCGAGTCGCGAACAATCAATCGCGTTTGCGCTTCGGCGGCGGGTGCACAAAGAGACGTCAACAGCAGGAACAAACAAAGCAGCAGGCCCAGGCGTCTCATGTGGAATTGTCGTTTCAAGTCGTTCATAAACTCACGATCCCCCTCTTCGTCAGGGCCTTAAGCAGTTGGGGGATTTTCGCGAGTCTAAAATGGGAATTCGCGGTTGACTACTTACGCCCGTAATCTCTTACTCGTAACCACCTCTGGTTCCTAACGTAATGCGGTTCGCTTACTCCAGATTTCCTAACGCAATCCGCAATGTCTTGCGGTTCGCGGTGATGATGGAAATCCGCAACTGATCCTCGTGTTCGAACTCAAACTGAAACTCGCCGTAGTCATTGGCAACCGTCTTCATAAGCATGTGCCCCTTATCGTTCCAGAGCACGATGGCAGCATTGCCGAGCCAACTGAGCGGCGCGTCCTTGTCGAGCACCTGGCCGGCGGCGGAAAAGGTGCTAGAGTGCGGTTTGCGCTCAAGACGCAAATCCACGGTGAGGCCTTCCGCTTCGTACACAATTTGGCGAGTGCTTGCACTACCGCTCCGAACGCCCATTGGTAAAGGCTGGGTCGCACTGTCAAAAATCATGCTGCCGATCAGGCCGGCTTCCCGCTGACTCGATTGCTGATCGGCAAATTGCAATTTCACCAGACGGACGAGATTCTCCGGAGTCGCATAGGCGCTCTCTCTTGCCGCGAGCTGTGCGATCCGGCCCCAGACAGCAAGCGTGGTCTCGCATTCAGGACAACTCGATCCCAAGTGCTCTTTCACTTCCTGCGCTGTTTCCGACGCGCCGACCCCGCGTACAAAATCGGCCCACACTTGCTCTGAAAAATGCGTCATCCCCACTCTCATAACCCGAATATTGGCTTGCTCGAAGTACCGAGTCTCTGCCATTCAATGAATAAGAGAGCCCGCGGTGCCGAGAAATATAGCCCGGCCGAAATAAATCCTGCCGCCGGTTACCCCTTTCCTATCAATGAGAAAGGCGCCCAATGATAGGGATGCCGGTAACGCTCGCGTAGTCCCAGCATGGTGGTCCGTATGGCCTGAGCCTTGGATAAGCCTTTCTTCAGGTGCGTGTAGAATTCGATCATGAACTCCTTCGTACTTTCGTCGTGGACATCCCACAGGCTCAAGACGAGAGATTGCGCCCCAGCCTGCAGGAGTCCGCGAACCAGTCCCATCAGCTCGTCTCCGGGAGTAACCACATTCAGCCCGGTTGCACAGCCACTGAGTACGATTAATTCGGCTGGCAGTTGCAGATGGGAGATGTCATACAAGCTCAGGTGCGAGCTGCCCAGGCGGATCGAGGAAAACATGGGATTGTCCTGCCGGAAATAGCCGTGCGTCGCGATGTGTACCATCCGGCTAGTGCGCCCGTGCGTTCGCAATACATCCTCGGTCGCGGCCTCTCCCACGAAGAGTCTCGCGTCCGGAAGAATCCTGCTGAGAGCCTCAACTTCGGTTCGAATTGACGGAGCCTGCGCGTCCGGAACGCCAAGAATCAAAGAGTTGCCCGTCGTATTGGAGTTCTTCGCCTGACAGATCGCATAGACACTCGCGCTGGGGGCATAGGAAATCGAATGCCGATCCACCAGGTACGACGTGCCATCGTGCAGCGCGTGAAAGGGCACGTAGTGCAGCAGCCCATGCGGCACAAACACCAGATGCTCTCTCTCGAGCAACTGGCGGATGGGCATGATCAACTCCTGGTACAGGTTCTTGAGGTGCGCCTCGGTTGAGAGCAAAAGCGGTTCGCTGAAGGTCGTCAGGTACTGTGGGTTGAGCCGGAACTTTGATATCTGCAGCTGCAGCAACTGCAGCAGCTTCTGAATTCGGGAATGCACCGTTACTGGCACCATGTGCAACTGGTCGCGAGTCAGCACGCAGGCGATGGTCCGGTCTTGTATCCGAAAGTACTCAATCAGTGCGGTATCCGCCGGAATTGCAGACCGGATCTCGTCCAGAGAAGCCATTGAAGCTACCTGCATGCCGGCCTGGTATGCTTCCGCAACCGTGGCTTCCTTGAGTGCACGCATCAGGTCTGCTTCGCGCGCACGCGCTTGCTGCTCGAGTTGTTTGATCCTTTCCTGGGAGCGTTCCTCCGGCCGTAATTGCTCGCGCTCGATCAGGTTGTAGTACCAGTTGAGTTCCTCACGGAGATTGCGAATCGATCGCACCAGTTCGCTTTGTCCCGGATCGGCCGCGCTGGGAACGTGTACCGAGTGGCTCAGCAGATCCACGAGGGCCCGCGATTTTGCCTGCTCGATGTAGCCGAAAGCTTCCTCAAAGCGGTCGGGACTGCGCAGACAAAGATCCACCAGGTTTTCGTACACCTCGAGCTTGTTCTGGAAGAACGCGATTTTCAGCTCTTCGCCGCGCAGGTTTCCGCGTAGGTGCTCGATGGCCTCACGCGCCCGGCAGTAGGACTGGTAGGCCTCTTGCGTCTTCGTGCCCGCTCGCGCAATTTCGCCCATCAGAAAGTTCGCTTGATACTGCAGGAGGGGCGAATCGAGCCTTTCCAATTCCGCGAGCGCGCTCTGACAATGTCGTTCTGCAAGAGGAAAGTCGTTCATGCGCAGTGCGATTCGAGCCAGCAATAACTCCGCCAGAACTGCCTTCCCGCGCATGGGCGAGGTGCGAAAGAATTCGTGTGCCGCCACGCAAAGACGTTGCGCCTCGAACAAGCGGCCCTCGTTGAACAACACCAGCGCTTCGTACAGGTCGATAAGTGACGGCCAAAGCAGGTTCTGGTCGCGCACGAACATGTCTTTCGCCTGCGCGAACAGCCTGATGGCCTCGAACGCCTGTCCGGTCCGGCTCGCGGCAATCGCTGCAAAGGCAAGGGCTTTCGCCCCTTCGTAGCCAAACCCCAGGTCCTGAAACGCCTGGTGCGCGGCTCTTCCCAACTCCCCAGCTTCCGTGTTCAAGTTCAGATCGAGATAAATTTCCGACAAGTCCAGATTGCACAGCGCCAGTTGGTAACTGTCTTCTGCCTTTTTTGCGCTCGCGGTGGCATCGCGAAGCATCTGGATGGCACGCCCAAACTCTCCCCGCAGAAAATACAGATAGGCGATGTTGTAGTCGGCGTACGCGACCAGGATCGGCATGCCTTTCTGCTCGCAGTGCTGGCGCGCGATCCGGTGGAGTTCCAGTGCCTTGGGAAAGTCATTCAGGCTGATGTAGCACAGCGACAAGTTGCTGAGCACGGCAGCCAGGCCTTCTGCGTCATCGTGCTGCAACAGTTCCTGGTACGCGCGCTGGTAAAATTCCGCCGCTTCCGTGAACCGATCCTGCCGGTGGTAGATGTTCCCGATATTAATTTCCAGCCGCGCCACGCGACGTGCGTTGCCCTGCTCCAGGAAGATCTTGCGCGCGCGTTCCCCGGCCGCTAGCGCCTGGTCGTAACGTCCAAGAAGCAACAGCGGCTGGATGGAGCCACTGAGCGTGCGGGCCAGTTCTGCCTGGTCTCGGACCTCTTCGAATAGCGCCACGGCTTGTTCATGCAGTTCGATGGCTGCAGCATGGTGGTCCAGAGCATACTGAGCGTTTGCTTTAGCGCGCAGGCTCTTGGCCAGCGAAGTACGGTCACCGAGCACTTCCGCGACCTCAATGGCGATGTCTGCCGAGCGCTCTGCCCGGTGGGTGTCGACCCGAACCTCCTGCCAGACTCGCTCTGTAAGGAGGCGTACAACTTCGCCCCACTCAGCTCGAGGATGCTGTGCGACGAACTGTTTCCTGCTCGGCGCATCCTTGAGCGCGAGCAGGCGGCCGATCAGTGCGTCCACTTCGGTTTGTTGAGCGGGTTGCACGCCCATCAAAACCCTTTCATCTCGAGGTGCTTGCGCAAGCGAGCCAGACACCGGCCGCGAATGAATCCGATCGAGCCCGTGGCCAGCCCCAGTTCACTGGCAATCTCTGCGTAGGGCCGGACGGGACTTTCGAAAAAAAGCATGTGGATCATGCGCTCGCAGCGCGCTGGCATCTCGGTGATGGCATCACGCAGGGCCTGTTCGTCTTCAAGTTGGACGAGCATTTCTTCCGGAAGCGCCGCTGTGTCTTGGGCGTTTTCCGCGTCTTCGGGATCAAGCTCTGTGAGGCAGCTGGCAGTACGCTGGTAGCGCAGGCATTGGTGGTAGCTCGTTTTCATTAACCATTTCGGTAATGCCCGGTGCTCGCGCAGTTGCGACAGGTTCGAGAGCAGATTCACGCACACTGCCTGAAAAATGTCTTCCGCATCGTGGTGCATACCGAGCCGAACCGGGACCGAATAGATGAGGTTCTTGTACTTGTCAATCAGCGCAGACCACGCTTCGGGGTCGCCGTCCAAACAGCCTTTGATCAGCTGCTCATCCGTCCGTGCTGGAGCCCGTTCCAGCTTTCGTCGTGCCGCCGTTCCGGTCATCGCGCCGCCGCGCTCTCCATTGGGGTGCGAATGTAGAGCTCATCGGCGTTCCACAGCGTGTAGGGATCCAAAACAGCGGGATGGAAATTACCCACGCGAGGGTTCGCAACCGCAAGAACGTTGGGCGTCGCCAGAAAGATGAAAGGAAGATGCTCGGCAATCAGCTGCTGCACGCGGTCGTAGAGCTGCTTTCGCTTTCCGTAGTCGAGAGTGATCATCTGCTGCTGCATGAGCTGATCGATTTCGCGTTCCCATGGGCTGGCGGGCTCCGTTTCGTGCAGATGCCACAGGTGCGATGTGCCGCTCGTGGTCCAGACATTCATTTCCGGATTAGGGTCGGCGTCGCCGCCGCCCAAGGCCATAATCGCGGCCTCGTAGTCGAAGCTCTGGAAGACGCGATCGATGACTGCGCGGAATTCCAGGGGGACCACGTGTACCTGCATGCCGAGATGAGAGAGGTCGTCCTGTATCAGCGTGGCCATCTTCATGCGCTGGGTGTTGGAAGAACTGGTGATAATCGAGAACTCGACCGGCTTCCCGGACGAATCCAACAATTGCCCGGCCTGATTCCACGAAAAACCTGCGGACTTCAGCAGCCGGCGCGCTGCATCAACAGAACGCTGCGGATGAGGAATGGCGGTGTTGACCCACTGCTTGTTGCCAGGTCCCACGTTCCCCCACAAAGGAGCGCCGCGGGTTCCGTAGACCAGGCGGACAATCGAATCGCGGTCGATGGCCGCGGAAATGGCCTGCCTGAATTTCAATTCGCGGAACCATTGCTGCTTCTGCGCGACCGCATCCAGCTTCTTCGAGCTAAGGTCGTTCTGGTTGAAAACCAGGAAGTTGTACTCGAGGCTGGGCCCCATGTCGACAAGCTGCGCGCGCGTACGATCACGCTCGCGCGCCAGCAGATTGTAATTATCCGAACTCAACCGGCTGATCATGCTGGTCTCGCCCGCTTCGAAACGCATGACCTGCGCGTCTTCGCTGCCCACAAAAAGGAAAGTAAGTTCGTCCAGGTAGGGCAGCCGCTCGTTGTTGCTGTCTACTTTCCAATAATAAGGATTGCGCTCTAAGACCACGCGCTGCCCGGGCACGTATTGCTTCAAACGAAAAGGCCCCAGCCCGGCGATCTCGCTCGCCGCTGTGTTCAACGACCATGCCTGCACGAACTTCCGTTCTCGATAAGATTTTTCGAGGAGATGCTTCGGCAACATCGCCAGCCCGTCGAATAATCTTTCGGCAGCGGCGTAGGGCCGCGGCAAGGTGAAGCGAACAGTGTACTGATCCACTTTTGTCACGGTGAGCGGTTTTCCGTCGATGATCAGCAGGTCGCGCTGCGGCGAATCCACGTTTTCGTCCATGTACACGGCGAACGAAAAGACCACGTCGTCGGCATCGAAAGGATGGCCGTCCGAAAATCGGATACCCTTCCGCAATTGCAGGGTAAACACCCTGCCGTCCGGGGATGTTTTCCACGACTTCGCCAGCGCAGGCTCAGTCTGTTGAGACGCGCGGTTGATGTCGATCAAGTCCGCCATCATGCGCCCGATCACTTCACGCGAAACCGCATCTGTTGCGATCACCGGGTTGAGAGTCTTGGGCTCGGCGCGGCCACCAATGGTGAGATTTCCGCCGTGGTGTCCGGAAACCTGTCCCGCGCGCTCCAGTTCTTCTCCCGGATTTGGTTTTTCCGGAGACGGTCCTGCAGCCATGCAAACACCGGCAAGCAGGCACACGAGTAGGGTTAGGCGAGCGATTGCTTTCATGATCTCCCCATCCCCACAGAACTGAATTTCTAGGTTGAACGAAATTCTAACCGGGAATGCAGAGTGTCCGCGAGAATGCTGTAGATTACGGAAGTAACGACCAGCGCTACCGCCGGTGCGAGCAACCAGGCATAGGACACCAGCACACTGTATTGTTGCAGCGTGCTGAGCATGTTGCCCCAACTCGCGACCGGCTCATTCACGCCCAGCCCGAAGAACGACAGAGTCACTTCGGCTGCAATGTAGCGCGGTACGAGCAGCGCCGCCTGGGTCAGCAACAGGCCGAGCACCTCGGGAAGGATGTGCCGCCACATCAGGTAGAAGTCGGAGCCGCCGAAACTCCGTGCTGCCAGAACATAGTTCCGCGATCGCGCACTCAGAACGATTCCTCGCACCAACCGGGCAGGACGCGCCCACCCAATCAGCCCAATGACGCAGGTCAGCAGGAGGAAGGTCCGGGCAGGGCTCAAATGGAGCGGCAGAAATGCGCGCACTCCAAGCAGGAAGTAGAGCCAGGGCAGAGAAAGAAACAACTCCGTCGCGCCCATCACCGACTCGTCTGTTAAACGGCCATAATAGCCCGCTATGATGCCAAAAATTGTTCCTGCCAGGAGTGCGAGAAGAGTTGCCGCGATCCCCTCTGCCACTGAGATCTGGCCGCCTGAGAGAACGCGGGAAAACTCATCCCGGCCAAACCCATCCGTGCCGAGAAGTGCAATTCTTGCCGGCTCGTCGACGCCGAACAAATGCCACTTCGCCTCGAAAATTCCCAACAATTTATAGGCTGGCCCACTTGTCAAAAAATGGACTGGAAAGGACTGACGCTTATCTTCGAAATATCCGTCTGGTCCGGCATTCCAGCGATAGACGAACGGCCGTAGATGCCAACTGGAAGCGTCCACGAAATGAAGCCGCGTAGGCGGCGCGTAGGGCAGTTCACGATCCTGCGCGCCTGGATCACACGGGGCCACGAAGCCGGCCAGCAGCAACGTAAGGTGCAGCCCAACCAGCGCGACAATCAAGATGGCAGTCTTAGCGCGCATCGAGGGCTCCTGTTCGAATGCGCGGATCACAGGCGAGCAGCATGATGTCGGCGACCAGATTTCCTCCCACCATGAAGAGCGCCGACAACATGATTCCGCCGATCACCAGGTAAAAGTCCCGTGAAAGCGTGGCATCGAGGATGAGAGGCCCCAGGCCCGGCCAGCCACATATGACTTCGACCAGTAACGATCCGCTCAGCAATCCCGCCAGGGAAAAGCCCAAAAGCGAGATCGCGGGACTGGCTGCCACCGGCAACACGTGTCGGAAGAGCAAGCGCGTGCGGCCGATCCCGAGACCGCGCGCCGCCTGCACAAATGGCGTGTCCAAAACTTCCAAGACGCTGGCGCGTAGGTGCCGCACAATGATGGCGGTCTCTCCCAAGGTAAGAATGATGGTGGGCAGCAGCATGCGGCTGGCGATCTCCTGCAGTCGCGCCCACTGCGAGAGCCCTTCGTTATCCATCGACGTCATGCCGCCGACCGGCAATACTCGCCAGCGCACTACAATCGCGAGCAAGGCCACCGCGATCACCACTTCTGGAATGGAGACCAGCAAGGAACTCGCGACGCGGACGCTCTTGTCCAGCATGCGGCCGCTCCGTGCTGCCGCCCACACACCTAATGGAATCGAGATCAACCAGGTCAGAAGCATCCCTGTCGTGGCCAGCAGTAGGGTGTTCTTGGCTCTGCTCCACAATAGCGGCGCTACCGGAGCGTTATAGGCTATCGAGTATCCGAAATCCGCATGCAGCGCTGATCTTAGCCAGCGTCCGTAGCGCACAACCAGAGGCTGGTCCAATCCGTAGCGTGCGCGCAGCGAGGAAATTGTTTCCGGGGAAATTTGCGGATTGAGCCGCATCTCATCAAAAAAACTGCCGGGCGCCATCTCCGTAAACAGGAAGCAGAGAATCGAGACTCCGACCAGCAGAAATGCAGCACGAATCACTCTGCGGCCAAGATAGCTCATGCGGAAGCTCCGGACGCTAAATCAAACTTGGACTCCGCGGCTCTCGCCGAGGCCAAGAGTCTTTGCGTTTGCACGTGCTTTGGATCGGCAATGACCTGCTGCGTCGCTCCCATCTCCACAATTCGGCCATCCGACATGACCGAGAGCACATCTGCCATGCGTGCCACCAGCGTCAGATCATGCGAGATCAGGAGGTAGGCCATCGAGTGGGCGGACTGCAGATCAAGCAGCAGGTTGGCAATCTGCGCCTGGGTGGACAAATCCAGGCTCGACAGCGCCTCATCGAGAATCAGCATTTTCGGTCTCGTGCTTAACGCTCGGGCGATCGCGAGTCTTTGTTGCTGACCGCCGCTGAATTCCAGGACCGGCCGCTTCAGCCATTCGGCACGCAGCCCAACTTCCCTCATTACTGCCGTCGCGATGTCTCGACGCTCCGAGCGGCTCGCACCCTGGATTCGCAGAGGTTCTTCAATGACCTCGGCCGCCGAAAACCGGGGATTCATCGAGGTTTCAGTATCCTGGAAAATCATCTGGGTGTTCGACCGGATGGGAAGCAGATCGCGTAAGTTGAGCCTTGCGATATCCGTTCCATCGAGCCAGATTTCTCCCGAGTCCGGCCGCTCCAGGCGAGCTACACATCGAGCCACGGTGGACTTGCCCGCACCCGAAGCGCCGACCAGTGCCAGCGTCTGTCCGCTGCGAATCTCAAAATCGACGTCGCACACCGCTGTTACTGCCACGCTTTTCCCCCACCCTCTACCGCGAACGTAGTGCTTCGACAGCTTCTGCACGTGTAGCAGTGGATGGCCTTGCCGTTCGGAGCCTGGGATGTTACTCGCCATATTTGAAGCAGTTCACGGACCGAGTGGGTTCGGGTGCGACGTCCTCCGGACACCGGAGCGCGCACACCTCCATCCGCTCCGCACAGCCGGGCTCAAAGCTACATCCGATCGAAACCGCTGTTGGATCGGGCGATTCCCCCTCGATCCTTGGAAAGTGCTCTCTTGTGCTCGGTCCTGCAATCGTGGACGATCGCACGAGTGCCACCAAGGCCCGAGTATAAGGATGAAGAGGCCGGGCAAAGACTTCTGCGGAGTTCCCTAACTCTACAATGCGTCCGGCATACATCAAGGCAACGCGGTCGGCGAATGTCGCACAAAGAGTGGGGTCATGAGTGATGACGACAATCGTGGTGCCGTATCGTTCGCGTAATTTCGACAGGAGGCCAACAATTTCGGAGCGCAGGAGACCATCCACTTTGCTGGTTGGCTCGTCTGCGATCAGAAGCGCGGGCCGGCACGCGACCGACTGTGCAATCACAACTCGCTGACGTTGCCCACCGCTGAGTTGATGAGGATATGCGTCATAAATAGTGGTGGGCTGCTCAAACCCAACCTCACGCAGCAACTCGCAGACACGCTCCTTGCGCTCCCTCGATGTCGACGGCACATGTGCTCGCAGAACTTCCCCAACCTGGTTTCCCACGCACATGACGGGATTAAGCGAGAGCGCTGGTTGCTGCGAAACCAATGAAATCTTCCGCCCGCGAATTGTCCTCAGTTCCGATTCTGGAAAGCGAAGCAAGTCGCGCCCCTGCCAGAAAACTTCTCCAGCTCCGATCCTGGCGTGCGGGGGCAGCAATCCCAGGATAGCGTGTGCCAGCGTACTTTTTCCGCACCCTGATTCACCCAGAATTCCAAGAATTTCGCTGCGTCGAATTTCCAGACGAATGCCGTTCAGGGCACGTACGTCATCTCCCCTAGATGGACAATACGTAACCCTCAACCCGCGAATTTGGAGAAAGCTATCCCCTGAGGTCTGCAATGACGATTCATCCCCAATGGCTAAATCTTACGCAACTCTTCGCGCGGAGCAATTATCGAGGAAGGGGCAAAGGTCCATGGACTTTAGGTTCACAGTGGCTCCATATCGCTGGGGGTGAGCCAATCAGCCTCTGGAACGGAACTCTGCGCTCGGGTCGACGCGACCTACGGCGGTAACGCTGGAAGCGAAGGTCGCCATTCACGATGCTACTGATTGAGATCGTTGGTGTGGGTTAAGGCCGCGTAAACGTCGTGCATGAAGTCACGCTCAGAAGGAACAGTTTCAGGAGCGAACCATGGTTTCCAAATCTTGGGCAAGCCTGCGTCCGCTATCTCCTTCCCGGTCTTGCCGGCAGCAATTTCCCGCCGCACAAGCGCGATCGTTTCATTCAGGAGTTGGACATATTGCGCGAGGTCGCGGCGATTGGACATTTCAGTGTGCCCCGTAATAATCACCGTACTGTCGTTGATCCTGTCGAGGACGGCAGAAAGGGAAAGGGCGATTCCCTCAATATCAGCACCGCCCGCTACATTTCCCCTGCTCCAGAAAAGATCACCGACATCGACTACATTCGCATGTGCAAAGTAAATAACCGAGTCGCCATCCGTATGGCCGCTTGCATAATGGTCCATCTCAACATCTTCGTCCACGAAGTGAACGCTGACCATGTCGCGAAAAGTTATAACCGGCCAAGCCCGCTCCGGACCAGGACCGATAGGGCTCGGCGACCAATAGGGAGTCTGTGTCGTCATCAGTCGCTTCCGAACGTTTCCGTGTGCAACAATAATTGCATCCGGTCCATATATCACGTTTCCCCCAACGTGATCGTAATGCCAGTGCGTGTTCAAAAGAAACTTCACCGGCCGCTTCCCCAAACCATCCAACACTTTTTGTATTGCCGGATTTGCAGCGGGTTCCGGGTGATCCACCAGCAAGTAACCCTGCGGACCCGCGAGCACAAGGGTGTTAAACGCTTGTTGCGGGGTACGAATTTGAATAAGGCTGATACCGTCGCGTACCGGAAAAACCTTGGTTACCGCTTTTGTAAAGTCAGCTTGGCCCGGCAGAAGCCATTGCGCGAATATCGGGCGACAGAGAAATAACAACGGGAGTATTAGCCACCCACGGGAAATATTTTTCATTAGACTCACCTTTGCGCAATCTTAGATCAGTCTAATGAAGCCATGGCCAGAATGGGGTACCGCGCCAAGCACAGATCATTAGTGACAAACGCGCGAGTGTCCCGAAGACACAGAGATCACCCCGAATCGTCGACTAACCGGAAGTTGAACTAGTTGAGTCATCCTTCAACACAGCAGAACGCAATATCAATCGTCCTCAACTTCGTCGTTTGCTGCGATAATGCCTGCCGCCAGGTCGCGTAATCGGGAAGGTGTAGGGCCACCTTTCTGGCTTGCTTGAGCTTCGTAGTTGACCTCAGCAAGCGCGGTTTTTCCTGCCGTCCGCCACAACCGAGTAGGTAATCGACTCGCTCGACCACGGTTAGCGACTGAAGTTCGGAAAGTATTTTGAGGGTTGTGTTGCGCGACTCAACACTGAATCAACTGTTGTAGCTCCATGTTCAAAAGTCGCCCACGTTCACGGGGTTCGAGGGAACCGTTCCGCGATTTTTCGCGCAAGCGGGCGCCAAGCGTCAACTCACTGGCGAACGGATCGCACGAGGCGGCGAAGTCTGGCATCCAACCCAACACGGCCAAGCATCCCCGTGAACTTGCTGAGGGCAAATCCGAGTCCGGCAACAAAGGACACGATCGCCACATTGCGCAAAGTCTTCCGAAAGATATAGACGTCGGCGCGATCGAGACGACGGGTCGAAAAGAATTCTTTATGTTGTCCCCCGCCACTGGAAAAATCGAAAAGCCGAAATCTCCGCTCGGCGAAAATCTCTTGTAACGCATATTGTTGTAAGAGAACGCCGGGCGAGTATGTGGCAAAGGCGGGATCGTAACCAGATATTTCATGAAATAGCGTTTGAGGAGTTGCCAGGCAATACAGATACGCGACCGGTTTTTCTTTCGCTATTAAAAGATATCCGCGGACATTCCCATTCGATGCCAAGTCCATCATTTCTTTGAAGAACAATGGGTCATCGGGAATGCCGTTCCGCAAAACCTTCTCTTGGAATGAACCGAGTTCCACTTTTCTAGCCAGGTCGTAGAACTCTTTTATCTCCTCAGCCGACCTACACTGTCGATAGGTGATCTCGCCGGAGCAAGCTTTACTGAGTTTCCGAGCCTTAGTCTTGTATACCCATCTGCTCTTGCTGGAGAACCGATTCCAGTACGTCTCATAGCTGTCCTGGATGTCG
The DNA here is from genome assembly GCA_035567135.1 of Terriglobales bacterium. Classification (GTDB taxonomy): domain Bacteria; phylum Acidobacteriota; class Terriglobia; order Terriglobales; family Acidobacteriaceae; genus JABDBE01. The sequence continues at coordinate 15,470 of DATMQI010000137.1, forward strand.
ACCACAAAGTTTGTGAATCTGCGTGTATAACGGAATACATGATTTCCAAAGCTTAGCCGGGCAAGATGATTTTCTACCGGACAGGCCGGATACAGAACAACATCGACCCCTGCCGGCAAAGTGTCGAAGTCATGAACGTGAGGAGGCCGATCTGCGGCACCATACTGGCAAGAGATGGCTTTAAAATCCACCGGGAAGCGTTTCAGACCACCACTCTCAAAGCGCAACCGGATCGAGTTTCTTCGGCCAGAACGCAACAAGGCGGCAGGGGATGGCGCAACGATGAGAGGCGGTGCAGCACTTGCGCTGGGAAATGCCACTGACGCACTTGGGGGAGAAGCATTCTGTCTTTGGGTTTCTGCCGGCACTGCAAACTCCTAAGATAAGCCCACTTTGCTAGTGCAAGACGGGCCGAGCGATAGTACTGCAACGTGCGTCTTCGAGTACTTGCTAAGGTTATGTAGTATTTGGCTATGACCACCCGATGCTTCGTCCGGGAGGGGAAAGGATCGTCGGGAGTTCCGAGACATCGGCACTTCCAACATCTGGAACTTCGCCCACGCAAACGAACGTGCAAACGCGCGCTCTGAAAGATTGGACCAAAAGATAGCCTTGACGCAAGCACAAAACGCTAAAGATCTAGCACATATTCGCCGGCAATGCAGTCAATCTGCATCGGTATCTGACTGGTTTGGGGTCGCAGCCCCCGGTACGCCTAAATGGTGAAAAACATTGCACTTGCGCGGCCTCGTTTTGATGAGGTCATCCGTAAATTTGACCCCTATTAGAAATGCGGCAACTAACACAAAAAAGAACAAAATCATTGCTGCCAGCCCTCACACCGTACTTTTTTTCCTGAGTTTTGACGTAATTAGCGAGGGGAGCAATCGGGCATTCACCCGAGATTCGAAAGATACGACGCCACGAAAACCTCGCGCATGTGGTGCAAGCTCGCCGTGATCTCAAAGAAAATCAATGCTTGGTACCGTTCAGAACGACTCGCGAAAAGACCTCGGCCCCCCTTTCATCAGACACGAAGAGACACGACGCGGGTTAGCACCTGAAGCTTGGATTGCTGCAATAATTTTCACATCCGATCGAGATGCCCCAGGGCCCCCAAAGTCGGAACTTGCATCTCTACTTCCCCCCATGCGGCGAATCGTTGTTCCGGATACCGACGATATTGGACGATCAAAATGAAATAGAAAAGCGCGATCCTGTGGATCGCGCTTTCTAGTCTGGCTGCGTGCTTGATGACCCGAGCTTTCTAGAATCCCTGCGAACAATAACCCACACCGTTCAGGCTCTTGTTACTCCACAGGGTTTGCACGGGGTATGCTCCGCCGTCGTTGCCGATCATGTTGAAGGGTGCGCCTGGCACTTGCAGGCCGTCTCCGACCCATGCGCACTTGTCTCCAATCTCCCAGCCCTGCCAATCGAACCACGCGCCGTATTGAACCAGGCCAGCGGAGGATTCGGCGCCCGGGTCGGTCAGGGTCTCGGCGATCTCATGGCCGAGCACGATGGTTACGCCATCGAGATCGCCAGTCGGCGTGGGGTTGACGAAATCTTTCCCGCAGGAACCAGCAGCGTTCAGGACGTACGGCATGTTCACCAAGGAAATTCCTGACTGCACACCCGGATAAGAAACCGGAGTTGTGTAGTCGTGATACGCGCAGTACCCGTTCTGGTTGAAACCAGCATCGTTGTACTTTTGCGGCTGAGCGACCACGATCTGCGAATTGGCGAGGTCTGTAATGTGGAAGTATTGCACTGCGCGTGCTGCTTCCTGGGCCAGTTCGATGGCGGCGAGATTGTCGTGAATGGGAGTCGCATTGTCATACCAGACGCCCGCCAGCTCTTTCTTCGGGTTAGTGATGTTTGAGTCGTTGCCGTTGTAATTCGACTGGTAGTACTGGGTAGCGATATTTCCCCAGCTCGTGCCACCGATCGCGGCGACGAACCGATTCATCAGCGCGCCGACACCGTCGGGATCGCTCGCCGGATGGCCTGCCGTAGTGTGGTCAAAAGCGCCGGGCTCTCCCCATCCCCAGTACACGAAATATATCTTCGGAGTCACCTGCACCTTGCCTCCGAAATACGCCATGTTGACCGGCATCGGCTGGCCGGCAGCCACACCGGGCGGGCAGATACCCGTAGTCATACATATGTCGACAGCCGGTGGAGTAATCCCAACTGGGGGCATGGCATGCGGATTAGTCGGAGCGGAACGCACACATCCGCTGCCGTTCACGTCAAATGCCTTGTTGCTCCACAGCGGTTGCACGGCAAAAGAGGTGTGATTGTTCATGGAGACATTCGCGAGGTCTATCCAGGCGCATTTGTCGCCAGTCTCGTTGCCCTGCGCATCATTCCAGCCGTCCTGCACGGTCGCGAAATTGTCGGGATCGGTTACAGCTTCGGCGTACTCGTGCCCGACCACGATGCTGTAGCCATCAAACACACCATGCCCGAAGCTATCGCTGACTACGTTGACCGAGTTCATCCCGCATCCGCCTTGTCCCAAACCTGGCCAATTCGCATTCAAAAAGGGGATGAACGCGTATTGCAGGCGATATGGATTGCCGAGGCCATCGACGCTATTGGTTTGTGTGTGGTAACCGCAATAGACAGGCTGGCCGGTGGCAATCGTGGTGGGCGGTGTGAGGATGATGTAGGTAGCTTGGGGATCGTAGTTGAAATGGGCGGAAGCGCGAATCGCTTCCATGGCAAGCGGATCATCCACGAGGTTCTCTTCCAGTCCCAGCGCAACGATATCGGCCGGAACCGCGCTGGCATCTGTCCAGACGCCTTTGAGTTGCTTGCGTGGATTGGTCACATAGTTGCCGCCGCCTACCGCCGCACAACTGGTGGTTCCGGCGGGCACGTTGTTGCAATACTCGTTCTGGATGGCCGCCCAGGACGTGCCGCCGAGATTCGACAGAAACGAGGTGACATAGGTTTGCAGTTGCTGGCTGGTGTAGGCCGTGCCATGCGCGTCAGTGGTGGTGAAGCCGTTGGCCCAATCCGGGCCCCAGAAGATCAGGTAAGTCGCAGGCACAGTTTCGACGCCAATGGCGCCAGTGCCTGCGTTGCCGCCGTGATAAATGAGATCGTTCGTCAGCGCGGATGGACCGGGCGTATTGGGCTGGTTCGGCGCCCAGAAAAAGTGCTTTGGATTGGTCTGAGCAGTGGCGGTGAGTGCCACGAACACAAAGCCCAGGGCAAGCAGTCCTCGCAAGCGGATCAGCGGTCTGAGAATTCTTCCAGACTTGCGGAAGCTTGAGGGAATGCCGTCGGAAACGTCAGGCCGTGAGCACCACACATACGACCAACTCATGGAAGCTCCTCCAAAGTGAGATTTTGAGAATTCATGGGCACCTGACTGCGGGATTCTTTCGTGATTGCGGCTAAAGCAGTTTGACAATAGTAGTGGTACTATTACTGTTCCGAGGCGGGATGCTATTCTGAGGGTAACTCGCAGTCGATACAGCATTCTCCGTAGTTATGCAGGGGGCCTCCTGTAGGTTTCATCGGCATTTATCCCTGTTCGAGGATGGCGGAAAGTGATCGGATGCAAGTGGTACCCTTACCACGTTTGATAGTGCCACGACTTTCCGGCCTCGCAAGGGTACGATTATCGGCTATGGTTCAGAACCGCATCGCGATGCTTACGCCTAGCCGGGAGCGGCTCCTCGGAGCAGCGAAAGCCTTATTCGCGGAACGCGGGTACGAAGCGACGTCCACTTCCGTCATTTGCCGTCTGGCGGGAACCAGCGAGTCGCAACTCGTGAAGCATTTCGGCAGCAAGCAGGGAATTCTGGAAGCCATTTTTGAATACACTTGGGAACAGATCAACCCGGCTCTTCGACTTGCCACGGAGAGCATTCCTTCGGCGCGCGACAAATTCAAACTCGTCGTCGAAATGGTCCTAAACTTTCTTAATAAGGATCCGCAGGTTCGCTCACTCTTCTTGCTGGAAGGCCGCCGCATTCGTTCCGATGGCAAGCTGATCGTGCTAGTCCCCGGATTTCTGGAGTTCGTCAAGATGGTGGATGAGATTTTGCAGCAATTGAAGGAGCAAGGGGAACTCGACAGCAGCCTTCATCCGCAAGCGGTGCGCTCGGGGCTTATGGGCGCAATCGAAGGCATGCTTCGAGACAAGATTCTGTCGGGCACATCCCGTTTCCCGGCGGCCTATTCAGATGCAGATATTCGGACTGTTTGTTTTCGGTTCCTGAACGCGAGCTTGAATAAGTAGAGGCCCTGATCGATCCAGCGGCATTCCCAGCGCCGGGCTCGTCATTCCATGCCCTGGCCGGCACAGATTTCGCATCGTGGCATTCGGCTCTGATAGCATGCACGTCATCCATTTTTGCGAACGGGTACTTGTATGCCCAAGACGACTCAACTCACTGTTTCTTGCGACAATCTTCCAGGAACACTGGCGAACCTCGCGAAGATTCTGGGTACCGCGAAGGTAAATATTCTCGCCTTCAACACGGGCAGTGCGGGCGCGATGGGGTACGTGCAACTTGTGGTTGATAACGCGAACCGCGCGAAGAAGGCACTCCGTGCGAGGAGGATGTCCTATTACGAAGAGCGCGTGCTGCACGTCACACTGCCGAATGTGCCGGGAGCACTTTGCCGTTTCGCCTCGAAGCTCGCCGCCAAGGACATCAACATCGGTGCGGGTTATCAAACGACTGCCGAAGGATCCAAAAAGGCCAGCGTGGTATTGGCGGTTTCGCATCTGGGGATTGCCGACCGAATTCGCTAGTGTCATTTGCAACCCTGCGCGTGATGCCGCCAGAGGCGGCAACTTTCTGACGGTTTTCGGAAGCTCCAAAGCTACGCGCCTCGAGCTGCGAGCTTCGAGCAAAGGGGGTTCGGGTCGCTCGAAGCTCGTCGTCCGGAGCTCGCAGCATAAGACCATGACCCAAATCCGATGCAGAGCTCTTCTCTTTGACATGGATGGAGTGCTCATCGACTCGACGCCGGCGGTGGCGAGGGTTTGGAGCCGATGGGCGCGGGCCCACGGTTTCCTGCCGGAGGAAGTCGTGGCCAAGGCACATGGACGCCCAAGCATCACGACCGTGCGTGAATACTTGCCCGACGCAGACCACGAAGCCGAAAACCGAATTGTGGAGCGGAACGAGATCGAGGATCTCGAAGGTGTCGTGGCGCTGCCGGGTGCTCGCGAGTTGCTCGATCATCTGCCCAGAAACAGGTGGACGATTGTGACTTCGTCGACGCGACCATTGGCCGAGGTCCGCTTGCGCGCCGCCGGTCTATCTATCCCCGAAAAGCTCATCACTTCGAGTGACATCACCAACGGCAAGCCGCATCCGGATCCCTATGTGAAAGCCGCGAGCATGCTGGGCTATCCTGCGGCTGAGTGCGTGGTAGTGGAAGACACGGCCTCAGGCATTGAGGCGGGCCGGGCAGCAGGCGCCCGGGTGATCGCCTTTCCGACGACGCAAGCTGTCTCCGATCTTCGGACAGCGGGCGCGAACTGGGTACTCAGAAATTGCAGCGATATCAAAGTCGCTCAGCACGAACCGGACCTCACACTAGATTTGCGGGATCATTCTTAAGGGGAGGGACCATGCTTGCCGGCTTGCGCAACTCTGACATTCGCTGTTGATCCGACGTAGAGCTGAAATGGCGCCCAATAAAAAGGATTGTGAAAGGCGCTCCCATGGAGAAGCGCTAGTTTTGCGGTACGCAAGGCTGCGTCCGGAGATCGACCTTGCTCGATCTCTTCGTAGAATTTTCCCATGAGCTGTTCGGTGGAGGCATCGCTTGCCTCCCAAAGCGCGGCAATCACATGGTGCGCTCCGGCGCGCAGGAATGCCCAGGAAAGTCCAACCAATCCTTCGCCCGAGTACGCCCGCTCTCCTGCACCGTAACACGAGGAAATGGTGACCAGCTGTGCCTGCAGAGGCCGCCCAACGATATCGCGTGCGTACAACTTGAACGAGTCATCTTCGGCGCTGCTTTTTGACAATACGATGGCCGAGTCCAGAGGGCTCAGCCGGCTCGCCGTGCCATGCGCTACGAAGTGGATGTAGGCAAACTGTCCCGGATCGTTGAAGAAGTAGGCGGCCGGCGTGGCTTGATCGCGGGCGAGAACTTGACGTTCGGCAAAATGAGCGGCCACTCTCTCCATCTGCGACGAAGCTCTCGGCAGTTCAGGATAGTGATCGTTCGGCGCAATGCTGTTTCCGATAAGAAGCAGCTTGCGTGCAGCTTTGGCCGAAACTGGGGATGAGGATGCACTTAGCAGCCGCAATGAACTTGCGTTCGCGATGGTGGCATCTTCGACCCAATAATGCAGTTTCGGTTCTGGCACCAGCAGGGTCTCGAAATTCAAGTTGTTCAGATTTCTGTCTGGAACGATGGAGATTTTGGCGTTCTGGGGAAGCAGTGCACGCGCCGGCGCAATCAACGTGTCATAAAGGTAGCGGCCGTCACGGTCTGCCGATTCAAGCACGTCCTGTGGCCCTCCGAGTGCCTTTCGATAGCGCTGCACGGCGGCATCGATTTCAGCGCCTGGAGGGAGAAGATACAAGTTCGTTTTTTGAGGCGTGATCGCCCACAGATAGGACTGCTTTTCGCCGAGCCAGTAAAAGAGGATGATCCCGCGGGTGTGTCGTGCAAGGTTGCGAGCACTCGTCGACTGAGCATGCGTCAGGTAGGCTCGTCGTGTTTCCCTCGGAGAAACCTGCAAACCCTCTGCCAAGGCTCGGGCGCGGCTGTAATCGGCCCAGCGGAGGGCGTCGTCGGACTTTCCGCGTGCCACCAGGAATCGTACAAAGTCATCATAGATTCCCGCGGCATTCGTTGAGAATGGCAGCTTGGCGTCATTTCGCTGCAGCGATGAGCGCGCCCCTTCGAAGGTGGCCAGCGCGGCTCTATACGCCTGGTCCGCGTCCTCGGGGCGATTCTCCACTTCGTAGAGCCGGGCGAGTGCATGTTGAGCGCGCCACCTCAGCGCGGCATTGCTGTTCGGATCGTGCACGACCTCGCGGAATATGCGTTCCGCTCCGGCCCCATCTTGCGACGATGCGGCTATTAGTCCTTCTACTAAAAGAGGGTAAAGTTCATTCAGGCGATTGTGATCGGTTCGCGCGATGGCGATTGCCTGATCAGAGTTGTTGCGCGCCCCCTCGAGGTCGCCATTTGTGACAGACACAAGTGCCAGCGCTCGGTGAGCGTTGTAGATCCCTTCCCTGCTATTGATTTTCGTAGCGAGATCAAGGGCATTCAGATAAGACTGTTTTGCGCGGGCGAAATCGCCAAGTCTGGCGTAGACGTACCCTATATTTGTAGTCCAATACAGCTGAGTAATCACCCTTCCTATGCGACCGGCGCGCTTCTCAGCTTCGAGTGACAATTCCAACGATCGCTCAAAGTCGCCAACATTAAAATATGCCCAGCCCAGGTTGCCGAGAGCCAGTTGGGCCTCGCCAGCAGCGCCAAAGCTTGTGGCCGCCTGATAGGCCGCATTCGTCCAATCAATAGCTTCGTCATAGTGTTCGGCTTCTAGAGAAGCTAAGCCCAAATTGAGCAGAGAGGTGATTTCCAGGAAATGGTCATTGCGAGTGCGGGCAAATTGTAATGATTGTTCGAAAAAACGCTTCGCGGAATCAATCTGGCCATGCTGTATGGCCAGAACGCCTCGGGCGCGAATGACATCGCCGCAAGTCGGCTCGGAAGAAGCTTCGCAAATCTGCGTTGCCTCTCTGAGCTTCTTCTCTGCTTCGGGAAACTGGTGTAGTCTCGCATGGGCAACGCCCTCGATCGCGAGAATCTCTATCAGCGATTGCTTATCCTCGGGGCGAGTAGGCTGAGAACTGAGAAGTGTCTGCACCTGCTCGTACAAACCTCGCCACAAGAGAGATTCGGCCTCGAGAATTTTGAACTTCCACGCCCATTGTGGATTCGAATTGCGCAGGTGTTGATATTCCTCCTCCGCTTCGTCCTGACTTTGTAGCAGATCTCCACGCAGAAAGGCCCTAGAGGCGTGTTCAAAAGCAGCCTGCGGACTCTGCTGCCGACGACACGCAAGTCCGCAGGCTATGATCAGAAAAAACAGAACAGTGGGACCTAGGGCGAGGTAGTACCGTTGGTCTTCGACTGTCCGACCTTGACGCTGCCACTTCCCACGCAGCCCAATTCCATGTTGAGCATGGTCACTTCGAAGTAATTGCTCATCGAAGACGGCTTGTGGTGTCCATTGTGCGGTTCCGGGTTTGGACGCCGGAAGTCGTTCGCTTTCGTTGGCGCTTCGATGCCCACCTCCACCTCGCCGAACGACACCGCCCCAAAGTCCCGAAGCACCAATACGTTTTCGATGATCTCCAGGCCGGGTATCTGTTTCTCGTGTTCGACTTTGATGCTTTTGACCAACGAACAAGTAATTTTCTTTTCTCCCTCACGGTCGGGAAGCCGGTCGATTTCCCCAAGCCTGTTATCGTACTGCTTCTTAACCGCTTCCGGAAGGAATCCGCAATTGGCTATACGGTCCACTCGTTTGCGTGTATCGCGCAGGAAGTCCATGTTGGTCAAATACGATTGGTCCCCTGCGGGCTTGTCTCCACAAACATTAAGGTCGAGAGTGACGGTGATGGGAAAGCCACAGAGTCTCAGGTTCACGAACTGCGTGCCAAGAAACGTTACACGTGGCACGTGGCCGTGCGCGTCTTGCGTATGCTCGGTCGAAACTTGCGAGACCACGCGATCGGCAGTAAGGATCTCGAAAACGTTCAGCCCTTCCATGACCGATGTGGATAGCGTTACCCATGCCTTGTGCTTAAGGCTCTCCCCACCGGATACTCGAGTGAATCCGTTTCTGAAGTAAACGAGCCCCTCGATGCTGACATCTTCGAGAAACCGAGTGAGATGGCCGCCTCGTTCATTCTTAAGTGCGACCCGGGCATGTTTCTCAATTCTCTGCTCGATCGGGCTCTTTAATTCTCCGCTGAGCACATGGGCTTCCGAGTGGAACTGGTGCGTATATATCACCTGGTTGGTTGTGTTTTGCGCTGCGTTCGACTTAACGGACGGTGTAGTTGCCATATTGTTCACCCCACTAGTGTCGCTACTGCTGAATTTGCAGTTCAAACGAAGTTCGACCGACATCTCTGGTTTCGCCGGATGAGGTAATTCCGCGGACCGCTAAGGTATAGGTGCCCGATTCCCGCTTGCTGTCCGGAACCCGCACGGGCCACTGGTCCTGACCGGAGTTGGCCGGAAAATCAAGCGACCATTCTAGCTTTCCGGCTGGGTTATACAAGTCTGTCTTGTAGCGGGCATAGGAGCTTTCAGGGGGGATTCTGACAAACAAAAGGAAACCTTTGCCGGACGGCACAGTGATGACGGGTCCCCCTGCCCCCCAGGTGCCTACATTCACAGAAGCCCAAGGCATCACCTGCGGGCTATGTAATAAGGTCTGCATCTTCGGGTAAGTAACCAGGTTCTGATAGGCCACGATGGCAATCAGCGCTGCCATGACCGGCACGGCGAACGTTGGACGCAGCCAAGAAAGCCAGGTCTCGCGGCCGTGAGCCGTCTTCTCCACGAGTACCGGACCAGCGGACCGGGAGAGCACATTCTTGCTCTGCTCGACCAGCATGGCGGCTGCGCGCACGTCGAGGGCACAGTCCGGACAATCGAACAGGTGTTCTTCGAACTGATCGAGTTGCTCGGGGTCCAACTCGTTCAGCAAGTACCTCTCGGTCGCCTTCAGACGCACTGCGTCGCTGTGGTCCATCTGGACTGCTCCCCCTCTTACAACAAGTAGTGAAAGCGGAGCGGAAATCGTTTCATATTTTGCCGGCGGCCGTGACGCCGGGCGGCCTGCGCTCAATATTCTTTAGATACAGAGACTTAAACGACTGCTTGGCGCGATGCAGCAGCACCCGCAAGTAGTCCCGGTCGACGCCGAAATCCCGGCAGACCTCATCCTTGTCGCGCTCTTCCAGAAACACCTCGCGGAGAATGCGGCGATCGCGCTCGGGCATTTCGTCCAGGATCTCGCGGACTTTCTCTTCCATCTGCTTGGCGGCGACTGCACCGAGCACATCCATTACGGGGTCGGGCAACTCGTTCTGAGGCTCGTCGTCAAGTGAGTCGGAGCGGGAAGAAGACCGGTAATGTTCGAGCAAAACATTGTTGCAGATCGAGTTGACGAAGGCGCCCAGCCTCTCCGGCTGGCGGATGCCTCCCGGACTCCGCAGCGCAGTGAACACCCGCACGAAGGTTTCCTGGCGAACATCCTCGATGGCCTGCGGGGAGCGCAGACGCGCTCTCAGTTTGAGCTGGATCAGTTCGCTGAAATAGGCAACAAAATGCTCCTGCGTCCGGAAGTCCCCGGAACGTAGACGCTCCACGTAGGGTGCATCAAACGCCTGAAATTGCAAGAGCTTGCCTCGCGGGATGCAGGAGTGCGAAATATCTTACACCGAAAGCAGGCATCTCCCGAATTTGGCAATGGGCGGCAGAAGAGACGACGATCGGGGTCAGCACCGGATCGTGCGAGCCAATCCGGAAAGCTCCACGAAACATTTCTCGCGAATCTATGAAACGAAAAGCAGGCGCGCTGCACGATTCCTGTGAACCGGATGATCATGACGATTCGTGGCCAGCAAGGAAAACAGAGGTATTCGGTATCTGGGACCTTTCTCCAACCAGCCGAAGATCCCGACCGATTGTTTCAGCTGACCATGCTCCGGGCCTTGTTACTTCCACCCCGATCACGCGACGTGTTTGTCCTCACCGAGATGCATGGATACACGCTGCCCGAGGTCGCCAGGGCTTTAGGAATGAGCAAGGACGCAGTAAAGAAGCACTTGCGGCGGGCACAGCGCGAAGTACAAGGCGTGTAAACCCCGTGCTCGCCGCTTTTTTATTTTCAGGTTTCCCGAGGCACCCTTGCACTTCGGGGGGAGGGCAGGGTACTTACGGCACGCCGGGATCACGACGCGGTCTCGGCGTGCTACGGGAAAATCGCCTCGACTTTCGCTGCATCCGCTTCTGGACCTGCGTGACCAAGTGACTCACCTGCACGCCTCGAGCCCGCACCTTGGTTCCACTTTCCATCATTGAAGCCAGCAGGGCTTCGCCGTCGCCATCCACGAAAGTCACTCCGGCCAAGTCCAGCAATAGCTTCTTATTTCCTGCGCTCGACACCAGTTTCGTCCAGCCACGTTCTGCCTCGACCGTCCACGGCCGACACAGCCGTCCTTCCAGAATGAAGGTAAGCGAACTCTGTGCTTCTTTAGTTGTGACCTTCAACATGCTTTGCGACCGAATCGCGATTGGGAGAGCACTGTAATGGCCCATGTGAGCCTTTGTGTAACAATCACGTAAACCACTGAAAATGTAGGGCAATCGGGTCCACAACTGGCAATGGGCCGACGGTTCCGCACTGCGAAGCGCAGTATCGGTGTCGATAATTCGACAGCCTCAAGCTATACTGATCCGAATCGGTTTGCGCGTCGTGCACTCGGGGCGGTGCACTTGGCGAACCTCCTTAGGATCACCGCGTATGGCCACGCTCCCCGAACAGTTCTCGTCCAGACCTGAACAGCAGTACGCCACGCTGCTGGAGGTTTCTCAGGCGATTGCTGCCCACCAGAGCCTCACCGAATTGTTTCAGGATCTGGGCAGGCGCCTGCACACGGTTCTCAACTTCAATTACCTGAGCCTCATTCTCCACGATCCCGTTCACGAAGTGATGCGCCTGCATACGCTGCACTTCGACGGCGTCATGACCATCCAGCCGGGCATGGAATTCGGTATGGAGGACTCTCCGTCGGCCGAAGTATGGCGTACACAAGCGCCGCTTACGATCGCCGACGCCGAACTCGAAACCCGCTTTCACCGTGCCACCAAGACGCTCCACGACAATGGCCTGCGATCGTTCTGCAGCCTGCCGCTTACCACCGCGCGGCGCAAGCTCGGCACCATGAACCTGGGTAGTTCGACTGTGAATGCCTATCAGGATTCCGCGCTGAACGTGCTTCAACTGGTCGCTTCCCA
>DATMQI010000138.1:0-2209 GCA_035567135.1 Terriglobales bacterium
AAGAAGAAGGAGCTGTCCGTTCGAAAGCCTGTGAAGCATCCGCCGCATCATAACTCAGCACAATAGCATGACGCATAAATAACACGATTGGTCTGGTTTGGTTCTTACCCACTCATCGCGCTTCTTTGTCTACCAGTTTGCGGGTGTGCGACTTAAAAGGGAAAAGTTAAGCCGCCCGGCGTCCCTCCCAATAGTTTTCAAATTCGCCATTGAGCTGGCAGCAACGTAGGGCCACGATTGCGTTCGCCCCTCGAACGGTCCAAAACATTCCTGATCTCTTGAGACGCACAGCAACTACAGTTCTGCAGCCAGCTTCGATCACACCTGAGCCCACAAAGAGATGTTGACGACGAAACTTGGGATATCGCATGCGCTCTCGATTCCGCTCAAAATAGTCTGCTTCGGTGCGAACCTTCTCTGCGAGTTCGGCGTTCTCGGACTTGATCGCGCGGAGTGCGCCAACCAACTTTTCGATTTTGCCGCGATCCAGCAGCTTCTGGTGCATCTTCATCCAGGCTTTTTGTTTTGCTTCGTCATTGGGGTACAGCTTGCGAGCTACGTACCATAGATGCTGGCGCGCGTGGTAGAGATCGACGATGTGAATGGCACCCGGAAAGTGCAGCTCGGCAATATTCCAGATCCACTCGGCGCCGTCGCCCATAACCACCTTCAGCAGCGCGCGGCTCCATCCGCGTCGGGAAGCTTCGGCATACATTCGTGGGCCAAATTCTTCTGCCGTTTCGATCGCTCCCGTGTAGGTGGTGGAATCCGGGTCGCGGATGGCATAGCCCTGCTTATCCCAGGTGGTCTGCGTGAATACGCACCCTAATTTACACTCCCGCGTATGGGCGGGTTGGCCTTCGACCTTGCCCTGCCGACCCGCCGTTTCTTTCTTCACCACGGGGATACCGGTTCCATCCATCTGCACGTAGATCATGCGGATGGGTTCGCCGATTATCACGGGCAAGTCCAACTGCAGGGCTCTCTGGATCTCGGCCTGTTCGCGCTGAGCGATATCGGTCCCAATGGCTTCTGCTGTGCGTTCCACCGATTTCGTGGTCACCTCCAAGCCCGCCAGGATCTTCATCTGTTCTCGACCGTCATCAAACGGTGCCTCCTGCCCAACCATGGCTTGCATGCGGCGTACTCCGGGAGAGAATTCCGTATTCTCGATATCCAGTTCGACGTCCACGGGAAATTGCCCTCGGCCACAGTGCGCGCACAAATAGTAGGGACGCAAAACTTCCACCCACCCCAAGGCCGTCAGCACGAGCTTGCTGCGCAGCTCGCGGTAGTGGGCTTGTTGGCCGCAAGAACAAGGTAGCGTGCGCTCTTCTTCGCCGGGGACCGGAAATTCGAGCAGCTGGCTCAAGGCGGCGGCACCCGCGCGGTGCAACGCCGAGCGCATAGCCATCTCGGTCGCCTCCAGATCCAGCCGCCCCCTCTTGTGCCGATCCTCGAACACTATCCGTAAGAACTGCTCTACTTCGCGGGTGATCTCTTGCCGGATCGCTTCGACCGTTTTTTTTTCCGCTCCGTCTCGGCCTCCTCCTCAACTGGCCGCAAACGACAGATCTCCGCACTGGTTCCCAGAAACTCACGAGTAAGCTGTTGGAATTTCCGGAATTCCTCGACTTCTCGCTCCGCCTTCTGGATCGCCGCAGGCGTCGACAACGCTTCCGAGACGGTCTTGCCATTGACCTTAGAGGTCAGCCGGAAATTGGGGCCGTGACCAGGCTCGCCGGGTTGATGACAGCGACAGTCCGGCTTCCCGCACCGACCTGTCGTGCTGGTTACGCTGCCGGGCCGAAGATCGCCGAGTTGCGCGATGCGCTGAGCAATCACTTCACGCTGCTGTTCTAAATCCGGAAGGGATGGGGTCATGTGGTGGTCCTCCTGTTCCTAGCGTACTAGATACGCAAGGAACTAGCCACCCGAAAAGCATATTAGCCCTTTGTCCCTATAAAGTCGCCCGCCCCTGGTGATCACAGAAGAGGCGGATTTCGGGCGCCGGGCGCATCATATCCGATTAAATATGGCATGGCCGCCCTGATCGGATGTTGTCGAGAGCGTCCTAGCGATGTCAGTTGTGAAAAGCTTGACGGCAGCGCCTTCGAAAAATGGCTGACCCGTGCTGTCCTGGACTTGCACGGCAAGCTGGCCGATCGTTGCGAAGTCCTTTAGGCCGCGTGTATCGGGAACCGGCGTG
>DATMQI010000139.1:0-5660 GCA_035567135.1 Terriglobales bacterium
CATTAAGTTCGCAAGGGACAACCGTCACATCTACGAGGTGATGATGAGTCTCCACGCGCCAGAGCGCGATGCGACCTCCCACCAAAGCCTTTGGACGTTCACTGTCGAGCAGGTGCAACGAATTGCCGGGTCGGACCGAGCTGCGCAGGCGTCCGTCGCGCTTTGGGCGTTCCTACATGGAGCCGTGGGGTTAGAAGCCGCTCAAGTGTTAGGCGAGATCAAACCGGCAAGCGGCCTTGAATTCGGGTTTGAGGCGTGGTTGATGGCTGTTTCTACGCGTGGGAAGCCAGTAGATGCACTCCGAATCAAGCCCACCAAAAAGAGGGCCAACAAGAAAGTGTCTGCGCGTGAAAGGTCGGTGCGAAGCGGCAAGTGAGGATTCAGGTTGATGTCATTTTGTTAAGGACGTGTGTCCCCGTCAGTACCTATAAAGTCGGCTTGTGGGAAGTGATCTCCGTGTTTGGCATTGACTCTGGACGGATCACGGGCAACTCGGAAATAATCCTGCCAAATTTAGATCTCCGACGCCACAAGGCCATGTAGCGCCCTAACCGGAAAAGGGACTCCTTGCCATTCGAATTCCCGTATCGAAAGGCTCCTCTGGTTGAAGGTCGGAATCCACGCGCTGGGGTATGTTGCAGATACCGATCAGCAAGCCGCGGACGAATTCTTTCCTGGTTACGCCCGGGCCTTCACCGAGATTGGCAAAGAGCGTGGCTGGCCGCCGATTACGCGTCGTCAGTTCGACGCGCTTCTTGAGCCAGAAGGTGCATTGCTCGTCGGCGATCCTCGAACGGTAGCTGACAAGATCCTTTCGGTCAGTGAAGCACTCGGAGGAATCGAAAGGCTCAGCTTTCAAATGAGCATCGCTTCTCTGCCGCACGCGAAGCGCATGCACGCGATCGAACTGCTCGGAGCGGAAGTTGCCCCGGCTGTTCGCGAGCATTCGCCGGCGGTTTCTGCAGTGGAGGAATAGGCGCCAGTAACATCGGTTCCCTAGGCCGCTCCCGACGCAGAGTCACAGCCTATCGGACGTGCGCAATGAGCGAAACAACGCAGCACTGCACAGGGCGGAGATCGCTGCCCCTAGCCACAAAACCGCTGAGATGGAGTAACGTATGATGACCGCACCCAACGCCGCACCCAAAAACATCGCAACGACTGACGCAACCCTTCTCGCCACTCTCGGGTTGTTGCCGTTCGCGATCGAAGAGTCCGCGGCAATGCCTGTGATCGTTAGCGTCAAGACCGTTGTAGTCAGATCGGGGATTGCGAGCTTTCGGACAGCGGCGCTCCGCGTGCCCATCGCGAGCGCCATCAAGGCAATCAGCGCAAACATTTGAAACGAATCTTCCAACAAATGTCCTCGATATCCGATGGCGCAAAAAGAGGCAGCAAACAGAAACACGACTTCCAGTAGGAATGTTTGCACCGCGAATTGAATCTGTGCCTCGGCGGTGGCTCGGGCCATGATTCGGCCACCAAATATCGCCCCCATAAGGAATGACAAAAGCGCTGTCAACGAGCGTGCGATGGACAGTCCAGACACGCGTGCTGTCGAAAACGCGAGAACCAGCAAATTCCCCGTCATGTTCGCCGTGAATACGCGTCCGAGCGACAAATAACTGACTGCGTCCACGAGGCCAGTGACAACCGTCATTCCGAGCAGGGCGTACACTATGGTCTTTTCGGCGGTTGGACTGCTCGTCATGAACAACTAGTCAACCGAGTACATTCACTCTTGTTCATTGTCGGCCCTCCCTTTCGAAACATGCCATTTGCATGGCGGTCTTCTTCGGATCGTCGATTTCCAACAACATGTTCGAACGCTCTTTAGCTTTGGCGTCCAAACTCATTGTAGCTTTCAAGAGCGCGTCCGCTGAGTCACACAAATGCCCTAGAATTTATAGCCGGCCCACAGCGCCCAGTAATTGAGGTTGCGGCCTGACTGGCTTTCTTTCACAAACTTGCCTGCATAAAAAATTCCACAGTCGGCTTGGAACCAGAGATGACGATTCGCTTGCCACCGCACCTCCGCGCCTGGACGATGCCCGACGAACCGCGCATCGCTCTTGCCTGCAGGAATAATCAGAAATCCGGGGACGGAGTACACTCCGTCTCGCAAATTCTCACGCCACTGGAAGATCCAGTCGACCGAGACAGTCACGTTGCGGGGCAGCGTCGCTTCCGCACGAGGGTGTACGTCAATAAAGTTGATGGGACCAGGACCAGCCGTGGCGAGAACACCAAAATAGTTGCCCTTGGGGAATAGCGGGTTGAATGTGCCGAGGGTGTTTTTTCTCGGATCGTCACCGCTGGAGATATCCGCCTTAGCGCTGAATCGCGGTTTGAGCGGAACGTTCGGTAACCGGTAACCGGTTTCCGAAGCCACCGTCCAGGCGCTTATGTTTGCCGAGCCGAAGGTTCCGAATTGCCAAAGCGCTTCATAGTCGAAATCCCAGCTGGGCTTCCTCTCCGCGATGGGATGAGAAAGACGCGTACCGATACTGTGTCGCACTTCGTGGCCTACTCCCCGGTTGAATGCGGTTGTTTTTCGATCGAGGCCAAGGTAGTAAATGTCCAACGTGATGGTCTTCGTCAAGGGCCGGACCGCATATATGCCCCAGAATCCGACCGCGTGATTGGGTGCATTGTCAAAAAATCCCGGCTTGTCCAGGTCTGGGCGCACGGCGAAGCCGTCAATCTGCCAGGAACCTATGCCTGTTTTTACCTTGAACCCGTCAAAGCTCAAGCGCACGTTGGGCCCTTCGCGAACATCGATCAGCCGTCCCGAGCCGTACTCCATCTCATGTCTCCCGGCTCTGAACTTGATCCAGTTGCGTTCATCCCCCATTCCGACTTCGAGAAAAGCTGCTTGGAAATCGAGCTTTTTTTCGTCGATCGGCCTCGGACCACCGATTCGGTAAGAATTCAAAC
Organism: Terriglobales bacterium; assembly: GCA_035567135.1. Taxonomy (GTDB): domain Bacteria; phylum Acidobacteriota; class Terriglobia; order Terriglobales; family Acidobacteriaceae; genus JABDBE01. The sequence goes on from DATMQI010000139.1 coordinate 2,938, forward strand.
CGCTTTTGAACTCAACGAACGAGCGAACGTGTTTGCCGTAATGAACGTCGAAATAAAGCATGTATCGTTCGTTGAAATAAGCGTTCATGAAAGGCTGTTGGCCCCAGTTGTCGTTTCCGACCTGTTCCCAAACCTCGCGAGCTTCGCCGCCCATGGACAGGAACCAGTCATTCCGACTAAGCCGTAGATGAACGTATTTGATGGGATCCCAGAACTCCTGCCGCTTAGCCGAATCGGCCAGAAAACTCCAGTCGTCGTCCTCGCGGAGCAAGTGGTAGACCCGGGCAGACGCCGGGGATTCAGCGGTGGGAACTGATTGCCCTCGCGAGAGTGGCGGCGCCGCCAGAGACACTACCATTAAGATCATCAACGTTCTCATGTGTCTCTTCGTTCCAACTCGAGGGGTGGCACTGCGCTTCGCGGATCATTGTCAGAAGTCGTTTGCACTTCTTATTTCTTTATTGCCGAGTGGATTTCCGCGATGTATCCTCCCGGGAACTGCACGACAACGGCCTCTCGTTCGTCGGTCTTATAAGGAGGTACGAGGACCTCGACGCCGCTCGTTTTTGCCTTGGTGAGCGTGTCCGTCAGATTCATCACCTCATATCCGGTCATCTCCCTGCCATACGGATACGGAAGGTGACCGTCGGTAACGAGCGCGGTCAGCTTCCCGAACTTCGATTCGATCCTTACTCGCCGATAGGTTTCCGCGGGCCTTCCGATTTCGACGCCCGGGGCGCGCGGTTCATCAGAGACGAGGCTCCCGTGGGAAAACGCGAGAAAGCTGGACACAAATGCATCCACTCGGTCCTGCGAGACATAGACCCGATTCTCCGGAATAGTTTGGAGCGGGGCATAAGATGGCGCGGTGGTGTGCCAATACAATTGTGTGTTTACGCCACCGGGCCATTGAATGACTGCGTCCCGACCGATGGGATCGTTGAAAGAAGCAACTAAGACGTCCGCGCCCGTGGCCTTGGCGGCACGGATCGCCTCGTCCATATCAGTGACCAGATAGCCCGTCCGCTCCGACCCAAATGGATGCGGAACCGGTGTTTTGAAGCCGAAGACGGACACCGTCCCAGCAGGAGTTAGGACCAGCTGTGACATGGTGCTGCTGGGTGTCGGAGTTACGGTGAAAACGCCCTGCTTGGTTGCTGTGCCACCGAATGTGGTAATCAGGCTCGCGACAAAACGATCAAAGTCCTGTGGAGCAACGTAGACATGCGTCGTGTCGTACTGCGGGCCGACAGCAATTCCCTTGGTTTCGGCTGGTCGCGCCGTTTGGGCGAACGTGTTGAAGTGCTGCGAGTCGCTCGTTAACGCAATCGTCAAAAAGATTGCAACAGAAGTTCCTGCGAGTATCTTTTTCAAATCCATTCGTCTCTCCCGGATTTGCAAATTCCCGCGATTGGGAAGTTAAAGTGCTTCCGATCGACGTGGCCGGTCGTAGCGCTCGCCGACAAGGCAAACCGATGCGGCGTGCGAAACGTTCAGCTTTTTTGTCTGGACCCAAATCCCGAACTGTTCGCCTATCACCATTCCCAAGAGGCCGAGTAAGGCGACGATGGGCGGCGCCGGACTCTTCACCCGAATCAGACCGTACAAAATCCCTACACCCAGACCAACTACAAAGGATATGAGCAAGACTCTCATTGCATATCTCCTGACCAAATCAGCCTGGAAATCGCCAGGAATTGGGGCCAACGTGACGAGCAGAAAGGGTGCATAGTTTGCCTCCGCGTTAGAACTCGAGTGCTGTGGGCCGAATGACGATTTCTCCGATTTCGACCTCGGCTGGTTGCTCGATGGCGTAAGTGATCGCGCGAGCGATTGAGCCGGCCGGAATCGCTATCTTGTAGAACTCGCGCAAATTTTTTCTGGTGGCTTCCTCCGAGCTGCTTTCAGGCAGCTCCGTAGCAATCGCGGCAGGAGAGATGATGGTGCAACGAATGTTGTCGGCCTTGTGCTCCAAGCGCAGACCCTCAGTCAACGCCCGCACGGCGAATTTCGTCGCGCTGTACACGGTGCCGCCCGGCGCGAAGACTTTGAAGCCCGCGACAGAAGCGATGTTGATGATGTGGCCCAGCTTTTGCTTTTGCATGATCGGAAGCACAGCGGCCACCCCATATAAGAGGCCCTTGATATTCACATCGATCATTCGATCCCATTCTTCGACCTTGAGCGCCGCCATAGGCGCGATGGGCATGATCCCGGAATTGTTCACGATCACGTCGATTCGGCCGTGCCTATCAATTGCGCCTTTGACGAGAGCCTCGACATCTCCGCGTTTTGTCACATCGGTCTTGAAACCGAGAGCGCAACCTCCCTTAGCCGTGATGTCTCTGACGAGGGCATCGATCCGATCTTTTCGCCTCGCTCCGAGCGCGACTTTCGCGCCATTCCCCGCGAGAAGGCGAGCTGTGCTTTCGCCAACACCGCTGCTGGCCCCTGTAATTACTACAACCTTGTCGGTGATATTTGACATTCCCGTTCTCTCTTTTTCTCTTTGTTAAGAATTCGGCTTCCATTTTTCAAAAGGCGAAACAATCGCATCCCAGATGCCAGAACCCAAGATCACCCAACACTGAAACGTGGTGATTCTTGGTGCCCGATTCGGGACAAACCTCAGAGAGAGCTCTAGAATGTGACGCGCCCAGCGCTCCTCTTGAGGCATTCGCGTAGCCGCCGTACTCTTTGATCGGCGACCAGCTTGGGCTCAC
>DATMQI010000140.1:0-6055 GCA_035567135.1 Terriglobales bacterium
AACACGAGTGGTGACGGCCAGTGCCCCGCGAACGGCCTTCCTGGCGCGAGTGAGCCGGGACATGACCGTGCCGATCGGGATCGATAGAACTTCTGCGATTTCCTTGTAAGACATCTCTTCGACATCGCAAAGCAACACGACTTCTCGAAACGCGGGCGGAAGCATGTCAATTGCATGCAGGACCAAGTGAGCATCGGCACGCTCAATCAGAAAAGACTCAGCCGTGCCCATCGTCCCCGGTAATTCGAGTAAAGTCTCGTCGGGATCGAGTGCCACCGTCTTCCGCCGGTCCAGCCTCGACTGCGAGGACAAGAAGGTGTTTCGGAGGATTTGGAAAATCCAGGCTCGAAAATTTGTCTCCGGCCGGAAAGAACCGAAGCCTCGTAATGCTTTGACAAATGTCTCCTGCACCAGGTCCTCTGCGTCCTCTCGATTCTGGGCAAGCCAGTGCGCGAAATTGTACAGAGAACCGAATAATGGCATGGCCAGTTCCTCGAAAGTCGTTCGGGAGTGGCCGTATATCGGTGTATGGTCCTGGGCTTGGACCAGAACCCGCGGTTCGAACCCATTGTTGCTCTCCATGACCTGCTCCTCCAGTTGGCCTCGGCCAACCGGCCCCAAGCGGGTGCCCGTTTGGACCATCAAACGCACCCAGGGAGCAGTGGTCAATTCACTGGGGGTTTTCTCTTCATATCCTCGACATTTCCGCGCATCTCATTGACTGCCGGTCGTTTTTGGGGAGAAGGGCGATTTCAGCAAAGCTACGAGCGAAGTTGGAAGTCCTTTTTGGAGTGCCCTCGAACGTGGCTACTCGGGGAGGGGAATCCTCGCAGCCGAATACTGCCAGAGACCGGCTCTAGCACGCACCGGAAAAACTCGGTAGTAGACGAGTCCCCTAGCAGGAAGTGCAAGTTTTTTAACCCAGTGGCGACAAGCGGCGCGAAAACTAGGTGGGCAATGCGGCGTTCATCACCGGGTCCGCGTCTATAGAATTTCCGCCGAAGTGATGGGTAAGATAGATGCGGATGAGTTTCAGGCTGGGATCGATCCAGACGATTCCTCCGCTCGCGCCATTTGCTCCGTAACTTCCATCTGTCACGGCATAGCTCATTTCTGCCGCCTCTTTGGGGTGAACAGCCCACCCCAAACCTGAATAGTATTCCGGGAAGGAAGTCGGCATTTCAGGACGAATCATCTCGTCAATCAACTTGGGGGACAGAATCATGCGACCCTGCCAAGAGCCGCGATTCAACATCATCTGGCAAAAGTGCCTTAGGTCCTCCGCAGTCGAGAAAAGCCCAAACTCAGGGCCGGGATATTTCTGGCCGGGGCGTGTAACATCCATCACGTCTCTTACAAGATGACCTCTTTGATCCGTATACATCGTTGGGATGCGATTAATCTTGGCGCGATTCGTGAAGAAAGAGCTGTCCCGCATCTCCAACGGCTCGAAGACGCGCTGCTCCATAAAGCGTTCAAAGGGCTGACCGGACACCACCTCGACCACTCGCCCAAGGACCGAGATTCCCGAGCTGCTGTATGTCCACTTGCTACCCGGAGTGAAATCCAAGGGTTGCTGGGCTACCAAAGCCACAGTTTGAGCAAGTGTGTGATCGAAGGTTCGGGTGATGTTCTCCAACTCCGCCGGCCTCTCCGCAGCTATGCCAGAGGTGTGTGTCATCAATTGGCGGATTGTAATCGGAACACCTGTCGGCTTTGTTTGGCCCTTGACTTGGACCCGCGAGAACTCAGGCAAGAACTTAGCCAGTGGATCGTCCAGTCGAAGCTTTCCGTCGTCCACCAGAAGCAGCGCTCCAAAGACCGTGATCGGTTTGCTTATCGAGCGAATGTCGAAGATGGCATCTGTGCGCATTGGCCTCTGAGTATCGAGGTCCGTGTATCCGGCAGCTTCGAGTGCCAGCACCTTATCTCGCTGAATTACCATCATCACGGCACCTACAGTTAATCCGTCCCTCACACCGAGGTCCATCTGTGCCCGGACGCGCTGTTCTAACCCTGACTTCTGTTCGCTGGATGCGAACTCACCCCTCAGCAGGACGAAGGAACACACGGAACACAGACCTGTGACGAAGCTACGACGATTCAAAAGGGCTCCTGCGGAGGGGGGTTGGGATTCGCCACTTCCATGAAACAGAAGAATTCTAAAGATCGAATCCACCGCGAGGAACATTGTCCTCTAGCAGTGCACAAGATTTGAAGAAAAACTGACGGTTCCGTCAGGGCTTTCAGCCCCGCGAGGACTCCGTGCGCCACGGCATTCTGGCTACTTGAGCGGCTGCACTCTTCAGCGATACCTGTAGCTTTCGTGCTGCACTCGTCCCTTCTGGTATCAAATGCGATGAGGCACGGAAATTTTCCGAGCCTCGCCGCAAGTTCGTCGGACTACAAAGAGTTCAGGAAGGCGATCAATTGTTGCTGCTCGTTGGGAGTCAACTTGCGGAAGCGCTCGGAAGCATCTCGGGCCTCGCCTCGGTGACGCTGGATTGCATTCTCGAGCGTCAGAGACTTCAGATCATGCATGTAGCGGGATTTCGTACGTAGTCCCCAGAGCGGGCTCGTGCGCAATTTGTTCGCGGTGTCCGGAGGGCCGCCCTGGACGATGCCGTCGCCGGTCCCCACATCATGCAACAGGAAATCGCCAAAAGGATGAATGACTTTGTTTCCCAGAGCCTCGGGGATAGTGAAGGTCCCGCCATCCACCACCGTTCCAGCGGGCGCCGTAGTAATGGATTCAACGTGGCAGGTGCTGCACTGAATTCCTTCGAACAGGTGCTGACCCTTCTGAGCATCGTGAGTTGCCGCCAGAGCAGCGTCGCGCGGTGGGACCTTGGTGCCACGAACGAATTGAGCAAAATGGTCGATGTCCGCTAACCCCAAGCTATCCGGTTGATCCTCAGGATCGGTGGTGGTCTTGCAAACTGTCGTAGTGTCGTGGGGCCGCAGTCGGCTGGTTATACCCATTTCATTCAGGTAAGCGTCGGCGATGAATGAGAGCAGGCTGCCGTGCTGATCTTTCCAGCCAAACCGGCCGACCCGGGTTTGTCCGGGAGATTCAAAGAGAGCAACTTGAACCGCTTCACCTTGGATTTTGCCATCGCTCAGCCCGGGCTGCTGGTTGGCGATGGCAATCAGCGTATTGTCATCGATTGCCTCGACAAAGCCTTCCCCTAGTGTATTGTTCACCGCTCGGAGAGTACGGATGGTCTCGGTTGCTGGCACATGTTCTTGAGCCTGTGGGCAAATAGCGCGGTCATTGACAATTGACCGGCCGGAAATCGTGTTCTGACCGTCATCGATCAGCACAGTGGGGTTGACAAAATTGCCATCTGCATCCTTATGCCCGACCCGCATTTCGGTAATCTGGCTGGGTCCCCCAGATACTGGATTCTGATGGCAATCGACGCACGAGGTCGCGTTGAAGACCGGGCCCAGGCCGGCGTGGATGTCTTTCCTTTGTTCAAAGATCTGCTGATCGAGGGCAAAAGTGTCGCCGGTCGGTTCGGTTATTCCATTGCTAACGCTCTGAGCGGGCGTGAAAGTTGGAGTATCAAAACCGGCCGGAGCTTCTGTTGCGGATTGCTGCGCGATTCCGGCAATCCCAATTGCCAGAAGCACAAATAGGCTCAGGAGAAGGTGCGGTATCTTCTTTGTCATTGGAGGATATTCCTTCATTCTTTCGGTTGGACATCCCGCGCAGGGATGTTAACGGTTCTATGGGTCTGCCGCCCCCACGGCCTGCGCGAGAAACGGCGCGGTTACAAGCATTCGAGAATTTCCGGGCTCCTGTGGGTACAAACCTTGTTAGGGACGCGTTATTCCCGCCGATGGAAAATTAAAATTTGGAAGAAACGCCGGGCTTGCCGCATTACACAGGGAGCAGGTTCGCTCCCATGTGCTTTGCGAGTCACCGCCAGCCAAAACGTGAGGCCTCACATTCGCTTACGATTCGACTTCTTGTTTGTATTAACGATCGAGATCGCGTCTTATTCCCAAAACCCTGGGAGGTTCGCGCTGAAAAGAACCTCTGGAATCGCTGCAAAACGGGCGGGGCTAAACACAGTGGAAGACCAAACGTCTAGATATCGGCCCGTGGATTCTGCGTCGGTGATGCAGTACCTGGGGAGGTGGTTGACTCGCAGACAGTATGCGATTGCAAAGGCAACGGTTTCGCTCCGCCGCTTGATGAAGCTCCGAGCGGCCGCTGCACAGCCGTTCCTGGATCCACAGAAAGTAGGCGGAACGTTGTTATTCCGAACTGGCATAATAGCCAGTCTTGGCGTAGACCCGGAGCGGTGGCAGCCCTTTAGGCGGCGCCAATTTCACATGTATCTTGTGCCATTTACCATCGTGGACGGGATTGCTTGGCCGATATCCGAGCACATATTGGTTGCGTAGCTCGATCCCGATCTTTGTGGCGACGTCCGGCAAATCGTTCGGATTGTCGATCGAGAATGCGCGCCCACCTGTGAGTTCAGTGATGTCGCTCAGCAGCTGTGGACCCAAGCGTTCTTCGTCAGTCGGAAAATAATGGTCGTAGATACCGATCGCATAGATCTGCACATCCGATTCCTTCACCAGGTTCTTGATCTCGTTTTCCGTATACCGGCTGTGGTTGTCTCCGCCGTCCGAGATGATGAGCAGTGCTTTCTTCCCGTACTTGGCCTGCCTCATCTTGCTGAGACCCAGATAAATCGCATCCAGCAGGGCCGTGCGCCCCTTCGGAACCGTATACACCAGCCTCCCCTCGATGTCCTCCACCGACTGTGTAAAGTCCGTGACTTCTTCCGGCTTGTCGGCAAATGCGATCATAAAAAACTCGTCCTGAGGGTTCGCTGTCTTGAAGAACTCCACCACCGCCTCGCGGGCTCGCTCGATTTTACCTGCCATGCTGCCGCTCACGTCGAAGATGGCGCCGAGGGAAACGGGAGCATCCTCACTCGAAAAGTGTCGGATTTCTTGCCTTTCCTTGCCCTCGAACACTTGGAAGTTCTCTTTATCCAGCCCAATGACTTGGCGGTTCAGGGGATCCAGGATCGACACCGACACCAGGACCAGGTTCACATCGACCTTGATCGGTTTCATGTAAGTTTTCAGAGCAGGATCCTCGGTTGGCTGCTGATTCTGGGTCTGCACATGCTCAGTCCGCGGAGTTATGTGCACGTCCTCCGCGGAACCTTGCGCCCAGGTAGCGGGCACAAATCCGCATACCGCAATCAGCACCGTCGCTAACCATTTGCATCCCGACATGAAGTAGGAAGTCGTCATTTCCATCTTTGGTCCGGTCCAGCACCTGGCCAGAGGCACTGCCAAAGGCTGTCGTTGCTCGCCAGAAACGGCAGGTATGCCTCGCAGTGCATAACCGCTCAGCCGTGGGGTTTATTCCTCCAGAATTTTATTGAACGCTGAAGATAATTCGGGCGGGCAGCGGTGATCGAAGGAAGGTCTGCGGATTCAGGGCCAACGGCACAAGGTAGAGCAAATTTTACTGGGGCAGGCCAACGCGGTGCACAAGGTTTTGAAAACGCGAGTCGGAGCGGAGAGGATCGAAGCCCGGTCGCAGCAGGACTCCTGGGTTAAATCGCTCTTCGTAGCCTTTTTCGAGCCAATTCATGGCTTGATTCGTATCTCCGAGAGATGCATAGGTCATGGCAATCTCCGAAGCATTCGAATAGCCCGGGTTGGAGCGCTTCTTCAGGTCGCTCAGCAGGCTTAGCGCTTCGCTCCTCTTGCCCGATGCGACAAAGGCGCGAGCAAGATTAGCTATGCATGTCGGGCTACCTCCAGAGAGCTGGACCGCTTTTCGCAGTTCCGCGACCGCTTCATCGTACATGTGCTTTTGAAGATACGCTTGGGCGAGTTGATTATGTGCCAGTGCAAAATTGGGATCCATTTCGATCGTCTTGCGGCTCTGTCGTATTGATTCGTCGTAAGAGTGGGCGATGACGAGGAGCTCTGCCAGATCGGCGTTAATGATAAGAGATAGCGGGTCCAGGTTTTCCGCTCTTCTCATTTCCGCGATCGCTTCGTCATACCG
>DATMQI010000141.1:0-5253 GCA_035567135.1 Terriglobales bacterium
GAATGCGGTTGTTGCATTCGCTCCGCAAAACGGAGTCATCGGTCCAGCGCCGGCGGGATGTACATTCAGAAACGCCGTGACGTTATAGACTTCCGTGTTGTTAAGAATCATCCAGCAATCTGCTGGCGTGTTATGTTTCGCGACGTCCGCCAGCGTGTAGTTTGGCAACTGAGCCGCCAGCGAGATCGAGAACGTTAAGACGAACAATAGAGTGGTGAAAAACGTTTTTTTCATTGATCCTTGACTCCTTGGGGTCTACTGATGGAATTTGAGCACACGGATACCCGAGCGGCACCGGAAACAGAGCGCGCTTCTCCTGGTTAATAGCCGACGAAACCTGGATTGAAATCGCGGAAACAGCTAGGGCGGAAGGGTATTAAGCCTCTCCACTATTGCTCCTTTCTTCGGGACCGCGTTTTGCTTGTGCGGAACCGAGGGGGGAAGAAGGATGTGTGTTCCAGGCGTTATGCCTGGCGTGGAAACACACGTACATCAACGAATTTGAAATTACGAACCGACCAAGCCGACAAGGTGCGGCTGAGTGGAGACTATCGGTCGTAGGAGACCCCACTGCAAGTCCCAACAGTACATGGACTCACGTGTGTCACCAGTGAACAAAAGGAATCAATGGTGCAGGACCGGGGACTGAGGCCGCTCCACTCGCTCATCGTTCGGGAGCACGAAGAGTCCTGGCCGCGATCAGTAGGCGCTGAAGCAATCTGGGTGCAACCGCTCACCTCGTCGTGCGCGCGGAATGGTATGTCTGCTTAAGTCGGTTTCTTCCTGCAGGGAGTCAAGGGATATCTTGCGCAGGCGCTCCCGCAGGCTATTGTTCGCTGTGGTCTTCCGCTGGTAGTGGATCAGTGAGGGAAACAGAGTACTCATGTCTTCGGGTAAAGAAACCGATCGAAAATGGGAAGAGGGCGAAGATCCCAGCGTTTTGGAATTCACCTCTGCCGCATACGGGAGAAACGGAAAAGTTCTGGCCAGTGAGGAGGTAAAACTTCAAATCAAGGAAATCGGCATTAACTCGCGAGCACACTTGTATCTGATGCGGGGATCTCAGTACTCAATAGGGCCAACTGCTTGGCTACCTTGTTACATCAGAAATCCCGGACCCATCGTTCGACCCCGGACGACGAGTGTAAAACAGGGCCATTAGCAAAACCGTGGAACAGGCCGACGTGTCCAACCCTCGACTGGTTGCGCGCAGCGCGAGTGCGGCGCGACTCTGTACGGGGCGAGCGGACTCTCGCATTCCGTCGCCCCGAAACCAGATTCTTCAGCGGCTCACTTTTTGCGCCTTTCCAGCAATCATCTGGCCGGTTACGGTCTGGATCATGTGGAAAGTGCGCCCGTCGGGCGCGATAAACAGATCGAAGGTGAAACCATTGCCGAACGTGATCACGCCCGTACAGTCGTCGTTGACGGTGTAGGTGCCGGTTCCAGGAGCGTTGTCCTGTATTTTGTTGCCGCCCACGACCACTGTCGCCAAGCTGGTCAGATTGCCGTCTCCCTTGAACGTCAGGAATTCGACCACCGTTTTAGGTACAGCAACTCCATTGACGATGTTGTAACCCGTCGCATCGAATACATACCGGCCATGAAGTGTGGCCTGCGTGCACGAAACCGAGTTCTCTTGCCCGTACGCTGTCTGCAAGGTTATTGACCACAAGGCGAGAAGAACTGCGATCACCCAAAAGCTTCCGCGCATTCCCTTTGCTGCTTGTCTCATGTGGCTCCTCCTAATGAAGGCCTCGGCGGGATACGCGGATGCCTTCGAAGTATTTGAATTCAGCGGGACCCGTCTGGCCCTCACACTCTCTATTAGCGAAAACCGTTAGCAAGAGACGTAACCGGTCGCCAGAAAATGTCTGTCAGGTCGCGGGTTGAGGCCTGTAGAGCGCGTTCCAGCTGTGCTATGCTTGCTGCCCAGTTCTGCTTTCTTCCCCCTGTAACTCACGTAATGTCAATGACTAAGCGCACCGAACATGAGATCACGGAGTTGCTTCGGGCGTGGCGGCTGGGCGACGCCAACGCCCTAGAGAAACTGACCCCGCAGGTCTACCGGGAACTTCACCGAGCGGCAAAGCGTTGTATGCGGGGCGAGCGCGATGGTCACACCCTGCAAACCACCGGCTTGATCAATGAACTCTACCTGCGGCTTGCGGACCTGCAGGCAGTTGAGTGGCGCAACCGCGCTCATTTTTTTGCGATATGTGCCCGGCAGATGCGGCGCATTCTCACCGATCAGGCCAGGGCTCGTCGCTCGCACAAGCGCGGGGGTGGGGCGCAACCGATCTCGCTGGACGCTCTCCCGGTGATTTCAGCGCGACCGCAACCCGAACTGCTGGCTGTAGACGGCGCGCTCAATGATTTGGCTAAGATCGACCCGCGCAAGTCTCAAGTCGTGGAATTGCGTTTTTTCGGTGGGCTCAGCGTCGAGGAAACCGCCGAGGTTCTGGAAGTTTCGGCCGATACTGTGGTACGTGACTGGAAACTGGCAAAGGCTTGGCTGCTGCGCGAGCTGAGCCAGGAGCGGCTCGATGGACGCTGAGCGATGGCAAGAGATCGAGCGCCTTTTTCATGCAGCCCTGCAGGCCGAGCCGAGCCGCCGCGCCGCACTCTTAGAATATTCCTGTGCAGGTGATGAATACCTCCGTCACGAGGTTGAATCCCTGCTGGCTCATCATGAGAGGGCCGGAAGTTTCATTGAGAAACCGGCCTTCGCGAGTGGGTGGCAAGCTTCGGGCTCCAGCCAGTCCTCGACTGCGACGACAAGATTTGCCCCAGGCACTCTGATCGCTCAATACCGCGTGCTGGCAATTCTCGGAGCGGGCGGAATGGGAGTCGTGTACAAGGCGGAAGACTCAAAACTCGGTCGTATCGTGGCGCTGAAGTTTTTGCCAGAAACGCTGTCGGCAGAAGATCTGGCATTGGAGCGCTTTCAACGCGAAGCACGTGCCGCATCCGCGTTGAATCACTCAAACATCTGCACCATCTACGACATTGACGAGTATGAGGGCCAACCATTTATTTCCATGGAATACGTGGAGGGCCAATGTCTCAAGGACTACATTCGGGAGCGCAGGCTGGACAGTGAGGAGATTTGTAAGATCGGAATTCAGATCGCCGACGCTCTTTCTGCGGCGCACTCTAAAGGAGTGGTTCATCGCGATATTAAGCCGGCGAACATCGTAGTGAGTGCGGCGGGTCCGGTAAAAGTCCTCGACTTCGGCCTGGTCAAACTGATTGATTCGCAGGGCGCAGACGTGGAAACGAAAAGCCTCACTGAAACCCACTCTGTAACTGGCACACTGCCCTACATGTCACCCGAGCAACTGCGGGGGCGGGCCGTCGACGCGCGCACTGATATCTATGCCTTGGGGATGGTTCTGTATGAACTGGCGACAGGCCGGCGGCCGTTTCTCGGGGAGACATCACCCCAGCTCATCGACGAGATCCTGCACAGTCCTCCGCCGCTACCCCGCGAGGTGAATGCAAAAGTAGCGGCTAAGTTGGAAGAGATCATTTTGAAATGCCTGGAGAAAGATCCAGAAGATCGCTTCCAGACCGCGAAAGAGGTTGCCGTTGACCTCAGGCGGATGACAACCGCCTCATCAGTCTCCCAGCGCGTCGCGGCGGTTCCCGGAAAACGCTCGCGCAGGTTCGCCTGGGTGGCCGTACCTGCTGTGCTCCTCGCTTTCCTTGCAGTGTTTCTGCTGGCGCGCCTTGTTTTCCAAAATGTTCTTGCTCCTCCTACCCGCTCTCTGGCTGTCTTGCCATTTGTGGAGGAGTCGAACGATGCGTCCACTCAGTACGTCGGCGACGGAATCACCGAAGGCGTGATTGATAAGCTTTCCGAGGTACCCTCGCTAAGAGTGATGTCGCGCAGTTCAGCTTTCCGATTCCGAGGAAAAGAAACGGACGCGCAGTCTGCGGGAAAGGATCTGCACGTGCAGGTGGTGCTGACGGGCAGAATTGCGCGGCAGGCGGATTCCCTGAAATTGAGCGCGGAACTCGTCAACGTGGATGATGGCACTCAGATCTGGGGCCGGCAGTTCCGCTATGCCATGGTTGATCTGTCACGAGCGCAAGATGATCTGGCGGAGGCAGTCAGTGACAAGTTGCAGCTGCGCCTGAGCCAGGTCGAGGAAACTCGACTGGGCAGGCGTATCACGGATAACTCGGAGGCTTATCAACTCTATCTCCAAGCCCGTTACCACCTAAACCAGAGAACGCCACATGGCGTCCGGAAAAGCATCGAGTTGTTCCAGCAGGCGACCGAAAGAGATCCTAACTTTGCCTTGGCCTACGCCGGGCTTGCCGACGCATACATCATTAGCGCTAATCTGGGCCACCTCGCTCCCAGAGAAAGTTTGCCCGAGGCCAAAGCCGCAGCCACAAAGGCGCTGGTGCTGGATCCGCAACTGGGGGAAGCTCACTCCGCGCTTGGGCAGGTGAAATCCCACTATGACTACGACCTTCCGGGTGCCCAGATCGAGTTCCTCAAGGGCATCAAATACAACTCGAACTATGCGAATGGGCGGTTGTTCTATGCGGGCGGATACCTCACGCCCATGGGCCGACACTCGGAAGCGATTGCAGAGATGAAGAAGGCGCTGGAACTGGATCCACTCTCACTGCCTCTCAATAATCTGATGGGAAATACTTATTTGTGGGCCGGAGACTACAACAAGGCAGTTCAACAGTTCCGCAGCACGGTCGAATTGGATCCTAAATTTCCGATGACTCACTTCTTCTTTGCAGCGTGTTTGGAGGGCATGGGCAAGTACGATGAAGCGATAGCAGAGGTGCAGAAGGGCGAATTGGTGACAGGCGAACCGCCTGACGAGGTCGAGGCCGACGTGAAGCAATTTCGCACCTCGCTCCAGACTGGTGGACCCAAAGCGTACTGGCAGAAGAATCTGGAGCTGACCCTCGAACGTCGGGCGCGATCGGGGACAAGCTACTTTCCTGCCCTGGTCGTGGCGCATGCGTTCGCGAAGGTTGGAGACAAGGACAAGGCGTTTGAGTGGCTGAATCGGGCGTACTCTGAAAAAGACGGAAACCTCACACTCATCAAGTCCCTGCCCGGTTTTGAGAATCTGCGCAGAGATCCGAGATTCACTGATCTGCTTAAACGAATGGGCTTGCCCATCTGAGACGCGGACGAGCCCCCGCCCCTCTCGTGGGGAGGGAGCATTTTGCCGTCTGTATATACCGCCCCTCAAAACGTTCGACGGGGTAGTG
>DATMQI010000142.1:0-30155 GCA_035567135.1 Terriglobales bacterium
CGACACCAACTGAATGCCGTGTTGAGCACGAGTGTCGACGTCTTTCGCCATCGTGCTGTTCGACGAATTCATTTGCTCGAGCTCATTCAGACGATCACGAATCGGTTCGGTGTGCCGCCGTACGTAGCCTTTGCTGGCAAAGGGGTGGAAAATGAGCGCCGCCGCACTGGGTTGGTCGCCTTCCCAGAAGTCGGTATGGGAATCCCGCGGCTCTTTCTGGGAAGCGGTCGAGCTTTGCGACGGGGTAGTAGTCTTCTGATCGGTTGCTGCTGGCTGCTGGCTTGAGCTTGAATTGGTTTGCTGCGCGAGTGCTGGAAGCGCAAGTGCCGCAGACAAAAGCACTGCTAAAAAAATGCGGTCTTTCATTTCGGTTTCCTCCCGGGTGGGGAAGCACCGGCCACTCCAAGGCTTTTGGGTCGAACCATCAGCTTTGTTGCTGATTGAGGGTTGCGTCCCAGTTCATTTCAGCACTCGGACTGCCCCATCCGTGTATCGTCCATGTCGGGAGCTAAATACACTTAGCTGCGACTTACGGACGCGAAAAATTGTACACCCCGTTTGCCAGCCTGGGGAGGAATCTGTGGAGAAGGGGCGGTAGATCCCGAAGCCTGCCACGAACGGTGAGCAAATCTGCCAGACGCAAGCAAGCCGAGCTTCGCTCGGCTGGGCAGACGGGGCGTCTGCCCCTACGCGAGCGGGAAGATGAAAGCACTCCAAGACCATTCTCTTGCGGTCACCGGTGCTTCCTCAACAGGCCCATTAGCAACACATACAATGTGGCAGGCGCTAGCGCAAAAATCGCAGCCATTTGGGTCATGATCACAAGGACGCGACGTGCGAGGGGTCCTACCTTCGTCCGCTCGTGGGAATAGAAGACCACGAGCAATATCAGGAAGGAAATGGCATAGGCCGTCAGCCCTGTGAGCAGAACTTTCACCTTGCCTCCAGCCGGCGCTATCGCGAAAAATGTTGACTGCCAGATTACACCGAAGTCCGATGGATGCTAGAAATAGTGCGGCCAGAGGGCACGGTCCTCGCGGACATCTCCAGAAATCTCATCCCACTGAAAACACAAGGCTTATTGGCTTCGTTTCTTAGTTTGTCGAGCGTAATCTTATTAGGAACGCGCTTATTCAATCAGCCCGCACAAACGTACATCTCAGTTCCCTGTTCTCAGGGCCAATGCTGATTATCCAGGCTTCATTGAGTGCAGGAGACCCGGCAAAACTCGGAACAGTACCCTTCCGTTTCATTTCGTTGCGTCGAGACTGAGCGTCCGTTCGTGTCGGGCTCGTGAAGTTTCTATCGTAGCTACATCAACTCCTCGACAAACGAGTGAGCCACGTCGGGTGGTATCCGTGTGTCCGCATGCAGGAGCGGACCTGCGTTCAACACTGGCTCGGCTCCGTGTAACGGGGGCACGTCCGTGCGCTCAAAGAACTTTCCAATTGGAATCTCGTCACCCCATAGCAGAGACTTTCTCATCGCGGCCATCCAGTCCGTGGGATCGTAAGCGGGATCGTCCTCGAGTTTTTTCAGCCGTGGACGGAACCACTGGTAGGTGTTGTCGTGATTATAGGTGACGCACGGGCTGAAGACGTCCAGGAACGAAAAACCTTTGTGCTGGATGCCTTGTTTGATCAGATCCGTGAGCTGCTTTTGCTCGCCGCTGAATCCACGCGCAATGAACGTAGCCCCAGCGGCTAGCGCCAGCGAAATCGGATTAATCGGAGCCTCGATGTTGCCGAAGGGCATGCTTTTCGTCTTCATACCCATACGGCTTGTGGGCGACGTCTGGCCAGTGGTGAGACCGTAGATCTGGTTGTCCATCACGATGTACAGCAGGTCGACGTTGCGGCGCATACTGTGGACAAAGTGATTGCCGCCGATTCCGAAGCCATCGCCGTCGCCGCCAGTTACTAAAACAGTTAGTTCGTGATTCGCGAGCTTCACTCCGGTAGCGATCGCCAGGGCACGGCCGTGCAACGTGTGCATGCCGTAGGTATTGATGTAGCCGGGAAAGTTGGACGAACAGCCGATGCCGCTAATGGTGACCACGTTGTGGTTTGGGATCTGAAGATCGACCAGCGCCTTCTGTACCGCGGCCAGCACTCCAAAATCACCGCATCCAGGGCACCAATCGGGATCGACCTTGCCTTTCATGTCGGCCATCGCTACGTGCTTGGTATCTGCTAGAACCGTCGCCATCTTCTGTTCTCCTCAAACCAGGATTTCATGTGTGGGAACGGACAGTCTTGACTTGCCGCCCAGTTGTTCCTTTACCGCTTCGACGATGTGATGCGGCATGAATGGTTCCCCATCGTATTTGCGAATGTATCCGTTAGGCACATAACTGGTTTCACTACGCAGGTACCGGGCGAACTGTCCGCTGAAGTTGTTCTCTACGATGATGGTGTGCCGGGTTTCTTTCAGAATGTTGAGAATCGCGTCGCCGTGCAGCGGCACGAGCCAGCGGATCTGAAGGTGATTGGCCGAAATGCCTTGCCCAGTGAGGATCTCGCAGGCTTCTTCGATTACTCCCTTGGTGGATCCCCAGCCGATCAATGTAATGTCCGCATCGCGTGGGCCCGACAACACCGGCGGGAGAACGGCGGCTTCGATACCGGTAACCTTTCGCATTCGCTTTTCCATCATGTTGCGCCGTTTTGTCGGGTTCGTGAATTCGTCGCTGATCAAAACGCCGTCTTCGTCGTGTTCGTCGCTGGCTGCGGTGTGGGCGTAACCGGGAACACCCGGAACGGCGCGTGGCGAGATGCCGCTTGCGGTGATCTTGTAGCGCTTGTAGACTCCGTCACCACTCGATCCAGACGTCGATTGGGCGGAAGTAATCAGTTCGCCACGATCAACAACAGGAGCGAAGTCCAGGTCCTTCGGATCCACGCTGAGCCTGCCTTCCGACAACAACAGGTCGCAAAGCACGATGCCAGGGCACTGAAACCGGTCCGCGATATTGAAAATTTCGGGGATGACCTTGAAACAATCTCCAATATCGAGCGGGGCGGCGATCACACGGGGATAGTCTCCGAAGGCAGCGCCCAAAATCTGCCAAAGATCGCCCTGCTCGGTCTTGGTTGGAACACCCGTGGACGGACCCGCACGTTGGCAGTCGATGACCACCACCGGAGTTTCCATCATCGCCGAGAGGCCGAGACCTTCGGTCATCAGAGCGAAGCCGCCGCCCGAGGTGGCGCACATCGAGCGAACACCGGCGTGGGCAGCACCGATCGCCATATTTACCACGCCAATCTCGTCCTCTACTTGCCGGACCATGATGCCGGCTTTGCGTGCGTGCGCCGCCATCCAATGCAGAACACCGGTCGAAGGACTCATCGGGTAAGCGCAGTAGAATTTCACGCCGGCGGCAGCCCCGCCCATAGCCATGGCGATGTTGCCACTGAGCACCGCGTAGCGGTTATTGGTCATAGGAAGCGGCCAAGGGAAGGGCTCAAAGTGAGCGGTCGCGTAATCATAGCCAGCGCGCGCGATGCCGACGTTTTCTGACACTACAGCGTCGCCCTTCTTCTTGAATTGCTCGGTGAGAACTTCCTCCAGCGACTGAAAGCCGATGCCCATCATGCTCAGACCCGCGCCCACCGCGAGCGTGTTCTGAGCTACCTTGTTGCGGGTGATATCGGCCAACTTCGAAACTGGAAGCGGACAGAGCACCGCGCCCTTCGCGGGGACACCCGGCGTGATCGTGTCCGCGTTATAGATACAGGCTGCCCCGTTGGTGAGCAGGCCGAGGTGGCGATTCATCGCGTCCTGATTGAGGGGAATCAGTAAGTCAACGCGGTCACCCATGTTGCTAACTCTCTCCGGGCCGGTTCGAATCGTGAGAAAGGTGTGGCCGCCTCGAATGATCGATTGATAGGCGTTGTAGGCATTCAGGTGCAGGCCGCGACGGCTGAAGATCTTTGCGAAGATGTCGCCCGGGGTCGCGACTCCCTGGCCGGCAGCGCCTCCGATACCGATGGTGAAGGTCTGCTTCATAGCAAACTCCTAGCCGGGATATCTTCCGGCAATATAGTCTTCCAACTTCTGAATGACTTGTTCCTGACCAGAGATAATCCACTTCACCAGATCGCCAATTGATATCACCCCAACCACAGCACCATCCTCCACCACGGGAAGATGTCGAAAATGGTGCTCGGTCATGATTGCCATACACTCATCGACGGTGTGTTGCCGGGTCACGGAGATGACCGGACTGGTCATGATCTGGCGGACGAGGGTGTCTTTCGATGAGCGACCCTTGAGGACCACTTTGCGCGCGTAGTCACGTTCCGACAAGATGCCGACAAGTTTATCGTTGGAGATAACCAGCAGAGCCCCCACGCCCTCCTCGGCCATCTTCTCAATAGCCTCATAAACGGAGTGATCGGGTGTCACAGACAGGACTCTTTCCTGATGTTTGCTCTTCAACACCAATTCAATCGTGTCGGAAAATTTCATCAATTTCCCTCCGCTAAGCGGTGACATGCCTGTGCGCCAACCTTACGGTCGATTCTTGTTGACGTAGCACGACACAAACGGGGCGGTGCCAAATGGATCCCGGAAGGTATTGTGTTGGCGAGAATGGATACGACGTGGCATTTCTGACCGAGCGACACGTTTCCTCCTCGTTGCTCGCCGGGAACATCAATGCGGAGAGCTGGGTGCTCTCGTCAATCCCCGAAGTCACCGAACAGGTTAGCTACAATAAGGCCGTGTAGTCGGTCGCTTTCTAAAAAGGCAGGAGAATCGTACACCCTCGGAGGTGCCTGAGGCCAGAGCCACAGCGAACTAGAATAACAATCATTTTTGACGCCCGCTCAGCTCATCGAGCTTGCGCTTTAACTGTTCAAGCTTCTGCCCCGCTTCGCCGAGCTTTCCCTCCGCCGTTAGCCGCTGGTAGTCGGCAAGGTCCTTGGCCGCTCCCCTGACGAGCGCGTCCAGATCCTCCGCAGGCTTAGTCGCAGCCTCGGACGCCGCTGCGCTTCGCTCTGGTTCGACCTGCGGGGTCGCGGCGCTTAGCGACGAGGCCTGTCCGCCAAAGAGGGCGTTCATCGCCGACTCGAAGTTCGGTCCGTATACGAGCCGGTCCTGCAGCGCGAGCACCACCAGCCGCAACTCTGGCATTGGGCTGCGCTGAGCTTGCAGGTAAATCGGCTCCGCATACAACAGTGCGCGCCCACACGGGATCACCAGCAGAGTTCCACGCCGCACATGAGAGCCCTGTTGATTCCATAGCGTCAATTGTCCCGAGAGCTGCGCGTTCTGATCGATGCGGGCTTCAATTTGCAGCGGTCCGTCGACGAGCTTCGTCTTTGGGAAGTCGTAAACGACCGACGTCCCGTATTGCGCGCCGTCGCTGCGCCCGGCGATCCAGCCAATCAGATTGTTCCGGTTGGCCGGCGTGAAGGGTAGAATCTCCACGAACTCAACGGCGGTTTCCCCGGGCAGCTTCATCAGCACGAAGTTTGGTTCCATCGCCAGCGTCTTCTGCTCGCCGGACTCGCTCATGCCGACTTCGGATGCGACCGTCCATAAATCCTCACGGTTATAGAACACTGCCGGATCCGTCATGTGATAAAGGCCGTACACGGACGCCTGCACTTTGAGCAACAACTCGGGATAACGCACGTGTCTGCGCAGCGCCGCGGGCATCTCCGACGCATCTTTGAATAGAGACGGGAACATCTGTCGATACGCCGCAATGATTGGGTCCTGCGCGTCAAATACGTAGAACGTCGTGGTCCCATCGTAGGCGTCGATGACGACCTTGACGCTGTTCCGCATGTAGTTAATCTGACTGTCGTTGAGAGGATAGTGAGTCGAGTATGGATAGGTGTCTGACGTGGTAAACCCATCCATGATCCACGACAACCGGCCATCGTCCCCGACCACGATATAGGGATCTAAATCGTAAGTGAGCAGAGGCGCCAGCGCCGTCACACGCTCGCGCACATTGCGACGCATCAGCAGCCGGCTCTGCGAGTTGATGTCGTCGCTGAAAGGTACCTTCGCGAGATCACCTTCCTCGAATGCGATGAGAATGCGGCGCAGGAATCCGCCGAGCAGGATGCCGCCGTTGCCTTCGTAGGACGTCAGATTGTTGGTCTGGCCCTGCGGGTAGTTGAATTCCTGTTGGCGGGTCTTCACGTACACATCGGTGTTGGTCAACTCGCCGAAATAGATTTCCGGGCGAGTTACAGCGATGCTCTTCACCGTGCTCTGGATGGGCATATTACTGAGAATCAGCGTTGGCAGCCCTTCCGAGGTGAATCCATTTACGGGGTTCATGGTGATACCGTAGCCATGGGTGTAGATGAGCTTCTCGTTGATCCAGTTGCGGCTGCTCTCGGGGAGTTTGTCGACACTCAGCTCACGGGTGGCGAGCATCACCTGACGCGTGGTGCCATTGATCTCATATCGATCGATGTCAATGTCTGGGAAATCGTAGTAGGTACGGATTTCCTGAATCTGACGGAGCGTGTCCTGGAGTGCACGCCAGTCCCACAGGCGGATGTTCTGCAACGTCGCCTGATTGTTCGCCGGGTCGGTCGCGTCGACGGTCGTCTCCGCAGGGAATTCGCGCTGCGAGACGCGGTTCAGCCCATAGGCCTGCCGGGTCAAATCGATGTTGTAGGCAATGTAGGGCCGCTCGCGAACCAACTCGTTCGGCTTCACGATAAAGTTGCCGACATACCAGGCACATATCTGGAGCGTGAAATAACAGATCAGGACCGGAGCGAGGGCAGCCACCAGCCATCGCACCCGGGGCGCTGACACCACGTTGATGAATGCAAAAGCAGCGCCAAGAATGAGTGCCGCACAAACGACGAGCAGGCCGGTCAGGATGAGATGCGCACCGGTATAGGTAACACCGCCAAAGATCGTATGATCCTCGAACAAAGACTCGAACCGGCTGATATACACGCGCATCGCGAGAACCAGCAATAAGAACGCAAACGCAACGGAGAATCCACGCCAGGGCAATGGGATCTCGCCGCCTCGGCGGCCCGCGAGCAGCCGCGTGCTGCCGGTAATGATGATGAACAACACCGCGACTACACACGCGATCACTGCTACCGACATCAGCCAGTCCGTAATGAATTGCCAAGCTGGAAGAGTGAATAGATAGAAGTGCAGCGGCTTGCCGAAGATGGGATCCACAACGCCGCCAGTGTTGCGCGGCGCGTACCAATAGAGCGCAAACCTTGGCCACTCTGCCATCATGCTGGCGCCGGTTGCCGCAGCGATGACAAGCGAGATCACGAGCACGATGAGACGCAGGATGCGATCGACCGGCAGTCTCAATGGCCGGCCGCTGATGAAGATGATGCCACCACTCAACAACTCAGGCTGGTAGGTCCGCCTCAGCGCCAGGAACCAGCCGTACAGAATGAGAAATGTGCCCGCGAAAAATGCCGCGAACACCGCCCACTGAAGGCTGAGCGTCTTCCGGAACACGTCTCCGTAACCGAGCGACCCGAACCAGAGGGCGTCGACGTAATACGATAGCGCCGTGCGGCTACCAAAAATAATGATGGCAGCGAGGGCAAGAACGACAAAAAACCGGCGGCGGCGAGGAGGCCGTGTTCGCCAGTCGATGGACTCCGGCATTACTCTATCTCGCTTTTTGTCAGTGCTTCTGTCTGGAAGTGCAAGCAGACGGTATTGTACTGTGTCGGGAACTGACGCAAATATTGATCTGGCTTTGCGCTGGCGCGTTCAAGGGCCCCTCAAGGCCGCGGGGTATCGCCCAGTCTCGACCAAAGCGCGGCCACTGGACTCCAGGCTCACAGCGTTTACCAGTTCAAAACGACACTCTGCCCCGCCGTGACTGTAGCTGGCCGGCTGTTGTTGCCAAGTCTGACCGAATATTTTCCCGCCGGCACGGAAACCGGCTGGTTCACTTGTTTAGACACAAGCTGCGTGCCAGAAGCGTCCAGCACGGCGTAGTAATCCGAGCCTGCGGTTCTCACCGTGAGGGATCCTGACTGATACTCGCCGCTGTGGCCAGCATCCACCTGAACTGCCATGGCGATGTTGTTGAGCTTGGCGCGGTAGGCCCCGGGCATGAGTGAAAGCGCGCGCCCCAGATGCGCGGAGGCCAATTGAGTACCTGCCGAATCAATAATGGCGTAGTACTCGTCGGTGGAACCCTGGAGCACCACAGCACCTGTCTTGACCTCGGTAGTAACACCAGAAACCATGGTCACCGGCGTGGTCGTGTTGTTCACCTTGACGTTGTACGTGCCGGGAACGAAGGCGAGCGGCTTCTCCAGGTGTGCGGAGGCGAGCTGTGCCCCCGCGTTGTTCATGACGGCGTAGTATTCGTCGGTCGAGCCGTGCACCACGAGGATGCCGGCCGGCACATTCGTGGATTCGCCGGTGCGTACCTCTGCCTTGGTGTCGCTGTTGTTGATGCGGACAAGATAGCTGCCGGCAAACACGCCCAGCGCTTGCCCCACGTGGCTCGATGCCAACTGCCGCGTCGCGCCGTCCAGAACTGCATAGTATTCATCGGTGCCGACATCCACATTAAGCGTCCCAGGCTTCAGTTCGAGCAGCGCGCCCGGCTGTAAGTTCGCTCCAACATCGCTGTTATTCAGGCGAACCGTATAACTTCCAGGGAACAGCGACAGGGCGGAGGCCACATGCGCCGAAGCCAACTGCCGGGTTGCTGAGTCAAGCACCGCATAATACTCATCGGTCTTTCCATTGACCAGGACTGCGCCTGTTTTGCACTTGGTCAACATCTTCGATTGGACTGCGGTTGAATGCGCAGAGCCGTTCAGCACCACCTGATAGTCTCCGGGCGGTACGGGTGTGATCGCATTCACGTGCTCGCTTGCGGTCTGTTTGCCGGTCGTGTCGCGCACCGCAAAATAGGCGTCGGTGGAAGCCAGCACCTGGATGCCGCCTTGACCGGACGGAACCTGCGCGCCTGCGGGCAGCGGCTCATAGCTGCAAACTCCGTCGGGAGGCAAGGCTTTGTGGCAGGTCACCAGGAGAATAGCGGCCAGGGCGGCCGTCCCCATTTTCAAGTAAGTACGTGCGGATCTCTTAACCAACATAGACTGTCGCCTCCTTATCGCTTGGGGCTACAGTTTTTGCCCCTGGAGTGCCTTCGGTCTTTTGGGCCTTTGGTGGGTGATGCTTTCGCGTTCCAATAGCTGGTTCAGGAAGTGTTGCACCAAAGCTTCGGGGCGGCAGTACTTTGACGGTAGCCTCGCGATGGAATCGCCCAAGCCGCGCCTAGCGGCAATTGAATTTCACATGGGCCCAGTTTCATGCCAGTGTTAAGGGCCGTTCGTGCGCATCATTATAGTCCGCGGGCAATGGCCCTGCGGCCGATCTGACAACTCTGGACCTCCCGAGCGGGCGTTGTTTTTCGAGCTCCTGATGCATCTCGAGGAGAGATCAGCGTAAAGTAGAGTCTATGCGTAAGCGGGTGATTCGAGTTCCGGAGATTGCTCCAGCTTCAGAACAGGACTGGCTGGACGTGAACAAGTCTGCTTCGGTCGAGGTCTCATCGGAAGATGAGAATCATCCGATTGAATTTGCGCTTCTAGGGGACGAGATGCGCGGCTGGCGCGCAGCCGAACCCGGAAGTCAGACGATACGGCTGATTTTCGACAGGCCGCAAAGGCTTAGACGTATTTGGCTGGCCTTTGAGGATAGCGAGACCCCCCGCACGCAGGAGTTCGTTTTGAGATGGTCTTCGCAGGTTGGACAACCTTTCCGGGAAATCGTGCGCCAGCAGTGGAATTTCAGCTCACCCGGAGCAGTCCGCGAGATCGAGGACTATGCAGTGAAACTGGCCGATGTCGGAGTGCTCGAATTGATCATTGTGCCCGACAAGAGCGGCGGTGAAGCGCGTGCGTCGCTCGTCAAGATGCGTTTGAGCTGATAAAACCACAGCACGTTCTGACAAACAGCGCGATTACATCAGCAAAACGGAGACGTGACCATGTCGGGCGCGACGCAAGGTGTGAAATTCAAGCCCTTTTTCGCAGTCGAATCGGAAGATCAAATGCCCTCGGGCAGTGTCGATTCCCCGCCCTACCAGTACGCGCCACCAAAGCCGAGCCAAATTCATCAAGGATTAGGGTGATGATGTTTTTTCAAGTCATCGATCTTGATCTCATAGGTTTTCGTTTCTTTTCTCGGCGGACTGACTGATGACGTCCCGAATGGCCGGCTGCTTCGCAGCCGCGTCGTCGTGCGGTGTACCAGAATCCGAGCAAGTAGAACATCCTGCTGCCGAAGAAGCCGTGACTTGAGTGCGGCGCGAGCGATTACACGAACATCTAATCTTTTCTTTCTGTTCGGTTATTCTCAATAACAGGAGTGCCAGCTGTGCCGAAACGAGCCGAGGGAGAACCGCAATACATTCCTTGTTCTACCTACCGCCTGCAGCTGAACAGTCATTTCACCTTCGCCCAGGCAGCGGCTTTGCTGGACTATCTGCAAGACTTGGGGATTACCGATTGTTATACCTCTCCTTTTGTGATGGCGCGTCCCGGCAGCCTGCACGGCTATGACGTGACCGACCCCACGAGATTCAATCCGGAAATCGGCACGGAGGAGGAGTTCCGGCATTTCGGAGAGCAATTGAAACAGCGAGGTATGGGCCTGATTGTGGACGTCGTCCCGAACCATATGTGTGTCACGCATCCCTCCAACATATGGTGGTGGGACGTGCTCGAGAACGGACCGGGCTCCCAGTTCTCGCGATATTTCGACATCGACTGGAATCCTCCCAAGGCCGAACTTACCAATAAAGTGCTGCTGCCGTTTCTCCCGGACCAGTTCGGCCTGGCCTTGGAGAACCAGCAGATCAGGTTGATCTACCGTGGCGGTTCTTTCTTCGTGGATTGCCAGGGTACCCTTTTTCCAGTTGCTCCTCGTTCCTGGCCTCTGATTCTGGGTCGGGTGCTGGAGCAGATGCGGCAGAGGACTGGGGAGTCTCGTGATCACGTGATGGAACTGGAAAGTATTCTCACCGCGATCTCCTATCTGCCACCGCTAGACGAAACGGATCCCAGTAGGATTCGGGAGCGCCAACGGGAAAGTGACATCATCAAGGGGCGACTGACAAAGCTGATGGAAAGCAGTGACGTAGCCCGTATCGGCCTGAGCACGTCGCTTGACGACATCAACGGACGCAAGGGCGATCCGCGCAGCTTTGATGCACTCGAGCGCATTCTCGCTGATCAGGCGTATCGCTTAAGTTTCTGGCGTGTTGCTGCTGACGAGATCAACTACCGCCGCTTCTTCGATATCAACGATCTGGCAGCAATCAGAGTGGAGGATCCCGAAGTATTTGAGACCGTGCACGCGTTGGTGTTCGATCTGGTGCGCAAAGGTTATGTATCTGGAATGCGGATTGATCATCCGGATGGCCTGCTCGATCCGCAGAAATACTTTGAAGAGCTCCAGGAGCAAGTTCCGATCTCTGGCAAATCAGAGGCGAGCCCGGACAAAGCGGCTGCGCGGCGGCGGTTTTTCCTCATGGCAGAGAAGATTCTGGTGGGAGATGAGGAACTGCGTCCTTTCTGGACCATTGAAGGAACTACCGGATATGGCTTTCTGAATTTTCTCAACGGACTTTTTGTCGATGCCTCCCGGAAGCGCGCTTTGCTTCGGCTCTATCGCCAATTTAGCGGCTGGTCCCAGTCCTACGCCGATTTGGTTTACGAAAGCAAGCTATTGATTTTGCAGGTGTCCTTGTCGAGCGAACTGGAGGTGTTGTCCCGCCGACTGGACCGGATCTCCGAGCAGCACCGGTGGTCGCGAGACTTTACGTTTCACAGTTTGCGTGCTGCTTTAGGGGAAGTAATTGCTTGTTTCCCGGTATATCGTTCGTACATCCGGGACGGCGAATCGCATCCCGATGACGAAGATGAGCGGCACATTCGTTATGCCGTTCGGTCTGCCAAGCGGCGCAATCCGGCCGTCAGCGAGTCGGTGTTCAACTTCATCGAGAATGTTCTCCTGCTAAAGGATCCGGAAGGGATCGGTGAGGCCGATCGATCCGAGCGCCGGCTTTTCGTAATGCGCTTTCAGCAGCTCACTGGGCCAGTCATGGCGAAAGGTCTGGAAGACAGCGCGTTCTATCGCTACTGCCCTTTGCTATCCCTGAACGAAGTGGGCGGTGCTCCCGACAAGTTTGGCGTTTCAGCCTCCTTCTTCCACGCAAAGAGCCTTATCCGCCAGACATCTTGGCGTAATTCCCTTCTAGCTACTTCGACGCACGACAACAAGCGAAGCGAGGACGTTCGCGCCCGGATCAATGTGCTATCTGAGATTCCAACCGACTGGTATCGGGCGATCCGTTCCTGGCAACTGCTCAATCGGGACAAGAAAGTTTTGGTTGCCGGAGATGAAGTGCCTAGCGCCAATGACGAATATTTCCTGTATCAGACGTTGGTTGGAACCTGGCCTTTAGGTGGCATGAATGAGAAAGAATACGCCGAGTTCGTGAACCGAATTGGCACCTACATGGAAAAGGCCCTCCGGGAAGCCAAGGTTCATACCAGCTGGATCAGCCCAAACATTGAATATGAAAGCGCCTTTCAGAGTTTCCTCACTGCGATCCTGGATCGCTCGCAAGGAAACAACTTCCTGACTTCGCTCCAACTGTTTCAGGCAAAGATCGCGAGAGCTGGGATATTCAATTCACTCTCTCAGACTTTATTGAAAATCACTTCGCCGGGTGTCCCGGATTTCTACCAGGGAACCGAAGTATGGAACTTCAGCCTTGCCGATCCAGATAATCGCCGTCCCGTGAACTACGACCTGCTGTGGAGCCTGCTCAAGCAGCTTCGGGAGGCCGAGGATCAAAAAGTGGAAAATCTGGTTGACCGGCTGATTCGGGACCCGGTCGACGGAGCTATCAAGCTCTATGTGACGCGATCGGCATTGCGGTTTCGACGGGCAAATCGAGAACTGTTCGCGAAGGGTAGTTATACCGGACTGCGTGTGGCGGGCAAGAAACAGAGGCATGTTATTGCCTTTTCCCGGTCGTATCGTCAGAGAGAGTTGGTCATCGCAGCCGGCCGTTTCTTTGCCCTGCTGGGGGCAGACAGAAGTTTACCGGTAGGCGAAGAGACGTGGAACGACACAGCGGTTGTCCTACGGAGACAAATTGCCGCCACCAATTATCGCGATTTGTTTACGGGCCGCGTCGTAGCCACGGAAAAGCGGAATGGGAACCTGGTCCTGCCCCTTGCGGAAGTGTTTTCTCATCTTCCAATCGCGCTGCTCACAAGTGGAGATGTCCAATGAGGTTCCGGAAGACACCACGGACTCCGATGACTTTATCGTGGGGACCGCGATTGTTCCGCGCCGTCAAGAGCATCGCGAAATTGTAAGTCTTAATTCTCTCGGTCTATTGGATGGATTCAGGTGAGCTCGGTTTGAACAAGCAGGATCGGACCTGACAGCATCTTCAGCTAGAGAGGTGATAGTTCATCCTCCTTCTCTTCCTTTTTCCCAGTAACGATTTTTTTCTCCAGGAACTCGCGCGCCACGTCCTTGCCTCCGATACCGAACGCAATCGCCAGGCTGAGCATTACCGCTCCAAACACAGTTCCGAACGTGATCAGCATCGTTTCTTTTGCAACTCCCAAAACTTCGAACACCATTGATAACGCAAAGATACTGATGATGATCCGGATTGAAATACTCAACAGTCGCGACGACCGAAAGTTAACATTGACTGCTGCCAGCAGTGCGGCGCGGGAGAAGAAGCTGGCCGCTAACAATCCGAAGAAGAGAATGACCAGAGCCACAAAGAGCCGAGGCAGGAAGAGAAAGAACTCGGAGATGTACTCCTGCAAACCCACGATCCCGAGTACGCTCACGCCCAGGAGAATGAAACCGACCCAGGCGACCCAAAAGAAAAAACGGCTCAACAGTTCCGTGGAAGACGGCAATGCCGCCTGGTTCAAGAGCTGGGTGGCACCCGCGTTTTCAGAGAGTTTGGAAAACTTTGTCAGGCGCAGAATGCTGTGTACCAGCACCTTCAACAGGTAAGCGATCATCCAGCCGACGAAAGCAATGATTAGCATCACAATCAGACGGGGCAAGTAGTGTGCAAAGCCTCTGAGCAAGTCCTGAAAGGCCTGGGTCAGTTCGGTAATGATGATTTCCCGCATTGAGGTCTCACTTTCTATCAGCCCAGACTTCGAGCAAGTATGGCTTCAGTCGTTCGAAGTCGGCGCATAGAGATTCCGAATTTCTTTCGATGTCTTCCCCGGAACCATCTCGATTCTCAAGCAAAAAGGTCAAAGTTCTTCCACGGTAAAGCGGAACCAGAGCCTGGACAATGTGGTCACGACTGATCACGGATTTGTGATATGAAGCCGCGAACTCAAACACGGTCTTAGCCCACAGGTCCGCCGGGTAATTGAATTCGCTCACCTCGAGAGTCGCGATTCTTTGCAGTTCGGAAAGGGTCGACTCAGAGAGTATTGACCTGAAAACAGGTTCTAATTGGGCAACGCCGGTGGCAAACATCTCCCGAAGCCGCTTCCGGTTTACGCGGGCAGGCTCCATCACGACTTCTGATTGGGCGCCTAAAGTGGGCACGGGTTGAGAGCCTGAGATCGTACTCCAGAGGGGAAAATCGCTATCCAGGGACGAGAACAGCGCTCCCACCGTGCGGCGCATGGCCGCAACGAGATCGCCGGCGCTTCGATCCCGTGCCTTCGGTCCCAGGAAAGACTGGCATACGCGGTAGGTTCCTGTGAGGGCCGCAATGGTGAGGTGGATTTCAGCACCGAGCCTGCTGCTTTCGTCGTTCCAGCTTTCTTTGTTCAGGAAATCCGATGCCAAACGGCCGGAGATAGCAAATTCCGAGGCGTAGGGCTCACGGACTCTATAGCCATAGATAGCGCGTGTCATCGGGTAAAGCAGATTTTGGATGAGGGCACCTTCGAACTTCTGCCTACGATAAATGGGGGAAACCAGATCGAAGTTGTCGTTGTAGACAGGACGGACAAGCCGCTGGAGCCAATCCGGTTCGATGGTTGTTGAATCGGGTGAAAATACCACACACGCCTTGGCGTGCAGCAAGTCAGCAGCCGCCAGGATCGTGCGCAACGCAGTCCCAGGTTCCGGACTGGTCGCATAGCGCGTGCTGATGGAATGCAAGGTACGTAACGCATAAACTTTGGACACGCTCCACACGTCATCGATCGAGGCACCCACTATCAGTTCTGGAGTCTTATCTTGCGATCCGCCGTCGGCATTAACGATTACAACTCGTTCGCGGGGAAAGCACTGGAGAATTCCTGTCTGAATGGCTCGGATGACGGGCTCAATCGTATCGGCGTTGTTATGGGTTCGCAGACCCACCAGGATGTCTACTTCACCCACATTGATGAGCTGGCGGAGAAAATCATCCGTCAAGAGCATCTCTTCCGCCAATTCAACCTCCCAGAAAAGTTTCGGAGCCGTGAGTTAGTGTCTGCATGTCCGGCAGAAGTCTTACATCCCCGGTGTCAATCAGATCCGCCGCAGCCTGAACCAGTAAAACTGGTAGGGGCCCATAGTTAGAAGGTAAGGCAGATCACCGATGCGGGGAAAAACATTTCTCCCGAACATCTCAATCAGAATATTTCCTTTATAGCGTCGCAAATCCAGTTCGACCGCCTGTGCGGCGCTGGAGAGATTGTTCACGACCAAAACCGTGTCCTTGCCCAATTGCCGGACATACGCAAGTACCCTGTGATTTGCCGGGTACAGAAACTCGATCGAGCCCGAGCCAAATACAGGACTGGAACGTCGGATCTGAATGATGTGCTTCATCCAAGAGAGGAGTGAGTGTTCACTGCGCTTTTGGGATAACACGTTCACCGCCTGATAGCCATAAACGGGATTGAGAATCGGTGGCGAGTATAGACTTTCCGGATCAGCCGTCGAAAAACCTCCATTCCAACCGCCGCTCCATTGCATCGGAGTCCGTACGCCGTGACGATCTCCCAGATAGACGTTGTCCCCCATGCCAATCTCGTCACCGTAGTAGATGATCGGAGTGCCGGGGAGCGACATCAGCATGCCATTCATCAATTCGATTCGCCGTCGATCATTGTCGAGCAGGGGAGCGAGGCGTCGCCTGATGCCCAGATTCAGCCGCATCGCCTTGTCCCTGGCATACAGGTCGTACATGTAATCGCGTTCGATGTCGGTAACCATTTCCAGCGTCAATTCGTCATGGTTTCGCAGAAAGAGGCACCACTGACAGGAGGCGGGGATCTCGGGCGTCTGTTGCAGAATCTCTGTGATCGGCTTGCGATCTTCCAGCCGTAAGCCCATGAACATCCTGGGCATCAAGGGAAAGTGAAAGGCCATATGGAATTCGTCCGCATTACCAAAATACGGACGAAGATCAGCCGGCCATTGGTTGGCCTCCGCGAGCAGCATTGCGCCCGGGAATTGATCATCGACTTTCTTGCGTAGCTCCCGGATTACCTCGTGGGTCTCCGGCAAGTTCTCGCAAGACGTCCCCTCGCGCTCGATCAAGTACGGCACAGCGTCCAACCGGAAACCATCGACTCCGAGTTCGAGCCAGAACTTCATGACATTCCACATCTCTTCGCGCACCGCTGGATTGTCATAATTCAGATCCGGCTGATGACTGAAGAAGCGATGCCAGTAATAGGACTTGGAAATTGGGTCCCAAGCCCAATTCGACATCTCAGTGTCGAGGAAGATGATTCTGGTTCCGCGATAGCCCGTGTCGGTATCGCTCCACACATACCAGTCACGTTTTGGATTGTCCCTAGAGGCCCGAGATTCCAGGAACCAGGGGTGTTGATCGGAGGTGTGGTTGGCCACCATCTCGATAATCACGCGGATGCCACGGTCATGAGCACCCAACAGGAACGCCTTGAAATCTTCCAGCGTGCCGTAGCTGGGATGAACCGATCTGTAATCTGAAATGTCGTAACCGTCATCCCGCAAAGGGGAAGGACAAAACGGCATTACCCAGATCGCACTCACGCCAAGTTCTTGCACGTAGTCGAGCCTCTGCGCGAGACCCTGAAAATCACCAATACCGTCGCCATTGCTGTCCGAGAAAGAGCGCACATGGACTTGATAGATGATCGCGTCTTTGTACCAACCAGCTTGGCCCTTCAATAACAACTGTGTTCCCTCCTTAACGATGGCCCACGCGTTTCGGCGTCAACAGAATAGCAGTGTTGATGCGGTCGACTCCCACGGGAGCCAGTACTTTCGTGGCTTGGTTTCGGGTGCCATCTCAGACTTTTTGTGCCGCAATGAGCCTTAGTCTTAATTGACGATTAAGCCCTGTGGACGGAACGTGAGTTCAGCCACACGACAGTTGCGTAAGGAAGGATCGCGTTTTCGAGTCATGCCCTAGGAAGATTCAGCGGTCATAGGCTTCATTCAGTTCTCGTAAACGCTTAGCCAACTCAGGACTCAGTGCACCGGGTCGGAAGCGCCAACGCCAGTTGCCGCGTGAGGTGCCGGGCAGATTCATGCGGGCTTCGGTCCCCAAGCCCAAAACATCCTGCAATGGGATGATTGCTGTATTAGCAACAGATGCGAGCACAGTGCGGATCATCGTCCAGTTGATCGGCTCATCCGCGCAACCGAGGTATGTTCTAGCGAAAGCGTGCTCTTTCACAACATCTTCAGGCGTGCGGACGCTATCAATCGTTCCCTCGCTATTCCACCAACCCACCGTCGTGTCGTTGTCATGTGTTCCGGTGTACGCCACAAGATTTTGAACATAATTGTGGGGACGGAAGCTGGGACCTTGCGGGTCATTGCCGAAAGCAAATTGCAGGATGGCCATTCCTGGGAATCCAAACTGGTGGCGGATCTGCTCCACCTCTGCTGTGATGACACCCAGATTCTCGGCAATGATGGGCAGCTCACCGAGCTCCTGTTGCAGCCTAGAGAACAACTCGGCTCCCGGACCCTTGATCCAGCGCCCGTTCATTGCGGTGCGTTCCGAGGCGGGCACCTCCCAGTAGGCCTCGAAACCACGAAAATGGTCGATGCGAACGATGTCGTACAGCCGGAGGACAGCTCGGAAACGCTCGATCCACCAGCTGTAGCCGCTGCTCTTGATCAGACTCCAGTTGTAGATGGGGTTGCCCCACAACTGTCCGGTAGCGCTGAAGTAATCCGGCGGCACACCTGCTACTTTTATGGGGTTCCCCTCTGGTTCGAGGAAAAACAACTCGCGATTCGCCCAGACATCAGCGCTATCGTGAGCAACATAAATAGGCAGATCCCCGATGATGCGGATGCCGTGTCCATGCGCGTAGGAACGCAATGCTTGCCACTGCTGGTAGAACGCAAATTGCCAGTACTTGACTACATCGATTTCCGCCGCGAATCGTTCTGACCAGTCGTGAGTTGCACCAGGCTTGCGGGCCGCAATGTCGGCCGGCCACTCAGTCCAAGGGGCGCCGTCATGCGCGTTCTTGGAAGCCATGAAAAGGGCAAAGTCATCCAACCAGGTTGCGTTCGCGCGGCAGAAACGGTCAAACTCGAGGCGTTCGTTCCCCACCGATCCTTTCAGGAAAATATGCGCAGCCTTGGTCAGGATGGGCACCTTGTAACGAAGGACGGCTCCATAGTCGACTTTATCGTTGGCAAAAGCAGGAGGGGGTTGCAAGTCCTCTCGGGAGAGAACTCCTTGTTCGACCAGCGTTTCAAGGCTGATCAGCAAGGGATTGCCGGCGCTTGCTGAAAAGCACTGAAAGGGCGAGTCGCCATAGCCGGTGGGGTTCAGGGGCAGCACTTGCCAAAGTTCGTTTCCTGACCGTTCCAAGAAGTCGATGAAGCGGTAGGCTTCGGCTCCGAAATCGCCGATGCCGGCGGGACCGGGCAGAGAGGTTGGGTGAAGTAGGATGCCACTGCGTCGTGGAAATTTCATGACCCGGTGCAATCGCCGCAGCACATATTCTAGCTGCTCTCCAGGATCAGTTTGTTAAATGGCGAAAGGTAGCGGTACTCATGAGTCCTCCTTAACTTCCACACCCCATGCTTGCAGAAGACTCGATGGCACGTATTTCTGATCCTTATTTTTTTGCACCCAGGCCTTGAGTTGAATCGAACCCTCATACTCCGCAGGGGACAAGCGCAACTTCTTGACGACCTCTTCGAATGAACTCTCGCCAGTGTACGGAATGACGCTCAGCTCAGGCTTACCCCAATTCGGATTGCCGCGTTTCTTTGCCACACCATCCCCTTGCATTCTTCAAAAATGTCCTACTCAGATGCTTTATGGGCGTGAATAGCGTAACACGCGTGAGTGGTCCCCCGTGTCATGCAGGTCTCAGCAGGATAATTCGCGCGCCAGATGAAGCGTCCCGAGAAGAGTTGCGAGGCGGTGTTCCCAACGGTCGTGAATCGGCCGAGGTTCTGCAGCTATTCGATGATTCTACGGGCGTCGCTCAGGCAGTAGGTTCGCGTCAAGGCACTTCGGACAGGAGCGCGATTTGGGCTTCATAGACACGCGGGTAAGACCCCGGTTGCCGCAATTCAAATGGTATTCTGCTGTGGCTCCAAACGCGAAATGTCCTGGAGAGAAGTTGATGGTCAATTTGACCCTTTCATCTTTACCTGCAGAATAAACGGGATTGCGGCTACCCTTTCCCGGTCCGCACCAGGAACCATCATCCTGTTGGATCCGGCTTGTGGTCTGCCAAGGATTGCTGTGAGGCGAGCCATGCCTCTGCCTCATTCGCGGCTCGGAAAGTACAGGTCACGCCAAAACAGACCTCTGCCATTACTTCAAACATCCTCATCATACCGATCAGAGCCTCACGACTAGCCAGGATCGCGCACGCACCGAAGCGAACCTGGCCTCGGATTTTCTTCATCTCATTAATTACGATCGAAACCTGGCGTGTCTCCGGTAACGAATCCACTTCACTCAAGTCCAAAAAAACGTCGAGCAGGTCCGGGCAGTTGGGATCTTTCTCCAAAGCCCGAAAATGATCGATCACCTCCTGCAGCGTAACCAATCCCACGCATTTCGTCCGGATGGTTCTGCTACTAGTATCGATTTTGTAAATTACGGGCACGACTCGAGGCTACCGGCCGCCGGTAAAGATCTTAGCTGATTGCCGATGTCATCAGCCCGGATTTTGCGCCCAGCTCTTCTAAAAAATCAGCTTCAGCGCCAATTGCATGATCCGGGGATCCCGCGCGCTGTTGATCTTGCCGAACAGGCTGCTGCCGAATCGGGTGCTCGCGAAGGTATTGAAGTTCGTGTGGTTCAGCACGTTGAAGGCTTCCGCCCGGAACTGCAGGCTGATCTTCCCCGAGGCGAACTGCTCGACGGAATTCACAGCGGGGTTTTCGCAGCATACCGGTGATTGATGGCGGACTGCGACTGAATTCCGCCACAAACCCATCGAGAACCAATCTCTTGAAATTGCTAGCACGTTCAGCGAGCAAGAACCGCTCGGGTACAAACTTCATGCAACTGAGTCATACGCCACTATCTCATCAGTCTTGAAGCCTGGACTGCCAACCAAGTCTTGTCGGAGTTGCTCCATCTGTGCCGATGCTTCCTCTATCTGCTCAGCATATTTTTGGCCCTGTAGGGGCAAGAATCCCCCGTAGTTCTGCAGCAGCAGGCGAGCGCTCTTCTCGATGGCAGAGGTTTTTAACCGCGCTTGGGTGGAAAGGGCGGACGTTAATTTGTCCAGCTGCGAATTGCGCACGGCTAACTCTTGTCTGCTCTGAGCGACTTCCTGTTCAAGCACTTGCCCGTGGTAGCGGATGAGTCCAAACACACATGCTGTCAGCAGGAGCAAACATGAATTGGCAAGGATGGTTTGTACCAAAACCTTATTTAAAATAGCATTCCTCTCCCTCTCGACTCTCGCGAAGCTGCTGGTCTCCGCGGCGGATATCGAAGACAGAAGCGCGCGAGCACGATCCATATACTCTTTACCTTCGTTTGAATCCACCAGCATGAATGCGCGATGTCGATATCCCTGTTGGCGCAAGGTAATAGAGCGCTCCATCTCAGCTTGCTTTGAGGTAGCCAGAGACTCGAGTTGAGACTCCAGGGACCGTTCGCCTTCAGCGTGATGACCTAACCTTACTCGGAGGCCTGCAAAATCGTTCGCGATCCTGCCCTTGGCGTCGTTGTAGGGCTGCAAGTACGACGGATCCCCGGTTAGCAGGTATCCGCGCTGACCTGTCTCCATATCGGTCAAGTCTTTCAGAACACCGGAGATGTCCGCCTGGACCATGGAACTTTCCAGTGTGAGCGCCGCGATTTTCTGCATCTGTTTTAAGTGATTAGCAGCAAGATACGTATTGAATGCAATGAAAGCGAGTAGGGCGGGGGCCCCGACCTGGAGCGCAGTTTTTCGAATCATCGTAATTGTGCCACCCTTCACGCGATGTTCAGAACACCTTCAGCCGTGATTCGCCTGGCTTTGCAAATCTGCTCCGCAAAGTTGATCACTGGGTCGTTGCTGTGGAGCGGTCCTTCCGCTGACATGACCGAACTGGCAGCAAGGGTGAAAAGCAGAGCATCTTCCTGCTTGTCAAAGTAAAGCACTACCTGATTTGCTGCCATCTACCCACCCCCGGTGATTGTTCTCAGGAATGATAGGCCGTTTCCCTACAAGAATGAGGTTATCTCTTTTGGTGCGACTTGTTCTCGTCTCACGGGTTGCTACAGCTTTTAATCGAGTGCGCTTCAACGTGTGCATGAGGAAATCTTGCATGATGAAATCTTTAGAGAGAGGATGTCCAGGTACAGTTGACCCTACCTGGGTAATGTTTGGCACGCGCTCAGGGCCGCCGGATACGCGGACGCACTCAAAGGCGTCGCGCTTACATTCGAGACGGAAGCCGTCAAAGACCCCAATCTTCTCCTCCTTGTTCTCTTGCAAACTGGGCGGGCCGGTGGCAGCGAACGCCGGAGTACTCAACGCGGGTCAGATCACTTCCTCACCAAGCGGTGTCGGTCTGACAGTGTATTTACATTCACGCGGTTCGCAGCCGTAATCCAGCACAATGTTGAAAGGATACTGATCGCCAAGCGCGTCCTCAAGGCAGATCATGGCTGCTAGTTTCTCCTCCTTTTCGAACGGTGCCAGGTCGGGTAGAAATCCGATGGCCAACCCTCGCAGGGTACTCCCCGCTTTCAGCTCTATGGTTGGACGGAAGCGATGGTTAAGCACCTCTTCAAAGGAGAATAACAGCGAATATTCCTCACGATATTCATGGAAACAATACTGGCCGTGCCGGTCGCAACGAGTAAGCCAGGATATTTCCTTCTTCACCCAATCGCCCCAGAGATGAAGACGACACAAAGTAAAGGCACCCTGAGCGACGATGCGCAACGGCAATACGAGGGCGGCACCGCCGGCAATCGGAAACAAGTGAAATCCACAAGGCGAAGCTTCGCAGCCAACCCTAATGGGGTGCCGAACAGGCGGCAGATGCTCCAGATCTACGGGACAAGAAGCCGAGCGCAGCCGCCGCAGGATTGCCCATTGCTCGGGGCAGGGTGCTTGCGACCCTCTCATGGCTCGGCTCCAGCCTGATTGTGTACTTCATGTACGTCATGTACTTCGTGTACTTCATGTACGTCATGTACGTGTTTGCGAATGTGGTTGCCAGGATCGAGCGTCTGGTTCGCAAGCCCGGAGCACAGAGCGCAGTCCGGATGTGGTGTCATCATCGATAACGTGCCGTATGCCGAGGCCAGGTTGTGGATGCGTTGCCGGGTCTGGCTGCTCATTCGGAATGCGTACCCTCGGGCATTCCGTTCTGGACACAAGCCCAACTCAGCGCGCAAGATCCCACCAAGCGCTTTGGGAGAGAGTACTTGGTCATCGTGTCGGCCGAGAAAAATTCCATTTGCCAGTTCGGCAATC
The DNA here is from genome assembly GCA_035567135.1 of Terriglobales bacterium. GTDB lineage: Bacteria > Acidobacteriota > Terriglobia > Terriglobales > Acidobacteriaceae > JABDBE01. The sequence goes on from DATMQI010000142.1 coordinate 22,908, forward strand.
TCGAAAACGTGAATCTCGGGCCTTTTCTCGTGACAAGCCACCAGCAACGCCTCTAGAACGACAGCTGCCGGGCTCTGGGAGCTTTCCACCTTCGATTTTTCGTCACTGCGCCTGAGTGCTTCGATGATACGAGCTTGGGTCTCAGGACTGCCTTCAACCGCCGCACCTAGAGCTCGTGCCAGCATTCGAACATTCCAGTGAAGCCGAGGAGCGTCGAATTCCGAGTTTGCTACCTCACGATGGCGAGTCAGCCGATATCTCACGAGGTACGGCTGGAACTCGTCAGCCAGCTGCTCCATAGTGGCCTGGGTGATGCGGCGGTAGGCCGATCCCTCTGGATGCAGGTGAACGTTCAGGGCAGTCGCAGGAATCGGGTTCTGGGTACAGACAATGGTTGCGTAACGCAAATCGACAACGCGATGGTGCGCCAGTAGACTCACATTCGATCCCGTGATTGCCGCCAAAACGGGCATAAGGGCAGCTGGACGCGGATGGTTTAGGATCAGTGTAGGGGACAGCCCCTCAGGAAGCTTGGAGAGCTTGGCTATGGACGCTTGTGCGAGTGGGAGCGGTCGACGGCAGACGCTGGCTAGGATTTTGAGCAATGTCGTTTCTGTTCCCGGTCTTCCACACAAATTAAGACAGGGCGCGGTCGGCAAGCAATCAAACACCCAACTGCTCAGCACAAATGCTGCCACTAAGAGCGAGGAGTCCTCATCCAGCTGCGAGTGGTTGGCAATCATTGCCGTCAAGCGCGAAACTAGAAGTTCGATGTTACCGAAATCATCCGTTGCCTTCGGCAGCCGAAGGAGTCTCTCCAGTTCGGATCCCCGCGGAGTGGCCACATAAGTACGACCCTCGTGCTCTGCTAAAACACCGATGTGCTCGTGACCGTCACGCCAGAGTGTCAGCTGGCCACTGCTCAGTACATCGATCGCACTGCCGGTTGGAAAGAGCTCGCCGAGGGTGAACACAGCGTCATTCGATTTTTCTGAGATTCGGACCGCTGCAGGCATAGTCCTTCAGTTCTTTAATGCCGTCTGGTTCGGGCTTGAATTGCCTCAGGCGACACGTCGATCCATAAGCGATCGTGCGTGAAAGGAAATCGGAACTCGCGCAGGCCTTTCACGTGGTAGAGCCAAGTGCGCTACGTTAACTCGACCTTGCGTCCGATGTATATGAATTTTTCACAGCGCCGAAGTGAGGCGCTTCGAGATCGCCTCTTCTCTTGCTTTGCATCGCTGCTTGGCTAAAGAAATCGTTGAAGTCGAGCGTTAAGTCTGCTTTGCTGACCGCCAGGGTAATCGACGTGTCTTAGATCGCACCCACTGGTGGCGGGTTCTGCCATGCTTTACAGAAAGCACAAGAGTTGGACTGTTAAGGTCCGGCTCTTGGGATAGGTGTGGAATGTAGCGATCTGTCTAATCATCGTGACCACCACTCGAGCTGGCTACAAAGCACTCGGGTGATGTGGGCTGGCAAACGAACACCGACAGCCTTATCTCGAAGGGCACCTTCGACGTTCTGGGCGCCAAACTGTCGGCAGAGTTCCGCCACTTGTTTAGAGTAGCGTTTCGCTAGTTCGAAGTCCATGAACCCGAAAACGTCGAATTTTAGATATGCAACCGAGCTGCATAGCTCGAACTGTTCGTCGTCCGTTAGGGTCTTAGTGGGTTGAGATTGGTAAGTATTTTCCATAAATACTCCTTATTTTCTCAGGCGGATGTGGAGGATCGCCACCCCCGGTCTGTCTTTGCGGCGAAATCTGGTCCGCTTAAACTGACCGTCTATAAGGGGGGAGATAGTCAATTTTCTGATCGGGTTATCCGTACGAACCGGTGCCGCCATTTGCTGGTTCTGCTCTTTCCTACCCGCGCCGGAGTGCAAATGCATTTGCCGGGCGAGCTCGATTGGCGCGTCCTCGCGCTTAGCGCCGGTTTGTGCCTGCTGACCACCGTGCTCTTGGGCGTCGTTCCCGCCATGCAGACGGGCAAAATCGATCTGACAGCTTCATGGAAATGGAGTCCGCCGGAGTCGTCGGTGGTCGCGGCCGCGCTTGGGCTCGCTCCGGCCTGGTTTCGGTGCAAGTCTCGCTCTGCTTTATTTTGCTTGTCGGCACAAGCCTGCTGATGCAAAGCCGGCTAAAGATTCGCACCTGTGCTCCGCAAAAACCTCGTACAACATCAGGCGACACACTTTTCTAGCTGGTATTCATGATGCAAACCGCCCAAGATGTCCTCAACTGCGATCCGACAATCGCGAGGCAGTCGATGTCTCGGGTGCAGCTGCGAAAGGTGTAGCGTCGGCTCAGGAGTTCCTGGACCTAGGCTCGAATGTGGGCGTCCTTTATTATAGTGAGCCACCCATGACCGCAGGGTTCCACGTAATTGTCGTTCGTGGAGCGGGATCATGAAATCCAGACACTCTCGCCGAACCGTTCCCATCAATCGTTCAACATCATCGGCTGATCATTTTCGACTGTGCTCACTACTAGACCGGTTGGCCGTCTCTAAGCCCGAGGCTTCACGCTCGTGCGACTCTTCATACGCCTTCTCTCGGCTCTTTGGACGATTGTCATCGGCACCGTCTTTCTCTTGGCACAGCAGCTGCCGGTCAAACGTCTGGACGGTAGCAAAGTCTCACCCGCGCAGATCGATGCGGCCGTCCATCTATCGATGGAGGCTGCCCATGTGACCGGAGTGGGCATAGCGATTCTGAACGGCGGCAGAGTTATGTACCTCAAGGCCTACGGTGTTCGGGACGCAAATGAGCAGCTGCCACTCACTCCAGATTCCGTAATGACCGCTGCATCCCTGACGAAAGCTGCCTTCGCCACGATGGTTTTGCAACTAGTTCAGGAGCACTTAATTGAGCTTGATAAGCCAGTTTATAAATATTTGCCGAAACCTCTGCCTGAGTATGACGCCTACAAAGACTTAGCCGGTGATCCGCGGTACAAGCAAATCACCATGCGAATGCTGCTCGATCACACGAGTGGCTTTCCAAACTGGCGCTGGCTTGTCGATGACAAGAAGTTGAGAATTTACTTTACGCCAGGGTCGAGATTCGCCTACTCCGGCGAGGGAATCGATCTGGCGCAGCTCGTCGTGGAAAAGGTTACCAACAAGTCCATCAACGAACTCATGAAAGAGCGTCTGTTTCAGCCACTGGGCATGACGCGCACAAGTATGGTTTCAGAAGAACAATTTCAAGATGATCACGCCAATCGATTCGACGAACAGCAGCATGCGCTGGGTCTGGAACAGCGATACAGAGGCGATGCGGCAGGGTCCATGCAAACAACTCTGCGGGATTATGCGCGGTTTGTGCAAGCCGTGTTAGCGAACTCGATTCTCGACAGGAAGCATCGAGAGTTGATGCTAAAACCCCAGATTGAGATTGTGTCAAAGCACGAGTTCCCCTCACTTTCTATCGAGACGACAACTGATAATCATGCCATTCATCTCAGCTACGGACTTGGTTGGGGTCTCTATTGGACGCCGTACGGGAAAGCATTCTTCAAAGAAGGACACGATGAGGGCTGGCGTCACTACGTTGTCTGTTTCGACCAGCCGAAAGCTGGCATGCTCATCATGACGAACAGCTCAAATGGAGAGGATATATACAGCACCTTGCTAGAAAAGCTGCTCGGAAATACCTTTACCCCCTTGGAGTGGGAGGGCTTTAAGGCTGGCCGGGTACCGATAAGCGGCCCGGCGTCAATGAGTGAAATCGAGATTTTTTCACCAGCCATCATTGGCAGGAACACTTTTTAAGGAACAACGATCTCACAGAACAGGCTGGAACCGTCTTTCTCCCGGCGGTGCTGCTGGCGGGAATTTCGTATCTAGTAAAGACTTACGGAATCGCCGCAACCGATCCGGGCCAGCCCGGCTACCAGAGCGTTCTCTCCATGCTCACTGCCGCGGTTTTCGGCAAAGGCCTCTTTTACTATCTGACCATCGGCTCCATCCTTGTCGTTCTTTCTCTGTCAGCCAACACCGCCTTTGCCGATTTCCCGCGTCTGTGCCGCGCAATTGCGCAAAACAACTACCTCCCGCACGTCTTCGGTTATCGCGGGCGTCGACTGGTCTACACCTATGGCATCGTCGTCCTGGCGCTACTGTGTGGCGGTGTACTCGTCCTTTTCGGCGGTATTACCGACCGACTGATCCCGCTCTATGCCGTCGGCGCGTTTCTCGCCTTTACGCTCTCGCAAGCCGGCATGGTCATGCACTGGTGGAAAAATCGCGGTCCGAATTGGCTGAAGAGCGCATTCGTCAACGGACTGGGTGCCCTCGTCACCGGGGTTACCACGGGGGTCGTGCTGGTCGCGAAATTCGCTCAAGGCGCCTGGATTACGCTGCTTTTCATTCCATTAACAATTGTTTTCTTCGCCATTGTCCGCCGCCACTACCACTCCGTGAAAGTGCTCACCACCTTCAAGGTTCCCGTCGACGCAGCGGGTCTCAGCCAGCATCCCATCGCGGTCATTGCCATCGACCGTTGGAGCAACATCACCCGCCAGGGAATTGAATTCGCTGCCCGGCTTTCGCCGGAAGTGATCGTCTTGCACGTCGAGCCCACCGAACATTCCGAATTGCTTCAAGACGACTGGGAACAATACGTTGAGCAACCCTTCCGCGCGGAAGGCAAGGCGCCACCCCAGCTCCACGTCCTGCCTTCACCCTACCGCTTTGTCATCATTCCCATTGTTCAGTTCATCCTCGACCTTTCGAAGAAACATCCCTCTCGCAACATTGTTGTGGTCATACCGGAGCTTGTCGAGGACAAGTGGTACGAATACTTCCTCCACAATCAACGTGGCCGGCTTCTGGAATGGGTGCTTCTCGCCCGCGGCAATGAACGCATCTTCACGGTGAGTGCGCCGTGGTACGTCGGGAAACGAACCTAGTTCCATCTGAAGCGGAAGGATGATGATTAGGAGGAACTTGGAGTTTTCTCTCGCCTACACCTTCCGTAATTGCTGACTGCTCGCCAAAATCGTCGGATTCCGCAATAGCAGCGTTGCCAAATGTACGCGTTAGTGATTTTACGGCGCGAACCACTCCGAGCCGTGGCAAAAGAAATGCTGCGTGGTGAAATATGATTCCGTCTCTATAATCGCGGCTGCAGCGGTGGATTGCACGTATGAATGGGTCACACCTCGTTGCGAAGCGCAAAATCTTCGGCCGGCTTTCGATCGTCTTCGGAAATTCGGTGCAGATTACTGGGCTTGTGGCAGCTTATCTTGCTCTCGCTGCGGCGCGATCCGCACGTTCCGCCTCGGCTGCCGTCTTCGCCATGGTTGTGGGATGGGTTCTCCTCTATTTCTGCTGCCATGCCATTGCCCACTGGGTGGTGGGACGATTGCTTGGCATTCGCTTCGCTTTTTACACGCTCGGAGGTACCGGGAATCCAGAAGGCTGGCCTACCGGGCTCCGTTGGTTGTTCGAACATTTTCCTTTCTTTGGAGTGCAGACGGAGAAGGCCTCTATGCAAAAGGCCAGCTCGATTGCCAGAGCGATTATGTGGTCCGCTGGGGTGACGTCTTCCGCCGTCGTGCCAACCTTGGGCGCACTCTGGGCCTGGCGCTCGGGTGTCCCGGGGAGCAAATTGTTTTTTCTTTTTGCGCTGTTCTGGGCGGTCGGGACGTTGGCAAGTAACTGGACTAGCCGAACTGGCGACTATTCCAAGGCTCGACACGCCCTCGGAAATCCATGACTGATCGTCTCCATCTCGCTTCGGCGTTCCTGATTTTCGGAGGAGGCCGTGAGGCTTTGTTAGGTGCTTCTCCTCAACCTCTTTTTTCATACTCCTCTCACTTCGTGGATTAGGATGAGCGCGTCCAATACTCCTTGTGCCAAGTCGGAGGCGGCCTCCATCAGTCTTAGATTAGCGTGCCAGGGTCACCCGGTTCGCGCCGCGTCTACGAATTCGCTCTCGACCAGTTCATAGCATGGTACTGCTCTGAACCTCGGCTCGCCTTCAACCGAATCGTGGTTACTCGTTATCGCATGTACCTCGAATCGCGTGGGCTGGCAGCCAATGCGATCGACCAGCAACTTGCCGCCGTGCGCCGCATCGCACACGAAGCCGCCGACGCGGGCCTGCTGAGTCCAGAACTGGCGGCGGGAATTAGACGGGTGAGAGGAGTAAAGCAGCTAGGCTTCCGCGTCGGGAACTGGCTCAGTGCGGATGAGTGCTCGGCGGTTCTCAGCGGGTGTGGGGTACAACCCTGCGAGCGAAGCGTGATTACGCGATGCTGGCTGTGCTGTTTGGCTGTGGCTTGCGGAGATCGGAACTGGTCGGCTTGGACGTGAACGAGGTGCAGGTACGCCAAGGTCATTGGGCGGTCGTGGACCTGATCGGGAAAGGCGGGCACATTCGCACCGTGCCGATCCCAAATTGGGTGAAGACCGCTTTGGACGATTGGACAGCGGCGGCGGGGATTACCGACGGGCGAATCTTCCGGGCCGTTGCTCGGACCGACAAGATTTGGGGTAATGGCATCTCGCAGAATGTTGTCTGGTATGTCGTCAAGAATTGCTGCGAGAGGGCCGGGTTACATCACATCGCGCCGCATGATTTGCGCCGGACCTCCGCGAAGCTCTGCCATACAAACGGCGGAGAGATCGAGCAGATTCAGTTCTTGCTGGGACACGCCTCTGTTCAGACTACAGAACGCTACCTCGGCTGCAAACAAAATCTAGGACATCCGGTGAACGATCTGTTTCACCTAGGGAACACCGCCGTTACTGTCCAAGCGACTTTCCGTCGCGAACCGGAGGTCCTAACAACGAAAACGCAATGTGTACATCTAGATAAAATATCAGTCGATGAAAGGGATGAAAGCAGTGGCGCTCAAAAAGGGTCAGATGAGGGAGCGAGCACCCGCCTTCAAGGAGATGGGTACGCTTCGGTGTGACTGTTGCGGCGAGGAGTTCGTCGTCTTTCATGACCCCACAATTGCGGACAGGAAAGCGGCGGAGCGACAAGCGCGATGGCTCGAAAAGGTTCTTGCCGAGGAACACGAACGGGAGCGGAAGCACCCGGATCGCATCCAACTGCCGGACTAGTACCCCACGGGAATTTGAGTGAAATGGCCTGTGTCTGTTGAAAAAGTCCCTCAGTTGATGCTTGTGGCCATGTAAGGTTCACGTTATAAGCAGGCCAGTGATGCTGCTATTCACCATTCCATTGGGAGGCCTGCTGTTCATGATGGGAAACCATTCCCGCTCGGAATCG
>DATMQI010000143.1:0-2843 GCA_035567135.1 Terriglobales bacterium
GTTTTATGGTACTGCTCCGAGCCTCGGCTCTCCTTCAACAAAACAGTGGTGACCCGCTACAGAATCCATCTGGAGGATAAGTTGCTTGCGCCGGGCACCATCAACGTGAGGCTTGCAGCAGTCAGGCGACTCGCTTACGAGTCGGCAGAGACGGGGCTGCTGAGTCCTGATTTGGCCGCTGGCATTCGTCGCGTAAAGGGGGCAAAAAAGCTCGGCATGAGGCTGGGGAATTGGCTGACTGTGGAGGAAGCTCGTTCCCTGTGGCAGCTTCCAAACATGCACAGCGTGAAGGGTAAAAGAGATCGAGCAATCCTGGCGGTTCTCTTGGGGTGTGGGCTCCGTCGTAAGGAACTCATTGACTTGAGCTTCGACCACATTCAGCGCCGAGAGGACCACTGGGCCATCGTTGACCTCGTCGGAAAAGGAGGGCACATTCGCACAGTTCCAATGCCGACCTGGGTGAAGCAAACGATCGACGACTGGCAAGTAATGGCAGGGATAACTCACGGCAAGATCTTCCGATGCGTTTGCCGCAGGGGTGTTGTCTGGGGAACGGAAATTACGGAGAAAGTGGTCTGGCACGTTGTGAAGGAATACGCGGCGCGGCTGGGAGTATCTAAACTCGCGCCGCACGATCTGAGGAGATCGGGCAACTGGCCGAGGGTATGCTGTGATAAGTGGTGTGGGCCACATGACGATCACGTAAGTCTTGTCGCTTGCTCGTCAAATACAGAAAGAACGTGAGATGGAAAAATCGGACAAAGACCGCCTAGCAACGAGGGTTGTCGATCTATGGTGCTCGTTTCGAGTGGCGCTCACAGAAAGCAAACGGAAGTATCCTATCCAACAATTTTTTACTTTTGCGTCTGCTGTTCGCCAATATACCGAGTTGACCCGCCGTGATCGCCTCGTGCGCAGAGACGTTGCTGTGGTAATGAACGGTTTACTGGAGTCACTAGAACTGGAGAGAAAACGAGTGCCTGGTGAAATACCCTACGAGGCGGACCGCCTGGAGTCCTTGTTCTTTGCTGGATATGATCCGCACTTTGAGGGACACGAGCCTCCAGGTCTGTAGACGGGAAGAATTCCGACGATTGCGCTACGCGGAAATTGTCCAAGTGGGGTCCCGGTACCAAAGTTACCGGTTTCGCGACCAGGAGTTATCTATCGATGCCAAGGTTATTGCAAGGGCCGAAGCGATTTTCCTATGCTGCTTAGGAATTCCTACTTCAAAGGCACAACCGCGATGTGCAGCGGTTCGTCGAGCTTGGTCTTGTCGACAATCTTGCCGTCGCTATCCAGGTTGTCGATTCCAGTGTTGGCAATGAAGTAGAACTGCTCGTCGAGAATGGCTCCCGTCGTTGGGTTCCTAACCAACTCCGTTCCCCGCTCCAGAACTTCGCTGGACCCGACGCGCCGCCCATCGGACGAGAGGCGCCAGCGCATCACGCGATTCGCACCGGTGCCGTACTGCACGCCCACGAAGCTGCCGTTGTACCAATACAATCCGTCGATCCCGGCTAGCGTATCGTGGGGAGCAGGAACCACGTCCTGCGACTGGTTTGTTTTCAGGTCCAGGCGCACGACACCCAACAGGTCCGCAATATACAGCACGTAGCCATCGCCGGAGATCGTGATGCCATTGGGCAAGAAGAGCGGGCGCGACAATTTCAGTTCCGTAAAGCGATGCGACGTTCGGTCGAACCGGTACGCTCGATTTCCCTGGGTGTCCGTCACGTAGATCTCTCGCGTATCGCGCAGCACCAGGTCGTTCAGCGAGTGCGGCCCAGTTCCCGGGGGCGTGTACCTTTCTAGCAGTAGGCCGTGCTCATCGAAGTGAACAATCTCCGGGTGCTTCTTCTCGCCGGGATAGGTCGCGCACCAGACGCTATGGTCCGCAGGATCTACATGCACACCAAGGACCAGCATGAGGTCATACAGTTCGGGGCTGACAAAATCCGCTACTTCGCCTGTCTCCGTAATCTTGACGATCTTCTTGAGGTGCATGTTGCCCATATAGAACAGCCGCTTTGCGGGATCCACCGCCAAACCTTCCGGAAACAAATCTTTTTGCGCCAAGGTGAAAGCTACATGCGCGCGATGCACTGGAGGATGCCGTCGACGCACCTGCTGGACTAGTTGGCGGAAAGCTGCATCGTTTTTTAGGGATACAAAGTTGGGGTCGTCCGTGGGATCGAAGCCTTCATTAAGTGCCACGCACCCCTTGAGCAGTGCGAGCGCTTCCAGCCGATCGCCAAGGCGAAGGTAACGGTCCGCCAGAAAATAGAGCGCGGCGCCACGGTCGGCAAAGCCTGATCGTGGTGAAACCGACAGTAAACCCTCCACGGTTTTGATTTCGTTGCGAACCCGCGCTGAATTCGGCGACTCCGAGGGCGCAGACGAGGATGTAGGAGGCGCCGCTGGCGGAATCTCTTGCTGGTTCGCGCTCTGTACGCTCGCACCGGTGGAGGATGTTCGCCACGCCGCAGTAACACCAAGCCACAAGACCAGCGCCGTCAATAAATTGATCATTGTGGCTGGCAATCTCATCTGAACCTCTGGTTTCAGTGAGACGGCGCGGCGGTCCAACCGTAAGCATGGTAAACGGATTTGTGTGGAGGTCGGCTTCAGTCCGTCAAATAAACGAGCCTAACTTCTGATTAACGCTTACCGGAGAAGTCGGTACTAGTCGCCGGTTAGCTCGACAAGAATTACCGGGAGGTGAGGGATTGCGCTCGGATGGCTGCCAGCGGGTAGAAGTTCCCACCAAGCACGACAGCATTGATTTTCCGCGTGTGGCTGATATCTTCGAGCGGATTCGCGTTCAGTAAAATCAGATCAGC
>DATMQI010000144.1:0-9653 GCA_035567135.1 Terriglobales bacterium
GCCTGCGGCCGTCCACGATTCACTTTTGTCAGCCGGCGGCATCTCGCGTGGCGGCATTGTGCATCTCACAACGCTTGAACGGGCGGGCGGGGCTGCGTTCGCTTGACACTGCTATCCGCCGGATGTTTAAGTAGTTACTTATTTTTTCACTCGGATTTGGAGACAGAAACCTGCTGCTCCGCACGCCCGGAGCCGTAGGGAAATTTTTGTGCCGTTCTTCATTCCTCTCCACCTGAATTGAATACTTCGGAGGAACTCGTGAGATTGAATCGTCGTGGGTTGGGTACAGGACTGTTATGGAGCCGAATTCTCCCGGCAGCCTTGCTGCTGGTGGCAGCCGGAGCGGCGGTTCTGTCGCTTGGTTCCCATCCGAAGGGGAACGGCACCGCTCCTGACGCCCGGTGGGCTGGCTTTGATACGCGAGCGCAGCAGCAACCCGCGACCTTCGGCAGCTTCGGAAAGCTTCCTCTGATGTTTGAGCCTAATATGGGGCAAACCGATGGGCGCGTGCGTTTCATTGCGCGAGGCAGCAATTACGGCTTGTTTCTGACCGACGAGGATGCCGTGCTTACGTTGCGGCACTCGCGTGGCGACGACAGATCAAAAGAAGCGAACACATCCGTGCTGCGGATGAAACTGGCGGGGGCTCGCGCGAACGCTCAAGTGGTGGGTACGGATGCGCTCCCCGGAAAAAGCAATTATCTGATCGGAAACGATCCGGCTAAGTGGCGGCGCAATGTTCCCCAGTTCAGCCGTGTGCGCTACTCGCAGATTTATCCGGGTGTCGATCTCGTGTACTACGGAAATCAGGGACAGCTGGAGTACGACTTCCGGGTCGCGCCTGGTGCTGATCCGAAAAATATTCAATTGAGTTTCCAGGGCGCACTCGAACTGAGGGTGGATTCGGGCGACCTCATTGTGGGTACTGGGGATGGCGACGTCCGCTTAAAGGCTCCGCGGGTATATCAGGAACAAGAAGGATCTCGCAAGACTGTGCGAGGACGATTTGCGCTGCTTGCCCGGGATCGAGTTGGTTTTGAAATCGACGACTATGACCGCAGCAGGATGCTGGTCATTGACCCGATGCTGACGTACTCCACGTACCTCGGCGGCACGAACACGGAGATGCTTCCCTCGATAGCGGTGGACTCCGGCGCAAGCATCTATGTTACGGGAGCAACCAACTCGACCGATTTCCCGGTCACCGAAGGCCCCGCCTACCAGGCAGGTGCGACTTCCAATGTGTTTGTCGCCAAGTTTGACCCCACCGGAGCAACGCTCGTCTTTGCGACATACATCGGAGGCACCGGGGCGGACACCAGTGTGGGGATCGCAGTGGACGCTGCTACGAATGTGTATATAGCCGGCACCACCACCTCAACCAACTTTCCAACGATGAACGCGTTTCAGACGGCGCCAGTATCGCCGGGGAATCCGCACACCTTCGTCACCGAATTGAATTCAAGCGGCGCGAGCCTGATCTACTCCAGTTACTTTTCGGGCAACCAGACCGACACGGCCAAGGGCATGACGCTCGACGACAAGGACTTCGTATACGTGATCGGCATTACGAACTCGACCAATTTCCCGCTGGCGCCGACCGCAGGCACCTTCCAATCGACGTTGCAAGGCTCAAACGCGTTCTTCATCAGCAAGGTTGCTCCCACCAGTACCGGGGCCAACAGCCTGGTGTTCTCGACGTACTTTGGCGGCGGCAATCCTTCCAATGGAAGTGTGTCCGGAGGCGCCATCGCAGTAGATAACAATGCCGCAGGATCAAACATCTACTTCACCGGCGGTACGAATTTCCTTTTTACGGGCAACAACCCAATTACCGACTTTCCAATCAAAAACGCAATCAATCCCGGTGGAGCCTGCCTGGATGTTCCGACCCAGTCGACAACGACAGCTTGCACCACCTCGGGTGTGGCTCCGATGGATGCTTTTGTGGCGAAGTTGAACCCTGGGACTAACACGGGAGCCCTACTCTTGTACTGCACTTATCTCGGAGGAACGGGCACCGACATCGGGCTGGGGATCGCAGTGGATGCCTCTGGAAACGCATACGTGACCGGTTCAACCGATTCGACCGCTTTTCCGACAATCAGCGGTGGGATCCAGGGCAAGCAGGCGACTTCGGGCGGCGGCATTGACGCCTTCGTGGGCAAAATCAACAACCCGGCAATAAACACCGGGTCGACGAACGTACAGTTGACCTATTTCAGCTTTCTGGGCGGCACCGGAACTGATGTCGGTAACGCGATCACGGTCGACAGCGTGCAAGGCGCCAGAGTGGTGGGGACTACCGCTTCTTCAAACTTTCCGACCTCAAATCCGATTCCCGGAGGCGGCACTCTCAAAGGTTCACAAGACGCTTTCGTGGCGCGCCTCGACACACTCGGTACGACTGCTAGCACCAGTGAATTTGTAACGCTGTTGGGCGGATCAGGAACCGAGACCGGCACGGGCATTACGCTCGATACGGACACAGACACATTTGTGACCGGTGAAACCACGTCGACCGACTTTCCGACCGCGGCTCCATTCCAGGCAGCATTGAAGGGGCCACAGGACGTGTTCGTTTCCAAATTGGGTCCGACTCTCAGTTTCAATCTTACGGTTGCTTCGCCAACGGCGAATTCAGCCAACGCGGGCAACCAGCTTAGCTTCACGTACACGGTGACGAACACGGGCGACACCACGTCAAATGTCGCTTTCTCCGATAACCTTGCGGCTGGCAGTGGTAGCGCTCCGGTTACGTTTGTGTCAGCGTCCGCTTCAGGAGGAACGTGCCCCACAACTCCTACCGACAATAAGGTGTTGTGCAATCTAGGCGTGATCAATGGCGGGCAGAGTTCGACCATAACCGTGAACCTCACGCCGACCGGGCCGGGGACAATTGCGAATAGCGGCACGGTTACAGTGGGAGGGTTCTCGAAGACAGCCATAGCAAGCCCGGTGGCGGTGAACTCGTTCAGACTGACGGCGCTCAGGTCGAATAACACGGTGGTCGCCGGCAATCCGGCGAGCTATCCAATCCAGGTCACGCCATCATCGGTGTTCACCGCCTCGATCTCAATCGCGTGTTCGTCGGGCCTTCCTGGAGGAGGCACAACGTGCACGCCTTCGACGAACCCTGTCACTCTCGAGGGTCAGAGTCCTTCGACCGTCACCCTGGTGATCAGTACGTTTCCAAGAGTTACAACTACGGCGGGTCTAACCCGAGATGGAGGAAGATTCCTGGCGAGCCTGCTGCCCGTCGCGGGTCTCGCGTTCCTGGGACTGGGAATCGGAAGCCGTCTGAACAGGCGTCGCAGGATCATGGGTGGCCTGTTCTTCCTGGCGCTGATGACTCTTGTCCTGTTGCAGCCCGCTTGCGGCGGACACAGTTCCACTACAACCACCACGGGAACGCCCGCGGGCACCTACACGATCAACGTGTCGGCGACCTCGGGATCGTTCTCGCAAACCACGCCAATCACTCTGGTGGTGCAATAGCGCTTTAGCGGTCAGTCGTCAATCTTCAGCTTGCGCCGAGGAGATTGTGGGTTCCGAATTTTGGCGCTCCTCCTGTGAATGGAGCGGCGGGCGTCCTCGCCCGCCGGACGGGCGGGACGCCCGTCCCTCCATCCGTCACAGGATCTACTGCACGGGATGGATGGAGTTGTCGATGCTGGCTTTCGGAATCTTAAAGTGCTCCAAGCGATGCGCTCCAATTTGAAGTTACACTTCTCGTCCACGCAGTCTGGTAGATTGAACGCCACTTGCAGCCATTGCCAATTCCCGGAGGAGTTCGCTCGATGCTCGAAATCAAGAAGGAACAGGTGGAGCCCGATATCGTAGTGCTGCACCTTTCTGGGCGCATTGGCATGGGTCGCACTGCTGAAGAGTTGGAAGCGGCGATTCAGGACTTGATCCAGCAGAACGTGTCGAAGGTCATTGTGGATCTGGCGGACGTGCAACGCGTCGACAGCACAGGATTTGGGACCCTGGTGACGTCCTCGCAAAAATTGAAACGCCTGAGTGGAGAAATGAGGGTAGTGGGCGCGCATGGAGTCGTGCAGGAGATCGCGCACAGTTCACAGATCCCAAGAATTGTCCCGTTTCACGCGACGCTGGCCGATGCGGTGGCCGCGTTCCATGCTGCTTGAAAGCACACGTTGCAACAGCAGAGCAGATCTGCGTGCGGTAGCGTTCATAAAAAATAAGAAGAATTTCCGACGTGTTTAGTGGCCTAATCGGCAAATCCTACGGCTTTTGCCGTATTGCCGGGGCGCACGGGAGGAAATAATTTAGCTACAGACGAAGTGGCGCAGACCCCACGTCAGGGGAAGTTTGAACGGGAATTCTCCTGACGCGGGGTCTATTTTTTTCCAATAGTTCTTACGCGGTAATCAGTGATTCCAAGGCCACCCGGTTTGAAACGACCAAGGTAGCGCCTTCCTGCTCGATCATTCGTTGCTTGCGGAATCCGGCCATCAGGCGAGTTACGGTTTCGCGCGACGTGCCGATCATCTGACCAATTTCTTCATGCGTGAGTGGAACCTTCATACGGGCCGGGTTGGGGCAGCCTGTGCGATCGTCCAACCAGCCCACGAGCAGGCGCGCCAGTTTCTCGCTGGCGGAACCCGACAGCATGAGGGTACGGATTTCGCGGCAGGTGAAGTTGTAGTCGCGGCTGAGGAGTTGCGTAATCCACAGCGCGAATTCGCCATGGACGCGCATCATGCGCAGCACGTCACTTTGGCGAATGAAGGTGATGTCGCAGGGCTGCTGGGCTTCGGCGGTGGCTTCGTAATCGCGGCTGCCGATGGTGGAAGCAACACCGAGTGCTTCGCCGGTATGGGCAATGCGCAGGATCAAAGTCCGGCCATCACTGGCACAGACGGACAGTTTTACCAGTCCGCTTTGCACCAGGTAGACACCGCGAGGAGCCATTCCTTCCGAGAACAGCACCGCACCGGTCGGATAGTGGTTGGTGAGCGATATGGTTTCAAGCTCACGAACAATGACAGGAGGCAGATCGCCAAAGACGGATTGGGCTGTTGCGGGCTTCTGTGGGGGTCTCATCGGTTGAGTGGCCATATCTGCCTCCATTCGGACACCTGTACAAGGGCAAGCGAGACGCCATTTCGGTTCCAAACGGTACAGAGCGCGATAGAACATGCAAGCTATTCATATTAAAAAGGTTACTGGAATCTTGGAAAGCATACACAAAGTGGGATTCACGGAACGAGGGCTTTTGGTGCGTCATTTGGCACAGGTGTGTGTGATCTCCATCACCAAAGTGGTGTGACTCGGCGACGTGGGAATGGCGGGCGCAGGCATTTCGCCGGATCTGAGCCAGAGATCCGTTTGCCGATGGCGGAGTGCCGGGAAACCCGTGCGATGTCGGCGCGTCTTCAAGAGGGCTTGCGGGCTTTCGCCCGCTGCGCTGCTCGCCCCTACAAGGCTCGGTTCGAGTTTGACGTTTTCCCGGCGGTTAGCGCTGGGCTAATTTCTGTTGCTCCCAAACGGGCTGGCTGTTCGATGTTTCGAAACTCTTGTTCCTGCGTCAATATCGTTTGGTTCTTAGGGTGAATATTTTTTCGGATGTTTGCCTGGCGTGGCATGGATGGCTATCCCAGGACTTCATCCAATAGGTGCAGCAGGGCGGTGCGGGTAAAAGGCTTCTCGAGGAGTGGGATTCCTTCTTGCATTTGCTCATGCTCGGCGATCAGTTCGCCGGTGTAGCCAGACATGTAGACGACCTTGGTTTCCGGATGAGACGCAACCACTTTGGCGACAAGGTCTGTTCCACTCATGCCGCGCATGACGACGTCTGTGAGTAACACATCAACTGTACCGTTATGCGCCATTATGACTTCGAGCGCTGACTTTCCGTCTTTTGCCTCGAGGACGAGATAACCATTCTGCTCGAGGAGCTTTCGGGTCAAGCTGAGCATGATCTCGTCGTCTTCGACCAGAAGAATGGTGGTGCCTTCCCGTCGAGCAATGGATGGTTCTGCGGGAGTTGCCGTTTTCTCGGCGATCTTGTGTTCTGCGCTCGGCAGGTAAATCTTGAAAGTGGTGCCGCTGCCGGGCTCGCTATAGACCCAGATGTGACCACCATTCTGCTGGACAATGCCGTAGACAGTAGCGAGTCCAAGGCCGGTCCCTTTTCCGACCTCCTTGGTGGTGAAGAAGGGCTCAAAAATTCTGGTGATCGTGGCTTGATCCATGCCGACACCAGTGTCGCTGACGGCGAGCAGGACATAGTGGCCTTCCTCCATGGGGAGATGCTGTGCAGTGAAGACCTCGTCCAGTTCGACAGCAGCAGTTTCGAGAATGAATTTTCCGCCTCGCGGCATGGCATCGCGCGAGTTCACAGCCAGGTTGAGAACGATCTGGTCCAATTGGCCCGGGTCAATCTCGATGACCGCGGACGAACCACGCGGTACCACCGCGATCTCGACATCATCTCCCATGAGCGGGCGGATAAGTTTCACAACGTCTTTGAGTCGAGCATTCAGGTCGACCAGTTGGGGCTGCAGGCTCGATTTCCGAGTGAAGGCCAACAACTGGCGTGTGAGGGAAGTGCCGCGCTCGACCGCTTTCCGAATATTGCCTATGTATTGACCAGAGTCGCCAGTGGAATCGATGCGGTCGCGAAGCAGTTCGGTGCAGGCGGTGATGATGCCGAGGATGTTATTGAAATCGTGAGCAACCCCGCCTGCCAACCGGCCGACAGCTTCCATCTTCTGGGCCTGGCGCAGATGGTCTTCGGCGCGTCTCTGGGCGGTAATGTCGCGGGCAATCGCAGACGCACCCACGATCTTTCCTCCATGGTCGCGGATCGGACAAATGGAAAGTGAGACATGCAGGTGGCGTCCGTCTTTCGTGACGCGGACAGACTCGTAATGTTCGATGCGCTCTCCACGAGAGATTCTGGCCAGGATCGTGGGGATTTCGTCCGGGCGATCGTTGGCAATGAGGAATGAGATATTTTTGCCGATAGCCTCTTCGGCGGTGTAGCTGTACATGGCCTCGGCACCGCGGTTCCAGCTGGTGATAGTGCCGTCCAGTTCCTTGCCGATAATCGCGTCGGCGGAGGAGTCGATGATGGAAGCCAGTCGCGCGCGGT
Organism: Terriglobales bacterium; assembly: GCA_035567135.1. Lineage (GTDB taxonomy): Bacteria > Acidobacteriota > Terriglobia > Terriglobales > Acidobacteriaceae > JABDBE01. The sequence continues at coordinate 7,124 of DATMQI010000144.1, forward strand.
ACTCGCCAATCTCCTGGGTGGTTTTGCGATCGAGTTCCTGGTGGGCGCGCCGCAGTTCCTGCTCGATACGCTTGCGATCGCTGATGTCACGGATCGCGCTCAGCACCAAGGTACCATTGCCCAGCGACACTGGACTCAAGCTGATCTCGACGGCAAATTCGGAGCCGTCGCGGCGTCTGCCGAAGAGATCGAGGCCGGCGCCCATCCGTCGAATCTTTGGGGACTGCGCAAACGAGGCGCGATGCTCGTGATGTTGCACCCGGAAACGCGTGGGGACCAGGATTTCGATTTTTTGTCCGAGCAGTTCGCCTCTCCGATACCCGAACAGGGTCTCAGTTTGGGAGTTGATCTGTACGATGGTGCCGTCTTGCTCGACAGCTACGATGGCATCCGGGACAGCCTCAAGGAGGGTGCTGGTGAGCAGAAGATCGCCCAGTGCTTGCGAGGAGGAATCAGAAGCTGATTCGGGGCGACCCGACGACTTGCTGGTCATGCGTACTCAGAACCCAATCTGCTGGACACTTTAAATCGGAAGCACGCGGGAGTAAAGCCACAGCGAACAGATCCGCCAGTACAGCGATGTGCCTATGCGCCGGCAGAGAGCTTGTGATGGCTGCGGGCCTCGGCAATGCCGTATTGTCGGATTTTGTAGAGCAGGGCCTTATAGCTGATCTTCAGCAGCGCAGCCGCCTGCTTGCGGTTCCAATTGGTCTGTTCGAGAGCCTGTGTGATTGCAGTAGCTTCGGCTTCATCTTTCGCGTTGCGCGAGAGGGACTTTAGTCCGCCGCTTGATGAATCCGTGCCGGTCTTGTTCCCTCCATCGGCACGCTGTCCGCCATTGACGTCACTCTTGGGATTAAGTTCGGCGATGGCGAGTTTCTCATCGCCGAGAATCAAATAGCGCTTGATAAAGTTGCTCAGCTCGCGCAGGTTGCCGGGCCAGGAGTATTCCAGGCAGGCTGTCATCATGGTCGGAGAGAGGGGCAGCGGCGCACGCGCATACTGTTCCGCCATACGCGACATAAAATGCTTTAGCAGAATCGGAATTTCTTCCTTGCGCTCGCGCAGTGGCGGCAGGTTGAGTGTGAAGGCGTTCAGTCGATAGTACAAATCCTCGCGCAGACGTTTCGTTGCCAGCGCTTCGGGGATGTTGATGTTGGTGGCGGCCAGGATACGCACGTCCACTTTGATGACGCTGCGGCTGCCCAAGCGCGAGAACTGCTGGTCCTGCAAAACGTGCAAGAGCTTGGCCTGCAGGATGGGCGGCATTTCCCCGATCTCGTCAAGCAGGATCGTTCCCTTGTTGCAAAGTTCGAACTTACCGGGCTTGGGATGAGTTGCACCGGTGAAGGCGCCGGCTTCATACCCAAAAAGTTCGCTCTCCAGCAGGTCCGCTGGGACCGCAGCGCAGTTCACCTTGAGGAAAGTGCGATGTGCGCGCGGCGAAAGCTTGTGAACCAGGCGCCCAAGCACTTCTTTGCCGGTGCCGCTTTCTCCCAGCAGCAGGACCGGAATGTCGACGTTCGCGACCAAGGCGGCCTGCGAGCGGATCTTCCGCATGGCGGGACTGGCCGCGACGAAGAACACATCGTCGCAGAGTTCCTCGACTTCTCCCGCATAAGCCTGCTGATTCTTGCCGAGACACTGATCGATAACCGCATCGAGCTCGGCTTTCTGAAAGGGCTTGGTGAGGTAATCCTGCGCGCCGAGACGCATAGCCTGGACGACCTTGCGAGTGTCGCTTACGCAGGAGAGCATGACGACTTTCACGCCCGGACGCATCTGGCGGAGTTGCTCGAGGGTTTGCAGGCCATCGATGCCGGGCATCAGGACGTCAAGCAGAACCATATCGGGTTCGAGGCCTTTTTCGACGCGTTGCAAGGCTTCTTCACCGGTGGAGGCGGTCTCGACTTTGTAATCGTCGACTTCGAGCAGGGTCCGGATGTACCGGAGCATTCCCGGTTCATCATCGACCAGCAGGATGTTGGTCGCTTCACTCATTTCGTTTTCCCTTTAGGCGTGCTGTTGAGGGAGGGTTTCAGCGGAACGAGAAATGAAAATTTGCTGCCCGCGCCGGGTTCGCTCTCGACCCAGAGCTTGCCACCCATAGCGTTCACCAGTCGACGAGCGATGGCCAGGCCCAGGCCCATGCCGTCGGACTGCGTTTCACTGTTGGGCAGCCGGAAAAAATCGTCAAAGACTTCCACGTGATATTCCGCCGGAATTCCGGGACCGGTATCGGCAACGCTGACCTTCACAGCATTTGGAGTGGAAAGAGGCTGGCGGCGGCGCTCTTTTTCTACGCCGCTTTTGGGAGCGCCACGGCGTTCCCACATATACGGTTCAGCATGTAGCCACACCGTGCCACCTGCGGGTGTAAACTTCGAGGCGTTTTCGAGCAGGTTGGAAATCACGCGCTGAATCTTGGGGGAATCGAAAGAGAACGCGACGAGTTTATCGTTGGCCAGAAAGTACAATGCCAAGCCTTTCTCCTGAAAACGATGCGACCACAAGCGGCAAACTTCCGACA
>DATMQI010000145.1:0-4836 GCA_035567135.1 Terriglobales bacterium
TCCAGAATGTCGTGCGCCCCCGTATGAGTTGCGAGTTGAGGGTCGAGGAACGTCAGCGCCCCAGCGGACTGGATCATTCCGCTCACCAGGTGAAAGCGATTGCCAATCACCGCGCCCGCGACTCCATGACGTGGCATCGGCATGGGGGGCAGCGTTATCCACGAATTGGTCGCCACGTCGTATGCCTCGATGGCTCGAAACGCGCCGACAAGCGCTGTCGTCGTCACCTCGCCGCCGGCGACAAAGATCCTGCGGCCGTCCGTGCCCCAGGCCCCGCCGCTGCGAGGAGTTGGCATCCGCTCCTTCGGAGCACTCCACGAATTGGACACGGGGTTGTATTCCTCGACCACATCGGTGTTGGTAGCGGACAGGATGAAGGCGTGGCCGGTGCGGCCGCCGATGACGTAGATCTTGCCGTTGACGGCGGCGCCGAATGCGTGATTGCGCGCCACCGACATCGGTGTTCGGCTCTCCCACTTGTTCGTGGCCGGGTCGTACACATCGTTGGTGGTGAGAACCTTGGAGGGTCCGAAGAAGGTGAAGAACGGATCCTTCGAGCCGTCCGCCGTCGTCGCCCCGCCAATCACGTAGATCTTGCCCCCAACTTCGGCGGCCAGCGCCGACCCCCGTTTACCAGGCAGCGGCGGCAGGGACTTCCAGGAATCCGCCGCCGGATCGTACTCCCAGGCGTTGTCGATGGGTTCCCATGCGCCGCCAACGGGAATAGCGGTGTCCTTCGGAGGGACGAAGCCGCCCATCACGTAAATCTTGCCGTTCGCAGCCGCGAGGGCCGCATGGTGGGCGGACCGCGGCATCGGCTGTTTCTTCGTCCATTTTTCGGTGGCAGGGTTGTACTCGTAGTTGATGCCCCCAGCCTTGCCGTCGTCCCAGCCGCCAATCACGTACATCTTGCCGTTGAGGGCGACGCCGTAGAGCTCTTCATCCGGCTCCGGGAATGGTGCGGCCTTCTTCCAGGGGGACGTCGGCATCTGAGCCAGCGCGGCCGTGGAGAAAACCAAGCTGGCGATCACGGCCAGCATTTCGGTTGCCCGTTTTATCATTTTCGACATACAAGTCTCCTTTTTTGAGTGTTGAGTAGAAACAGTCCTTATCTCGATCTCGACGGCATTTTGAAGATCAGGCCAAACATTAAGTAGTGGAGGTCTTTAATTCCATTTGTGCCTTCCCACATGTAGGACGGCTGAAACGACACATGCTTCTCGATGGGGACTGTGACGCCAGTCCAGGCCCGGTTTTTGGTCCACCCGCTTCCCTGGTCATAAAAGGCTTCGTAGGACGCGAAAGGCTTCCAGATGTGGCCCTTAACCGCGAGGGGATACGCGACCGCGATTCGAGTGCGATAGCGGTTGATCTCTTTTGCTGGAAGAGACTTTCCCGCATACATGTATGTTGGAAGAAACCTTCTGACATACATGTTGCGCTCGGAGATCTCAAACTTGTGGATCGAGAACATAACCGTTCCATCGATCCGAAATTGATGCTCCTCGTAAGTGCGAGAAAATCCTGGCGAACGATTCGCGAGTTCATCAAGCCCGCTTACAGGCACGGAGTAATAGAGATAGCTGGGAGTGATCGCAAGAAATCTTGTCGCTCGAAAAGTGGCGTCAAACTGGGCTGACGGTGCTTTCACTTCGCCGATGTAAAAGCCGTAGAACTTAAGATCGACCCGCTCTTGCACAGGAGCAATCAGCTCTGCCCAGCCGGTGGGCGCAACTACCGAGCCGCTTCCACGGCCATTAGGTACGTCTACTTCCTGGGCAACGGCCGACGTGCCAAGCAAAACGAAACAGATCACCAGAAAACTTGGTACACAACGTAGCGCAAACGTTGTGAATCCCTGCATGCTGTCTCCAGGTCGGATTCGATTGGCGTTTCCATTACCAGACAATGCCGCCCTATCGTCCGACCCGTCCGTGACACGCCCAATCGCGCGATTGCCCAGTTCGCGTGCCGCAGCATCGAGTGCGTCGTTGTTAACATCGCAGAGTCTTACGCTGGCGCCAGCTTGGGTAAGCGAAGGCAAATCCAAATGGAGATCCTCATTGACACCGCTCGATGGGAGGGCTGAGGTTTCACTGCAGAAATGTGCGGCAGCCTCTTCGGCGGATAGCCGCTCGCCATCCACCAACCATTGCGATGGACCGCGTTCGAGTTCGAGTGGAATGTCACTCATGATTGGCGTATCTGAGTCATGCGCGTGCGGAAAAGCGAAACCGGTCGATGTCATGGCAACCCTCCAAGTAGTGACCGTCCGTGCCCAACCCAAATCCTTATGGCCACTCAGCGCTTTCGATGAACGCTTGTCAGACCCTTTCGTTCAACGCGCGCATTGTGAACCCGAATTCCGTCCGCGGGAAACCCTAGATGGGAGTGTTACCCACCACTTCCATAGTCATGAGTTTAGACACTACTTTAGGGGGGATTACAGACAACTCCAGCGCACTCAAATATCGAGAAGACGCGGACCTTTGCATCGGCTACCAAGCCATGAACTATCCGCCCGAGAAATAGCTCGTGAGGGATTAGGAAAGAAGATATGCGTCGAAACGCGATTCGAACGTCGATGATGCTGGCGACAATCCTACTGCTACCCCTGCTGGTCCTGGTTGCGCAAGAGACGAGTGCGCTCCTGATCGAAGGGCAGCAGGGACAGGCAAGAGTCATTCAGATGCAAGGCAAGAACTATGTAGAAGTCGAGGGACTAGCGCGAATCATAGGAGGATCGCTGCGGTTCGCGGGGAATCAAATCATTCTGACATTGCCGAGCGGCGGCAATACAACACCGCAGACGGAGCAGTCCGCACTCGCGCCACGGCCCGCGGTCGGCCTCTCCAGGCCATTCCTCAGCACGGGGATCGAGACGATGAGGGAAATCCTTGAATGGCATGCTGCATTGAAAACTGGCATCGAGCGGGGGTATCCGTTGTCGGATGTATGGTTCGGCAACTTCAGGAGGCAAATTCAAGCAAGCCTGAAGCAGACGGAAGCAGCGGCCAGCACCGACGTGGACCAAAGGGCCCTTCCGGTGCTGACCAACGAGTTCGATACGATGGGCGCGTTGACGGATAAATACCTGAAAATCACCGTGAGTAGAGACTATCCAGCGCCCGACTCATTGAATAGCGATCCTTTGGATCAGAAGCTATTGACGTGCTGGCAATCGCTGGCGTCGATGGCTTCGTCGAATCAGTTTGTGGAAGACGGTTCGTGTCAGTAGGTAAGCGGCGAAATCCAACACCGTGTGGCTGCCTGGCGTCAAGGTCAGGTGACCGACGACATTTCGCTGGTCCTTCTCGAGGTGTAATCAGCAATCTATTTCGCATGGCTATGAGCGCCTACTTCAAAAAAAATGCAGGGTGGAACCAAGACCCAATCGCCGCGTGCACGCATTCGCCGTTTTTTGGTCTGCTGCACCTTTCTACTTTTGATTGCCGGCGCACTGGTCACCTCCAACGATGCAGGTCTAGCCGTTCCGAAGCGAGCATCGTGCTTAGAAGGCAGATGCTCGCTCGCTGAGGAGCCCGCGCCTCCCTAGGAGGGGTTCGACTGTGCACCAAGTGTGCACGAACCCAAAGTTTTCATACTGTTCGCGATAACCTTGAGCGAAAAGCAGATTCCCCGATTGGTTGGAAACGTTAGCAGTTAGAAGTAAGGGAAGGAGTTGCTGGAGTCGAGTTCGGTGCGCCCAAGGCAGGCGCGCAGGGGTATACCGAGTCGCGCAAGAAGAGGCGCTTGCCGATTCTCAATTTGAAATCATCCCATGATTGCCACAGAGGAGAGATCCGTTTGCCATTCGTACGGCGAGTTTTGGGTTCAGCCGACTTGTAGCAAAATTTTGGCTCGAGTCAGCAACCGAACAGCATCGGGGGGGCCAAGTAAAGCAGCGAATCCTCGATAGATGAGATACCTTGGGCTGGTTGAATTAAGTGCGGGTCAATGGCCAGAAATGGCATTTTGGGATATCAGTGGTTCGGCACTGTGGCCGCGTCTTGGGCAAGAATCACGGCACTTGCGCTTCGGTTGCCCGTCCCTTCCAAGGGACGATCATCTGAATAACCCGATGTTGAGCGTCCCGCTTTGCCTGAATCCTGGCCTGAGAATAGATTTCCAGTGTGCACCGGCAGTTCGAGTGCCGCATAAGTTCTTGCACCACCTTCACGTTTTCGCCGTTCCCGATCAAGATCGTGGAAAAGCTGTGCCGGAACGTGTGCCAGCCGACATGCTTTTGAATTCCAGCTCGCGTTGCGGCAGGCCGGACGATACGGGATAGAATGACATCCGGCCAATAAGGGTTCTTGCCCTTGGTGCGAGGGCTCGCGAACACCCAATCGTAGGGTTGATTGTAAGAGCTGTGTTGTTTCCAGGCCCAAAGTTCGGCGGCGAGAATCGGATCCATGGGCACAGGTTTCTTCGAAGCTTCTGTCTTGCAATTGCCAACAACGCTCTTATAAATCGAGCGCTGAACCACGATTTGTAGGTTCTCGAACTCGACGTCTCCCCATTTCAAGGCAAAGAGCTCGCTCCGTCTCAGCCCGGTGGCGGCGTCTAGGAAAACCATCACACGAAAACACCGATCAAGCTGTGAAAGAAGTGCACTTAGTTCTTCAGGTTCCAGCCACTCGGGTATTCGTTGTCGTTTGGCACTCTGACGAACGAGAAGGATCGGATTCCTTCCTTGTTCCAACCACTCGTGACGGATGGCGTGATTAAAAAGCACGCTCATTAGGTTACGGATCTTCGCTTTTGTCGGGTTTGCCAAAGGACAGCGGTCAACACGCAGCAATCGACGAAGCCAAAGTTCGACAGCGACTGTGC
>DATMQI010000146.1:0-3753 GCA_035567135.1 Terriglobales bacterium
GTGCACTATCGTAGCGCCGCTGAGGAAGCCAATGCAGTTGTCGCACATATTCGCAATGCGGGAGGACGTGCGCATGCACTAAAGGCCGATCTCGGCGCGGCAGACGGGCCGGCAGTGCTGACGCAAAACGCGCGTGAGTTCCTTGACGGCCGGCTCGATATCCTTGTGCTGAATGCCGCGATTTCGAAAGCTGCGCCCGTTGAAAAACAAACCATGCAGGATTTCGATAACCTCTTTGCGACGAACGTCCGTAGCCCATTCTTTCTAGTACAGGAGCTTCTGCCACTGCTTGGTGAAGGCTCAAATATCATTCTCGTTTCCTCGCTCGTTGCCCGCGCGGTCCCAGCGAGTCCGGGCCAACCGGGTGCGCCATTCATCCCCGCTTATGCATCCACAAAGGGCGCCGTCGAAGCCCTCGCAAAACATCTCGCTGCGAGTCTGGGGCCTCGTGGCATCCGCGTGAATACCGTTGCGCCAGGTGTGATCGACACGGACATGTCGAACTTTACTAAAACGGAGGTCGGTCGTGACCTCGCGCTTGGGATGCAGGCACTGAAGCGAATCGGCAGACCGGACGACGTTGCGGATGTGATTGCTTTCTTGGCCTCGGACGCAGCCCGCTGGATCACGGGCGCGAGCATTCCAGTGGACGGCGGATCAAAACTTTGAATAGGTTAGCGAATTTCAGCTTCCTCCGGAACACTGCTTACAACCGAGGCGGGCTCAAACAAACGAGCAGGTACGATTGTGTGTGGAAATCCGCGAGGCAGCGAAGTGCGACCGGCGGAATCATGGCAGAGTCTCTGCACATCATCCGGGCATGATTCTCTGCTCTGGCGGATTCGCTCGGCTCTGCGTTCAAACCGACGTGGGTGTTGGCGCAGCTTTTGTCTCTGGCGCAATACGTAGTTCCGACAGCTCCTCATTGAAATTGAAGTCGGAGGGAACAGCACCGGTGATCAACCGAGCGCTGCGATTAAATGTCAGATCTTGGATCGCCCACTGAAAAAACACCAGAAGCCGACTCTGAAACGTGACTAGATACATTAGGTGGATGAATGCCCAGACGATCCAGGCGAGAAACCCCGAAATGCGAAGGCCGAAGACATCGGCAACTGCAGCTGCGCGCCCGATCACCGCTAACGACCCCTTGTCAAAATAATGAAACGGGCGAAGCTCCGGCTGGCCCTTGACTTTTCGCAATATCGCTTTTGCTGCGTAGGTTCCTCCCTGCATGGCTACTTGGGCCAATCCCGGCAGGGGCTTGCCCGTGGGGTCCAGAGCCGCAGCCAAATCGCCGATGACGTAGATGTCTGGGCAATTGGGAACAGTCAGGTCGGGCTTTACCTTGACTCTTCCTGCCTTGTCGGTTTCAGCTCTCGTTCGGCTCGCCAGAATTCTTCCCAAAGGTGAGGCCGTGATGCCACCAGCCCAGACTACGGTTTTCGCAGCTATCGAATCGGTTTGCTCGTTAGATTCGATCGTCAAGCCCGCTTCGTCCACATGCTTGACCATCGCTCCGCATTTCACCTGGACGCCGAGCTTGGCAAGCGAACAGCTCGCTTTTTCGGAGAGGGTTTCGGGAAACGGCATCAATACGCGAGGCGCGCCATCCAGCAGGATGATCTGCGCCTCCTCGGGGTGTATGGAACGGAAGTCGTTCTTCAGTGTTTGCCGCGCGATCTCAGCTATCGCGCCAGAGAGCTCAACACCAGTCGGGCCCGCACCAACGATCACAAATGTGAGCCAAGCGCGGCGCTGCGCCGGATCGCAAATGCGCTCGGCGACTTCAAAGGCGTAGAGAATCTTGTGGCGGATCGCGGTGGTTTCTTCAATACTCTTCAGACCGGGTGCGCACTTTTGCCACTCGTTGTGGCCGTAATAAGTCGTCTCCGAGCCCGCAGCAAGGATCAATGAGTCGTAGCGGAGAATGGCCCCATCAGCCAGGAAAACGCGCTTGGAATCGGGATCAATGTCCTGAACGGTGCCAAGCCACACTCGGATGTTTTTCTGCTTGCTTAAAACACCCCGCAGCGGGAAGGCGACCTCTCCCGGTGAAAGTGAGCCGGTTGCAACCTGGTAGAGCAGTGGTTGGAAAAGGTGATAGTTCCGGCGATCGACTAGCGTCACTTCTACCGAACTGGACTTCAGGTGCTGGGCTGCAGAAAGTCCGCCAAAGCCGCCGCCTACAATGACCACCTTCCATGGTTTGCTCACCGGCCTCCTCGCAGCGGATGAGGCATGTCCGGCGGGCGCAGTTCCTAAAGCATCCTCTTCGTTGCGGAACGGATTTCCGGTTTTGAGATTCATGGTTTTGTGCTCCCTCAAAAAGCGTCATCGTCCCCAAAGCAGCGATCCCCAGGGCACACCGATACTCAGAAAGACAATGAGATAGATGGCTCCGAAAATGGTGCCGAGACGCCAATAGTCTTTGGCCGGCAGGTAGCCACTGTTGGCATAAATCGGGCTGGCGGCATCCGCGAACGGCGTGATGATCCCCATAATTCCCAGTTCCATGGAGAGCAGAAGGGCGAATGGTTTCACCGGGATTCCCGGAATCGCAGCGCCCGTCAACAGAATCACGGGCAGCAACGCCGTCGTATAGGCATCGACGCTGGCGAACAGATAATGGGCCACGAAGAACACCACCAGCAAAATGATCATGGCAAGACGGGGCGATAATCCGAGCATGTGTGCGGCTATGCCGTCAGCGAACCACTTGATGAAGCCGACGCGGTTCAGTCCATCGCTGAGTGCAATCAAGGCTCCCAGCCAAGCGAAGGTAGTCCACGCGCGCTTGTGCTCCGCGATATCCCTCCAAGTCACCACGCCCGTGAGCAACATGAGCGAGACTGCAATCAGGGCAACCGTTGCAGCACTGACGTAGGCGCCTCCCACGACCCACAGCACGAGCGAGAGGACGACGATGACGGCGAGAATGATTTCGCGTCGGGTGGGTGGCCCGGACTTTTCGAGTTGCGCTGCTGCCCACGCAGAAACTTCACTGCACTTCTTTACTTCGGGAGGATAAAACCAATAGGTCAGCAGGGGGATCAGAAGCAGAAGAGGAATAACCGCTGGCGCGGCTGTCATAAACCAGTCGGTCCAGTGCACATCGATTTGCGAAAGCCTTTCCACGATTCCGGCAGCCAGCAAGTTAAATGAAGCCCCTGTGAGAAACAGAGAGCTTGTTACACACGTAGTGGCGATCGCGACCCACATGACATAAGAGCCGACACGGCGCGAGGAAGCATCGTTTGGTTTCGACCCATAATCGAGCGCGAGATCGTTCGCGATCGGGTAGATGATTCCTCCGCTGCGTGCAGTCGGGGAAGGTATGAATGGGGCCAGAAGGGTATCGGCCAGCGTGACACCGTAGCCAAGCAGGAGGGTATTTTTGCCCATGCGCTTGACGATCACGAGGGCAATGCGCTGGCCCAAACCCGTTCGCTCATAGCCTAGTGCGAGCAGGAAGGCTCCAAATATCAGCCAGACGGTTGGATTACTGTATCCGGACAATGCCCAGCTGAGGGCAGCGTTCGCGGGGCGAAAGCCAGGCTCGGACAACTGTTGCGGACTGAACAGAGCAAAACGGTCGAGCGCAGCGATTAGCGTTATGCCGATGACGGCGATGGCAGCGCCGGGTAGTGGTTCAAGAACGAGACCGACGATGACACCGACAAAAATGGAAAAGAAATACCACGCATGGTGAGGCAGACCCGCCGGGATCGGGAGCAAGGCGAGAACCGCAGT
>DATMQI010000147.1:0-25736 GCA_035567135.1 Terriglobales bacterium
ACCAGCGGCCCCTTCGCCCTTCTCGTGGCGCCCCGGAAGCGCAGACGCATGCGATCCATGTACAAGTAAACCACTGGAGTGGTGAAGAGCGTAAGCATCTGGCTGACAATCAATCCGCCGACGATGGTGATGCCGAGCGGACGATGAAGTTCCGAGCCGGTTCCGGTGCCGAGGGCAAGCGGCAATCCCGCGAGCAACGCAGCCATGGTCGTCATCATAATGGGCCGGAAACGCATGATGCAGGCTTGATAGATCGCGTCTTCGGGAGACTTGTCTTCTTTGCGCTCCGCATCAAGCGCGAAGTCAATCATCATGATGGCGTTTTTCTTGACGATGCCGATCAGCAACAAGACGCCGATCAGGGCGATGACGTTCAGGTCGTTGTGCGTGAGCAAGAGAGCGAGGAGAGCTCCTACACCAGCCGAGGGCAGCGTAGAGAGAATCGTTATGGGATGGATATAACTTTCATACAGAATTCCGAGCACGATGTAGACAGCCGCCAGGGCGGCTGCAATCAGGATAGGCTCGCTCGAGAGAGAGCTTTGGAAAGCTGCCGCGGTGCCCTGAAAGCTGGCGTGAATTGTAGCCGGCAGGTTGACTTCCCGATTGGCTCTTTCGATGAGTTGGGTGGCTTCTCCGAGCGAAACACCTTCCCCCAGGTTGAAAGAAATGGTGACCGATGGAAATTGAGCCTGATGATTAACGGCGAGCGGCGCATTGGAAGGCTCGTAGTGACTGAAGGTGGCCAGGGGAACCATCGCGCCAGATTTTGAGGGAACATAGATGCTCTGCAGCGCGTCAGGCGTCTGCTGGTAGCGAGGGTCAACCTCCATCACGACGTGGTACTGATTCAGCTGCTCGTAAATGGTGGAGACTTGACTCTGACCGAACGCCTGATAAAGAGCGGCGTCGATGGCTGCCGGTTGAATGCCTAGCCGGGCGGCGGTGTCGCGGTCGATGACCAGCCGGGCCTCAAGCCCTCGATTTTGCTGGTCGGTATTTACGTCCTTCAATTGGCGCAATTGCCGGAGTTTTGCCAAAACCTTCGGCGCCCACAAATTCAGGTCGGCGAGGCTCTCAGACTGTAGCGTGTACTGATACTGCGCATTCCCCATGCGGCCGCCGATCTGCAGGTCCTGAGCCGATTGGAGGTATAACGTTGCCCCAGGCACGTGGGCGAGTTTTCCGCGCAAACTCGAAATGACCTGGTCGGCACTTGCCTTCCGTTCTCCGAGCGGCTTCAACATGATGAACATGCGCCCCGTGTTGGCTGTACCGCCGCCGCCGACAAACGCAGTTACGGTCGCAACCGCGGGATCTTTCATGATGATCGCGACATAGTCATTCATCTTTTGGCGGAGCGCCTGAAAGGAGATGTCCTGCTCGGCCTGAATCGAACCGCCCAGCCGTCCAGTGTCCTGCTGAGGGAAAAACCCCTTCGGAACGAGGATGTAGAGGTACACGCTAAGGCAGGCGGTGGCTATGGTGACAATCAAGATAAAAGCCTGGTGCCGCAAGACCCAGCGCAACGCAAAATCGTAAGACTTCAGCAGTCGATCGAAGGCACCTTCACTCAGATGATACAGGCGACCGTGCTTTTCGGTGTCGAGCGGACGTAGAAGCTTGGCGCACATCATGGGCGTAGTGGTCAATGAAACCAGCAAGGAGACGCCGATGGCAGCGCTGAGCGTGACCGCGAACTCACGGAATAGCCTGCCGACAATGCCGCCCATCATCAGGATGGGAATGAATACGGCGACGAGCGAAGTGCTCATGGAGACGACGGTGAACCCGATCTCCTTCGCACCGAGGAAGGCGGCCGGCACCGGTTTGACGCCTTGCTCCAGGTGGCGGTTGATGTTTTCAAGCACAACGATGGCGTCGTCGACGACGAAGCCGGTGGAAATGGCGAGGGCCATTAGAGAGAGATTGTCGAGGCTATAGCCCAGCAAATACATGATCGCGAACGTGCCTACGAGTGAGAGGGGCACCGCGACGCTTGGAATGATGGTGGAACGAGGGTTCCGCAGGAACACAAACACGACGAGGACGACGAGGATCACAGAGATGATGAGAGTGATCTCGATATCGTGCACCGAGGCTCGCACGGTCAAGGTGCGATCCATCACGACATCCATGTTAATTGCCGGAGAGATGGAAGCATGCAGTTGCGGAAGCAGGGCGCGAACATTGTCGACGGTGGAAATGATATTCGCACCGGGCTGACGGAAGATGACCAGCAGGACCGCGCGCCTTCCGTTGGAGATACCGGCGTTGCGCATGTCCTCGACCGAGTCCTGGACATCGCCGACGTCGCCGAGGCGCACCACGCCGTTCTGGTTCGAGGCCACGATCAGGGAGCGATACTGATTCGCCTTCAGAAGCTGATCATTGGCGTCGATGGTCCAAGCGTTGAGAGGTCCGGTAAATTCACCCTTGGGCTTGTTGGCATTGGCAGCGGAAAGCGCAGTGGCCACCTGTTGCGTGCTCACTCCCAGTTTGTTCAGGAGCATGGGATTGAGCTCCGCTCGGACGGCAGGGTTGGCGCCGCCCCCGACGAAAACTTGTCCGACCCCGGAGACTTGTGCAAGCTTCTGCGCCAGGATGGAGTTGGCGGCGTCGTAGATTTCCGGCAAGCGAATGGTGTCGGAGGTCAGCGACAGAATCAGGATGGGCGCATCGGCGGGGTTCACCTTGCGATAGCCGGGATTGCTAGGCAAGTTTGCGGGAAGTTGTCCACGAGCGGCGTTAATGGCGGCCTGGACATCCCGGGCGGCGGCATCGATGTTCCGGCTGAGATCGAACTGCAAGACGATGTTGGTGGAACCCAGTTGACTGGTGGAGGTCATCTGGTTCACGCCGGAAATTCTGCCGAACTGTCTTTCCAGCGGGGTAGCTACGGACGAGGCCATGGTTTCCGGACTGGCGCCGGGCAGGCTCGCGTTCACCGAGATTACGGGAAACTCGACCTGCGGAAGAGGGGCTACGGGAAGGAACTGGAATGCGAGCACGCCTGACAAGAGCAGGGCAACGGTCAGGAGCGAAGTTCCTATTGGTCGCCGGATGAATGGAGCCGAGATATTCATCGCTAATCCGTAGCGGCTACTTCCTCGATGGGGTTGCCGATTTTGAACCGCGAGAAGCGCCGACCCAAACGGTCAAAGGCCAAGTAGACGACGGGCGTGGTGTAGAGGGTCAGCAATTGGCTGAGAATCAAGCCGCCGACGATCGAGATGCCGAGCGGATTGCGCAATTCGGCTCCCGTGCCGGAAGTGAGGGCAAGGGGCAAGCCGCCGAGCAGAGCGGCCATCGTCGTCATCATGATTGGACGAAAACGCAGGAGAGAGGCCTGGTAGATGGCTTCTTCGGGCGGCTTCCCTTCCTGACGTTCTGCTTCCAGGGCGAAGTCGATCATCATGATGGCGTTCTTCTTCACGATGCCGATAAGCAGGATGATGCCTATCAGGGCGATGACGTTGAAGTCGTTGCGGGTCAGGATGAGCGCCAAGATTGCGCCAACACCGGCGGAAGGCAGGGTCGAGAGAATTGTGATCGGATGGATGTAGCTCTCGTAGAGGACACCCAACACGATGTAGACGGTCACCAGGGCCGCAAGAATCAAATATGGCTCGCTCGACAGCGAGTTTTGGAAGGCGGCGGCAGTTCCCTGAAAGCTGGTGTGGATGCTGGCAGGCAAATTGATATCGTGCTCGGCCTGATCGATGGCCTTGGTGGCTTGCCCGAGGGACACGCCCGGGGCCAAGTTGAAAGAAATGGTCACAACCGGAAATTGGCCCTGGTGATTAATCGCGAGCAGAGCGTTGGTCGACTGGAAATGAGTAAAGGCTGAAAGCGGGACCTGGGTGCCACTTGAAGAATGGACGTAGATGTTCTTGAGGTCGTCGGGACTCTGCTGAAAACTCGGATTGGCCTCAAGAATAACGTGGTACTGGTTGAGCTGAGTGAAAATGGTGGAGACCTGGCGCTGGCCAAAGGCGTCATAGAGCGTGTCGTCGATGGCTTGGGGAAGAATGCCGAGCCGGGAGGCGGTGTCGCGATCGATTACCAGATCCGCTTTTAATCCGCTGGTGAGCTGGTCATTGGCGACGTCGCGCAGCTGTGGAAGCGCCTGCAGTTTCTGCATGAGGCGCGGAACCCAAGTGTTCAAGTCGGTGGCGTCGGCTGCCTCAAGGGAATATTGGAATTGGGTACGGCTGACGCGGTCCTCGACCGTGAGGTCCTGGACCGGCTGCATGTAGAGCGTGATGCCTTCGACGTTAGCCAACTGCAGCTGCAAGCGGCGAATGATTTCCGAGGCGGTTTCCTTACGCTGGTTGCGGGGTTTGAGATTGATCTGGATGCGGCCGCTGTTGGGAGTCGTGTTGACGCCGTCGATGCCGATAAAAGAAGACAAGCTGTCGACCGCTGGATCTTTGAGAATGACTTGAGCGAGTGCTTGCTGGCGCTGCGCCATGGCAGTGAAAGAAACCGTTTGGGGGGCGTCTGAGATGCCCAGGATTACACCCGTGTCCTGTACCGGAAAGAAGCCTTTGGGCACCACGATAAAGAGCAGGATCGTGAAGACGAGGGTCGCGACGGTAACGATCAGGGTGGCCGTTTGATGCTTGAGAACCCACTGCAACGTTGAACCGTAACGTTCAATCACTCGCTCATAGAGCCGCTCGGAGGCTTCGTAGAAGCGGCTGTGGCGCGAACTCCCTTTCGTCTTTAGAAGCTTCGCACACATCATGGGCGTCAGCGTGAGGGACACGACGGCGGAGACGAGGATGGTCACAGCGAGCGTGATCGCAAATTCGCGAAACAGGCGGCCGACCACATCTCCCATGAACAGCAGTGGAATGAGAACGGCGATCAGGGAGACGGTTAAGGAGACGATGGTGAAGCCGATCTGACCGGAGCCTTTCAGGGCCGCATCGAGTGGGCTGTCGCCCATTTCGAGGTAGCGGTCGATGTTCTCGATCATCACGATGGCGTCATCAACGACGAAGCCGGTCGAGATGGTCAAGGCCATGAGCGTGAGATTGTTCAGGCTGTAGCCGAGCAGATACATCACACCGAAAGTTCCGATCAGCGAAAGGGGCACGGCCACGCTGGGAATAACGGTCGCCGAAAGATTCCTGAGAAACAGGAAGATGACCATGACGACGAGGCCAATGGTGAGCATCATCTCGAACTGAACGTCGTTGACCGAGGCGCGAATGGTCTGGGTTCGATCGGTCAGGATGGCGAGTTTCACTGAGGATGGCAGTGAAGACTGCAGTCTCGGCAACAACTTCTTGATGCGGTCGGCAACGCTGATGATGTTGGCGCCCGGTTGACGCTGAATATTTACGATCACGGCCGGGGTCAGGTCCATCCAGGCAGCCTGCCGGGCGTTCTCGGCGCCGTCGATCACGTTGGCAACGTCGGAGAGGCGAACGGGGGCACCATTCTTGGAGGCGACGATGACGTTCTTATATTCGTCGCTGCTGAAAAGCTGATCATTGGCATTGATGGTGTAAGACTGTCGCTGCCCATCCAGAACGCCTTTTGCCTGGTCGACATTGGCCTGTCCCAGAACCGTGCGCAAATCTTCCAAGCTGAGGCCATAGGAGGCGAGCGCAGTGGGGTTTGCCTGAATGCGTACGGCGGGCTTCTGTCCTCCGCTGATCGAAACGAGGCCGACGCCGGGCAACTGAGAGATTTTCTGCGCGAGAGTCGTATCGGCCAGGTCTTCGACCTTGGTAAGCGGCAGAGTATCGGAAGTCAGAGCGAGGGTGAGAATCGGAGCATCGGCAGGATTGACCTTGCTATAGATCGGCGGATTGGGAAGGTCCCTTGGAAGGTAGGTTGTAGCCGCATTGATGGCGGCCTGCACCTGCTGCTCGGCAACATCGATATTCTGATCCAGAGTGAATTGCAGAATGACGAGAGAGCTTCCAAAGGAACTGGTCGAGGTCATCTGACTCAAACCGGGGACCTGGCCGAACTGACGCTCGAGCGGGGCAGTTACGGAGGACGCCATCACCTCGGGATCGGCGCCTGGATAAAAAGTAACAACCTGAATCGTGGGGTAATCGACTTCCGGCAATGCCGAAACGGGGAGCTGACTATAAGCGACCAGACCCACCAGCAGGATACCGATCATCAGCAGCGTGGTGGCAACCGGTCGAAGAATAAATAATCGGGAAGGACTCATTGCCCCGCAATTCCTGAGGCCTGCGCGTTCTTGCCGGCAGGCGACGTACCAGCCGCGTGCGGCTCGACGTGGCTACCCGCCTGGAGTTTGTCTTGTCCATCGGTGACTACCTGGTCCCCCGGGGCCAGGCCAGATGTAATCACGCTCGAATCTCCCTGGGTCAGACTGACCTTCACGGGGCGAACTTCCACGGTCTTGTCGGGCTTGACCACATAAGTAAAGGTGCTTCCCTGTGGACCACGCTGAAGGGCAGCAGCGGGGACAACGGTCGAGCCTTTGCGGGTTTCGAGAAGCAAGCGCGCGTTCACAAACTGATTCGGGATCAGGGCGTTGTCGACGTTCTCGAATATCGCCTTCAGCTTTCCCGTGCCGGTGGTCTGATCGATTTGGTTGTCGATGGTCAAAAGTTTGCCGCTCGCGATCTTGGTTGAATCGTCCCGACTGTATGCGTCGACGGCGAGGGTTGTGTTTCTCATGTGTTGAGCGACAGTCGGAAGAGAATCTTCGGGAAGCGTGAAGACAACTGCAATGGGTTGGAGCTGGGTTACGACGAGCAAGGGATTCGTGTCAGTGGCGTGTACCATGTTGCCGATATCCACGAGGCGAAGTCCGATGCGGCCGTTAACGGGAGATGTAACGCGTGTGTAGACAAGCTGGAGTTTAGCGTTGTCGATGGCCGCTTGATCGGACTTGATAGTGCCTCCAAGCTGGCCCACGAGCGCTTGTTGGGCGTTGTACTGTTGTTGTGAAATCACGCCTTCCTTGAAGAGTCCCTGATAGCGGTCGTAGTCAAGCTGGGCATTTTTCAGCTGAGCCTGGTCGCGGGCCAGGGCCGCTTCGGCCTGCTCCAGGGCGACCTGATAAGGCCGCGGGTCGATCACGAGCAGCAGTTCACCTTGCTTAACGAACTCGCCTTCCTTAAAGGCGATCTGGACGATCTGTCCATCGACGCGACTCTTCAGGCTTACCGTGTTCCAAGCCTGAACGTTGCCGAGTCCCGAAAGGTAGACCGGGAAATCCCGTCGCTCAGCCGTGGCAACAGCGACCTGGACAACCTGGGGGCCAGTGTTGGCTTGCGCCGACTTGGTGTTGGCGCTCGCACAACCCCAAAATGACGCGAGCAGCAAGAATGTTAGACCTAGAAGAAGACAGATAACGAACGGATGACGGCGAGCTTTGGTTCTCATAAGTTTCTTGATGAGGAGCGCCTGGCAATCCCAGCTTCCAGGGTCCCCGAACTACGACCACTGGCAGGCAAGAACGAGACGAAACAGACAAGCGTCAGGATCGAGCCTATCTTTCAGACGCTCTTAGTTTACGGTAGGGTGCGACAAATTGCGCAGATTTACAAACTTTTACATCATTGATTCAGAAGGAGATGTGACTGTAGTCATAGAAGCAGATGGCCAAGATCTGGAGCCAGCATCAAGCCACGTTGTGATGAGCATGCATGGGGCATGAAAGGGTGCGGGCATGCGACGTGAACTCTTCCGGCGATTTGAGTGTCTGGCAGAAATTGGTCGACCGTGGTCAAACGATTACTACAACAAGACGGCGATAAGTCTCTCAGGCTGCCAACCTGCGACCGGGAAATTCGGAGCGCGGTACGTGTGCGACCGGCTTTTCATGCAGGAGAAGTTCTGTGGCCTGGACTCGTCCGTCCTTGTGGAACCATCGTTGCACAACATTGTCGTAGAGGAAATTCGCAAGTGCGAGCAGGCTCATGCCTTGGTGATGGGCCATCCAGCAACGGGCGAGGTTCGGACGACGGCGTCCGAAGCGACGGCGGACGGAAGTATAATCGGCGGCCTCATAGAAGCCGTACGCACTTAGCCAACCCAGATCTGCCATGCGGTGCAGGTTGAACAGGCTATCCTGCGGGTCGATGTTCAACGCCAGGAAAGTGGCATACGGCGCGATGACCAGGGCCTTAAAATCGGGCTTGCGCAAGGCCAGATGGGGGACTCCGAATGCATAGTATTTGTAATGATTGGAGTCGTTGAGCTCGGAATACGAAGATTCCGAGATGCCCCAGGGTACTCCCAAGCTTTCCGCATAGGCCCGTTGTGACTGCACCACTGCGGCCTGCGAGCGCTCAAGCAGAGTATTGGGATGAGAGCGCATCCACAAAGAGGGCATGAGGTACTCAAACATGGTCCCGGTCCATGACAGAAGGACAGGATGTCCCTGATCGAGAGTGTGAGCCCTGCCCAGTAGAAACCAGCTTTCCTGAGGAATGTCCTCTTTGGCGATGGCGACGAAAGAGGCGGTTCGGGACTCGGTTGCAAGCAGGTCGTAGCAGGCGGAACTGAGTTGACCGGCATCGAGGTCGAGCCCGATGGAAAGCAGCTTACGGTGAGGATCCAAAAGCAAGCTAAAGTCCATTTCGTCCGCAAACTCGCCGGCCTTTCTGGCGGCACGGCGGAGGTCCTCGATTAAAGCAGCGATGTTTGCCTGGGCTCGCGGAAGGGCCTCTGCCAAAGACTGGTAAAGGGGCTTTGCTGATGGCGATGCTTGTTCCATGTCGCGCTGGAGCCTGTGGCCGAGGGCTTCCATAAACTCGGGCAATTGTTCCAAGGCAAGGTTATCCATCAAGCGAAGATTGAGCGCTGGATCATCGCGAAGCTCCGCGAATACAGGTAAGGACCAGGGACAAAACGCGCGCAGAGTATGAATAAACATTTCCACGCGCCGACGTGTCTGGTCTACAAACCAGTTCGACTCGGGATGGGACCCGGCAATCGTCCGTTCTGCTTCGTCTAATGCGGGGAGCGGCAGGCGTGTCAATGCATCTGGCCAGTAGCCAGTTTTTCGGAGCCGCTCACAGGCGGCAATGCGCTTTCGGGAGACTGCGCCGGCATCGCAGAGAATCCGGAGACAATCCAGTAAACCATCCACCAGCGACGGCTGGACCACGGGCTGTCGCAGACGGTCCAGACAGCCCTGGCGGAGCGTCCACAAAGAGGCCAACAAGTTGCCACTATCCACAGAGGACACAAAGACTGGGGTGAGCGGCTGCAAGGTGCGCGTGTCGTACCAGTTCACAAAGTGGCCAGCATGGCGACGCAGCTTACGCATCGAAGTAAGCGTCTGCAGGGTTTTCTGCGCGAATTCGGGAACAGTCAGGTATCCAAACTCGCAGGCCACCTGGCGGGCATTGAGCAGCAAGCCAAGATTCGTTGGGGACAGGCGGGCAGCGAGATCTGGGGGGTCTTCCTGAACATTGTCAGGGATAAGCCAGTGATGCTCAGCGGTGCTGAACTCCTCGAAGTAGCGCCAGGTACGCAGAGCAGCTTGCCGCAGAAATAACTTGTCTTTGGTGGACACCTCGTTAGCCGGTGCAATCGAGGGCTGGTTGAGCCATGAAGCCATCGGTTTACAACACGCCCACAGGAGCAGAATGGGTATGGCAGAAGCCAAGGCGGCAGGACGGTCCGCCCAAACCAAAACACCGATTCCCAATGCCAATAGCGGTACCCAGTTCAAGTAAGAATCAACCGGCGTCTTTCTATTCGTGGTTTTGTGCTCGGCCTCGGCGGCGGTCTCCCATTCGAGCAGACCGCGGCGGGTGATTGTCCGTCGCACAAATGCGCGGATGACCGCATCCAAGGAAAGCAGGGTCTGGTGGGCGAGGAAGGTTAGTTGTAACACTACGTTCGCCACGGATGCGAGGAGCGCGGCTGGAGCCCGGCGAGCGACAGATGCTTCGCGCGTGACGGCGGCACGAACCAACGAGAACACGAATTCGAAAAATGACGGAAGCAAGAGGATGCACAGCGTGGCGAATGTCCACGCGGCGGGGGATCCACCCAGAAGCCAGCCGTATACCAACAGCAAGAAGGTGGCAGGCTCGACCAGGCTGCGGCGCAAGTTATCCAGAATTTTCCAGCGAGAGACGAGCGAGATCGGATTTGCAACACGCGCTCCCGACTCGTCCGGTACACGCGAGAAGAGCCAATTCGCGATCTGCCAGTCGCCGCGGAGCCAACGGTGCTTCCTCCGGTTGTAGGCGCTGTAATGCGAGGGATAGTCTTCGATGATCTCGATGTCGCTGACGAGACCTGCGCGCGCGTAGGCGCCTTCGATCAGATCGTGACTCAACAAGGCATTGCGAGGGAAGCGGCGCTCGAGAACCTGGTGTACGGTTGCGACTTCGTAAATTCCCTTCCCTGTGAATGTGCCTTCGCCATATAGGTCCTGGTAAACATCCGAAACAGCGCGCGTGTAGATGTCGAGACCGGTCTCGCCGGCATACAAAGCAGCGAGACGGGAACGAGATGTGCTTTGAACGCTGACGCCGAGCCGAGGCTGAAGGATTCCATAACCGGAACTCACGATGTTCTTGGCAGGATCAATGATGGCCTGATTGAGAGGATGCGCCATGGCACCCACCATGCGACGGGCGCTTCCCCGTGGCAATTCGGTGTCGGCATCGAGCGTGAGGACATAACGCACGTCGGAGAGCACGGAAAGATCGCCCACCTTGACGGGAAAACTGTCGTACTGACCGCGGAGCAGGCGATTGAGATCCATCAGCTTGCCGCGTTTGCGTTCCCATCCCATCCAGACTCTTTCCTGCGGGTTGTAAATCCGATGGCGGTGAAGCATGAAAAAGGATCCGGAGCCTTCGGGGGCATATTTCTCATTCAGATCGCGAACGAGTTTCGCGCAAAGGTCGACGAGCGGACTGTCTTCCCTCGCCAGTTCGCGAGAGTCAGGCAAGTCAGTGAGCAGGGCAAAATGAACGTTTGGATCGTGATTACCCAGGAAGCGAACTTCCAGATCTTCGGCCAACGTGTGTACCTGGGTTTCATTCAGGAGCAAGGTGGGTACGGCAACCAGGGTGACGCAGTCGCTCGGAATTTCGTCGACGAAGTCGTACTTAGGCAGGATCGACGGGGTCAAGACCGAGGTCACAAAATAATTCATCAATTGGACGGCACTCTGGGAACACGGCAGCAGCAGCACCAGAAACGAGATCAAGAGAAGAACGGGAGAGAATGAGGGCGGGGTCAACAGGAGCGCCGTAACAGAGAAAATCAGGAAGGTCAGGAGCTCGATTCCGGGGAAGAAAAATTCGTCGGCATGATCCCGCATCCAGCTCTGAACTTTGCTTCCAAGCGAGTGACGGAATCCGATTTTCTGCTGGAGGAGTTTGGTTCCACGATCGATCAAGTAGAAGCCGACGTGAGACTCCCGCAGCGACACCCGGGGATCATCGTAATTGGTCTGTTGCGCTTGTTTGGCGAGGGCTACCGCAGCACGAGCAACTTCGACTTCGGTGGCTTCAGAGGTGGCGGCCATTTTTGCCAGCCGTATCCGATAAAGTTCTCGGCTATCAAACTCCATGCGCGGATATGTGCCGGACGGATCCTCGCGGAGGACGCGATCGAACACGATCAGAGGTTCAAGCACAGTTTTCCAGGAGCCGTGGCTGATCGCCAACATACTGCGAACGATAGCGCCTAACTCTGGGAGATCGGAGATTGGAGATGCGAGCAAAGCAGGGGCTATGCGAGCGACTCTCTCAAGGAGGATCAGCTTCAAGACAGGCACTAACGCCCACAACTCGTAGAGATTCAGGGCGGACTCTGTCTGGATGGCTTCGATGAAAGCAGAAAAACTCGGCTCAGAGAATTGATAGGAGACCGCTTCGAGATAAGCCTCAGCGACGCGAATCACACGTGGCACAACCTGGCCATCGAGACCGCGAACGTGAGGAAGCTTTCGGACCTTGGCGGATGGCAGTCCCCGAACCTCGGAATGGAGAAGCCGAACATGGTCGGAAAGCCAGCGGTAGTCCTCGGAAATGGGCAATTTCGGTGTTGCGGACGCGGAGGCAAGAATAGGGGTCAGGGATTCACGCAGTGCTCTGGTGCGATCCGCAAATACGGAAGACGAGCGAGTACCGGGCAACCAATGAAGTGTGGCCTTCAGTTCATCGGCTTTTTTCTGAACCATCTCTGCAAACGCGTCTGTGGCAGTTTGCGGGGAGGAAGGTGGTTCTGGTTCGGCGCGAACGATTTCTAAAGGCACATTCTCAGCCATATATGGTCCCTAACGGTAACTCGCTGCCTGGAGCTCAAACATCTCGGAGTAAATCCCTCCGAGGCGGCAGAGTTGTTCGTGGTTGCCGTCTTCCACAACCTTGCCGTCGTCAAGCACGATGATGCGGTCTGCCATACGGACGGTAGAAAAGCGGTGCGAGATGAAAAGGGCCAACTTTCCTGCCGTGAGTTCCGCAAACCGGCGGAACACTTCGTATTCACTGCGCGCGTCGAGGGCGGCGGTCGGTTCGTCCAGGATCAAAACCTGCGCGTCGCGGAGGTAGGCTCGCGCGAGGGCAACTTTCTGCCATTCTCCGCCGGAGAGGTCGACTCCTCCATCAAAACGGCGGCCCAGCATCTGGTTATACTGGGCGGGCAGCCGGCGGATGACCTCGTCCGCCATTGCCTTTTGCGCTGCGGATTCGAGGAGAGAAGAATTGTCGGCGGCATCAATCTTGCCGACTGCGATGTTCTCCCGGGCCGTCATCTCATACCGCATAAAATCCTGGAAAATGACGCCAATCTCACGATAAAGGTCTTCGAGATCGTATTCTCGAAGGTCCACGCCATCGAGCAAAACTTGCCCTTCCACTGGATCGTACAAGCGTGTCATAAGCTTGACAATCGTGGTTTTACCTTGGCCGTTCTCCCCGATCAGGGCGACGCGTTCGGCAGGACGCAACTCAAGATTCAGGTTTTCAAGGACCAGGCGGGAAGCCCCGGGATAACGGAAAGACACGTTGCGAAACTCGAAGCCACGCCGGATCGGCCTGGGTGCGGGTAAGGCATTTGGTTTGGAGCGGATAGTCGGCTCCATCTCAAAGAATGCCAGTAGGTCGGTAAGAAAGAGAGCCTGGTCCGCAATGCCGGCGAGGGTCGAAAAAATCTGCTGGATGTTGCTGCTGGCCTGAAGGATTGCGCCAGAAAGAAACGTCAAACTGCCGATGGTCAATTGCCCGGTAACCGTGCGCCAGACTACGAGCACGTACGCGGAGTAGTAGCCAGCCGTCCCAATTAGAGACAGACCAGCACCAGCGACTAATCGACGGCGAGCGAGAGAGACGTTCTCATCGTAAATCTGGTCAGATAAGCGCGTGAACCGATCAATGAGGAACTTTTGCAGCCCAAAGAGCTTAAGTTCTTTGGCCGCCTCGCGGCTTCCTCCCAGAACCCGCAGGTAGTCGAGCTGACGACGAACCGGAGTCTGCCGGAAGTTCTTGGCATAGCCCAGGAGAGCGAAATGGCTCTCGCCTAGAAATGCTGGGATAACACCCACTATCAACAGCAGGAGCAACCAGGGAGAGAAAAGAAGGATGGAGACAGAGAGCGAGATGGTAGTGATGACTAGTTGAACCAGTCGACCGATGGACTGGATCATGCCCAGGCGGTCGGTTGCCTGGACGCGCGCTCTCTCAAGTCGATCGTAGAAGACAGGGTCCTCGTAGGCAATGAGATCGAGTTGCGAGGCGTGTTTCATGACTTCGATGCTCACGTGACGGGTGTACTTGTCGGCGAGCAGCGAGTCGAAGTAGTCCATGAAGCGGGACAGAATGCCGGAAAAGACCGCCAAGCCAAATTCTGCAGCCACCAGCCACCACAAGCGCGGCTGTACTGGCGAGTGGGTCGCCACCGTATGAACGATGGAATCGATGATTAGCTTTGCGACCCAAAGGAGAGCGATGGGTAGCAGGGAGCTGACCAGACGAAGTACCAATCCAATGGAGACGACGAGTGGACCGGAGCGCCAGACGATCCCGAGAACGGGAGGAATGTTGCGAAGGGCCGCGAGACGTTCACGCCAGCTTCCCGACACGTTCGTCTCTGCGCTCAAGCGGCGATCTCCATGTCCAAAGCTAGAATCACGTATCTTAACAAAGACTTGCGGATCCTTACTTCGTTCGTTGCTTTAAGGCCAACAAGGCCCGGGCTCCGAGCCATCTGAACACTCATTCTCAATAGTTTACGTCTGTGCGCTCGACCGCAAAAGTCCTATTTCTCGCAGAGAAGGAGCCCAGTGAATCAGCAGAAGCTGGCGCTTCGTACGAGCATTTCAGGTTTGTCGAGAACCATTGGGAAGTGCCGGGCAATTCGATGAAAACTCAGCACTCTCGGTTGGATGGTTAGGTTTCGGCGGTTTCCGTGGAGGCTAAGGGTCGGAAGCCGGCTCTTTCCATACCGCGCTTCGCCTCAGGCGTCCGCATGAAGGTATTCCAAACGAAACCGGTGCGGGCGTTTTCGGCCATCAGCATGGTGATGCCGGTATCGATCCCGACCACGTCATTGTCGTACCAGTTCTTGAGGGGGTTAAAGGCGTTCACGAATCCGTATTGACACCATGCCTGCTTGTAACGAGTCTGAATTGTGCGGAGGACGCGCATCGTCGGCTGAGGCAGGAACGGCAAAGAACCTGCGGATGCGCTCGGGACGACAGTTCCATCAATGGGCCCGACGGCGGGCGGTCCTCCCCAGATGACGTATCCCTTGTCTGAGTCGGAAGCAGTGATCCCCCACAGGTCGTCACTGTAGGTAGGGAACTGTGAGGCAAGCTCGATGCAAAATCGGCGGTGGACATCGGTGGCGATGACGGAGTTTTGAAAATAATCCGCGTAGCGGTCGCGCTTTCCACGAAAATCGAACCAAGCCTGGGAGTACTGGTGAACAAAAAGCGGCGCGAAGGAACCAATGTAGCGCAGCCCGTCATATTCGAAAGTGAGGCGCTTCCAAGCATTCCAGGTTTCAGGACGGAGAGGATGTGAACTCGAGCCGAGGGCCAGGAGGTACATCATCATAAGTTCGCTGTAGTAGTCCCAGCGAGAGGGCAGAAAACCGAATTCTGGAGTCCAGCCGTGCGAAAGCAGCGTGGTATCTTCCGAGAGCCAAGTCCACTCGACGCGGTTCAATACCTCGCTGGCGAGGCGAGTCACCTCGGCATCGCGAAAATGCTCACGACAGGTGAGGACGCCACAAAGGAGGATTGCCGTATCCACAGAAGAGATTTCCGAGTCCCAAATGCGTTCGCCGGTATTGATGTTGGCCCAGTGGTAAAAGAATCCTCGATGGTTGGGAAGCTTCTTCCAGAGCGAGCGAAGGGTGGTGGTCACACGCTCGATGGCCTGGTTCCGCAGGACGAACCCTTCTTCCTCAGCAATGCAGAGGGAGGTGAGGCCAAAACCAGTTGCGGCGATACTGGCGACTACGCCATTATCGGTCGCGGTGCGGGCGTTGCAACGGTCCTTCACCAGGCCAGTCTCGGGATTGGCCTGCTCCCAGAAGTATCGGAAGGTGAGGCATTCCAACTCGTACAGGAAATCACGATCAGCATCAGACAGAGTACTGGAGGACGGAGGATTTGCAGGCTTCGCATGTTGCTGATCGGGGGCGTCGACTGCGGACAGGAGTGGAGTGAGAGGAAGACAGAGGCTGCCCTGAAGAAACCCCTTCAGAAGCCTTCGGCGCGAGAGTCCTTTGGTCGGAACACGTTGCATCCTGATCGGGAGAAATCATTCTAAACCATACCGATTGGTCTACCTTCAGAAAATCGGCGGGTAGTCAGATTTGTTCGGGAATGAACGAAAGAGTAGAACCTTAGCGGTCAATTACGGTATCGTTCAATAAAAGAAAGTAATGAACGTTCGGACCAAGAAAACTCTAGCCTGGATGTTTGCGGCGGCCTTGCTCTTGGGCGGGGTTGCTGTGCTTGTCATTCAGATTCGGCACCGCAAGCCGCTGGTTTTGCGAGGAGCGGTGACCGTGAAAAATACCGATACCCGCAAAGAAGTCCCAGTCGCGGATGTGGAAGTTTCGGTCGCGAATGACATTCCAGTGAGCGCGACGAAAACGGATGCTTCAGGATTTTTCAGCATCACACTGCCCTGGCGAATTCGTCGCGGGCACTCGATCACCTTGAAGTTTCACCACCCCGACTATCTTCCCTTGGACCAACGGGACTTCGTGGGAGATCAACTCTATGTCACCCATCTGACACCGCGTCCACGTCCGCCTATGACTGGGGCCAGAGGACCGGAAACGACGGTCGGCAATCTCAAGGTGAGGTATTCGATCAAGAACTTCACGGTGATCAGCGTTGGAAGCGCAGTAAAAACGTTCCAGGTGGAGAACCGCGGGAATGTTCCCTGTCGTGGCCAACATCCATGCTCGCCAGACGGCAAATGGAAGGCGGCCATCAGCTCCGCAAGCCTTGACGCCGGACCCGGGAACGAGTTCCGGAATGCACGTGTATCGTGCATCGCAGGGCCTTGTCCTTTTACGAGAATTCAGGATGATGGGCTGGCGGAGGGTGGCCAGACTATTACGGTTTCTGCGCGCGACTGGTCCGATACGGCGACCTTTCTCATGGAGGCTGAAGTATTCCATCCTATGGAAACGTCAATCGTCCACGAATCGTATCCTGTGATCTTTGGCCCGACGCTGAATTTCACGTTACCTGCAGATGCCGAGGGAATCTGCATAGAGTCCGATCTCAATGGCGAGCGGATTGTTTTTCCCCTTGGGCCAAACTTGTTTCTAAGCTGGGCAAGTTGTAATGCACGCGTCAATCCGGATCAAACGAAGGTGTATCGCTGCGAATTGAAGCCGGGGTTCCGGTTCCCATAGGTTTGCAGAAACAGGGGCCGATGGGTCATTTACATCTTCGGCGGCAAGGGTGCGGATTCACCGTTTCCAGAGCTTCGCTAAGGCCTCTGCGGCTTCGTTCAGAGCTCGCTCTCTTCTGAGGCGGTTACTTTCCCTTTGTGCTCGAAGTGGCCGGGCACGGTCGAGGACGATCGAATCGGCATCACTCAACCTGGAATTGTCGCTATTCAGGTCCGCCAGGGCGGCATCGAAGATGAGTTTTGGGTTTGACCAACTTGGTTTGGCGCTCATGGCGAGATTAGAACCTTGATGCTGGCCACCGACAATACAGGCGACGTTGCAGTCACACGGGCCAAGACCCTTAGAAGAAGAATAAGCGCGCTCATCTCTGTAGGGATTCAGACGCGCTCCCTCCGCTGGGGACTAATTGCCGGAAACTACGCGGCACGGGTTCTCGCGGCCTTGCGAGCGGCTTGCGAGCGCCCGCGACTTCCCTTTGTTCGAACCGCTTTCATGGCAGCGCGCCTGCGAGCGGCAGAGCCGCGTGTGCGTGCTGTTTTCCGCGCTTGACTCGACAGCGATCGTCTGGAAGCGGCGGAGCGACCTTCACGCTGGAGTGCCCTGGTCGTTGCCCGGGAACGTTTCTGTGATGGTTTGCGGCGGGTCCGCCCCCTGCGCAGATCGGCGCCGGCCTTTGAACTTGTTTGGGCCGAAGCTGTGCCCTTGCGCGGCCGCTGCAGCTTTACACCCGCGCGCCTGGCCTTTGACAGACCGATCGCAATTGCCTGCTTGGTGGAACGGGCGCCGTGCTTGCCTTCGCGGATATGGTGCATTTCCTCACGGACAAACTCGCCCGCCTGCGTGCTGGATGATTTTCCTTCGCGAGCATCTTCTCGAGCACGATCAAGGGTCTCTTTTTCTGGCATACATGTCCCTCCGATTCAAGCCTACGAAGGAGCGGCAAGTTGTTGCATCAAGTGCTTTATGTAGTTTGCTAGCGTCCCTGATGGAGTTTTCCGGGCGTGGACGGGCCGCCTTCCTGCGGAAATATGCATCCATCTCGGGAGACCTGACTTCCGGGTTAGGTGGGGAGCGATCGCTGCTTGGGGGGTATCCCCGATTGTGGATCAGACTCTCTGCACTTAGTGTTTAAAGATGTGAATTCTGAGGAGGATTGGGCGATGGATGCTTTCGACAAGATCGTCTGCAGGGTCGGAGTGGGATTGATGATGGCAGGCCTATTCTTAGCTGTGGCAGTAACAGAATCGGGGAGCCGGGTATCGGCGGGACAAGGGTCCGGGACGCGAAGATCATCGAACGCCACTGCGAGTGATCAACAATTCCTCAAAAAAGCTGCCGACGATAATTTGGCCGAAGTGGAAATGGCGAGGCTAGCCCTTCAGAAGGCATCCAGTCAGCAAGTCAAGAGCTTTGCTCAAACTATGGTGAAAGACAACGGCAAAGCTAGAGACCAGTTGGAAAAAATCGGAAGCAGCAAATGCGTAGATCTTCCAAAAGGCCTCAGCGCCAAGAACAAAGCGACGAAAGACCGGCTTGCGAAATTTTCAGGCGAGCAGTTCGACAATGCCTATATGGCGGAGATGCTGAAGGACCATAAGGAAGACCTTGCTACGTTTTCGCGGGAACGTAACTCTGCGCAGGACATGGATATCAAAGAGTTCGCAGAGAAGTCGCTGCCGACCCTGGAGAGTCATTTAAAGCAAGCAGAAAGCATCGCTCCTGAACTCAATGCGGAACGAAGCGCCCTGCGCAAACCGAGCGCTGGAACCCCCAAATCGCGTCAGGCAATCAGGTAAAGCCGCGCATTCTATTCGCTTGAAATGCACATCGGTCTTGCGTTGGATGTCGAAGACGACTAGGCAGCTTTATCTCCCTTGAGGAATCGGGCGACATGCTTGAGATCCTGAATAAAAGCTTGCATCTGCGAGTGTCGGGATTCGTCGTCCTGTGCTCTCAGGATGGATGATGGATGCACAGTGGCGACGACGTGAGGCGCTAACGGAGACTCGATAATCTGTCCACGTTGGCGGCTAACGCGAAAGTCCTTACCAAGCAGTGATTGAGCCGCGGTTGCTCCTAAGCAGACCAAGATCTTAGGCTTCACAACGGCCAACTCAGCGTCGAGCCAGGGCCGGCAGGCTTGAATCTCTAAATCGCGCGGTTTCTTATGAATCCTTCTCTTCCCGCGTTCCGCGGGAGACCACTTGAAATGCTTTACCACATTGGTGACGTACACATGGGAGCGATCGATTCCCGCTTCGACGAGAGCCTGGTCCAGTAGTTTTCCGGCGGGCCCTACGAATGGTCGCCCAGCTCGATCCTCGAGGTCTCCGGGCTGCTCTCCCACGAGCATGATGGTGGCATCGGCACGTCCTTCCCCAAAAACGGTCTGTGTGGCTGCTTTCCAAAGGTCGCAAGCTTTGCACGAGGCGGCTGCCTGGCGGAGGCACGGAAGCGCGGCAGCATGTGCCTGCTGCGGCTCAGGGGAGCGATTGCGAGACGGCATGCGCGAGGCACCGCGTTTGTGTTTGAGTGCGTTTCTCATGGATTCGATTAAACGTGGCCCTGCTAAAGGGCATCAGGGAGCGCAAAGGAAGGGCTCCCGCATCCACACGATCTTGCCTGTGCTGAGAACAAGATGTCTGGACACGGGAGCATGGGGAACGCATTTCCACCTTCAGCACCCCTGAGGAGGTGGGTTTCCTCCAGAACTGGGCGGCGGCGGATTTTGCGGTTTTGTGGTGGTATTGGGAGAGTTCGTATTGGGTGAGGTCGTGTTCGGTGAATTCGGGTTCTGTGAACCGGAATTCGGTGAATTCGTATTCGGGGAAGTCGAATCAGGCGGCTTCGAATTGGTGGAATTTGGATTCGTTGAATTTGGATTGTTTGAATCCTGATTTGGTGAATTCGGGTTGTTCGGGGAATTTGCGTTCTGCGAATTTTTGCTGTTGGGCGACTTCGCGTTGCCCGCCGATCCCAGATTGGAGTTGGAGCCGTTGGAAGAGGATGGCGAGTTTTGCTGATTTGTGCCCGGTGAGTTTCCCGAGGGCGATTGCGCACCCGAGCCCGAGGATTGCCCTCCACTGGTGGAGCCCGGTTGGGCGCTTCCGGACTGAGAACCGGATGATCCCTGCGATCCAGACTGCATTGCAGTTCCGGTTGTGCCAGACGAGCTCGGTGTAACGACTGTGCCATCTTGTGCAACACACGGCGTGGTGGTTCCTGGAACCGTGGTGCCCGGCAAAGTACTGGGAGGATTTGACGGAGTCCCGGGGCGATATTGAGCTCGAGTTCCCGAACCGTTATTCACAGGTACGCAAGGAGCCAAATGGCTGCCCGGCGTACTCGGCGACGAGGTCTGTGCGACCGCTAAAGTGCTGACGCCAAGAGCACAGCTCAGCAGGAAACCTAGCTTTGCCGATTTCGATTTCATAGAGTCTCCGAGGGAATGTGGCTAAGAGTCTATGGCGGTATCAGAAACACACGGAATCCAGTAGAGCCCCGATAATGCGGAGGGGTGACACTTTATTCCGATCGCGAACGGACGGAACACTGGGAGGAGGACGGAACCGAATTCCCGGAGTTCGTGCATTCCCGAGTGTCGGAGGATTGATTTAGGAGCGGGCCGTCGCTGCACCGTCAGCGCGATCCAACAAGGCGATTACCTCGTCCGTCGTAGCAACGTCGAGGGACGGCATCCAAGAGTGATCCAGGCGGTCCTGTACCATGCCGGAAGGATTAAAGAGCTTCAGTTTGATGTTGTGATCGTGCGCCCAGCGTTGGAGGTATGCCAGCATGCCGAGACCACCGCCTTCGATGGCGCGCACTTCAGACAAGTCCACTACCACCACGCGAGAATTCCTTTGGGAGAGAATCGCGTCGCGCAGGCGGAATGCGGCTTCGCTCTGCACTAGTCTCCCTTCACATTGCACGACAGCCATGTCCCCCACACTCTCGATATGGATGCTGAACATGATTCCCTCCGAGCGATACGTTGGTGCACGCATTGTGCCGTCATTGCAAACGTAAGTATCCATGGTGGCTACCGCACGAATGCGCGGACACAACGAGAAATTTTGGGAGGCTGCCGCGAAAAAATGCGGTACAGAAAAGGCGGTAAGCGAATTTTTCGGAGAGACCTGATTGCTATATCCCTCACACGAATCCGGAATCTTATGGCGCTGCGCTAGCGGCGCATCGGTGCACTAAACGCGGCCGCTCAACGCGAGCACCAGAAGAATCAGTACGATGAGACCTAATCCGCCGCTCGGGTAATATCCCCAGCCCCTGCTGTAAGGCCACGTCGGTAACGCGCCAATCAACAGCAGAATCAAAATCACCAGTAGAATCGTGGACATTGCATATTCCTCCGTCAGATGTCGCCTGTGGTCACTAACCGGAAAAATTACGATAAATCAGACTTCCAGAGTCTCAGGTAGATTGCGTATATGTTGGAAGAAAATCGGTCGTCAGTGCAGCGAAGAGGAGCAGATCAGGTTATTTTTGCGCG
Organism: Terriglobales bacterium; assembly: GCA_035567135.1. Classification (GTDB taxonomy): domain Bacteria; phylum Acidobacteriota; class Terriglobia; order Terriglobales; family Acidobacteriaceae; genus JABDBE01. Next base: position 21,371 of record DATMQI010000147.1, read on the forward strand.
CTTGACGCGGTTCCGCAGCATAGTGAAACGGTGCAGATTTGAGCACTTCGAAGTACGCACCTGTGGAACGCATATTAAATGCAGTGGTTAGCGCCAACCCTACCTAAATCGGACACATCCAAGGCGCGTGTATTCCGTTAGTACTCAGCTTTTGTGGCTCCTGATTCTGGGGTTCCCGGTGGCGTCGGTCGCCTGGACCATCACTCATGAAGATGTATTCCGGGAACCGCGAGATTACTGCAAAAACATGAGTGAATCTGCAAATGGACTCTTGCAGCGGAAGTTCTTCTACCTGTTTACGTGTGAATACTGCTTCAGTCATTATGTCGCGGCAATCTTCCTGGTGATCACGCGTTTTAAGCTGCTATATCCGGACTGGCGCGGGTACCTGATCTCCTGGTTTGCGCTAGTCTGGCTATCGAATGTGTATATGGCGCTATTCGCAAACATCCGATTGGACATTCACAGCGAGGGATGCCTCGCAGCCCTCCTCGGATCACAAGTCTGGAGACCGCTCGGCGCTGTAGTAAAATTGTAGTAGTTCCATGCTCAGAACCGTTCAAATCCCGTCAGTACGGATCAGAACGCATTTCTTGTAACTGGTTGATGAATCAAGTAGAGTAGAAAATTTTCATAATGGAGCAGAACCCTCCCGTGTACTCAAAATACCTCAGTTTCCCATCGGGCGAGAAGTTGCCGTGCGATGCGCTTGTTGGACGTGTGAGTGCTCTTGCAGTGTTGCCGTCCCCCGATCATCACTGCCATCATCCAGTTTGGACTGCGTCGACGTTTGTAAAGAGTTCCCATCTCAATTTAGAGTTGCCGTTCTATCTACGAATTTTGTCGGCGAGACGGGCGTATTAAAAAAGCTTCCCCTATGGGACGTCAATCTGATGGCACGTGGTCAGCCCTTACTGCGCCTCGGCTTCGAGGATCTTTTTCTTTAGGGGTACCCATACTTCTGCCATCTGCTCGACTAGAAGGGGAAGAAGCAATCCGCACTTGAACCGCGCCAATTCCCACTCATTCTTTGAAAAATCCGGCGTGTCATCGGCCGAGCCCTGAACGGCAGAAAATTCCTTTAACATCCTATTTCTGTTACCGCAGCTCGGAGTGGTTCCCGCGTAAAATCGCCAACTCGTACACGTGTGAGCAACCCTGTTTTGGCGGACCGGGTACGTGGTGAATCATGATTCCGTTTCTATAATCGCGGATTGCATATATGAATGGGTCACACTTCGTTCCGAAGCGCAAAATCTTTGGCCGGCTTTCGATCGTGGTCGGGAATTCGGTGCAGATTTTTGGGCTCGTAGCAGCTTATCTTGTTCTCGCTGCGGCGCGAACTGCGCGTTTACCCTTGGCTGCTGTCTTCGCCATGATCGTGGGATGGGTTCTCCTCTATTTTTGCTGTCATGCAATTGCTCACTGGGTGGTTGGACGATTGCTTGGCATTCGCTTCGCCTACTACACGGTCGGCGGCACCGGGAATCCAGAAGGCTGGCCTACTGGGCTCCGTTGGTTGTTCGAACATCTTCCTTTCTTTGGAGTGCACACGGAGAAGGCCTCTATGGAAAAGGCCACCCCGATTGCCAGAGCGATTATGTGGTCTGCAGGAGTGACATCTTCCGCCGTCATGCCAACCTTGGGCGCACTCTGGGCCTGGCGCTCGGGTGTCCCGGGGAGCAAATGGCTTTTTCCGTTCGCGCTGTTCTGGGCGGTCGGGCCCTTGCTACCCGCTAGAAACTGATGAAATCAAAGCGTCAGCCGGCCGTTTAAATCGCGTCGGTACGGGGTCAAGGACCGTCTAGGATGGAACGTAACGGCCGGGGCTAGGGGTTTATGGGGGGAATCACACCAAACCGATGTAAACCTGCGTACGCGACCACTGTTTCATCTTCTTCAGTTGAGCAACATCGTCCGACGTCTAAAACTGAAATCCATCGCAAACCCTGGTTTCTTGATTGAACCGTATCGTGAAGCCAAGGCGACTGCGTCCGGGGTCTGGGCGGCAGAAAGTCGATTGACTGCAAAACGTCACCTCATTCGTAATCGCCGCTGGTCTTCTCTATTGTGCTGTCGAGACTCGCATAGATCATAATTTTGTTTCTGCAGTCCATCGAGGATCATTCGTGCCGCCGTGACCTGGGACGCATTCGCTAAGGCTCAGTTCTTGTTAATCGATCATTTTTCATCAATTCATCAGTTGATCCATTGCTTCAGTCGATCTATTGCTTCAGTATGTTTTTTCGTATGGATAGTATTTAGGGTGGAGAGCGGGGCTATGCCTGAGCGCCTGTTTCGGGACCAATCTCCGTTCGTTTAATTCCAACAACATCCAGGCGAACTTGGGTCCGTTTGAGTCCATTCATCGGCTCGGGAACTCTCGACCCGGTTCTGAGTTGTAATGGCCTTCTATGAGAAGGTCATAAAAGTCAAGGCCGACGTGGCGGCCTTCCTTAATTAATTGCTTTCCATCTGCATGACCCTCCGGTGGTGACGTGGGGAGCTGTCAAGGGCGCCCGCGAACAGGGGGCGTTCATCTTGACCCTTGACAGCTCCCCACGTCACTTCATGCTTGAGCTGGGAACGAAGCGAAACGCAGTTCAGTTGAGCTTCGTTCCTTAGTGGGTTCGGTTTTTCATCTACTTCGATCGTTTCCAGAAGTAAGTTGATCGGCGCTTCGTAGCCATGCGTTTCTCAAGGTCTTGCTTGCGACCACCACTCCCACCCGGCTTCTATCCGCACTCTCAAGGAGCCACATGGGGGCCCGGTGCACGTTGGGGTTCGATCTCAAACCAGGCCCCATCACAACGTGACGGGGCCTGGCTGGTTGGGCGCTGCCATCTGATTAGCGATCTCCAGGGATCTGGCGATTACCCGCAGTCACCCGAACAAGGCGAGTGGATGTCGTTGCTGCAAACCGTTCCGATAACGACTGGCCTCCGCCTCATCAAAGTATCTTCTGCGTCGGTTTAACTTTTATGGAACATGTTGAGCGCGGCTTTATGCTGCCGCCGCTTGTGCGGTCCCGGTTCCTGTCTCCGTGCGGTGTAGCGGTTCATAGACGTCCCCGGTTACCCACAGGTGATGGAGCAAGACGGCCAGCTTTCGTGCTACCGCCACCACGGCTCGTTTCTTGGCATTCTTTCCTCCGCGTTCACACAATCGCAGCCCGTATCGCCGTAAGTCGGTGTCTGGTCCGAAGGCTCCCAACATGTATTGCGAACTCCCTACCAGCAACCGTCGTAACATCCGATCTCCGGCCTTACTGATTCCTAACTGGGGTTGACTGTCCCCCGAGTCCTCCTGCTTTGGCACCAGCCCCAGATAGGGCCCAACCTCGCGACTGCTGGCGAATCGTTGTGGATCTTCCAGGGTTAATACGTAGGCCAGGGAGGTGATCGGGCCCACTCCTTTCACTTGTCGCAGTAATGTCGTGTGCCCATATTTCTTTCGGCCCAGCTCTTCAATCCTCTCGTCATACCTCTCGATGCACTCATTCACCGTCTCTACCAGTTGCACCAAGGGCTGCAGCGCTTCCCTTACCTCGGCCGGAATCGCATCCTTTACCTTTTCTGCGAAACTGGGACTGGAACAGCGCGGCAGTCGTGCGCCCATACTTTTCACCCGTCCTCGCGTGGTGTTGATCAACTCCGTCCGCACCGATACCAACGCGTCCCGGGCGCGCAGCACCACCAGATCCTGGCGCACTTCCCGACTGCGGTGCCGAATCGGATACAACGACTGCGGATCCACCCGTCCCAATCGGGCCAACTTGTTCGCATCGATGCGATCATTCTTGCGCTTGCGACGCTTCGACCCCTCCATTAACCGCGGGTTGGCCACCAGCACTTCGTGCCCCAACTCTGTGATCACGTCCTGCACCCAGGCCGAGTGCGTTCCTACTTCGACCACGACCCGCGCCGTCGTTAACCCCCGGAAGAACTCCCCAACATCTTCCTGCGTCGTCCGCAACTGTCCCTCGGCCAGCGTTTCTCCCTCCAGACCCAAAATGCAGTACTGACTCCAGCGGTCTCCCAGATCCACCCCCACCGTCAGACGATCTCGATTGGGGCCAACCGTGTTTCCCCTGCCATCTTTTTTGCCGTTCCCCGACACTACCCCTGCATCCAGGGCTGCTCTCCCGGTCAACTTTCTCAGCACCTCCGCCATCACTTCCTTCGCATCTCGCTGCACTGGACCTCGTGACTTCGCTCGCTTCGAGCTTGCTTCACTCCGCCGGCAAGACTTGCTATGCTTCTTCAAGGTCGATCTCCTTATTTTCTGATTGCACCTTTGAGTGCGTTGATCAACGGTAGCTTAATGCCATCCGTGATCGGGGATCGACCTTCTCATCCCATCTGAT
>DATMQI010000148.1:0-5576 GCA_035567135.1 Terriglobales bacterium
CGGGCAAAGCGGCTGTGGGGGCGCTTTCTCTGGCACGATGATTTCCATGTGCAGTTCGGCGTGCTCAGGCGTGTCAATCGAGAGTCTTAGCTTAGACGGCCAGGGCCAATCGTTAACACGGAGCTCTGTCTTTATGGTCAGGTCCGCCTCTGAACGCGGTCTGCGGAATGTATCAAGTTCTTGTCATTCCGAGCGAAGCCGAGGAATCTGCGGTTTGGCTGGCGCGAACAGAAAAGCAGGTGTCTCGACTTTGCCGGACATCCGCATTCGCGGATGATCCTGTCATGGGACTGGATCCAAATGGCGGACGACGCGTTGGTGTCCGAGAACTAGAACACTACCAACGTTGCAGGACACTTGATTTTTCGTTCGATCCTATGACAATCTCTAGATCCCGCGATGGACGCCAGCTCTAGCGACGAGCGCAAACGCAAATATTTCCTCTGGGGCTCGATCCTCACCTGGACGTTGTCTATTCCGCTCATCATTGGGATCTTCCACGCTTTCAGGGGAATATCCGAGCAGAAGGCTACTGGCCTCGGCGCGGTAGCTGGCGGTGTAGCCGAGGCCTATGCGATGTTCGGCCTCATTCTCGCATTCGTCCTGCCGGTGTGGGCAATTGTTTTATTAGTCAAATCGTTCTCCGGAGGGCATTCTGCGCGTGCCGTATTTTCGCTGCTCTACATCTGTTGGAGCGCACTCACGCTCGCTTTCGCTGGGCTGTTCGTGTGGTTTTCTCTCATTTACCTACCCCATAGAGATCTTGGTCCTCGATAAAAGCGAACGCGGCGATTCTACTACCATTTACTTGTAGCCTCCTCACGCCGGCACGCCCAGCTTTGTGCGCATCTCCTTTGCCAGGGCGTCGACGGCGCGCATCTTGGTCTCTGCCAGCAGAGGAAGATCGGGTACGCCGAGAGCTATCTCGCAGGAAAGCAGCAAGGCCGTGACCGTGCCCCTTAGTTGGCTGCGTAAATCCTGTTCAACCTCTTGCCTGGCCCTCTGCAACTCGCGCTTGCGGCGGTGTAAGGCCGAATGCAACTCGCGCGAAACCCGCTCGATTCCACTGATGGCAAAGTTTGAATAGACGGGAACTGCCGTGCCCACGTGTTTGAAGATTGTTTCCACATCGTCGGGCTCCGCGTCCAACAACAATTGATCAAGAACTACGGCTGAAAATTCGTGGGCTTCCAGTTGGGCGATGGCTTCGCGAAGGTTTGCTGCTACCTGCACGGGCTCGCCGGTGACTTCTTGCAGAGCCTTCGCGCAATCCTGCACTTTCGCCAGAGACGTAATCAGCAAAATCATGCTGAGCGTAAGTGCACGTCACCTGCCAGAACTCGCCCATTGATAACAGGTGGGTTGCGCCAAGCTTCTGCTTGCGCTGGTTCCGATTTGGGAAGGTGAGTCCGCATTCGAACTAAGGAAGTCTACCGAACCCACCTGCTGCAACTGGCGCTCAAGACATAGCAAGCTATGTCTCTACGGTAGAGATGTCGCTTGCAACGTCTGGTTTTAGCCTAGATTCGACGAGTTCCCCTAAGCTTGGAACTCGTACTCCTTCAGCTTGCGATAAAGCGTTGTCTTGCCGATCCCCAGCAGCCGCGCCGCCAGGAGTTTGTCCCCATTCAGCTGCGTAATGGTGTTGAGAATAGTCTTCCTCTCCAGCTCCGAGATGGGAATGATCTTGGCCGAGCCCTCCGCTTCGACCGTAGCATGACCGTTGCCGCCGTGAATCGCGCTCGGCAAATCCAGCACTTGGATGACAGGGCCGCTATTCATCGCGCAGGCCCGTTGCAAACAATTCTCCAATTCACGAACGTTTCCCGGCCAGTCGTAGGCGAGCAGGGCCTTCATGGCATCGTCGCTGAGGGCGCGTTCTTGTCCGAAGTCTCGTGCCATCCGTTCCAGAAAATAGGTTGCCAGCACGGGAATGTCTTGCCGCCGTTCGCGCAATGCAGGAATGCGCAGGTTCAGCACATTCAGACGGAAATACAGATCGCGTCGGAAGGTTCCCTGCGCCACCGCCACTTCCAGATCGCGATTGGTCGCCGCCAGGATTCGTACATTGATGATGGTGCGCTTGGTACTGCCCACCTGCCGGATTTCCTTCTCTTGAATAGCGCGCAGCAGCTTGGCCTGCAAATCGACGGGAAGTTCTCCAATTTCATCAAGGAAAACGGTGCCGCCCTCGGCCATCGCCAGCAGCCCTTCCTTCGCCTGCACTGCGCCTGTGAAAGCGCCCTTCACGTACCCGAACAGTTCACTTTCGATCAAAGTAGGAACCAGCGAGCCGCAGTCTACAGGAATGAACGGCTTGTCTCGGAATGGCCCAGAGAAGTGAATGGATCGAGCCACCATTTCCTTTCCCGTCCCGCTTTCGCCCAGAATCAGCACCGGGTGGCTGCTCAGCGCCGCCTTGGTGATCATCCGGTAAAGCTTTTCCATTTCCGGCGCGTGCCCCACAATGCCGCCGAACCCCAGCTTGGACTTAATCTTCTCGCGCAACATGCGGTTTTCAGTCTTCAGCCTCAAGTGGTTCGCCACCCTCTCCAACAGAAGCTTGAGTTCGTCGATGGTGAATGGTTTGGTGACGTAGTCGTAAGCCCCGTTTTTCATGGCCTGCACAGCCGATTGCGCCGTGGCGTAACCGGTGACCACGACCACCTCGGCGTCGGGGCGACGCTGTTTAATCTTGTGCAACGCTTCAATGCCGCCGGCGCCAGGCAACCTCAAGTCGAGCAGAACCACGTCGATAGCTTGCGATTCAAGCAACCGGTAGATGTGTTCGGCAGACTCCGCCACTATGGCGTTAAAACCCAGGGACTGCGCCACTTCACGGCACACATCGCGAACCGCGCGTTCGTCGTCGACGATCACCAGATTCAGCAAATTGGCCGCCTCGAGCTGCGGCGGATGGAAAGCATGGGCAACGGCGCTGGTCATACGGATTTTCCCCTTCTCGTTTTGCTTTTTCTCGCTCTCCGGATCCTCGGACTCGGAACCGGGCTGATTTTGTTCGCAACTGCAGAAACGTTGAATGGTTTCGATTCGAGCACTCGCGGCAGATGCACCACCACCCGCGTGCCCCTTCCGGCTTCACTTTCTACTTCGATCGTTCCCCCTTCATGCGTCACGATGCGGTAAACCGTGGCCAGCCCCAGGCCATTTCCCTGTCCCGGTTTCTTTGTGGTAAAGAAAGGCTCGAATAGCCGGGCCCGGGTTTCCGGATCCATGCCGCACCCGGTGTCGCTGACGGCCAGCGCGACCCAGGACTCGCACAACTGGTTGTGGGCTTCGCCTCCCGGTCTGGTTCCCTCGCAATTTCTGGTGTTGAGCGTGATTCGCCCCCCATCCTGCATGGCATCCCGAGCGTTCAGCACCAGGTTCAGGATGATCTGCTGAAGCTGGGCCGGATCCATCCGCACGAAACCCAGGTCATCGGCGAGTTCGGCGACTAGCTCGATGTTCTCGCCAATAAGGCGCGTCAACAGATTGCGAACGTCAGACACGACATCGTTCACCTGCAGCAGACAAGGCTCGACTGCCCTCTGCCGCGCCACCGCCATCAATTGCTGGATCAGTCCGGCCCCCTGCTCCCCAGCTTTGCGGATCTCTTCGGCGAAACGTCGCAGCGGGCTGTCCTTTTGCAATCCTGCCAGGATCAGTTCGGTGCAAAGCACCATCCCGGTCAGCAGGTTGTTGAAGTCGTGGGCAACTCCCCCGACTAGCCGGCCAATGGCCTCCATTTTGTGCGCATCCCGCAACTGCTGTTCGGTTTGCGGACGCTCCACCGGTTCCTCAGTTCGTACCTCAAGTTGTGCAATCGCGCTCATTGCCGTTATCGTCCCGTTGATAAAGTGCTGTGGAGTCACGCATTGCGCGCGTGCTCCCCATTTGGGAAGTCTAGGCGGGATTGCCTGAGGAGTGCTGTGATGGTTGAACAGGGATTTCCAGATTCAAACCGAATCCAAAATGGGAGGAAGGACTTGGCGCGAACTTGTAGCCACGCAACGTGCAACCGCACTTCACAACCGCATCAGCTATCGAGATGAAGCGGCTGCGCCAGTCGAAAGGTCAAACGATGTCCTGTGGAAAACCTCACATCGCCTTGGCTGGGAGTGAATGAGGGTTGACTGCGGTTCGTGGAATTCAAGGCGGATTCGGCGAGCCCAGCCTTGCCGTCGGACGCGGAGCTCGTCATGGGCGGCGCTTCGCGTTTGCCATACGATGCGCCCTTGGCGAAAATGCTGGAGGTCCGCAAAGGAACCGCCTTTCCGTTCACCACAATCGATTCCAGGGTCACCCGTACATATCCAAGCTCGCGCGGGGATCGGTAGGCCCTCGCTTGGACTACGCGCCCAGTGAGCGTCGCTCCCCGCGGCACCACGGTCTTTCCCGCAACGATCACAGGCTCGTCCACCACCGCGTCGAATGACTGCCCAACTCGAGAGTCTGCGCTGGACAGCGCCGCCTGCAACCTGATAATGATCTCGGTCCCCGCCGGAATCCCGTCGAAGCTGAATCCCGACGTAGGAGAGATTCCGCCACCATCGGAAACCCGCTCAAAGGGAAGCTGGCTGCTCTTGGCCGTCCCGCTTGATGCCGGGACCGGCAACTGCCGCGAGCACCCGGTAGTCCCAATTAAGGTTAGCCCCGCCAAGATCGCGAACGCTAAACCGCCGAGCTTGGCGGAACCTGTGGTTTGTCGCGATCTTCTCATGAGTACATCCTGACGGTGCGAGGCTGGAGTGACGAGTCGCAATGGAGGTTCCATCTTCCGGCACCTTATGAATCATCAGGTTAGAGACAGGGATGGACAGCGGAAGATGTAGATTTTGCGCGGTGAGACGGCTTGGCAAGACGCAACCATAGAATTCATTTGACATGCAGCCGTGCCTGTCATAACGTCACATCCCATTTCGGCGACAGCAGGTACGAGCGCAAGTCGTTTCTTGGCTCGATCATTTTGGAGGCAACCCCACGAACCCTAACCCTAAGGCGGCGCGATACCTTCGGGCGATTGCGGCGGCAACCGTTCTCCTGAGCTCCCTGTTGGCGCCGTCAGCTTTTGCCGACAATCCTGTTCCGACCGTGGTTGGTCCGCCAGTTCCACAGGCGGTTGTTCCCGGCAGCGGGGCATTCACGCTGAAGGTGTATGGCGCGAACTTCGTATCCGGCGCGGTGGTGAACTGGAATCGCAGCCCGCGTTCAACCACGTTCATCTCGGCCAGGGAGCTGCAAGCGCAGATTCTGGCCTCGGATGTGGCCACGGCGACCGCCGGTCGCATCACCGTGACTAACCCACCACCCGGAGGAGGCGTTTCTAGTTCCAGCTTTGGGCTCGTGGAAGTGCACACGCCAACACCCACGATTGTTGCCAAAAGGCCACATGTTTATTTTAAGGGTAACGGAGCATTCGTCCTGAACCTGGCAGACTACAACAATGACGGCATACTCGATTTTGCCGCCGACTACGGCTTCTCGGAGATCAAGGTCCTACTGGGCAACGGCGATGGTTCCTTCGGACATGGTTCCATTGTCACTCACAACTACTATGGTTCTGGTCCAGCGGC
>DATMQI010000149.1:0-10842 GCA_035567135.1 Terriglobales bacterium
ATCCATGCACCGTTGCGTTTCATAACATTCCTCGTCTCTTTTAAAATTTCGGACGCTTTCCCGGCAAGCGGCCGCCACTTTCGAGGAACTTATCCAGAGGTTACGTGGACGGCATGAAGAGTGCGGCGAGGAAATGTGGACGTTATGTAAGGAATTGAAGGGAACGCAATCTCTAAACGAGCGAGAGCCTTTTCCGTGCGGTGAGATCATTAGCCTGGTATTTATTGAGCTGGCTACGATCCATCACGGGCGTTTGGCTTGGACCTGCTGTTCTGTCGGGAGTTGGGTGACGTCCCACCCGCCACCCAAAGATTCGATCAACTGCACGCTGCTAGTCATCTGTTGCACGCGGAGCGTGATCACCGTCTGTTGGTTAGCGAGTAAGATCGATTGCGCCGTAAAGACGTTCAAATAAGGATCAAGCCCGGTCTTGTAACGCACCGACGCCACGTCGAAAAAGCGTTGTGCAGACGCGACGGTCTCTTGTTCCTGCTGAATCTCTTGGGTAAGCAGACGCAAGGCGGCGAGGTTGTCCTCGGTCTGCTGGAATGCGGTCAGTACCACCTGTTTGTAATTTGCAACATCAGCATTGTAAAGCGCCATGAACTGAGCCATCGTCGATTTTCTTAAGCCACCATCGAATACGGTTTCCGAAGCTGTGGGTCCGAAAGACCAGTAACGGCTTGGAGAAGTCAACCATTTTGAGAAAGTTGACGATGCAAATCCCGCGGTGCCAGTGATACTCACAGTTGGATAATAGGCCGCTTTTTGAGCGCCGATGAGTGCATTTGCTTCTGCCATGGTTCGCTCTGCAGACGCAATGTCCGGACGCCTCTCCAGTAGATCAGAGGGTAATCCGACCGGGATATCAGGAACGTGTGTTGTCAACGGCCGAACCGGAATGGAAAAAGTGGAAGCAGGTTCTCCTACCATCAGCGCGATCGCGTGCTCAAACTGCGCACGAGCAATGCCGACGTTCGTCAAAGCGGCCTGGGAACTTTTTAGAGTGATCTCCGCCTGGGCGACCGCTTCATCGTTGTCAATGCCTGTCTTGTACAAGACGCGAGTGAGTTCAAGCGACTGACGATCCACCTCTACTGTCTTCCGCAAGAGATCTTCCAAAGCATCCTGGCCGCGCAATTCGAAATAGAAGATTGCCAGATTCGCTTGTTCGGTCAGTTTCTGATTTTCAAGGTCTGCGGCACTCACCTGCGCAGCGTTGGCGGATTGCCGCACGGTGTTTCGCACGCGACCCCAGAGATCTGGCTCCCACGCGACGTCGAAGGGAAGATTGAACGTATTGCTGTTCGGATTGCCTTTCGAAAAACTAGTGGCGGTCGTTTGCGACTGAGAAGAGCGGTTGCGCGCATAGGAAGCTCCTACACTGATAGTTGGATAGTAGTTGGATCGCGCCTGCTGGACTTGAGCTCGCGCGGCCATGAAATTTTCAAATGCCCGAGCGATGTTCTGGTTCGAAATGTTCAATTTCTCTTCGAGGGAGTTCAATTCAGGTTCCTGATAGATCTCCCACCATTTCCCACGGAGCATCGCATCTTGCGGTTGAGCGGGCTTCCAGACGGTGCCGTCCGGCGCTTGCTGAGGCCCCGTCTCCTTGAAAGCGGATGGAGCGGGAACTGCCGGCCGCAAATATTTGGGACCAACATTGCATCCCAGCAGTCCAAGAAGGGCGAAAACAAGTAGTCGAAGTATCGGCATGCGGCCTGGCCTGTTGACTTCTTGGCTTTCCTCAGGTGAGAAGCTGTTTTGCAAAGGTTGCGTCATCAGAACGTGCCTCCCTGAGCGGCCATAGCCGCGACGTCGCTGCCGAGCCGCAGCCGAACCCGATCCAGAATTAAGTAAATGACTGGCGTCGTGTACAGCGTGAGTATCTGACTAAGGACCAAGCCACCGGCCACAGCGATACCCAAAGGGCGCCGGAGTTCAGATCCAGTTCCATGACCGAGCGCTAGCGGAAGAGCACCGAAAAGAGCGGCCATTGTGGTCATCATGATGGGGCGAAACCGCAGCAGACATGCTTCGAATATGGCATCAGCCGAGTTCTTACCCTCCATTCGCTCCGCCAAGAGAGCGAAGTCAATCATCATGATCGCGTTCTTTTTTACAATTCCGATAAGCAAGACGATGCCGATGATCGAGATCACATCCAGTTCGCTCCTGAAGAGAATGAGGGCAAGGATGGCTCCGACACTCGCGGGCGGCAGAGTGGAGAGAATCGTAATTGGGTGCACCAGGCTCTCATACAAGACCCCTAACACGATGTAGACCGCAAACAACGCCATCACAATGAGAACGATCTGGTCGATGAGCGACTTCTTGAAATCTCCAGCAGTGCCGGCAAAGCTGCCACGGACAGTTCGAGGCATCGCCAGCCTCTGCTGCAACTTCTCGATGGCGACAGTAGCCTGTTCAAGCGGGACCCCTGGCGCCAGATTGAAGGACACGGTCACTGCGGGAAAGAGTCCGTCGTGGTTGACGGAAAGTGGGGAAGTCGAGTTTGCAGTGCGGACGATGGCGTCCAGGGGAACGGCGTTTCCACCGGGGGGATGAACATAAATCGACTCCATCCCCAAGGGGTTTTGCGTATATTGTGGCGCCACCTCCATCACGACGTGATACTGGTTCAGGGACGTATAGATCGTGGAGACTTGCGCTTGGCCAAATGCGCCATAAAGCGATTGATCGATGAGCTGTGGCGTGATGCCCAAGCGGGCAGCCGTGCGACGGTCATAGTTAAGCGAGGCTTGCAGCCCTCCGTTTTGCTGATCGGTGTTGACATCCTTGATTTGAGGCAGCTTTTTCATTTCCTGATAAAGGATCGGACCCCATTTTTTCAGGTCGGCCACGTTGTCCGATGAGAGTTCATATTGGTAGCTGGTGTTGGTGCTTTTTCCAACGGACGGAATGTCCTGGAACGGCTTAAGAAGCGTCGAAGCTCCAGGAATTGCGTCCAGTTTCGGTCGCATGCGATCCAGCACTTCGGCAGCGTTCAATTGTCTTTCCGCCAAGGGTTTCAACGTAATAAAAAGAAATCCAGAGTTGCTCCCATCTTCGCTCCCCGGACCAGAGGTGCTTCCCGTAAATCCGGTGACGACATCTACTGCGGGATCGGCCTGGATCACTTTTTCAATGGAGATCAACGCGGACTGCATCGCATGAAAGGAGGCATCCTGCGGTCCCTGAATTCCTCCAAGGAGTGAGCCGGTATCCTGTATCGGGAAAAAGCCCTTTGTGACGTGTCCCATCAAAACAACGTTGAGTGCCAGAGTACCGAGGAAAGAAAGCACGACCGGGGCGGGGTGCTTCAGCACCCACGTCAAGCTTTGGCGATACCCAGACAACAGGTGATCGAAGAGGCGCTCACTGAACTGATAGAGGTGTCCATGTGTTACTCCCTTTGTCGGTCGAAGGACGTAAGCACACATCATCGGCGTTAGCGTGAGCGACACGACCATCGAGATTGCAATCGAGACCGCGAGAGTAACTGCGAATTCATGAAAGAGGCGCCCCGGAATTCCTCCCATAAACAAAATTGGAATGAAGGCCGCGATGAGCGACAAACTCATGGACAAGACCGTGGGCCCAGTTTCCTCCGAACCTTTCAGAGCAGCGGCCATCGGCGGAACACCCATCTCCATCAGCCGGACAATGTTTTCCATGACGACGATTGCGTCATCGACGACAAAGCCTGTGGAGATGGCCAGGGCCATGAGCGACAGGTTGTCCAGCGTGTAGCCATAGAGGTACATCACAGCAAATGTGCCGATCACAGACACCGTTACCGCGACGCCGGGGATTAGAGTGGCCCGCGCATCATGAAGGAAGAGGAAGACGACGAAGACCACCAAGCCGATTGACAGAACCAGAGCTCCTTCCACGTCCTTTACGGACGCGCGGATCGTGGTAGTAAGGTCGCCCGTGACGAGGAGCCGCTGGTTCGAAGGGATGGAAGACCGAATGGACGGTAGCTGGCGCTTAATCTCATCGACGGTACTGATGACGTTGGCCCCAGGCGAACAGTAAACAAGGAGGCTAACTGACTCCTTCCCGTTAACGTAAGCCACGGAACGAACGTTCTCGACCGAGTCAGTGATCGTTGCAATATCCCTGAGCCTTACGACGGAATTATCTTTCGACCCAACCACGAGGGGCGCATAGTCTCGAGCCTTCGAGATTTGATCGTTTGCCGTAATGTCGGCGATGGTGTTCAGATCGGAAATCTGGCCCTTGGGACGGTTCGCATTTTGCGCGCCGATCACGCTGGCGACATCCTGCAAGCCCAGACCATAGTGACTCAGCTGTTGCGGATTCAGATCAATGCGTACAGCGGGCAATGACCCACCAAGAATCGTCACTTGCCCAACACCGCTGATTTGAGCAATCTTTTGCTGGATGATGGACGATGCGGTGTCATAGAGGACGCCTGAGGCGGCTGTCTTTGATGCCAGGTTGAGCACAAGCACAGGCGCCCGCGCGGAATCTATCTTGCGGTAAGTTGGATTCGCGGGAAGGTTCGAGGGCAGATAGCTACGAGCAGCGTTGATTGCAGCTTCTACATCCCGTGCGGCGCCATCCACGTCTCTGCTCATATCGAAGGTCAGCCTGATCGAAGTGATGCCAAGGGAGTTCTTGGAACTCATTGACGTGATGCCAGCGATATGACTGAACTGCTTCTCCAGCGGAGTCGCCACGGAGGACGCCATATTCTCTGGACTCGCGCCGGGAAGTGCGGCTGAAACCTGAATCGCTGAAAGATCAACCAGAGGCAAAGAGGCAACCGGTAGAAACCGGAACGCAATCATCCCTGCCAATGCGACGCTTATCGCCAACAATGTGGTAGCGACGGGTCTTTTTATGAATGGGGCTGAGAAGTTCATGGCAGTCCCGCCAAGTCAGGAGTTGCCGCCGGCCTCTTGTGGCGAGCAAATCGATCTCCCAGCCTGTCGAAGAAGATGTAGATGACAGGAGTCGTATAGAGCGTCAGGATCTGGCTGAGAAGCAAACCGCCCACCATCGCAATACCTAGCGGACGCCGGAGTTCCGAGCCGATACCAGAACCGAAGGCGAGTGGTATGCCCGCAAAGAGCGCCGCCAGAGTTGTCATCATGATGGGACGGAAACGCAGGAGGGAGGCTTCGTAGATCGCCTCCGTGGCGGTGAGGCCGTGAGCCCTTTCAGCCTCTAAAGCAAAGTCGACAATCATGATGCCGTTCTTCTTTACGATACCGATCAGCAGAATGATGCCGATGATGGCTACGATCCCAAGATCCTGCCGGAACAGCATAAGTGCCAGCAACGCGCCGACTCCGGCTGAAGGAAGCGTTGAGAGGATGGTGATCGGATGGATGAAGCTCTCGTAAAGAATTCCGAGCACGATATAAACCGCCACCAGAGCCGCCAGAATCAGTAGCGCCTCGTTGGAGCCGATTGCTTTGTAGGCTTCGGCGGTGCCCTGAAAGCTTGCCACTACACTGGCAGGCATCCCCAGCCGATGCTGTACATTTTCGACAGCAGCGACCGCCTGGCTTAAAGAGGTATTTGGCGCCAAATCAAAAGAGATGGTGACGACTGGGAACTGGCCTTGATGCGCGATGGTCAAGGGGCTGGATCTCTTTTCAAAGTGCGCGATCGCCGAGAGCGGTATAGGAGACGGCGCCGAAGCCGATGTTGTACTTGAGCCGCCTGTAGCGAAAGGCGTGGCAGAAGGCTGACTCGATGAGGCAGACAGCCCAGTCGCTCCACCTGCCGAAAGAACCGAACTTGTCGACTTCGATGAACTGGCGAGTGCGCCGGACGTGTTGGACGACAGGACAGAAGCGCCCGTGAAGCCTGATAGACCTGACCGCTGCGCCCCCGATATCCCGCTGGTGGAAGAAACCGTAAGTGTCCTTACCGAAGTAGTCGCGCTGTTGGCAGACGACCTGCCAGAGGTAGAGCTGGAACTGGGGCTAGCGCCGTTTTGCGAAGAGGAACTCTGCAGATAGATGTCCTGCAGTTTTTGTGGATCCCTCTGAAATTCAGAAGATGCTTCCAGGACGACGTGGTACTGGTTGAATTGCGTATAGAGGGTACTGATCTGGCGCTGACCGAAAGCATCGTACAAAGTAGAGTCAATCTGATCCGGAGTAATATTCATGCGTGACGCCGTGGCCCGGTCGACGACAAGATTCTCGGCTAGTCCTCGAGGTTGTTGATCGGTGGCAACATCCCGGAGCTGCGGTTGCTTTCTGAGCTCGGCAACCATCCTTTCTGTCCATGTGTCGAGTTCCGCCTGATCGGCATCTTCGAGCGTGTATTGAAACTGGTTGCGGCTGGCGCGGTCATCGACTGTCAGGTCCTGTACGGGTTGCAGGTAGAGATGTATGCCATCCACTTGCCGCAGTTTGGACTGGAGCCGGTCGATTACCGTTGTAGCGTCGACGTGGCGCTCAGCGAATGGCTTCAGGTTGATTTGGATGCGTCCACTATTGAGCGTTGCATTTGTCCCATCCACCCCGATAAAAGAGGACAGGCTTGCAACTGCAGGGTCCTGGAGAATGACTTTCGCCAGTTCCTGTTGTCTGAGCGACATGGCGCGGAAGGATATCGACTCAGGAGCTTGCGAAATGCCTTGGATAATCCCGACATCCTGCGTCGGGAACAAGCCTTTCGGTATGACAACGTAAAGGTAGATGGCAAGTACCAGAGTTGCGACAGCCACCAGGAGTGTCGAGATTTCATGGCGAAGAATCCACTGCAAGGTTCGGCTGTATTGCGCGATGAGAATTTCGAACATGCGCTCGGACCAGCGGTAGAAGCGTCCCCGCTCCGATTCTGGTTTGTGGCGCAGCAGGTGAGCACTCATCATGGGCGTCAGGGAGAGCGAAACCGCGGCAGAGATGAGGATCGTAACGGCGAGCGTGATGGCGAACTCACGGAACAGCCTCCCCACGATATCCCCCATCAGAAGCAGCGGGATCAGAACGGCAATTAGGGAGATCGTGAGCGAGATGATGGTGAAGCCGATCTGTTCTGCTCCCTTGAGTGCGGCTTCAAGAGGCGCGAGTCCTTGTTCGAGATAGCGTGAAATGTTCTCGATCATGACGATCGCGTCGTCGACGACGAAACCGGTCGAGATCGTCAGGGCCATCAGAGTGAGATTGTTTAGGCTATATCCCAGTGAATACATCACCGCCAGCGCTCCGACGAGAGAGATGGGAATGGCAATAGCGGGAATAATCGTTGCGTAGAGATTGCGCAGAAAGACGAAGATGACCATCACGACGAGGCCGACCGTAAGAACCAATTCGAACTCCACATCCTTTACTGAAGCCTGAATCGTCGTTGTCCGATCGGTTAAAACCGTCAGCTTCACCGAAGCGGGAAGGTTTGCCTGCAACTGAGGGAGGAGAGCTTCAATGCTCTTCACGACCGCAATTGTGTTTGCTCCTGGCTGGCGCTGGATGTTCAGGATCACAGCGGGGGTCTGATTCATCCATCCCGCAAGCCGTATGTTCTCGACACTGTCGCTGATCTTGGAAACATCTGAAAGCGTTACCGGCGCGCCATTCTTAAAGGCGACGATTACATCGCGATAGTCGTCGCCCGCGAGCAGTTGGTCATTGGAATTGATTTGATAGTTCTGTGCTTCTCCGTCGAGAGTTCCCTTTGCGGCGTTTACGCTTGTGCTCGCAAGTGCGGTTCGCAGCTCTTCGAGACTGATGCCATAGGTCGCCAGGGTTGCCGGATTAACCTGAATGCGGACGGCGGGTTTCTGGCCGCCACCGATTGTCACCAGTCCAACTCCACTGAGTTGCGAGATCTTCGGGGCGAGCCGCGAGTCGGCCAGGTCCTCCACCTTTGAGAGCGGAAGGATCTTTGAAGTCAGGGCGAGCGTCAATACAGGCGCGTCCGCCGGATTCGACTTGCTATACACCGGAGGTACTGGAAGGTCCGTGGGCAAAAAGCTTTGCGCTGCGTTGATGGCGGCCTGTACCTCCTGTTCCGCCACATCAATATTCAGACGCAACGAGAACTGCAGAACGATCGCGGAGCTGCCATCCGAACTGGTGGAAGTCATCTGCGTCAGACTGGGTATTTGTCCAAATTGCCTCTCAAGTGGTGCTGTGACAGCGGACGACATCACATCCGGGCTGGCTCCCGGATAAAAGGTCCGAACCTGGATCGTCGGATACTCGACTTCGGGCAATGCCGAAATTGGCAGTTTGATGTAAGCGGCCGCCCCGACGATCAGGATCGCGACCATAAGCAACGCAGTCGTGACGGGCCGGAGAATGAAGGGGCGGGAGGGACTCACAATCCGGGTCCTCTATCGACGGCTGATTTTTGAGCTGACTGTTCGACCTGGACATGCGTCCCGTCTTGCAGCTTGTCGAAGCCCGAGAGCGCCACCATCTCCCCGGCCCGCAGACCTTCCACTGCAGTCGTATTGCCGTCGGTACTTTGCTCGGTAATATCCCTAACCGATATTGCATTCTTCTCGACAACAAAGACAAAGGCTTGTGTTCCATTGCGCTGGATCGCGGCGCTCGGAATGAGGACTGAATCTTTGAGTGTTTTAACCAACAGGCGCGCATTGACGAACTGGTTTGGAAACAGGGCGAGGTCGCGATTGCTGAATTCACCGCGAAATCGAACGGTACCGGTTGACGTGTCAATCTGGTTGTCGACACTCAGCAAGGTTCCGATTGCCACCTTCGTTTCAGCAGACCGGTCAAAAGCTTCCACAAGAAGAGGTTTCTGTTGACGCAGTTGCGTTTGAACCTCTCCGAGATGATCTTCCGCCACGTTGAACACGACCGTAATCGGCTGGAGTTCGGTGATTACTACGAGCGCGTTCGAACTTCCCGCAAAAACGGTATTGCCGGAATCGACGAGCCGCAAACCAACCCTGCCAGAAGTGGGAGCTGTGATGTGACAGTAGCTAAGCTGGACCTCGGCAAACTGCACTTGACCAAGGTCGAATTTGACCGCTCCTTGGTCCTGAATCACAACCTGCTCTTGGTCGTCGAGAATCTGCTTTGCAACGGCATTCGAAGCGAAGGCCTCCCTGTAGCGGGCAAGATCAATCTCCGCCTGCTTCAAAACCCCACGGTCGTGATCGAGTAGGCCTTCGGCCTGTTGCAATTGTGCTCGGTAGGGACTCGGATCGATGTCGATGAGCGGATCGCCCTTGTTTACGATTTGCCCCTCGCGATAATGCACGGCAAGGACTTGACCACTCACTTGGCTGAAGATGTTTATCGTGGAAACTGGCGTTACTGTACCGAGAGCGTTGATATAGACGCCCATATCCCCTCGGTATGCTGTGCCTGCGTGAATGATTACAGAATTGTTTGCTTCGCTAGCAGCCGCGGGATCACCCTTTGGCTTTTGAGACCGCAGGGCAAAGAAGACGCCTACCACCGGGATGGCAACCAGACAAATGGCCCACATCCTCCTTGCTTTGGAAACGCCTTTTCGAATCACGGCTAGCTGCGCAAATCCAGCTTCCGAGACCTTTTCTTCGGTGTCTTCCAGATAAGTAGTCAATTTGCTGACCTTCATGAGGCCCCCGCAGCGTCTATTGTGCGCAGCGCAACCACACACCGCTGTTTGAAACGTTCAGTTAAATGTGAGGATTTGTATGGAAAGCAAAGCACCTACAGGGGAAAGGACCGGAGAAGAGATTCAGGGCGATCGATAAGAGGGCCTTATAGCAGTGTGCTATGTTCGGCCTTTGAGACTTCATCCCCGTGCGAGGCCGGGTCGCCTGCGACAGGCAACCGGATAATAATTTGGAGGCCGGCAGGCTGAAGGTTTTCGGCGCGTATCGTACCGCGGTGCAAACGAATCGCTTCAGAGGCAATGGCAAGCCCCAGGCCATTCCCTCCCGTTGCTTGCCCATCTCCAGTTATTCGATAAAACGGCTGAAATATCGCCTGGAGAGAATCTTCGGGAACCCCGGGACCATGATCCCGAACTGAGAGCAATGCGAACGGCTCCGGAGCGGTCCGATCGACCTCCAAAACAATCTGGACATCGCTTCCCGGCCGTGTGAACCGGACTGCGTTGCGAATTATGTTTTCGCAGGCGCTTCGAAGGGCATGAGGATCGGCATTCCGGAGGATGACCGAGCCCGTCGTCTGAAGACTCACGGATTTGCCCAGGGCTTGCGCTTCGAAATTCGCATCAGCCGCCACTTCCTCGACGAGTTGGGCGAAGTTCACATCTTCTCTCTCCCCAGACGAAAAACCGGCTTCCAGGCGTGAGAGCGTCAAAAGCTGCCCCATTAATAGATCGATTCTCTCGATATCGCGGTCCAGACGTTGAAACAGGTCATCTGAATCCGCGGACACGCCATTTCTCAGAAGGCCCAGAGAGAGATTAATGCGAGCTAGAGGAGAGCGCAGTTCATGCGATACGGAGTTCAGCAGCTTCTTTTGCGCTTGAATCAGTGAGTCAAGCCGGCTAACCATCGAATCGAAGTCTTTTGCGAGAGCCGCCAGTTCGTCATAGCGATGGGATACGGAAGACGGCACTCGCGCCTTGAGATCTCCCTGCGCGACCCTTCTCGCGGTCGCCTGAATACTATGGATCGGAGAGGCAATATGATACGCAAGCCAGAGACAAAGCAAAGTGACTAAAAGGACCAGGGAAATGCTAAAAGGGAGGCCCTCGCCCCACACCATTTCTCCTATCCGACGCAAATCGGACTTCAGGAAGAGCATCAATATGTAGGGGTGCCCGGAGGAAGAGACAAACTTGTAGGCTGCGATATGGGCACGAAACACGACGAGTTGGCCGTCTTTTGCTGCATGCGCAACTCGAAGACCGTCGTCCGAT
>DATMQI010000150.1:0-32639 GCA_035567135.1 Terriglobales bacterium
TGCGAAATATTCCTGCTCTGCGCTGCCGTTACGATGCTAACCTTCTTCATTGCCGGTCTCCTTTTTATCTGTGCTTCGAGCACGTCGATAACTTGGGAGCGTATCGCATCCCGCCGGAGACCGGCCTTCTCATCCCATCTGGTTTCGACAGTTACGATTCAGGCTACTTGGTATTGGAGCACCCAACGGCGTGGTGTCTCTTTTACGCTAGCATTTTGGCCAGGCTTAGCTATGCTGGTGTGAGCAAAGCTTAACTCTGCCGCAGGTGAGAAAAATGACACCCCCCCGGAAGGTCTCCGCAGTCAGCAGGCATACCTCTCTATGCGGCTCGATTCTTCTCTTATTTGCCAGCCTCTCCTTCGGTCAAGCGGCAATTCAACTCTCCAAACCGGTCGGTCCTCCCACCACCAGGACGCTGGTCTCGGGTGAAGACTTCCCTGCGGACGCGGAAGTGAACCTCTACTTCGACCGCGCGAGAGTTGGCCAAGTCACCACGGATAGCACGGGATCCTTTTCCGATGCACCCATCGAAGTACCAAAGGGTGCCCTACCCGGTAAACATTACGTGATCGCCAAGGCACAGACTGAGGCCAAGGCACGCTTTCTGGTGAGGACCAACTGGCCACAGTACGGCTTCGGCCCTAACGGTGGACGCCACAATCGCTTTGAAAACGTCCTTAACCCACAGAACGTGGACAAGTTGACATTGCGCTTCAGCTACACCGCTCCGGCAGGTGTAGGACCGCCGGTGGTGGCCGAGGGCATGGTGTATTTCGGTTCGAACGACGGCAATGTCTACGCGGTGAATGCGGATACCGGTGCCTTAGTTTGGAAAGCGGAAGGCAGCGGGCCAGCCGTTGCCGACGGAATCATCTACTTCATGGGCTCCTACGACACGTTCCTTTATGCCCGGAACGCGAAGACCGGAGCCTTGGTCTGGGCCTATAACATTCAAATTTTCGCGTTTGCACCCGTAGTGTCTGACGGAGTTGTGTATGTAACCGCAGCAACCGCTGCGGGTTACGATTTGTTCGCTCTGGATGCCCGTACCGGTTTCTTGTATTGGAGAGACTTCATCTGGGTTACTCCTGATTTGAGTGCGGCTGCAATTGCCAGAGGCACGGTTTACGTCGGTGCCTCTGGCTCCTCCGGTAGCGACCTGTTGGCCGTGAGCAACGGTTCCGTGCTGTGGCAATACCCAATCACGGTGTCGTCTTCACCGGCTGTGGTCAATGGGGTGGTTTACGCAGGCTCTGCGGACGACAACGTTTACGCCCTGGATTCGACTACCGGCTCTCTGCGCTGGAAATATTCGACCACGAAGTCTGTCTACTCCTCTCCCGCTACGGCGGACGGAGCGATATATGTCGGTTCAGAAGATGGAAACATTTACGCCTTAAACGCGAGCACCGGTGCTCTCGTCTGGAAACGATCCATTGGATACTTCGCGGCCTCGCCCGCAGTCGCCAACGGTGTAGTTTATGTTGTCTCCAGTAATGGAAACGTCTACCACCTGAACGCCCTGAACGCGAAAACGGGAGTCCTGCTCCGGAAGTATGTCTTTAAACCAGAGCAGCCGACGGACCCAGTAGTTGCCAATGGCATAGTGTATTTCGGTTCGGGGGACGGCCATCTCTACGCATTCGGCCTTCCCTGACGGCGGCGCGCCAGCACGGCTCAGTTGGCGAGAAATCCCAATTACTCTCAAAACCCCTCAATGAGCGCTATAGCCTGTGGCTGTTGAAAAACTCCCTCTTTTGAAAAAACGGTACCGGCGAAGGGATAGTAGGCGTCCACTAAAATCGAGAACGTCGTTTGTAGGGCATCCTAGCGCGATGAAATTTCCGCGAATTTCGGGAGTGTGAGTTTTTCAACAGCCAAGCCTATTTGCATCAACTGAGTACCGTCGGGCCAAACGAGCAGCCGCCCCTCTTAATCGAGTCGGCCAAACGATCTTTTCGTTCTTTCCGCTGTGTGCTTATCGGCGATTCTTTTTCAGCAGCACCGCTGCAGTTCGGATCGCCTTGCGTTGTGCTTGTGCCATTTCAGATGAGACTCCTGTAAGCGAAATTGCTGCAAGACCCGGTAAGCTTTTGGTCCCGCCGATTCGAAATGTGACAATCTTTTGACCAAACAATGACAACCGGCAATTGTTCTCGTTCTAACCTGACTAGCTCTTCAAAAGAGCAGGCCTACAAAGCCTTGCACAGGAGGGTCTTATGAAACGCCGGATACTGCTGCACGCTTTCCTAGCTTTGTGCACTGCGGCGCTGATTCCCGCAGGTGCCCTCGCAGGTCCCAACGACAGCCCTTTGGGTACAGACCAGCCTCATTATCAGGTGCTTTATACATTCCAAGGGGGAGCCGATGGTGCTGGTCCGGTGGCAAGCGTTGTGCGCGACAAGGCAGGCAACCTCTATGGGACCGCCGAGTACGGCGGCGACCTAAACTGCGGTTTTGGGACTGAGCCCGGTTGCGGAGTGATGTTCAAGCTCACTCCGGCAGGCAGCGAAACAGTGCTCTCCACGTTCAGAGGCGGGACGGACGGCGCATTTCCAACGGGCACTCTTGCGCGCGATGCAGCCGGAAATCTGTATGGCACCACCCTGCGTGGTGGTGGGAGTGGATGCGAAGGTTCCGGCTGCGGAACCGTGTTTTGCCTGGACACGGGCGGAAAACGAACCGTGCTGCACAGATTTGGCAAAGGAACAGACGGGCAGTTGCCCTTCGCCGGTGTGGTCCGCGATGCCACAGGCGGCCTCTATGGCACTGCAGAAAGTGGCGGAAGCGGCTGCGGAGGTTCGGGCTGTGGGATGGTATTCGAGATAGACGCGAATCGCAAGGAAACTGTGCTCCACGAATTCAAAGGCGGAACAGACGGAGCCGATCCGGAAGCGGGCGTGAGCTTAGGCAGCGCAGGAACGCTTTACGGTACAAGCCGTGAGGGCGGAGGGTCAGGCTGCAATGGCACCGGCTGTGGAACGGTGTACAAACTGGATCAGTCTGGTAAGGAGACGATACTGCACCGCTTCCATGAGAATGATGGCGGACTTCCCCATGCCGGCGTGATTCGGGATCGGTCAGGAAATCTCTACGGCCTGTGCGCCATCGGTGGTCCCGGCGGTTGGGGGACAGTGTTCCGCTTGAATCGAAGTGGGAAGGAATCCATTCTCTATGGGTTTAAGGGCGGAGAAGACGGGGGAAGCCCAGAGGCAGGGCTGGTCATGGATGCAGCGGGCAATTTCTATGGGGCCACCCCTGAGGGCGGAGCCAACAATTTTGGAGCGATCTTCAAGCTCGACCAGCACGGGAAAGAGACCGTGCTGTATAGCTTCACTGGAGGAACGGACGGCGCGTATCCAGAGGCAACTTTGGTTCGAGATGAGAAAGGCAACCTCTACGGGACCGCAATAGAAGGTGGTGTGCTGGGCGGCTGTGGTGGGCCGGGGTGCGGGGTGGTATTCACGCTGACGCCTTGAGACGCGAGACCGGCTGTGTCTAGCCGGGCAAGTGTCGTTCGGAACTGGCGCTCATAGTCAGCCGCTCTGAAAGTCGCGCAAACCAAAGCCGCGGTACCGCGATCTCCCCCGCCGACACTTTCTCCATCGTAAACAATAACCTCCCTTGTCAGTAAAATCCTTCAGTTCACCGTAGATCGTGGCCGGAAGCTCTGAAGAGGTCTCTGAAGGGCACTCATCTGGTATCGCCCGACTCCATCTCATGTCAGTTGGCGCAAAATCGCCATAACGCTCATTGAGGGGTTTTGAGCGCTATCGCCTGTGGGTGTTGAAAAAGTCACGTCGATTAGCGGAATGAGATTGGGCAGAAGCATGTTAGAAGAAAGCATCTGCGCATGCTCTGTGTGATTCTCATCGTCGGAGGCCTGCTGATTATGATGGGGCAACACGACCGCTCCGAAGCGTTGTTCTATTACTTCCGTCTGGAAGATCAAGTTCCTGAAACCCATCTGCTGCGGCTCATCGAAAAGCGCATCAGTTTTGCTTTCGTACGCGAACAACTGAAAGGCAGCTACAGCGAGACCGGTCGCCCCTCGATTGATCCCGAGCTTCTGTTGCGCATTCTTCTGATCGGCTATTTGTACGGCATCACCAGCGAACGGAAACTGGTGGAGGAACTGCGCATGCATCTGGCCTGGCGCTGGTTCACCGGTCTGGGCTTCGATCAGGAGATTCCGCATCACTCTGCGTTCTCGAAAAACCGCCATGGACGGTTTCAGGAATCGCAGCTGTTCGAGCAGTTGTTTGAACAGATCGTGCACCAGTGTGTGGAAGTGGGCCTGGTGCAGGGCAATCACCTGTCGGTCGACGGCAGTTTCGTGGAAGCCAATGCAGCGAAGGAGAGCCGCATTCCACGGGAGCCGTTGGCGGAAGCGGCGCAGGTCCATCACAGCGTGCGGCAGTATCTGAGGGAAGTAGAACAACAGAACCCGGTGGAAGAACCGGTGCATGAGCAAGATAAGGTCTCGACCACCGATCCGGATTCCACCTACGCCACCAAGGGCGGAACGCCGGCTCAGCTGGGATACTACGACAACTATCTAGTCGACAACCACAGTTGCGTAATCGTGGGAGTACAAGCAACCGCAGCCCGGATGAATCAGGAAACGGTGGCCGCGCAAGACATGCTCAGCCGACAGCACCGGTTCTGCCGGCCACCACTTAGTCGAACGGAGACAAGAAAACCGGCCACGGAATGCTCGCAGATGAAAAGGCCCTCCGTTAAGGGACTTTTTCAACACCCACTCCCGGTTACACTCATCGACCTGCCCAGCCGAGTCGCAAAACAGTTTGCGCAAGGATAACGCTAAAGTCGGAAATTCCCTTGAATCCCATGAGCTCCGGGCGGTAGACTCCTTCAGCCGCAGGAGGATGCGCGTATGCAATTCGATCGTCGGGCCTTTCTTGCGACCTTGGGAACGGCAGCCGCAATCACCGCCATGCCCTCCGAGGTCCTCGCCGACGCACTTGAACACCACATGATAGAAAGCCTCGACGCGGAGACGTCAGCGAACGAGATGAAGGTTCGGCTCGGCGCGGGACTCCTGTTCGGCGGGGCCTTGCCGAGCGGCAAAGCCGGGGAGGAACTGAAGAAGCTGGAGCCGATGCCGGAGAAACCGACGTTGGTGGATTTCTTTAAGTACCGGTTCGCACCAGCGACTGCGAAGCATGTCCTGCAGAGCGCGACTGATGCCATGAAAAAGGGCGAGAAAGAGGAATTGATCCTCGCCTGCCTTCTTCATGATGTTGTGCTCAACCTGATCAAGGTTGATCACGGGTGGTGGGGTGCGCAGATGATGGAACCCTACGTCTCGGAGAAGGTCAGTTGGGGCATCCGCTATCACCAGGCACTACGATTCTACCCGGATCCTACCGTCGGCTACGAGTACCCAGAGTCATACAACCAGATTTTCGGCAAGGATTATGTACCGCCCCTCTACATCAAGCGAGCCTACGAGTATGCCCGCAACCACAAATCGTACATGGACGCGCGCATGATCACCGTGCACGACCTCTACGCTTTCGATCCGACCGTGAAGGTGTCGATAGATCCGTTCATCGACATCATCGGTCGTCACTTCAATCAACCGAAGGAAGGGCTCGGGTACGACAATAGCCCCGTCGCACACATGTGGCGAACACTCATCTTCCCGGACACCCCGCTCTAGGCGCCCGCCTTCTCCACCATGGTAGTTGCCGAGGGATACCCACGAGTCTATACGCTTCGATACGCGCAGCCACTCTAAGCGCTTAATGGATTACCCGCCGTGACTGCCGGATGGTCGGGCAAGCAGGACGTTATCCGGCGACGCGACCGGTAAGCAATCGTCTCGAATGGCGATAAATCGCCATAGCGCTCATTGAGCAGCAGTCAAAACGTGTAATGCCTGATTTCGTCAGTTTATTGCTGGGAACCTGACGGTTCCCCGTTTCGAACCGCCCGCTCACCTTAAGGTTGAAGTCGGGCCGAAGCGTTTTAAAGGTGGGACGCTTCGAATCCTTTTCTCCTTTGTCCTCACCGGGTTTCAGGTCGAAGGCATAGACATTGCCATCGTTCGAGCCGATATAGACGACCCCGTCCGAAACTGCAGCTGAAGATTCGACCAAGCCGCCAGTGACGTATTCCCAAAGCAGGACACCGTTATTCGCGTCGAGGGCATAGATGTTGTTATCCTCTGAGCCCACATAAACGACGCCGTCGGCGACCACGGGAGAAGAGTTGACACGGTCCCCCGCCTCATAGTCCCAGAGGAGAGCACCAGTGCTGGCACTTAGGGCGATGACGTGACCCGGAACATTGGGCTCATAGCCAGTCCCAATGTAAACAACTCCGTTGGCGAACGCTGGAGCGGATTCGCCGAGACCCGAGGGCACCGTGTAGCTCCAAAGCGCGGCGCCGGTTGTGGCATTCAAAGCGTATAGCGTGGTATTTCCAGCCGACGCATACACGATGTCATCCGCCACCGCTGGAGAGGGGCCGACCTGCGCCGCAAAGCTCCAAAGCACGTTGCCGCTTCTGGCGTCCAAGGCATAAAGACCTTGGTTTTTCCCACCCCCAACGTAAATGACTCCATTCGCAATCGCTGCCGATGAAACGAATGGACCGATTGCATTGCTCCACAACAGAACACCCGAGTAGGCGTCAAGCGCGTACAGGTTGCCGTCCTGAGACCCGACGTAGACGACGCCGTCGGACACAGTTGGCGACGTCGTAATGGTGTTCCCGGTACCGAAACTCCAAATTATATGTCCATTGTGCGCGTTAAGGGCGTAGACGTAAATTCCTCCGCCAACATAAACAATGTCCGTGACTACCGCTGGGCAAGGCGAAAAGCCATACGCCACGAAGCTCCAGAGCAAGGAGCCATCATCGGCCTCCAGAGCGTACAAGTTGCTGGTTTCGTGACCCGGATCTGGCCAGTCGGCGATGTAAACTACGCCAGCCCTCACCGCTGGGCAGCTGAAAATTCTGTGGCCATTTGGGTACCTCCACTTTAGGCTGAGGCCGGCGACCATCCTCGCATTGAGTACGTTCTCGTAAGGGTTCGTTCCGGTGAGGCTAACGTCAAAGCGGCCCTGGGGCCAATCTGTTTGCACTAGAAAGACCTCCTGCGCGCCCTTGTCGTTATTGCGTTCAAGAGCCGTGACCCAATGCTGACCGGGATGGGCGCTTCGTGGCGCGTAAACTCCGGCGTTCTGGAACTCTCCCTCGTTATTGGTAACGATCAGTGTCTCGTCCTTGGTGTCAAAGAAGATGTCCACTCCCACGTTCGGTTCGAAGCCACGACCGGAAACGAGTATCTTGCTCGTGGGCGGGCCGGATTTCTTCGAGAGAGTGATCGAAGGCGCGGCGCTGGCTAGGTCACAGAGCAGCAAACACGCAACGAATAGACACGCACGAAAAGTGATTGGCTGAGGGCGTTCCCGAGGGTCGAAAATATTCCCTCCTCGTTCAAGCCGCGAATGGGTTTGCAGGGAATAAGCGTACTTGAAACGTGCGCACAATCTTGTCCCTGTTCCGATACTTTGTCAATGTGCGAGTAATTGCGGTTCTATCGTTTAGATCGGCGTCTCATGAGTGTTGACGTAATATCGCCATAGCGCTCATCATCGGTTCATCAATGGAATTTCTTGTCTCTGTACGACTAGCGGCTAGTACTTGTGCGCTTGCAAGGGACCACCGGTGGCAATGCGCTCAGACAACGTGAAAGATGCCCTTGTCGCTTAGCGGCAGCGCTGGATGTACCGCTCGTCTATGCGATTTTGGCTAAGCGGTCGACTATTGAAACAACCAAGGTTAGCGACTTCGCTGTCATAGCGCTCAAAACCCTCTAACCGGCAAATAGTGCCATGCTTGCACCACCCAGGCGGTCTGCCGTAGTCCAAGTCCTGCGGCATTGGAGGCCGTCGCTATCGGCACGGAAAGAATCAAGCCGAATTATCTTCGCAGAGTGCTTCCCCCGCCAGACCTGAATCACTCCAAATCGCGTCACTCAACAACCTCGCAACACCGAATTCGAGAGACAGCAATTGTTTAATAGATGAGCTTCTGTAGATTGTTGTTCTGCTCGGGAGCTGGCAGACCCTTGTATCTTCCTGGGCGGTCTGCTGTCGATGTAAACGACGCGTACACGCGACTATGCCCCGCCGCTCCCATGCCCCGTACCTTCATGCCGAAGTGAGAGTCAAAATCGTTGATCGCGATGGGATTGTTGCTGGGGTCGGCATTCCAAGGAATAGGGATGCTGGTGAGGCGAAGCAGTGGACCCACGGTGGTGCCGCCCGGAGCAATCTGGTTGAGGGACACACGCATGCGATTATCGAAGCGATCGGCTGCGGTGTCGTAATAGGCAATATTGACCACGCTGGTTGACGCATCAGCGGCGATCGAGGGAAAGAATTGGTGTCCTTTGCCGGCATTTACTGGCGCTGCCGCTGACCAGGTAGTGCCGTCGGTCGATGTGCTCATTAACACATCGCCGTCGAGGCAAGTCGTGAGGCCAGGTTGCTCTTGAACCAAGTTGAAGATGGTCTTACACCGGTCCCAAACTACGAAGGTGGTCACGGTCTTGCCATCCGCTTCGAGACGGTTGGCATGCTTCGGGGCAGTAAGGACGAACAGGTTCATGCCGGAGAGACTCTGGCCGAAGAAGGAGATTCCAATCGGCTGGCTCTCTACGGCCACCACGCTGGGAGTGCCGCATACGGGAACCTGGGGAGCACCGGCAGGTTTGCAGCTAACGAACTTGATCGTGGCGGTTGCGGACGGGAACGGCTCGACCACGTAGGTTACGGTGACGATTCCATCGGGGCGCACTTCGACGTGAGCGTCCAGGGGCCCAAGGTCGGAACTGTCGCTGATCGTTAGTGGAGCGCTGCAGGCCAGGGTGCTGCCGTTGCAAGCCGCCAGCGTCATCGCCAGCCCCGAACCGAATGCGACGTAGACATCACCTGCACCAACGCCGGCCTTGCTGGGGCGCTCGTCGGCTGTCAAGCTGGGATTATCTTGCGAGGCGTTAGCCCCCGCCGACCCCTGTATACCGATGAGTACCGGAGCCGTCGTTCCCCAGCAGGCTGTGGCCTGAGCCGCCTTGTGCGTTCCGTTCGGGCACAGCGTGGGGTTCAGCAAGGTGGCGGATGAGGCGCGAAACAGGCCGATGGCGGACAGCGAGTCAACGAGGTCGAGCCTTACATCCGCTGCGAAGAAAGCGTCGCGCACCGAATCCGCGGCTACCACCATTCCACCATCGCCAGGGAAGGTCTTGCCTTGCGCTACGATAGGCGGCAAGCCTCCCTCGAACTGCGGGTTGCAATCTGGAACTTTGGAGCGGTGCACGTAGTAGCCACTTAAACTCCCATCCCAGGTTGCGCTGGTGGTAGCGAATCCGCGGGCATCGAAGGCGCCCGCGACCACCAGGTCCTGATCGACACCGACCCGGTTGGGGATAAAATCCACGTTCTCCTGTTGCTGCGGGACCGCATTAGCCGCGGGCTCAAGGTTGAACTTAGTGCCAAACGCCGCTCCACATTCAACTACCGGGGCGGCGTAGAGCGCGGTCCCCAACGCCAGTACTGCGAACATCGTCAGAATCCCTCTTATTAGCGCCTTCATTGCCCATCGCTCCTTAAATATGAATTCCTCTTGCAGCCGGGTCTAGTAGGGAAAAACCACCAGAGTGTTATTGGGGTCGGGTTGAGGAACACCGTTGGAGATGCCCTCGACATTGTTCCAGGTGTAGTGGACGTAGAGCCGGCTCTGACTGTTGCTTCCAGTGCCAGCAACGGCGATGCCGATGCGATCGCCAAAACCCACGACTCCTTGGGCACCTGGCACCGTCAAGTCACCAATTCCAGAGCTCGGATCATTGGCAGCTGAGGTAAGAATGCTGCCGGGGCCTACGGTTGTCGAACCCGCCGGGATCTGGTTCAGAAAAAGCTGAACCCGCTGCTCGAATTGGTCATTCTCGGTGGAGTAGTACGCGATGCTGGTGATATTGGTGGACGCATCGGTGCTTATCGCTCCCATGTACTGATGGCCTGACGCTGTACTCACTAGCCGGGGCGTAGTCCAGGTGGCGCCATTGTCGGTCGATGTGGCAAGAACTACGTCGACTTTCGAACACGGTTCAGCAACACTTTGCTTGCCGATGATCGAGCGGCAGCGATCATAAATCAGAAAAGTAGTTACGGTCTTTCCGTCGGCCTCGAGGCGATTGGCATGTTTGGGAAACAGAGTGTCCAGGAATCCGTTGCCTGCCGGGGCAAACCCAGCTGGTACTTTGATGGTCGCGGCCCGGACCGGCGTGGAACACACCGGAGGCTTCGGGGCCCCTTGCGGGGTGCAAGTCACGAACTTGATATCAATCGGGTTGGGTTGGTGGCCGTCGTTCGGTTGAGTGTAGGTCCAGTAGGAAACGGTGATGGTCCCGTCGGAACGAACCTGAATGTAAGGAAACGAGCCGAAGGTGTCCGTGCCGCTGGCCACGACTGGCGAACCGCAGTTCACACTCAAATTGGTACAGGCGATGATTTGGACGTTGGCGACGGCTGGGAAATTGGTGCCGTTAATAAATTGGCCCGCTACGTACACATCGCCGGCGCCGATTCCGGATGTGCGCGGGTCTACCGCGATATGCGGATGCAAAAGAGCGGCCTGGACTTGACCGTTCGGAGTGAAGTTCGCTATGCCCAGGATCGGCCAGCATTTCGCGGTCTGGCCTGAATCCTGAGTGCCGTTAGGGCAAGCAACCGGACTAAGAAGATTCGCCGCTGTGGTGCGCCCCACCTCTACGAGTAGCGAACCGGAAGAGCTGAGCAGATCGGAAAGGAAGAATGCATCCCGGGCGTGATCAGCCACCACCGTGGGAGTACCCAAGGAATTTGTCGAGAGCGACCCTTCGAAGTCTGCGGCGCAGTTACTTCCCTTACGATGGACGAAGTAACTGTCGCGCCCCAAGAAGGGGAATCCCTTAAACCCTTGGAAGTTGCCCCGATTGTCGTCGGCGGCACCCACCACCAGATCCACTCCCGAGCTTACCCGACTAAGCATGAAATCGACGCTTTCGGAATTCTGGGGAACCGCGTTCACCCGAGTCTCAAGATTGAAGCGAGTTCCGTTGACCGTGTCACAACCGGAAGCGGGGTTTGCAGTCTCTACTTCTTGTGCGGACACCGTTGTTCCAGCCGCCAACATGAGCAGGCAGGCTAGCAAGTTAAAATACAGTTTCGCCAGTTTCATTCGTCCTCCGACCCCACGCGGTAACTTACCAAAACTGCATTTTTCTGCTTGTCACGACCAAGTCACGAATTCGTAAAAAATTTCGCCATCGAAACACTCCTCGCGGAATGGCTGCCAGCGTGGCTTTTCGTTCAGCTAAGGCCTAGACTTCCCACTGAGGTTGTCGTGCGATCCAAAGAAGCGCCGCTGTTTACCGTGTTAATTGTGGCCTTTCGTTTACGTGTCGCTCTTCTGCCATCGCATTCCAGTACCGATCCAAAGCGCTCTTTTCCTCGCAGTGCTGCTTCTAGAAGTTGCGATCATCGCGGCAGGATGGTGGTATTGGATCAAGAACCGGAAGGCCTACGGCGTGGCCAATGGCTCCAGAGATTGCGGCTCGACATCGCTGATGACGTTTTCTGTTGTAACATCTCTGTAACGCTCATCGACCGGGTTCGTAACTGGGGTGCAGATCACGGACAGACCATTACGCTGAAAACTTTGGCAAAGCTATTGCCGTGTGGAACGGATGTCATCGTCAATGTAATTTCCCTGCTGCAAGGTGGATGCGATGTAATGGAAAATCATCTTTTTCGCACAGAGTCCTCCGATGCCGGAGTCTTCCTCGGCGCGCAAAAGTTTTACTTGCCCAGCACTCCAGCTGAGAACACCCGCAGTTGACCTCCACTAGTTCCGTTATTGGTGTTTACCCAGTTCTCCCCGAAAGTGGTGGAGTCCCAAAACGACCCATACAAGATGTTCCTTGGTCCAACGTGATTCAGTGGGTGCGGATCATCGTCTTCCGAGGCCTCAAAGTAGCGGGCGCTACCGCAGTATCTGCCATTCAAGCATTGCGGGGTAACGTTCAACCAGTAGATACCCTTCTTCAACGGCTTGGGCTTGAACTTTACCAAGTGGTTGACCAAGTTGATCGAAAAACAATCGCTGATAACTGTGGCCGTCGAGACCGCGTTGCCGGTCCTGACGATCATGCCGCCGTTGCCGGCTGACACGCCTTTGCGAATCTCGTATGGAGTTGGGTTGTCAATTGTAAGTACTTCGTCAAGGCTGTTGATGAAAAGTCCGACCACATTGGTCGTTTTCGTCACCCGGAAGGGTACGTAGACGCGAGAGTCAGCGCCAAGGTGATCGTTCTCATTAGCCAGACCGTCGGCGTTCTTATTGTTGCAATCCACATTGCCGGAATAGAAGTAACAGGGCTTGCAGTAGACCGGAATACTGGGCGTTTTGACCTTCCAGTCTTGAGAAATATCCGCCGCCATACCAGACGCGTGGACCGATTCACCGAACGTCGCAGCTTGATTCTGAGCAAATAGCGGCACATGGGCGAGGGCGGC
This sequence comes from Terriglobales bacterium, assembly GCA_035567135.1. GTDB lineage: Bacteria > Acidobacteriota > Terriglobia > Terriglobales > Acidobacteriaceae > JABDBE01. The sequence continues at coordinate 12,594 of DATMQI010000150.1, forward strand.
GATCAGCACTGCTTCGCAAAAAGTCTTTTTCATGACCTGACCTGTTAACGGAAGTTATTGGCTTACACCCTCGATCTGATCACGGCGAGGTAGCCCCAGGGACACTGAATCACGTTTCGGTCGCGAGCACTCTCACCCCCTCGTCGGCAGAGTGAAGTGAAACTTTGCACCCCGTCCGTTGTTCGCCGTGGCCCACAAGCGTCCTCCGTGCGATTCCACAATGGATCGGCTGATTGATAACCCCATACCGCTGCCTTGAGGTTTGGTGGTAAAGAACGCATCAAAGATCTGCTCGGTTTTTTCCTTGGGCAAGCCCACACCGGTATCGCTGACCGAGATCAGTAGTTGATTATCCTCGCCCAGTTGCGTCTTGACTGTAAGGACCCCACCTGTTTCCTTCATGGCCTCAATGGCGTTGAGTATGAGGTTCATAAAAACCTGCTGCAGTTGCACACGGTCTGCCCAGATCTTGGGAAGATCGGAAACAAAATCGGTGCGGATCGAGACCGCATACTGGTTGGCCTCGGCGCGCAGCAACTCGACCATTTCGCGGATGATTTCGCTCACCTCGACCAGTTCACGTTGTGGAAGGTCTTTTTTGTACAACGACCGCAGGCGGTCGATGACTTCGGTCGCGCGGGTCCCGTCATTCACAATTCTACTTGTCGCTTCGATCGCCTCATGCACATCGGGCTGTTCCCGTTTAAGCCAGCGCAAGCAAGTCTTCGCGTTTGTCATGGCTGCCGTGATCGGTTGCTTCAGCTCGTGAGACACAGAGGCAGCCAACTCTCCCAGCATGCTGACCCGGTTCACATGCGCGAGGTCTGCCCTCAGTTTCTCTCTCTCCGCTTCAGCGCGCTTGCGATCTTCGATGTCGGTCGAGATACCGTACCACTTAAGGATCTTGCCTCGCGCATCCCGCAGTGGAACGGCACGAGACAGGAACCAACGGTATTGCCCATCCGCAGCCCGCCGATAGCGCACCTCATTTTCGAAAGGCTCGCCGCTCGCCAGAGACGCGCGCCATCTCTCCAAGTGTCGCTTCAGGTCTGCCGGGTGAACCGCGGCTTCCCAGCCTGACCCAACTGACTCTTTGGCGGACAAACCTGAGTATTCGTGCCAGTGTCGATTGACAAAGTCCTCGGAGCCATCAGGCAAAGCGGTCCATGCAAATGTAGGGATGGTTTCGATGACATCCCGGAGCTTCTTTTCTTGACGCCGCAATTGCTGGATTCGGAGTCGATAGACTCCCCAGAGCAAGGCCAGGAAAGCGGCCGCGCATAGGGTGCGGAACCAGTTCGTCTGGTAATACGCCGGGGCAATGGAGAAATCCAGGAAGGTGCCAGCCTCGTTCCACACGCCGCTGTTATTGCAAGCCATGACGCGGAAACGGTAGTTCCCCGGAGCGAGATTCGAATACTGCACCTCTCGGTCATTCACGACTTCCTTCCAGTCCGGGTCTTGGCCCTCGAGCTTATAACGAAAACGAACTTTCTCCGACGCGACAAAACTGAGCGCTGTGTAATCGATCGTGAGATCGCGAACCAACGGCGGCAGCCTCGGGTGCGAGGAGGACGCATCGCCCGACACGTTCTGCCAGTAGGTTTTACGGTCCGCGGTAACTTGTTCGATCTGCACCGGCGGCGGAAGTTTGTTGACCGGCAGGTGACGTGGGTCGATGACGCTGACGCCGTCAAGAGGCAAGAACCACAATTTTCCATTCACCGTCTTGGCGACAAGCGGGGTGTAGCCTGTGGTGAGGGCACGGTTTCTCACTCCATCGGAACTGTCGAAAACCGTGTTCTGGATCGTCCGCTTTGGATCGTTGACCCACGCGTCCATCTCTGTCTCTGCGATGCGCACCAAGCCGCAGGCCGTATACAGCCAGAAGGAATGGGCGTCGTCTCGCATCACCCAGAAAACCGTATCGCAGGGCAATCCGTTCTCGTGCGTGAGAGTGGCAACACGCCCGTCTTTCACTCGGCTTAGCCCACCCTCGGTTGCAGCCCATAGCGTACCGTCCGAATCAAGGCTCAGGCTGGTGACAATACCCTCACCTAATCCATCAACGCCGGAATACGATTCGCGAACCTTGCCGTCTTTGAAATACGCCACGCCACCCTGCGAAAATCCAAGCCATAGACCGCCGGGCACGGGACCAGCGGTTAGCACCATAGCCCAGTCTTTTCGTCCCAGCTTGGCCCAAGGGATGCTTTCCACGACCCTCTCCCCAAGCAAATGAAAAAGACCCTGGTGCTGATCGCTTATCCAAAGATTCCCGGAACTGTCCCCCGTGATGGAATGTACCTGTGCGCTGGGCGCGACCAAGGCCAACACCGCGGTGACCGGTCCTTGGCGCGGATTTCCATTCTCGACGCGGGCATGGTTCGTCGTCACCGGGATAAACCGGCCCTTCTCGAAGTAAGCAGCCCCACGCTCCGTGAACGCCCAGATTCGCCCGCCATCGTCCTGAAAGAGCGACTCCACGCCGTTATCCGGCAATCCGCTGTCGGCCACCTCGCGCACATTTGGTTCTCGTTCTCGTTGGCTGTCGCCGCTCCCGCCCTGTGCGCCGCGCTTACGGAAAATCGTGATCTGGCCGTTATTCCATCGGTTCAAACCGTCAGGAGTGCCAAGCCAAACGCTGCCGTCCTTGGCCCCTAGAACGGACCAAACGATGGCATTCGACAAACCTTGCCTTACGGAAATCGTGGGGATGGCGAAGTCGCGAAAGCGGTCGAGGCCGTTAACGGTGGCTACCCAAACATTGCCCTCCCGGTCTTCGAAGAACTTATTAATGTAATCGCCGGAGAGACCGTCAGCCTGCGCAAAAACATCCGTCCTTCCCTGGTGTACATGCAAGAGGCCTCGGTCCGTAGTTCCAACCCACAGAACGCCATCGCGATCCCGGAACATCCGTAGGGGCTTGAACTGCCGCAGGCCGTTACCTGGAAGGAAGTACGCCTCGGCCTTCCCGTCAACCAGCTTTCTGATTCCGGCCTGAGTTGCGATCAAGAGTTCGCCATCGTCGCTCTCATTCAGAGTTTGGGAGGAGGTGGCGATCAGCGGGTATGGGATCGGATAAAGTTTTGGAGGACCAGGCTTCCATCGCCACAGCCCGGTCTGCGCTCCAGCCCAGAGGTTGCCTCGGCTATCCTCATACAAAGATGCCACCCACAGGCCGAGTCGGCCGTCGTCTCCGTAACACTGGGCGCTGCCACTCTGAATCGCGCATAGCCTCCCAATGGAACCCGCATACCCACCAGCCCATACCGTGCCTTCACGATCCTGAAGCAGAACGTCAACAACCTGCCCAGCAAGCTCCCGATACTGCGTCAACTTGCCGTCCTTCCAGCTTGCCAACCCTTTGTAAGTGCCAATCCAGAGGCGCCCATCGTGTGCGGCGTGCAGGCTTCGAATGTAGCTGCTGGGAAGATGCTCGCCCCCAACCCGGTCCCATGGGAGGTTCCGCACCCCATCGAAGCGAAGCAAGCCGAATTCCGTGCCCAGCCAGAGATAACCGTCGGGCGTCTGAGCAAATGAGGTGATCCTACCTTTGGAAAAGCCTTCGCGGATCTTCCACGCGGTGTGCGCGTATTGATTGATGTCTAGCGACGGATCTAATGCGCGAGCACAAGGGCAGCACGCCAGCAGAATGCTTAGCACGACGACGGCTCTAGTTTGTCTGTGCGCTCTCCCCATCTAGGTCATACATTTTAGCCCTTAGTCATAATCCTGAGCGAAGTAGTGGTCCGCGAAGCCGAAGATCACGCAGTCGAACATATGGCTATTGCGCCAATCGACCCAGGCGCTAGCCGCGGTGGCTGGCGGCGATCACGCAGGTTTCAACTCTCTCCATCAAATTGGCGGCCTGCGCTCGATCTAGCGTCGTCTTTGATCTTGCTCAGGCATTTATAAGATGAGTTCTAGTCAACCGTTTCTCCAACTTCTCCACTCGCTGCTTGAGATTCCTGCTCTTGATCGTGTTCGGCTGTGGGTTCATTCGAGGTGCCGTCCCTCAGCTTTGATTGCTGCTCCAACTTCGCCAGTCGCTGCTCGAGATCCGTGGTATGGATGGCGTGCAACTGCAGGTTCAGCAGCGGTGGCAGGACAGCAGCAACCTTGGGGTGAACCTTGCCGGAGCCACTCAGGCGAGGATTCGTAGGAGAACCTGATCACACTGTGCAACGCTTGTCATGCCGCAGTGCATCGCGGCTGAGCAGGACGAAATGTATGGTTATCTGGCCTACAATCTTTCGACGGGATCGATAAAAGCGCGAGCTAGAGACGGTTGCGGAGAGTGACGAGAAACGCAGCTTCCCTCGTAATGAAAATAGAAACATATACACCAACCCCATGTCGGAGCCCAAACCACTCAGTTGTCATTGCCTGATCGAACTAGCCGTCGCAGAAAACGCGTTCTTGCACTCCTCCGACGTGTGTCCCGAAGAACCTCGAATTAGGCAAGAGGCAACAAAAACTTTGCAAATCGAGTTTCCAACATCACAAACGATGAGAAACAGAAAGAGAACTGCGCTGCACGTCAATTTTTCAGCAGCCTGCTAGATCCATGGTGTCACAATATCCTTCACCGTTACCTCGAAATCAGAAGCGTTGCGCGTGACGAGAGTCAGGCCGTGGACCTGCTCAAATGGGCGAGCTATCTACTCGCAATGTACTGTTCTCTTGAAATTATGCGCTGTTCCCGATAGTGCCGAAGTTTCTGGAGGGGCGGAAAGTTGCGATCCGCATCTTTCCAGGCCATTTCCACTTTCGCGAAAGCAGAGTTCGCGCTTGTCGAATCACCCAAGAGTTGGTAGGCGTGACCAAGCTCAAGTTGCGAGAGAACGAGATACACGGAGAAAGGTGGCGACAGAAATCTATGGTCGAGAATCTGCTGAAACTGGCGAAGGGCCAGCTCGGGTTGATTGTTCTGCAGGTAGGCTAACCCCCGATAGTAACCCGGGGCTAGTTGCATGCAACTGCAGAGCTCAAATTCACGGGATTCTTCAAGAGCCTCCACAGCACGTGCAGGATCAGCCGCTTGCATGTAGACCGCAGCGCGAACCATGGCAAGCATCGTTGAATTAATGAGGTCATTGAGAGGCGCCATGCCGGCTGCCTTCTTGGCAATGGTCAGGGCGAGTGCCGTGTCACCGGATCGCGCGAGCACACGCGCCACATTAGCTTGCTCCGAGGCACCTTCAAAGGGAAGTTTTAAGACCTCTCGCGCAAGTGTCCTCGCTGCTGGAAATAATCCTACGTCGGCTTCAAGGAGGGCCCGATCGAGTTCGATACCTGCTGCGAGCTCTATAGATTTGTTCTGCACGGCGGAGTCTTTCGCCTTGCGGAAGAGAACTCTGGCATCCGATATTCTGCCGAAATACATCGCCGCCCATGCAGAATCGTCGAGAGCTTCACTCTCTTCAGGGTTTCCGTGAGCCCATTGCAACTGTCGATTCATGGCAACTTCATCATTTTGCCCGAATCCGGCTTCGAAGCAAGCGAGATGGAACCTCATCAGCGTCATGTTTCCACGCGCCGGGTCTTCGCACATTTTCTTGACGTTGGCGAAGTCCCCCAGCCGGAGATAGGCTTCCGCCAGCAATTCATAATGATTGTCATCCGTTGGTTCGAGCTGAAAGGCTTGTCGCGCCAAGTCCAAAGCCCGTTGCGGTTGACCGATCGATAGGTATTGGGCTGCTAGATTGTGAATCGGGGCGACGTCACGAGGGTAGAGAGTACGCCACAGTTCGTAGTCCTCTATCGTCTGCTTGATCTGCCCAGTGGCAAATCTGTAATAGAGCGTAATGATATATAGTCTCTCCCGGTCGCTTGTCCGGGTATCGCGCAGTTCAAATGCTCGCTGGAAGGCTTGGGCGCTAAGAGCAAATTGCGCTGTGTTGTAATACACGGTTCCAAGTCGGCCGTACGCAATTGCAAATTGCGGATCAAGATCGACAGCGAGCTTGTAGCTGGCAGCCGCTATCGTGAAGTCCCCTGTGAAGCGCTTCTCTTCCCCTAAATTAAAAGCTCTGAGCGCTGCGAGCGAAGGAGTTGCGGCCTGCACCGTGGGTACGTTGAATCTTCTGAGTGAGGCTTCTGGTTCACCCAACCGCCGGCGCATGCCTTCCCCGGCAAGATCGAGAGCAGACAGAATGGTAGCTTGCGAGCTCGCAGCCGCCTTCTCGGTGGTGAGCAATCGCCCGCTGGCGCATCTCCAGGCGCTCAGCGTGACCTGATAGCCTTGCCCCAGAGCCAAGATGCTCCCCTTTAGAAGCACCTGTCCATCAAGTTTGATGCAGGCGCGGAGTTCATCCTGAAGGGATGCTGATTCTGGGCTCTTGACTAGCGCGCGAAATCTGTTATCCGGAATAAGGTTTATGTAAGGAGACTGCTCCAGCTGCGATTGAAGCGCGCTGGAGAAGGTTCCATCCAGATCAGCATTGCCAGTGCTGTTAGTGAAGGCTGCGACGACCACTCTATCTTGGTCGTTCATGAGTGCACGGTGTTCGTACTTATACGCCGCCAAGCCGGTACCCAATGCGGCAACGATCACCACGGCCAAAAGGCGCAGAGCAGTTCCCTTGAAGGTACGTTTGACCGTCAAGTTGGTCTGTTCAGCAGGCGAGGATAGCGGAGCGCTTTGCTCCACGACGGGAGCAAACACCGGAGTTACGGAGGCGATGAACCGGTACCCTTTGCCAGAATCGGTTTTAATGAAACGAGGCTGACTTGCGTCGTCTCCGAGCACCTGGCGAAGCTTTCCGGCGATGACGTAGAGGCTCTGGTGTATCTCGGTGAAGATTTCTTGACCCCAGAGTCGATCGGCGAGTTCCTCCTTCGTCACCAATTCACCCGGTTTCTCAAGTAGGGCAACAAGCATCTTGAAGGGCAAGTCCTGAACTCTGACGCGTTCTCCTCGTTGCAGCAGAGCGCCAAGCCTGAGCGACGCCTCGAAGCAGTCGAACCGGTACGCCTCACACCTGGGCGTCCGAGGTTCTTGTGTCAGCGTTCCACAATGATTTTCGCCACTTTGGATTTTGAGAGGCCTTTGCATCGAATCGGCGAAGTTTCCCATCACTTCCTCCAATCGTTGGCCACGGCGTTGGTTGACAGAAATAGAAATAATAGGCGACATCGCAAACACAAGACTGGTCAAAAGTGATCACCTTTTGTGTGGGTTGTCTTAAGGCACAATCCAAAGATTGCATAGCTCTCCATCCAATCGGCGTTTCTGCCCTCTTGTCGTCTGAAATATTCCGTCTAAGGCATTGGTTTCCATGCTGCTAAGAGGGTTTAGACCAATTTAGATCAATTTAGTTGACAAATAAGGGCAAGGCGTTCTTACTCGCGCATGATCAACCAGCCCGAAAACGAACGTAGGCTGGATAACGTGACCGGTGTCGAAAACTCCCAAGGGACAAGCCTTCGCCGATTACCTCAACTACGCTTCCAACAGAACGACCAGGAGTGAGGAGAATAAATGAGTAAATTGAACTTTTGTATGAGAGCATGCGTCCTCTTTGTATTGTGGGCAACAACAACGATGACCCTGCCAGCGCAGACCTTTAAATCACTGGACAGTTTTGACAACACAAACGCCGCCTTTCCCTGGGCGACGCTGCTGCAGGCCAACGATGGGAATTTCTACGGGACAACCCAGAACGGCGGAAACACTGCCTGCAACTTGGGCTGTGGCACGATCTTTAGAATCGCACCAAATGGCAAGCTGACCACGTCGTTCAGCTTCAACGGGACAAATGGCTCCCAGCCTATCGCGGGGTTGGTCCAAGCCGCCAATGGGGACTTTTACGGTGTGACAACAACTGGTGGGGCTTACAGTTTGGGAACGGTCTTCAAGTTCACCCCAAACGGCGACCTGACCACGCTGTACAGCTTCGCAGCAGAAACGGGCTACAATCCCATGGGGACCCTCGTCCTGGCTAGCGATGGAAATTTCTACGGGACAGCCTCGAGTGGTGGTCCGCCTACCGGTGATTGCAAACCGAGTGGCTGTGGCACGATCTTCAAGATAACCCCGAAAGGCAAGTACACGACAATTCACCACTTCAATGGATTGCCTGATGGTGGCCTGCCCCTGGCTACGATGATCCAAGCCCCGGATGGAAAGCTTTACGGGACGGCAGCAGCTTACGGGAACGCCGGTAGTTACGGCACAGTCTTTACCATCACTCTCAAGGGAAAATTTACCGTAATTCACCAGTTCAACGATACAGACGGCGCCTATCCCTTCGGTGGGCTGATCCTGGGCACTGATGGGAACTTCTACGGTCAGACGGATCTCGGGGGAGCCTCACAGTATGGTGCTTTCGGAACGGTCTACAAGATGACCCGAAGCGGCAAGGTGACGACGTTGCATAGCTTCGAACAAACGGACGGCGACAACCCCATTTCAGACCTGGTTAAGGGCACCGACGGGAATTTGTACGGGACCGCGTCCTATGGCGGGAAGTACCCCAACTTTGGCACCGTCTTCAAAATCACTTCAAGTGGCACATTTACGACGCTGCACAACTTTGACAGCACGGACGGCTCCTATCCCTACGCGGGGCTGATTCAGGCCACGAACGGGAAATTTTACGGGGCGACCTTTGCTGGCGGCTCCAGCACTGCCTGCGAGTTTGGCTGTGGCACGGTTTTCAGCCTGTCCGTGGGTCTGGGTCCGTTCGTGAAAACGCTGCCTAACTCTGGCAAGGTGGGAGCGGCTGTCAGAATCCTAGGATCGGATCTGACAGGCGTTTCCAGCGTCACCTTCAACGGCACGACAGCGAAATTTACGGTCATATCTAAATCGGAACTCGAGACCAGCGTACCGTCAGGGGCAACGACCGGCACGGTAGAGGTGAAAACAACCAAGAACACGCTCAACAGCAACGTGGCGTTCCGGGTGACGAAGTAATACTTTGAGCCGTTCGGAATCGAAGAATACAGGCCGCCGATGTCCAGGCGGCTTTTCTTTTTCCAGTTGCGTCGATGCTTTTGCTCGGTAACTTATGTGAACGGCGATTATACTCAGAACCCCAGTACCGAGGTGGGAGTGGGGAACTAACTCACTTCCTCTCTCTAAACCCTCTTGTGCATTGAGATCACAATTGGACGACCCGAGACTGGCCGCAGCAAGTGGGGTGCACTTGCAGATCGCTCTACCTCCTAATTCCCTGACGGGGTAGTATCCTCGGGGGAAAAATTCGGCCACACCCCATTCAGCGTGGGTGCGTCCTCTTACTTTGGGCCGCGAGACGTACCATTGGGTGTGCACAAAGTATGTCCCCAATGCCCCTTCTCGGACCTTCCTGACACCTTGGTAGTATCGATGTTTTTCTGCAACAAGAGCAAGAGCAGCGCTGCGTCGCGCAACGGCGCGATCGCATCGGCTGGTCGGCCGGCCTGGACGAGCTTAGTGGCCAACGCAAGCAGAGGCGCCACCTGCTGCGACGCGGTTGGGTTTGGAGATTGGGGCCTGGCGCGAACCTAGCGTGGCCATCAGAATCGCCAGCGCAAATTCTTCACCCAACCATGATCAGCTAAGCAGGAGAATTTTGCCATAGGCCCACAACTCCCTAGTCCTTCTTTCCCAGCCGGTTGTAGGAGGGCGCTAGTAATATAACAATGAGATAGATGGGCAAGAATATTCCAAGAGTTGCCCCCGTCGCTCGCGGAACGCCGTGAACCAAGTAGCCGATAAAGGCGACGGTGGTTACCACTGGCCCACGGGTGATCAGAAAAACTTCGCAAATCGAGTTTCCAACATCACAAACGATGAGAAACAGAAAGAAAACTGCGCTGCACATCAATTTTTCAGCAGCCTGCTAGATCCCATGGTGTCACAAGAATCACGAACGGCAACAAACCGCTAGCGACGGACGCGGTGGACGCGAGCCGAGGTTTGGGACGCACGGGAATTTGCGAAGCATCGCGATGCCCGTTTCTCTCCTTCTGCCCGGCGGAAGCGGGTGAAGTGGATCGCTTGCCTTTCTCTAGCGGAAAGCATCACGTGGGAAAGTTAAGTTTTTGTTGCAGAGCAACAAAACGTGGGTTTGAACGCAGGTCGTCGAGTTCGGGCTCTACCTTCAGAAACACCAAGCCATTGGATCGGTCGGCGAAAGCCTTCTCTAGGCAATCGATGGCTTCTTCAGGTTTCGCCAGACCCACGTACACGACTGCCAAGTAGTATGGAGAGACGTACTGCCTTTTCGACTCCGAGACTAGATCAGCGAGAAGCCTCTCGGCCTCTGCCTTGTTCCCCGAGCGGGCGGAAACATTCGCCAAAGCGGAGACCATCAGCGGAGTTCCGTGGGACAATTCCACAGCTTTACGCAATTCTGGAGTGGCAAGAGCAAAGTCACCCTTCTGTGCGTACGATAGGCCGAGCACTAGATGAGGCAGTTCGTAGGATGGATCCATTTCAAGCGTATTGCGAAGCTGTTGGATGGCCCGGTCGTACTGACGCGCCATGTAGAGCCGCCATCCCAGGCTGAAATTGATGCTGATTGATAGAGGATCGAGTTCACGGGATTTGTTAATCTGATCGAAACTATCCGCAGGACGGCCCATTGCCATGAGGTAAAGAGAATATCTCTGATAGGCCGTCGCGTAACTGGGATTGCGCTGGATCGCCCTGGCAAAGCCCTCAGCCGCGCCGTTCCAATCCCAATCATAGTTAAACTTCACCGTCGCCAGTGAAGTTTCAGCCTCCGCGAGAGTGGGATCAATTTCAAGCGCCCGTAGGGCAGCGGCTTTCGCTTTCGGAGCGGCCTCCGCTGCGGGCATAGTTCCAAAGATCTCGGCGCCGATGATGGCATAGGAATCGGACAAGCCGGCGTAAGCGAGGGCGTACCGGGGGTCTTGACGGGTGGCTCGTTCAAAATACGCGATGGCCTTGGTCAAATTCTCGTCCGTTCTCTTGTTCCAGTAGTAGCGTCCCTTGAGATAGTTTTCGTAGGCTTCGGGAGCGATTGCCGGATTACTGGCCAGCCGCTGTTCCTCCTCCCGCGTGAGGTTGATGCGAATTTCATTTACGATGGCGGACGAAACGCGATTTTGCAGAGCGAGAACGTCTCCCATCTGGCTTTCGTAGGTGTCGGCCCATAGATGACGATCGGTCGAGACCTGCACCAGTTCAGCGGTGATTCTGACGCGGTTGCCTACTCGCAGAACCGTGCCTTCTACTACCGCATCGACGTTAAGTTCGCTGGCGATCTGCGACAGAGGCTTGCGTGCACCTTTGTAAGCCATAGCCGTGGAACGCGAAATCACGCGTAGCGACCGGATTTTCGCCAGGTTCGCAATCAGGTCATCGGTCATTCCATCCGCGAAATATTCCTGGTCTTTGTCCCCAGAAAGATTCTCAAGCGGCAGCACTACCAAGGACTTATTTCGCACAGGAACGGTCTTATTGGCACTGAAGGGGCGATAATAAACTACGGCAAAACCGATTACGATTACCGCAGCCAGTATCCCAACGGCTGGGATCGTTGGTCGTCTGGGTGAAAACCTTCGCCGAATTCTTTCCCCTTCAGACGGAGTTTCTAGAACTGGCGGTCCGATCAGTTGCGGCCCACCCGCCTGGACGAGACCAGGGGCGTCTTCCGACTTTTCATTCGAGGGCGCGGGAATGAAGGCCCCCGCCACCGGCGCAATAAAACGATAACCGCGCCGCGGGACGGTTTCCACGAAGCGTGGGTTATCAGAGGAGTCGCCGAGAACTTCTCGCAATCGCATTACTGCATTGTTCAGCCCGTGGTCAAAATCTACGAAAGTGTCCCCTTGCCAGAGACGATTGCGCAACTCATCTCGGGTGACAATTTCGCCCTGATTCTCAAGGAGTACGACCAGGACTTGAAAAGGCTGCTCTGGAAGCTTGAGACGAAGACCCTGTTTGCGAAGCTCGCAGGCCTTCAGGTCCACCTCGAAAACTCCGAAATGTAAAATCCTCGAAACCGCCGTAGCGCTACCCATTCGCCTCGTCAGAAAGACCGAGTCGGAGTATAGCTCCGCGGAGACTCAAGGTCAAAGTTAGAGAGGAACAAGTGCATCCTCCTTATTTTCAATAACAAGCTCGCGGATGCAGAAATGTTTCTAATTGTACGCATCAGGTATTGCGCTAGAACGCAGGTACCGCGCAAATTGACGGCGGCCCAAAAGGCTTGTTTCTCCAGGCCTAGGTTCAGAACAAATGTGGGGATTCTGGACTGTCTAAACATGGCACAAATTTTCTTTGCGACACCAGAACTTTCTGGCCACGAAACGAGGAGCCATATGACGATCCCAAAGCGAATGAATCCGGCAGTCGGCTTAATAACCTGCGTTGTGCTTGCGCTTTGCTTTAACCTGGTCTGGTCTGCACCATCGGAAGCACAGGTAGCCGGTGCAACTCTTTCCGGGGAGATCACCGACCTGTCCGGGGCATCGATCGCCAATGCCAAGGTTTCTATCAGAAACGCGGCGACGGATGAGGTTCGCGAGGTTCTGTCGAATGGCGACGGATTTTATTCCGCGCCGAACCTGCTACCCGGTTCCTACGACGTTTCGGCTTCGGCTGAAGGATTTTCGAAAGTTGTGCAGAAAGGCATCACTCTAACCGTCGGGGCACAGCAAGCCCTAAGCCTTAGCTTGAAACCAGGTAAGGTAACCGAGGTTATCAACGTGACGGATACGCCACCCGATGTTCAGACTACGACAACCGCGATCAGTTCGACAGTGGATTCCCGGACGGTGCGCGAACTGCCTCTAAATGGTCGTGATTGGACCAGTCTAGCGACTCTCGAACCGGGCGTGGCCAGTATCCCTAACCAAGCCACCGCGTCGTTCAACGCCAACAAAGGCAACCGCGGATTCGGCAATCAGCTGACCGACTCGGGCCATCGTCCGAATGAGAACAGTTATCGTCTGAACGGAATCTCGATCAACGACTACACCAACGCTGCACCGGGAGGCGCCACAGGCTTGAATCTCGGAGTCGACGCGGTCCAGGAGTTCTCCGTAATTACGACCGGTTACACGGCAGAGTATGGACGAACCTCCGGGGCGGTGATCAACGCAATTACAAAGTCGGGCACCAATCAGATTCACGGGACCGGCTTCTTTTTTGACCGTGACAGCGTTTTCGATGCCCGCAACTATTTCGATGGATCGAAGATTGCTCCTTTTCGGCGCATTCAGTTTGGAGGATCGGCCGGGGGGCCGATCATAAAGGATCGAACGTTCCTCTTCGGTTCTTACGAAGGATTTCGCCAGAGCCAGGAGGCTTCCGGAACTATTCACGTGCCGGATGCCGCATCGCGTGCGACCGCGGTAGCAGCGATCCAACCGTATCTTGCGTTATGGCCGCTTGCGCCTGCTGGTGCGCCGGACGTCGCCGGCATCCAAACTTTCAATGCGAACGTGGCAACCATCGCCAATGAGAACTATTTCATCACCAGACTGGATCACAAGATCTCGACTTCGGACAGTCTGACCGGCAGCTACTTCTTTGACTCTGGCCCGCAATCTCAAGCCGATCCGCTGGGGAATACGGTGCATCAGGTTTTTTCCCGCCGGCAGACGGGCACTTTCGAAGAAACGCATCTCTTCGGCGCGGGGTTAGTGAACACTGTTCGCCTCGGTTTTAGCCGCGCCCTGGGCAAAATCAACGATCCGCTGTCGGGGGATGCAGTCGCCAAGGATGCAGCATTGGCCATCGCGCCCGGTGCAAATGCGCCTCCGCAGATTCCAGTGCCCGGGCTTACGACTGCCTTCGGATTGGGAGGATTCAACCGGTTCACGCACGCTTGGAATTCGTTCCAGGCCGCCGACGACGCTTTCCTGACCAAGGGAACACACTCGATCAAATTTGGTTTTGCCTTCGAGTATATGCAGTACAACGTGCTTGAACAGTTGAGCCCCAACGGCAGGATGAGCACTTATGGTAGCCTGGCCGCCTTTTTGAGTAACACTCCCGATCAACTCAACGCCTTGGCTCCGGGTGGATCGCATGAAGTGGGATTGCGTGAGAAGCTATTCGCCGGCTATTTCCAGGACGACTGGCGCGTGCGGCCGAACGTCACAGTGAACCTTGGTCTGCGCTACGAAGCGACCACGAGACCAACCGACGCGAATACCGTACCAGGCTATACAGTGAACGGGTACAGTGTAGCTGCTGCCGGTTTTCAGGAAATCGTCAGTCTATCCAACTGCCTGTCGGGCCCCACGGCGTGTGGACCAATCGGCGTGAGCAGCCCTCTTCTACAAAATCCAACTACCAAGGACTTCGAACCCCGCATCGGCGTGGAATGGGATCCATTCAAGCAAGGAAAGACTGTCGTGCGCGCCGGTTTTGGCATGTTTGACGTGCTGCCCCTCCCGTATGAATTTGGTTTGAATACGGCGGCGACGGCTCCCTTCCAGATCATTGGCGCCGCTCCCGGGGCGACGCTGGGCAATGGCATCAACCAGAACGTCAACTTCAACCAACAGAAGATCCGAAATCGGTTTATCGATGCCTTTCCCAAACGCGCGTACGTCATGAACTGGAATTTCAACATCCAGCAACAGCTTGCGCCGGGATATACCTTGCTCCTCGGATATGTTGGCTCGCGTTCGTTACATCTTTCTGCGGCTGCCGACGACATCAATCTGGTTCAACCAACCAACGTAAGCGGGGTCGGTTTGGTGTTTCCCGTAAACGGGACACGAATCGATCCCAACTGGGGTGGCGGCGCTGGCATTCGCCCGGTACTTTATGACGGAGCTTCTTCGTACAACTCGTTCCAGTCACAACTAAAGAAAAGTTTCAGCCAGGGCGTTCAAGGCCAGGTTTCTTACACATTTGGCAAGTGCAGAGATTTAAGTTCCGCTCCAGTCACAGGGGATTCCTACCTGAACTCGATTGCCGTTCCATTGCTGCTTGTTAAGTCGGCCCGCGTTGGCGCCTGTGACTTCGATGTGCGCCAGGTACTTTCCGGGACACTGATGTGGAATATTCCGGCGATGAAGAATGGCTCCAGGTTCCTATCCACATTAACCGGTGGATGGGAAGTGGGCACGATCGTCACTGCAACCACCGGAGCTCCGTTCACGCTCACGGTCGGCGATGGAAACGATCCGCTCGGTACCGGGTTCAACGGGGACTTTTCCATGGACTTCGCCAGTCTCATTCCCGGCTGCAACCCCATTCACGGCGGCATCAACTACGTGAATACCAATTGCTTCACCCCGCCGACGGCTCCCATTTCATATCCGTTAGCCACGGTCGCCAATCCATTGGGTTGCGCTCCCGGATCATTTCCCAATTCCCCGGTTGCGCCGCCCTCGGGCACTCAGTTCTGTTCCAACGTCTTGGGCAACACCAAGCGCAATCAATTCTACGGACCGGGGCTCACCACTGTAGATTTCTCCATTTTCAAGAACACACGTATCCCGAGTATTTCCGAAGCTTTCAATGTCCAGTTCCGGGCGGAATTCTTTAACATCCTGAATCACACGAACTTCCTCTCGCCGGGATTCCTGAACACTTTTGGCCAGAACAACTCGGTGTATGACGCCGACGGGACCGCACTACCCACGGCCTTGAATCAGACTTCCACGACGTCAAGACAGATTCAGCTGGGGCTGAAATTGATCTTCTAATTTTCCCCCGTCGAGGAGGCCGCGACCAAATACAGCGGCCTCCGCAGCCCGCGACAGCTTGGAGCGCTCCGCACGAGTGACGGCACCACAACTGAATCGTCAGAAAAGGACCGCAAGTGGCGACGAAGGATGAGTTATGCCGGGAACGTCGTGAGGCCGAGGGCGTAGACCAACGCCCCACTCACATGCGCTGGGTGGTGATGGGCATCGTCATGGCCATTATGGCCGTGACGGCGATGAATCGCCTGAACCTGAGCATTGCGGGCAAATATATCGAGGAAGAATTCTCCTTCAGTACGATTTCCGTGGGCCGGGTGTTCAGCGCCTTTCTCTGGGGTTATGGATGGTTTCAGATTCCCTGGGGATATGTTTGCGATCGCATCGGCCCGCGTCGAACATTAACTTGGTCCATTCTTTGTTTTGCGGTTGGATCGGGAGCGATGGTCTTCGCGCCGAGGTTCGCGACGGCAACGGGGCTCAGCGCACTAGCCGTTTTTCGAATTGTTCGCTTTCTTACGGGGATCGGAGAGGCAGCGGTTTCCTCTAACGTAACCCGCGTCATTGCATCCTGGACCGCGCTGCGTGAGCGCGGATTCGCAAGCGGCTTGCAGGTATGTGGTCTGGGGCTCGGCGGGACCCTGACTCCCATCGCAATTGCATGGACGATGGTCCACTATGGCTGGCGTGTCTCCTTCGCAATCTCCGCGGCGCTCGCGTTCGCCGTCGTTGCACTTTGGCACTGGTACGCGACCGACTGGCCGGAAGAAAATCCCCGCGTAAACCTACAAGAGTTGCAGATCATCCACCCAGGGTTGGAAAAAACAGCCGACCACCCGCCGAAAGCTGCCACGCAGGTTCCCTGGATGAAGATGCTAAGCAGTGTGTCCGTGTGGGGCTTGATCCTGGGCTACGGTTTTCAAGGGTACGCGTTTTACGTTTACTACAACTGGTTCTATTTCTACGCAGTGAAAGTGCGAGGGCTGGACCTCATGCAGGCCGCGGCGTGGACTTCAGCGCCCTTCCTGGCAATGGCGGTGTTATCCCCAGTCGGCGGATGGTTTTCCGATCGTGTTGCCCGGCACTCGGACCGACGAAAAGGACGCCTCGCGGCGGTATGGCTTGGCATGGGAGTCGCGGCGCTGTTGCTGTACACAGGCAATCATCTCAGCCTCACGGTTGTTGCCTTGCCCATGATCGCATTGGCGGCCGGCTTCACCATGTTCGGCGCGGCGAATTTCTGGGCATCGTGTATCGATCTGGCGCCCGGATATTCCGCATCGCTGTCCGCCTTGATGAACACCGTGGGAAGTCTTGGCGGAGTCGTATCATCTACCGTGACCGCTTCAATCGCGGTTCATCAAGGCTGGGTGCCGGCGCTCGATGTTGCGGTATGGGTCACGATTGGGTCCGGATTACTTTTTACAATGGTAGACGCCAATCACATCATTGGGTAAACGCGTAGCTTTGCATCTGCGAGGATCTAATGGTGAGAAAACTTCTTCCGATTTTTAGCCGTGTTGTTTACTCTTTTCTTCGCACCTCCCCCGAGGTTGGGAGCACAGGACAAAGCTCCCTTGCGCCTCATCCAGACGATTCCCATGCCCAACGTGAAAGGCCGTCTCGATCACATGGATGTGGACGTTGAAGGCAAGCGGCTCTTTGTTGCCGGACTCGAGAATGGCTCCGTAGAAGTGATCGATCTGCAGGCGGGGAAGTGGAGAAAGAGCATCCCCGGATTCAAAAAGCCTCAGGGTATCGCGTACGAGAAGTCGCTCAACAAACTGTTCGTGGCCAGCGGCGACGACGGCATGCTCCGCGTCTTCCGCACTGACACGCTCGAATTCCTTGATTCCATCAAGTTCGATCTCGGTCCCAACCGCGTGGCCTACGATCCGAGCACGCAGGTCCTTTATGTAGGCTACGGCGGCCAGGATGCAGCCAAGGACTATGGCGAGGTTGGAATCATCGACGGCAAAACAGACAAGCATCTCGGCGACATCAAGGTGGACGCGCACCCCTCGGAACTTCTGCTGGACAACTCCGGAGCAACATTGTTCGTGTTTCTTCCCGCGACGAGCAAAGTGCAAGCCGTCGACACCAAGAAACGGCAAGTTGTCTCCACGTGGCCTGTCAGCAGCCAGCGCCCCGGCGACGGAGCCTTTGATGAACGAACTCACCGGTTGTTCATCGGCACCCGCACGCCTCCTGAAATGGTGGTCATGGATTCAGAATCAGGCAAGGAAATCGCCCATCTTCCAACTGTAGAAGGCATGGATGGCGTCTATTTTGATGCCGTTCGCAAACGCGTTTACATTTCGGGCGGCCGCGGTTTCGATGTCGGGAATATTTTCGCGTATCAGCAACTGGATGCGGACCACTACGAGACGGCAGGAAAAATCCCGACCCGACCGGGCGCAGGAACTTCCTTCTGGTCTTCCGAGCTGAACCGCTACTATGTCGCCGCGCCAGCTCACGACCAAGAAGGGGCTGCTATTCTCGTCTTTGAACCAGGGCCTTAAAGTCTTATTGGACTCGGCGAGACGTTCTGAGAACGAAACCAGAAACAACAAATAGTTTTCAGGAGGAAAGATGAAAAAGTCGTTGACCATTGGTTTGGCGGCGGCCGCCGCGCTGGCGGTCGTCACGATTCAGACCACAAGGAATGCGCGAGCGCAAACTCCGGCGACGCGCGAACTACTTCCGTTGCAACTGGAAGAGGAAATTCCCGTGCCCGGCGTGGCTGGGCGACTCGATCACTTCACGACCGACGCAAAACGGAAACGGTTATTCGTCTCCGCACTCGGCAACAACACCGTGGAAGTAATTGATGTTTTCGCGGGAAGGGTAATTCACAGCATCAAGGGACTCGCGCAGCCGCAAGGACCGCTCTACGTTCCCGGCGTTGACAAACTTTATGTGGCAAACGCAGAAGACGGCAAAGTGAGAGTGTACGACGGTGCGACGTACAGCCTTCGAAAAACGATCGAATTTGGCAAAGATCCCGACAATCTGCGATACGACGAAGGCTCGAAGACGGTCTTTGTGGGATTCGGCGAGGAGGATGGTGGTATCGCGATGGTCGATCCAAAAACGGATACACGCATAGGCGGGGTTTACAAGACAGAAGGACACCCGGAATCTTTTCAAGTAGAAGCACAGGGAGGACGCATCTACGTGAACGTACCCGACGCGGGCAACGTGGTGGAATCGATTGACCGGAAGTCCGGCGCCGTGACAAAGTGGCCGCTCAAGGATTTGCGTGGTAATTATGCGATGGCCCTGAACGAAGCCGACCACCGGCTGTTTACGATCACCCGGAAGACCCCGATGATGGTCGTCCTGAATACCGAAACCGGCAACGAAGTCGCTCGACTGCGAGCGGCTGGCGAGTGCGATGATGTCTTCTTTGACGCATCACGGAACCGGATCTACGTCATTGGTGGGGAAGGAATCATCAGCGTGTTCCAGCAAAATGATCCGGATCATTACGAGTTGATTTCGAATGTTCCGTCCGGGATTGGCATCCGCACTGGTTATTTCTTTGCAAAACGCGACCGCTTCTACGTTGGTGTCCCGGCAAAAGGAATCGAGCCTGCGCAAATCTGGACATTCGAAGCCGAAGATTAGTCAATACAAGGCGGGCGCTCCGACGCATACCGCTGCTCACAAACTCGGCCACCAACTGCTGGACTTCCGCTCGTGTACGGCGCTTGGGCGCTGACAACTCTGTTTTTGCGGTCATCCGGACACTTCAACACGGACCCCGCCTGTCGAACATGTGTGTTGGTCGGACGCTTACCTCTTCAAGAGATGAATTCAGATGACAGTACGGACGGGATTCGGGGAGTGAGGGACGGACGCTGATTGAGGTTTCTTATTGAGCCTGGCGGCTCTGCGTCGTTAGCGAGCGATGGTGAGTTGGGGCAACTTGGCCAGCTCACCCTTGATGACTTTTCCGGTCAGAGTGAGGGGCATGGAGGGCACCAGCAGAATGTGTGACGGCCGCTTGTAGGGTGCGAGATGTTGTGCGGCGTGTTGCGCGAGTTCGGTCTCCGAAGTTGGCGACGACGGCGAGAGTTGCACGAAGGCGACGACTTCTTCACCGCCCTCGGCTCCGCCGACTGGTCGTCCAATGACTGCGGAACGCACGACGGCGGGATGTGAGTTCAGCACCGCTTCGACTTCCGCTGATAGTCTTGGGACCGAAGGCGCTGTGTTGGGGGTTGTGACTTTGCACCGTAATTGAAGGGGAAGGAGTTAGTGGGTTCGTTTCGCAAAAACCAACCGACACGCTCCTAGCGGTGTGCGGACAGAGCGCAGCCTAGCTGAAAAGCAGATGATCTCGCTCCAGCACCAACACGCCACTAGTGCTTCACAACGCCTTGGGTCGCGTTTGCTCGCGACTTGTCTGCCCCC
>DATMQI010000151.1:0-9077 GCA_035567135.1 Terriglobales bacterium
TTGCCGATAGGCTCCTCCCCTTGGATGGGCTGGCGGTAAAAGGCCACGTGACCGTGCGAAGCAACAGGGTACAAAACTGACTTCCCATCCGGCGAATAGTGCACCCCGAATGGCGCCACACCAGGGACGAGGGGAATGACCCTTTTCTCCTTCAAACTGATCTGGTAGATGCCGGGATTTTCTCCGTGCAGGACGAGGGCGAGTAAGCGCTTTCCGTCCCGGGAAGCGTCAACAATCTGGCAACAATCATCGAGGAATCTTTGCACATGAGCCCCGTCGGCATCTGTTGTCAAAATTGGGTCTTTTCCGTCGCTCGTTGTAGTGCTGATGTAAATCGTCTTTCCGTCCGCCGACCAAGTGGTCCACCCGACGAAGCCCTCGGTTCCCTGCACTGCATGGAGCGCACGTCCATCGGTGCCCACAAGAAACAGTTTTCCCGTTCCGGTGGTGTTGTCCGAAAACGCCAGTTGAGATCCGTCGGGGGCCCATCCTAGTGTGGTCAGTCGCCCTGAGGAGGCCAGCTTGAGCGGATTCGCGCTGTCGATGTTGGAAACCCACAACTCCATTTTGTTCTGGCCAAGAATTTTGATGTACATCAGACGCTTGCCGTCAGGAGAAATGGTTGGTTGCGTGGCGTTTTCCGTCACCAGGTCCACGGACGACTTGGTCCGAGGTTGATAGGCAGTCAGAAATCCCGATTCTCTGCCGTTGACGAACAGGATTCCTCTCCCGCTGGGGTCCGGCATGGGCTGGAGATCGGGGCCAGGGCCGAACGTCACCTGGGTCAACGCCTGATCCGCCAAATTATAGGCCCACAAATTGGTGATGCCGTTTACGGTCCTGCTGAACAAGATCCTTTTGCCTGCCTCCCACCATACCAAGTCGGTCATGATCGGTATTTCAGCAATGCTCTGTCCGGAGAGTGAACCGACCTCGACGGCCTTCCGCGCATTCAAATCCAGCTTGTGTAGAGTAAAACTCGCAGCGCGCTCCGTTTGTCCACGTGATGTGGTTGCAATCAATAGGTTTTTACCGTCCGGAAACGTCAGGATTCCAGCCGGAACCAAAGGAGGATTGTCGAAGCTGTAGATGCGCTCTTCCCCGACAGCCGTGAGAGACGTGCGGTAGACGGCGCGATCGCCTGACTTCGAGTAGTAGACATATGCTCCGTCGGCCGAGGGCACGGCTATCTCAGCGGAAACCAGGCGGTGCGCATTACCTCCCAGCGTCGGAATTGCCCACACTTCATCGTGACCCAACAAGCGGCTGAAATAGATTTCCGAGCCGTCAGCAGAAAAGCTCTGGACTACCTTTTCGCCTTCGTCGTGCGTGATTTGAAGTGGTTCTCCACCAGACGAGAGCATCACGAAGACCTGTGGTATGCCGCTCACCGGCGAGATGAAGGCGATCGTTCGGCCATCGGGAGAAAGATGGGCTTGGCCAATCGGTTTGTTCCAATGGCTGATTTGCGTGACCTTCGCCGGACCGTTCGGCGCTGTGGAAGCAGCCTTGAAGTGGTAGACAGCGAAAGCACTGACCGCGAGCAGAACGGCTGCACCCGCGACGATATATTTCGTGTGTGAGGGTTTCGCAAGAGGCTGCACGGCAGTGACGCTTCCGGAACTGCTCGCAATTTCCGGTGCAGATAGCGGAACTGTTTGTGTGCTGGTCGTCGAGACTCGCCCGGTGCCGCTGTCCCTTTGCAGGCGCTTTAAGTCCGTTCGCATGTCCGAGGCGTGCTGGTAACGCAGCTCGCGGTCTTTCTCCAAGGCCTTGTTGATAATTCGTTCCAAATCAGTGGGGAGGTCGGGATTCAATCGCACGGCTGGTGTTGGCGTCGCATCCAAAATAGCTTTGAACGTCACTCCTGAGCTCTCTCCGCGAAAGGGCAGCCTCCCGGTCGCCATTTCGTATAGAACTGCACCGAATGAAAACAAGTCAGTTCGTGAGTCCAATTCCTTGGCCCTGACCTGCTCGGGCGACATGTACGCAATGGTGCCGAGCGCAGAACCGGGGCTTGTCAGGTGCTCAGCACTCGATTCGAGCGTCGCCTGTGACATGCCCGCCACTCTCGCGCTTGCCGTCGGAGTAACCTTGGCTAATCCAAAGTCGAGAATCTTCGCGTGCCCGCGCTTGGTGACGAATATGTTGGCGGGCTTGATGTCGCGGTGAACGATGCCTTCGGAGTGGGCAGCATCGAGGCCGTCCGCAATCTCAATGGCCAGCGACAGAATCAACTCGGTTTCCATCGATCGCCCATCGATGCGATGCTTCAACGTCAGCCCATCCAGAAACTCCATGGCGATGAACGACCGCCCCTCGTGCTTGCCGATATCGTGGATGGTGCAGATGTTGGGGTGGTTGAGAGCGGAGGCGGCACGAGCTTCACGTCGGAAACGTTCCAATGCCTGCGGGTCTTGGGACACGTCATCCGGCAGGAACTTGAGGGCGACAAAACGACCTAGCTCGGTGTCCTCAGCTTTATAGACCACGCCCATACCGCCGCCGCCGAGCTTCTCGACGATGCGGTAGCGCAAAATGGTTTGGCCGATCACTGGCGCGAATCTTACGTCGCTGAAACGGGCAAGTCAATGAAGGCTGTGGGCTTAGCGGGTGGCTCAAAGAGATATTTGACGTTAAATCGCCATAGCACTTATTGACCGTGGTCAAAACGTGTAATTGCATCAGTCATAAAATCACCCTCTGAGACAAGGCATTATATACACCTTCACTGATAACGACCTGCGTGCTTGCCGCTCTTCAATCCAATCGTTGTTGAAACATCGCCATTGTACACATTGACCCGGTAGCACAGCTCCCGCAACTATGGCTTTGCATCGATCGAGTTGCCGAAATCAAAATACTCGCGCCAAGAGGCAATCCTGCCGCCGACCAAGTCGACGATGATTGCATCGTGCGTGACAGCCCGCGCTCCATCTCTTCGCCGAGTCACATTCCAGTCCCACTCGATCGCCGCCTTAGTTCCGTCAGTCGAAATGAAGACATTCTTTACCGTGATTCGCAAATCGCGGAACTGCTTGAAATAACCGGCCATCGCTGTCTGCATTTCCTCAGCGGGCACATGCCCCCCCGGCGAAATCAATTCCCCGCTTGGAAGCCAGTCAGGGGCGGCAATTCCAAAATCATGCTTCTCCCACGCTTGTACCTGCCGGTCCACGATCTCCCGGATCTTCACCGGATTATCGTTTTTAGCAGGATTGTTTCGCGCAACCTGCGGTTGGTTCGAGTTACCAATTAGTTTGCCGGGGGCCTGGGCAGCCGTGGGTTCTTTCATGGCAATAACACCTAGTAGCAGCAAGGTCAGTAAAACGTGTTGAGTCATCGACTTGTTCTGTTTTCCGCAAGGAGTGCGAGCGCTATGGGAACACATTGCGCCCCGGGGTGAGAAACGTGGCCCGGCCTGCCAACCGTTCGCCTTCGGTCGAACCCAGGACAGTGGAAACGGTAAAAACCTGTGCCGTCCCTCACCCCGAGACTAAGGGAAAGCTTAGACCCCGCCCATAGCCGAGTTCAAGAGCCTCAAAGCTGAGCGCCAGCGCCGCATACCTGTTGTAACATCGCCACCGCTCATTGACAGACGTGGGCCAGCCAATTCTAAAAGAGTGTAATTGATTCCATGACAATGTCGGCTCCCATGCCCGAGTAGACTTTGGTGGTGCTGAATCCAACCAAAGGGCTCGGAGAAAGGAGCCTGTTGGTTGGATTCAGCACCACCAACTTTACTCGAGCGTGGGAGCCGACATTGTCATGGAATCAATAACACTCATTGAGGGTTTTGAACTCGATGGTTTATTTTTCATCAATCAGATAACTTGAGACACAATTTTTAGCAGGCGGGATCGGGTTCGTTAAGGCATTACCTCGTATTCACTTGTTACCAAGCCACTCTTATATTGACGAGTACCGACGTGCCGGAGCTTGATGTCGTGTGGCACGCTACCGAACAAAGGAATGCCCTCCCCGATCAACACCGGTACGCGCGTAATGGTGATATGGTGGATTTGGCCAGCTCTCAGGAACTCCTGGACCGCGATCCCGCCATCGACATAGACGTGTTTAGCGCCGGTTGCCGCGAGTTCTTGGGCGACCTCCGTCGGATCACCGCACATTTGTTCAACCCGCCCTGTGATTCCAGAAAAGTCGAGCGGACGATGGCTTAGCACCACGACGCGCTTATCGCTATAAGGCCACGTCGGTAACTTCAAAACGACTTCGAACGTGTTGCGGCCAATCAGAATAGTATCAACACTGGCGATGAACTCGTCGTATCCATGAGGCTCGCCGCCACCGGTTAGCAGGAAATCGTACTGACCATTTCGGCGCGCAATGAAACCGTCGAGACTGGTTCCAACGAACACAGATAGCTTCATGGGAAGCTCCTCAGCTCGGGGTCAGGAGGGCCTAGTTTAATTCAAGATTTCAGAGTTTGCGGAAAAATCCCGAAAGGTGTTCTGCGCGGAGTTGAAGTACAGTGCAGGTGCATCCGGCCATTCGTGTGGATCGGCAACAGAGCGGCTCCTTGCAAGAATTTGCAGCTCACAATTCTTCATCAGGCGTTCACCTGGGCGTAACTTTCGTAGAGTTGGGGAATCTGAGGCCCGTGGGGCAGAATCTGCGGGTTCAACTCAATCGGCCATTTGATGGCCGTTTGTTTGGATTTCGGCGAGAGCGATCTCCACGTTACTTCGTATTTCGAGGATAGACAGATGATGATGCCGACGGACATTCTGAACGGACAGGACCTTGTTTTCGGCAAGTTCCCCATTTCTATTCAATCTCAGATAACGACTAAACAAGCAGGATTGATGCAGAAGATCGCTTTCAATCTGCTGGCGCTTTGCTTCGTGACCGTATCCTTTGCAGCGTTTGCGCAGTCCGGCGATGGCGCGACAGCGCGTGCAGAGACAATTTTATATTCTTTCAAAGGCGGCACGGATGGTGGCCAACCTTTTGGCAGAATGATTTTCGACAAGGCAGGAAGTCTCTACGGTACGACTGTAGATGAGTATGGGGGCAACGGCACGGTTTACAAACTCAGCTGGAAGGCCGGTCGCGGCTGGATCAAGACTATTTTGTACCGATTTCAAGGAGGCACTGATGGTAGTGCTCCGACCGCTGGTTTGGTGTTTGACTCACTGGGCAACCTCTACGGCACAACAGGGCAAGGAGGTAAGAACGGTCAAGGGACTGTGTTCGAACTTACGCCGAACGCTGGAGGTGGGTGGACGGAAACCGTGCTGCACGACTTCGGTTTCTCCCAGAACAATAAAACCGACGGCTTTCTTCCGGTGAACGGCCTGATATTCGACCAACCCGGCAACTTATATGGAATGACGCCTTTCGGCGGTAGCGGCGGTTGCAACGCGGGCTGCGGCATAGTCTTCAAGGTGACCAGAACAAACTCCGGTTGGAAGGAAACTGTAATTCACACCTTCGATGGCACCGATGGTTACGCCCCTCAGGGTGCCCTGATAGTCGACAACACGGGCAATTTGTATGGCACCGCGAACGCAACCGGAAACGACGACCGAGATGGCGTTGTCTTCCGACTTCACCCCACCCGGACCGGTTGGACCTACAGCGTACTTCACCTCTTCTACAACGCACCTCAGAAGTGTACGAATGGAAGTTTCGCCGGCGTGACCCCTACGCTGGTGATGAGGAGCGGCAACCTTTATGGAACCGCCGAGGCTGGTGGTCCCAGTTCATGTATCTACGGAACTGTCTGGGAGTTGAGCCCGTCCGCAAAGGGAATGTGGAAGCTGACGACCCTGTACGACTTTACTGGGAACACGAACGGGGCTGATGCGTACCCGGTGGGTGGTCTAGTTTTTGACAAACAAGGCAATGTAGACGGTGTCACGGTCGACGTTCAAAACGGAGGCAATGGACTAGGCACGGTATTCAAGTTGACACCAAATCCTGTCGGGCCATGGACCAAGACCGTGCTCCATTACTTTAAGGGTGCTCAGTTTGGGGACGGCAGCACTCCGGTGGAGGCTCCCATTTTCGATCGATTAGGGAACCTTTACGGCACTACGGTCGAAGGTGGATTCGGAAAGGGAATTTGCAGCCCCTTTTTCGGATGTGGGACAATTTACCGAATCACGCCATAGCTGGCTGTCGAAAAATCGCCATAGCACTCGTTGATTCGAAGTGTCACCCGCGTTCTTTGCGAAGGCTGGGGGCAGGCTGTTTCGATGCCGTAGGCCCGGGCGCCTCGTTCTGGCGGCGAGGCAACGAGCCATCGGCGCGGAGTTGCGGCGCTTTGCGCCGCGCGGGGCGGACGAGGGCGTCCTCTCCTACGTGAGCGAACGAAGCTCGATGGAGCACCGCGAGGGTGAGACAAGCTCTATAAACATTTCTTCCCGAGCTCTACCGCGTGGCAGTCTTTGCGTTGACAGCGGCGAAGCCTCCGGTGTATGTTTTCAGCGCACGCCGACTGCGAATCTCGCGGAAAAGTCGAGAATGTCTCCCCGTTCCGGCTGCGAGTTACGCACGCGGCGGCCCCTCACGGTAAAGGAAAACCCCATGAATCGAACCTCTGTTGCGTCTTCCTATGCGAAAAGCTCTGTCCTGTTCGCGCTTCTATTCGCGTTTTCGCTGCTGATGGTCAAGCCTGCGTACGCGCAGTTTACCTTGGTTAAGATCAGCGGCGATTCTTTTACCAATTCCGAAAGCCAACATAAAACCGAAGTAGAACCCGACACTTACTCGTGGGGTTCGACGATGATGGCGGCTTTTCAAGTGGCGCGGATTTCCGGCGGCGGCGGGGCAGACCTGGGATTCGCCATCACCAAGGACGGTGGGAAAACCTGGACGCAGGGCTTGCTCCCCGACTTGACTGTGCACTACAAGCACGGGCCCAATCAGGCAGCCAGCGACGCCTCGGTGGTGTATAACGCCAAGTTTGGAGTGTGGTTGATCTCCAGCCTCCCTATTGCCAACTCCGGAGTGAATGTAGCCACTAGCATCTCCAAAGATGGTATCCACTGGAGCGATCCGGTCATGGTGGATAGCAGCGGCGGGGACGACAAGAATTGGATTACCTGCGATAACAATGCTAAAAGCAAGTTCTATGGGAATTGCTATACAGAGTGGGACAGCGGCACCATCTTCATGAGCACCTCCACGGACGGAGGCAAGACTTGGGGGCCAGCTAAAACATCAGCCGACAGTGCCGGTGGTATAGGAGCGGAGCCTCTAGTGCAACCGAACGGCCGGGTCGTCGTCCCGTTCTTCGGCAACGGCATCCAGGTGTTCAGTTCAACGAATGGTGGGGTCAGCTGGGGAACGACCACCACTATCGCTCCATTCAATACATTTCAGGACAACAGCGGGCTACGCAGCTCTGGACTGCCGCTACCCTCCACTGGAATCGACAAATCGGGGAAGATCTATGTCGTCTGGTCGGACTGCGGCTTCCGCACGAGTTGCAGCACGAATGATTTGGTCATGAGCACTTCAAACAACGGCACGACATGGAGTGCGCCAACCCGCATTCCCATCGACCCGCTGAACAGCAAAGTGGATCACTTCATTCCGGGGCTTGGAGTCGATCGCTCTACCTCCGGGAAAAGTGCGCACCTCACTTCGACCTATTATTACTTCCCTGACGCCGGCTGCGGCGGCAATGCGTGCCGGCTGTACGTGGGCTTCACCACGTCCACAAATGGAGGCAAGACCTGGACCAGCGGAAAGGAACTGGCGGGACCGATGCAGTTGACCTGGCTGCCTAGCACCTTCTCCGGACAAATGGTGGCTGATTATCTCTCCAGCTCTTACGTAGACGGCAAACCTTTCGGCGTATTTATGGTGGCCAAGGCGCCGCAAAACGGAGTCTTCAACCAAGCCGCTTACACCACCAAGCAGCCGCTTCTAGTGGCTGCGAGCGAGCCGCGATTCAGTTCCAAGGGCGAGAAGCAGATTTCCAGAACGACCAGTCCGATTCCGAAGTTCCACGATGTTGAAGTCGGACCTCCTGCTGCGCCGCCGCGTACTCCGAAATAGGGAGCGTAATCAAGTTCCGAGGCGAGATGGTCCCGCCAACATTGCGCGTGATGTTCGGGTACTACGCCACTGTGTGACTCCTCGCAGACGTGCATGCGGACCGTGCGGCCTGAGCCTTCATCCGCCGACCTGCCGTCGTTTAGACAGCAGGTGTTTCCGTGGTGGAATTCTGAACAACTGCGCAAGCAAGTGCCACGCCGCGATGGTTGGAGATGCCAGTCGTGCGGCACAATGTCCAATCTTGAGGTCCACCATAAGGAATTCCGCAGTCACTCCGGCGATGATTCAGAGTGGAACTTGATCACCCTTTGCACGGCTTGCCACGCTCAGGTACATCGCTGCTGACGAGTTGCATTTGGCGCGGATCTGATCAACCAAACGCACGATGCCTGGCTTCACGCGCGTTCCGATATGGAGTAGTGCCAGCGGTAATTCATTGAATGCATTCGAGGAGGCGCTACGTGCAGAATCGAGGCCGAAGGAGCGACGCTGATTTAGGTTTCTGTCTTGAACCGGGCGGCTCTGCGTCGTTAGCGAGTGTTGGTGAGTTGGGGCAACTTGGCCAGCTCACCCCTGATGACTTTTCCGGTGAGAGTCAGGGGCATTGAAGAAACCAGCAGAATTTGTGAGGGGCGCTTGTAGGGCGCGCGATGTTGCGCGGCGTGTTGTGCCAATTCGTTCTCCGAAATTGGCGAGGCTGTCGAGAGTTGCACGAAGGCGACGACTTCTTCACCACCCTCGACTCGAGAGACTGGTCGTCCAATGACTGCGGAACGCACGACGGCGGGATGTGAGTTCAGCACCGCCTCGACTTCCGCGGGTTGTCTTGGGACCGAAGGCGCTGTGTTGGGGGTTGTTACGTTGCACCGTAATTGCAGGGGAAGGAGTTAGTGGGTTCGTTTCGTAAAAACCAACCGACACGCTCCTAGCGGTGTGCGGACAGAGCGCAGCCTAGCTGAAAAGCAGATGATCTCGCTCCAGCACCAACACGCCACTAGTGCTTCACAACGCCTTGGGTCGCGTTTGCTCGCGACTTGTCTGCCCCC
>DATMQI010000152.1:0-6801 GCA_035567135.1 Terriglobales bacterium
CCCGAGGGCGTAACGGTGGACAGCACAGAGACGAGCCCAGAGTCTCCAGGCGATGCAAAGTTGCCATCCGTCAAGGCGAGGTTTTCGCTGGTAAAAGGTCAGCCCACAGTGGAAAACGTTGGACCGAAAGGCCGCATCTACATTCGGCTCGTGGCTACGTACACTTTGGAAGAAGGCGACATTGTGGCGATGGGTACACGCCAGTTCAAATTTGTTTGCAAACCGGAGGTGGTTGCCGCGGCGACGACGTTGGGAAAGACTCTTCTGAATGTCACCAACCTGCTCGAGGAAAGCGCCGCGGAGTTTTCCGCCATCAACCCCGATGGCTCGTCACGGCCAGAGAAGTATCCGCTGCTGGAGGAAGAAGTCACATTTGGCCGCGCCAATGCCACCTACACCTTCGAAGGCGATCGGCTGATGAGCCGCTCTCATGCACGCGTCTATCACCGCGGCGAGGACTTTTTCCTGGAGGACCTTTCCAGTCGAAATGGAACATTCGTCATGGTGCGCGGTAAAGCTCCGGTGCCGTTCGGCGCCCCGGTTCTTGTGGGAAAAGAAATGTTTCGGATTGTCCCCGCAGCCCGCCCAGTATCCTAGCGCCTTCTTCGCGATTCGGAAACCGCTCATCGTCGACGAGCGTGTGGTTAGGCGACCGAATTCTATGCTAATGTATGGGCACCTTTACCATCGGCATTGAGCCTGAAGCCAATGCCGCGGCTCGATCGAGCCGTTTCCCCTCTCAAAGTGATAGCGATGCCCAACAGCGCACCGAAACAACTGGGCAAGTACGAAGTTCTCGAGGTCGTGGGTCGAGGCGGCATGGGTGTCGTCTATAAGGCAGTTGACCCGGAGATCGGACGACTGGTTGGCATCAAAATGATGACCAGTGCAGTCATGAATGATCCAGTGCTCCTGAAGCGTTTCTATCGGGAAGCACAATCGGCGGGCAAGCTTCGGCATCCCAATATTGTCACCATCTATGACCTTGGAATCCAAGAGGCGATGCCTTATCTCGTCATGGAATTTCTCGAAGGCGAGAGCTTGGATCTGGCCCTGCGCTCCGGCCGGCCGCTGCTATTGGAAGAGAAACTGAGCATAGTGATCCAGGTTTGCAATGCTCTGGCATATGCGCATGAGCAGAGCATTGTGCATCGCGACATTAAACCCGGCAATGTCATGTTGCTGAAGGATGGCACCATCAAGTTGGTGGATTTTGGAATTGCTCGCATCGGAGCGGAATACGTCACGCGCACCGGCCAACTCATGGGAAGTATTCAGTATATGTCCCCTGAGCAAGTGCACGGAACTCACGTTGATCTGAGAACCGACATCTTTTCGACCGGCGTATTGCTCTACCAAATGCTGACCAACGTACTTCCGTTTGAAGGCAAGGACGCGGGTGCCACGCTACTCAAGATCGTCCATGACCCTCCACCTCCTCTCAGTGACTTCTTGCGGGAATATCCGCCGGAGTTGGACACTATTCTGCAACGGGTATTGGCGAAACAACCTGACGATCGTTACCAGACTGCGACCGAACTGGCTTTCGATCTTTCCCACCTCGAGGAGCGTCTCAAGCGCAAGCGGATCTCGGTGTACTTGGAAGTCGTGGAACAGTCTGTTGCCGATGGGCAATGGGAGAAGAGCAGAGAGCAGTTGCTGCAGTTGCTGAAAATCGACAGGCAGAATGTGCGCGCCAGCGAACTGCTGCGCGAGGTGCAACAGCAGATCCAGAAGCAGGAGCGAGCCGAGCGTATACGAGACTTGGAAACGCAGGCTGAAGAAGCCATCGCCAGGAACGCCCTGGACGAGGCGTTGCGTTACCTGAGCGTCTCGCTGAATCTTGATGAGGGCAATCCCCGGTTGCGCGAACTGCGCGATGCAATTCAGGAGCGAAAGCAACGCGCCGACAGAGTGGCCGAATTGCTAGCGCGCGCCAAGTCATCGTTCGACACCGAAGATCTCGAAAATGCGCTCGCCAGCGCGAAACAAGCTCTGACGGTGGACGCGGAAAACCTTGAAGCCAAAAAGTTGCACGCTGCTATTAGCAACGAATTGACCGAACGGGCAAAGTTGAAACAGGTACACACCCAGTTGCAAGAGGCCAGAAAGCAAATTTCCTCTAGGCATTTTACGGCCGC
Source organism: Terriglobales bacterium (assembly GCA_035567135.1). Lineage (GTDB taxonomy): Bacteria > Acidobacteriota > Terriglobia > Terriglobales > Acidobacteriaceae > JABDBE01. The sequence goes on from DATMQI010000152.1 coordinate 2,142, forward strand.
TCTTGACCTGCTGCGACAAGCGGAGCAAATCGATCCCGACGCGCCGGGTGTCAACGAATTGGTTGCACTGGCCTCCGCTGGACAACAGCAGGAGCGACGACGGAAAGAACTGGAACAATTCAGCAGCGAAATTGGAGAGGCACTCAACCGCAATGACTACAACCAAGCATGCGCGAAAGCTGCGGAGGCACTGGAAAGATTTCCCAATGATCGCGGGCTCCTTAAGTTGAAGGCCCTGGCCGACAAAGAACGGGAGAACTGCGAGAGACGGACATATGTTGAAGGGCAGGTCTCCCTGGCACGGCGGCTGTTAGAGGAAAAGAAATCTGTTGAGGCTCTCGCCCCCTTGCAGGAAGCGCTTGCCAAGTATCCAGACGAGTTCGTTCTGCAATCGATGTACTCGCTATTTACAGAATATTTGGAGCGTGACCGCGCCGAGCAATTCAAGGCGAAAGTCACTCAGCAGGCCAAGGATGCGATTCGGCGTCGGGCCTACAAAGAGGCCATCGAGATCCTGGAAAGGGCGAAATCTCAAACGTCTTCGGGCGACTTTGACGACCTCCTCCATTTTTGCCAGGAGGAGGCTACATCCTACGTTATACGGCAAAAAATCGATGCCACCGCGGACGAGGCCCACCGCCTTATGTCGCTAGGCGAGTACGGGCAAACGATCGAATTACTCGAGGCCACCCTCAAGGAATTCGACGACCAGGAACTGCGCATTATTCTGGATAATGCCCGCCGTCATGTGCAACAGTTCAGTGCCGATCTTCAGGAAACAATCGCCACGGCGCGCCGGCTGCTGGCTGTGCAGCGCTTTAACGAGGCTGTCAGGTTTGTGGACAGTCACGCCGCCCGCTACGGCAAGACAGCCGAATTCTCCCAGCTCTCTCAGCATGTACATCGTGAACAACGTCGCGTGATGGCGCTTTCGTCTGCGAAAGAACAGGCGCGCGAAGCGTTATCCAATTCTGATTTCAAGGCCGCTCGGGCTGCGCTGGCCAAGTACCGCCAGGAATTCGAAGACGACGTAGACACGCAACTGCTGCAGCGTGAGATCGAGTCGAGGGAATTAGACTCTGCCACAGCCATGCTGGGCCGGGCACTGAAGGATTGCCGAGTACTGCTTCAGGTGGGCTGCTACAAAGCTGTTCTCGATATTCTCGGACGAGTATCCTCCGCAGCGGCGGTCGTGCCTGCGGAGATGAAGCAAGACTACGACTTCGCCCGTACCAGTGCCATTGCAGGCATCAGCCGCCAACGTTCCGGCGTCGAGCGAATGGAACGAATGAAGCAACAGATGGCTCACGCTGCGAACGAAGCCACCATGAGCGAGTCGGAATGGGAGACTGCGGGCTCGCCCTCGCTGTATGACGGTCCCCTCCAGGAAACTCAGCTCGCCAACATCTCGGAGCTCGAGAATGTTCTGGGGGAAGTAACTCTCGTTGCCCAACATTACCCCGGGGATCAGAAGATCTTGTCGGCGGTCGGCAGTGTTAAACAGCAGCTCACAGTTCAAATTGCGGCATTACGACGTGGAGACACAGCTCAAAGGTTCGCAGTGCCGAACAAGCCGGCGCCGGCACAAGATCAGCCAGGGAGCAAGAAAGCGGATTCGGCTGAAAAAACCCTGGTTCGAGTCACGGAGGTCGGCAAAGAGGAAACGATCGGCCGGCCGCGACCTACCGAAAAGATAGTGGGGGCAGCCGAGACTCTCCGGTCGGCGCCGAGTGTCTCACGTTCCGGCAACACTCCGGCAACTGCCAAGACAGAGGCGGTTTCGCTCGGAGACGACACGATCGTTCCTTTCCCCGAAAAAACAACAAGCGTCCGGCCTCGCGAACAGATGCGTCCAGAACCTACTCGGGTTTTTAAAGGGGCGATCAAGTACGGCCGCTCTCTACCAGGATGGCTCAAAAACATCCCCGCAGCGGTCGTGGCCGCGATCCTACTGGTCTTGATCATATACATGGTCTGGCGCGCAACACACAGAGTCGCCCCGGGTATCGCAATGGGTAGATCAATACCGGTTGCCCAAGGACGTGGCTACCCCTTAAGAGCGCTGGTCAGAGATTCCTTTCCTCGTGTCGCACCAGCAAACTCTCATGCACGGTCTGACGTGGAATCTCAATTCCTTGGCGGCGATCGTGGGTGAATGCATCCCGAATCCGCATCGACGTTCATCGATCCGATAAAAGTGTGAGGGGATGCGTCTATCTTGCTTGCTGCCTGGTCACGATCGTAAGATCGGGCTGGCCTTTGGGCTCGGGCGGCGCAGTTGGGCGCCGACGTTCATCGATGAGTGCCTCGAACATGCGGCGCAGTGGCGGGTGATAGGCGAAAAGGGCACCAAAAGCATGTTGGTCCACGCTCAACAGGTTTGTCCTCGCAATGCTTCGGGCGGTGGCCATGCGTGGCTTGTCGTTCACTAAGGCCATCTCTCCAAAGCACTCTCCTGGTCCGAGACGACCCAATAAATGTGGGACCTGATCCGGCCCCTCCTGGAACAACTCGACCTCACCTTCTACAATGACATAAAGACGATCCCCGCGATCTCCCTGACGGAAAATAATCTCGTGCGGTTCAAAGTGTTCTCGAATCACGCTCGTGGTCTTGTCAAGCTTGAGTTGGACGATGTCAGGTGGCAACAGCAGATCAAGGAACCAGTCGGTGGAAACTCGGAGCTTGCGATCGAGGCCAGGTAACTTCATGAGATAAATGGTTCGCCACAGCAACCAAGCGACGAATCCGGAGAGCTTGACACCGAACACCTCGGCCACAGCTGAACGGCGTCCCAGCGCCGCCAGTTTTCCCAGCGCCTCAAATGAAAACGCCTGCTTCGGTTCTTGCCGCAGCGATGCGATCAGGTTCTTCGCCAAACAGGCCGCCTGCCGAGTAGCGTGCTGCGCCGTAGGAGGACATGGCTGCCAGGTTTTATGGTCCACCACCCACGCACAATCCCCCACAGCCCAAACGCCGGGATAGTCGACGACCTCCAGGTGTTTGTTGACAACAATCCGACCTCTCTCTTTCTTGCACGGCAGCGAAGCCACCAGGGGGTTGGGCGCTGAGGGAACCGTGCTAACCAAAGTCTTGGTGAGAACCCTTTCACCGTTGTCGAGCAGGGCGGATTCTCCGGTTGCTCCAGCGAGGCGCGTGTTGAGTCGGATTTCCACCCCGCGGCGCTGCAACAACGTTTGCGCAAACTGGCCGAGGTTTTCTGACAGCTCTGGCAGGATCAGCGGACCGGCATGAAGCAGGATGACCCTAATCTCGGCGCGGTTAATGCGTCGAAAGCTTCGCGCGGCATGCCGTACGAAATCGTTGAGTTCGGCGACCGCCTCCACCCCTGAGAATCCCCCGCCCGCCACCACGAAGGTCAGCAAAGCGCGTCGAAACTCGGGGTCCGACTCGATGTCAGCCTCTTCGAGGGCGCGGATAACGTGGTTGCGCAACACCAGGCCGTCTCCGAGATACTTAAAGGGCAGAGCATGCTCTGCAAGTCCTGGCTGAGCGGAAAAGCTGGTGATGTTTCCAACGGCGATAACAAGATGGTCGTATTCCAGTTGCGATGTCTGTGGCCGGAAGCCTGCACTGGTCATTACCCTCTTGTTCTTCAGATCGATGGACTCGACTTCTCTTGTGTAGAGATTGGTTTTCGGACAGAGGCGGCGAATTGGCGCGATGGTATCGAGAATTCCAATACTCCCCGAAATAACCTCTGGCAGCATCGGCTGGAAAACGAGATAGTTCTCTTTGCTGATCAGGCCCACTTCAACGTTATCATTTGCTTTAAGGTGCTTCTCCAGCGTGATGGCGGTGTAGACACCTCCAAAACCCCCGCCGATGATGAGGACCTTCGTTGGCTTCACCTGCAATTGCCTCCTCCTGAAAGTGAGTCAACTCAACTTCTCACTCAGGCACGTGCGCGACCACACGAACATTGAAAACTAATGGAACGTCGAGTGCTCAAGTCTTGAGTGCCAGCCGCATGGAACGTCGAGTGCTCAAGTCTTGAGTGCCAGCCGCGCGGAAAAATCTTTGCATCGTCAGAGCCACTCTCCGTTATGTGGCGCACGTCTGCAGCCCAGCGGTCCGCTCACGACCATTCCGAGGAGTATTCGAGCGCGCGGGCGAGAGCTGTCGGATCCGGGATGATAATTTGCTTGTTGTTTCCAAGTTCGACGAGCCCCTTCTCCTGGTAACGGTGTAACAGACGGCCCACCACCTCGCGACTGGATCCGACCATGGCGACCAGGTCCTGCACGCCAACCTTCCCGCTGATCAAGCACGACCCGTCCGGTGCAGCCTGCCCGTATTTCTCAGCCAAGTGATGCAGGGCCGCAAGAAGGCGGTAGGGGACTTCGCGCGAGGAGAGCTCCAGCATCTCGGTGCTGGTTTTCCGTACACGCTCGCAGAGTGCCTGCAGCACTTTCCATAAGACCTCGGGGCGGCTGGCAACAAAATTGCGAAAATCTTTGTGCGAGATCGAGGCTAACTCGGTGGGTTCGCAAGTGGTGACGGTCGCTGAACGGGGATGTCCATCGAGCATGGCGAACTCGCCGAAGATCTCTCCTGGCCCAAGGATGTCCAGAATCTTCTCGCGTCCGCCTTCAGAGGCTTGGGTAACCTTCACGGATCCCGCGAGTAGCATATACAG
>DATMQI010000153.1:0-25162 GCA_035567135.1 Terriglobales bacterium
TGCAGGTTATCGTCGCCGCGCATTCACCCGTCTCCTTCGTCTTCCTTCACTCAGACGAGTTCTCTTCCATTAAAGTTGCAGTGAATATGTATTTTTCAACAAACTGTTAATCTCCTCTTCTCTTATTTTGGGAACCAGATGTCCAGCCCCGCATTCGAACAGACTCATCATCACTTTGTGGTCAGAAACTTTTTCGTAGACAAGGAAATCATCGGTTTCTTCAGGGTGCTTTTGCAAATATTCTGCTGTAACTGCACGTTCGTACATCCCTCGCAGCAATTCCTGTGCGCCTATGCCATAACCGTTTCCGCACAGCAATAAAATCTCCAAAAAATCCTCCAGGGCCGTGCGGCCAAGAAAATAAACAGTGCGCTGCAATAAGGTCGTCTTTTCATGGACACGATGAAATGCGATATCAATTGCAGTTCGAAGGTTACTAAAGCGATTCAGGAACTCACTATGTCGCTTTTGAAAATCTTGCCACTCTTCAGGAAATCCGTATATCACCTGTAGGTTATTCATAAACGGATGCTATCACGAGGGAACAATGGCGAAGGACCCGCAGATGGAACCATCTGATTGTCCCTGGGACAGGCAGAATGTTGTACGCTTTCCGCCATGCCGCGAGGCCACACCGTCCAGCTAAGTTCCCTACCACTAAGAAAAGCTGACTTCATCGAACCAATGGACTGCGATCCCGTCCCAAACCTGTTAGATGGGCCGGGATGGGTCTATGAAATCAAACTCGACGGCTATCGGGCTGTCGCCGTCAAGTCAGATCGCGACGTGAACCTCTTTTCTCGGCGGCACAAATCGTTCAATCACCAGTACCCATACCTTGTCGAGGCTCTTAACGATCTACCAGGAGGGACAGTGGTCGATGGAGAAGTTGTAGCTCTCGATGAATCAGGCCGACCAAACTTCAATCTTCTCCAAAGCTTCCGCAAGGAAGCCTTACATATTCACTACTTCATTTTCGATATGCTGATCTGCGACAACCGCGATCTCACCAGATTGGCGTTGAGCGAACGTCGTCAGTTGATGAAATCCCATCTAAAGCTCTACTCGCCTCGAATCCGCATTGCTGAACAGTTCGACGTTTCAGCGAATGACATGCTTGCCGCCGTGCGGAAGCAACAGCTTGAAGGAATCGTCGGGAAGCGTAGGGACAGCTTGTATGAGCCTGGAAAGCGCACGGGCGCATGGATTAAATACCGCGTGAATCGAGGACAGGAGCTTGTGATTGGCGGGTATGTCCTTGGGCCACATGGATTCGACTCTCTGATCGTCGGCTACTATCGCGGCAAAGATTTGATTTATGTCGCTCGTGTCCGCAACGGCTTTGTTCCGGCATCGCGTCGTCAGGTCTTCGAGAAAATCCGTCCCCTCGCATCTTCAACGATGCCCTTCGCTAACCTGCCAGACACGCACAAATCTCGTTGGGGTGCTGAACTCACCGCCGAGAAAATGAAGGATTGCGTCTGGCTTCGCCCGGAAGCCGTCGCCCAAATAGAATTCCTGGAGCGGACAGAAGCAGATCGGCTCAGGCATTCAAAGTTTGTCGCCTTGAGAGATGACAAAAATGCGCGAGAGGTCATCAAAGAAGCATAGTTGGCGCTTCCACTCAGACCGTTCGAAGATTCGTCGGATGAAGTGATAAAATCTGGATTAATGCCAGTCAGCGAGATTGAACGACAAATAATACAAGCAGTCATCCATCGGTTTCTCGTGGATAAGGAACCTACGCAACGGGTGTGGGTAGCTAGGGAATTTAGGAATGTGGACGCGATCCAGAGATTAACTAACATCGGGGTCTTGAAAACCAATAATGGCGACGATTTCTTTCCAACGGCTCTAGCGTTCCACTATTCGGGCGATCCACAGTATGAGCAATCTGCTAAAGAGTCCGTGAAAATTGTTGCGTCTGTGCTTCAGGATTTATTTCTGACAGAACCAGGTCAAACAGACTTCACGCTTGCAAACATAGAGGCACGCGCAGCCAAAATGCACCAGAATGGGGAGCCGCAAACCATTCGCCTCGGACTGTATTTATCGGGGGAATTCGGATGGCTCGCTGGATGGGGCGGAGACATAAACAAATACCAGATCACAAATCTTAGGATTAGTGAGCACGTTGTAACCTTGAAGGATTTCGAGAAACTTTGGGACGAACAAATAGAACGACGCACCCCGACAGAACTCCGGCAACGTCAAGGAACCAAAAAATCCGTACCTACTCCAACAAAGCCAACGCGGTCTGATTGGGAGGAAATCAAGAAGCTTGGTGGAGGAGGTCAAAGCGATGTCTTTCTGGTCCGTAGCCCTAAAAGAGTCGCTGAGCGATTAGAGTTACTTGAAAAAGTTCAGCAGAGCGCTGGTGGCTCCCTCATCGATGCTGATGGTGCTGTTGAGCTGTCAGAATCCGTATTCAATTTCGCACGCCCCGAACACCCTCTGGAACTCGGTGCGCTGAAGGTATTCATACCGCGTGCGGAGGGTCCTGATGCAGAAGAGCAGATGATGGCTCGCTTAAGAAATGAGATTGCTGTTCTGAGCCAGAATCGACCAGGACTCGTCCGGATGCTCGATTCCAACGTTGACGAGCGTTGGATCGTTACTGAGTACTATCCGAATGGCACGCTCGAAGCGCATCCATTGCTCTGTCGGGGTGATGCTCGTTCGGCTCTTATTGCATTTCGTTCGCTTGTCTCGACAGTCGCAAACCTACATAAGGACGGAATTGTTCACAGAGATATAAAGCCTGCCAATGTCTTTATCGGCTCTGACGGTCAACTTGTGCTGGGCGATTTTGGCATTGTGTTCACTCCGAGCAATCAAGATCGAGCGACTTCAACAAACGAACGAGTAGGCCCGCGTGACTTCATGCCTCCTTGGGCAGAAGCGGGTCGCCTTCAAGATGTCGATCCTAACTTCGATGTATACATGCTCGGCAAACTCTTATGGTGTATGGTGACTGGCAAATCGAGATTGGTCCGGGAATACTACGACCGAGCGGAAAACAACCTTACTTCGATCTTCAGGCATGATCCGAACATGCACGCGATTAACCAGATTCTCGATCACTGCGTCGTTGAAGACCCCGCCAGTTGCTGTTCTTCTGCGGTTGAGTTGTTGCTGATCGTGAACACTCACCTCACCATTATTGAAACGGGTGGGCAGCTTTTGAACGACGGTGTGCCCAGGCCTTGCCATGTATGCGGGCTGGGCGAATACAAACCGGAACGTTCAAACACCTGGAGTATTCGACTCTGGCCTGCCAGTGCCACCGTCCCGACTGACACAACATTACTTGCCGTTCGTCCGTTCACGTGCAGTAATTGTGGGCACGTTCAATTTTTTAAGCCGCGCTCTGCTTAATCGGCTCTAACGTCAACAACAATGAAATCAACCCACCAACCCTCACTCTTTCCATTGGATAAGTCGGACGAGACCGTTGCTCCAGCGACCCCGCAAGAAATCACCCGGCCTTTTGAGATTTCCGGCATTCTCCTTGGCACTTCATCTTTCACAGCCACGGGCTGGCAAGGTTCTTTCTATCCGCAGGGCATGCGGTCGCGGGATTTTCTCTCCTACTACGCCAGCCAGTTTCAAACAGTCGAGATCGATAGCACATTCTATGGCACGCCAAGCGCCTCGACTGTCAAAAGCTGGGACGAGAAGACCCCGGCAGATTTCATCTTCGCTGTGAAGGTCCCGCAGATCATCACGCACGACAAGGTCCTCGTAGGTTGCGAACCCGAGTTTGATGAATTTATTGAAAGGATGTCTTTGTTGGGGGATAAGCTCGGCCCGATGGTGTTTCAGTTTCCGTCGTTCGACCGCTGGAAAGTTCCGAAGCAAGAAAGTTTTCTCGCTGTGCTTACGCCCTTCCTGAAGAAGCTTCCTGCCGACCACAAATTTGTGATCGAGATTCGAAACAAGACTTGGCTCGATGCCAGATTTGCGGAGATGCTCCGTGAGCACAACGTGGCGCTGGCAATGACTGACACAACGTTTGTTCCTCGCCCTTGGGAGATGAAGGAAAAGTTCGACATGATTACTGCCGACTTCGCTTATGTTCGGTGGCTGGGTGATCGGCACGAGATAGAGAAGATAACCCAAACCTGGGAGAAGACCGTTGTTGATCGGGCAGACGATCTCAAGCATTGGGTGGATGTCTTGAGGAAACTGGTCCTGAACAAAAAGATTCGGAAAATATTTGCTTTCAGCAACAATCATTACGCCGGGCATGGGCCAGCGACGGTGAAGCAATTTTGGGATTTGTGGCAAAAGAAGTAAGATCAAATCTCCTACCTCTGCCAATCCAGCATCCCGAGTTCAGAATGCCCAAATGCATTGTCCGGTTAAGGGATACTCTCGATATACAACATAGTGTTGTCGTTTATGCGGAATCCCTATACGAAGCTGTGGTACGTGGCTTGAATCAACTGGCGGAAGTAGGATGGGAGGCCCACGCGGACGAAACAATCAAACAAGTTGAGGTGGAAGTTTATCAGGAACCGACGAGGCATGTTGTTGATGTTCCGAAATTATTGAAGTGGATTAATCAGAATGCAATGAGTCCGAGACAGCAGACACTGAAAGAGAAATTGCGGACGCTGCTTGGGACGCGATAGGAGTACTAGTAGCCGCATATCCGGTTAGCCAACTTACCAGGAGTTACATGGTACAAAGACCGTGAAATAGCGAGTGTTTGACCGAAGGCAACCTAAACTACTAAAGTGCGATCTCATTGGAAATTGTATGAGGCCTATCTTCGTTTTGCTTCTCGTGTTTTTGCTTCAGACCGCCGAACCACCGCGGCATCAACTTGATTTGGAACCGCTGTTGAAGGACCCAGTAGCACTCCAAAAATTGAGAATTATGTACCAATTGCCATCGCATAAAGTCTATCAAGCGTTTTTCGTTTACGGCGATGGCAGGGTCGTCTGGCAAGCATATTCAAAACGACCGATGTCTTCGACCGAGGTTCCGACCTGTAGAAACAAAGTCGACCCCGACAAGGTGAAAAAGTTAATCCGGTTGATTATCGAGAAACACTTTTTTGACTTGCCGGAAAAACAGTTCATCTACGTGTACGCTTCCCAAAACAGCGAGGAAGATTTGGAAGTGCATTCGATTGCGATCGACGATGGAGTTGGAAAAGCTTTTAGAGAATTTGGTATCGGAGAGTATGCCGGTAAAGAAGAGTCCATTCCCCCTAATTTTTCATCGATTGAGCAAGAATTGACGAATCTCAAAGATACTGCGTTTCCGCTCTCCGCAATGAATTGCCATCTTGCGCCAGCAATCAACTTCTGGAAGTGATTCCCCCGATATGCTCTGAGATAGAAGAGTCGGTCATGGTACGAACTTGTCCGGTAAGCCGACAAATCAGGAGTTGACCGGGGGACTAGAATTGTATGTGGTGATTTCACCGTGAAAACACTTTGGCAAAGACTAGCAGTTTGTTGAAAAATACATATTCACTGCAACTTTAATGGAAGAGAACTCGTCTGAGTGAAGGAAGACGAAGGAGACGGGTGAATGCGCGGCGACGATAACCTGCAAGAAGGAATGTACAGCTACATTTCCCCGGAGAAGCGGGTACCCGCGGATCATCCGCTACGACCGATCCGCAAGATCGTGGATGAGATTCTGAAAGAGATGTCGCCGAAGTTTCAGAAGCTGTACTCCGACGTGGGGCGTCCGTCGATTGCGCCGGAGCGGCTGTTGAGATCGCTGCTGTTGCAGATCTTCTATTCGGTGCGCAGTGAGCGAATGCTGATCGAACAACTGCAGTACAACCTACTGTTCCGGTGGTTCGTGGGGATGGAGATGGATGAGACGGTGTGGAACCACGCGGTGTACAGCAAGAATCGAGAACGATTGCTGAACGAAGAGATCGCGGAGTCGTTTTTTCAGCGGGTGCTGGAACGTGCGAAGCCCTATATGTCGGATGAACATTTCACCGTGGACGGAACGTTGATCGAGGCTTGGGCGAGTCATAAGAGCTTCCGGCCAAAGGACGGAACCGGAAAGCCACCTGGAGCGGGGGGAGATGTCGACTTTCGCGGAGAAAAGCGCAAGAACGAGACTCATGAATCGACAACCGATCCGGATGCCCGGTTATTCACCAAGTCCAGGGGAAGCGAGGCGAAGCTGAGCTACATGGGACATGTATTGATGGAAAACCGCAACGGGCTTTTGGTGCAGACGTTTCTGACCGAGGCGAGTGGCCGAGCGGAGCGGGATGCTGCGATGCTCATGGCGGAAGCGATCCCAGCAGGAAAGCGCGTGACGTTGGGAGGGGACAAGAACTATGACACGCGGGAATTCGTACGAGAACTTCGGGGGATGAACATCACTCCGCATGTGGCGCAGAACACGACCAACCGCAGGAGCGCGGTGGACGAGCGAACCACGCGGCATACAGGGTATGAGGTGAGTCAGCGGAAGCGAAAACGAGTGGAGCAATCGTTCGGGTGGATGAAGATGATCGGGATGCTAAAGAAAGTGAAGTTGCGAGGGATCGACAAAGTGGGCTGGCTGTTTACCTTCACCGGAGCTGCTTACAACCTCTGCCGATTGCGAAACTTGATGGCCACAACCTGACACAGTGTTTCGGTTCGACGTTGCGAGTAGATAGAGCGGCCCAAAGCAATCCTTCACGACGCAGAAATAACCTAAAATCGAGAACCAAGTACCTGCAACGCTGGATTCTTCAACAAGCTGCTAGTCGAGAGCAATAGGCGCATTAAATCAGAGGTTTACCAGATTGAATTGGAGATGGCGAAAGAGAATGGAATAAAGCCGCCTCCACTCTTGTTTCCCAAGAGACCGTACAAAGCTTCGACAATTGCGCTCTTCTGCGTATTCGGGTTTTTCGTTGCAATCGCGGCTTGGGTTTGTTTCAAAGAATTGGTCATTCCATTCTTCCGGTAGAGAACGGGGTACTGGAAGGAAGTTGTCCGGCACGACTTACCAGGCAAGTGGAAGTCAATCATTAACGAGCATTGATTGCAGACGGTGCGCAATCACCCATTGGAATGAATGCAGAGCCAAGAGTACTGCGAAAACAGAAAACGCAAATGCAGTGACCGGCTCAAACACATCAATACTAGCTGCGCTCAGGGACATGGAGGAGTGCTGACTTGTTCGTAGGGTCGCAAACACTTCGTTTGCGCAACAAATTCCGAATAATAGGAAAAGCATTGTGTGCAACTGCCGAGACGCTTGCACCCTAGCAGCCATCTTATTCAGCCGAACCCTTGCGCCATTCTCTTCGGTCAAGGATGAATGCGTTACGGCCTGGCGGAGACCGAATGCGACAACAGCAAGAGTGTATGTCGAATATGCTGCTCCCGCCAAAAGGCAAAGGACATAGAGCTTGGAGGTGAGCGTCAGGATTGCCCACAGCGACCGGAAGTCCCAAGGTACAGAGATAATGAACATATTGCTATTTGTGAGACACCGGACGACTGTATTTCGTTCCCGCCTTACGCAAGGTCCGCTAGCTCCTGGCAGCCATAACCGGAAAAATGGGTACTAGTTCACTCCTGCCAACTAACGGCGGCTCCATGCAGGAGTTTTCCGGCAGTCTCCTCTGCGACTTGCTTGGCTTTTTCGATGGAGGGCCAGACCCCGGCACCAGTGACGTTGGTCGCACCGTCACCGGCGTAGCGGATACTCAGAAGAAAGCCGCCGGACACAAAAGCTTCGACAGTGAATACGAATGTCTCACGGTCGTCTTGTGCCCTTCCCGTGATGAGGACCTTGCTCATTCCGAAACGAAGAATAGGTGATTCGTGTCTCGTTGTGAAGTGCACCAAGTCCTGTGTATAACGCCCTAACCGGACAAGTCAAGTAATGGTACGGTGAGCGGGTCAACGCTCGACCCTTGCCGCTTGTGCTATAAATTTCAGATGCCCAAAATCATCGCACGCTGGCTGCTCTTCAAGTATGTGGATGGTCAGATCACGCCGCAGTCGAAGCCGTTCAAGACGAAAGATCAGGCGGAGAAGGCGCGATCAAGACTCCCGGAGCGAGAGCAGCGGGGAGTTGCGGTGGGTGTGATTCGAGCGAAAAGCTAGGGTAGGCAGAGTGTAGTCTCTTCCCATAAAGTGTCGCCTAGTCGGGGGTGTGGAAATGATGATTGACTGCGATAAGAGCATGGTTGCTCATCTGCTTCGGAATTGGCATCCGAACAGGCTGCGACCGCGAAATGTCCCACTTGCACAGGCAAGGCCCCGGCTGATAAAGATGCAAAACGGTAGCTGTCCTATCTGTCGGAAACCGTTAATCGACCACGGTAAAGCCACGCACTTTGACCATGTCGTGACGGTAAAAGAATTCACCGACAAAGTTTTCCACGGCGAACTGACTTTTGATGAGGCGTATTGCCGATTGTGGGATGATTCAAATCTTCGTGCTGTTCATGCTAAATGCAATTACGACCGAAGAGATTGAAGCTGTTGAATCAAATGAGAGTGTTAATTCCTGCCGTTCGTCAGATAGATAATCAGGTCCATTTCTTTCCCTAGTTGTCGAAGCACGGCGAGGCATCGCTCACATTGATCTTGTTTGATGTGCTCCAGGACTTTGTCGGCGCTAGCTCGCCTGAACTTTGGGCAGAGCGTTAGATTGGGCGCGGTATGCTAGATCGCCTGAATCGCGGGAGAGAATTCAAAGTCCGGTTTCTTCCTCATTCCTTTACCTTCTCCCAATCAACTTCAATTTTTACAACCTTGGTATCGGGCGGATTCTGAGCATCGGGTATCAACTGCCATGACTTCCCGCCGTCGTAGGAGATGATTGGTTTATTTTGCGTGTTAGTTGAGTATTGGGGTGCATTGTCCCCCGCGACGAAATCACCACGGGAGTTATAACCGTAGATAACTTTCTTGTAGTGGCAGGCCTTGTCTCCAAGAGGCGCGTGAATGAAATCGCAATCTTTCGGTTTATCGGTAACATGTACATTGTCGGAGTTCACGCTATAGATGACGGAGTATTTCCACGGGTCGGTCCAGCTATCTGGAAGAAAAGACCAGATCAAGAGCGCGACCGCCCCCAATGCGACCAGACAGCCGAATCCTGATGCTGTATCTGATGACTTCGTATTCGATGAGACAGGCTGCTTCCGTTCGCTGGTGTCGTACACCCAACCGCAAACGTCACATTTTGGCGGTTCTCCCGTAAACCACCGAATTGTCTTGCAATTCCCACAGGACAGGTTCACAAGTGCAAACCTATATGTTTAAGTACCCTAATTCAAGAGCGTTTGTTGCGAACAGCGTGGTATCGTGCTGTCGCGGCTCCGATCAAAAAGCCAACTCGGTGAAGTGATACACGCTGCCTACTCTCGAAGCTCTGCCATGAAGCTATTGAGCATTGCCATTCTTGCACCCGTATCCGCCCAGGGAGCCATCATTTTGGAGTTGATTCCCTCTGGATACGTAGTCGACGGATGGCCAGGAGTTTGAAACCTGACAGCATATGACCCATCGAGATTCTTCTCTAAATACTTTTCTACGCGCTGTTCCCATTCCTGCTTTTGGCGGAGCGAATCCATATTGCTGTATTCAAGACGGTTTTGGATTTCTCGTCCTTCCTTCAAAAACACGGCGAGTTGGGCCTTGATAGCTTGCTTCGTTGACTTTGCTGCGCGAGGAACTGATTGCCCCGCGTCTACTCCAAAAGGCCAGGTGGTGACACTGTTCTTACCCGAATTCTTAGACTGGTACATCGCTTTATCCGCGAAGTCGAGAATCTCATCTGCGGATTTTGAATTCGCACGATCACTCCCGCAAACCCCGATGCTTGTGGTGACAGCAATTTCACCACCAGGTTTGGCTTCCTCGACCCGGCGTCTGATTCGTTCTGCTGTCGCTTGAGCCTCTTCCGTGGAAAAATCTGGAAGACAAACGGAAAATTCGTCTCCGCTGCCCCACCTATAAATCTTGCCTTTCCTTCCAACTACGGTTGCAATTGTGCCAACGATCAGATCAAGGCATTCATCACCTTTCGAATGGCCGAGCGTATCGTTCACGCTCTTAAAATTATCAGCATCGATTACGAGGAGAGCCGAAACGGGATGTCGTTCAATGATCGTGCGCATGTCTTTAAGCAGTGCTTCTTTGGTTGGCAGATTTAACCGCGAAATCGCTTGTTGCGACTGGAACAACGTTTCCTCGCCCTTCTTCTCAGATGACTGTTCGGCAAGTAACTTGTCGGTTGGCCGTGCATATTCAGGACCCGAGCCAGAATCAAGCAAGCCATTTGCTCTTAACACTCGCATCGCAAGTAATAAATCCCTTTTCGAGACGCCAAGGTATAGGGCATCCCAGGGGTCCGCCGCCCAGACCTCACCAGGTTCATCAACAGCAAGGAATCCCAAGACGTAAGCTTTCCCTTTTAAGAACTGGTCGATTTCAGATTGCGGAAAGTGGATTTCTGATGGCTGGTGCTGACATTCGACTTCCTGATAGGTATCTTGATGCACATCGGGATTGAAAAAGTTGACGCGACCCTCATCAATTGCCGTGCGCACGCTGTTCACTGTCTCTATTACGGTATCGAAAACAGTGTGGCCCAACGCACGTCCGACTCTCATTGAGCATCTGGCGACTTTACCGTCTACCTGATTTATCGCGTCAAACAGGATGTACATCGCCGCGTTCATTGCTGGCTGAATCGGCCACAGGATGGAAACGCGAACGGCGACTCCAGATCGACAGTAAAACAGTTCGGGAGAACCACACTTAAGCCTGCCAGCTACAGCGAGGGCATACGAATCGGCTGCAACTTGGTAGTCTTTCGTGTTCGGAAGATCGTCCAGGAAAGTATCATATATGGTTATGTCGGTTTGGCGTTCAGAAGTGCCGATTGCAAAGTAGGTGGAATGACGACGGAAGTCTCCCCGTTGATCGATGATTTGGATTCCCGCCGCGCCAAATCGCTTCGTCAGATCGGAAATACCCAATTGCGTCTCAGTTCGTCTTGTTTCTGACATTGATGTAATCAGGATAGCAGGACAGGTGGACGGCTCCACACTTAACTCAAGTTTTGCGGTCAGCGGGGTAGGGACGCCCCTCGGAGGAAGAGCGTCCCGGTCAAATGTATTTGTGGACTTAGCTACCAGCGACTGTACTTTGGTAGCAACGAGGACGCTATCAGGTATTTACCTGAATTTTGGCCGAGGACTTGAGTTCAAACGACTGGTGTTTTATTCCTTCGGTGTCTCGGCTGGACGATTCTTGTAGTAGCCCTCGCGTGTTTGCGCGGTTAGTCCGTTGCCCGAGACTCGGAGTTCGATGCGGTGATAGTTGGAATCGAGTTCGGTTCCTGCGGGTACGTAAGCGAGAGTGTATTCGTGGCGGGCTTGTTCCGTGATGCGAGCATAAAACTGCTCCATGGTTCTGGACTTCGATGCATAGTAGATGTCTCCTCCCGAGATGCGCGAGTAGTTTTCCAATCGGGAATACTTGCGCTTAGCGGTATTGCTGCCCACGGCGAGACTAAACAAGGAAATGTTATCGAATAAGAGCTTCTCTCTGACGCTCTCAAAGCCATGCTTGTTTAACTTAGGCTCATTGACTCCATCCGAAATCACAAGAATGATTTTTCGGCGGTCAGCACCTGCATTCTCCAGTAGGTTAGCAGCGGAATACACCGCGTCATCTAAGGCCTTACTCGGTCGAGACCCCGAATAGGTTGGAGCAGGAATGCACGGACTTCCAGTTGTGGAGTTACCGCACACTACAGGTTCTGGAACATACGTTGGTGTGGGTTTAATTTCGGCTTGCGTGGACTTTAGTTCGGCCATCAGGTTATCGATGTTCGAGGTGAAACCGTTTCCCGGATAGAAGAGCATGTCAAAACGGCAGACGGTGGCTTCGTCCTGAAGGCTCAGCCCACCCATCAAAGCGCGGAGACTTTGAACTAATTGCGTTCCGGCATTCCCATTCACGTCGTTGTCGACAAGAAAAACGAGTGAAAGTGGGAGACCTTCTTCAGTAAAAACTTTAATTTCTTGCTCGACGCCATCATCAAAAACCCGGAACTGTTCTCGTCGCAGGTCTGGGACAAGATTTCCGGCACGGTCTCTCACGCTAACAGAAAGAACTACAAGGTCGGAAGTAATGCGAACCGTTGTTTGGGGCGGCTGTTGTTGCTGCGACCGTGACATCTTCAACGTCCCGAAACATATTATGAGGACTGTTGAAATCAGAATCAGCAGTTTCGCGCCGCCGCTGTTGGACACTGGTTCTTCCCTCCGAGCCGTAATGCAATAAGATATCAAATCAAGGACAACACTAGCAGCGATGATGACGAGTGAACTGCGTTCAGTGTCGGCGTATGCGATGGGTATGACGGGTGGGCTGGCGAGTACGACCTATTGGACTCCTACCCCGGTCGATCTTATTTTCGTTATTGGTTACGGCGTCGGAAAGGCGCGGTAGCTGATGCGTCTTCTTTCGAGATGGCCATCGCGCACATAGTATTTTTGTATTCTACCTGTCGCTGCAGTTCTGCAAGTCGACTGGATGCCCATACAGGGTCGAGTGTTTCGAGCTGACGCCATTTATCGAACCACACCTGTGCCTCTTCGCGTCGTCCTTGCGATTCGGATTCGGAGCGTGCCTCCAGAAGGGCGCTCATCACATTCTGAAAGGACGCTGCATCTTGTCCCTCCAGGTCGACCTTTTCAAAACAGACACGCATCAACTCAGCGGTTCTGTCGCTCATATTCACTCCTTTGCCGCTTCAAATGGGAGACTTTGCTAGCAGCAATTTTATAGCAAAATCGCAGGGTATCGGAGCGATGATCGGGTTGGTGGTGGCCAGTTTCCGACGCAACATTGAGAGCCGCTGCAATCAATTAAAACTCGGACATTCTCTTCTATTTCTGCTTTTCCGGTCGATAATCCCTGCAATCGCAGCCGGGAAACCAGCAGGGATGAGTCACCGCTCCCGACGTAATTTTCTTGTGATGCGCACCGATGCCGCGCTTACAGCGGCAAGATTTCTTAGACCGGCGAGATCGAAAGCGGCGGTCAGGCACGAGAAAATACTAGCATGCGGGGAAGGTATGTTGCGGTCGTCGCGGATGGAAGATGCATTTTTGTCTTCGTAACGAATAGCGAATCGTTGAAGCCCTGAATTGCCGAAACATTTCCACAGCTCCAAACAATCGCGTTTATTTACTTGACATCGAATAGTCGTAAGTATAGAGATACGTCCCCAAGAGCACCCTAATGGTGGAACGGGTTCGCTCACCTGTCCCAGGCTTCCCTTAGGTCGGCCCCAAAATTCAACATACCCCATAAGTATTTGTGTGCCCAAATTCGTCTCGGGAGCAATTATGCGAATCAAAGTCCTCGCGTTCGCTGCTTCGCTTCTTCTGATTTCCAACGCTTCGGCAGGGGAACCACAATCTCCCAATTTACTGACTTCTGGACCTCAACGTGACACTCAGGCCGTTTCGTTGCTACAAAGATCATTTGTAGCTATGGGTGGGTCTGGCGGTACAAGTCTTAGCAGTGTGTTGCTGCAAGGCCAGATGACTACGGAAATGGGCACAAAACAGGTTGTCGGCTCCTTGACGGTCAAATGCGCTGGGCCGAACATCTGTCGCCAAGATTTCACATCGGACTCTTACTCCCATTCAACCGTGGTGAACGTGGACCATGGGGTGGAAATAATGGACGGTTCCACCGTCAGATTGCCAATGCATACGTTGATCAACCATCCCATCAAGTATTTTCCGGTTTTTACCGAACTAGCTGCATGGATGGACCCGAACCTGTCCATTGTCTTCGTTGGCGAAGAATCTCTTAACGGCAGTCCAGTTCATCACATTCATGTTGAAAAGTACCTTGCGGGATTAGATGACAAAATGTCGGCGCTCTATTCGAAAGTTAGTGGAACAGAACTGTACCTCGATACAGCATCTCTAAGCCTTGTGAAACGCAGCCAACACGTACCCATCTTTCAAAATATGGGCTCAACATTTGTACTTGATCAACTCTTTTCGGGGTATCAGGTACAAAACGGCTTCTCCATCCCGCACGAAATATCCGTCTCCTTGAATGGAAGCCATTTCGCGGATATCCAGATAACCGCAGTGACGTTTAACTCTGGTGTCAGTAATTCGGATTTTGAGGTGCAATGAACATGCATACCAGACGACTTGCTTCTTGCACTTTCTTCTCTTTGTTGCTGTTTGTAGGTCCCCGCGCCCTTGCTCAGAACCCTCCACCCGAGCCGATCGACCAAGTAAAGGGTGGAACCGGGGGAGAGTTTGAGCATATTGATCTGTCCAATGGTGGCGTCAATCTTTCGGTCCCCATCTATAACATTAAGGGCAGAGGCGTGAATGCTCATTACGCGGTAAATTATTCAAGCAAGAATTGGTATACGATCATATCCGCGCCAAATGGACAATTTTGGGAGCATACGCAACCTTGGTCAGCTGATAACGGCTTTCCTGGGGAAACTGGCTCTAGTAGCGCAATTATCGATTATTGTACTTGGCACCCCGGAGGGGGTAACCCGCCTCAACAAAATCCTATCACTGCGTACTACAACAGCAATTGGATGTATCCGGATGGGTCCACTAAGCTCTATCCGTGGCTTCAGATATCCCTATCCTACCAGGGTTGCGATACGCCGCCGACAATGGCTCAGTACCTGCATCCTTACCCCTACGATGGAAGCAGCATCTCATATCCTTTTCTATACCCAGACGGCACGTCAGGCTTTGGTGATTCTAATGGGAACTCAAATGGGGCAAATTTGGATTCGGCGGGAAGAACTCAACCCACGTTTACGTGGTCCAATAACAATACAGTTCTCACGATCACACTTCTGACCGGTAGCCAAGTCGTTCTGAAATACGGGAGTGTAAGTGTGGCCACCGCTTTTCAAAACCCTACGGGTGCTCACAATTATACGGGAACATTTACACGCATGCTCAGCGAAATTGATTTACCTAATGGGACATCTTGGCAATTTCAGTATGCGACGAACTCTTATGGACAGCTAACGAAGGTAATTCTACCTACAGGTGGATACATTCGGTACACGTACGCAGTTCAGCCTAAATTTGCCACAAATACTCCGTTTGGCAGTGGCGGCATCATCAAACCTTCGCTCGCGGATTCGTTAGTCGTGACTGGCCGCTATGTAAGCTCTGACGGCGTGACTGAGCAAGGCGAGACTTACACCTATGTCGCGACAAACAACGGAACTTCAGTGACCCAGAGGATTACAACGCATCTAAGCGCGACCGGCGATCAACAGGTCCACATTTTCGGATTCCTTGGGCCTGATCATAGTTTGCTGGAAACCGACACGCAGTACTATCAGAAAACGACTAAAAATCTACGAGAGGTCCTGCGTGCATGGACATGCGACACGGTCCCAAATCTTGTCGGCACAACGCCCCCTAGCGGGAAGGGACCGGGCCAAATTCCGGGATCTGCATCAATCGGAATTGGGCAAGGAAATTGCCGCGTGACTCAAGAAACCACAATGGCTTTTGATGGTGCAAGCCCACTGACGAAGACCGTTCAATATCAATACGATTCAAATTTGCATGATACTTTTCCGCAGCAAGCCTACTTTCACGTGCAAATGGGCAACTATACAACCACGTTCAATAATGTCAGCCAGACTCTGGAATCTGACTGGGGGCCGGGGGGCACGCCCGGCACTCCCACAACACCGGGCACACCGGGTACGGCTGGGCCCTTACTGCGAGAAACGGATGTGACGTACCTCACCACGAATCCGCAGAATGGAAATATTGACTACACTCAGCCGACCGTTCATATCGTGAATCGGCCGGTGCTGAAGGTCATAAAAGACGGCCAAGGCAATATCCTGGCGCAAACCTCGTACCAATATGATGGAAGCTCCTTGATCGATACCAGCGGCACGCCTGCACCCCAACACGATTACACCAATTATTCACATACAAACCTGACGCGAGGTAATCTAACGCAGACGAGCCGGTGGTTGTCCAGTTCCGGCAATTGGCTTAGCACGAACTCTGCCTACGATGACCTGGGCAATTTGCGATCACAAACTGATCCAAACAATAACACCATACAATTTAGCTACGTCGATAATTACGACGATAGAGTTAACCGTTCTTCACAAGCTTATCTTACTCAGACCACGGAACCGATGACAGGAACCGTAAGCCATATCACCAAAAAAAGCTATTACTACAACACAGCTTTACCCTACCAAGATACAGATGCGAACGGGCAGGTAACGACTTATTCATTCGACAACATGAACAGACCACTAGTGACCACATACGCAGACGGGGGGCAGCTCTCCGATTCATACCACGACGCCTCTCCTTTTTCAGTGACGACTACGACGAAAATCACCGGGTCTCTCAACCGTGTCACAACCGCATTGTTGGATGCTTTGGGCAGAACAAAACAAACACAGTTATCCTCAGACCCTGATGGGACAACATATGTTGACACGACCTACGATCCCGCAGGTCGAACAGCGTCTGTGAGCAATCCCTATCGTTCAACTGGAGATTCAACCTATGGCACCACGAGCTACATCTACGATGGGTTAGGAAGAACATGTGTCGTTATCCCGTCTGATGGGACGGCTGTGACGGGAAATACGTGTCCTGCTTCTGCACCCGCCAGAGATATATTTACAAACTTTGCGGGGAACTTGACCACCGTTACGGATCAGGCTGGCAATATAAGACAGCGCAAGAATGACGGTCTGGGACGCTTGGTCCAAGTATTAGAACCAAATTCTTCCAATAGCCTAATATACGAAACAGATTATCAGTACGACGCACTTGGTAACCTGCTTTGCGTTGAGCAACACGGTGGCGTGACAGGCACAGGTTGCTCAAGTGCGCCCGGCAACGACGCTACAAGCCCATGGCGCGTGCGAAGATACAACTACGATTCTCTTTCAAGAGTCATCAGTTCCTCAGTTCCAGAATCTAATACTGCTCAAACTCCTTCGTTAACCACGGTATCCAGCAACTACTCTTATGACGCGGATGGAAATTTGACGTACAAGACCATCCCAGCACAAAACCAAACCGGTACTTCTACCGTTACGTTAACTTATTGTTATGACGCCTTGAATCGAATTACCGCCAAGGCCTACACCTTTCAAACTTGCGTAAACGGAAGTTTGCCCTCGCCTGTGGCGACTTACTCTTACGACCAAGGCAACGCCTCCGCGTACCCGATCGGTCACCGGACAGGAATGACGGACCTAGCCGGGTCAGAAATTTGGACTTATGATCAAGTGGGACGAATCAATTCCATCCAACGTACCAATAACAGCTATCCAAATGCTGTGCAAAAAATCACCACTTACACCTACAACTACGATGGGTCACTTTCAACACTCACGTACCCCAGTGGAAGGACAATTGCCTACGGACCGGGGGCTGCAGGGCAGGCGGTCTCAGCGATTGACTCGGCAAATGGCATCAACTACGCGACAAACGCGCACTATACGCCGCACGGAGTTTTGGCATCTTTAACGAATGGCACGAATTTATATTCCACCAGAATATTTAACAGCCGACTTCAACCATGTTGGTTATATACGACCACTGGCACGCCGCTTCCGTGGAATGCAACTCAGTGTGCGGGCACGACAACCGTAGGAACTGTGCTTGATTTGAAATATAACTACGGCCTCGGAATCGCCGACAATGGAAATATTTTGGGGATTACCAATAATCGAGATACAACACGCACTCAGTCTTTTACCTATGACAGGCTCAATCGCCTTAGTACTGCGCAGACTACCTCAACATATTCAACAAGTCCGGCGAACTGTTGGGGCGAGCAACTTAACTACGATGTCAGGGGTAATTTGTTAGGAATCTCTAGCCTTTCAAGTGCGTATACAGGATGTAGCGGAGAAAATCTAAGTGTTGGTGTTACAAACCAGAATCAGATCAGCGGCAACACTTATGATACGGCGGGCAATCTCACGATAGAAACTGGCCCAACCACATACACTTATGATGGGGAAAACCACCTCACTTCTACGGCAGGACAAATATATAATTACGACGGCGAGGGCAGAAGGGTAAGCAAAGCGCCGACTAATGCTCCCACTCAGCCGACCAAGCTGTATTGGTATGATTCTGGGAGTAATGTAATTGACGAAACGGACGGTTCGGGGAGTACATCGAATTCTGCATTTAGTGAGTATATTTTCTTCGGTGGTAGGCGATCAGCACGCCGCGACTTCTCGAGTAATGTCTACTATTACTTCTCAGACCACCTAGGTACGTCCAGAGTGCTGGTGCTATCGGGGCAAACCAGCCCTTGTTATGACGGTGATTTCTATCCCTTTGGTGGAGAGCGGACTCCCGTCGTCAACAATTGTTCCCAAAACTACAAATTCACAGGCAAAGAGCGGGATAGTGAAAGCGGGCTGGATAATTTCGGTGCACGCTATGACTCATCTTCTCTTGGCCGTTTCATGTCGCCCGATTCTGGTTCGTTCAACGCAGTTAACCCTCAATCACTCAATAGATATATTTACGCATTAGATAACCCGCTTCGGTACATCGACCCAGATGGAAATGAGGTTTTCGATATAGGCGGATACACCTTAACCACCTACACTCAAAGGAGCGATGAGATCGATCCCCTGGCATGGTTACAACTTATTCTACCGACCAGCGGAGTGAGAGGTGGTCGATGGATGAAAACTGTTGGAATAGGGAGAGACTCATTTGAGCTTAAGGGTTCTCCCAGCGCTGGAGACGGGCTCACAACGGGCGCTTGGTTCACAAGAGGAGATTCAAAGTGGACGATATCCGTTGACTTTGAAGGCTCGGGATCAACCACAACGGCATCGATTAGTTTTGCGCTCAAGCCCGGAATGTGGTTCATTTCTAACGCCCGAGACGTCCGAACCGAATTTCGACCGAGTACTTGGCCGCACCTTGTTGCGAGCGATTACACGTTTAATAATCTAGGGAGCTTGAGTCCCGACCAACTTAATGCTTTGACGACTGAAGCTAAAACGCAGTGGGAACGCACTCATGATCTTCGATACTGGCAGATCTTGCTTGCGCTTGAAAACGAAAAGAGGCGGCGTGAGCAAGATTTGTTAGAGGAAAAACAGAGACAAAAGGAAGAATGTGACAAGAAGGGTGGTGGTGATGCTTGCGACGTGATACGTTCAAGTCCTGATCCTCAAGCACGCCCGTCATCATAGAGCGGTAGAGGCAGATAGGCGTAAATGTAGGAATTTGAAGTAATATAAGGCATGGCCAGTTCTTTATCAGTTAATTGCGGAGATGGGTCAGAATGATCACGATAGGACCGCGTTTCCGCAGGTACGGCACTTTGCTAATGCTTGTTTTGTGGTTTGTGGGCTTCCTCGGATCTCTCATATGGTATCGAATGGATGTCGCCCAGCAGCAGGAACTCAACACCCTTTATGCAACTGCAAGCGGGGGATATTTGTACAGCGTCGAACGGCTGGCTGAACGCAAGTCAACAAAAGCGAACATCTACCTTCAGAATTTGGCGCAAGACCAAAATGCAATGAGTGATTCACGAGTGGCCGCCATACAATTCCTTGGCAGCAAGAAGTCAATTGACCCTCAAGTCTTTGCGTCCCTCCTGCGAATTGATCAACCATTTGTTGTTCGACACGCGGCTGCAACGGTGCTCGGTCAACGCGGATGCGAAGAGAATTGCCTGTCGGCCGTGTTATTCGCCATGCACTCCATTCTGGGGGGGCAACTCACACTTGAGATGCGGGGCCAAGGTCCCGTTGAGTCTCGTACACCGGTAGACAAACAAATCATGGAAAAGCTTCGGGTTGATTCCGAGAACGATTATTTAGCGCTACTGAAGAGCAATCCATGCTTGGCGTGGAAAATCGTTCAACGTGACTACCCGGACGATACGGAATTCATCAGAACTATGAGACAAAAGATTCCTGCGTGTTGAGCAGAGGATCACCGATCTCTTTCAAGAGCGCAAATCACCCCGAGCATCTGAAACGGCGTCATGTCGAAGTTCATGCCAGCCTCGCCGAGCGTTTTGAGATCAGTCGACGCCGAATGGATTCGCGAACGGGAGGATTTGCGGTGCTCCAGGTTTTCCTTACGAACTACTTCTCGTTTGAAGGAACAAACATTTTCCTACAGCCCAACTCACACAGGACGTTGTCCAGGTCCGGGTTGAGCTTGAGGTAGAATAGCCAACGCGCAGCGCAATCCTTCGTCGGCATCCAACATGAGCCAGAAAATCACGCTCAACTCGGTCCTGCTTCTCGGATTTGCTGGATTCCTCTCCGCGCTTTTAGCAGTTTGTGCGCCACCGCTGCCGGAAGTTATCCGCGATCTACTGCCCGGGACTTTGTTCGGGTTGAACCTCTCCGTGTGCCTCTGGTTGCGCAAAATCCTTCGCAGTTTCTGGAAAACGCTGATCATTGTGGCCGCATCCTCAATTGCATTATATTGCTCCGCGCTGGCGGGGGCTGGCATCGAATACTTTTCTCCGTGGCCGTCCGCCCCCGAGGCGGGGAAGGGTTTCTCGAACCTTTCTGCTACAGCATTGTTCGTCGGCGGCACGTTGGGGGTATTCCTGTTCCTCGCCACAGTGTTACTTCTGGTCCGTTCGGTACTCCGTGGACAAGAGTTCTGCTTAGAGCACTCGGCTGAGTAAGGGCAAGCCCATTCGTGACGTTTCAACAGGAAGGGCCGGAAGTGAAAGCGGCTTCTTGCGAGCGGAGCGCAATCTGCTCCGAGATCATGGGTGGACGCAGCAGGGTGACCACTGGTATCCGCCGAACAATTAGGAGGACGGCATGCTAAACAAAGAACCGGGACCGGAACGAGCACAATTAGGCTTCAAAGACGCGGTGTTGTCCCACTTCAAATTCCTCAGCGATTTTGGTCTGCGTCCTGTCGAAGAAAAGGTGACGTTCGTTCGGTATGAGTCCCCGCACGTATTTGTGAATATTTATCATGGCCGAGCTTCGTACGAATTGGGCGCAGAAATCGGCAAAGTGAAGGAACCGGAAAAGAAACTGCATATCTTTAGTGTCGTTCGATGGGCTGGTGCCGAGAAAGTCGAAGGCCTAGGTCAACATGTAATGTTCCAGATTGGCTCGCGAGAAGGGGTGCAGGAGTTCGTACCGAAGCTCGCGGCGCTGGTAAGAAAGTACGCGATTCCCCTGCTCCGAGGTGACGAAAGCGCCTATCGTTCAGCTTTGGAGTTCCAAGCCAAACAGTACGCCGATGAGGTAAAGGAGGGCAATCTCAGGGTTCTCCGAAGCAAAGCCGAGGCAGCCTGGCGTGCGAAGGACTACGCCCAAGTCATCGAGCTGTACGGCCCCGTCCGCGAGGACCTGACTGAAGTCGAGGCCAAGAAGCTGGCGTATGCCGAACAGCGGGTCTTAGCTGCCGAGGGTGTCGGTTCCCGTTTTTCACGAAAGCGGCGCTGACCAACCAGCAAGTGCCGTTCGAGCGTTCCAGCATCGCCGACCAGTTTTGAGATCAGTCGACACCGAACGGATTCGCCGAGGTGATGTAGCCTCAACCCTTAGACCTCCCTGCAGCGAGGCGTGCGGAGGTTTCCGCACTGCAAGTCTCCTCAGGTAGATGGTAAGCGTGAGCTCGAGGCCACCTGGACAAGTTGAGAGTGATGGGCTAAGCGGCGCGTGACGAGTCTACGGTGGATTCCTGTGTAAGATTCCACGGTAACAATTCTTCGATGCGATTGATCGGGTGCTCTGCGATGCGCGACAAGACGTTGCGCAGGTAGCTCTCTGGATCGACGCCGTTCAACTTAGCTGTGCCGATCAAGCTGTAGATCACTGCGGCGCTCTCGCCGCCGCGGTCGGATCCGGCGAACAGGTAGTTCTTTCTACCCAGGGCCACGGGGCGCAACGCTCTTTCGGCCGCATTGTTGTCGATCTCCAGTCGACCATCATCGCAGTAACGCATCAGCGCTTCCCATCGTCCGAGTGCGTAACGAACGGCCAGAGAAGTATCCGATTTCCTGGAGAGCTTGCCCAAAGTCTCTTCCAACCATTGTTTCAGTGAGTCCAGTAATGGCCGGCTGCGCTCGTTGCGCACCTGCCGACGTTCTTCGGGTTTTCGTCCACGGATGTCTGCTTCGATGGCATAGAGTTCTCCGATACGACGAAGCGCTTCCTGCGCCACCGGAGATTTGTGCGCGACCTGAAGATCATAGAATTTCCTGCGCACGTGCGCCCAACAGGCCGCTTCCTGTATGCTTCCGGCTTCGTAAATCCGCTCGAACCCCGCGTAAGCATCGGCCTGCAGCATGCCTCGGAAATGGCTCAGATGTGCTTTCGGATGTTCCCCTTTGCGGTCCGGCGTGTACGCGAACCACACTGCCGGTGGTGTTTCATCTCCTGCTGGCCGATCGTCTCGCACATAGGTCCAGAGTCTTCCCGTTTTAGTCTTTCCTAGGCCTGGCGCCAACACCGGGACAGGAGTGTCGTCGGCATGCAGCTTCTCGGCGCTCATCACGTGACGTCGCAACACTTCCACAAGCGGCGCAAGCAATCGGCCGCTGGCTCCCACCCAGTCCGCCAGCGTCGAGCGATCCAGTTCCACCCCTTCCCGTGCATAAATTTCTGACTGCCGGTACAACGGCAGATGATCGCTAAACTTCGACACCAACACGTGGGCCAAAAGTCCCGGCCCAGCAATACTGCGCTCGATCGGTCGGCTAGGCGCCTCCGCTTGCACGATGCGTTCGCAGCACTTGCAAGTCAGCTTCACACGAACATGCCGGAGCACCAGGAAGTGCGACGGGACACGCTCCAGCACTTCCGATACGTCTTCCCCGAGCTTGCGTAGCTCTCCGCCGCAATCCGGGCAGGCTTCCTGCTTCGGCAGGTGCGTTCGTATTTCTCTTGGCAGATGCGCCGGCAGTGGACGTCGCGCGGATCCGGCCGATTCTTTTTTGACGACTGCCTCCGGCCGGGCCGCAGCGTTCTCCGCATCGTCCATTTCCAGCGCTTCCAGCCGCAACTCCAACTGCTCGATCTGCCGATCCAGTTTTTCTGAGGAGCGACCGAACTGCGCGCGCCGCAGTTTGGCGATGAGCAGCTTCAAATGCTCGATCTCGGTATCCCGAGACAACAACTGCTCCTGCTGAGCAAGCACCAGCGCCACCAACTCTTCCGGATCGAGTTTCCTTAAATCAGAAAGCGTTGCGTGCTGCGTCATCGTGCGCGCAGTATGCCATGACTAAAATTCCTGACAAATGAATTCTTTATCAACCGACGTTACACGGCCATCTGCGGTTGGTAACTTCGCACCGGGCGACGCCAGTCAATCCCCTCAAGCAACATCGATAACTGTGCTGGCGTTAGTGTCACCGTTCCGCTCGTCGCTTGCGGCCAGAAAAATTTCCCGCGCTCCAGCCGCTTCGCAAATAAACACAGCCCATCGCCCGACCACCAAAGAAGTTTAATCAAGTCCCCACGCCGCCCACGGAAAACGAAGACGTGACCAGAGAAGGGATCCTCTTTCAATGCGGTCTGCACCATCCCGCTCAGTCCGGTGAAACCGCGTCGCAGATCGGTGACTCCGGCAGCGATCCAGATGCACGTTCCTGCTGGCAGCCCTATCATTCCGCTAAACACTCCAGTACCGCCCGCAGCGCCAACACGTCCACAGAACCTGCGATACGTAGTGTTCCTCGCGAAAGCTTTATTTCCATCGAACCTGGCGACAATGTCGGCGTATTCTCTTTCACCGCCTCTGCGCGTCGCTCTACCTTGACCTTCACCGGAAGAAGCGGTGTGGCTATGTTGATCCCCAGTCGTCCTTCCCGATACAACTTTCGCCAGTAGAAAACTTGGTTGGCATTCACGTCATGCCGACGCGCCACTCGCGCCACCGACGCCCCGGGCACCAACGTCTCCTCCACGATGTCCCGCCGCTCTTTAATGGTTCGGCGCCGTTGCTTCTTCCTCGCCGGGCCCGTCGCAGCATCCTGACCGAGTGTGTCCACGTTCCCCTCAGCGTGGGCACACACAACTGTGTCCACACTGCCATCCTCTTCAACTACTCATACTCTGTACAGGGGGTCAGAACCCGACGCTTACGGATCGACAAGGTTGGGTGGCTGTTCACCTTCACCGGGGCTGCTTACAACCTCTGCCGATTGCGAAACCTGATGGCGGAAGCATGACACCGGGTTCCGCTTTGGGTCAGCTGAGCGGATAGAACGACTCAACGGCTCCTACGCAACGCAGTGATAACTTTGAAATTCAGAACCGAGGTCTCACAAAACTCGATTCTTCAACGAGCTGCTAGAACTTGACTTGTCCGATTTCCCCCTTACCAGGAGTTTGAACTATCACACTGTTTCGAGAGTTTTGTATTTCTCGGCGTTATTTCATTTTGTCAAATACAAAGATGTGCTCGGGGCGGTGGAATCTTCCGTTGCTATCAATCTTTCCGCCGATGATTCCAGTTTGGGACTCCTGCCTGTGCATGGTCATGGTTGTCCCATCGTTGCTTACTTCGTATTCGTCCTTCCAACCACCGAACTGACTAATTAACTCCATCTCGAACTTTTTGGGACCCTGTCGCGTTACGCGCCACTGGTCATTCGTTTTAGACCCGTCTGCATAAATCGGCTTGACCGTCGTACCTTTCATATCCGTAGTAATTGAATATTTCGGATTGTAGCCATTGTTCATTTTTTCGTCGAAATCAAGCATGAATCCACTCCCCTGCGAGGTTATCGTGATGGCTTCGCTTGCGGGAGGATTTGTCGACTTGTCGACATTGAGTTTCCACTTGCCGACGAGAAAGTCCGCAGAAGGTGATTCGGGTGCACCTTGGGCTTGACTAGCAAGCCCAGAGGTGACAAATGCCGTGCTCATAAGCGCAAAACAGAGGAGCACCAATTTTACCGGTTGCCGCGTCACGTCGCCTCCAACAGAAATACGGACTGAAAGTTTATCGGACCCTTCGGAAAGCCTCAACTCCTTCCATGAGAAGGCCGGTGAGCGTCAAGCCATTTCTCTCTTTTTTCCTCTTTTTTCCATTCCCCGAGTTTTCCTAGAGAAATTTCACACCAGGATCGCCTGGCATCGACGATCGCCAGCTCGGTCGACCCCCAGC
>DATMQI010000154.1:0-4603 GCA_035567135.1 Terriglobales bacterium
GTGACCGAAGAGATGCATGGGTCGGACTGAGTCCTGACCTGGAAAACGATTACGAGCGAGCCTACGGTTGGAAAAGGCAACACCATCCACGAGAGCGAAATGGCGCTCTTCTTTGAGTGCATGCAGTAGTGCGCTCGAAAACTGCTTGACACGGGCCGACATTGTCAGAGAGGCCTGGTTACGTCAGTCATCTGCGCTGGGTGCCAGTCCCGACTGATAATTGAGGTTGTGTCCAAAATCCTCGAACACCAAAACACAGTGAAGGCAAAGAACGCGGGTCTGTCTGGGATCGTTGTTCGTGGGATCGTACTACTCGTGGCGCTGTCTGCCTACATCGCAAGTATCGCAAGGTTCTTATATACAGGAAGCTGGGGGGTGCACGCACTTGCCTTTGCAGTTGCCGCATTTGTCCTGATAGCGCTAGTCCCTGAGCCAGAGACATTACCTGCAATCGAAGGCGAAGAAGCCGCGACGGAAAAGCTGCTGAGGCTGCCGGACTGGTTCCTCCTAAGCTACTGTCTCATTGTGGGCGTGAGCGAAAACTGGATTTGCGCATTTCTCTGGTTCTCTCAGCGATGCGCCCTTTTCTCTGCTCCGGTCGTTGGTGTGACCGCTGTGGTGATCGCGTTATACGGGGCGCTTGCACTTCTTGTAGCTCTCCTAACCGAAGGTAATTGGCGGAACGGCCTGCTGGTCTTCGTAGTTGCTCCATTCTTCGTGGCTGGCGTTGTATTGAGGTTGCATTTGCTCCAGTAAAACAGTTGGCGAAAAATCGCCATAACCGGCCAATCGGTGCTCATTTTCATTTATGCGGTGCCATGGCACTCATTGATCCCCAAGAGAGTCTAGAATGAGGCGGTGGAGAAGAATCTGTGACTGGTCATCTCTCGCAGGGTCTTTTCACAGCTGCTTTCCTGTCGATCACCATCGTTGCTCTGGCGGGAGGCTGTAACCATCCGCGCTCGACGCCAGAAGATGCTGCTGCAGTCTCCCATGAGGTTTCGCAGACACTTGTCGGAAGGCAGATCACCATTCGAGGGAAATTTGCATCACTGGTCAAGAGGGACCCGTATGTCGTGCTCGACAATCAGCAGGAAGTCTGGATCAGACCCAGAGGATCTACGTTGGAAGACACCTACTCTAGAATGGACGGCAAACTCGTCGAAGCGACTGGCACTCTCAGGTTTTCTCACAACCCCGCACCAGTTTACGAAACAAGACAACGAGCAAGACAGCGAGAGCCTGATCATTTTTACTTTGAGGCGAAGACTACTCAACTGCGGCTTGTTAGCCGTCGACGCTAATTTCTTCCAAAAAGCCCGTAACGCGTTCGGAGTCTGAAGTCCAAGTTCCCAAGCACGGTTTCTGGGAAATAGCGGATGTAAGGTCTGCATCACGAACGCCATCGCTCAGTTGGTGCAAAATCCCTGTTCTCAACAATTACCTTGGAAACTGGGTTTCCGCCTCGCCTGCGGCTTACAATCGCGGCATGTTCAAAGTGTTTGTGATCTCGCTTGTCTGCTTATTCCCGCTTGGAATGAGCTACTGCCAAACAGGCAACTCAAGCGCACTGCAGCAAACAATGGACGGGGAGTACGTTGCACTGGAAAAATTGCCCAATATCTCGCCCGACGACCCCGGCGCAAAATGGTTCCACGAGAACACGCTCTTGGTGAGGAATAACGAAGCGATTCTGGACATGGCGCCAGTCTGGTTTAAAGGCGGGAAGAAATTCTTCTCGGCCTCTGATGGCGGATTTCTCACATAGAGGCAGATTCTTCCAGAAGGACGGCCAGACCTTCGTGCAGTTGCGCCTGTTCCAAAGCGACTACGTTATGATTCCTGTTGGTCGCGATCCTTACAAGGAAATCAAAACTCGCAGGGTGAAGCTCGTGGCCGGGGAGATTGATATTGACGGGGTTCGTTACCGGCGGAAGCGTTGAATGCAGACAGGTCACAACGATTGTTGCGACTGCTCAGTGAAGAGCCAATGGAGGAATCGGCGGTTCCGCAACTGTTGATAAACCCGATTACACTTAAAATTCCCCGGCAGTAACCTTACCTCACTGGTACGTCCGGTGAAAATTTGCAAATGGAAACGAGCGGTCGCCGATGTTTGACGCGGGTTGATTACATCGTCGGGTTAACGCTGGCCTGCTCGCATTTGGTGCTCTGCTATTGGGTTTTCACTGGCCTTCCACCAATGACCACGCGACACGGCGAGAGACGCAATAGATCAGTACGTTTCCAATGGTAAGAACAGCCTCCGCATCGCTGGCGTGTGCGTGTCTTGGACGGCAGAGAACCAGCCTTTCAGTACTTCCTGAACGAAGAACACCCGCGACTCATCCGATGCCCCCACGCCGGATCAATGAACGCTATGGCCTGCTTCCGACAGTTACGTGCAAGTTTATACTACCTGCAACAATTTGATCGGAGCAAAGTGATGGCTGAGTGTCTCGGTTGCGCTCGTGTCCGCGAAGAATGCGCTTTGGCATTTGCGGAATATCAAAGCTGCAAAGACGAACTCGCATTGACCCGAAAGAGCGACAAGGACTTCACGGCTCGGCGAGGCGCTTTAGAACGGGCGCAGGGTAGGCTGCGTGAATGTCGGGCCAGAGAGGCCCATCATCGGGATGAATTTCATGCGGGGAACCATCTACCTTCCGACGAAGAAGTGGCTCCAAAGATTGCTCGGCTGCGCGAGAATATCGAAATCGGCGACGAAGACGGTGTGCAACAGGCCGTTTTCGATCTCAATCCTGCGATTAACGGCTGGAAGCGAGTGCCGGACGAGGTCGTCGAAGGGCTCCTCACACTGTTGCGCGACGAGAAGATGCATCCGTCTGGGCTTGCCGCTCACATTCTCAACTATTTTGAGTTTGAATCGCGCCACCTCACTTCACGACAGAAATCACTGTGTGTCGGATTTCTCAAAGCGCATGGCGACCAGTTCACCCACATTTATAGCCAGCAGGTTGTCGCGGAGTTGTGTGAGGGCGACTACCTTAAGTGAGGGGCTGTTGGCATCCAGACTGCGTAATGTCGCCTTGGCGCGTTTGTAGGGCATCCTAGCGCGATGAAATTTCCGCGAATTTCGGGAGTGTGAGTTTTCAACAGCCACTCGCCATAACACTCATTGAGGGTTTGAACTCGATGGTCTATTTTTCAGCAAATCAGATAACTTGAGACACAATTTTTAGCAGGCGGGATCGGGTTCGTTAAGACATTACCTCGTATTCACTTGTTACCAAGCCACTCTTATATTGACGAGTACCGACGTGCCGGAGCTTGATGTCGTGTGGCACGCTACCGCCTCTCAGCCGGTAAGCGCTGTTACTTCCGCGCTCGGATTATGTGCCCCATTGTGCTGCATTTCCAGCAACTCGATCTAGTCGGGCAGCTCCAGCTGTCGAAAAATCGCGATTTCACTTCAAACCCAGCCCGCAGGGTCAAAACGTGGGCTCGAAAAGTGCTTGACAGCGCCGACATTGTCAGAGACTCCTGGTTACAACAGTTACCTTCGTTGCTTTGCATTGCGACCCCTCCTGCCGGAAAATGTGAATTGTGAACCGCCTTCAACATGCAGTAGTGGGCGTGTGGGTTCTGTGGATCGGCATCAGTGTCCTCTTTCCAAATTGGCAGCAAGCCGCCGAGCGTGAACTCGACTACCGGAAGGAACTGGGCCGTCACTTTGTGCTCACGCCGCCCGCTCCCATTGCTGTGCCTTGTTATTTCGTGGGGTGCATCACCGCGCCACCTTCGTACTTCCATGTCTTGCTTGATCGGAACACCCGCTATCAAGAGCTACTTTGCGCCACTGCCCTGATGATCCTGGCTGTGGTGATTTTTCGCAGCGCATCATCGCCGGTCCGCAGTCATTGGATGCTCGTCGCCGTGGCTACATGGATTGCGTTATCCCTGCCTGTGCCGATCGCTCCATATTTCCCACTAGGAGTTTGGGCCGGCTACATGCCAGCGGCTCTGCTGCATCCTGATCATGATCACATCTCTGTGCTAATTGGTTTTCCATTCTTCTTCGCGGTGTATGGCGTTCCCATTTATGTGGCAGTCAGGGCGGTGGTCTGGGCAAACACGCAACTGAAAGGTAGGACGCTAGCTCGCTACTGGCGATAAATCCCGATTTCACTCAGCACCGTGTTCGGAGCGCAAATGCCCGGCTGAACTAAGTGCGAGCAAGGGTGGTTACTTTGCGGAGATAACGAAGTTCGCAACCGCAGCCGCGTTTGCGCCCACGCTGACCTGTTTCTCCCAATTCCGCGGTTCGGAAAAGATTGGGCGCTCAACTTTCTTTTCGGTCAGGACATCAAAGGTGGCCTGCCGCCCCAGGACTTGCCAGCCCTCGTGCCAGGCTACAATTTCGTACTCTCCCGGAGGAACATCCGTTAGCTCGAAAGCACCGCTCTCATCGGTTACGGTGTAGTAGGGATGCGACACCACCAACATCTCGGCGTTCATCCAAACGTGTCCGCCATTGCATTTCAGATTGACCAAGCCGGGAGTGTTCATGTCGCGAGAAACGTTCTGATTGGTAAAAGGAAACGGAAGGTTATAGCTGGCGGCGCCGTCCATGTGAATCGTG
>DATMQI010000155.1:0-4403 GCA_035567135.1 Terriglobales bacterium
CGTGCCAGTTCAGACGGTCGATGCAACACCATCTAACCAGTTGATCCGACAATACTTCCCCAAGAGAATCGTTCTATGCGGCGAGACTCAATCAGAACCTAAGCAGGGCACTGTTCTTTTTGAATCAACACTCGCGAACGAAATCTGCTTCGTGGACTCCTAAAAGAAGACTTCGAGCTAGTGTTGCGTCGACCCATTGAAACCGCCCGCCTAACCGGACAATGGGATCTGGGCCGATTTCACTTGTACGATAACGGCGTTAATCGTCCAAGTGCCGCGACGGTTCGCTTCGATTACTTCTCGAACGCGGTTGCGAGGATAACTTCCGTGTAGCCGACCACTCGGGGGTTGATTGGTTCGGTCAACCTTAGCGCGTGTATCAGGCATTGAGTCGGATTAGCTCGCGATTAGCCCAGTTATCGACAGGTTTTAGCAGTCCCTTCCGACCGCACGCGGTTTGTGAGTCTGCGTGTTGATATCTCTCGACTTCATAGGTAACCTCCTCGCAGCGGTTAGCGTGACAACGCGCAAGAGGTTCTCATGCGACTTCAGTATTTTGGTCTGGCAGCGATGTTCTGCACCTCCGCCCTTTGCGCCCAGGACAAACCCTTGCATGGGATCGACGTCAACGACATCGATCGCAAAGCCAATCCCTGCCAAGACTTTTATGAATTTGCAAACGGCAACTGGCGGGCGAACAACCCCATACCGCCTTCGATGGTGATGTGGAGCAAACGCTGGGCAGCTGGCGAATCCACCAAGGAAGTGCTGCATGGCATTCTCGAGGACGCTGCCGCTCATTCCTCTACGGTGCCGCCAAAATCCACAGAGCGCTTGATTGGCGATTATTACGGCGCCTGCATGAACGAGAAGCAAATTGATGCCCAGGGCGTGAAGGCGATCAACCGGGAACTTGAGCTCATCCAATCTATCGGTTCAATGGCTGATCTGCAGCGCGTCATCGCCCGTTTGCACAAGGAAGCAATCTTTGCGCCATTCGTCTTCCGGTCGACGCAGGATTCCCACAACCCGCAGCGCGTCATCGCCGATGCCGGTGCGCGCGGCCTCGGCCTTCCTGATCGGGACTACTATTTCAAGGATGATGATAAGTCCAAAGAAACACGTCAGAAGTACGTGGAGCATGTTGCCGCCATATTCGTGTTGGCTGGTTCCGACAAGGTGGCCGCGGCGGCGGCACAAGTTGTGATGCGTATGGAAACCTCGCTGGCTGGCGCATCCCTTACGAAAGTGGAGTTGCGCGATCCCTACGCCAGGGATCACCCAATGAAACTGGATGAGGTACAGAAGCTCACACCCGATTTTAACTGGGGGGAGTATTTCAGGGCATCGAATGTCGATCCCCGTGTCGTGCTCAACGTTGAGCAACCCAAATTCATGCAGGAGTTTCAGCGGCAACTGCAGGAAACGTCCCTTGCTGACTGGAAAACCTATTTGACATGGCAGGTGCTGTCGACGGCTGCTCCTGCTCTTTCAACACCCTTCGTCCAGGAAGATTTCGCTTTTAACCAGCAGTACTTGCAAGGCGCCATAGAAATGAAACCGCGCTGGAAGCGGTGCGTGGAATCGACGGATGCAAATCTGGGCGAGGCCTTAGGAAAAAAATACATCGAAAAGACATTTTCGCCGGAAGCAAAAGCGCGCATTCAAGAGATGGTCAAGAACATTCTGCTAGCTCTGCATGCCGATATTTTGACGCTCACTTGGATGAGCGACGGAACCAAGCAGAAGGCCCTGGAAAAACTTTCCACTTTTAACCCCAAAGTCGGCTATCCGGACAAATGGAAGGACTACAGCAGCGTCGAAATCACTCGGGACTCTTATTGGAACGACGTGGTTGAGGCGAGGCGGTTTGGCGTCCGCGATGACGCACAACTGATTGGCAAGCCGGTGGACCGCCTCAGGTGGGGAATGACTACACCGACCTCAAATGCTTATTACGATCCGAGGCTGAATGAGATCGTATTCGCAGCGGGGATCCTTTTACCGCCGATGTTCGATGTGAATGCCACCGATGCAGTCAACTACGGCGGCATTGGCCCGGTGATCGGGCACGAAATATCCCACGGTTTTGACGATCAAGGCGCCAAGTTTGACGCCACAGGCGAACTCAAAAACTGGTGGACTCCCGCAGACTACAAGGAATTCCAGAGCCGTGGACAGTGTGTGGTCGACCAGTTTTCCGCCTACACAGTAGATGGCGGTTTGCACGAAAATGGCAAATTGGTATTGGGTGAGAGCATCGGTGACCTTGGTGGCGTAAAGCTTGCCTACCTCGCGTTCCAGAAATCAATGGAAGGCAAGCCTCGCCCGCCCGACCAGGATGGCTTCACGCCGGAACAACAATTTTTTATCTCCTGGGGACAATCGCGCGGAGACGAAATGCGTCCCGACGCGCAACGCCAGTATGTGCTGACCAATCCTCATCCCGTCAGCAAATATCGCGTCATCGGTCCACTTTGTAATTTGCCTGAATTCCAGAAGGCATTTAGTTGCAAGGCCGGTGATGCCATGGTGCGACCGGTGGAACTGCGATGCTCGGTGTGGTAATAGTCTCCGGGTCAGTCCCGATAAGTCGCGTAGTGTTTACGCATGTGTTCGCTCCGACCGGTTGACGTTCAAGCCGGAAGTAATCAGGGTCAGAAGCCCCATTGTGGGAAATCACGACTGTCTCAATCCACTTGCCTGTGTAGTCGCCAAACCGGAAAAGTCCAGTCCTAGAACTCCACATCTCCGGTAAGCGCGTTTACCAGGAACTAGCCCGTGCTAGGATTCTTCAAGGGGCCCTATGTCCTTTGTTGACATTAGCAGCCTCAACGTTCTCGAACACCTAGGTTAGGCCTGTGCTTCTCCTTATGCTCATTTCTGCGTTCTTCTTGCACGGTGAACAGATATTGGTTTGGTTTTTTGCCCTTCTCGGACTGCTCACCTTGGGGCTCGTTTGGTTCACTGTTTGGCTCGTGCGAAGGGTTAAGCGCAAGATCGGCAACAGAGCTTATTGGCTTGCACCCATACCTTTCGTTCTGGTTCTACTGGCGGTGTCCGCCATTAATCGTGCGCAAGCTCCAAACAACGGCCCTCCTACCATCTTACCCGCCAGCCAAATATCC
Organism: Terriglobales bacterium; assembly: GCA_035567135.1. Taxonomy (GTDB): domain Bacteria; phylum Acidobacteriota; class Terriglobia; order Terriglobales; family Acidobacteriaceae; genus JABDBE01. The sequence goes on from DATMQI010000155.1 coordinate 3,129, forward strand.
GCGTTGATAAAAGCGCAACCAGACTACGTCCAGTTTAGCTATTCGGGGTTAGCGTCGTACAAAGGAAAGCTCTACGCGGCCACGAATCTAGGCTTGCTTGAAATGGAAGAAGGAAGGCTCGGTAGAGTCTACCGATTTCAGAACACTGACTCCGTCGTGTCTGGTCCGTGGCTCGACACGGCAAATCAGCTCCTCTGGGTGCTGGATGACCACACAAATCAGTTGCTGAATTATGATGGAATGGTTTGGCATCGGGTGGATTTGCCTAAACCTCAAAAAGGATATTACAGCCGAGGGGATGTTCTCGAAGGGATTAAGCCTACTACTAGCGCAAAGGGCTTTTGGCTGCAAGCTGGCGGAAGCGTTTGGCGATGGGACTCCGCCAAGAATACTTGGGTTTTCGAGAACCAGCGGACATCGAACTACAACTCGCAAGACGCAAATACCATCATCGGTGTATTGCCGATAGGCTCGAAGCTATTATTCATAGTCCGTCATCAGTCGCTTTCATTCTTGGTAAAAAATTCGGAAGATTTCGCGTCCGATACCGTTGTTATGAGTGATGGCGATGGGAGCGCCACCCCGAACGGCTCGGGAGTCAAATTCTTTGCGGAAAATTGGGTTGTCGCGGATGAGAGTGGTTATGTCTGTACGAGAGACGGGCTCGTGCTGAAAGTAACGCCACAGGGGATTGCAAAACTAGATGTACCCGGCGAGTGTGAAACGCTTGCGTCTACTGAATCGGGATCGTTGCTAGCTAGTTTTCGCAGCAAGGGCATTTATGAATACACCACGGACTGGTGGCTCCGTGCAGCTCACCCTTATCCTAGCGGGAATGGCGAGTACTGGGCACATCTGAGCGGGCAGGGGAAAGAACTCGCCTTTGCAATAGATGGGAAACCCATTGTTGATAAGGAGCATTCTTCCAGCACGGATATGAAATTCATTCGGAATGCGCCCACTGCACTCTGGTATTCCCAAGGCACGGAGTTTCAACGTATCGACATTCCATAGTACCGGGCCGAAACTCTTCGATAAGTATGTCGACCTGCCTACCAGACCTACCTGCCTGCCAGTGGACGATAAGTCGCCTAACCGGACATTGAGGATCGGGCAGATTTCACTTGTACGGTAACCGCGTTAATCGGGCATGTGGATTACTTCAGCCGGAAGCAGTCGCGATTCACTTCCTACAAGCCGACTTCTAGTTACTAATCCGCTCCTCTGCACGTCGCATTGCGATTAATGCCGCCCACGCTTGCTGCGCGCATAGAT
>DATMQI010000156.1:0-4737 GCA_035567135.1 Terriglobales bacterium
CGAAATCGTCGAAGAGGAAATCGAACGCTTGAATGCTTCCTGGGCGTCGCTGGAAGCGGAAGCATCCGGGGAAATACTTTCCCAGCTCCTGAATCGGGATCAACTCGCAGAGATTGATTTATTTGACCGAGCACAATTGGCGCACGTCATTCAGATTTGTCAGGAATCGCGCACCTTGTCAGACGCTGGGCGTAGATTGTTCGGCGCTTCACGGGCGAAGAAAACCAGCACCAATGATGCCGACCGTCTGAGGAAATATCTGGGCCGCTTTGGGATTGATTGGACTCAGATTGCGAGAGCGTGACCAGAACGAGCCCTCCCCTGAATATGAGTCAAACATTGCTTTGCGATAAAGTAGACAACAATGCTTCTAACCATTACCTACACCGGAAATCCGGCGACGGACTTGGGCTACCTGCTGCACAAAAGCCCCTCCCGCGTTCATTCCTTTGAACAGGTCTTTGGCAAAGCTCACGTCTTCTATCCGGAAACGTCCGCGGAGCGCTGCACGGCTGCACTGCTTTTGGAGATCGACCCCATCGGTCTTGTGCGTAACCGCCGAGGACCTAGTGGCGAAGCGCATAGGCTCGAACAGTATGTGAACGACCGGCCTTACGCGGCATCGTCGTTCCTAAGCGTGGCCATTGCCCGGACCTTTGGAACAGCGATCACCGGAAGAAGCAAAGAACGCCAGGAACTCGCAGAGACGCCGCTACCTCTGGAAGCGCGCATTGCCGTCCTGCCTTGTCGCGGCGGAGAGAATTTGCTCCGCCGGCTCTTCGAGCCACTAGCCTACAAGGTAACAGCACTCAGGCACCCGCTCGACACGAAGTTTTCGGAATGGGGCGAAAGCCCTTATTTTACTGTCAGCCTGAAAGCCACCGTTCGATTGAGCGATTTACTGACGCATCTCTACGTGTTGATCCCTGTCCTTGATGACGACAAGCACTATTGGGTTGGCGATGCGGAAGTGGAGAAGCTACTTCGTCACGGCGAGGGTTGGCTGCGTGCACACCCTGAACGAGAGCTCATTGCCAATCGCTATTTGAAGCATCAGAAGCGGCTGGCTCGCGAAGCATTGACGCGGCTCATTGGCGAAGAAGAGCCCGAAGCAGAGGAGCTGGCGGAGATTCACACGCGCGAAGAAGAAGCCATTGAAAAGCCCATCAGCCTGGCCGAACAACGCATGGGAGCCGTCATGGCTGCCCTTCGAAGCGCCGGCGCGAAGCGGGTCCTCGATCTTGGCTGTGGCGAGGGAAGACTCCTGCGCGAGCTCCTGAAGGACAAGACGTTCGCAGAAATTGTGGGCCTGGATGTTTCGCACCGCGTCCTGGAGATCGCGGCTCAGAGACTGCATCTTGACAATTTGCCGACAATGCAAAAAGGGCGAATTCGTCTGCTTCATGGTTCCTTGACCTATCGGGATGCGCGCCTCGCCGGCTACGACGCCGCAACTGTTGTAGAGGTAATCGAGCATCAAGACGCGCCGCGCCTTGCCGCCTTCGAGAGAGTTCTGTTCGAATTCGCGCACCCGCAAGCGGTTGTAGCGACAACACCCAACGTTGAATACAACGTCAAATTTGAAACTCTGCCGGCAGGCAAAATGCGCCACAAAGACCATCGCTTCGAGTGGACACGCGCTGAGTTTCAATCTTGGGCAACAAGTATGGCTACGCGATTCGGCTACGCGGTGCGGTTCTTGCCGATTGGGCCTGAAGACCCGGTGGTCGGGAGCCCTACGCAGATGGGAATCTTCACTTGCCAATGAAACTGACGATTCCCGAACTCGCCATTGTCGCTCTTGTCGGCCCTTCGGGGTCAGGCAAGTCGAGCTTTGCGCGAAAACACTTCCGGGGGACCGAGATTCTGTCTTCCGACTTTTGCCGCGGCCTCGTCTCGGACGATGAAAACAGCCAAGCTGCAACGAACGATGCGTTTGAGGTCCTTCATTTCATCGCTTCGAAACGCCTGGCGGCCGGCAAACTCGTTGTCATTGACGCCACGAATGTTCAGCCGGAAGCCCGGGAACCCATCATAGCGCTCGGGCGCGAGTATCACTGTCTCCCGGTCGCGATTGTGTTCGATCTACCCGAAAAACTGTGCCAGGAGCGGAATCGGACTCGCCCCGATCGGGACTTCGGACCGCATGTGATCCGCCAACAATCCCAGCAGTTGCGGCGGTCATTGCGAGGCCTGGAACGTGAAGGTTTCCGTAGAGTTCACGTTTTGCGCTCGCCCGAAGAGGTGGACGCCGCTGAAATCGTGCGGGAGCCGTTGTGGAACAACCTAAAGCACGAGCACGGTCCGTTCGACATCGTCGGCGACGTCCACGGATGCTTCGACGAACTGGTCGATTTGCTGACGAAGCTCGGATATTCCATCGAAGCGCAATCGAACGGCGCCAACTCACAAAGCTATTCCGTGAGGCCACCTGAAGGGCGCAAAGCCATATTTCTCGGTGACCTTGTGGACCGGGGGCCCAAGATCCCCGAGGTGCTCCGTTTGGTGATGGGTATGGTCGAGGCAGGAACGGCTCTGTGCGTTCCCGGTAATCACGATATCAAGCTGATGCGCAAACTCCGCGGGAAGGACGTGCAGATCACCCATGGGCTCGCGGAGTCGCTTGAACAACTCAATCCAGAGCCTCCGGAGTTTCGCGCCACCGTGTTGGAGTTCATCGACGAACTCGTCAGTCACTACGTCCTAGACGACGGGAAACTCGTTGTTGCTCACGCAGGGATGAAAGAGGAAATGCAGGGTCGAGGCTCGGGAAATGTCCGCGACTTTGCGTTGTATGGCGAAACGACGGGTGAGACCGACGAATTCGGGCTCCCGGTCCGCTACAACTGGGCGGCCGAATATCGTGGCAGGGCCATGGTGATCTACGGCCACACTCCCGTACCTCAACCGGATTGGCTGAATCGAACCATCAACATTGATACCGGCTGTGTCTTTGGCGGGAGTCTGACGGCGCTTCGTTATCCAGAACGAGAATTGCTTTCGATCCCGGCGCGCGCGACGTACGCCCAACCCGTTAGGCCACTCGTTGCCGCGGTGGCGGAAGCTGCTCCGTCGCTCACTTCTCAGCAGATTCATGACGACTTGCTCGATATCGATGACGTAATTGGGAAACGAATCGTTACGACAAGGCTTCATCACAATGTAACCATTCGCGAAGAAAACGCGCTAGCAGCTTTGGAAGTCATGAGCCGTTTTGCCGCGAATCCCAAATGGTTGATCTACTTACCGCCAACCATGTCGCCCACGGAGACAACCTCACAGCCAGGGTTCCTCGAATATCCGACGGAGGCCTTTGCCTTCTTTCGTCGCGAGGGTCTACCGCGGGTAGTCTGCGAAGAAAAGCACATGGGTTCACGGGCTGTTGTGATTGTCTGCCGCGATGAAGATGCGGCGTGCCGGCGTTTTGGCGTCATTGGTGAAGGGATCGGCATCTGCTACACCCGTACCGGAAGGCGATTCTTCGACGACGCGAAAATTGAAAAGGAATTTCTTCAAAAGGTTCGCACGGCCTGCGATGCCGCAGGGTTTTGGGAGCAGTTTCAGACCGATTGGATTTGTCTCGATGCTGAATTGATGCCCTGGTCGGCGAAGGCTCAAGAACTATTGCGCCAGCAGTACGCCGCTGTAGGCGCAGCGGCGCAAGCGTCTCTTTCGGAGACAGTCGCATCGCTCGAGCACCTCGCACCAAAGAATGGTGATGCCCTGGTTCTTCTGGAACATTCCAAGCAACGACTCAACGCCGCCAACCTTTATGTGAATGCCTATCGTCATTACTGCTGGCCGGTTCATTCGGTCAGCGATTTGAAACTTGCGCCGTTCCACCTACTTGCTACAGAAGGTCAGGTTCATGTGCAGAAGGATCACGTCTGGCACATGGAGAAGTTAGGTGAACTCTGCAAAGCCAGCGACGGTCTCTTGCTCGCGACGCCATACAAACAGGTGGATGTTACCGACACCACGACAGTGGAAGAAGCCACACGATGGTGGGAGGAGCTTACCGCTCGCGGTGGCGAAGGGATAGTAGTGAAGCCCATGGACTTCATCGCCCGCGGACGGCGCGGGCTAGCGCAGCCAGCGGTCAAGTGCCGAGGCCCCGAGTACTTGAGGATCATCTATGGACCCGAGTACTTGCTGCCCGAGAATCTCGAGCGCCTCCGCAGTCGTTCCACTTCCGCAAAACGGTCTCTAGCTCTTCGCGAATTCGCCCTTGGAATCGAAGCATTGGAGCGTTTCGTTCGAAACGAACCGCTGCGCCGAGTGCACGAGTGCGTGTTCGGAGTTCTTGCTCTTGAGAGCGAGCCCGTTGATCCGCGCCTCTAGTTGGATGGCAAATCCTTTATCTTCGAAACCTGGGCACGCACATCCTTCGGATCTCCGGAGACAAAACCGGCGGTCTAAAGCGACAAGCGCTTTGACCACCCCGGTATTTGTGCTTTGCCAGCCGCAAGATAGCGCCGATTTCAGTTTTTTGGCGTTGCTCCATTTTGCGTCGTTTTACGCGTTCTACTGCTACGATTCTGCTACGTTTTTGAATATTTACTTATTACTACTAGTAGTGTAGCAGCTTTCGTCAGGCTGGACAGAAGACACGGCGTATACTATTGTAAATGCGATGTTTCGCTGAGTCTTGCTTTCTATATTTATTAGTACATTAACAGCGTCCGCGGACCGTAACACTCAATTTTGTGTGGATTTGCACCGATACCGCCTCACGAC
>DATMQI010000157.1:0-3206 GCA_035567135.1 Terriglobales bacterium
AATGAACGTTTCGTTTCGTTTTCTTGCTCAGGATTGAAACACTTGAGCTAGCATCTTTATTCCCTGTCCGCATGTCGATATCCGAGAACGGAAGATCTCGGACAGCAGAAACAGCTCCCAATACGTGGAAAAGACAGTTTCGGCTCCCGCGATCAGACTGTTCCACTATCAGGCAAAGAGGACTACTCTCACAAAGTCAGCACGACCTTGCCGATCTGTGAGCCTTCCGCCGCCTGCAGATGAGTGCGTCGCGAATCGGTGGAGAGCCTTGGCCAGCCCGTTCGACCGAATTCACCGCTGCCCCATCCGGCTCAGCAGCATCGATCGCGACTCGTACGTCAGCGCTTGCGCTTGCAAAGCCCTTTTCAGCAGCTCCCGGTCAATCGTCCTGCTAAAGTACAGCCCAAACACATCCGCAATGGACACCCTCTGCTCATCCCGCTTCACCACTTCAATCGTGTCCCCAGCCTTCACTTTCCTTTCTTCAATGACGGAGAAGTAAAAGCCGCTGCGCCCGCTCAGCGCGAAGAGTTTTGTCATATCGTCGCGGTCAAACCGCACTTGCAGCTTGTAGCATGGCATGCGCGGCTGCGCTACCTGCAACAGCGCCGTTCCCACGCGTACCTGGTCGCCGATATTCAGGTCTTTCTCCAGCACGCTCCGCGTCGTCAGGTTCTCGCCAAACGCGCCCAGCGTCTCCGGTGTCTCTGGCACGCGCGTCCGCCAGTATTCATAGTGCTCAACCGGATACGCATACACTGCTTTGTCCGGACCGCCGTGCACCGTCAGGTCAGCCTGGCGGTCGCCATCCAGATTCAACTTGCGTATCGGAATCGTGCCCTCAACCGGCTCCTTGAAAATCGCCGTGTTCACGCGCTGGCGCTTCCAGATCACCTCGCGTGGCAACCCCACATTGACGGACACGACTTGCATCAACGCACCCTCCGCTCCGACTCCTCAATTTGCGCATCGTTGATGCTCGCAAAGCGCTTGCGCATCAACCCGCTCTCCGCGAACTCCCACAGCTCGTTTCCATAGGACCGGTACCATTGGCCCTGCGCGTCATGCCACTCGTACTCAAAGCGCACAGCGATGCGATTCCCGGTGAACGCCCACAGCTCTTTCTTCAACCGGTAGTCGAGTTCTTTGGCCCACTTGCGCCGCAGGAACGCCTTGATATCCTCCCGCCCGCGCAGAAACTCATCGCGGTTGCGCCACTCTGAATCCTCGGTATACGCCAGCGCCACCCGCTCGGGATCGCGGCTATTCCAGCCATCCTCTGCCGCTTGCACCTTAAGCCGCGCTGTCTCTTCGGTAAATGGTGGAACAATTGGATTCGTCATGAGTCCTCCTAAGATCGAAACTTTCCATCTGGACTGCTTTCGGTCTGCTCTAGACCTGTTCTGCCGCGATCAAGATGATGCGAGCCACATCCGCAGGATGACTCAGCAACGGCATGTGGCCCGATACCAGTGTCGTCAGCCTGTTCGGCAAACTCGGTGGCGCCAAACACTTCACCGCGTGGGCGCAGGAACCGGTTGCCCGCGCCCCACCCGAATCAGGCGGCCTTGCGCAACGACACCTTCGGAAAGTCAATGTCCACATCCGTGGTGTTGTTGAAATAGTTCGTGAAGATATTAAGCACCGTGTTGGCAATCAGTTCGGCAATCTCGCCATCGTTGAAGCCGGCCTTTCGAACCGCTTCCACCTCAGCGTTGCCCAGGCGGCCCTTCTTGGTCACCAGCTCGCGCACAAACTGCAAGGCGGCTGCCGTCTTCGGCGTGTCGGACTTTCCATCCCTGCCCGCTTCGATCTCAGCATGATTCAGCCCAACCATCTTGCCAATGGTCGTATGGGCTGACAAGCAGTACTCGCAGCCGTTCAGCTCCGCCACTTCGAGCGCGATCTGCTCGCGCAGCTTCGCAGCCAGCGCGCCTCCTGCCAAAGCGCCGCTGAACGAGAGGTAGCTCTCCAGCACCGCCGGGGAGTTCGCCATCACTTTGGTCATATTCGGAGTAATCTTCAGCTTGGCTTGCACTGCGTCCAGAAGTTGTTTAGCTTTGCCCGTTGCTGTTGTGGAATCCACTGCCGTCAAACGCGCCATTTTGTTCTCCTTGTGCATCTAAGAATGTAACAGTCTATTGTATGTATGACCGTTACAGCATCAGATGAGGACAGGAAATGAAAGATTCAGGAAAAAGCGGGAAGTTCCTATGGCTGGGAAACGACCCTGCCATCGACTTCGCGAACACCGAGATCGTCCAGGACGGGCAAACGGTCGATTTGCTTGAAAAACCCGACGATTTACTCGATTGGATGGCGGCTGCGGAAATGCTGAGCAGCCGAGCCTTGAAGGATGCAAAACGCGCTCTCAGCCAGCCCCAGCTGCAAAAAGCGCTCACCCGCGCCTGCGAATACCGTCGCGTTCTTAAGGCCGCGCTGGAAAACCTTCACCAGCACAAGCACATATATACGGATAGGGCTGCCATCGCGGAAACCAACCGTCTGCTGGCTTGCCCTCGAACCACGTTTACTCTGTCCGCCGTGGAGAAATCCCTTCAACTGAGGCACAACTGGGCCGTCACCGAACCCGACGACCTCTCTCGCCCCATCGCCTTAGCCTTCGCGCTACTGCTCACCACGCAAGACGCTGGTCGCATCCGCAAATGTCAGAATCCCGACTGCGTTCTTTTCTTCCTCGACACCAGCAAGAGCGGTACGCGCGCCTGGTGCAGCATGGAGATCTGCGGCAACAAACTCCGCGTCGCCGCCTTCCGCAAGCGCCACGAAAACGGCAACGACGTCACAAAGTGACGGCGCTTTATCAGAATCAAGCCATATTTCCTGTTTGAACTCGATGTAAACGGAAACTTAAGCGATCATTCAGTTTCCCGGTCTGCGACGGGCGACACTTGGTCCGGGAACGGCGTTTTTCTGGGTTGTAGAGCTTTCAGTGCATGAGCGGGTCTCAATCTTACTCGCTGATCTCCCTCACGACCCTGTGCGCCGACTCGATAGCGCCCTGCATCCACCCATTCCATCGGGACGTATGCTCACCCGCAAAGAAAATCCGGCCTTCCCTTCGTGCATTTATAGGAATCCAACTAAGCTCACCGGGACCAAACGACGTAAGACCTCCGCGCTGCCACGGATCCTCGCTCCAGCTCTTTGCTCGAACCGCTTCGAACTGCTCACGTGCCCCCGGA
>DATMQI010000158.1:0-9972 GCA_035567135.1 Terriglobales bacterium
AGTCAGTTTTGTACCCTGTTGCTTCGCACGGTCACGTGGCCTTTTACCGCCAGCCCATCCAAGGGGAGGAGCCTATCGGCAAGCCCCAGGTTGCGCTCGCGCTGCCGTTTACTTTCCCGCTCGCGTACAATGGCAATGCCTTCGACTTCTCATCGGACCTTTCCACGGTCGTGTACTCCCGGCCCGGTGGCCAAGCTGATCTCTATCTTCTAAGTCAGAAGTAATCCTGGCTGTGAAACAGAAATCCGCCCGCAGCGCCGAGGTTTTCATGGGTCGACTATCAGGATTAGTCAGCATCTGGAAAGACGCCGACCCCCGACATCCCCATCCTGAAGCAAGCCAAAGCCGAGTACGCGAAGCTGCAATAGCAGCGTGCCGATCTTCCAACCATGCCTGACCTGCTTGCACAAAAATTGTCAACTGACGCTATCAGGCTGTTAACGTCACTTGAGACATCGCTGCTTGACTCCGCGATCGGCAGAACGGATAATCGACCACTCGCGGAGGTTCTATGAAACCCCGGCTCCGCAAGAAAGCCAACCTTTCCGATTCAGTCCACCACCAACTCAACATGTACGCTCTTGCAGCCAGCGTTGCTGGAGTGGGCCTCCTAGCCCTGACGCCACCGGCCATGGCGAAGATCGTCTTCACCAAAGCCCACCAAATCATTGGGTGCAACGGGATTTACGAGCTTGACCTCAACCATGACGGGATTGTGGATTTCCTCATTCAGCAGACCGGTTACTGCAATTCCACTGGCTCAATTAACCAGAGGCTGCTGGCAAAGGAAGCATTGGGGAACGGTGTCGAAGGCGACAAGCAGTACGCCTCAGCGTTGAAGGTCGGCGCAGCTATTGGGCCTCACCAACACTTCACCAGCGGCAGGACCAACGGTGCAACCATGGTCTATATCCACAAGTTCGAAGACTCCAGTACTCAGCGCACCTATGGCAAATGGATTAACGTCAATAATCGCTATCTGGGGCTGAAATTCAAAATCAAGGGCAAAACCCACTATGGTTGGGCTCGCCTCAGCGTCCACGACACATTGGGGAAGATAAACGCCACGCTGACTGGTTACGCCTACGAAACCGTGCCAAAACGTTTAATCCGAGCGGGTCAGACCAACGGAGGTTCAGCCACCGATCAAGCGAACCCCGAAGCGCCGCCAGACACGACACTGGGCGCGCTCTCGCTCGGTGCTCACGTGCCACTCAGGAGGCAGCCATGATTCTGAAAAGGACTCGAGCCAAGAACTGGTTCTCGACGCCAGCACCGGCGACCGTGTCTGCCGCACTGCTATTCGGGCTTATCCTACTTCCCGGTCTGGCGGCAAGTAAGCCCCCACACAAGCACATCTACACCGTGCTTCATAGATTCCATGGCGGGGATGGGGCTTCCCCGGTCGCCGGTCTGATTCAGGACCAAAGCGGCAACTTTTACGGAACTACATGGTCGGGCGGCAGGTTCGATTACGGAACCGTGTTTAAGCTCGAACCTTCGGGCAAGGAGACCGTGCTGCATAGTTTTGATGGCGCGGACGGTATGAATCCCATGGGCGGCGTGGTGCTGGATGCTTCCGGGAACCTCTATGGCACTACTACGAACGGAGGCACGCGGGAAGGAGGCGGCTGCACCCACGGTTGTGGCACCGTTTTCAGGATAGACAGGGCTGGGAAATACACTGTCATGCACGCATTCACAGGTAAAGGAGACGGCGGAACCCCATCGACAAATCTTATCCTCGACAGTGCGGGCAACTTGTACGGCACTGCCTCAAGCGGTGGTGATTTTCATGGTTATTGCACTTTCAGCGGAAGCTGCGGTCTAGTGTTCAAGCTCGACCCTCACGGCAACGAAACTGTGCTGTATACCTTCACCGGATCGCCGGACGGAGCACGACCGCTTGGCGGCTTGGTCCGGGACGAAGCTGGGAATCTCTACGGAACCACTTATTTTGGTGGATCGTCTGGCTTTTATGGAACGGTATTCAATCTGGATTCGGCTGGCGTGGAAACGATACTTTACAACTTCAGCGATGGAACCGACGGCGCGGGACCACGGGGGACCTTGGTGCGGGATGCGTCCGGAAATCTTTACGGAGTAACCCGAAGCGGGGGAGATCCTGTCCAGAACTGCACTTCCGGGTCTTGGAAGGGCTGTGGTGTTGTGTTCAAACTGGATTCCAGCGGGAAGGAGACAACCCTGTATGCCTTCACTGACCAGCGCGATCAAAGCTTTCCCAACGGGGGTCTACTACGAGACGGTGCCGGGAATTTATATGGCACCGACGGTTTCCCCGGGACCGTCTTCAAGCTGGACGTGAATGGCAAGGAGCACGTGCTGCACACTTTCCAAGCACAGACCGGCGTCCTACCGTTGGCAGGCATGATTATGGACAGTGCAGGCAACCTCTACGGCACTACGTCGCAGGGCGGTAATTCTGGCTGCCCTTCGCAGTATGGTTGCGGGGTGGTGTTCAAGCTCACGCCGTGACCCCACAGCAATTCCCGTGCAGCATCAGACCGCAGACTGGGCACCTCGGCCTAACCCAACTCCGCAGACTCTGTGACTAGGGATCATTGGCGCAAAATCGCGATAGCACTTATTGACCTGAACCGAATGTCCAGCGCGTCGCAGTTTTCGGGAAGCTCTTTTCGATAAGGCCGAATACACGGCTCGGACGCACACGGTAGAGGGGCTCGGAGCCGTCACCGCCGCTCATTCCGTACTTGCTGAGCGACATTGGTTCTAACTTCTTCCCAAGGCCTGGATCCGTGATCAATTCGGCGACACCTTCCAGAATCACCGCTTCAGCAGCATTCTGAGTGCCCACAATGCAGTTTGGGTTTTTTGCCAAGTTGCGTGCCTTTTGGGTTTTGCTCCCTGTGCCGAACCAAAACACACCGTCGAACCACAGGCCCCAAATGATCATGGCGTGGGGTCGACCATCGGGACGCACCGTGACGATCCAGTACTCGCGAGACTCCGTGAGAGTCTTCACTGCCCATTCCCAAGTCAACATCCCGGTTTTGCTCTTACTTATGCCGTAGCCGGGTATTCGCGGTCTTTCACTCCGCGGCTCTACCTTGCTCTTTTTCAGGCTTAACATGACGACCTCCGGTATTGGCTCGCGTGAGCACCTACAATCGCGAGCAACCGCTCCGGATTGTATCGGATTCTCCTGCGGCGGATTAACTGTTGAAATATCTCGTTGGTGTTGAAAAACTCTAGGTTTCAGAAATCAGCGGAATTTCGGAGATAGAAAATATCTAGCCGAGTCGAGAACGTCGTTTGTAGGGCATCGTAACGCGATCGTTTTCTGCGAGTTTCTCCCACGGGAGTTTTTCAACAGCCACTCTCTATTACGCTCAAAACCCTCAACGAGCGCTACGGCCTGTTTGTGTCACCTGTCGACCCATCCCACCACCTTGGCTCTCGTTGTGGACTATTTTCCGGTTTGTATCCGCTTACGAGCTACAGGAGTGGCCTTGGCACTGGGAAGTCGTTTGGTCAGAAAAGCTATCTGGCGAGTCTGGTGAGATTCGTGTTCGCAAACGTGGAACCATTTCCAATAGATGTTTATCTTGCCGCTGCTGTCAAATTGCTCTGTATCGTTGGATAGGAGCCACTGGTCATCTCGTATGCGAAATTCGGCGAGGGAGTGTTCACGGGTATCGTGCAGGATGTTAAGGTAGTAGTCGAGATCGTGGTTCTTGATGGTTTTACGGCCCGCCTCGCCGAGGTTCATCGCAGGGTCCCACTTCTTCTTCAGATCGTCCGACCAACTGTCCCATATGTGTCGTGCGAAATCGTCTGGCCGATAATTCGCGCAAAATCTTACGTCGGTGAAACGGGTAAGCCAATGAAAGCTGTAGAGTTGGCTCTGGCGCAAAGGGATTGTTGGTGAAAAATCGCCGAAGTCTGGCCTGCAAGCAATATATTCCCGTGTCTCAGCGCATGTCTGGTCCATTCTGCTCAGATTAGCGCGTAGAATAGTTCGCCACACGCGCCTTCCTCAACACAACGTCCGATCTGAGCGCAGATAGCCCCAGGGCACATCTCGCGCTAAGCTGTGATCAGCAAACTCGAACCCGTCCCGAAAAGCGTTTCAGTTTCGCACAACAGCTCGCTGGTCTAGTACCTAGAGGGGAGATTGATATGCAATTCCACAATTTCTCCGACGACAAGTCGACGGGTAATACCGTGGACATTCCCGGATTCGCTTACCTCTGTTGTACCGGGGGTCAGACATAACGTTTTCGACCGAATCGTTACGTCGACTTCCAATCCGAACCTAGTGTGTCGATGTGCATAATTGCCGTTCATGGGAGTGGTCTTTTTATATCACCATTTCGGCTGACCATCCGACCCTAACAGATGAACAAATTGTCATACTGTTGCTCTGACGAGCGTACACTCGTCGTCGCATGTAGCTCCTGCCTCCTTCCCCCGACGCAAACCCGCATCCTCTGGAGGAGATCGTCTGCATCGATGTTGACTCAGGTTTCGAGTACAAGTTCGTTGTCGAGTATCGACAGTGAGGGAAGTGTACCGCATCTCCTCGCCAGGCCGTGACAGGATCAAGCTTCATCAGTCGGCACTGAGGCCTCTGGTACGCCATAAAGTTTTCCAAGTAGCCCAAACCCCCAGCCTACGGTAAAAAGGCCTGCGTGACTCGGCGAGCCAAACGTGCGCGTTCTTCGTTACGTCTTCGCGTCTAGGCGGCAGGCGGGTCTTGCCTTGGTTCATTTGGAGCGCTCCGCAAGGACAATACGTCCACGTTTCTTGGTCAAGATGCCCCGTCGTTCATAGTCGTTCAGCACTCGATTTACAGTGTAGATTGTCGTTTCCGCTAGTTCAGCAATATCTCGCTGGACGGATCGGCGGGTAACCACGGTGGCATTTCCCTCCGAGGAGCCGATGCTGCGGGCTAAGTATGCCACAGCCCACCGAATTCGGCGCTCGGCAGACTCTGTCGCTAGAAGACGGTAGCGTTCACGCGAGTAGCGCAAATACCGTGCGGTGATGGCGAACAGGTTCGTTCCGAGCTGGGGGACTTCCTTTAGCAACGTCGTGATCACCCCGGTTGTCCATGTATAAGTTCGGGCGGGTGTCTCGGTAACCGCCGACGCGCCGTATCTTGCGCTTGCAATTGCGGCTTTGTCGCCACACACCTCACCGGGTCGGACGAACCGGATCAGCAAGTCGCGACCATCAGTGGTTATCTGATAAAGTCGCACACCGCCAGATTCAATGAGAAACATTTCTCTAGCAGGTTCTTCTTGACGGAAGAGAAATGCCCCTTTAGGCGCTGCTCGCACCGAGGCTCGGCTTATCACCAACTTCAGATCGTGTGGCGACAATCCTTGAAATATCGCTGCATCCTGAATTCCGTTGCGAGATCGTGCAAACGTGGGCATCCTCATTATCCGGGGAATCACTAGTCAAATCAGCGTTGATGAACAATATTGAATCCGCCCAGAGTCGCCGCAACGGTGACACGCTGTGACTCCTGATTAAATAGATGAAGGTGCAATGCCAAAGGACTCTCCAACACGCAAGCCGAACCGGGCGGAATTTCTCGAAAACTAGCGGATCAGGGCACTCAACTTGCCGCACGTATGGAAACACTTCGTGCGATACAGCAGGCGGTGGATTTTGTCTCAGTAGTTCCGGCGTAACTACTTGGGTATGAAGTTGCTGCAACTGGCTCTTTCATGCCGCAATGCCTGTCACCACGCCGATGCTATTTTGCCTGACCACTAAAGGGAACAGAGCACGGAGGTGAAGTTGCTCTGAAGCAAGTATGAAATTGCGATTATTGGGCTAATCTGTGTTTAACTATCTTGGATTTGTTCCGATTCTGGAACAGATCAAAGAGTTCGGATTCGCAACTCCCGTTTTCTTTTATCGGGGAGTTCGGGCGACAAAATCCACCCGACAGATGATGGAAATGCGGACGATCCTCACTGAGTTCAATGCAGAGCGGCTATTCGCCGACTTTTTCAATAGTTCCGACGTGGGCCTCGCCATCCTCGACGACCAATTGCGCTATCAGGCGTTAAATCTTCCCCTAGCTGAGATGAATGGCATCGCGGTCGAATTCCACTTGGGAAAGACTCTGCGGGACGAACAATCGTTCGGTGCAGATCAGCTCTTGGCTGAGTTTCTTAACGATTCCCACGTTGGTTTTGCGATCATCGACGACCAACTGCGCTATCGGGCGTTAAATCTTCCACTAGCTGAGATGAATGGCATCGCAGTCGAATTCCACTTAGGAAAGACTCTGCGAGAGGTTCTTGGCGAAGTTGCCTTGCAAGTTGAGCCCGCCATCAAGCAGGTTTTGGCCACGGGTCGGCCTATTTTCAACTTCGTGCTCGCTGGAACGTTGCCTGCCAGAGCGGAAGCGACACGCTTTGTTGACCACTTTCTCCCAATAAAGGATGCAAAGGGTAGGGTGAAGCGCGTCGGCGCGGTCGTTGTGGAACTTCGGCCGGACGCGAAGCTGGAGCTAGCGGGTGCGATTCAAGAGGCTGACTCGTTGAGCGACTCCGCACATGAAGTACTGCGAACATGGAAGGAAATTGCCAATTACGTTAGGGCTTCAGTAAAGACTGTCCAGCGTTGGGAACAGCGGTATAACTTTCCAATTCGACGCCTAGAACGAAGCAAGGGTGCCGTAGTATTTGCTTTGAAAGCCGAAGTGGATAGCTGGATACGGATGCGAAGCCAGATGTTCATCACTTCCCGCTAGCGCAGTTACTTTAGAGGCTCTCGTCGCTTCTTGACGTTATCCCCTATGCCGAGATCTCGAATAGCCTCAGCTTATTAAGCGGCACTGCCGGAAATGCTCACTGGCCCTCTAAAGAGACGAGTATGGCGACCCTTCTGAACAACGATGTGATTCTGATTGTTGATGACAGCAAGTTTATCGCGCAATCCTATTCCCGAGTAGCGATGAGTTTGGGCTATCGAGTTCTGATTGCTTGCGACGGTAAGCCTGGACTTTTTGCTGCGGAGAGTTGCATGCCGAGCCTAATCCTTCTCGATATGCTGATGCCGGATATGGACGGCATAGAGGTGCTGCGAGGTTGAAGCGGACACCATCTACGTCCAACATTCCAGTTTTGGCAATCAGCAGCCTGTCAGGAAAGAATGCCATTAAAGCTCATCGAAGAGGGAGCGGCAGGATACTTTGAAAAAGGTTCGATGACTCAGGAGAAACGGGAGAATGCCATTTCCGGAATCTTAAAGAAGCGCTTATTGGTTCCTGATGGTCAAAGCAGTGGCGCTAGCGGCATTTGAATGAGGAGCTGAGAAGGACATGGCGTTAGCAGACCCGCTCACGATTACGGGAGTGTTTACATTAGGAGCAGCGGCAGGCTCGCTAATTGCCTACGCCAGATACAGGCGCATGATCAATGAGTGCCAGGAGGCACTGGAATTGTCGGCTTTCAATCGGCTTTCTTCCGAAAAGTTCGAGGCTTTCGCTTTGGACGTTCATGATGTCGCGGCCTGTGGTGACATATTCAAGCGTCTGAAGGAAACATGTTCAAACGAAGATCTCGTGGTGTTCGCGGTAGCCGTTGACAGTCGAGCCAAACAAACAGCATCTCTAGGTGAGTCACCACGCCGACGAATCCCTCTCGCAGATTACGGGACAGAAGCACAGTGACGGATCGCGGAGGGAACAACGAAATAATAAATAGCGGCAAAGAAAAGGCTCAAGCGCCAAAGCAGCAAATCGAGACGCAAGGCAATAAAAGCGAAACGCGGCGTCACCGGCGGCTTGAGTTGGAAACCGAAGTGACAGTTTATTCGGAGCGTGGGGTGGTACCGGGACGGACTCTGGACATCAGCGAGTCCGGCATCGCTGCAATCCTACCGGTCGAACTGAAAATCGGAGAAACCGTCGAACTGAAGATCAAACTGCCGATTACCGTCGCAACTGCCCGCGCTGTGGTGCGGAGCCGGAATGTCTTTCGTTACGGGTTTGAGTTTTTGCAACCAATGCGTGATGTTGTCTGGCACGACGCAGCCGACGATGCCTGCCAGATTTGCAGGGGCACCGGTCTCATCGTCCAAACCCTGAATGGAGGACACGGAGTTGCGTTCATGCGCACCAAGTGCAACGATTGCAATGGAACGGGACGTGGCAGCAAGAATGCTGTGTAGACAATCCTCGCGCCGCACAGCGAAGCTCTGCGGCAAAATCGCGACTGAGCGCTTTGACGTGCTCATCTTCGACCTTCACATGCCGGGCTGGAGAGCTGATCTACCAAACTTTATTATCTTCATTTCGTAAGCGACGGCCTGCTCCGGATGACTTGGGTCACAGAGAAGAACATCGACATCCCCATCGCTGTTGTGCTGCGCCGCCATTATGCCCGTATTCGCCGGGCGTAAGACCCACAACTCGCTTGAATGCTTTGTTGAACGCAGCATCGGACTCGTAGCCAACGGATTGCGCAACATCAATCAGCTTCTTATCGTGGCGCTGTAACAACTGGACAGCCTTCTGCATCCGCCACTCCGTTACGTATTCGAGTGGCGTTTGGACACGGTCATCAAAACCATCGAGCGAAATGTGCACCTGGTTTAGGCGGGTGGTTCCTGAAATCTGGAGAACGTGCGAATACCTAATCAAATATAAATACAGCTCTGGATCTGCCGCCGCTAACGTGGCGCTTTCCCTGGTAGACGAGACTCGCGCCGGACGTGTGTCGCCTTTGTGGGCTGCTAGAGTTCAGCAAGCGCTCGGTGGACAAGATGAATGGCTATTGCACCTTCGCCGACGGCCGAAGCGACTCGCTTTACGTTCCCCGACCGAACATCGCCCACGGCGAATACGCCCGGAAGACTCGTTTCCAGCATCTGCGCACTGCGGGCCAGCGGCCAGGCAGGTTGGTCAGTGGAACCGTCGAGATCGCGTCCCGTGAGAATGAATCCTTTGGTGTCGAGCGCGACACAACCCTTCAGCCATTCGGTTCGCGGCGATGCGCCGGCCATGATGAAAACGTGTCGAATGGGGACTGTGGCGATTTCGCCGGTCTGGTTATTGCGCCATGTGACGTGCTCGAGGTGCGAATCGCCTTCGAGCGAGATGATTTCGGTGCGGTAATGAATTTCGATGTTGGGATTCTGCTCAATGCGTTGAATGAGATAGCGGGACATCGCGTCTGAAAGCTGCCCGGAACGCACGAGTATGTGGACCTTGCGCTGAGTCTGCGACATGTAAACCGCGGCCTGGCCAGCGGAATTGCCTCCGCCGACGACGATAATGTCGTCGTCGCCGCAGAGCTGGGCTTCCATGAAGGTGGCGCCGTAATAGACGCCCTGTCCTTCAAAAATGGCGAGATTAGCAATGCGCGGTTTGTTGTACTGCGCGCCGGTGGCGATGACGACCGAGCGCGCGGCCAGTTCGACGTCGTTATCGAGAACGACTTTGTAGGGGCGGCGGGCGCATTCAAGGCGCACCACATTGCGGGCGATCATCATCTTGGCGCCGAATTTTTCGGCTTGGGTGATGGCTCGATTGGCGAGTTCCTGGCCGGAAAGGCCGTAGGGAAAACCGAGATAGTTTTCGATTTTGGAGCTGGAGGCGGCCTGTCCGCCGGGCGATTCGGTCTCGATAAGAAGGACGTCGAGACCTTCGGAGGCGGCGTAAACGGCGGCGGCGAGTCCAGAGGGACCGGCGCCGACAATGATGAGGTCGCGGAGTTGTGCGGCGTCAACGTCGGCGTTGAAGCCGAGGCAGTCGGCGAGTTTCTGAATTGTGGGATTCCGGAGGACATAGCCTTGGCCGCAGATTACGACGGGAATTTCGTCAACCTTGACGTTGAAGCGATCGAGGAGTTCCTGTGAGGCTTTGTCGGCATCGAGATCGATATACGTGTACGGATGGGCGTTGCGAGTGAGAAATTCGCGCAAGCGGAGGGTCTGCGCGGAGTGGCGGGAGCCGAGAAGGAT
>DATMQI010000159.1:0-133939 GCA_035567135.1 Terriglobales bacterium
GACGCTGATGGTCACCGACCTCACGATTGCGGGCCTGGTGGAGGCTCAGGTCTGGCAATCGAGCGCGCCGTGGATCGATTCTGTGCGTGCGGTCGGAAGCTACTGGCTGGTGCGCACACTCTCGGGCCTCCCTATTCTTGCCGGTTTTGTTCTTTTCTGGACCGCTCTCGTTACCGGACCAAGGTCAGAGACAATCCCGTCCGCAGTCAGAACCGTGGCCGCAGAAGAGATTGTTGCATTCGAGAATGGCTCGACGGCGTCACAAGAGTTCAGCTGGACTCGCTGGCTCAGCCATGCGCATGTGGTCGCCTTCGGCGCCGGTGTAGGTTTCTTCGCTCTGTCGTTTCTCGTTCTTGCGATTATTCCAGGAAAAGAACTGGAAAATGAAATCAAGCTGGTGGCTCCGGTTACCTTGGCAACGCTCACTGCCTCCGAACAAAGAGGCAGGGTTATCTATGGACGCGAAGGTTGCGCTTACTGTCATACCGAGCAGGTCCGGTCTCTCGCGGCCGATGTGCGGCGTTTTGGAGCGCCGACCGAACCGTGGGAAACGAAATATGATTATCCGCAGCTTTGGGGCACACGCCGCATCGGGCCGGATCTATCCCGCGAATTCAACCTTCATACCACCGACTGGCAACTCACTCATCTCTACAATCCCCGGCTTGTGGTGCGGGATTCTGTAATGCCCCCGTACCCATGGCTATTTGATGGCAGCCCGAATCAACCGACGCAAGAAGGCTTGGACGTGCTGGCCTATCTCCAATCTCTTGGACGCGCGCGAGAACTCTCTGGTTTTGACCGACAGACGCTGACGGTAAGTGTCCAGTCTGATACAGCGAACATGACGATGCCGGGCGAGCCCTCAGCCAGAGCCACTCCTCCTCTGGTTCCGATTGCCATGACGGGGGGATACAGCGTCAGCGCACCACTTCTACATCCCGCGGCGGATCCGGATGACTTACAGGAAGAAGTGAGCCGCGGCGCAACCGTTTTTGCCGCCAATTGTGCTTCGTGTCATGGACCCGCCGGAAACGGCGATGGCAAGGCTTCAGCGAGCCTATTGCCGAAGCCGGCAAACCTGACTGCTGCCCGATTTTCCGATGAACGACTGAGCAGCGTGCTGTGGAATGGAGTCGCTGGATCCGCTATGCCGCCCTGGCGCCAGCTGCCCACCGAAGATTTGCGCGCTGTTATCGCCTACATTCAAAACTTGCACGCTTCGGGTGCGGCGCCGGGAATACAAGAAACGGCGAGTCTGGATATAGGCAAGGCGCTTTTTGTCGCTACTTGCGCAAGTTGTCACGGGGACACCGGAGCCGGCAATGGATCGGCAGCCGGCGCCCTCGCTCCAGCACCAACAAATTTCCATCTTAAGAAGCCTACCGAGGAACGGGCATGGGATGTTTTAGAAAATGGCGTGCCGGGTACGGCAATGCCTCCGTGGCGGAACCAACTCAGCATAGATCAAAGGCGCGCCCTGGTCGAATTCGTGCGTTCTCTCTATGACCCACCGCAGGAGAACTCAGGACAATGATCAATCTAATTGTGATCGCAATTTCAGCCATTATGTTCGCCCTGCTTCTGGTCTGGTGGCGATGGCCAGCATTCCGCCTTTGGATCGAGGCACCGAAATATTCCATGCTTCGGCAGGAACGGCGCTTTGGCGATCAAAGCATGGAGCGAGAACCGGCCACAAACTTATCGTCGATGGCGAGCACGCGTAGGTCTCCATAAAGAAGCGGCATGAACACCTCGTGCTAGAAAACTTCCGAATCCGCGTCTTTCGAACGGTTGCACATCACTTGAACTTCAGCCGCGCAGCCGAAGAACTGTTGTTGACGCAACCCGCCGTGACCCAACAAGTGAAGGCCCTCGAGGACGAACTCGGAGTTCCTCTCTTCGATCGAAGCGGAGGACGGATTACCTTAACGGCCGGCGGCAAGGTGTTGCTGCCGTTGGCCGATCAGATAAAAGAAATCTCCGATCAGGCTTTTGCCGCGGTTGCTGAAACCTCAGGAGAGCAGGCAGGCGAGTTAGCAGTCGGGGCCTCGCAAACGATTGCGCAATACCTTCTGCCAAACTTCATTGCGGGCTTTATCAAGGCCCATCCACGGATTCGGATTGTCGCCCGCAGCGGCAACACTGAAGCTATCCTGGATGCCCTCCTAGCACACCAGATACAACTCGCCTTAATCGAAGGACCGGAGCAACGCAAGGATCTCAACATCGAACCATTCTTCCAGGACCATATGGTGCTCGTAGTCCCCACCAACCATGAATGGGCAGACCAGGAGGTTGACATCGAGGCGCTGAAGCAACAACCGCTTTTGATGCGGGAATTCGGCTCTGGCTCGCGTCGTGTAGTCGAAAAGGCGATTATAGCCGCGGGGTTGCGGAAACAAGATCTTCGAATCGAAATGGAACTTGATTCGACAGAAGGGCTACTCAGCGCGGTGGAGGCGGGTCTCGGCGTGACGTTCGTTTCACGGTGGGCTGTGCGCAATCAACTGTCGCTGGGAACGCTGAAGATTGCGCGCGTCCGCGGGTTGAAGCTCTCAAGACAATTCTCGATCGCGTATCCCGCCGGACCTGTCCCCACTGGCAATGTAGGGGCATTTCATAGATTCCTTTTGTCTACTTCGCTTGAACTCGCGCCTCGCCCAACCGGGAAGCAGTCTTTCATGCGAACTGCTCGCTAGTGTTTCCACCGTCTGCATCACCATCCATACGGCACTAATACGGCATAACAATTACTACTTGGACGAGGTGCGATGTTCGCGGGCACACTGATCTCAGAAAGGAAATTTACCAGGAGATTCAGTATGAGAACACAAGTTTTGGCACCCCTCGTATTCGCAGTCTTGACTATGACCCTCGCTGCGAACGCAATCACGAAGCCACACTCAAAGACCATCGTTGTACAGTCGCCGTCTGACACGCGAGTGCTAGCCCAGGAGAATAGCGAAGCGATGTACCTGCACAAAAGCGGCGATGGAAGGACTGTGCTCTACGTCGAATCAGCGGAAGGAACTAAGATTACGGCTCTCGATGTGAGCGATCCAGCTAAAATACACCGCTTAGCTGAAACTGAGCTGGGCGCACGCTCGCAATTCGATTTCGTCGAATCCGTCGGAAATCATAGTGTATTGGTTCGCTACCGCGACGGCGCAGGCGAAGCGCTGCTAAACCTCAAACACTGCAAACACCCCGTGCTCAGTGACGCGTCAGCTTTGACCGGTACGGAAGCCGCGGAGAAGCTCGGACAGACAGCGCTCTTGTCAGCGTCCACAAATGCTGCGGTCGCACCGATCGTTGATAGCGATCCAACCTACAAGGTATGGGACGACTCGAAAGCGTCTCATCCCAACTTACTGGCGACCATCCCAGGAGTTACACAGCGTTTGTCGAACGACGATACTGGCACGCTGTTTTTTCTTAGCGAGAACGGTATCACAGTGGTACGTAGGCTTCGGGTCGAGGAGGACCACAAACTTGACGTCATCTGGAAATCACAGACCTAGTGTATTCGGCAAGGACGAGGCCATGCGACATTCGCCTCGTCCTTGACATCTCCGTGTGTTGCCTATCCTCTGATCAGCACATTGAAAACGGCGGCGCGCGAGTCGGAGGGCATTACGCTCAGGGAGTTGGTGAAACGACTTTCAATCTAAACACGCGGCGCAAACCTAGCGGCGAAGGGTAAGGCTAAGGGTTAGGACTCGATACGAGCCTTCGCCAGCCCTAAACAGGTCACTACCCGTTTGGACAAAACCACAACGTTTGTAGAATTCGATGGCGTGAGTGTTGGCTTCATAGACTTGAAGCCAACATGATTCTGACTTCATCCGCTCAGCAAACGACAACACGTCCTGCATTAGCTTTTTACCTATTCCGTTCCCGTGAAATCGGTAGAGGAGGTAGAGTCGCTTGAGTTCGAAGGAAAAGAATGATGTCGCGCCTTCATCCGCGACGGCAACGGCGTAGCCGACAGCGCATTTTCCTATGCCCGTCTCGGCGATCCATAGTCGAATGCGATCGTCAGCCAGCATTCGACTAAAATCAGCTGGCGACAGTTCAGCATTGACGTATGTAACCAAGTCACTGCCGTTTGTGATCCCAGCGTAAGTTTCCAGAATCGTGGCTTGCGCGACAAGAGAAAGGACTCTTTCGTCGCCGGGTCTACAAAGCCTCGTGGCGAATTCTTGTGTCATTCATCTGCCTCGGCTTTGGTGGGTAGGGTGAAACAAAAACTCGCGCCGCGCGGAGAGTTGTCGGCAGCCCACAAGCGGCCACCATGCGATTCGATAATCGAGCGGCTGATGCGAAGTCCCATGCCGGTGCCGTGAGTCTTGGTGGTAAAGAAAGCGTTAAAGATCTGATCTGCCTGGTCCGGGGGCAATCCTACGCCGGTATCGCTGACCGATAGCACCAGTTCGTTGTTTTCGGCTGGCTGCGACTTGATGATTAGCTCACGCGGCCCATCCACATCGTGCATCGCATCGACGCCGTTCACGATGAGGTTCATCAGTACCTGCTGCAATTGCACTCGATCTCCTATGACACGGGGAAGATCTGCCGCCAGCTCGGTTCGGACTGAAATGGAGTGCCGCGATGCCTCGTCCCCCAGGAGGACGATCATCTCTCGAGCAACTTCGTTTACGTCAACCACCTCCCGTTGCGGAGTGCCCTTCTTGAAGAGCAGGCGGACCCGGTTGATGATTTCCGAAGCGCGCTGTGCGTCTTTGACAATTCTGCACGCAGCCTCGCGCGCCTCTTTCAGATCGGGTTCATCGCGCGTAATCCATCGCACGCAGGTATTGGCGTCTGTGACTGCTGCGGCGATAGGTTGTTTCACTTCGTGTGCCAGAGAGGCAGTGAACTCTCCCATGGTGGTCAGCCGGCTGGCGTGCGCGAGATCCGTCTGCGCCTGACGCAGCGCTTCTTCGGCGCGTTTGCGTCGGGTTATGTCCCGCGCCAGTTTCGACGCCCCAACCACGCGGCCCGAGGCATCTTTCATCGGGGAAATTGTCAGGGAAACGTCGAGGCGGCTGCCATCCTTGCGCATGCGGACCGTCTCGAAGTGGTCGACCCGCTCGCCTCGCGCGAGCTGCCCAAGAATCGTTCTTTCTTCGTCACGACGCTCAGGAGGAATAATCAGTGCGATGTTCTGGCCGACCGCTTCTTCCGCAGGGTAGCCGAACAGCCGTTCTGCGCCCTTATTCCAACTGGTAATGATGCCATTCAGACTTTTGCTTACAATCGCATCGTGCGACGATTCCACAATCGCAGCCAGCAAACGGGTCGCCTCCTCTGCCCGCTTGCGCTCGGTGATGTCCGTCGAGCTACCCACAAATTGCACTAAATCTCCGGATGCGTTCAAAACAGGATGGCCGACGGTGTGGATGTGTTTGACAGAGCCGTCTGGAAGAAGGATTCGGAATTCCACTTCGTATTCCGACTTTTCAGCGATGGCTCGATCGATTACCCCCTGCCACCTAGCTCGATCCTCCGGATGAGTGCGCTGCCGACGTTCTTCAAAAGACGGCGGGCCATTTTCTGGATCGAAGCCATAAATTCGGTACCATTCCTCGGATAGATGCACGGCGTCCCTTCCCGCTACCTTCCAGCCCCAACTCCCTGTGTGCGTGAGCCTCTGCGCCTCCGCCAAGTAGGCTTCGCTTCGCTGCAGCTTCTCTTCTTGCAGTTCCAAGGTCTGAGCAGCGAATCGCCTATCCACCCAGGACGTCAGCAAGGCCAACCCTAGGACGACAAAGGTGACGGCGGCAATTCCGGCGGTGCCAAGTGTGGAGATGCTCACTGCGTGAGACAGGTCTGCCGGCGTGCCCGAGGGCGTGAAACTAGCGGCGGCCATGCCGGTGTAATGCATGACGGGAATCGCGGCACCCATCACGACGGCTCCGGCCAACTTTTCCCAGCCGATCCCCTTTTTCTCATCCCGGAAGTGAAAGGTAATCCAAAGCGCTGCGAAGGAAATCAGAACCGCGAACACGACGGACATGACGACGAGGGAGGAATTAAATTGGCAGATAGCCGGCAAACGCATCGCGGCCATGCCGATGTAATGCATACTCGCAATACCCGCACCCATCAGGACACTTCCAGCGACAGCTCGGGAGGCACCCATTTTCTGTCGGCTCACCACGCCCAAGGCAACGACCGAAGCGAGAATGGCCGCAAGCAGTGACAGCAGAACGGTCGGCCAATGGTAGGCTACGGGAATAGGAAGGATGAACGCCAGCATCCCTATGTAGTGCATGGACCAAATGCCAGTTCCCATCGCGCCGGCCCCGCCCAGCAGCCAAACCGCGCGTATCCAACCGCCCGAGGCCGTTACGCGACCTGCGAGATCCAGAGCAGCGTACGACGCAAACATGGCAATCAACACCGAAAGCGCCACGAGCGCGTAGTTGTACGAGCCAATCAAGTTCACGGCAGCCATTTGACTCCATCCGGTTGCCACGTGGAACAGTCGCCCCTCTCGATAAGTTCAGCGAGTCTTAGGATACTGCCAATTGGCGCGGTGAGTATTTTGATGGGTGCAAGCTTAACCATACTTAGCACCTTACAGCAGGAAATTTAGCTCACTGCTGTGATGATTAGCAATTCCAGGTTCGATGTGAATCGACGATGGGTCTGATGCTTTTCTGGTAGCTCCCAGATGGTCGGCAAACCGGAGTGCGATCCAGAAACGCTCTTCTCGGAAGCGTCGAGGCCACCTGGGTCGATGACCAGTTACCGTCGCGGAATTGTAGCGGCTGTCCAGTTTAGAGCAGTTCCTCCCGCCGCTGTGTCGCATGTAGATTCCGGCACAGGATCCGACCAGAAATTTAGGAGCACCAAGCGACGTGTTGTTAGCACCGCCTGAGTTCAATGTAATACAGGACTTTGGGCTTGGCCCGAGTGGCCTGAGCAGAACGCAGGCTTCCATGTTCGCGAAAGATCAGGCATAAGTGGCATCCGAGCCTAGGCTAGTATTCTGAAACGTGACTGAAAAGCCAGACACACACCTCAAGACCCCGCTTCGCAAAGGTTCTCTCCTTCCCCTTGTTCGATGGCTTGTCATCACTGTGGCGCTGGTTTGGTCACTTGCAGCGCTGATCCTTCTGACTGCCCGGTGGATCGACCCACCGACAACCGCGGTGCACATCCAGCGCCGCTTGCAGGCTTGGATTCACCACACACCGTATCACGAACGCTACAAATTCATTCCGCTCAGCCAAATCTCGCCCGATCTTCAGCACGCAGTAATCGCCGCCGAGGACTCGCGCTTCTTCCAGCACCATGGGTTCGATTGGCACGAGATCCAAATTGCTGCCGAAGACGATTTGGAGGGCGGTCGCACTCGCGGAGCCTCCACCATTACGCAGCAACTTGTAAAAAACCTATTTTTCGGAACCGGCCGCTCTGTCCTCCGCAAGGGTGCGGAGTTCTCACTGGTACCGGTGGCCGAACTCGCCCTCGGCAAGGGGCGCATTTTGGAAATCTACCTCAACGTGGTCGAATGGGGCCCTGGTATTTATGGTGCAGAGTCGGCGTGTCGCTACTACGACGGAATCGCCGCGCGGAATATCGCCCGGGAACCGGCAGCACGACTCGCTGCAATTCTGCCGGCGCCCCTGAAGCGACGCCCCGAGCGCATGAATACTTACAGCGCGCGCATCCTTGAGCGGATGGGCCAAATGGGTTGGTAAACCGTGGCCAACATTTCACCAATGCGGCGACTCTTAATTACTCTCGCGCTGAGTTCTGGTCGGATGGCAATTTGCCCCCCTTCTGACACGCAGTAGCCAACGGCGCACGCGGTTCAGCACACGGCTGAAGACTTACACACCATTTTGCTATAAGAGAACAATGCACCTACACGATTACGCACCCCGGCCCGCGCACCTCAAATGGCTCCTCGATTCTGACCCGGCCATCCGTTGGCAGGTCATGAGGGACCTCACCGGTGAAGCCCCGAACGCGATTGCAGCCGAGCGGTCTCGCGTCGCAACCGAAGGCTGGGGAGCCCAACTTCTCGCCCGCCAATCTCCTGCTGGCAACTGGGGCGAGGGGCCCCGCGGGTGGAGAGACGATTTGCCGAAGGAGGACCGAGCCTTGCTTATTACCCTCTATAGTCTCGCTGTTTTGATGGACCTCGGTCTCGACCCCGCCAGCGAGGAGGCTCGCAAAATGATCGACCGGGTCGACAAGCGGCTGGTGTTTAGACGGCTCAACAACCGACCTTACCTTGACGGCGAAACGGAGCCCTGCATCAACGGCAGAATTCTCGGCATCGGTTCGTATTTCAAGGAACCGAACGACGCTTTGGCCAATCAACTACTGGGCGAGCAGCTTGAAGATGGCGGCTGGAACTGCGAAGCACCCGAAAGCCGGCGCTCCTCGTTCCATACCACCGTCTGCGTGCTCGAAGGACTGCTCGAATACGAACGAGCAAGGCGGAAATCCGCAGCCGTTGGGAAGTCCGTCACTAGGGCACGAAAGAGGGCCGAAAACTATCTGCTCGAGCGACGCATGTTCCGCTCGCTCCGAACCGGCGAAGTCATCGACAAACGCTGGCTCCGGGTCTCGTTCCCGACGTTTTGGCACTACGACGTCTTGCGCGGACTCGATTATCTGCGGAATGCAGGAATCAAACCCGACAGCCGCGTCCGCGAGGCCATCGAAATCGTGATTGAGCGCCGCCACCAGAACGGGCGCTGGCCGCTCAATCTCCTTCATACCGAACATATTCCATTGGAGATGGAGATCGATGTCGGCAGGGCAAGCCGCTGGAACACACTGCGCGCTCTCCGAGTTCTGCGTTGGTACAGCAACTCGACGTGGTAGTTGTGACTGGGACTGCTCGCGCTATGGCTTTGGGTCAGAAAGTTGCCGCGAATTTGCTATTCGGAGTGGCCCACGGAGCAGAGCGGGTGGTAATCTACGGCAGCTATGATGTCAGATTTGCGACACACTAGGAGCGCGAGGATCGAGAAATCCGAAGGCAGTTACACCGTCAACTTGCCTGGTTAAAAGCTCGCGGTTGGGTCTCACTGCTCGCCCGCTCGCCTCTTGGCGACACTGCCGGCCAGTCTCCTCTCCATGCATCAGGGCCTGCAGCGTTCAGGTACCTGATGCGTACTGGCATGGCCGCAAGCCGGTCGGAAAGCAGTGCCTCATTACGAATCGGCCACCAGTCGTATAAGAAGATCTCAAGAGGGCGCCACATGGAGACCCAGCCGCCGATCGTAAGGCTTTCGCGAACAATCTCGCCAATGCGGCTACCCTTCATCAAGGCAGCTAGAAAATCGCCCAACGCAATGGCCGATGCTACCGCGACGAGGCCAATCGCAAGGCTCGTCCGGCCCACGCGAAACAATTCACGCAGACGCCTCCGGTATGCTTGAGCGCGTTGACTGAAAAACTCGTGAATCGCGTCGCGCAGGACAGCAGCCTCGTCCGGTAACCCGGCCTCGCGGTCGAGATCCACGACCAGAGCGAGAGTGGCGTCACGGGGCAAGTCCTTGGCCCAACCCACGATAAACTCCTCAGCTTTGGGGTCGAGGTCCTTGTCGCGAAACGGAGACGGATCGATCGCGTTGAACAACTGCTTCAATTCGCCTACGTGCACCTCGATGACAGAGCACTTGGGAGGGATCGGGTCGCCCGCGGAGGCTTTGTCCTTGGTCCCCGAGAGGTTTGTCATCGAGCCAGAATACGCCATTGTGAGTAGCTCATGCACAAGTTCCGCGGGCGAAGATGCCAGTCTTTGTCGGAACAAAAGCCGGATCTGCGTTTTCCAGCGGGACGGCGAGGGCGCGCGGATCATTGCAGATCTTCGGCCGCGTCACCTTCCGCCAACCTTGCCGTAGAATGCCGCCCGAATTATCTGGCTGGCTGTGCAAAATCCTCGAAGTTATTGATAAAAGAACGAATTTCGTGATAGCGAAGAAAAAGCGAATACGCTACACTCGTGATCGTGGATGAGGGCAGAAAACGGGTCATTCTGATTGCTGCCTGCATCCTCGCTGCCCGGAAGTTGACTCAGTGGGACGGTAAAAATACACCAGCGTCGGAGTCAGCGATCCACGATGCGATTGCGCTGGCGGAAAGAATTATGTCGAAGATTGATTCGCACTGGCCGGTCAGGCCCTGAGGTGCAATGATGCGATGGCAGGAGTTCATCGACGGTTACGACTGGAAGGCTCGGCTGATTCCCACAGCGATCTTGCTCTTGCCCGTGTTCAGTACCCTCTATTTTTTTTCCCCGGGAGTGCTCGGTAGTCCACTTCAGTTAGCGGGTTCTAGTCTGCTTTCCTTCGCTGTGGTTTATTCGACATCAATGTTCTTTAGGGATCGAGGCGTGCGCTATGCGCGGAAATTCTGGGAAGAACGAGACGGACTTCCATCGACTCGCTTCGCTCGGATGAGAGATTTATATTTAAGCGCGGATCAAAAGAAGAGAATCCAACTGGCGGTTGTGCAGAGGTTTGGAATACGACTGATGTCGTTAGAAGAGGAATGTGAATATCCCGCGCTGGCAGACCGCAAGATTATGGATGCATTCCGAGAGATCAAAGAAGTCTTGCGGCGATGCGATGGATGCGGCTTAGTCGATAAGCATGGCGCGGAGTATGGCTTTGTGCGCAATCTGTGCGGTTCAAGAATGATTTTCGTCGTTGAAGCCGTCAGCGGAATCGTCATTTGCGGATTGAAAAGTAATTGGCCGCGGTGGACATTTACATCCGGCTGCGTGGCAAATATTGTCCTTCTTATATTTTGGGTACCTTTTGCGTGGTTTGTTCTGCCGCGAATGTTGATGCTCAGCGCGGATACCTATGCAGGTCGTGCATGGGTGACCTTCTTGGGCCTGGCGGAGGAGACTTCTAAGAAGCCCAGCAATTCTGTATGCGCG
This sequence comes from Terriglobales bacterium, assembly GCA_035567135.1. Taxonomy (GTDB): domain Bacteria; phylum Acidobacteriota; class Terriglobia; order Terriglobales; family Acidobacteriaceae; genus JABDBE01. The sequence continues at coordinate 10,922 of DATMQI010000159.1, forward strand.
GTGGCAGACAATCGACGGGTGTCGGGGAATTGAGCTTCGGCAGCGATGCCGCATTTCTTCTGCAGGCTGACGTGCATTTAAACCAGGGACCTATTTATCACTTTGCTCGCCGCCTCTAACGTCCGAGAAACTTGTCGAGCCTGGCTACGTCGCCTTCTGCGAGGTCGAGATACTTTTTGGCGCCGGCGGCGTCTCGATTCTGCAGCGCCGCCTGGGCTTTCGCCATGTGTGTTTTCATAAGTTCCTGAGCGGTGGCGATGTCGCCACGAAGGCCGAGGCCTTGTGCGCTCTGCTGTCTCCGCAAATTGTCCAGACTGTCGTTGACCGAATTCGCTTGGCTCGAGAGTTGGTCTGCCTGCTGTCCTAGAACGTCCAGTTGATCTGAAGTTGCAGGTAGCGACTGCGAATTCTGGGCGGCAACTTCTTGCGTGCCTTGGGCGATTGCGGGTGTCACTACTTTGGGATTTCTGTGCGGACCATGCTTCTTATCGGGCTTGGCGCTGTCTGGCGAAGGGGGTTGCTGAGTTTGGTCAGTTTGCTTCACATCCGGCGCAGTCCCAGTGCCGCCCGCATCGCCGGAAGGCATGGACGATTGCGCGTCACTGGAGGATTGTGTTGCCTGGTTGGTCGGCAAAGGATTTGCAGTATCAGGATTGTGGGAATCGGATCCAGCCGAATCCGTGGGCTGCGCTTTACTCGCGTCAGCGCCCGCGGCGTTGCCGGAATTCGTAGAATCCGGCTGAGTCGTGGCCGGCTTTCCTTCTTGCGACGCGTTGGCTTGTTCGTTGGCACTGGTCTTTGCCCGTCGCGGGATGTAGACGCCCGCTACCACGAGCACGGCAAGCACGACCAATGCGCCTAGCGACATATACAGACCGCGGTGGCTTTTCTGCTGCGCCGAAAGTTCGAGTACGCTTGGAATCGGTTGCGGTTGCTGCGGCGTCGCTATCAGCGGCGCGGTAGTCCCTTCGTGTATCGACGCCGGAGGCCCCGCATTCTGAAGCAGCGCGGTCGCGCTGGCTGCGCTTATCCCGGCTGCTGCGGCAGTTTTGTTGGCAGAAGGCGTTGCCGGCATCGCTCCTCTCACGCTGTTCAAGGCGTTGCGGAAAGCATCGGCTGACTGGAAGCGCTGCGCTGGCTCTTTGGCGATGGCCATCAGAATGATCTCGTTCAGCGCGGGCGGTAAATCCGCCCGGACTTCGATGGGGGGCTTCGGCGGTTGCTGAAGATGAGCTGCCATCAAAGAATAGTCGCTGTCGGCGCGAAACGGCCGTTCGCCCGTAACCATTTCGTACAGCGAGACTCCGACTGAGTACAGATCAGAGCGCGCATCCGTCGGCTGACCCTTCACCTGCTCTGGCGACATGTAATAAAGCGAGCCCATGGTCGTGCCCGTCATGGTCAGGCCGCGTTCCGTGCCGGAACGCGCGATCCCGAAATCCATGAGCTTCACTATGCCAGCGGGCGTGAGCATCATGTTGGCGGGCTTTATATCGCGATGAATCACATGTTGCTGGTGCGCGTAGCTCAACGCGCCCAACACCTGGTCGATGTAATTGACGGCGTCCGCGGCGGATATTGCACCACGCTCCAGACGCGTGGCCAGAGTCTCGCCCTCGACGTACTCCATGACCATGACGAGTTGGTTGTCCAGGGTCAGTGCGGTGCGGAGTGCAGCAATATTGGGATGGTTCAAACCAGCCAGGACTTTGATCTCGCGCAGGAACCGGTCTCCCAGATCCTGCCGTCCAGCCAAGTCGGGCAAAAGAATCTTCATGGCCTCGATGCGATCGGAAATGACATTTCGCACCTTGAAGACCTTGCCCATTCCTCCACTGCCCAGGACTCCGAGAATTTCGTAGTCGCCAATTCGTTTCGCGGCTTCTTCGCTCATGGCAAGACTCCATTCATCCGTATTGCTGGCTTTGAATATGAAATGTTCGCTGGCAAGGGTCGACGTCTTACCAGCACCACATCACGGGACTATTGATTCTTCACCGCATCCCCGACCTTAGCGGGAGCCGTGCCGGTGTAGTTGGCCGTTGCCGACTGTGCATCCACGTCTGTCACTGTGGCCGTACCCATTTTGCTGGTGATCGTCCTGATTACTTTCCCTGTGTTCGGGTCTTTGACGCTTTTGATAGGCCGGCTGATATCGAGCATATCGCCAACCTTCAGGCCGTCTTTGCTGCCAACGTTGAGCACCAGGACATTGCCGGTAACATCGGCCACGACGCCGGTGACTTCAAGCTTCCGTATCGGAAGCGCAGCTGCTTTGTCATCGAGTTGCGTTGCCATGGAATCGACGGCTTGATGCACCGCTTCGCCGAGGATGGTGTTGGCGAAATTCGAACTGCTCATATCGAAACCGGCGCCCGCCGCGTTGCCGCCGCCACCACCGGCGCCGATCAGCGAGGTTCCAGAACGCGTCGACTCCCCGGTTCCGGTTACCGCCGCCAGAATTTCTGCAGTCGTCGTGTCTACCAGGCGGCCGGTGATTCCGACTACCGCCTTGGCATTATGTTTTCCGACTCCGCCAAGACCGAACTTGCTGCCGTAACCGCCGAGCGCCCCACCGCCCACCGTGGTGTTCTTGTCGTCTCTTCCGAACTGGGTGATGCTTCCCATAATCACCGCATCCACGCCGAGAATCTTTCCGATCTTCGCGGCTGTGCCCGAGTCGACGCGATCGCTGTTGCCGAAATTCTGTTCGCCTAGCACTTTGTCGATGGCGTTACGCTCGATCACGGAATACTTTCCGTCCTGAACTAACTTCTGGACTAGAAGGTCTGAAATCCCCTTGCCGACGTCCTGGTTGGTTCCAAAAATTGCCGACACCGAACTCTGCACCGTTCCATATTCAAAATTGAGCACGGCGACCCGTTTCTTCTGTTGCGCCATGCAGGCTGGAACCAGCGTGCAAACCAAAACCCACAATAGACCGGATCTGCAAAACCGAACCACTCTTCGAGGATGTCGGGAATTGCCAACACTCGCGGTACGAATCAGGATCGTTTTCACCATTGTCACTGGCGCCCTCCTGCGCCCACAGATTTCTCTTCCGCTGGACGTGCCGGGAATTTTACTCCATTGGCTGCAAATTTCCTATATAGTGCGAAAAAGGCACAGTCCGTTTCGGTCGATGTCCTCCCAAGCCTCGGTAAGCGAGATTTGGTTCGTCGGCGTCGCCGCTCCAGAAGTATTTACCTCCAACCAGAACTAGGATAGGATTTAGCGCCTGCAACGGTGTGGAATGAATCTGGTGGTCCAAGCCGCCGGCAAAACGGACGTTGGTGTGGTGCGCACCAACAACGAGGACAATTTCGGCTTTGACATACGGCATGGCATCTTCGTCGTTTGTGACGGCATGGGCGGGCAGGCGGCGGGTGAGCTTGCCAGCAAGATCGCTGTCGACACAGTGCTGGGCTACTTCCGCGGCGATTCGCAGCATGCTGCCTCTCCGGTCTTTGGGCGAAGTTTTGACGGGGTTTCAGAACGCGCTACCCGGTTAGCCAATTCCATCCAGCTAGCCAATCAAGCCATTCAAACGGCCGCGTCGCATAACGCGGAGCACGCAGGCATGGGGTCGACAATTGTGGCCATGCGCGCGGAGGGAAATCTATTTTCTATCGCGAATGTCGGGGATAGCCGCATTTACCTGATTCGGGAGGGAGGCATCCAGCAACTAACACGCGACCACTCGCTGGTGATGGAGCAAGTACGGCGAGGCTTGCTGACCATGGAGGAGGCGGAAAACTCCAAAATGCAGAACGTTATTGTGCGGGCGTTGGGTTCGGAGGATAGCGTCGAACCAGACTTGGAAGATCACGAATTCGCCCCCGGAGACGTGCTCTTGCTCTGCAGTGATGGAGTGTCGCGTTACGTGAAGGAAGGCATTATGGTCGAAGTGATCGGCCGGAACCGCGCCCTGGATCGGGCTTGCGAAGAACTGATTCAGGTAGCAAAAAGCGCGGGCAGCGACGATAACATCACTTGCTTGCTGGTCCGCGCCGTAGAGGGAACCTGGCACGGGCGGCTGTTGGGCCGGCTGACAGGCGGCAATTCGCAGCAAAGCTCAACCTGAAACTGCGGCGGTTTTGCAGTTGCTGTTTCCAACATTACAGTTGCAGTACACTTGTCATCCGACCGTTTACAGTTGTCATCCCGAGCGGAGCAAGGGATCTAGGTGATCGCTCGGTCGACAAGAACCCAGATTCCTCGTCGCTTCGCTTTTCGGAATGACAAAGTGTTTTCGATGACGTATTTTTATCGCCGCAGTAAGTTCTTAGCGATGAACAACACATTCGCCGGACGCTCGGCCAATCGCCTCATCAGGTAGGGATACCACTCAGTGCCAAACGGAATGTACACCCGCATGCGCCAGCCATCCCCCGCCAGGCTCTGCTGCAGATCGCGCCGGATGCCGTGCAGCATCTGGAACTCAAATGCGTCGCGCGAAATTCTTTCGCTGGTGGCGAAGGCTTTTGCTTGCTTGATGATGTTTTCGTCATGCGTGGCCAGGCCATGATAGACCGTGCTCTTCATCAGAATTTTCATCAGCTTGACATAGTTGGCATCGACTTCAGACTTCGCCTGAAAAGCAATTTCAGGCGGCTCTTTGTAAGCACCCTTACACAAGCGAATGCGGATGCCTTCCGCCAGAAGTTTCTCGACATCGCTCTCGGATCGCCGCATGTAGCTCTGAATCACCGCGCCGACGCATCCCCGATTGGCGGGCACGCGGTGCAGTTCGTGGACAAAATCCAAAGTACGCTGGGTGTAGGGGGAGCCCTCCATGTCGACGCGGACAAAGTTGTGCGGGTTCATGGCAGCGGCCTTCGCCACTAGTCCGGTTACCAGATCGTAGGCTAGTTTTTCGTCGACATCGAGGCCCATGTGGGTGAGCTTCAGGCTGATGTTGGCGTTCAGCTTTTGCGCGGCGATGTCGTCCAACAGTTGGTGATAAAGCTGAGCGCTGGCTCGGGCCTCGTCGGCGTTGGTGACGTTTTCCCCGAGGTTGTCGACGGAGACGCCAAGGCCGGCCTGGTTGACGGTGTGCGTGGCTCGGAGCGCGTCTTCGACCTGTGTGCCGGCAACAAAACGGCTCGAGAATTTTTGCCCAATGGAGGAACGCTCGGCGACGCCACGCAGCCAATGGCTCTCCGATAATGAGATGAAGAGCGCCCTTAGCACCGTAAGCTCGCGCAGGTAGAAGGAATGGAGTTATGACTACACGGCACCTGTATGAAGATCACACAGATTTGTATCATAACCGAGCATCCACAATGTAGGGGCGAGGGTCCACGCTGGTGCAGCGCACGACCGAGTCAACTGCAGCGGACAACACTGTCAGCTCTACACTATTTCGCGTACCTCCTCCTTTAAATACCTTAGGCTCGTCGGTTTTGGGCGCTTCTCAGGAGACAACCGTCGTTCCGGGTTGTCCCATCCAATGCGCCATGTCACAGAATAGGCTTGTGCACCTTGTGAGCTGTATGGCCACTGCTTTGGTGGTCGGTGGCTGGGGACTTAATTCAGTTGCTCAGTCTTTGCCCTCAAATACTCCAGGCGGGATCACGAAGCTGAACCACATTATTTTCCTGGCGCAGGAGAATCGTTCGCTCGATCACTACTTCGGCGAACTGCGCCAGTACTGGGCGGACAACGGTTACGCTGACCGATCGTTTGACGGTTTGCGGCAATTCAATCCAGCTTCCGGGCTGCCCCCATACTACGGCCCGCCTCCGACCAATCCCGGTTGTGATCCGGCCTTCCCGCCACCGAAGGACTGCACCATCGACGGCAATAGCCCGAAGATCTCGTCGTTCGAGTTGATCACGCAGTGCACGGAAAACACCAGCCCCTCCTGGAACGAGTCACACGTGGATTGGGATTATTACGATCCCATGGGCAAGGCCAGAGCCAAGTTGAATGGTTTTGTTTATACCGCAGCTCACGATGCCCGAGCTATCGGCTTCTACGATAAGGACGGAATCCGTGCCATGGGGTATTACGACGGGACTGACCTGAACTACTACTATTTCATGGCCTCCAACTTCGCCACCTCGGACCGCTGGTTCACTCCGGCCATGACTCGGACTCACCCGAACCGGGAGTACCTGGTAGCGGCCACTTCGCAGGGAGACGCCTATCCCATTGGGACCGACAGCGGGGATAAGAATTTGCTGACCGCCACGACTATCTTTCAAGAACTGCAAAACGCCGGGGTGAGCTGGAAGATTTACGTAAATCCTACGAACACCGGTTGCAATGGGCCACCCTACGACCCCGCTTGCCTTTTGCAAACCAGCTACATCAAGTATTTCCAGTGGGGACAGACGATTCCCAAGAAGTACCCGAAGAACATTGGCACCATCGGTGTCACAAATTCTGATTTCGAGAACGATTTGCGCAATGGCACTCTGCCCGCAGTGGCGCAGATTGAGCCAGCAACCGATGCCGGGCTGGACGAGCATCCTTCTTCTTCGGACTCATCCCCAAGCCGAACCCAGAACGGAGCACTGTACGTTTCCGAGATCATTAATTCTGTGATGAGCAGCTCTTCCTGGAAGGATTCGGCTTTCATTCTCACGTATGACGAAGCCGGCGGGATCTACGACCATGTTTCGCCGCATGCGGCAGTGAGTCCGGATGGCATTAAGCCTAAGGATCTTCTCCCTGGCGATATCTGCAACAAGGGGCAGACTGGGCCGACTTGCAACTTTGTCTACACCGGATATCGGGTTCCGCTCATTGTGATCTCGCCCTATACGAAAAAGCACTTTGTTTCGCATACGGCGGCGGACAATACGGCGATTCTCAAATTGATTGAGACCCGGTTCAATCTGCCGTCTTTGACCAAGCGGGATGCGGCGCAAATGAATATGACGGAGTTCTTCGATTTTGCGCATCCTGCGTGGTTGACTCCGCCGACTCCGCCGGTGCAGAACACCGCCGATGCTTGCTATCTCAACAAATTGCCTTGAGGGATATCACTGACGACTGCTAAAGGAAGATGCCGGGGAAGAATCGGTTGCCAACGGCAGAGTGAAGAGAAACACGGAACCATGGTTGAGCTCGCTCTCAGCGCGGATGGTGCCGTCGTGCGCCAGCACAATGTGCTTGGCGATGGCCAGTCCTAGCCCAGTGCCGCCAGATTCGCGAGAGCGAGCCTTATCTACCCGATAGAAGCGCTCGAACAGGCGCGGCAAGTGCTCAAACGGAATGCCGGGTCCAAAATCGCGAACATAAAATTCAACGCCATGGTCCGCACGTCTTGCCCCGAGCACCAACCGCCCTCCCGAAGCAGCATACTTAAGCGCATTGTCGATGAGATTGGAGAAAACCTGATGGACGGCTTCACGGTCGGCGCTCACCAAGTCCGGCGCCGAGTCTTCCACTTGCAGATCGATACCATGCGCCCGTGCCAGTTCACGGAAGTTTTGTACGGCTTCCTGTAGAATCTCCGCGGCCGCCACCGGCTGAATGTCGAAACGCTGCTCCCCTGATTCCACTCTCGCCAGAGTCAGAAGATCTTCGGTTAAGCGAGACATGCGATGGGCGTTCTTCCGGATGATTTCCAGAAACTCGCGGGAATGATTATTTTCTGGCGAGCTGTCGAGCAACGTCTCCGCATAGCCTTGAATAGAAGTCAACGGCGTCCGTAGTTCGTGCGAAACGTTGGCGATAAAGTCTCGTCGGGTTTTCTCCACCCGCTCGGTCTCGGTCAAGTCACGCAGAACCGCAACCGCACCTCCTCCCGGCATGGGGGCGGCGGTCACATCGAAAGTGCGGGCTGAAACAATCGACGTCGCTCGGGCTGTGAATACCCTCTGCATCACGCTGGCTCCGCGCACTGCACGCAGGAAATCGGGATCGCGCACGGTCTCAACGATGGGAGCATTCAGACGGGTGCGTTGCGGAACCAGGCCGTCCATTCGCTGATTGGCCCACTGCACGCGCTCGTCGGCACCGACAGCGATGACGGCATCCTCCATACTGTTCAGCAAAGTCTCAAGCTGGCGCTGGCTGTCTCGCAGGGCCGCGAAGTTGTTTTCCACTTGGCGCGCCGTTTTGTCGAGCGCGGCGGCGACTTGCCCAATTTCGTCCCACGAACCTTCGGCAATCCGCGCGGTGAGTTCTCCGCCGGCGATTTTGTTGGCGAACTGCACAATCCGTTGCAGGCGGCGCGCCGTGAACTGTGCCAAGATTCCGGCGAGGGCCAGAGCTACCAGAAATGCGAGTGCCGAACTAATCAGCAGCCCATTCCGAAGCTGCATTGTGCTGGATCCGAGATCCGATAGCGGGTAAGCAAGCCGGGCTGCTCCCCCAGAAACCGGCACAGCCACGTACAGGGAGTCAATTCCCAAATTGCGGTTGCTACGCGTATCGCTTCCGAGTTCTCCCTTCAAGGCGGCGGCAAACTCAGGCGTATTCGCGAGATTTTCCATCGCCGTTGCGGCAGCCTCAGAGTCCGCCAGGACTTTGCCGGTGACGTCGATGACGGTCGCGCGCGCGCCAGCCGCATGGCCTTCTTGCGAGACAATGTCCTGAAGATTATGTTCGCGGTCGGTATTCACCCTGTTCGCGAACATTGCCGTCTTCTGTTTAAGGCTGCGATCGATTTCCTGCCGGAAAGAACTTTCCCATGCGCGGCGAATGGAGAAATCAAGTGTAGCCGTGGCGACAGCAATCACCAGAACAAAAGCGGCCAGGAGCCGCAAGAAAAGCCGGCTCCTCACTTGGGAGCCTCAAAGCGGTACCCCGCTCCGCGCACCGTCTTCAGATAGCGCGGGCTCTCGGGATCAGGTTCAATTTTCTCCCGAATGCGCCGCACATACACATCCACCGAGCGCGGCGTGACATAAGCAGTGTCCCGCCAGACGGAATCCAAAAGTTGGTCCCGGCTGAAGACCCGTCCGCTGTGCCGCGCAAAATAATCAAGCAGGCGAAACTCGGTAGCGGTCGTGCCGACCAGTTGCCCGCGTACCGTGAGCGTCATCGCGCTGGGATCAATTTCAATCTCTCCGACTTTCAACAGCGACTGCGAAAGTGGACGCTCGAAGCGGCGCAACACTGCTTTCACTCTCGCTACCAGTTCGCGCGGGCTGAATGGCTTGGGAATATAGTCGTCTGCGCCCAGCTCGAGTCCAAGAATGCGGTCCGCCTCCCCGCTTTTCGCGGTAAGAAAAATTACAGGAGTCGACGCCAGCAAGGGCGTCTGCCGGATCTGACGACAGAGTTCGAGCCCGTCCCGGCCTGGCACCATGATGTCAAGAATGAAGAGAGTAGGCCGCTGACGCTCCGACTCCATGACTACGGTGTTTCCCGTCGGGAAAAGTTTGACCACGAATCCCGCTCCCTCCAAGTGATGTCGCACCAACCGGGAAATATCGGGATCGTCCTCAACCACAAAGATGCTTGGTTTCACACGGGTATTGTATCCGGGAGATTGGAATATTGCGCCGATTGTAACCTGATTGAAACATTTCGACTCTACCTCGTAGAAGGCCTGAGTAGAGAACCTCGGCTGGCGTTGACGTCAAATCGTGTGGCGGCGGGCGACTCGCCCAGCGTCTGATCGAATCTGGATGATCAAGTTGCCCGCCCGATCCACCCAAAACTGCGTACCGGGAGGCACAACGGTAGTCCCGCTATACTCCGTGGCCACGGCCGCGCCCGAGTACTTCCTTCCAGGCTGCAGCGCATCCCGATCATAAATTGCGGCTGAAAGTTTTTTATCGTCGAAGAAAATCGAGGTTCGCTCCGGATCAGCACTGCCGCGTTTCGTGCGATCCGCACGCGTCTTACTCGCGCTCGACTGCCCAACGCTCGACTGTGGAGATTTCATTATCGCGCGTAGGCGTAGCGTCACTAACTCTATCTCGCGCGCCGGATAGCTGTAGCCATATCGGCGCTCATGCTCGCGGCGGAAGGCTGTCATCAGACGGCGCGTGTAAGGAATATTGAGTTCGTAGCCCTGGCCGCGATAACGAACGTCCACGCTAAACTCGTCGCGGATAGCGCCATGCCAACCCTCAACTTGAAAATTTTTCTCAGCCCGGCGGCACAACTTTCCGAACTCGTCATTCAGCTGCTTTGTTGGAAGTTCATCCAAGGTCCGCCACAACACGGTTCGCGAATAGTCCTTCACAACATCGCTAACCAGAATGCCGAAGGCAGAAAGCGCACCCGGACGCGCAGGCACAATCACTCGCGGAACCCGCAGAGCCGCAGCCAATTCGCAGGCGTGCAACCCACCCGCTCCGCCAAACGCCATCAAAACATATTCGCGAGGATCGTAACCACGCTCAATCGACACCACACGAATCGCTTTCTCCATGGTCGCATTCACCACCCGAATGACGCCCGCTGCGAACTGTTCGAGCGAAAGTTTGCAGCGCTCCTTCTTTAGCCACGCGGACATAATTCCGCGAGTGCGTTCCAGATCAAGCGTGAAGTCTCCGCCTAGAAAACGATTCGACTGCAACCGTCCCAGGATCAGATTCGCGTCCGTGACCGTTGGCTGTGTGCCGCGACCATAACAAATGGGGCCGGGATCGGCGCCGGCCGACTCCGGCCCTACGCGCAGCGCCCCTGCTGCGTCAAAGCGAGCAATGGAACCGCCGCCCGCGCCCACGGTGTGAATGTCGAGCATGGGCACGCGAATCGGCAGGCCCGCAATTTCACTTTGATTGCCTCCCCGCACTTCGCGGTCGACCAGCGCAACATCGGTTGAAGTACCACCCATGTCGAACGAAATAATTCGGTCGCATCCGCTGCAGCGCGCCATGGCGGCGGCGCCCACGACTCCTCCTGCGGGGCCGGAAAGCACCGTGCGCACCGGCTCACGAGCAGCAGATCGCAGCGCGGTAATTCCGCCGCTGGATTGCATAACAAAGATGCGAGCGCCCGAATCGCTGCTCTCGCTTGCAGCCGCGCGGGCGTTGCGGTTGTCGTTTGCTAGACGCCGGGAGGGCATGGCTTCAGCCATGCCACTAAGACGCCTCAAAGACCCAGGCTTCAGCGCCTGAGGGACAGCGCTCCCAGTTTGCGAGCGGGCTTCGAGGCTTTCCAGATAGCGCTGCATAACCGGTTGCAGATATGCGTTCATCACAATCGTGCTGGTGCGTTCGTACTCGCGAAATTCAGGAAGGATCTGATGGGAGACTGAAAGTGGCATACCCAAGTCCTGCAAGGCGGCCGCGACCAGAGTTTCGTTTTTCGGATTGGCAAAGGAGAACAGAAGCGAGATCGCAATGGCTTCAGGCTTTTGCTCAAGCACTCTGGCTTTCAAGTCCCGCAAATCCGTTTGCGCAGGCTCTCGCAGAATCTCGCCATCGCAGGTCGTGCGTTCGTCCACGCCGAATCGGAGATCCCCCGGCACAAGAGGTTCAACACGGTCAAAGAAGAAGTCGTACAGCTTCGGACGGGCCTGCCGCCCAATCTCGATCACATCCTCGAAACCAGACGTGGTGACAAGCCCAACGCGCGCTCCTTTGCGCTGCAACAACGTGTTGGTACCGACGGTAGTGCCGTGAAGCAAAATCAAGGCGTCACGGCGTCCGATCTTTTCCAACGCTTCCATGATGGCTCGCGAAGGATCGTCAGGCGTCGACAAAACTTTGAGCATGCGAATCTGGCCACGATCGATCCAAACACAGTCGGTGAACGTGCCGCCAGTGTCGATGGCGATACGAAGCGGTTGCGGTCGAGAATGGCGCGCCATGCGATTTGAAACTGGAACGCTAGGGTAACATTTTTGAGATTCGTTTATGGCGATCGCTCAATCATAATCAGCAGGAGGTTGCCCATGAGATACGACTTTCTGCTGGAGACGTATTCAACCGAACGAATCAAAGTAGTCAGCGTGTGGAGCGAGTTCCGCGACGAGGATCTTCCGGTGCGGCCCCGGCACGACGATCCGCGGGGCCGCAGCGTTCATGAGCAAATGGTGCATCAATGCGTCAGCGAAGATTTGTGGTTTCGGACAATGCTTGGCATCGATGTCGGAGCACCACCCTTGCCCAAGCAAGAAACCCGTCTGCAATTCATGAAACAATACGCGGAGGACAGCGACAAGCGCCTCTCGGCGCTGGCCAAGAAGGACGAAACCTGGTGGGAAGAAGCGACGAAATTTTTCTCCGTTCAGCGTTCTTGCGCATGGGTGATGACGCGGCGAATCGCGCACACTTCGCATCATCGCGGACAACTGATGGCAATGCTTCGCATGCTGGGACGTGACTTGCACAGTAACTACGGCCCTACAGCGGATACCGGTGGCCTGATGCAAGATCACGCGCCCACAATTTACGCTTATGCAAACTTGGATACGCTCTTCCAAGGCGAAGCTGTGGGCGGCGCGAAAGCTCCGCTGCCAGGGTCCGGAGGTAAACCGGTCACCGAACGGCCTGCATAGAACGCGTCTTAGCTACTAGTCGTGAAGGCGAGCGTCAGCAGCGTATTCTGTTCCATCTCATGCGCTTTGGCTGATCCGGTCGCGGGACTCGCGCTGGCTGAGCGTTTTACCGAAAGCACGGGTCGATCCCCAGCGATGTGTCGCAGCCGTGGCAGCATGTAAAACATCGCGCCCATGTTGGCGGGTTCTTCCTGGACCCAGACAATGTCGCGCGCGCTCGAATGTTGTTCCATTTCCTTGATCAGTTCGGCCTCGGGGAATGGGTACATTTGCTCCACGAAAACGATCGCCGTCGAATTATCTTTTCTCTTCTTGCGCTCGTCGCGTAGCTCGTGTCCGATTTTTCCGGTACAAAGCAGGATGCGCTTGGCTTCGGTGACTTCCGTGTCGGGCAGCACGTTCAGGAAGTGCGGGTGAGCAAAGTCTGCGATGGTGGAAGAAGCATCCGGATGCCGCAGCATGCTTTTAGGTGTAAAGACGATCAGCGGTTTCCGCCAGTGCCGCAGCGCCTGACGGCGCAGCAGGTGGAAGTACTGCGCCGCATTCGAAGGCTGGCAAATCTGAAAATTGTCTCGCGCTGCGAGTTGCAGAAAACGTTCGATGCGAGCACTCGAGTGCTCCGGCCCCTGGCCTTCGTAGCCGTGCGGCAGCAACAGAACCACGCCCGATAGCAAATTCCATTTGTCTTCGCCGGCGCTGATGAATTGATCAATCACCGCCTGCGCAACGTTGACGAAGTCGCCGAACTGAGCTTCCCAAAGTACGAGAGCCTCCGGATAATCGCGGCTGTAACCGTATTCGAACCCGAGCACGCCGGCTTCAGACAGTGTGGAGTTGTAAATTGCACAGCGCGCCTGTTGGTCAGAAATATGCTGCAGCGGAATATATTCCTGCTCGTTCTCAATATCGACGAGCACAGAATGCCGCTGGTTGAATGTGCCGCGCCGGCTATCTTGTCCGCTCAGCCGTACCGGCACGCCCGCCTTCACTAAACTGGCGAAGGCCAGAGCTTCCGCCATACCGTAATCCACCGGACGCTTTCCCGTGCCCATTTCCGCGCGTTGCTCAAGCAGCTTCTTGACCTTCGGATGAATGTGAAAATCGCTGGGATAGGTGGTGAGCGGCGTTGTAATTTCGCGAAGCTCTTCCGCCGATAATCCGGTTTCAACCTCATACTCCGGCTTGTAACGGCCGCCCTTGTATTGGTTCCAGTATGAAGGTAACTCCCGAAGCGTGGGTTTCTTGGTCAGGGTGCCGGCCATTTTCTGTGCGGCCTCGAGTTCGGCGCGAATGCTCTGCACGCGCTCCTGCGCGTCGTCAACCCCGATATCTTCGGAATAAATCTCCCACAGCGGTGGATGCTCTTTGATGGCTTTGTACAGCAGCGGCTGGGTGATCGTGGGATCGTCGACTTCGCTGTGACCGTGGCGCCGGTAGCCGATGAGGTCTACCACCACATCTGTGCCGAAGGCGTAACGATATTCAAGCGCTATGCGGCCGACGCGAATCACGGCATCGACATCCTCGCCGTTCACGTGAAAGATGGGAACTGACTGTCGCCGGGCGAGCTGCGCGGCGAAACGCGAGGAATGTGATTCACGCGGAACAGTCGTGAAGCCGATCAGGTTGTTGGCAATAATGTGCACGGTACCACCAACCGTATAGCCGGGCAGATCGGCAAAGTTCAATGTCTCGGCAACAATCCCTTGTCCGGCGAAAGCAGCGTCGCCGTGCACCAGGAGCGGAAGATATTTCTTTGTTCCCGCGTCACCCGTACGATCATGCTTGGCGCGCGTGCGGCCAATGGTTACCGGATCAACCGCTTCCAGATGGCTGGGATTCGAAACCAGGTGGATGTGGACTTTCGCGCCACTGCGCGTGACGTATTCGCCGGTCGCTCCCATGTGATACTTCACGTCGCCGCTGCCCAACACGCTGCGCGGATCGACATCTTCAAATCCGGCGAAGACTTCTTCGGCGGCACGCCTGGCCACGTTCACAATCACGTTCAGGCGACCGCGATGGCTCATCCCCATCACCAATTCAACGGCGCCCTCTTGTCCGGCCGCTTCGAGAATTTCGTCCATGAGGGGAATCAGGGCGGTGACGCCCTCGAGCGAAAAGCGCTTATTGCCCAAATAGCGTTGCTGTAGCACCTGCTCGAAAAGTTCTGCCCGGATGAGCAGATCGAGGGCTCGTTGTTGGTCGACGGCCGGTTGCGGACGCTCCACCCGCTCCTGAATCCAACGCCGGCGCGCGGCATCGGTGATGTGCATGAACTCCACGCCTACCGTGCCGCAGTAGACTCGTCGCGCCTCTTGCGCGAACTCGCTATCTATCTGCAGGTCGGGATGAGGCACTGGCTGGAGAAAGCCGAGTGGATCGAGATCGGCTTCCAGATATCCCCAGCGGCGGAAGGCGTCGAATACCCGCTCGCGTTCTCCGTTGGGAGCGTCGAGCATTGCGGTTGAAGTGTCAGCGGCGATCTTGGATCGGGTTGCCATATATCTGTTACTAGAATAACGGATGAGAGGCAGGTAGGGACGGATTCAGGAGGGTGGCGGCGCAGTGTCTGACGACTGCCCGCCATCGCTGACATCTTGCGGAAAACCCGCCGGGGTTTGAAAGGGCACGGCTTTCCCGCCGTGCCCCAAAGTCTTTGAAACGATCTATATTTCGGCTGGACCGTGCGCTCGCTTCAAAGATCCGGCGGGCTAGTTGCTAATCCTCAAAACTTCTCGCTCCGCCCTTCAAGCGGTTGGTCACGACCTGTTTCCATATCCACTTGATTACACGCGCATCGTTGTAGCAGTAGCCAAGATTGTGGTTGAGCGTGGAGAAGCAGTGCCGCTCACACGTATGTTTCATCTCCTTGAGCTGCTGCTGATCGAACTTTGCGTTATCGATGTTTCCCCAGTCAAAGGTGGATGGATACATGGGAAAGCAAGGAGCGACTGTGCCGTCGGTGCGGATGATCACGTTGTTCTGGCCGGCGCGGCAATTCCACTCAGTGAAACGCAGTTCGCCACTCGGATCCTGCACGATGCCAGGCGTCTGAGCGAGGACTTCATGCATGTTGCCGTTGGTCCCGGTGCCATCGCCGTACCAGCCGTGCTTCCTCAGATCCAGCCCGGACGACATGCGGACAAACGCTTTCATCTCCTGTAGGCGCTGAACCGAATTCACCATCTGATATCCGGCCTGATTTTTCTCGATAATCCAGTCGATCAACGAGTCAACCGAGCGCCAGTCTTCCGGCCGAATGTACGTGGGATTTTCATCGAAATGTTTAAAGTGCTCGTCCTGCTCGAGCATGGGGGTTTCGTTGATGTGATAGTCGGTTGCGAGACGATGCGCATGCGCGTATTCGGTAAGCCGGCGAACGTCTTCGTGATTGTTGCGGCAGATATTGATATTGAAGAACACCATGTACCCGTACACATACTGCTTGCGAATCAGGTATTCGAGATTCTTCTGGCCGGGAACAAAAGCTTTCGGCAAGCTGGGTTTTTCGTCCCAGGCGTCCAAAGCGAAATTGAAGATGGCAACACCGGCGTCCGCGAGCCGATCAGCGACTTCAGGGCGCAGCAATCGGCCGTTGGTCCCAACGTAAATCCAGAAGCCTTTCTTCGCGGCGTAATAAACAATCTTGTGCGCTACTTGCGGACGCAGCAAAGGCTCTCCGCCCATGAGCGCCAGCACGCGGCACCCCCGATCATGCAGCCAGTCAATCGATCGTTTGGCGACGTCTTCGGTCATGCCCTTCACTTTGTTGTTGAACGCCCAGCAGTACCAGCAGTCAAGGTTGCATTTGTAGTCAACAAACAGATACGCGGTAATGGGATGGAATTCACCCGGCATCACTCGCGAGCGCATATACGGCAGGAGCCAGCCGCGGACTTTCCTCCATACTTGCGGGTAAGTCCAGTCGCGCTTTTCTAGCGGGGTTTCTGGGCCGGGATCCTTCAGCAGTTCCGGGTACTGGGGAAAAACGGGTTCGGGTAACGTCATTCCCTTGGGTTCGGCTGGGACTGGTCCGCTGGAAGCGGAGTTCATCAGCAGGTTGTGAATGTCGACATCGATGCGAAACTTGGCGGGGGCTGGGGTAGCCATTCGTTCTCCTCTCTAGGACCTCGTCAATAAACAATTCCGGTTTAACAAGGATGCTAATGCTTGAGCGAAGGTTACAAGGAGTTTTGTGGAAAAAGACGAGAGGCTGTAGCTCATTGATCGTCAAAGATTTAAGATGGCAGCTTCCTGACTTGGCCGGATCAAGGAAGGCATGCCTAGCCAACAAACCCCACAACCCGGAACTCCTGTTTTGCTAGGAATTCCTTTCGATGCTAACTCTTCCTATGTACGAGGAGCGGCGGGTGCCCCACCTCTAATTCGTGAAGCGTTTCGCTCCGAGTCGTCGAATTCATTCAGCGAGAGTGGTGTCGAGCTTAGCGCAGAGAATTTATTAGACGCTGGCGACTTGGAACTGCCGCCTGATAATGCGTTCGCTAAGATCGAGAGCGCGGTCGGCCAGTTGCTCGACCAGGGGCAAGCTACCGTTTGTCTAGGCGGTGATCACTCCATCACTTATCCAATTGTTCGGGCCTTCGGAACGCGCTTTACCGATCTCACCTTGGTTCACTTCGACGCGCACTCTGATTTATATGAGGAATTCGATGGGAATCGCTATTCGCATGCCTGCCCCTTTGCGCGGATCATGGAAGAACGATGTGTGAAGCGGCTGATTCAGGTCGGCATTCGAACTATGAATGCGCATCAGCGCAAGCAGGCGGATCGCTTTGGAGTTGAAGTCATAGAGATGAGGGAGCTTCCGGCGCTAGAAAGACTCAAGCTTGCAGGGCCCGTCTATATTTCGTTCGATATCGATGTGCTCGATCCCGCGTTTGCGCCCGGAATTTCCCACCGCGAGCCGGGAGGGATGTCGGTGCGCGAGGCGATTGCCCATTTGCATGCGATCCAAGGCGACATTGTGGGAGCCGACATTGTCGAGTACAACCCGAAACAAGATGTGTTGAAATTAACTGCGATGGTATGCGCGAAGATTTTGAAAGAGATTCTCGGAAAAATGATCGCCGGACGGAATGGAGAAAAAGAATTGCCGGCGCCAATCGGCGTGTAGCCTCCGCCTGGCGCCGGCGTTCCTGCGGCCGTTACCTAAAAGCTGAACATGTTGGTCAAATCGCCGATGGCTGGCTGGTTGCCCGGTACATAAGGCGTTGGACCAGCGGTCGGGTTAGGCAAGTTATCGCGACCGTAGCCGGTTACCGGCGACAGTCCCCAGTTTTTCTCGATGAACTTCAAGATGGATACGTGATCGTAGTAGGTGTGATCCACCTTGCCGCCCTTCGAGAACGGTGAGACCGCGATGAACGGAATACGGGTTCCGTCGCCGAAGAAATCGATCGGCTGAACGTAACCGGAATCCCAATAGCCTCCGCCCTCGTCGAAGGTGACGAAGATTGCGGTCGTGGCCCAAAGCTTCGGGTTCGCCTGCACTTCCGTGACGATCTTCTTCACGAAACCTTCATACAAATCGAGTTTGGATGAGGCTGGATGCCCATCCGTGAAACCTGACGGCTTCACGAAAGAAACCGCGGGCAGAGTACCGTTGTAGATGTCGTTGTAAAGATCGGTGACATCCTGCAGATGCTCCTCGCGCTGGGTCGGGTCGGTCATGATGGAAGTCGTGTACTGGGCAAAGTTGCAGATGTTGCAGTAGTTGTTCCACGGGTTATTGTAGTTTGGGTCTTGCAGGTAGAGATCCCAGCCATCCCCATAATATTTCCAACCGATGTTGGCATTGTTCAACGAGTCAGCAATCGTGATCTGCGGGACCGGAGGAAGTGTGAATTCGCTCGTATCCACGCTGCCATCGCCGAAGTAGCCGGGATTGTAGTTGTTCAACAAATAGTAGGCTTTCGGCTGGCATATGGTGGCGCTCGTCGTGTAGGGGAGCGAATTCAGATAATCGAATACCTGCTTCACGCCCGGCTTTGAATGATCGGAGCAAACGCTGTAGCTGCCACCGCCGTATCCGTCCTGGGTGTACCAGTTGTTGGTCCCGGGCTGCGGGTTAGGGTTTTCGATCTCATTGGTCGGCGGTACTGCGAGGTTTCCCTTACCGTCGGTGTAGGCGAAGGCGGTGCCAGAACCGAGCATAATGTGGTTGGCGCCAGTTCCACCCATCACCGCCTGATGCATGTTGTCGGAGAGTGTGTAGGTCTTGGCCAACGAGGTCAAGTATGGCGCGTCACCTTGTTGAACGTTGAAGAATTCCATGGAGATGGAGCCTTCGTGAGTGGTCAGGTAATTAAACGGCTTCGGCCTCGGCTGACCGTTGCCGCCCGTACCGGTGACGACTTCCACCCAAGGAAACAAATCCGCAACGCAACCGCTGGGATTGCTCTTCGTGGCGTATTTGACATTGCAATCTAACTGCTGCCACATCTGGTAGAAACGATGAACTGGGCTGCCCGCATAAGCATCGTAGGGAACGCTTGGGGTCAGTTGATAGGGACCATTCTTCAAGGTGTACACATTCGCGATGCGGGTATCGACAACACCTTGCGCCAAACCGGTGGCGCCCGTGGTGAGCTTCTTATAGTCTGCGGGAAGCAAACCCGGCTCAGCCAGTTCCGCCGCGCTGATCGTCTGGAACGGAGCCGGGTGCGCATCACTCGGAGCTGTCGGCGCGCCCTGCGTATTTGTCGGCGGCAGATGTTTGAACGGAGTCTTGTCGCTCGGGCTTAGTTGGAATACTCCCCTGTCCACTGCACTGTCCTGGGCCGCGAGTTTAAAGTTTGGCCCCGGAGTTCCATCCGCGTTGACGATGCGCTTGGAGAGCAGGTTGTCGACCTTTTGTCCCGCGGGCGCCTTATAGGTGGCGAATACGTGATCGAACGTTCGGTTTTCGCCGATGATCACGATAACGTGTTGAATGGGGGTGGCGGTCGGATGTTTCTGCGTGTCTGCGGCCAGGCTGGGAGTTATCAGATTCGTGACGGTGGAAAGCAAAGCCGCGCCCAGTGCAAAATACCGCCAGATGGCGCGATAGAGATCTACAAAACGCATTGGAGTTCCTCCAGGGGGATGTGTTTGAACGCTTCCGTTAAAGGTTGCCATCACGGATGCGACGGCTAGGTTAATCCGGCATGAATGTTCCTTTAAAAATCTGTTACAGACGTGATTACAAGTGACTGGTTGTGGAAAACCGTTTGATTTTCCGTCTTGTATCGATCCGAGTTGAATCTGTCGGATCGGATTTCACCACAACGTCACCGGGACACAGAGAAGCAGAAGAAAAAGAAGAAACAAAAAAGTTTTTCGCTGTGACTCAGTGGTGCTACTTAGGCGGGAATCGCAGAGAAGCCCGGTTTCACTGCATCAGTCGTTTGAGTGCGGTTCGAGCTTCGCCGACCTGGGGAAGGCGCGATTGCGAGCTGGCAAAGTGTGAAAGAAATTCCTGGTATTCGTTAATCGCCTGATCGCGTTTGCTGGTTCGCTCGTAGAGTTGGCCGAGATAGTAGTGGGACAGGACTCCAAGTATGGGAAATCGCCCCGTCAAAGTTCCTGCATTCGCCATGGAGCGCACGCTCCGCAGGACCCTACGAAACCCATCTTCGGCCGACGCATAGTCATTGGTAAGCAGATGGCTGTGAGCCTTAAGGAAAAGAAGGTATGGCTCCTGGAAATCGGGAATGCCGGCGGTACGACTCAAAGCGGTTTGTCCATCGCCCCGGTACGCGGCGGCGCTCGCGTCCGCGTAGGCTCGACTAATTTCCAGAGCCCGGGGCGAAATCCAAGGGTGACTGGAAGCGTAGCGTTGCAAACTTTGCTGTGCAGCCGATGAATTTCCCGCCATGGTTTCCAGGAAGGCGACGGTCTGCTGCTCCTCGTCATTCAGCTTCTGTTTTTGAGCAAAGGAGAGAGCGGACGAACCCTCTCCCATCAGGATTGACAGGGCCGCAAAAGGCCGCAGGAAAGTCTCAGCCGCCTGGCTCTGTTTTGCGTTCCCAAGTTGCGCCACTGCCTCCCGATAACTGGCGAGCGCGCCTTCAAGGTCCCCTCCCGCCTGTTTGAATTGAGCTTCGAAACCGGGAACATAAAGACGCGAGAGTGGGGACGTGTGGTGCGCAAATTGCTGGAAGGCGGCGTTGGCCATGTCTGGCTTCTTCTGGTCGGCGTAAACAACGGCCAACTTGAGGTACTCGAAGTAATCGCTGAAATCAGGCTTTAGGTCGAGCACTTTTCGGTAGGCGGCAACCGCTTCATCATCCCGGCCTGCCATGAAAAATATGTCGCCGCGCGTGTCCATGGGATTAGGATCACCAGGACGAATCGACATATAGTTGTCATTTGCCGCCAGCGCCCCGGCAAAATTACCCTCAAAAGCCAACTCGTAGGACTGAAAGTTGAGCAGATCTTCATTCTTTGGATCCAGAGCCAGTCCTTGTCGCAGCAGTTCATTAGCCTGTTCCGCTTTCCCGAAGGCTCCCAGGATGGAGGCCAGGATCCCCCTGTCGAAACTCTGGCGGGGGAACTCGGATACCAGTTGTTGACGAGCGGCCACTTCCGCCTCGGGGTCGCGAGAGCGGGTGGTTTTTAGTACCTGCAATGTCAATTGCTCGTAACGAGGCAGGCGCGACTGGTTTTGACTGACCTGAATCGCAAGTTCGGTACTGCGCCGCAGATCGCCCTGAAAGCGGTATTGATCGGCGAGACGCAATTCGGCCAGAGCGAACTGCGGATCCAAACGGACGGCCTCTTCCAATTCGTGAACCGCATCGCTAGTGAGAAAGCGGCGCGCATAGTCAATGCCCAACTGGTAATGACGGTAGGCTTCGACGTTCGAGGTGGAAGACTGTTCGATCTCCGGCGCTTTTTGCGGCACCTCGGATGCTGGCAGAAAACTGCCAGCGATACTCGCAGTCAGCCGGTCGACCATTCCGAAAATACTTTGAACATCCTGGCCTTCGAGCTTGTCGGAGAACAGAATCTGCCCCGTGCCGGTGTCCTGCGCGCGCACGTCGAGCCGGAGTTGTGTGGGTCCGATCTTCAACAAGGCGCCAGTGATGTAGGCATCAGCGCCGGCATCACGCGCGACACTTTGCGCCTGCGCGGGATTCATCGACTTCCCATCTTTAGTCGCGCGCTGCACCGCGCCCATCACTCTCTCGGTCGAGAGCACATCCAGACCTTTGACCTGGGCCAAGTTCGTGGTCAACATATCGGTGAGACCGTTGTCGAGCCAGTTCAGCGTCTGATCCTGCGAGAGGTTGGAAAAATACAGAACGGCGATGGACTTGTGTCCAGCAATGCTGGCAGGATGAGCGCTTCGCCCGCGAAAGAACCAGAATCCTCCGACTACGACAATAATGATCGCGGCACTTGCAGCCGCAATCAATCCTGTGAGCTTCCGGGGCGCAGCTGTGGCTGCTACCTCGCTCACTTTTCCTGACCCGGCAGCGGCGACTGCGGGAGAATTCCGCGAGGAAGACCCTGGCGCAACTGTCGGGACAGGCGCAGATTCCATCGGCGACGAAGCGACGACAGGCGCTGCCTCAAAAGATGCTGTCTTCCCCGATTCCGTGTCCCGCTTTAATCTCTGAAGATCAGCCCGCATCTCAGAGGCGTGCTGATAGCGCAGGTTCCGGTCTTTCTCCAGCGCCTTGCTGATAATCTCTTCGAGCTTCGGGGGAAGATCAGGATTAAGCCTCACCGGCGGCACCGGCACCTTGCGCAGAATCGATTCGAATATCGCAGCCGTACTGTCGCCGCGAAACGGCAGTGCACCGGTGGCCATCTCATAAAGCACAACGCCAAAGGAAAACAAGTCGGTGCGCACGTCCAAATCCTTGGCCCGCGCCTGCTCCGGACTCATGTAGGCCACTGTGCCGAGCGTACTGCCCGGACTGGTCAGATGCGGGTCGCTAAATGCCGTTGCGCTGGCATCGATTCCAGCCTCAGCCTTGCGGGCGACAACCTTAGCCAAGCCGAAGTCGAGAACTTTGGCGCGTCCACGCTTGGTGATAAAAATGTTGGCGGGCTTGATATCGCGGTGGATGATGCCTTCGCTGTGCGCGTTGTCGAGCGCATCGGCGATTGAAATAGCAACCTCGAGTAACTGATCAAGTTCCCATGGCCGCCCTATGATTGCATGCTTCAGCGTCTGGCCATCGAGGAACTCCATCGCAATGAAAGGCTGGCCGTCATGCTGTCCGATTTCGTAAATGGTGCAGATATTAGGATGATTCAAAGCGGAGGCAGCCTGCGCCTCGCGCTGGAACCGGTCCAGCGCCTGACGATCTTTGGCAACATCGTCGGGCAGGAACTTGAGCGCTACGAAGCGATGAAGGGTCGTGTCTTCAGCCTTATAGACAACGCCCATCCCCCCGCCGCCCAACTTCTCGACAATCCGGTAGTGCGAGATAGTTTCGCCAATCATGGAGTCGGGTCATGTTAGGCGGGACGCAACGGGCAAGTCAATGATGTATCAACGCCATCCTGCGGGATAGTTTCGCGCCCGCCATCGACCCACAGAGAAACGTCAGAATTCCTGTTGATCGGCTGCAGATCGCTCGGCTCAAAAAATAGTCTACTTCCGGAGACGAACTGTGCGGGAAACGCCATCCGATTTTTCCACACCTGCGTTGCCAATTTTCACGAAGAATTCAACTGTTTGTAACATTCGGCCACGCTGCATTCCATAGCATTTCCTGCTGGAGGTCACAATGAAAATGAAAAAGACACTTGCGTTACTCTCCCTGACGGCTGTTTGTTTGGTGGGCACCGTACTCGCCCAGAACAGTGGCAGCCCCATCAAACGCGTTCTGTTGATCAGTGTCGACGGAATGCACGCTGTTGATTTCGCCAATTGCGCCCGCGGCCTTAACGGCGTCAACAATGGCCAACCTTATTGCCCGGCGATCGCAGCCCTCAGCCGGACCGGCATCAACTATGTCGCCGCCAATACCTCCAAACCATCCGATTCCTTCCCTGGCCTGACCGCGATCGTCACCGGTGGTAGCCCAGCGCTCACCGGCGTGTACTACGACGTCGCTTATGCCAGGGAATTCGACGCCCCGGCGGAAAAAACCGGCAACGGCGTTGCGGCGGGTCCTTGCACACCTAACACGAAACCAACCGGTACCCGAAGCGAGTATGAAGAAGGCATTGACATTGACCAGACCAAGTTGAATGGCGGCGCGCCCGGCGCAGGGCTGACCGATGGCGGCCTCGCCTCTATCGACCACAAGAGGCTGATCCGCGATCCAAGTAACGGCTGCAAGCCAGTCTTCCCGTGGGAGTTTGTCCGCGCCAACAGCATTTTTAGTGTTATTCATCAGGCTGGCGGATACACAGCGTGGTCCGACAAGCACCCCGCGTACGTCTCGGTTGCCTCTGGTCTTGGTCCGCAAGCGCTCGACGACTTCTACGCGCCTGAAATCAACTCCGACGTGATCGCTCTTCCCGGCGTGGTAACGCCTACCGGCGCAGCCTGCGACCCCATCCGCGATCCCCACGCGGACCTCACCGCCTGGACCAACAGCTTCGAGAACATCCAGTGCTACGACACTTTGAAGGTCGACGCAATCATCAATGAGATCGATGGCAAGGACCACCTGGGAAAAAAGAAGACTAAAGTTCCCACCATCTTCGGCATGAACTTCCAGGCGCTTAGCGTGGGGCAGAAGCTGGTCGAGGCGAGCAACAACACGAACGGCGGATACCTGGACGCCGCCGGCACGCCCACTGAGGCGTTGCTCGGCGAATTCCAATTCGTCGACGCGTCGATTGCGGCATTCGTCAAGGAGCTAAAGGCAAAAGGTCTCTATGATTCGACCCTGATCGTGATCACTGCCAAACACGGCCAGTCGCCCATCGATTCCAGCCGCTACGTCTCTCAGCTCATCAACGGTACGTCACCCGCCACTCTGCTTTCCGACGCGGGTTATATTCCCTTCTCTGAATCGACCAACAACCCGACTGGCATTGGACCGACGGAAGATGACGTCTCGGTGTTGTGGCTGAAGAACCGCTCCGAGACTTTGCCCAGTGTCACAATCCTCGAAGCGAATGCCTCCGCAATTACAGGAATCGCGCTGGGGGAGATCTACTACAACCGTGCCCTCTCAATCAACTTCAACGACCCATACACGGATCCACGCTCGCCGGACATCATCGTGGCCCCGAACGTCGGCGTTACTTACTCCGGCAGCACGGCGAAACTGGCCGAGCACGGCGGCTTCTCGCATGACGACACCAACGTCATTCTGCTGCTGTCGCAGCCGGGCTTCAAAGCCAACACCGTCCGCGCCGAAGTGGGCACCGCCCAGGTCGCGCCTACCATTCTGCACGCCTTGGGTCTCGATCCTGCGGCCCTTACCGCCGTTCAAGCGGAGGGAACCAGCGTGCTCCCGGCGGTTCAATTCTAGGCCGTCAGGGAAAGCAAGGTTAACAACGGGGACGCTTCTTCGCGAGCGTCCCCTGTTTGATTTCAGCCGGACGGCCGCGTGAAACGCTCATTTTGGCGGTGCGTAGAAGTAGTAATCAGCCGTGTAGCTGCTCTTTACTTCCTGGTTCTGTTTGGAGGCATCGCAACCGCCTGCTGGGGGTGGCCCACCCTTTGTGTGAATACGCTGGATGCTGGTCACATGGCTGAGCACGCCATCGCCGGAATGGCCCGTAGCAGTCACAAGCAGCCAGGGAATTGAATCCGCATCCGGTGAATCGATCTTGGCCGCGGCCTTCCCGGTGACTTCACTTCCGTCGTTGTGCTTCCACGTCGGGCCGGCATAGTGCCGTCCGATGACGGCCCCTTGCTGGTCACGAAGCTCGGCTTCCGGAGCCTTCAAAGTCCAGGCGGACTTGCCGTCCGCTCCTGTCTGACATAGGTATATTTGTGAGCCGACTGCATGCACCTGGAGGACAACTTCCTCGCCGGCGGGCGCTTTGATTTTGTCGGGCACATCAGGACGCGAGGCGCTCTGCCCACTTGCCTGGCTAACCATTGCAATCAAAACCGCGATCTGCAGCAATCTTGTTTTCACGGACAGAAGTTTACACCAACGTGGCGAAACGACGGATGCGAGAGACCGGGTCTGCTCGCGCCCAAAGACGTAGCAAGCTACGTCTCTACAGAAGAGCGAGCTGTAGGTGGGCCCGGTAGGATTCGAACCTACAACCAACAGATTATGAGTCTGCTGCTCTAACCGTTGAGCTACGGGCCCGTAGGCCCAATTTAGCATAGAAGGGAAATCGCCTTCCCCAAAGGGCCACCAAATCGAGGGAAAAGAGCGCAATGACGGCTCGAAAAGCGCGAAACTCTTGCTGAATGCGCGAAAGGCTGGGCCGGATTGGGCCGGTGGTCGCGGTACCCGATTGAGATGCACACTTTTTGGTGCAGAATATCCCTCAAAAAAAATCTCTGTTTTGATGCAAAATCTAGAAAACAAAGGGGTGGATTTTTTCTTGCCTCCTAGATCTATGGTTCTTAAGGTAGTTAGAGGCAAAATCTTGGAAACATGGGAGTTAGCGTTATTCCCCTTGGCTCGCCGTTGCATTTTTGTAGCCGGGTGTGCAGAGGATGCACTGGTCGGACTTGGCGGGTGAGCGGTCCAGGAGTCGCGCCCGTTTTCAGGTTGTCAAGGATCGAAGATTATCTTGTAGATAACATCTACGTTTATATATTATCGCGTTGGCGGGCTGAGTTCAAGAGGAGAGTGAAGGGGCTGCGGATCTGTTTCCCGAATTGGGATTCGCCAAGGGAAAAACCCGCCCAAGTGGAGCATGGACGGCCACCCTCGGGGATACAGCCTGGCATGACGTTGCAAAATCTTTCATCTTGACAGCCCATGACCTCTGGCCCACAATATGCCGACCTTTTTTGTGAAATGTAGTTGAGTTGTTAGCGGGAAGTCCCGTCTTCCTTTCGCCGTCCCCCAGGCAAAGGCTTTTCCAGTTTTACTGTCTGACGATCAAATTCAGGAGGAGAGAAATGCGTAACAAAGCGCTCGTACTATGGGCAGTGACCCTGATGTTGGCCACTTCTGCCTGGGCTGGCACTGAGACTGTAATTTACAACTTCAATAACTACACCGGCGACGGATATTACCCCTATTCTGGCCTGGTAGCCGACAAGACGGGGAATCTGTACGGCACGACCTACCAGGGCGGCGCCAACAATTTTGGCTCGGTCTTTGAGTTGAAGTTGTCGGGCGGCGTCTGGACTGAAACCCTGCTTTATTCCTTTGCCGGGTCCACGGCGGGGGACGGAGAGTATCCGGTGCAATCCCCACTCGTCTTTGACAAGGCAGGGAATCTGTACGGTACGACCGAATATGGAGGCTCTAACACCAGTTGCAATTGCGGCACCGTGTTTGAGCTGTCCAAGTCTGGCAGCACATGGAAGGAAACGATTCTGCATAGCTTCCTCAACCAGGCCCAGAAAGACGGATATTTTCCCCAGGCCGGATTGTCGTTTGACAGCGCGGGCAACATGTACGGCACGACCTACTACGGCGGCGCATTCGGCGTTGGAAGTGTTTTCCAACTGGCACCGGTGAAGGGCGGCTGGAAGTATAGAGTGATCCACCACTTTGACAATGCAAGCGGCGGCGCCGCTTACCCACAGGGCGGAATCACCCCGGGCGCAAACGGCTACTACTACGGCACGACCTACTACGGCGGATTCGCCTACAACGCCGGCTCGATCTACAGACTGTTTCAAGCAAGGAATGTCTGGGTAGCACAGAACGTATTCTACTTTCTCGAAGGCGGAGACGGAATCTACCCTGATTCCAGCCTGACCATGGATGCAAAGGGCAACATGTATGGCACGACCTACTATGGCGGCTCTGGCGAGGCGTGCGGTAACGGATGCGGAACCGTCTACAAGATGACTCTGGGCAAGAATAATAAATACACGCAGAGCGTCATCTACAGCTTCCAGGCCGGTGTCAAGGATGGCCAAAATCCCTACAACGGCGCGGGCGTAACCTTGGACGCAAAGGGTAATCTCTACGGTACGACCTTGTTTGGCGGAAGTACAAACAACGCCGGCACGGTTTACGAACTAAAGCCCTCAGGCAGCAGTTACAAGGAGAGCTTGCTTTGGTCTTTCGACACGGTCAGCGGCGATGGATATTATCCTCGCGGCGGAGTCATTCTCGTCAACGGGAACGTCTACGGCACGACCTCCTCGGGAGGGAGTCACGGCGGCGGCACCGCGTTTGAAATCAAACCGTAGGGGGCTGAACTAGCCAAACCCTCTAAACTACTCTTCAGGGTGCCCCGCTCAAGCTTCAGCTTGAGCGGGGCACCTTCGGGGATAAAGCGGACGCGGTAGTCTGGGCCACCGGCCGGGGGCGTCCTAATCGGAGGTGTGGTTCGGCGCTCGCCACTTCCCTCAGCGGCTGAAGCCGAGTTATTGCGATGGTCCTTATCGGCACGAATGAATTCGTGCCCTTCCCGGTTGCTGTATGTGCGAAAGATGTTGCTGTATGGAAGATGTTGCTGTATATGCGGAAGATGCGGACTACTTGCGCATTTTCGGGATTGCTGCGTGTTCACGAAACGGCGGGGTCCGTCCGCTCCGCTGCTCATCCCTTTGGAAATGAGAGCTCCGGTCGAAAATGAACAACGAGTAACCAAGGCCCCAGCCGCCAGGGTTTTTGGCTCGCGAAATGCTGAGTTCGCGATGCTTCGGCGGAGGCCAAATCCGTAAATCACTGAATCAGCGGTAGCTTTCGAAACCGGCGTTAATCCCGCAGCTTGAGGTTCTAACTGTTACATCCTGCAACGTTACTGAAGTTTGTCGTAAATCCCGTAAATCATTGTCCCTAAACAGATTAGATGCCATCCTAGTCAGAGATTCTGCTCGCTCCCCCGAGATGGACAGAACTGAATGGCAGGCAAGGCACAGTCGTGGAGAGACCTGCAACTTCACGCCAAGATTTTTGTTGGCTTGGTGGTGATCGCAGGCACTGGTGTGCTCCTTTATGGAGCCATGCACCCGACTAGTAAGAACATTGCCGAGTTCATCTGCTATCTGGGGATTGGGGTTCTGGCTTCGCGGATGAAGGTAAATCTGCCCGGAATTACGGGCACGATGTCAGTGAACTTTCTGTTTGTACTGTTGGGGATTCTCGAACTGAGCTTCTCCGAAACTCTACTCCTGGGTTGTGTCTCCATCCTGGTACAGTCTTTGTATCCGGACCGGCCCAACGCACTCCAGGTAACGTTCAATGTGTGTGCGGGCGCTTTCTCGACCGCGGTCGCGTACGCCGTCTATCACCAACCTATTTTCGTTCATTTCATTCACAATGAGCCGTTATTGTTGGGCCTGGCAGCGTGTACCTATTTCGTCGCCAACACTGGTTCGATTGCTACCGTCATATCGCTGACCGAAGGAAAACGTCTCAGATCAATAATCGTGGATTGTTATTTCTGGTCGTTCCCCTACTACCTGGTGGGAGCAGGAATTGCCGGAGTGATTGGATGGTTTAACCGCACGTTCTACTGGGAGACATCGCTGCTTCTGGTGCCCGCGATCTATGTGATTTACCGCTCGTACCGTTTGTACCTGGGAAAATTAGAGGACGAGAAACGGCACGTTGAAGAGATGGCCAGCCTGCATCTGCGGACTATCGAGGCGTTGGCGCTCGCGATCGAAGCGAAGGATCAAACCACTCACGACCACTTGCAACGCGTCCGGGTATACGCGGTCGAAGTAGCCAAAGAATTTGGCGTGAGCCCGGATGAAATGCAAGCCGTGCACGCCGCCGCCCTGTTGCACGATATCGGAAAACTGGCCGTGCCCGAGCACATCATCTCGAAACCCGGACGGCTGACGCTTGAAGAATTCGAGAAGATGAAGATTCATCCGGTGGTGGGCGCTGAAATCCTGCAGCGCGTTCGCTTCCCCTATCCGGTTGTTCCCATCGTGCGGGCGCATCATGAGAAGTGGGACGGTACGGGATATCCTGCCGGACTGAAAGGTACGGAGATTCCCATCGGAGCCCGAATTCTCTCCGCGGTCGATTACCTGGACGCACTGGCTTCGGACCGCCAGTACCGGCGTGCCCTGCCGCTCGACGAAGTCATGCAACGGCTGGGCGCCGAGTCGGGGAAGTCGTTTGATCCGAAAGTTGTCGACATCCTCAAGAAGCGATACCTCAGCCTGGAAAAGATGGCTCTGGCTCAGTTTGGGGGTCAGGCAAATCCACTGCTTTCAACCGACGTCAAGGTCGAACGCGGTCTTGCACCCGCTGCCGGATTCGAGAACATTTCAGTTAAGGATGGTACCGGTCACGAAGCGACTTTCCTCTCCTCGATTGCGGCGGCTCGGCAGGAAGCTCAGACTCTGTTCGAACTCAGCCAGGATCTGGGCGCTTCGCTCAGCCTGGTTGAAACGCTGTCGGTATTCTCGGTGAAACTGAGATCGCTGGTTCCTTACGATGCCATCGCTATTTATGTCCGGCGAAACGACGAGTTGATCCCCGATTACGTGAATGGCGACAACTTCCGCTTGTTCTCTTCGTTGCGCATTCCTATTGGACAGGGTCTTTCAGGATGGGTAGCTCATAACCGGAAACCGATCATTAACGGCAATCCCTCGGTTGAGCCCGGATACCTGAACGATCCGACGAAGTTCAGCACGCTGCGGTCAGCTTTGGCGATTCCGCTGGAAGGGGTTGCGGGAGTGATCGGAGTGCTGGCTCTTTATCGCAGCGAGCGAGACGCGTTCACCTCGGATCACCTGCGCATCCTGCTGGCGATCAGTTCAAAGATGGCACTGGCAATTGAGAACGCACTGAAATACCAGCAAGCGGAAAATTCCGCCACCACTGACTATCTCACCGGGTTGCCTAACGCCCGATCGCTGTTCCTGCAACTCGATCGCGAATTGGCCCGCTGCAAGCGTGATGATTCGACGCTAACCGTGATGGTCGGCGATATGGACGGGTTCAAACAAATCAACGACCGCTTCGGACATCTGGAGGGCAATCGCGTCCTGCGTCTGTTTGCCCAGGCATTGAAGGAGAGCTGCCGCGAATACGACTACGTAGCTCGCATGGGGGGAGACGAATTTGTGGTCATCGCTCCCGGACTGCCGGCAGATGCGGCCGCGAAGAAAGCGATTCAGTTAGGGGATTTGGCCAAGCAGGCCGGGTTTGAAGTGTGCGCCGAAGAAATTCTGTCGCTGAGCGTTGGGCAGGCCATGTATCCGGAGGATGGAAAGGATGCGGAGGAACTTCTCGCAGAAGCCGATCGACGCATGTACTTGGAGAAGCAACAACAGCCTAGCCGGAAAAACCGCAGGCTCTATCCTCGGATGAAATGCCGCATCACCATTGAGTTGAATCCAGAGAATCAGAGTGCCCCAGTCTTTGGCAATCTGATCGATATCAGCATGGGCGGATGCTATGTGGAGACCAGCGCGATTCTGACTCCGGGCACGAATCTGAAGCTGGTGTTTTCGATCGATGATGGCAAGCTGCACACAGACGGTACCGTTGCCAGGATTCACCCAGGTTCCGGAATTGCGGTACAGTTCAAGGAATTGAATCGCGACGATAAAGTGCGAATGCATCGCGTCCTGGAATTCGTCCAGAGCTCCACCGCACTCTACGACAACCGCTACGCCGAAAGACTCAACCGCTGATGTTGGCGCGGGCGTCACGCCCGTGCGGTCCAGCAGGTTGCGGAAAAACCCATTCCCTGCCAATAAAGCGCGACCTCAGCGGCTAAAGCCGAATTCAAAACGATGCACTTACCGCAGCGCTGTGGGCGAGAACTCATCTTTCGCCCCGCTGGGGCTTGTCTCGTTCCCACTTTACCCATGGCTTACGCCATGGGCTGCATTCTTACGCCGCTTCCGCGGCTGCAGACTCATAAGTTTTGTTCCACCACGTGGTGGAACTCTAGTTCTCACGCACACGCTGGAAGCGCTGCGCCGCCCAAACTCAAATGCAACATCGAGTTTTTTCGCAGCGGTCCAGGCAAGAATTCAAAGTTGTAAGGTTCCTTGGGTGGGAGTTAGAAAATTGCTACTTTCTTCCGGGATGAGCCTCTCCCTTGCTGGAAAATACCGAGTAAGGCCACTCGTTCTCCTTCTTAGGCAAGGGCACAGCAGCGGCTACTACAGGCGCACTTCCCCAGTCCGCTGGCGCCGGCTGGATGCACCAGATGTTTCCAGGCTGTTCGAGGGAAAGTCCAACCAGCCAGAAATTGCCCCCGGTTCCGAGTGGTACGCAGTTGGCGACACGCGCCGGAGCGCTTGTCCCCGTCGGAAGTTGGTCGAGCAAAACCGGAAGCCCTGGTTCCAACGGCTGGCTGAGGCGCACGCCGCATCCCTCTGTGTTAACCACCAAAGTGTGACATTGCTCGCTGAATAGAACGGTAGGATCCAGGCTGGCCAGGCGAAAGGGTATCTGCGCCCGAATACGGGTACTGCGCCGTGCTGCCTCGGGCGACTTCGCACTCACAATCATAGACGGACTCTAATCGATTGTACGTCGCGCACGAATCGTAGTTCGTGATCAGGAAGCGCAAGCTAGAAACCAAAGTAACCACCGGCACTAACGAGACAGTTACGTAGCCGCGGACGCTGGGGCGTCGAGTGAAGCTCAGCAGGCATTTGTGTTTGCAGGGCATCGTCCTTCTAACTGGTCTTGGTCAGTTGCAGGGGTTATCGTTCTTCAGATGGCCACCGCCGCGGAGATACGACCCGTTCTATCCGAAGCGGCGAACTTGTCGGCAACACGGCCATTGGCTCACAACCCGGAATTTGATCTGCTAATTGCCTGCTGCGCCGATTCACCGAGTCACTCACACGCCGCTCGCATACGCGAACTTCTCTCTTGCCCGCTGGATTGGAAGCGAATGCTGCATCTCGTGGATCACCATCGCGTGGTCCCGCAAGTCTACAGGGCATTGTCGGTGCTCTCAAATTCGGTTCCCAACGAGCCACTCTACGCACTCCGTTTGCGCTACCGAGACAACGCGCGTAAGGCGTTATGGTTTACAACTGAACTCGTTCGCATAGTCAGTCATCTGGAGTCAGCGGGAATCAGAGCTCTGGCCTATAAGGGACCGATTCTGGCGCAAACTTTATATGGCGAAGTCACAGAGCGCCAGTTTGGCGATCTTGATTTCCTGATCCTTCCGGCGGATGTACCTAAGGCAAAAGTCAGTTTGCTTGAGATGGGGCATACGTGCGGGCCAGAGCTCCGGCGAAACCAGGAACCGGCCTATATTGGTTCAGGATGTGGGTACGTGTTTCATAGCGCCGCCGGACGCAATCTCCTGGACTTGCAGTGGCGGATCGTTCCGCGTTTTTATTCCATGGACTTCGATATTCCGGGCTTCTTTGAGCGAGCCCGTGAGATCAACTTGGGAACGCAAGAGATGGACAGTCATCCAGTGCGGACTCTGCGGACCGAAGATCTCATGCTCGTGCTCTGCGTTCACGCTGCGAAACATGTTTGGATTCAGCTTTCGTGGCTATGCGACATCGCCCAACTCGCCAAGTCCCCGCAACTCGATTGGGACGTGATCCAGGACGAAGCCCGCCGGCTCGGAATCGAACGCATCCTGGGCCTGAGCTTGTTTCTCGCCCATAATCTGCTCGATGCGCCACTGCCGTCCCAAATTCAAAAGCGCCTGCGAGCCGATCCGTCAACCGCACTTCTGGCGGGAGAGATTCAGCGCATCATCGAACACAGCACCCACTACAACACGGAATCAATCCCCTACTTCCGTTTAATGATGCGACTGAGAGAACGCTGGCAGGATCAAGCTCGTTTTCTCTGGCGGCTCACCGTCACTCCAAGCGTGAGCGAATGGTCGGCCGTCAGCCTGCCAAAACCTTTGCAGCCGGTCTATCGCCTCGTGCGCCTGTCGCGGCTAGCGAAGAGATTGGCTTTCGGCATTGGATGATCCGAGAAACGGTTCCCGCTGGAACTTCATCAGTGCGTAGTAGCTAACAAACGAAACCGTGAAGCCCACGAACCAGGAATAGTCATATAGCGTCCGCAGGGCAGGAACTACCAATCCTACGAGCGCGGTTCCAGCACCAGCCGCGAGTGCAGCGATTGCGAGCCAGTTGAAGCCTCGCGAATATTCGTAGGCGCCGCCACGCAGGTAGAGGTCATCGACCAGCAGCACCCGACGGCGCACCACGAAGTAATCGCAGATCATAATGCCGGCCACCGGTCCGAGGAACGCGGCGTAACCGCCCAGCCATCCAAAGATCATGGTTTTGTAGTTTCCCAGAAGTTTCCATGGCATCATTGCAATTCCCATAAAGCAGGTGATCACTCCGCCGGTGCGGAAGCTGATCTTGCGCGGCCACAAATTGGAAAAATCGTTCGCGGGAGAAACCACGTTCGCCCCGATATTCACGTTCAGTGTCGCCAACAGAATCGCGAGCAATGAAATCACGACCGCAACCGGAGAATGAAACCGGCTCAGCAGTTGCACGGGATCCCAGATTGCAGTCCCGTAAATGACCACAGTCGCCGAAGTTACCAGAATCCCGATCAACGAATACAGCGTCATGGTGGTCGGCAGCGCGAGAGCCTGGCCGATCATCTGTTGGCGCTGGCTGCGCGCGAAGCGGGTAAAGTCCGGAATGTTGAGCGAGACCGTCGCCCAGAAACCCACAGTGGCGTTCAACGCGGGCACGAGAAACTTCAGAAAATCCGGAAAACTAGCGAAGCGCGACGGCGCCGCCAGCATTGGGCCGAACCCGCCTGCAGTGCGGTAAGCCCACGCCAACAACAGAAGACCAACTGCCAGGAGGACCGGCGCGCTGATGCCCTGCAACACCCGAATGTATTCCACGCCCTTCAGGATCACGGCGAGGTTGATAAGCCAGAAAGCGAGAAAACAAACGGCAGTGCTGTAAGGAAAATTTCTCCACACCGGAACCAAGGTCGCGATTAACGTACTGATTGCTTCACCACCGATCCATGTCTGAATACCAAACCAACCGCATGCGACCAGGGCACGCAAAACCGCGGCCACATTTGCGCCGAGAACGCCGAACGAGGCGCGGGCCAGCACAGGAAAAGGTACTCCGTAACGCGCGCCGGGATGCGAGTTCAAAAGCATCGGAACGAGAACGATGCTATTGCCCAGAAACACCGTTGCCACGGCCTGCTTCCAGTTCATCCCGCCCTGAATCAGGCTCGCGGCCAGCATGTATGTAAGAATGTTGACCGACATTGATACCCACAAAGCAGCGTAGTTGTAAGTTCCCCAAGTACGCCGGTCGCTGGTTGCGGGCGCCAGATCAGGGTTGTAGAGAGGGCTGGACTCAATTGCCGGACGCAGAGATTCGCGGCTTGTGGTCATCGGAATCAGTCGGCGGCCACTGCTTGTCCTGTTTGTGCGGTCAGCGACTCGTAGGTCTCGGGACGGCGGTCGCGGAAAAACTGCCAGGTCTTCCTCACTTCCGCAATCATCTCGAGATCGAGGTCGGCCACGAGGACTTCGTCTTTATCTCGGCTTGCCTGCGCGACGATCTTGCCACGCGGATTGCAGAAGTAACTCTTGCCGTAAAACTCGCCGATGTTCCACGGCTTCTCGGTGCCGACGCGGTTGATCGCGCCCACAAAATAGCCATTGGCCACCGCGTGCGCAGGTTGCTCCAACTCCCACAAATATTCCGAGAGTCCCGCGACCGTGGCAGAAGGATTAAATACAATCTCCGCACCGTTCAATCCAAGGATGCGCGCGCCCTCGGGGAAATGACGGTCATAACAGATGTAGACTGCGATGGCAGCGTACTTGGTCTTGAAAACCGGATAGCCCAGGTCCCCGGGCGTAAAGTAGAACTTCTCCCAGAATCCGGGATGCACGTGGGGAATGTGGTGCTTGCGATATTTGCCCAGATAGCTTCCATCGGCGTCAATGACAGCGGCCGTATTGAAATACATCCCCGGCATCTGCTCTTCGTAGACTGGGACCACGATCACCATGCGATTCTTGGCCGCAATCTTCTGCATTAGCTTGGTTGTAGGCCCGTCTGGAACGCGTTCCGTGAGCTCGTACCAGCGGATGTTCTGCTCGGCGCAGAAATATGGACCGTAGAACAGTTCCTGCAGGCAAAGTATTTGCACCTTTTTTTTCGCCGCCTGCTCGATAAGCTTAAGATGCTTGTCGATCATGGCTTTTTTGATTTGCGGCAGCGGGCGGTCGCTGCTTAGTACATTACCCGCCTGGATCAGGCCACAGCGCACAATGCGGGACATCGGATACACCTCCGCGAGAGGGTAAATATAGCAGACCTCCATCTTCTTTTCCTGAATGGACGATGCTTCGTGCGGATCGTCGATTTGGCCGAGTTTTGCGCGTTCTGCGGCCTGAATCCAACCTTGACGCACTTTGGCGTGACTGTTAGATTTCGGTTCCATACGTAGTATCCGGGGGACATTGCTCTGAGGCGGACGAGGAAGTCGCGGCATTCGATCGAGCTTCCTTCGCCTAGTTCTTCAGTCGATCTGGATCCGGCAGACCGCGGCCGCCGAGACTTTCTGATGCGATGCTGCCAAGGAGCTTCGGCGGCGCTGGTTCCGGCAGGTCTGCGTGGTCTTGCTTTTCCTTTCGTCTTCGCTACTGGAAACACTCTCTCGCCGGGGAATGTCGACTTTCATCTTCATCCTCGCTATCGGTCCCAGACATCTCTCGATGCCACTTTGGCCAAGACACAGGCGGGTCTGGATGCTTTCATAACTGAAAAATATCAGGATCAGATCGCTGCGATTCTTGCGGAGTGGAGCTCGAGCTTGCTGCAATCTCCGCAGGATACGCGGATGATTGAAGGGGTTCTTACTCCTGATTTCTCCGGATCCTCTTTCCAGCCAGTTGAATCACGGGTGGTCCGTTCTGGAGCGGCCCTTGAAATTCATCAGAATAAGTTCGGGTTGGGAACTTCTCTCGGACGGGATGCCTTTTTTCAGGAATTGAAATCGGCATTGGATTCCTTTTCGAAGATTCTGGTCGCTGAGTTTAAGGTGGTGAGTATTCACGTGGACTCGGGGAACGCCGACCGCAGGGATGCCGTCGGGACTGCCGGCGAGGACGCCGGCGCTACAAGACTTGCGAACGGTTTACGGACTCGCGTGCGCTACGAGATTATGGGTTCTGGGCGCGATTTCTACCGCGAGCAAAGGGTCGGGCATTGGGATCTCGAATGGGTAACAACTTCGACGGGTAAGTTTCTCCTAAAGAATTGGCGGGCGCTTGGTGATGAGACATGGAGCCGCGCCGCTGATCCAATCTATATGGACATCGCGGCGCAGGCATTTGCTGGCAGTCCAGCCTACTCGGCGCAGTTGCTTCGGGGAGTTGACTACTGGCGGACGGTTCTCGACGGGGCGTGCGGCATCGACGTCTACGGGCACAACGGCGTCTCGGTGGGCGACGTCGATGGTGATGGCTTTGACGATCTTTACGTTTGTCAGCCTGCTGGCCTTCCCAACCGCCTTTTTCACAACCGCAGAGATGGAACGTTCGAAGACATTACCGAAGGATCTGGAGTTGGGATCCTTGAGAATACGGCCTGCGCACTATTTGCCGACGTCGACAATGACGGCCGGCAGGATTTGATCGTCGTACGCACGAGTGGCCCACTGTTATTTCTGAACGAGGGCGGTGGCAATTTTCGGCAGAAGCACGACGCGTTCAAGTTCGCTACGCCTCCGCAAGGGACTTTCACGGGAGCGGCTGTCGCCGACTACGATCGTGATGGCTGGCTGGATATCTACTTTTGCCTCTACATCTACTATCAGGGTACCGACCAGTACAAGTATCCGTCTCCTTATTATGACGCGGAGAACGGTCCTCCGAATTTCATGTTGCGCAACAACCGGGACGGAACTTTCCGCGACGTCACTGCGGAGTCAGGCCTTGATCGGAACAACACCCGCTACAGTTTCTGCTGCGGATGGAGCGATTACAACCGCGACGGATGGCCTGACCTCTATGTGGTGAACGACTTTGGCCGGAAGAATCTTTACCGCAACAATGGCGACGGAACGTTCACCGACATGGCTCCGCAGGCGGGGGTTGAGGATATTGGCGCGGGCATGAGTGTGTGCTGGTTCGATTACGACAATGACGGAGCCGAGGATCTCTATGTCGCGGACATGTGGTCCGCCGCCGGCATGCGGGTCTCGGAGCAGAACATTTTCCAGAAGGACGCCTCCGAAAAAGCGCGAGCGCAATATCGCAAACACGCCAGAGGCAACTCGTTACTTCATAATGATTTACTTCGTAATAATAATAAAGACGGCGCGTTTCAGGACACGAGCGCATCGGCCGGAGTTGAAATGGGGCGCTGGTCATGGTCAAGTGACGCGTGGGACTTTGATCACGACGGATATCCCGATCTTTACATCGCCAACGGGATGATCTCTGGACCTTCACGACCACCGGAAACAGAAGATCTGAACAGTTTCTTTTGGCGGCAGGTTGTCGCTAGTTCGCCTGGCGTAGCCAAGCCTGCACACGATTACGAGCAGGGATGGAACGCGTTGAATGAATCGATCCGATCGGACGGCACCTGGAGCGGGTTCGAGCGGAATGTGTTCTACGCTAACAATCGGGATGGAACGTTCTCTGACGTTTCCGGTGTCGTGGGTTTGGATTTTCTCGAGGACGGGAGAGCATTCGCGCTTTCCGATTTCGATCATGATGGCAGGCTGGAAGTGTTCTTGAAAAACCGGAACGGGCCTCAGTTGCGGCTTTTGAAAAACGTGACGCAGAAGCTTCCGCCGTCGATTGCTTTCCATCTCCGCGGCGTTAAGAGCAGCCGCGACGCCATTGGTGCGGCGGTCACGGTTGAAACTGAATCGGGTCGCCAGACTCGGATGCTCCAGGCTGGATCAGGATTTCTTTCTCAGCACAGTAAGGACGTATTTTTCGGTTTGGGCGAGGCCACAGGCCCGGTGCGGGCGTCCATTCGCTGGCCCAGCGGGTTGGTGCAGGAGTTGCACGGCCTCCCCATCAATCATAGGATTTGGGTCGAAGAGGGAGCGGAACCGTCTCGGATAGAAGCGTTCGAAACTCAACCTCAGGGGCTAAAGCGCGGGTCCCTTACGAGCGTGATCGGCACGGCTGAAGCCATGCCCTCCCAAAACCCGAACGTCGTGTTTGACGCGCTTCCCAGCAAAGTTGAAACCTGGCTGCTAGCTCCGGTGTTCGCGCCGGATTTTTCTCTTTCTGACTTAATGGGACAGACTCACACACTTGCGGCCCTTCACGGAAAGGCAGTGCTGCTCAATTTCTGGGCCACCGGATCAGCGACCTGCCACGACGATTTGAGAATCCTCGATCGAGTGCACAAACACGCTCCGGGCTTTCAGCTTCTTTCTGTGAACGTTGACGATTCAACCAGCGCCGAAAACGTTCGAGCGCTGGCGCGAGAGTTGCATCTTTCGCTTCCCGTCCTTCACGCATCGGACGACGTGGCCGGCATTTATAACATTCTCTATCGCTACTTATTTGACCGGCATCGCGACCTGGGCCTTCCGACTTCCTTCCTGATTAACCACACGGGGGATATCGTCAAGGTTTATCAGGGACCGGTTAATGCCGAACTCATCGAACAAGACTTCCGGCACATACCACAAACCTCTGCGGAGAGATTGGCACAGGCACTGCCCTTTCCTGGCGTCAGTGAAACATCGGAGTTTCGCCGGAACTATCTCTCCTACGGTTCGGTTTATTTTCAACGAGGTTATTTCGATCAAGCGGAAGCGTCATTTCGGCTGGCGCTTCGTGATGATCCAGGGAGTGCTGAAGCCCTCTACGGTTTGGGAAGCGTCTATCTGCAACAACAGAAAACTGCTGAAGCTCGGGCGAGCTTTGAACGTGTGACTAAGCTTCATCCAGGTTATCCGGATACCCTGCCAAACGCGTGGAACAATCTCGGTCTACTGGCGACGCGGGAAGGGCGCACTGGCGACGCGATTCCGTACTTTCAAGAGGCTCTGCGGTTGAGCCCCGATCATCTGATAGCTCTCGATAATCTGGGAAACGCTTACCGCCAGCTGAAGCAGTGGGACGAAGCTCGCAAAATTCTGCAGCGGGCGGTTGCAGTGGGCCCCGATGATGCGGAGGCGAACTACAGTTTGGGACTGGTCTTTGCCCAAGTCGACGACAACGATCGTGCTTACGAATATTTGCAGAGAGCTCTGAAGCTTCGTCCAGCTTATCCAGAGGCTTTGAATAATCTCGGCGTACTTTATCTGCGCACCCACCGGAGGGATGAAGCGGTCGCAAGTTTCGAAGAGTGTATTCGGGTTGCACCTGCCTTCGATCAGTCTTACCTGAATCTGGCCCGGGTGTATGCGTTGGAGGGGGCGCCGGATAAGTCTCGAACCGTCCTGCTGGGACTGCTAAAACAACATCCCGATAACGCGCAGGCGCAGAAAATGCTGGAGCAGTTGGGCCGATAAGCTAATTAGATTGATGGAATACGGGCGTCGTGCCCGTCTGGCAGGACCGACCTCCATCGAGAGTGCACTTGCTAATTCTTTTTCGGAGTAGGTGCGGTCAATAGATCCACGAACATTTTGTAAAACCTCTCAAGATCCAGATCCACCTGAATCTCGACTGGCCGGACATCGATCTTCGGCTTATCATGATCCGCCCAGGTCAGTGTGTCTCCGTAACCTGCTCCGCGGTCGAGATTCATGTCCATATAGCGTGTTTCTTTTCTGGTGATCAGGCTGGGATCAAGCCATGCCGCGGCGGCAAGTTCATCCCACAAGTAGTTGTATTCGCCATGCAGCCGGGCATAAGTACCGACATAGCGCGCGGCCGGCGAATCGCCTGCTTTAATCCGGTCGATCAATTCCGTGGTCATTCTTGTCTTCACCGAGATATCCACCGGTGTGCAGATGATCTTTTTCCAAGGAGCTCGCAGCACGATGTGAGCTGCTTCGGGATCGAACCAGAGGTTGAATTCACGCCGGGGCGTATTAGTGAACTCGGGATTGGGAGTTTGTGGAGCGAGGCTGGCGCCCATGAAAACCAATTCTTTGACGAGCCCGGTAAATTCGGGA
The DNA here is from genome assembly GCA_035567135.1 of Terriglobales bacterium. Taxonomy (GTDB): domain Bacteria; phylum Acidobacteriota; class Terriglobia; order Terriglobales; family Acidobacteriaceae; genus JABDBE01. The sequence continues at coordinate 51,434 of DATMQI010000159.1, forward strand.
TCGATGGAGATGGCGAGGGCGAGGTTCGTCATTGGCCCGCCAGCGTAAATCGTTATTTCATTCGGGAACTTGTGGACCATACGGATCAAGAAGTGGGCGGCATCTTCATCGGCCGGTTTCGTGCTCGGCTTGCCTTCCGGCATGTCTCCCAAGTCATCCGCCGGGTGGTAGAACCGCGGTGTCCAGGCCCCGAGCCAGCCCACGGAGCCGTAGAGTTGCTCCCAGAGTTCGGTCTCGTCTTTCCGCCGGACTAGCGGATACTCCGCTCCGGGCACGACTGGAATGTCGGTTCGTCCGATGAGTTCGAGCATGCGCAGGGTATGCGCAAGTTCTGCCTTGAGCCATTGATCGCCGGTTACGACGGTGATGCCCAGGACGTCGGTCTGTGGCGACTGGATCAGCAGAAGCATCGACTGCTGGTCGGTTCCTGCGGGGCCGGCTGCGTCCTGATCGACGATGATCTTGCGCTTCTGGCCCCAGCTTGTGAGGCAGGTTATCAGCAAAACTGCGGTTGTTAGGAACCAGATGCGACGGAATTTCATCATTTACCTCAGTTTTTGTTTCCAAATTCAACAGCGCTCGCAAGTCTGGGTACTATTGAAGAGCGAAAAAAAGAGCTTCCTTGCCGCGCCTGATGGCAACATCGGAAGCAATGTCGGTGTCGATCAAGAATGCGCGCGGCACCCGCGTAGGATAACAAACTCAGCGTCGAAGAGAGTCCGTTGGCCGTGAATCAGGATGATTCAGCTCTTCATTGCGGATCGAAGCTCTGATCACTAGAATAGCGGCTCAGGCGAAGCACACTGCTTCGCTGACACTCCGACTTGCAGTTGTCCTATGGTGCGCTTGCGCGGAACCGTACTCCGACCCTGGTGTTATGGGACTCTCATCGCAACCTGTGTGTTGACAGTCATAGCTCTTCTCTTTCCGTACCTGGCTCAGGGACAATCGGTTCGAGAACAATCACCAGATCAGGCGGCCTCTGTCTTGCAAGGATCTGTGCGAGATTCACGCGGTCACCCGGTTGTCACCGCTACTGTTTACCTGCTCCCTGAAACTGGAACGCAAACTCTAACCGCCGTGACGGATTCAGCAGGAGCCTACCGCTTCCCGGCGCTGCGCGAGGGCGTGTATACGCTTCGCGCGGAGATGACAGGATTCCGCGAGGCAGCTCTGACCTCCTGCGTCGTCGGACCCAAAGAGACGAAGCGCGTTGATCTGACGCTTGATTCGGCAATGATCTCCCCGAAACAAAACAGTTCGGCGGAAACATCGGAGGCGTCTCAGCCACAATTTTTCGATGATCCCCAATTCACGGTGGCAGGAGTTACTGAAGCCATGAATCCTGGCGGGCACGGCTCCGATACGATTTTGCGGACCACGGAGGCTTTGGCAAAAGAAACCGCGTCGTTGGGCGTTCCCGAGGCAAACGAGGAACCTCGTAGTTCCCACACCAGCGCTGCTACATCTTTATCCAGCAGCACATGGGAAGAAACTCTTCGTAAGGCGGCTGAACACGACCCTAGAAACTTTGAAACAAACCGGCAGCTTGGGAAATTGTTGGTCGACGACGGCAAGGCTCGCGAAGCGATTCCCTATCTCGAGCGGGCTTCTCAGCTCAACCGTGGCGATTACCAGAACTCCTACGAAATGGCTTTGGCTTATTCCGACGTTGGTCAATACCAACGCGCACGTTCGGAGGCTCGAACCCTGCTTGCCCGTGAGGATAAATCCGGACCGAAGCCGGGCGAACTTCATCACTTGCTCGCCGACATCGACGAGAAACTAGGCGATCCTCTCGAAGCGGATCGCGAGTATCAGCGCGCGGCAGAACTGGACCCGAGTGAACCCCGTCTCTTCGATTGGGCAGCTGATCTCCTCTTGCATCGTGCATACGAGCCGGCCATCGACGTTTTCACCAAAGGTAATCGTCTCTTCCCGCAGTCGGCGCGAATGCTGGCTGGGTTCGGCGCGGCCGCCTATGCCCGCGGTGATTACGAGGCGGCTACCCAGCGTCTTTGCGAGGCGTCCGATCTGAACCCCAACGACCCCGGCCCTTACTTGTTCCTCGGTAAAATGCAAAATCTCAGAATCGCGCAGTCAGAATGCGTGGTGGAGCGACTTCAGCGATTTACCAGAGTACAACCGGAGAATGCTTTGGCCAATTACTATTACGCTCTCAGCCTATGGATTCGGCACGAACATTCGGCGAGTGCAGAAAGTTTGGCGCAAGTGGAACGCTTGCTGGAGAAGACCATCCAACTCGATCCGAAGTTCGGGCCGGGATATCTGCAATTGGGGATACTCTATTCGGATCGCGGGGATTCCTCTAAAGCGACCGCTGCCTATCAGAAGGCCACAGAAGCAACTCCGGGACTGGAAGAGGCGCACTATCGCCTTGCACAGGCTTATAGCCGTGCCGGACAAAAATCACGAGCTCAAGCCGAGCTGCGACTCTACGAACAGCTATCGAAGAAAACGGCGGACGAAGTCGAGCGCAAGCGCCGGGAGACGCAGCAGTTTGTGTATACGCTGCGCGCCCCCGCGACTGTCTCGCCGCAGTAAAGTTCTGCGTAACGCCGCCGTCCCGCCGTCGGGATAGCCGGCAAGATGCCGGTGCCACGACTTGATCGCCCTAGAACCTCAGCTTGAGAGCAAACTGTATCGAGCGCGCATCATTCACTGTCTGATTAATCGTCTGACTGATCACGCCGAAACTGCTAGGCGAATTAATGTCCTGCTCGCCGGTGCCGGCGATGCCCGGCAAAAAGAAATGCGGGTGGTTAAACAGATTGAAGAACTCGGCCCGGAATTGTAGATTCATCCCCTCGCGGGACAATGGAAAGTCCTTGATTAGCGACAAATCCGTGTTCACGAAACGAGGACCGTAAACCGGCGCCCGGGCAGCAGTGCCCAACTCTCCCGCAGGCGCGGGTGCGAAAGCGCAGGGGTTGAACCAGTTGGTTAGCGTGTGGATCTTAGCCGGACAATCCGTACGGCCTCCTTCGGGACCTGCCTGGTTAGGATCGCCCACCTGATTCGGCCGCTGCAAAACCAGCCCGTTGTAGAAAAAGAAGACGCCAGACTCATCGGCGCTATCGACCACGAAGAGCGGGAAGCCGGATTCTGCCCTTTGGATGACATTGATCTGCCAATTTCCCAACACGGCGTTGGCAGCTCCGCCCCAGTTGCCGCCGAAGTGTTTGCCCTTGCCGAACGGCAGATCATAGAGAACGCTGGCGGTAAAGACGTCATTGAGATTAAGTTGAGACAATCCCCAATCCAGTTTTTGAGCCCCCGGCAGCGGCCAGTACAGCGCACCCGGATTGCTGCCCAGACCGTCGGTCAAGCCGGAATCGAAAGTGCGGGACCATGTGTACCCAAGCAGAGCGTAGAGACCGTGGCGCGCGCTCTTGGTTTCAGCTTTCACTTGCAGGGAATCGTAACGCGCCGAACCTATGCTGTTGTTGCTGTCAACCGACTGGAACGGAAATGCGTAAGGGAACGTCGGAAAGCCACAGCCAAGGGTGTAACCGGCTACCGGAGCGCTTCCACCCGGGCACGCGTTTGGAGAGCTGATATTTTCGTTTACCTGGCTGACTAGAATGTGCGTGCTGCGGGAGCCGGCATAGCCCATAGTAAGCACTACGTCTCCGGGCATCTGATGCTCGATGTTGAGGTTGTACTGCTGGATCATTCCAAGTTTAAAGTTGCGGTTCTGAGACTGGATGGTTCCAGTGTAGGCGCCGGGATTCACGGGTCCGCTGTAAATGGCACCGGCACCGCCCGGGACAGTAGTCGTTGAAGGGGTGCCAACCGGGAGGAGAAAACCATTCGAGAGCCCACAGCCGGTGCCTCCGAAAGTGGGACAAACTCCTGTGGGGAAGGGATCCACTTCGGCGTAGAACGGGGGATTCTGCCACAACCCTTGCCCACCCTGATTCCAGGCGGAATCGTGGAAGATGGCGTATCCGGCGCGGATCGCTGTCTTGTTGCCCAAAGGCGTCCAAGCCACCCCGATGCGTGGTTCCAAAGCAGTCTTATCAAACTGGATACCGATACGGCTATCGGAAGTGATGCAGTTGGTGCAGCCATTCAGCCCTGGGCTGCCGGATGGGACGTACCACTTCAGGGTCAGAACATCGAAGTTCGACTGGCGATTTCCGACTTCGGTTTCTGGCGTAGCTAGAGCCCAGGCAAGCCCAATGTTAACCGTCAGGTTGTTCGATACCCGCCAATCATCCTGGACGAAGGGACGAAATAGTTTCCAGCGGCGACCGACCGTACCTCCCAGGAATGTCTGATCGTGAGCGGCGAACGTCCCCAGGCTTCCGAGAAGCAGATCGCCCATGTTGTCGCCGGTGGCTGCTCCATTTTGAGAGACAAAACCGTCCTGAAATGCGTTATTTCTTATGTTCATCTGGTTGGCGCGGAACACGGCTCCGAACCTGATGTTGTGTTTGCCCCGAATCAAGTCCAGCGTATCTGAAGCGGAATACACATTGGTTCCGCCTTGGTACGGCGCGAATCCGCGATCTCCCAACGACATGTAGGTGGTCATCTGAAACGAAGTAAGGCCGCAACTGATGCAGTCCTTGTTGGACTGGTTCAGACTCGCAGGGTAACCGGTCACGCTGTCGCATTGGCTCCCCAAGTCAGCGCCGGGAATGCCGATGATCGCGGCTTCGCACGTGCCAGTGCCGAACGATAGAATGTGGTTGAAAATCCGGCTGAAGCCGATGCTGGCCTGGTTGATGGTGCGATCCGAGAAAACGTGTGTCTCCGATAGTGCCGCATTGCGCCCATGATTGTCGATGAGCTGGTTGCTGCCAAAGGCGTTGGTTTCGGCCCATGTGGGTGAGCCTCCGGGCACGAAGTTTGTGGCTTGATCGTAGCTGAAACGGGCAAAGATAGAATCCTTGTTGGAAAAATTGTGGTCCACACGGATGTCGCCAGTCCCTTCGTTGAGTTTCCTCACAGGCTGGTTAACGTAATTGAACCCTGAAGCTACGTTACTCGCGTTGCTCGTCGGATAAAGCTGAATTAATTTAGCGGCGAGCGGATTGATCATCGCCGCTGGAATTACGCTGCAGTCTGTACCCAGCGGCTGGATTCCGCCAGCGCCTACGGGCTCGGGCGTCGCGGTGCCGGGTACGCACTGGAAGTGCCTGTCGTTGCTCGTCGTCGGTACATACGGATTATTGAGGATGGGAAAGAAGACATTCGATCCCCGTGGGTTGCCAAATGGATCGAAATTAAAGTTGTAATTACCAGCCGCGTCGGGAGTCATCATTGCGGTCGTAGGAACCAGGCCGGTGAAAGGGACTCCAAGGCGCTGCATCTTGGCCTGGTAGTCAAGAAAGAAGAATGTTTTGTCCTTCTGAATCGGACCTCCCAGCGATCCTCCAAACTGATTCAGATTAAATTTATTTCTGGTGGGGGCGAAATAGTTGCGCGCGTCGAGCTTGGTGTTCCGGAAATACTCGAACAGAGTTCCATGAAATTGATTCGATCCTGACTTGGTTGTAACCAGAACGGTTGGACCCGCGCGCTCTCCCCACTCCGCCGAGTAGTTGTAGGTTAGAACCTTGAATTCCTGGATGGAATCGATCGACGAGAAAATCGCAATCCCGCCTTCATCAAGCTGGTTATTGTCGTTGCCATCCAGCATCCAATCTGTGCTCTGCGCTCGTGACCCGCCCACGGAAAGCGAAAAAGATCCGCGCGTGGAGGCTTCGCTGCTGGCAGCCCCATTGAAGAAACTGTTTGGGTTGGTTTCTGCTGTTGTACCCGGTGTCAGGGTCGCCAGTTGAACGAAGTTGCGGCCGTTCAACGGCAACTCGGCGACCTGTTCAGAGGTAATGACTTGACCCAAGGTAGCATTCGCCGATTCGACAGCAACTTCCGTCGCGCTTACTTCGACCGTGGATGTGACCGAAGCGGGCACCATGGTGAAATTTACTTCACGATGTTCGTCAATCTGCAGGCGCACGTCCTTCTGTTGTGCCGGCTGGAACCCCTGCGACTCTACTCCAAGCGTGAAATTGGCAACCGGCAGCAATGGGATAAGGTAATGTCCGGATTCGTCTGTTCTGGCTTCGCGGGACAGACCCGTGCTTTGTGAGGTGGCCCTCACGGTCGCACCGGAGATCACCGATCCGGTTTTGTCTGAAACGGTGCCGGAAAAACTTCCAGTCGCCTGGCCGTACAAAAGTGGGCAGATGGGAAATACAACGGAAAAGGACACGACCAGCAGCATCTTTTTGGTCAGCATTGATGTCTCCCTCGGCGGCGCCCGTCGAGTGGCGAACGGGCGAGCACTTTCCCACTAGAGTTTGGAAATCCCCGATTGTAATGCGAACCATCTAACTGGAGGTAGGGACTAAAGTCAAGATTTTTTGTGGCGAACCAAATCGAGAACTTGATCAGTCGTGATGAAATTTGCTCCCAGACCTTTGAGCTCGGTGATGGTTCGTTGTCCGTCTTCGACCTTTAGAGTTGCGATGGCATCCTCGACGACCGAGACGCGCCGGCCACGCTCAAGTAATCCTTTCGCCGCCAATCGCACACAGTATTCCGTGACCACACCAAAAACTACAAATTCGGCGTCGGGACCCAGGCGATCCACGAGTTCCCCAGCGTGCCGGCTTTCAAAGATGTCGAGCGTTTGTTTTTCGAGGAGGATCTGCTGGTACTGCGACAGATCGTGGGGCAACTCTGCCGTGTACTCGTTCGGAATCGTGACCACTCGCTCCGTCAACGCTTCCTGAACAAATTCAGCACCCTTGGTTCCCTTGATGCAATGGGGCGGAAACGTCTGGAACTCGGGATCGTCCTTCGTGTGGAAACAACCATGGGAGACGAGAAACACGCGCCCTTCGCAGGCGGCATCCGTAAGCCTTCGAATGTTAGGGAGCAATCGCTCGGCGCCCGGGACATAGAGTTTTCCGCCGGGCAGGATGAAATCAGCCTGCGCGTCGACTTCCCAGAAAACTAGATTGCGGGACAACATGACCCTAGGCGCTGCTCCTCGCCACCCACTCCGCATCGAAAAGCGGGCGATCGTAGAATGATTTCTGTGTCCCAACATTCATGGTCGAGAGACCGGCGTAGAGATTAGCGCGGCGGACGGCTTCGCGCTCGGGCAGCCCTTCCCCGAGGAACACCGCAAAACTGCCGATGAATGCGTCGCCCGCGCCGGTGCTGTCGAGGCTTTTCACGCTGAATGCGGGAATGTGCTCCATGTTTTCGCCATCCGCCAGCAATGAGCCGTTCGCTCCCAGCGTTAGTATTACCCGCTTGACGCCGGACGACAGCAGCTTCTCCGCGCACTTCTTTGCGTCCTCAACGTTTCGTACCGGCATTCCAGTGATGGTTTCGGCTTCACTTTCGTTGGGAACGAAATAGTCGAGTCCCGCTAACGCATTCAAATCAACCGGCTGAGCCGGAGCAGGATTGACTATGCAACGGATGCCGTTCTTGCGCGCGAAAGTGACGCTGTAATAAACGGTGTCAAGCGGAATTTCAAACTGCAGCACGATGCAATCCACCGTCTTGAGCAGATCGGACGCAGCATCCACGTCCGCAGGCTTCAGTAGATCGTTCGCGCCTTTCACCACCAAGATGCGATTCTGCCCGCTGGGCTCGACGAATATCGGCGCCACGCCGCTGGAGACGCCGTCAATTTGCTTCACATGAGTAGCATCGATCCCAAGCTTCTTGAAGTTCCCGATCGTCGCGGGGCCAAATAGATCGCTGCCTACCCTCGCCACCATAAAAACCTCAGCTCCGCAAAGTCGCGAGGCGACCGCTTGATTCGCCCCCTTGCCTCCGAAGCCAAGATCGAACTTCTGGCCAAAAATTGTTTCTCCAGCCTTGGGAAAGCGATCTGAGAACGTGGTCAAGTCAATATTTGCGCTGCCAATCACCGCGATGCGAGGACGTTTCGCCATAATTTCAAACCTATCACCACAGAGTCACAGAGAAGACAAAAAGGTTCTCCATGACTGTGTGATAAAGAGGATTGATATCACTCTCCGTAAGGCACCCAGATGTTCTTCACTTGAGTCGCGTGTTGCAGAAACCATCGACCTTCGCCTTGCTTCACGTCGAACCAGTCAATCACGCGGCCTTCATTGGTAAATACCTGCTTCAAGTTTCCAGTGGAGAATGATTTCGCCGCGACTGCGCTGGCTTCATCGCCGAAACACCAGATCGCGTCCACATCATCGTGCTCGGCAAGAACCTTAAGAAGTTGCGATGCGTATCCAGTAACGATGTTAACTACACCGCCTGGCAGATCGCTGGTGTCAAAGACCTGATACAAGTCTCCAGTGATGAGTGGATAGGTTTCCGAAGGGACGACAATCGCCGTATTGCCCATGGCAATCGCGGGCAAGACCACAGACAAGAAGCCAAGCAGGGGCGTCTCCCGCGGGCAGATGATGCCTACGGTTCCGATCGGCTCATTCATCGCGATAGCGATGCTGCGGAACGGCGGATTGTGTACCGCACCATCGAACTTGTCTGCCCACGCAGCGTAAGAGAAGATGCGTTCAATGCTTGCGTTCACTTCAGCCGTCGCTTGCGCTTCTCCAACCGCAGCAGCAAGCCGGCGAGCAATCTCGTCGCGGCGTTGGGACAGGTTCTCAGCCGCATAGTAAAGAACCTGGGCGCGATTGTGTGCGGTGCTCTTCGCCCAGCCAGCAGCTTTCCGGGCGGCTTCGACGGCATTGCGAATGTCCTTGCGGTTGCCCAACCCTACTTCGCCGAGCAGTTCGCCCTTCTTGTTCCGTACCTCCATGCTGTAGCCGGAATCCGGCCTTGCCTGCTTGCCTCCGATGTAAAGCTTCACAGTGCGATCAATTTCATTGCCCGACGTGGTGCTCTCTTGCTCGTCGTTTAGAGGTTCCTGCGGAACTGATTTCGCCGCAGGCAAGGCAGGCGCGTTCTTGAACCATTTCAGTTCCAGATATTCGAGCAGGCCTTCCTTGCCGCCCTCGCGGCCGTATCCGCTTTCACGGTAGCCACCGAAGCCGACGGAAGCGTCAAACAAGTTCGTGGAATTCACCCACACGACACCCGCCTTGAGCTGCGACGAAACGTGAAGCGCAACATTGATGCTCTCGCTCCACACGCAGGCCGCGAGACCGTATGCAGTGTTATTGGCAAGTTCAACTGCTTCCGCGGGAGTACGGAACGTCATGGCCGCCAGCACGGGGCCGAAGATCTCCTCCTGCGCGACGATTGAAGCGGGATGAACGTTGCTGAGTAATGTGGGGGGAAAGTATAGACCGCGCGACGGCATTGCCATTGGAGGTTGCCAGCAGGTTGCGCCGTCGGCTACGCCCTGATCGACCAGTCGCTGAATACGATCAAGCTGCACGCGGGCCACGATTGCGCCGACGTCGATGGCTTTGTCGAGCGGTGGTCCTACACGAAGCGTGCTCATGCGGTCGCGGATTTTCGCAATCAGCGGCTCAGCAATACTTTCCTGCATGAGCAGGCGCGATCCGGCGCAACAGACCTGTCCTTGATTGAGCCAGATTCCGTCCACCAGACCTTCGACGGCGCTGTCCAGATCGGCATCTTCAAAAACGACGAATGGAGACTTGCCGCCTAGCTCAAGTGAAAGCCGTTTGTGGCTCTTCGCGGTCGCGCTGCGGATCGCGCGTCCCACCTCCGTCGACCCGGTGAAAGCAATTTTGTCCACGTCGGGATGTTTGACCAACGCCTCGCCTGTGGAACCATCGCCGGTCACAATGTTCACCACGCCTGCAGGAAGCCCAATCTCTTGGCAGATTTCAGCAAATGCAAGCGCAGTCAACGGAGTGAACTCTGCGGGTTTCAGCACGACTGTGTTTCCCGTTGCCAAAGCGGGAGCGATCTTCCAAGCCAGCATGAGCAGCGGGAAATTCCAGGGAATGATTTGTCCGACGACTCCGCAAGCCGTGTAATCCGGAAACTCCTGCAGCAGGAGTTGGGCCCAACCTGCATGATGATAGAAATGCCTTGCGACCAGCGGTATATCAAGGTCGCGGCTCTCGCGAATCGGTTTTCCGTTGTCCATGGTTTCGAGCACGGCCAGGCGACGAGAGTGCTTTTGCACCTGCCTGGCGATGGCATAGAGGTAACGAGCCCGCGTGTGCGGCGTAATAGACTGCCACTTGGGAAACGCCGCCCGGGCTGCTTTGACGGCGGCATCGATATCAGCGGCAGATCCTTGCGCCACGCTGGCAAGCTTTTCGCCGGTAGAAGGATCCGCCGTATCAAAGTATTGTCCAGAAGCGGACTCGATCCACGTTCCATTAATGAAGTGGCCGAAGCGACGACCATGGTGGTCGAGCCAGGTCAGCGCCTCTTTCGCGTCTTCCGGCGCCGGGCCGTACTCCATAGCAACGAATTTTTCAGCGATGCTCACTTTTTCTTTCCACAACTCGCTGCGATCACGGGTACGTCTTTGTGCTGCCGCGCAAGATCATAAAAACTAAGCAATGGGATGGCGATAGTCCGCCGAATAGCGCCCCGTGGCGTGATGCTCCAGTTGCCGCTCAATATCATTTAACAGCCCGCTGGCGCCAAAGCGGAAAAGTTCCGCCTTCATCCAAGGAAGGCCAAGCTCTTCCTTCATCAAGGCCAGCCATTCCATCGACTGTTTCGCTGTACGAATGCCGCCCGCGGCCTTGAAGCCAACCGCCATGCCAGTTTCCTGCGCGTACTCGCGGATGGAGCGGGTCATGACGAAACCCACCGGCAGCGTGGCGTTGGTCGGTTCTTTCCCTGTCGAAGTCTTGATAAAGTCCGCACCGGCCATAATTGCGACGAAACTGGCGCGCGCGACATTGCGAAGAGTGAGAAGGTCGCCGGTCCCCAGGATGACTTTCATGTGAGCGGCGCCGCATGCATGTTTGAAGGCGGCGATTTCATCGTAAAGTTCTTGCCACCTGCCTCCGAAAACGTGAGCACGAGTGATAACAACGTCAATCTCTTGTGCCCCGGCCTCGACCGATCGATGAATTTCGGCGATGCGCTCGGACAGCGGAGAGAGTCCCGCGGGGAATCCAGTGGAGACGGCGGCCACTCGTACATTGCTGCCTTCGAGTGCCCTTCGTGCCGTTTCGACGAACCGGTGATACACGCAAATCGCCGCAACCTGAATGTTGAGATCTTCGATCTCGAGACGCTTTGCCAGTTCGCGCTGAATCGGTTGTCTGCCCTTGGCGCACAAGCGGCGGACTCGCTCGTCCGTGTCGTCTCCTGAAAGAGTTGTGAGATCCATGCAGGTAATTGCGCGTACCAGCCATGCCGCTTGCCAATCTTTTTTCACGGTACGCCGCGTAACATGAGTTTGCGCCCTGCGTTCCACAGCGCTGGTATTTACTCGAACTTGCTTCACCCAATCCAGATTGATGGGGATGCCTCGATTGGACAGAAGAGGGCGCCCATTCAAAGTTGCCAGGGGGGGAGTTCGTGGGACATCCCCGCCGGAGGCGCTGTCCGTGTTGTTCGCGATTCCGGAACGCTCGTTGTGCTGCACTGACATTTGGATGTTCTCCGCGAGCGCCGCGATTCGCGCTGACTGACGTTTGCGAGCTAATTGTACGGCAGAACAAGGGAAAAGAAATCCAGGCTGGGCGATTTTTCTTCGCTGTTTCAGGCTCGGCATCACAAGACTCTGGTCGACTATAAATTCAGTCTGACGCCGCGCGGGCGTGGGCCGTCCGCGCCTGCATTTGAACTTTTGGCCTTGACACTGATAAGTCTCAACGCTAGGCTTCGCTAGTCTTTTTCGCGAACCAATGGAAAATCTTCAATTGGTCAGAGTTGCGAGTCTTCGACGACCTACTCCATTTCTTAGCGCGATTCTTGCAATCTTTCTAGTGGCGATACCGGCCTCAGCTGCTAAGAAAATTATCATCGACACCGATCCGGGTACGGACGACGCGCTGGCGCTGATGCTGGCGCTCAACTCGCCGGAGTTGGATGTGCGCGCTATCACCGTCGTCCCTGGAAATGTCACGGCAGCAATGGGCTTGGACAACGCCCTGCGCATGGTCTCGCTGGCAAATCGCTGCGACATTCCGGTGGCTGCGGGGGCGCAACATCCTCTGTTTCAGAAACTGATTACGGCGGAGTTCTGGCATGGGAAGAATGGATTAGCCAACATTGAATTGCCCGCGAGCAAATGCAAGGTCGATCCTCGCTTCGGCCCCGACCTCATTATTCAACTGATACACGCCTCGCCGCATGAGATCACTCTGGTCCCCGTCGGCCCGCTTACGAATATCGCACTCGCAGTGGAGAAAGATCCATCTATTGTTCCCCTGGTGAAAGAAGTCATTCTGATGGGCGGCTCGATCAGCGGCGGCAACGTGACTGCCGCAGCGGAAGCTAACATTTATAACGATCCCGAAGCTGCGCAAATTGTTTTCCAGGCGGGATGGCCGTTGACCATGGTCGGTCTTGAAATTGGGGATAAGGCCCTCTTTACTCACAAATACCTTGATGAACTCGGCCAGACTCATGGGCCGATTAATGATTTCATTGTTTCGATTCTGAAATTTCTCATCAGCCTTTCGGCGACGTTTGGTTCTTCTGGATCGCCCATGTACGATCCATCCGCAGTCGCAGTGGCAATCGATTCCACTTTGGTCAAAGTGCAGGAGATGCACGTCGAGGTTGAGACCCGCGGAGAGTTCACGCGCGGGGAAACGGTAGGCAATCGTCACGGAGAAGTGGAGCGCAATATTCTTCACGGGGATCGCTATATCATCGAGGGCGTCGACAAAGTCACTCCCAATGCGAAAGTCTGCGTGGATGTGGACGCCGATCGCTTTCTGCAACTTTTTGTTTCGAGAATTCGCGGCAAGTAAGTTTGGGCTGCCAGTTTGTGTGCGTTTAGTGGAGTAACTGTCCAACCCGGCGGCAAAAGCCGGACTTACTCCGGCGACTTGCGGCATGCTGGAAGGCATACCCTGATACGAAACGAGAAATAATGTTTACTCCGCACAGTCTGGGCATTGCGCTGGTGATGATGATCACGAGCGCCATCTGCTGGGGTTCGTGGGCCAACACTTATAAGGGCGTCAAGAACTATCGCTTCGAGCTTTTTTATTGGGATTATGCCGTCGGCATCTTTCTCATTTCCCTGATTCTCGCCCTCACCATGGGAAGCACCTCGAATGACACCAACAGTTTCCTCAACAATGTTCGTTCCGCGGATGCTTCAAATATCGTTTCGGCGATGGTCGGAGGCGCGATATTCAATCTGGCCAACCTCTTGCTGGTGGCGGCGATTGACATGGCGGGTTTGGCGATAGCGTTCCCGGTTGCCATTGGCATTGCTCTCGTAGTCGGCGTTGTCCTGAGCTACATCCTGCAACCCAAAGGGAACGGTGCGTTACTTGCTGCCGGAGTCGTCTGCGCAGTCATTGCTGTGATCATGGATGGCAAAGCGTACGGGAGCCTGGCTAGCGCTGGTCGTTCTACGTCAAAGAAAAGCATCATCGTCTGCATCGTCTCGGGCGTTTTGATGGGACTCTGGGCGCCATTCGTGGCTCATGCCATGACTCAAGGCAATACTCTTGGGCCGTATAGCATTGCCGTGTTTCTAACTCTCGGTGCACTGCTTTCCTGCTTTGTCTGGAACATTTATTTCATGAAACGGCCGCTGGTGGGAGAGCCGGTGAATTTCAAAGAATTCTTTCGAGGACCGGCTGCTGGACATCTGCTCGGGGTGCTCGGCGGCGTGATCTGGGGCACCGGGATGGTCTTTAACCTGGTGGCCGCGAACTTCACCGGCGTAGCGATTTCTTATGCTATAGGCCAATCTGCGCCAATGGTCGCTGCGCTGTGGGGTGTGCTGGCATGGAAGGAATTCGAAGGCGCAGGAAGCAGCGCCAAGTTTTATCTTGCACTTATGTTCGTGTTTTATTGCTTCGCGATTTTGCTGGTCGCAAAAGCAAATGGATAAAGTCCGAACCGTCAGGGCTTTGCTGGTGAGGTCCGCTGTTGACTCGTGACCGGTTTGATTTTGAGGACGGAACTTACATCCCTGCAGATTCGCGAGGAATGCAACTCTGCGCATCTATAACAAGAACATGTGAAACTTGTACGGTCAGGGAAAGACACGTGGCCACAGTTTTCGCAGACGAACCGTCCATCCAGACGTGGCTCCATTGGCCTGAACTGAACGCCGAGTACGCAATAGGGACAGCGGACAACTTTTGGACTCATAAAAAACTTGGTAGGACGGCGAAGCAAAAGACAAAGCTCGGACAACTCCTTGTCACCGCTGCTTTTGCCGTCCGCTGATGAATTTATCTCCAAGCGACCTCCTTCCGTAATGGCCCACCCGTGCCCTGTAGTGGCACGGGAGTGCCAAGAGTGTGGACCGGTGGCTACTGACTGTCGTGATAAATCACACCCAGAGTGAAGCGAACACCGCGTTTTAGCCGGCTTACGCCATGGCGTAAGCTGGTCCGGTAAAATCCGCGGTTGCCTTTTACGGGACGATAGCGCGTAGCAAAAATGAGGACCTGCCCTTGCCCGGCGGTGATGACTTCAGCTTTCGATTGCGCCCGAGGTTGCTGTTCCACGATCACGAATTCACCGCCTTCGTAGTCGGCGCCGGGCTGGCTAAGAAAACAAGTCATCTGCAGAGGAAATGCGACCGCTCCATATACATCCTGGTGGAGACAATTGAAATCGCCACTTTCATAATGCAGCAGCAAAGGCGTTGCCCGCGTCTGTGCATGCTTGGCGCAGGTTTCGAGAAAGCTGGTATGGCGTTGGGGAAAAACTTCCGCCACACCGAGAGCCTGATTCCACTCGTTGGCGAGTGGGACGAGATAGGGATAGCTGTGCTCCCGCAACTGCTGGACGGTGGCAGGCAGAGGGTAGTTAAAGTATTTGTAATCGCCGCGGCCAAAGCGGTAGCGGGACATAATGATGTGACTGCGGAATGGCTCCTCGGAGGGATACAGGTTCACCAGGTCTGTGCATTCGGACGGTGAGAGGAGCGGGGGAGTAAGGGAGTAGCCATACTGACTCATCGATTCCCGAATAGCGGGCCAATCCAAGCTTGCCAGCCGATCTGAAATGGCAGTGTTCACGTTCCTATTCCATTCCCTCGCTCGCAATTCTTTGCGTCAATTCCTCCCCCATCGCGCTTAGTGTAGGCAAAACGAGAAGGCACTTGCCATCCGGTTCTTGCGCTGAACTCTGAGCCGCGGATTTGCATCGAAATCGTGATAGAGTTCCGGTCCGCGAGCGGATTGGACCGTCTTCCCGGTCGTGGTTCGCGATGAGGTAGTTTGCCATGCTGCGAAAGCGGTATCCCACTCCGTACAATCGGTCGCATTTTTACTGTTTGGCGGGCACAGATAGGATGGATTAGCCGGAGGGCATTGATGGCCATAGCTCATAACGGTAGTGCAGGCTCCATCCATGTTGCCTTTGTCATACGAGGGTGACCAGCCGTTGTTATGGTTGTGGTTGGGATCGGCGCAGTCCGCCAACGGTCGGGGGTGTAGGGGAACCGGCGTCGTGCCACACTTTCCTCCCGTGCTGATCGGAACGATGTCGGCGCCGGCGTTTATTAGGTTCCGGTCTTGATAGGTCGACGGGGTACGGTTTTCTTGGGGACTACAACGATTTATGTGTAAGGTGCGTCGTCGCGAGCCCTCGGCTTTTGCCTATGACTCCGCGTCCTCGGGATGACAGTAGGTCTAGTCGCCAGTGGCATCGTAGGCGGGAACGTCCCACTGGTAGCCTTCCTCGCCGTGCTGGGAAAGATCGAGTCCCTGGATTTCCTCTTCTTCCTCGACCCTGAGCCCGATGGTTGCGTCCACGATCTTAAGAGCAATCAAAGTGCCCACAATCGCTAGCGCCCAGGACACTCCAACCCCAACCAACTGGTTGGCCATCTGGTGGGCATTGCCTTCGAGCAGTCCCGAAGGCAGCGCGGTCCCTTGTGCATTCTTGAAGATTGGGTTAATCGCGCTTGATGCAAAGACTCCGGTCAGCACCGCCCCAAGCGTCCCCCCGGCGCCGTGCACGCCGAAAGCGTCCAATGAGTCATCGTAGCCGAACCGCAGCTTGACGGTTGCCACCATGTGGAAGCAGACGACGCCGGCAATTAGTCCAATCGCCAGAGCCGGCATGGGGCCGACAAATCCGGCGGCGGGAGTAATTGCCACCAGCCCGGCGACAGCTCCTGAAATCGCACCCAAGGCGCTTGGCTTTCCATTGCGCAACCACTCCGCACCGCTCCACCCGAGCACCGCCGCGGCAGCCGCGAAGTGGGTAGCCACAAAGGCGCTCGTCGCCAGGCTGCTTGAGGCCAGCGCGCTGCCTGCGTTGAAGCCGAACCACCCTACCCACAACAAACATGCTCCGATGAAACTGAGCACAACGCTATGCGGCGGCATCGGCTCTTTCGGATAGCCAACCCGGCGGCCTAAATACAGCGCGCAGACCAATGCCGAGACTCCGGATGTGATGTGCACCACGGTACCGCCAGCGAAGTCGAGCGTGGGGAAACGCCCGCCGAGCGCGGCATTCAGAAGGCCGCCTTTGCCCCAAACCATGTGCGCCATCGGGTCATACACGAGCACCGACCATAGAACCATGAACAACGCCATCGAACTGAACTTCATTCGTTCGGCGAAAGCGCCCGTTATCAGCGCAGGAGTGATAATGGCAAACATCAACTGGTAAATCATGAAAGTCTGCTGCGGAATGGTGGCAGCGTAATCCGCGTCCGGCTGCGCCCCGACGCCACGCAGAAACACATTGTGCAAATGGCCTATGAAACTGCCGCCACTGCCAAACGACAGGCTGTAGCCAACTAGCGCCCATAGCACCGTAATGATGGCCATCATCGCGAAGCTCTGCATCATGGTGCTCAGCACGTTCTTTTTTCGTACCAGACCGCCATAGAAAAGCGCCAAGCCTGGGCCTGTCATCAGAAGGACGAGGGCGGAACTGGTCAGCATCCATGCGTTGTCGGCGGAGCCCTTGGCGTCGGCAACTTGCTGCTCCAGTTTTGCCAGTTGTGCAGTTTCGGAAGCGCTTACCGATGTCCCGGCTTGAGCAAGAACCAAGGGCGTGCCGATTGCCAGAACCAATAACAACAAACCGAGCCAGAGAAGATAAGTTTTCGCAGGAACCATCTGAATTCCCCCGCAGCCGAGAATTAAACACACTGTACCGGGGGAAATAACTTCGCGGAAATTGAAATTATTTATGGGAACTATCGGAATTCGTGATCGAACAGCAGAGTTTGCGAAATGGTATTTAGAAGGTTCCGAGCCGGGTCGGCTGCGCCGAGCTAAAGCCTTTACTTTTTCTTGGCGGCCACTTCCAGACGGGTATCGGCGCGCTTCAAATCCGCTGATGTCCGCTCGAACTCTTCCTCAGTCTTGCTGGTGGCGAGTTGCGATTCCGCGCGCTGTTTCGCTTCCTGGGCGCGTTTTGCGTCAATCTCTTCGGCGCGCTCTGCGGTTTCAGCGAGAATGGTGACCTTATCCGGCAGAACCTCAGCGAATCCCCAAGCCACTGACAGGTGATTGGTGTAGTTGCCCTTGCGATAGGTGATCTCCCCGACCGCCAGTTCGGTAATGAGCGGGGCGTGTCCCGGCAGGATGCCCAGATACCCGTCCTTGCCGGGAATCTGCATCTCCTCGGCCACATCGCGGACGACCATCTTCTCCGGAGTGACGATTTCGAGTTGGAAAGTGTCGGCCAATTGTTGCATTTCTTTGTAGAAACGTTGCAAGCAACGTTTCTATAGACGTCTTATGCTGCTGCTTTCAATTTCTCTGCCGCTTCCAGCACTTCGTTGATCTGGCCTTTCATGTAAAACGCTTGCTCTGGAATATCGTCGTACTTGCCTTCGTTGATTTCTTTGAAGCCTTTCACCGTGTCTGCCACCTTCACGTAGCGGCCGGGTGCGCCGGTAAACTGTTCGGCTACGTGGAATGGCTGCGACAAGAATCGTTGAATCTTGCGGGCCCGCGCCACTGTTACTTTCTGATCTTCACTCAGTTCGTCGATGCCAAGAATTGCGATGATGTCCTGCAGGTCTTTGTAGCTTTGCAGCGTCTTCTTCACCGCCTGTGCTACGTCGTAATGCTCCTGGCCCACGATGCGAGGATCAAGAATGCGCGAGGTCGAAGCCAGCGGATCGACTGCCGGATAAATTCCTATCTCGGTCAACGCGCGAGAGAG
Source organism: Terriglobales bacterium (assembly GCA_035567135.1). Taxonomy (GTDB): domain Bacteria; phylum Acidobacteriota; class Terriglobia; order Terriglobales; family Acidobacteriaceae; genus JABDBE01. The sequence goes on from DATMQI010000159.1 coordinate 69,665, forward strand.
AACCGTGGTCGCGTCCAGGTGGGCAAACGTCGTCGCTGGTGCAGGATCAGTCAAGTCGTCGGCTGGAACATAAATCGCCTGCACCGATGTCACCGATCCTTTCTTCGTCGAAGTAATTCTCTCCTGCAGTTCGCCCATCTCGGTTGCGAGATTAGGCTGGTAGCCCACTGCGCTTGGCATACGGCCGAGCAAAGCCGAAACTTCGGAGCCCGCCTGGGTAAAGCGGAAGATGTTGTCGATAAATAACAACGTGTCGGCGCCTTCGACGTCGCGGAAATATTCGGCGACCGTGAGCGCCGTCAGAGCTACCCGCAAACGCGCTCCAGGTGGCTCAGTCATCTGGCCATAGATGAGCGCGGCTTTGGAATGATCAGGATCGCCGGGCTTGATAACGCCAGACTCGGTCATTTCGAGCCACAGATCGTTGCCTTCGCGGGTGCGCTCACCGACTCCTCCAAACACGGAGAATCCGCCGTGCTGCTTGGCGACGTTGTTGATGAGCTCCATGATGACAACCGTCTTGCCCACGCCCGCGCCGCCGAATAAACCGATCTTGCCGCCTTTCAGAAACGGCTGGATGAGATCGATGACCTTCACGCCGGTTTCGAACATTTCGGCCGTCGTCGCTTGTTCGTCGAACAGCGGCGCGGGACGATGGATCGGCATGGTCAGAGTGTGTGGAATGGGCCCGAGTTGGTCGACTGGTTCGCCAATCACGTTCATGACGCGCCCGAGCGTGCCGCGCCCCACGGGCACGGAAATCGGTCCGCCCTGGTCGATGGCCTTCATACCGCGCACCATGCCTTCGGTCGCTTCCATAGCAACGCAGCGGACGCGGCCTTCGCCGAGGTGCTGCTGCACCTCGACAACTACGTTGATCGGGGAAGGAACAGTAAAGCCATCGCTCACAATGCGAAGGGCTTCATAAATCGGCGGGATGGTGGCTTCGGCAAATTGCACGTCGACGGCGGGACCGGCGACTTGAATCACATGTCCAATGTTCTCTGGCATAAGTTTCGTTTCTTTCTTCCGTAGAAACGTAGCTTGCTCGTTTCTACAACTATCCTGCTGCGGCGGCTCCGCTTACGATTTCGATAATCTCTTTCGTAATTTTCGCTTGACGGGCGCGGTTCATGGCCAATGTCAGCGAATCGATCATGTCGGTTGCGTTGCTTGTGGCCGCGTCCATCGCCGTCATGCGGGCTGCGTGTTCGGCCGCCACCGATTCCAGCAACGCACGAAATATTTGAATGACTACGTACTTTGGCAACAACGACCGAAATAACTCTTCGGGAGGTTGCTCGTAAATATAATCCACTGGAGCCGTGGCAAACTTTGCCGCGGCTGCGTCGATTTCTCGCGTATCGGGCCGTCGAATGCCGACGCCCGCTTCTTTCGCCGCCTCAAGAGCCCGCTCTTTTTCTTTCAGGGTCATTTCCTCGGCCTGGGCTACGCTGACTTCACCGACCCGCTCAATCGGCAGGACGCGTTCCACGATCAGCCGCTGGGAAATCACTGATTTAAATTCGTTGAACACCACGTATACCGCATCAATTTCTTCCTTGGAATAGCGATCGACAGCGCGTCCCGCCATCTCAGAAACCATCGCATAATCAACTTTGCCAAGCACCCCTACGTGCTCGCCTACAAGCGTGATCCGCGGCGATTCCTGAGAATCGCCCGTCCTCGGAGAAGCTACCGCATATCGCCGCCGCAGAAAGTCGCGGCCTTTTCGCCCGATGGCCTCGATTTCTACGTTCTTTCCGGCCTTTGATTCGAGGAAACGCGACGCCGCTTTTAGAATATTCGTGTTGAACGCGCCAGCGAGACCTTTGTCGCCGGTGACGACAATTAGCAGAATGTTGTTTTCCGGGCGCTGCGCCAACAGGGCATGCTTTGGCTCGCCGGTATCCGGATCATAGATTTCGGCTCGCGACACCAGCGACTTCAACACGTTGGTCAGCATCTGCGCATAGGGACGCGCTGAGAGGGCTCGGTCCTGAGCACGACGCAGCTTTGCGGCCGAAACCATTTTCATGGCCTTAGTGATCTGCCGCGTGTTGGTCACGCTGCGGATACGGCGCCGAATGTCGAGTATGTTGGCCATCTCTGTGTTTTCTGTAGAGACGCAGCTTGCTGCGTCTTGGTCTGCGCGAGAGACGTAGCAAGCTACGTCTCTACAGAATTATTTTGCCACTGCTTGCTTCTCTGTCACGAATGTTTCTTTGCACTCTTTGATAGTTTTGTTCAGCTCGGCCTTTAAGTTATCGTCGAGAATCTTTTTCTCCATGATGGTGCGTAGAATGCCGGGGTTGGTCGTGTCCACATACTTATAGAGTTCGGCTTCGAAGTCTCGTACCTGGTCCACTGGTAGGTCGTCGAGAAAGCCGTTCGTGCCGGCATAGATGATCAGGATCTGCTTGGAAAACGGCAGTGGCGAGAACTGTTTTTGTTTAAGGATCTCGACTAGACGCTGTCCACGATTGAGTTGGTTCTGCGTAGCTTTGTCGAGGTCACTGCCAAACTGCGCGAAGGCGGCGAGTTCGCGATACTGTGCGAGATCGAGTTTCATGCTTCCAGCCACCTGCCGCATAGCCTTGATCTGGGCGCTGCCACCCACGCGGCTTACCGAGATGCCCACGTTAACGGCCGGGCGCACGCCGCTGTTGAACAGATCGGTCTCCAGGAAGATCTGGCCATCCGTAATTGAAATCACATTGGTCGGGATGTATGCCGAAACGTCGCCTGCCTGGGTTTCAATAATTGGCAATGCGGTCAGCGAGCCTCCGCCTTTCTTGTCGCTCATCTTCGAGGCACGCTCGAGCAGGCGAGAATGCAGATAAAAGACATCTCCGGGGTAAGCCTCGCGGCCGGGCGGACGCCGCAACAGCAGCGAGATTTCGCGATACGACGCCGCGTGCTTGGAGAGGTCGTCGTAAATAACCAGTGCGTGCTTTCCGTTATCACGGAAATATTCGCCCATCGCGCAGGCCGCATAAGGCGAAATGTACTGCATGGGCGCGGGTTCTGAAGCCGATGCCGCTACAACGATGGTGTAATCCATCGCGCCATAGTCGGTGAGAATTTTTACCACCTGCGCGATCGAAGACCGCTTCTGTCCAACGGCGTTGTAAATGCAAACCAGATTGTTGCCCTTATTGTTGATGATGGTATCGAGCGCCACGGCGGTCTTGCCGGTTTGACGGTCGCCGATGATCAATTCGCGCTGGCCTCGGCCAATCGGAATCATGCTGTCGATGGCCTTCAAACCGGTAGCCATGGGCTCGCGGACAGGCTGCCGGTCGATGACTCCCGGCGCCAGGCGTTCCAGGGCGATGAACTTGTCGGTGGCGATGGGGCCTTTGTCGTCGATGGGTTGGCCGAGGGAATTCACGACGCGGCCGATCAAGGCATCGCCCACGGGCACGCTCATGATACGTCCCGTGCGCTTAACCTCGTCGCCTTCCTTGATCTCGGTATATTCACCGAGAAGGACGACGCCGACCTGGTCTTCTTCCAGGTTCATGGCGATCCCAGCTACGTCGTGAGGAAAAGCAAGCAGTTCTCCGGCCATGACCTTGTCGAGGCCATAGACGCGGGCAATGCCGTCGCCCAAGCTAATGACCGTGCCAACTTCGTCCACGGCAATCTTGGATTCGTAGTTCTCGATTTGTTGCCGGATGAGTTGTGTGATCTCGTCTGCTTTGATTTGAGCCATAAAGTTTGTTTCAAGTTTCTAGTTTGCGACTCAGCGATTTAGCGCTTAGCACTCAGTCCCTCCACCTTCACGTTGAAAACGCCAAACCGCGGCTGGGCTGAGTGCTGAATGCTAATTGCTGAGTGCTTGTCTTATCCTCTCCAACTGCCCACTTACCGAACCGTCATAAATCGTGCTGCCTATCTTCACGACGGCGCCACCGAGTATGGATTCATCAAGCGCGTAACGTGCGCGCACTTTTTTCCCAGTCAACTTCTCCATCCGGCCCTCGATCAGTCTCCGGTCCGCTTGATCAAGTTCACGAGCGCTGGTGATTTCTGCCTCGGTGAATCCCAGGCGCTGATTCAGCTCCAATTCAAACTGTTTCACGATCGGGCCCAGGAAATCTATGCGTCGATGATCAATCAGCACGGCGACGAAATTCCGTACCGTGCGTGAAATTCCCCGGCGCGCAACGATCGCATCCAGTACGGCGCGCTTCTGCTCCGCCGTAATTGACGGAGCCTCCCAGACTGCTCGCAGCTCGCTGTTTCCGGCCACCAATTCGGCCACGGCTTGCGCCTCTTGCAAGGCCTTATCGGCATCAAGCCCCTTGTCGAAAACAGCGTCGGCGAAGGCGCGGGCGTAGGTGTTGGTCACCGAAGCCATCTTCTACTCTCCACCTTTCCGCGTGTCGCCGCCGTTGTCAGTCAATTGTTGGGTGAAGCTGCGCAACAATGCTTGATCGGTATCGGCATCGACATGGATCTGCCTCTTCGCCAGCGTTACCGCGAGGTTGGCCGCGTACACCGTCAGTTCGCGACGCGCCGACTTGACTGCCGCTGCGATTTCCTGTTCCGCAGTCTCCACGATTTTGCGCGCGTCTTCCTCAGCGGCGGCTTTAATCCTCTGTTCTTCGGCGGCGGCTTCCCTCTCCGCCGCGGCGCGCATTGTACCAATCTCCACATCGAGTTTGGAAAGTCGCGCTTCGATATCCGCCAGGCGCCGTTTGGCATCTTCACTGGTTTTTCGCGCCTCTTCCATCGCCTTCTGAATGGAAGCCGTGCGATTACGAAACAGTCCTGGGAGATTCTTCTTCGAAAGCCAGAAGATCGCGGCGGCAATTATCGCAAAGTTCAATAACACGCAGAGCAAGTACGCGCGCGCCAAACTCATGCCGGTAACTTTCGCCACCCACACAACCGATGGAGATTGCTTGAACTGTGATTGATCGTCCTCGCCAGCGGCTTCGCGCGTTTCTTGGGTGAGTTGCTGGCTTAACGAACGCGGTCGGGACGGTTTGTTTGTTTGCTGATAAGAGACTGCCGAGAAAGATAGGTAACTTGTTGCGGCGGTTGCCGCAGGCGCGAACCAAGTCAGTAGCAGGAATATTGCAAGAGCAAACGACAAGAACAACCTCGGCTTGTCCCCGGCCATCCTTCGATTTTGCTGCATCTTCGCTGGTCTCATCGCCCACGACCCGCCTGTGCCGGCGTCGTTCCTGGCTGCAAAACGATTCGGATGATTTCTGCGGCCAATTTCCCGGTTTCGGCCTCCAGACCCGCCTGCGCAGCAGTTTTGTCTTTCTCGATAGCCGCCCGCGCTTGTTCGACCTGGGCCTGAGCGCGACTGCGCGCCTCAGCCAACGCCGCCGCTCGAGCCTGCAATGCCTGCTGGCGAAGGGCTTCCTGGTGCTTGAAAACCATTACCCGAGCTTCGCGCAAACGCTGCTCGTATTCAGAGGTTCGCGCTTCGGCAGCGGCAATATCGGCGCGTGCCTTCTCGATCGCCCCTTCGGTTTTCTCATGCCGCTTGGCAAGAACCCGCACCAGTGGCTTATGGACAAGCGCGGTGTAGATGCCATACAGCAGAACCATGAACACAATGGTCGGTATGGATCCGAGCAGTAATTCCCCTACTTGTCTTAGCGTCTCGTCCATGTCTTGAGTTTGATAAAAATCTTGTGCTTGCTAAAATCTCAGCAATAGAGGGCTTTAAGAAACCATCAAACCTAACATCCTGCTAGGCTTAGTGTCAACGCAGGCGCTGTTCCAAAAAGAGACGGGCATCGACGGAAGAGCGTAGTTTTGTGTGATTGTCAAGCCTTTTTCGCGGAATCAGCAAACAAGACTTGACTTCTGGGATAGCGGGTCTAGCATAGAAGCATCACCTCCGATCCGATTCAGGATCGAGTGGGCCGATAGCCAAGGACTGTCACCGCTTCTTGGTTGCCGGCCCATTTAAATGTCTAACGACGGTTAGCCCAGCGGTTTCTACACCACGACGAACTCCTTTATCCCTCTGACCACAGACTCTGGCGCTTCAATTTCTAACTCCACCAAACCGTCCTTGTATTTGCGCGAGTAAATCCGCGCTCGCGCCTCGAGCATTGCCAGCGCCTTCCCTTCCTTCTGAGGTACCCGCAAATGAACGCGACTGAGGGCGTCTCGCTGGAGCAACTGATCGATCCGATCCAGAAGAGTGCTCATCCCAATGCCTTTCGCGGCTGATACGTGAACCGCGCTGGCCGCGTCGCGCAAGCTATCACGCTGCCGGGGAGGGAGCAGGTCGATCTTATTCATCACTCGCAGGCGCGGTTTTCCTTCCGCTTCCAGTTCCTTCAGCACCTTTTCTACCTGCGCGTCCTGTTCGGCAGAGAGCGGACTGCTGGCGTCGGAAACTTGCAAAATGAGTTCTGCTCGCTGCACTTCTTCCAGCGTCGCTCGAAAAGCGGAAACCAGCGTGTGCGGCAGATTCCGAATAAATCCTACGGTGTCAGAAAGTAGTACTTCGCGGCGGGAAGGCAGCGTGATTCCCCGAATCGTCGGATCCAAAGTCGCGAACATTTTCGGCGATTCGAGCACAGCGGCCTGGGTCAGCGCGTTGAACAGCGTGGATTTCCCCGCGTTGGTATAGCCCACCAAAGCGATCAGCGCAACCGGAACCGATTCGCGGCGCTGCCGCTGCTGAGTCCGGATGCGGCGGACGCTTTCAATTTGTTCCTTAACGTGACGAATGCGACGGTAGATTTTCCGCCGGTCGGTTTCGAGTTGGGTTTCACCCGGACCACGTGTGCCAATGCCGCCGCCCAGTTGCGACATTTCAATTCCGCGGCCTCCCAGCCGCGGTAGCATGTACTCCAGTTGAGCCAACTCCACCTGCAACTGGCCTTCGCGAGTGCGGGCGTGCTTGGCGAAGATATCGAGGATGAGTTGGGTACGATCAATTACCCGCGTGTTGACGACTTTTTCGATGTTGCGCTGCTGGGATGCGGTGAGATCGTGATCAAACAAAATCAGATCCGCGGAGACCGAGGCGGCGGCGCCTGCGATTTCTTCGAGTTTGCCCTTCCCGATAAGCGTGGCCGGATCGGGCTTGTCACGGTGTTGCAGGAACTCGCCGGCAATTTGTGCCCCGGCGCTGGTGGCCAGGGAGCGCAATTCGTCTAGCGATTCTTCCGCGCTGAATTCGGGAACCCGAGGCGCTTTCGACGCTCCGGGCACACTGCTAGCGCTGTCTCGCGCCGCCTGTGCGCCAGCGGTCAGAGAACCTTTGGCGGTCTTGGCGACCGAACCTGCGCGCGGGCGCACACGATAATCGATCCCGACCAGAAAGGCTCGTTCCGTCGGACTACGATCGGCCGCCGTCGAAATCGTGGCACGCCGCGCCCTCTTTGTCTTGCCTGATACTCTCGACTCTGAACTACTCAAAGATGAACTGCCTTATCCGTCCGTACCGGACGCGCTGGATGGACCTGACTCTGTAGCTGGGGTTGGAGGTGGAACCATGGCAGGCTTGTCGCCATGGCCATGAGCCACCCTTCCCATTGCCACCGTCGAAATAGCATGTTTGAAGATCAGTTGCTCCTGATTGTTGGTCTCGAGCACGACAGAGTACTTGTCAAACGAACGGATGCGCCCGGTCAGCTTGACGCCGCTCAAGAGATAGATGGTGATGTTCAAGCGTTCTTTGCGGGCGGTGTTGAGGAACGTATCCTGAATGTTCTGCGCCGGCTTGTTTTCCATGCCGATCTCCTTAGCTTTCTCGACCGCGAAAGCTTTGTGAACTTGCATAGGGTCAGCTCCTCGGGCCGCAATTAACACGGCACTGAGGAACAGGGGGGAAAGCCCGGGATGCACGAGCGCCCATCCGCTCCGCCGGCGCACCCAGACACTCCGTACAATACGGCCTCGTCTCTTACTTTTCAAGCTTGCGATTTACATCTGCCCGTCTTGACTCGCTGGTTGACATAGACATAACAAAATGCAACCATTCGTGCGCTGCAAATAACCGGAACAAGAATTCTTTCAGTATCGCAACTGATATTTACTTGACGAGCCAACTTTAGTGACTTTGGCGCGCTCATTAGGGTTGAGGCTCAGAAGCCTCGCAGTTCAATGCTGGCAAAGGAATATCCATGCAACCTCTGATCGCATTAGCAGCTTTAACCGTGATGCCCACCCACACCGGCTCAGAAGCCGTCGCACTTATTCTTCGTTGGTTTCACATCATTGCCGGTATCACATGGGTCGGATTGCTTTACTTTTTCAATTTGATCAACGTCCCTTTCATGAAGCAGGTGGACGCTGCCATGAAGCCCAAGGTATTTCAGTATCTGACCCTACCGGCTTTGAATTGGTTCCGCTGGAGCGCGCTGCTGACGGTGTTCCTGGGTTTCTGGTATTGGGGACAAATGTACGTTGGACCCGACGCGGCACGCATGGGTGTCAGCCCCCTGAGTACGATTGGCTTCTTTCTCCTCATCTGGATTGCGGCTTGGGGAATTCTCTTTGCTGTGATTAAGCAAGCGCCCAGTGGATACGTTCTCGGGGTTATTGTCGCAGTGGTCGCAATCGCCGGGGCCTGGTTGTTTGTGAACTACACTCCGGTGGGTCAGGACGATAACCACGTGCTCTCGATCGGCGTTGGCGGTGGCTTCGGCATTATCATGTTGTTCAATGTCTGGGGCGTTATTTGGCCCAATCAGAAAAAGATCATTCGGGGAACTCTGGCCGGAACGCCTCCGGCCAATGCTGCTGTTCTGGCCCGTCAGGCGTTCTTGGCGTCGCGAACGAATTTCTTTCTGTCGGTGCCCCTGCTGTTTTTCATGGCTACCAGCTACCACTATGTGATTTTCGGCCGGTAGGTGCTGGCTTGGGTTCGTAGCTTCGTAGAGACGTGGCTTGATACGTCTTATGGCACGTCCTGTGCCAAAATGAAGAGTGGATTCCGAAAAGTACCTTCACGGCATTAGCCTGTTCAACGACGCCGAGTTTTTCGACGCCCACGAAGCCCTCGAAGACGTGTGGCGTGCCGCACCTCCAGAAAACAAAAAGTTTCTTCAAGGATTGATTCAGGTCGCCGTAGCCTTTCACCATTATTCCACTGGAAACAGAGTGGGTATGCGATCGGTGCTCGAACGCGCCATAAAGAACCTTGCCGAGCCATCAGGAACTTTCGGACAAATCCAATTGACGCCACTCATTCAAATACTTGGCCAATGGCGTGACGCGCTGGACAATAACTCTACAATTCCGCCGTTACCTCGCATTCACGAAAACCGTTGACTTCTTAACTTAGCGCCTTGGAGGTATGCAACCGGATGTTAAAATCGTCTTTCCTGTGACTCGGTCCTCTACTGTAAAACGGCAGTCGCTACAATCCCAGGCGCGAAAGCACGACCCGATCCCTCTGCTTGACCTGCATCGACAATACCAGCAGATTCGCGATGAAGTGCTGGCCGCCGTGGAGCGAGTCTGCGCATCGCAGCAATTCGTATTGGGCGCAGAAGTAGAAGCTCTGGAACGCGAAATCGTGGCCTTCACCGGTGCCAGCGCAGCCGTGGGTTGCGCCTCCGGCACGGACGCGCTCTGGCTGGCATTGTTGGCCGCTGGCGTTAACGCCGGCGAGGCGGTCATCACTACTGCGTTCAGCTTCTTTGCTTCAGCCAGCGCTATCGTGCGCGCCGGGGCTCGGCCGGTCCTCGTAGACGTTGATCCCGATACACTCAATCTGAATCCAGACCTTGTCAAAGCGCAGCTGCTTGCAGGAGGGTCGTATAAGGTGCGAGCGCTGCTGCCCGTACATCTTTACGGACAGTGCGCCGACATGGACGCATTGCAGAAAATTGCGAGCGAATTCCAGCTGTTTATCATAGAAGATGCAGCCCAGGCAATCGGAGCGAAATGGCGAGGGCAGAATGCTGGATCAATGGGCGCGGCCGCCGCATTCAGTTTTTATCCCACCAAGAACCTGAGCGCCTATGGCGACGCCGGACTCGTAACCACCCGAGATTTGAATTTTGCCGAGCGCATGCGAAATCTGCGGAATCACGGCAGCCCGCGCCGCTACCATCACGAAGAAGTCGGATGGAACTGCCGCATGGATGCAATCCAGGCTGCCATTCTCCGCGTGAAGCTGCCGCATATCGAAGTGTGGAATCGGCAACGCCGGGAACGCGCGGCAGCTTACGATCGTCTTTTGGCCGACTCGGGATTGATATCGAAGAAAGCTAATTCACGGGTGCGGACGCTGCAGACTTCACCGCACGCATTCCACGTCTTTCATCAATACGTGATTCGGGTTCACCGCCGCGATGAACTGCGAAAGTTTCTTGGCGAAAGGAAAATCGGCACAGAAGTTTATTATCCCATCCCGCTGCACCTGCAACCGTGCTTCGCCTACTTGGGCTACAGCGCCGGAGATTTGCCAGAATCAGAACGCGCGTCCCAGGAAGTGCTGGCGCTTCCCATGTTTCCGGAATTGACGGAAGCCGAGCAGAAGTGCGTAGTTGAAAGTATCGCGGAGTTCTATTCGTAGTTCTTAGTGATGCCGCGTCTTTTTCCTGGGCGCAGAGGCTTCTTTCACTTCTCCTGGCGCCAGCACGCGACGCACAATCGGGGTGTTCATCTTGTACTTCCGCTCGCTCAGATTGCCATCGTCATCCTTTACGTGCAGAACGAATACCGGCAGCGTTCCCTCTTTGCCGAAATCTTCTTGAGAAACCGTCACCGGCAGGACTCCATTCAGTTTGTGCTCGCGATACGCGGTTTCGTAGCGATGGCGTTTCACATTCCAAGTGAACACACGGACCTGATCGTAGTCATAGGGTAGGCCATCCTTTGGCTCGGAGAGTACCACCAGATACTGGGGAACTTTCTTGTCTTTGTCCGTTACTTGGTTCAGCACAAAGAAAGCCACGGTCCGCTGACCTTCAGCATATTGCGCAATTTCAAGCGGCACGTCCAGGTCCACCATACGCGCAAGCACCCATCCGACGCGCCCATCAGGATCGCGGATCAACCACCAGTCTTCCAGTAAAGCCGCCGGCTTGGAGGATTCGTGCTTGCTGCCAGTGGGCTTAGCCATCCCGCCGGGCACACTTTTCTCGGCAGTGGCGCGTTTCAGGATAGAAACTTTGGATCCCTGATTCAGTTGATAGAGATGTTCGGTCTCGCGGCCGGGGTCGAGATGAATGTTGGTGTCGTTGCGGGTCGTGCCAGTGGCTTGGACCGGAGTGTTCTGTTCCTGCTGGGCAAGCTTCTGAAATCCATCGTAAACCGACTGCGGAACCAGAGACCGCTGTTCTATCCAGCCTTCCGTGCCGTTCGCCGTGCGCACTCGTGCGAAGCGGCGTTCGTGCTCAAGGACCTGGACACGGTCGCCGTTCTTCACTACGCCAGTCTTGCTGAAGACCGCCGAGACGTGGTCGCGCAGAATCGCTTGCGGTACCGAGACGTAAGCGATCTCCTGCACCCGGCCTTTTCCCCGACCACAACCGGAGAGCAGGAGCGGCAGCGTTAGCGAGAGTAGCAGCCACGGGAAGCGCCAACCACGTTTCAAAAGGACCACGAGCCAATATAGCGCAGAGCACAGCTCAAAATCCTGGAACCCATATCTCAAGTAGCTGACAGTCAGTCTCCAAAGCAAATCCCGATTGCGCGGGCGGTGTTCACGATTTGCCCGTGAGGGTCGACGATTTTCAGTTGGCCTATTGCGTCGGCGATGTTCACCGCCTCGATCCGGGTGTTGTGCAGGCAAACCATCTTGCCGAATCCGCCCTCTGCAATGAGATCGACAGCGGCTACGCCGAAACGGGTAGCCAGAATACGGTCGAACGGGGTCGGTGAACCGCCGCGCTGAATGTGCCCCAACACGCTGACGCGCACGTCCTTTTTCGTACCGGTGGCAACAGAATCGCCAATCCGATTGCCGACTGAGCCCGTACGCCGATGTTCCTGCCATTGCGCGGGCAGCTTAATGCCCTCAGCCACGACGATAATCGTAAAACGTTTGCCGAAGGATTCTCGCAATGCCACGTGCTCGCAAATTTTCTGGATTGTGAACGGAATCTCGGGGATCAAGATCACATGGGCGCCCCCGGCGATCCCTGCCTCCAGCGCGATCCAGCCTGCGTCCCGTCCCATGACTTCGACCACCATGATGCGATGGTGCGACTCGGCTGTGGTGTGAATCTTGTCGACTGCGTCGGTCGCGGTTACTAATGCCGTATCGAAACCGAAGGTGACCTCGGTAGCGGAAAGGTCGTTGTCGATAGTCTTCGGCACGCCCACGATGTTCATGCCCTTCTTGAAGAGCTCTAGGGCGATCTTCTGCGAGCCATCTCCACCAATGCTGATCACGGCATCGATTCCCAGATTGCGCGAGTTGGCGATAACTTCGTCCGAAATATCGCGCATGACTTCGACCCCGTCCTCCATGGTGCGGTAGTGGAAGGGATTGCCGCGATTCGTGGTGCCCAGAACAGTGCCACCGCGGGGCAGAATTCCGCTGACGTCCTTGAGCGTGAGTTCGCGCGATTTTTCCGGCCAAATCAGGCCATCGAAGCCGTCAGGAATGCCGATAACCTGCCAGCGGTACTTGAGGACGGCGGATTTAACAACCGCGCGGATGACCGCATTCAACCCGGGAGCATCTCCGCCCCCGGTGCAAATGCCGATACGGCGGATGTCAGGCATTGTGTCGCGCTATTGAACTGTGAGCTTCGCGGGCTGCTGCGCCGTAACTGTCGTGGTGCTCACGTAAGTCGCATTCACTGTAACTTGTTCCCCTACGGTAGCCCCAACTCCCGCGGTGATGGTCACCGGGTCACCCTGAGTTATCGTGAAGTTGGTAGTGTCGCTCACCGTCCAAGTCGCTGTTGCGGAGACATCAACGGGGTTGGCATCTCCGCTCACGGTGGCCAATGCGGTGAAGGTTGCGGTTCCGCCGTTCGTGCTGATGGTGGCAGAAAGCGGAGATATCTTCAGAGCGGTGACGTTTCCGAGGGCAACAGTGATGCTCGAAGTGCCGCTCGTCGCCTGGAAGCCAGCCGTGATCGTTGCCGTACCCGGGGATGCGCCGGTAACCAACCCTGAACTATTTACGGTGGCCGTGGTAGACGCGCTACTGCTCCATTGCACACCCGAGCCGAGCGCTTTTGTGGACCCATCGTTATAGGTGCCAATGGCGCTCTCCTGCACAGTAGCACCTTGGTTGATGGTCGCGGTCGGACCCACGGTTATGGAGGTTAATACCGGGTCAACGAAAAAGCCGCTGCAACCTAACCCCAAGGCAAACAACAGGAGAGCTGCAAACGCTGCCACAATTTGAATTTTCTTCTTACTGCTCAGCATGTTAGAAAAGCCCTCAGGGAGACCGCGTAATCGCGGCAGTCCACAAGCGGCGCCCATAAATTGTAGCAGAGAAGATTCCAGGCCAGCGCACAGATGAATGTATGTTCGTGCACGGTGGTACCTGTCCTGTCACGTCGCGCCAAACTAAAGAACGCCAATCCCTGGCAAGAGTTGCGAACTAAATTTTAATAGCATGCACTTGGCAATTGGCATTTAGCATTTGGCCAGCGGGGGCCTTTCTCCGCTTGGCTGCGTCCGGGCCTACGTGTACTCGCCACTACCTGGCAAGTAGATGGACTGGCTAAATGCTAAGTGCCACTTGCTAGGTTCTTCTCACTGTCAGCGGTCCGCGTAATATCCCTCGCGGGTCTGCACGACCAAGTCCTTCTGTTTGGCTGTCAGGCTGATCTTGTGATAGCCAGCCTCAGCATTGCTCTTGTCGGGCGTGTAGCCCAGGTTGTACTGCGTTCGTAGTTCCTCGGCAATGCTGTCGTAGATTTGATCGATGGCCTGCCTTTTCGAAACTTCGTACAGACGTCCGCCGGTTTCTTTCGAAATCTGGTCAAGAATTTTCTTCCCATCCACATGAGGTTCCTGCGGATTGCGCCCGCCACCCCGGCCGCCGCCTCCGGACCCGCCACCTCCTGGGAAACCGCCTCCCGGCCAACCGCCACCGTGCCGGCCCATTCCACCACCTCCTGGACCGCCAAAGCCGCCACCGTCACGATGGTTGTCAGCGAATAGGATCGAGTAAACCACCGTGTCGGCGCGTTGCGCCGCTTCGATGGCGCTGTGCAGCGACTCCTTGCTACCCCGGTCGTCTCCGTCGGTGAGAACGATGAGCGCTTTGCGGCCCTGCTGTTTTTTCATCAGTTCGTTGGAGGCCAGGTAAATGGCATCGTAAAGCAGCGTGCCACCTCCCCGATGCATGCGGGTTTGGCCATTGCCCGAACCCGGCGAAGATTGAGGGTCGGAGCCTCCCGGGTCATTGCCATCGTGATCCGGTTGTGGGGTGCGCAGCAACTCAAGTCCGGCCTGCAGCTTTTCACGAGAGGAGGTTAGATCCTGAAGCAGTTCGACCTCGCGGTCAAAGTGAATCAGGAACGCCTTGTCCTTGGCGTCGGTAAGCATTTGTTCGAGAAAGATCTTGCTGGCATTGCGCTCCTGGTCCAGAACGTTTCGCTGGCTCAAGCTGGTATCGACAAGCAGGCCGAGGGTAAGAGGAAGGTTGGCATCCTGGGTAAAATATTTGATCGCTTGCGGACGCCCGTCTTCCTGAAGAACAAAATCATCTTTGGTCAGGTTTCGGACGATTTGCCCTTTTTTGTCCCTCACGGTGACGGGTAACGTGACCACGTTTACATCAACCGACATGGTGCTTACAGACTGACCAGTCGAATTCTGGCCGCCCACCGGCAAATTAAGCGAGAGCAGGCAGAGCAGCGCGACACTCAGGCGGACATGTGGTCGCATGATTAGCATCATACTCATGGAGAACTTCCCTCGGGCTGAACTCCCATCTCTTTTCCGATCTCGAGCTGCACGGTCTGAAAACCAGTCAAAGCTTTGCCCATTTTTTCGACGACGCTGGCAATGTTCTTGCCCTGGATCTTTGATCTCTCCAGTTGCCGAGTGAGGGCCCTGCTCTGTTTTGAAATGTCCGCATCCGATTTACTCAATTTCTTGGTTAGAGGCTTCAATCCCGACTGTTGCGAAGCAGTAAAGCTCCTCACAAACTGCTCATTGTTGCGCTGTGCCTCCTCCACTTTGTGGTTTAAAGCTGCGTACCCAGATGAATCAGGACTCTTCATATTTTCATCCTGGGTAAGATCTTGCGCCTGTTTTCGAGCGGCTTGCGTGCTCCTCGTCAATTCCTGGAATCGCGCGATCTGGCCGGGAGTCGCTTGAAGCGCAATTGCGCGATTGAAATCACTCACGTCGCTGTTGCTGGGGGCAGG
The DNA here is from genome assembly GCA_035567135.1 of Terriglobales bacterium. Taxonomy (GTDB): domain Bacteria; phylum Acidobacteriota; class Terriglobia; order Terriglobales; family Acidobacteriaceae; genus JABDBE01. The sequence goes on from DATMQI010000159.1 coordinate 84,955, forward strand.
ATTGGGCGCGCCAGTCGCAGGACGCGCAGCACCCGCACCATGGCCTCCACGCTGGGCCAGCAGTGCACTGGGGCTTGCTACGCTTACTAAGAGGACGATCTCGCAGACCAATACTGACAATCGAGTCAAGGATGTTTCACTCCATATTATCGTAGCGACCAGCAGGCTAGCCCCTGGGTAAAGACTCCGTAAAGGAAGGTAAAACATTGTAAGCTCGAAGGGCTCATCGGAAGCATAGTGAGAATCTTGCCTTTTTGTTCTTCAAAGCTGAGTTTTGTTCACGAATTCTTTAGACTGAAAACAACTTCCCTCTATGCAAAAGAAATTCGTAATGCAGCACTTACCAATGGTAGTTCTCATGTTGCCGCTGGTGGCGGCCCTTGCGCAGGTTGCCGCGACACCCTCGGGTAGCAGGACAACTCCTTTTGTTGCGCATAAGGTGTGCGAACGATGCATTCGTGCCCACGAAGAATTCCTGGCTTCCGACGCGATCCAGGGACGGGGCAGCGGCACGCATGACGAGTTGGTCGCCGCGACTTACGTGGCGTCGCAGTTGCGGCAGTATGGCATTGATCCGGCCGGGGATAACGGCAGCTACATTCAGCATGTGTCCACCATTCATCGGAGCATTACTTCACCACCTCAACTGAAGATCACGCCTCCAACGGGAACAGTGACGGAACCCATCACTTGGGACTATGGCAAAGAGTTCCTCGTTCAGGATTTGACGCAAGCGTCATTCTCGGGACCATTGAGGAAACTCGATGCCAATCAGTTGGGTGGTGGTGCGAATCCGAAAATCGAAAAAGGCGCAGTCGTGCTTATCGTGGGCGCGGACCAAACCACGGCCAGGAAGGCAGCATTGTCGGTGGCTTCTCAAGGCGCTGCCGCGACGCTCAGGCTCGCGAGTGATGACGATCTCAAGAACTTCGATGCGGCCAGCGCTCAACTGCCCAATCTGCCCGACCGGTTGGAGGAAGACTCAACCGATGAGACGAAATTCAATGTATTGAAGCTGAATCGGGGTGCTTTTCGTGCTCTTGAGCGAATCCCAGAAGGCGCGATGGTACGCTTCGAGGCGCCCTCGTCGGACAAGAAAGGTTCCACGTGGAACACATTAGGGATACTGCGTGGCAGCGATCCATCCCTGCAGCATGCCGCAATTTTGTTTTCAGCTCACCTGGACCACCTTGGAATTGGGACACCGGTCAACGGGGACAATATTTACAATGGCGCCGACGACGACGCCTCGGGCACCACGGCTGTATTGGAAATTGCGCGCATGCTAGGCCGAGGGGGGCGTCCGCGGCGCACCGTGATCTTCGCTCTCTTTGGCAGCGAAGAAATGGGCGAGTTAGGAGCGACCTATTTCAGCCAGCATTCTCCGCTGCCCCTGAAACAGATTGCCGCGAACCTGGAAATCGAAATGATTGGCAGACCCGATCCGGCGGTGAAAGATGACACTCTGTGGCTGACAGGGTGGGAGCGATCAAACCTCGGTCCGTCATTGGCTGCGCATGGTGCGCAACTGGTGGCCGATCCGCATCCGGATGAGAATTTTTTTACGCGCTCGGATAATTTCGTGCTCGCGAAAAAAGGCGTGGTAGCCCAGACGATATCAAGCTATGGCCTGCACGCGGACTATCACCAGCCGAGCGACGATCTGGCTCATTTGAACTTCAAGCATATGGATGTGGCGATTGAATCGCTGATGACACCGATCGAGTGGCTGGTGAACTCCAGCTTCCAACCGAAGTGGAACGCCCGTGGAAAACCTTAAGCAGCACTCAGCATTCAGCAGCGCAAATGAGTTGCAAGCGCAAGCTTTGGCTAAGTGCTGACTGCTGATTCAGTTTGTCTTCTTCGCCTTGCTGATCTTTTCGTCGATGGGCTTTCGGCCGGCGAAACCCTCCGTGGTGTCATGCCAGTAGGTGATTCCCTGCTCTCCCAATTTCCAGCAAAGCAGCACGACATGGCCATCAACTTTACACGGGAAGTCGAGCAGTCCGATGTCAAGGTCTTTCACTTGGACGCCGGTGGCGTCGATCTCAGCTAGCGCATCTTTCACACGCGGGATGGCCTTTTCGCGCTCCGCCTTGCGGCGAGCCATGTGTACGACATTGACCAACAGGCCGCCTTGCAGAAAGACGCGGTGCGCGAGTTCCTGCAGTTCGGTGTCGACGGCCTCGATCAATTTCTTGCCGTCAATCGCAGTGCGCAGCAGCGACTCCAGCACAGGTAGAAGAGATTGAGCTTCTTCAAGGGTAAACGTTCGCTCGGGCATAGAAGGTATGTTTTTATTCTAATTCATTTGGGCGGGGGTTCGTTAGTCGTTGTTGTTGGCCTTAGTGTCGAGTAGCCCTAGCGCGGGATCGGGTTGATGCCGCTTTCACGGGCCTTTCTTATTCCAATTATCCTATATCGTGGATTGTTCTCCCGGAGCTTTGGCGATACCTCCGACCGAAATTCTTCATCACCCTTCTTGACCGCATCCATGAAGTTTGAATATGCGGGAGTGCCCCGAACTACGTTAGGCGCCGAGAATGGAACGCTACGGATGAGGCGGCCAGAGCCCATCATCGTTGTTTCCAGGAACTCTAGGTTCTGTATAGTCTCGCGGCTTTGGGCATCTAGGTAGTAACCGAGGAACATGTGACTAGGCTTCATAACAAGCACGGGATTGATGCCGATTTTGTAGAGAACTGAAGCGAATAGGACCGACCCGTCCACACAGTTTGCCTCGCTCACTCGTACCGTTTGATCGATGAAACGCACGCTTTGGCTTTGTACCTTGTCTGAGAAACCCGAAGGAGTAGTGATGCTCGAATACTTAACATTTCGGTGCTGGAGGGCGTTCCATACGGCGAACACCTGCATGCGGACGCTGTCTGGCGTTTTTCCCTGATAGCCAACAAACGCCGGAATCGAGTGCCACTGCAATGCCTCGTGAAGTAGTTGGTCAACAACCGGACTGTTCTCATTCACAAAAGCGGCAAATAAATCAGACCGGTCTCTAACGTTTCCTTCCGGGTCGGTCGTTCTGTATGGTACGTCGTTCACTGCTCGAACCTGGAGGTGGGTGGTTTGCTCGCCGAGATCTACGCCGTTAGCCTTTACATTGAAAACCACCGTCGCTGGAAGCGGCTGGTCGACAGAGGCGAGTTTGCGTGTGTCCCATCGGATGGTCGGTGCAACTACGTACGCCTGGTCCGCATTTTCAAGCGTCGCATCGCAAGAGCTCAATTCCGAAAAACCGTCAACCTTGACCTCGACGTGGACGCGCGTAAGCGGAGCAGAGGATTTCATGCGGATTCGGGCGAAGCTGTGCGGTTCGCAAAGGACCTGGCTGTTCGCTGGTTTTCTCGACACTCCGACGGTCGAAAGAAGGGCTGCCGGGAAGATTTGGTTGTCCGGTACCGGCTCCCAAGTCACGGTTGGACTGGTGTTTGACTGTTGTGGCGCGGCAAACGAACAAAAAGTTAAAAGGCTAGTCCCCAAAATTAGAAAAAAAACCGACCGAGCCATGGTAGGTCTCCTCAAGTCGTGCGGTAAAACCCTCGGTTAGTAAGGCGCGTGCAAGTGTAGCACCTGCGCTATCTCTTGAAGCGTGCACCAGTCGACGCTGCGCAATTGATTCGGTACAACTTCTAAAGAGACTTACTTTCCGAGCCAACAACATTGGGACCGGATGCATACAAAGTAAAGCCAATGAAGGAAACGATGGGTGCACTCAAAGAAGCTCGAAACATATTGGGAACCGCAGCGTTGATGCTGGCCTTACCTTCATGTCCTCTCTGGTTGAAGTTCAAATGCTACAACCACAAAGGACACGAAGGTACACAAAGGATTTGAGATTAAGTATTTTCGTTGGAACGAGGACGAATGGCCGCGTGAAGGATTTATCGTGATTCTTGTCCTCGGTGGCCGCCCGGATCATAAGAGCAGCAAAGCATAAGTAATATTCGGCATTGTGCAATCCCTTAGGTCGCAAATCTTGGCCAACTGCCTGGCGCTTAGTGATCTCGCTTGCGGACGCGTTTCGCAGGTGCGCGATTCTTCTTGAAGACTCGAGCAAAGATTTTGTCGACATTACGCAACTGGCGCTTCAGATCGAAGGCGTGCTCGATCTTCCGCCGGGGAACCAGATGTGTAATTTCCGCGTCTTTTAGCACCAGATCGCGGAAATTCAAGTCCTCTTTCCAGGCGCGCATGGCATGACGTTGCACCATTCGGTAAGCGTCCTCCCGCGAGACTCCATGCTCCACCAGATCGAGCAGGAGTTGTCCGCTGAACACCAACCCGCCGGTGCTTTCGAGATTGCGCATCATGCGCTCGGGATAAATGAACATTGTGTCAATCAGGTTGGATGTCTTCTGCAGCATGTAATCCACCAGCGTAGTGGAGTCAGGAATAATGACACGCTCCACCGAAGAGTGCGAAATGTCGCGCTCATGCCAAAGGGCGACGTTCTCAAATCCTGCTTGCGCATTGGAGCGCACCACCCGCGCCAGGCCACTGATCTGCTCGGCGGTCACGGGGTTACGCTTGTGCGGCATGGCGGAAGAGCCCTTTTGCTTTTCGCTGAAAAACTCCTCGGCTTCGCGGACTTCGGTGCGCTGCAAGTGGCGGATTTCGGTGGCGATCTTATCCAGAGTGGAAGCAATTACCGCCAGTGTCGCCAGGTAATAGGCGTGGCGGTCACGTTGGATCACCTGCGAGGAAACCGCCGCAGCTTTTAATCCCAGGCGGGCGCAGATTTTTTCTTCCAACTCTGGGCTGAGATGAGCCAGAGTTCCCACGGCGCCCGAAAACTTGCCGACGCGCATGTCCTCTGAGGCCTGCCGGAAGCGCTCGATATTTCTCTGCGTTTCGGCATACCAGTTGGCCAGCTTAAAGCCGAACGTGATCGGCTCGGCGTGAATGCCGTGGGTACGACCGACCATGGGCGTATCCTTGAACTCCCAGGCTCGGCGTTTCAGTACTTCGGAAAACCGCTCAAGATCGGCGGCAATGATGTTCGACGCCTGACCGATCAGCAGGGCCTGCGCTGTGTCAACTACGTCGTTGGAGGTCAGGCCGTAATGAAACCAACGCGCTTCGGGGCCAACGATTTCAGCGACCGCAGTGGTGAAGGCGATCACGTCGTGGCGCACTTCGGCCTCGATTTCGTGGATGCGTTCGAGGTCGAAGTCGGCGCGCTTGCGGATGGCCTTGGCAGCATCTTTCGGGACCATGCCGGCGTCGGCGAGAGTCTCGGTCGCGGCCACTTCCACGGTCAGCCAAGTGCGAAAGCGGTTTTCGTCGCTCCAGATGCGGCCCATATCAGGGCGGGTATAGCGTGGGATCACGAAGCGTTACCTCATTAGTTTCAGATGGAGGACAGGCGTCTCGCCCATCCAGCCGGGCGGAAACGCCGGACCCCGTCGTTTATTTCACTAAAATTGAAGGACTAGGGATTCTAAACGGTAGAGCACCGCGGAGGCCACTGCCGCATTGAAAAAAGCCTTTGCCAAACTCGTCCCCGATTCTTTTCCCAACTATATATCGTGATACGATTTATCAGAGATAAAACATCGCGTCCTATGGAAAAGTCACTGACATTGGCCGATTATGAATCGCTGGCGGAATTGCGCTACCAAATCCGCCGTTTTCTGCACTTCAGCGAGCAGGCTGCTCGAGAAGCGGGACTGGAGCCCCGACAGCATCAGCTAATGCTGACACTGAAAGGCCTCACGCCCGGAACGCGACCCAGGATTGGCGAACTAGCGGAGCGGCTGCAGATCCGGCATCACAGTGCCGTCGAACTGGTAAACCGGCTGGCAGCCGGGGGCTACGTCCGGCGCCATCGCGGAGGCGAGGACCGGCGCGAGGTTCTGCTGTCGTTGGCTCCAAAGGGCGAGAAGGTATTGCGCGAGCTCTCGCTGCATCATCAGGCCGAGCTCCGCATGCGAGGACCCGCCCTGGTCGCCGCCCTCAAGCGAGCCATGCAAACCAGAAAAGCCAACAACGGAAGCCCAGTCAAAGGTTTGTCAGCCAGCAGGAAAAATAAACAGGGATGTTAGGGAGCCCGGGCGGATTAAACGATCCTGATGGAGCCACTCGCGAGGATTGGCAGCCGTTCGGTCGACGGGTTGTGAAGAAATCAGTTGCAAACGATTCGGGAACCCTGTCGCTGCATTTCTTCGAACCATAGGGAAGCTAGAAAAGCTTTCGGCGGCCGGTGATAATCTTGCAAGATGCCTCGCGTTCCTGATGCAGGCCTCGACTCTCCCAAATCTGCTCGATCCTCGGCTGCGGTTGTGTTGGCGCTTTTCGTCGGGCTGGTCCTTGGAGTGGTATTTGTCGGCTCGGTTGGATGGTTGGTGCTGTCGCGGAATTCCGGCCGGACTTGGCTGGGCCATATGTGGTCGGCGGTGACGGGCAGAACGCTTAGCATTGACGTGAGCCAGCCGACCGTGGTCGATCGCATTCAGCGGCTGCAGCGCCTGGAGACTGTGGTTTACACCATGGACAAGCTGGTCACTGGGGCGAAAGAAAGTCCCATCTTCCCGGATTTTCTGGCTGGAGATCGACTGTTGATGTTGGTGCATGGCGAAGTAGTGGCAGGGATCGATTTCTCGAATTTGAAACCAGGTGACGTCAGAGTGGATGGCAGACAAGTGCGTTTGCATCTTCCGGCCTCCCAGGTGTTCAGCGTGCGCATCGACAGCGCGAAGACTCGGGTGTACTCCAGACAAACTGGTCTGCTAGTGCCCACCGATCCGAATCTGGAAACGCAGGTCCGCCAGGAGGCAGAGCGCCAGTTGCAAGAGTCTGCACTGGCGGATGGCATTTTGCGGACCGCGCAGCAGAATGCTGCTTCGACGATCGCGAGTCTATTGCAAGGTTTGGGATTCGAGAGGGTTGAGTTCGAGTAGCCTCGCCGTGTTGACCAATTCCCGGACGGGAAGTCCATAATTAAGAAGCGTGGAGCGACTAGCTCTTCAGGGGTAGTTATGAAGCGGCGAGATTTCATCGTTCATGCGGCGCGCGGATTGGGCGTGGCTTGGATTGGGTCGAGTGGCTTGACGGCGTGGGCTTCGGCTCCGTCGGCGTTAGCGAAGAAGTACAAGGCCTCGGACACCGTGGTGCTGGGACAGACCGGCATCAAGACCAGTCGCCTGGCCATGGGAACGGGCACGATTGGCTTCGGCCATCACTCCAATCAGACTGCCCTTGGCGTCAAAGGCCTCTCTGAATTGCTGCTCAATGGCTATGACCAGGGATTGCGATTCATAGATGCGGCGGATGCTTATGGAAGCCATCCGCATGTGGCGGAGGCGCTCAAGCATGTGCCTCGCGACAAGGTTACCGTGCTGACTAAAACCTGGTCGCGCGATCCTAAGTCGGTGCGCGCGGACTTAGACCGGTTTCGCCGTGAGCTTGGGACCGATTACCTCGACATTTGCCTGATGCATTGCCTGACGGAAGGTGACTGGACCGAGCGCTATACCGGAGTAATGGACGTTCTCTCTGAGGCCAAGCAGAAAGGCATCATCCGGGCGCACGGTTGTTCATGTCACAGCATTGAGGCGCTTCGGGCGGCGGCCAAGTCGCCGTGGGTAGAAGTGGATTTGGCGCGCATCAACCCAATTGGCTCGCACATGGATGCCGATCCCAAGACCGTCGTCGACGTGTTGCGCGAAATGCGAGCCGCTGGCAAAGGGATTGTGGGGATGAAGATCCTGGGCCAAGGCGACTTGCGGACGCGGCAGGATGAGGCGCTGAAGTATGCATTGTCGCTTGGCGTGCTCGACGCGTTCACGATCGGCGCTGAGAGCAAAGCCGAGCAACAAGACCTGATGCGCCGGATCGAGATGGCAGCGTGATTTTTTGACACATTCTGATGGTCAAGGCATCGATATCGAATTAAAACCTTAACTAACTTCAAAATCAGAGGTTTTGGACAGAAGTGTCCGCCCTGCACGACACCTATTTTGATCCCTCAATCTCATCTGTACACAACGAGTTATCGTTTTTGAAAGAACACTTGTGATTTTGGTCACAGACTTCCTCTCTCGAAAATTGGACAATATGCAGGTCGAGTATTGGCGCGAGTGTATTCCAAAGCGCCACCCCCGCTTGACAGTTCCCCCCATATTTTGCGACTGCGCAACCCCGGCTCTTCGCAAGTAACAGCACAACCGAGGAAAGATCCTGTCACGAGGGTGAAGGTTGCGGAAATACTATCGATTCATCGACGGCCTGCGAAAATTTGCGAAATCGCGGATGAAGGCCGAGGAAGCGATCGGGTTAGCACGATCTTTGCTCCAGAAACGAATCGCAGAGCGCGAGGATAATTTCCTACGGCTGGCGGAGCAGAGCATTTTCAATTATTCGCGCAGTCCGTATTTGCCCCTGCTCGCTGCGAAGCGAATCACCTTCGGCGATCTCAAGTCATGGGTGTCAAAGTATGGGTTGGAGGCCGCCCTCCGCACTCTAGAACTTGAAGGTGTCTATTTCACGGTGGACGAGTTTAAAGGGAAGGTGCCGGTTCGGCGCAAGGGGATCAAGTTCGTCTGCGAAGAGCGAATGTTCGACAACCCCTACTTGTCATTCGTGTATGAGGTCAGGAGCGGCGCGACGCGCAGCGCGGGCACGAGGATCAGGATTGACTTTGATTATCTTCATCAAAGGTCTCTGTACGATGCGTTCCTGCTTGAGCTCCACGGATGCCTTTCGGCTCCGATCGCTAATTGGTTCCCGGTGTTTCCGGGTGCGCCGGGGATCAACTCCAGCCTGCGATTTGCGCATATCGGGAATCCGGCACAGCGATGGTTCTCACAGGTGGCGGAGGACCAGGTACGGGTTAACTGGGAGAAGCGATGGGGAACAAAGACTATATTTGCTGTCCATCGGTTCTTTGGCTGTCCCTTGGCAGAGCCTGAATACGCTGGACTCAACGATGCCCACCGAATTGCGCAATGGGCTTCAGAGGCACTGAGCGAGCACCCGAATTGCGTGATTTACACATTTGCGGCTTCGGCGGTGCGCGTGTGTATCGCTGCGGCAGAGGCAAACATCAGCCTTAGCGGTGCGAAGTTTCTGGTGACCGGCGAGCCCCTGACGCCGCACAAGAAAAGAGAGATCGAATCGACTGGGGCGGTAGCGATTCCGGTGTACGGAATATCGGAGGCGGGCGTTATCGCGGCGGGCTGCAACCAGGCCCATTCGCAGAGCGATCACTGTCACCTGTACAAAGACACCACGGCGATCATTAGCCATCAGCAAGTGGTCCCGAATTTTGATCTTTGCCTGGATTCCTACCTCTTCACCAGCCTGCTCTATGAATCGCCCAAAATACTTCTGAACGTTGGCATGGGTGATTTTGGCGACCTTGAAACGGAGCCTTGTAACTGTGGATTCGGCGCGCTCGGTTTCGACACCACCCTCAGCAACATCCGCAGTTATGAAAAGCTGACCGGTGAAGGAGTGACGTTTGTCGACACGGACTTCGTTCGAATCATCGAGAAGGAACTGCCCGAGAGCTTTGGAGGAAAAAGTACGGACTACCAGTTGGTCGAACAGGAGGATTCCAAGGGATTCACCCACCTGCAATTGCTGGTCAGCCCCCGAGTGGGAAGGGTGAACGAGGGAGAGGTTCTGGCCAAGTTCATGATGCTGCTCAAGCATGGGGAGGCCAGTCCAGAATCATGGGCGCAGAGTGGAATCGAGATGTGGCGGCAATCAAGCATGGTGCGAATCAGGCGCGATTTTCCAGTCTGTACGGCGAGCGGGAAGATCCTGCCTTTCCAGTTAGGGAAACGAAGTAACCAGCTAACGAACTGTGCGACTAAATGAAAGGAACTAACAATGGGATTTCCAGCAAGAAGACTGAGAAGACTCCGACAGAGTGAAGCGATTCGAGGGTTGGTTCGCGAAAACAAGCTTTCCGCCAGTAATTTCATTCTGCCCTTGTTCGTGGTTCCCGGCAGCACGATCAAGCGAGAGATCGCATCTCTTCCAGGCAACTATCATCTGTCGATCGACTGCTTAGTCGAGGAAGCGATCGCAGCACGCGATCTCGGGATTTCTGCGGTTCTGTTGTTCGGGGTGCCCGAGCCCGAGACCAAGAATGAACAAGCGTCTGGCGCTTATTCTCTTGACGGAATCGTGCAGGAAGCGGTAAGGGCTCTGAAAAGCACGGTCCCAGAGATGCTTGTCATTACCGACGTCTGCCCGTGTGAGTACACGCTGAATGGGCATTGCGGAATCATTCGCGACGGCTACTTGGACAATGACGCATCCCTCGAGCTAATTACAAAGATAACTCTATCCCATGCCGAAGCCGGCAGCGACATGGTTGCGCCGGCGGCCATGCTGGACGGACAAATCCGTGCGATGAGAGAGGCCCTCGATTCGAACGGATTCCACAATTTGCCAATTATGGCGTACTCCGCAAAGTTTGCGTCGCAATTGTATGCTCCGTTTTTTAAGGAAGGTACGCACTCCACATTGTCATTTGGTGACAAGCGAACTCATCAGATGGATTTCTCCAATTCCGACGAGGCCATGCGTGAAATCGCGCTGGATATCGAGGAAGGCGCGGACATCGTGATGGTCAAACCCGCGCTCTTTTACCTGGACGTTGTGTATCGCGCCAAACAGGAATTCAAAATGCCGCTGGCAGTATATGACGTGAGCGGAGAGTACGCCATGATCGACGCGGCGGCACGGCTAAAACGTTTGGACAGAGACGCGATCATGATGGAAGCTCTGACCTGCATGAAACGCGCCGGGGCGGACATCATTATCACTTATTTCGCGAAACGGGCAGCGGAGCTGCTGCGCCGCAAGGAACACTCCATCTTCACGCATTTAGGGCACGACGCACTCGAGGAAGTTGAGGCTGCGAAATAGTGCAAGCAACAATTTTGAAGAATGAGCTTTGCCCCGGTACTGCTTTGCCTTTGCCATCGCAAGGGGCGTCCGGATCAACGGGAGATCTGCGCCATTTCATTGCACTTCTCGCCGACGCTGGCCTCCTGGTGCGCGTCAGAGAAGAGATCGATTGGAGATTCGATCTCGGCAGAATGACAAGGGAGAGCCCGACAGCGCTGCTCTTCGAAAACATCAAGGGCTATCCAGGTCAACGTGTGTTTACCAACGGACTACGGGATACTCGCTCGATCGCGCTGGCCCTGGGTCTGAAGCACGGAACGATCCGGAAGACTCTCATACCAGAAGCTCAGAAGAGGATAGCCACGCCGGTCAAACCGAGCCTGCTTAAGACTGGCCCGGTGCTGCAGAACCTTGTTCCCGCCATCGACGTCAATCTGCTGACACTGCCGGTTCCTCAGTGGAACAATCACGACCGAGGCCGATATATTGGCACCTGGCACATAAACGTAACCAAAGACCCGGAGACAGGCGTTCGGAATGTCGGTGTTTATCGAATGCAAATGTTAGGTCCGAAACAGGCGACAGTTAGTGCTTCTCCACGGAGCCACCTGTCTCGGCAGGTCGCCAGGGCCGAAAAGAATGGCCAACCCTTGCCCATGGCCGTGGCTATTGGTGTCAGCGAAGCAATAGTGATGGCCGCCGCTGCAGCATATCCCGAGGGCATGGACGAATACGACTTGGCGGGGGGTCTGCTGCAGGAGGCGGTTCAACTCATCTCATGCCAGACCGTGAATCTTGAGGTCCCCGCCCAGTCGGAGATCGTAATCGAAGGTTTGATTAAACCCGGTGTCCGCGTACAGGACGGGCCCTATTTCGATTACACGGGAAAACCGAACACGAATCCCAACGCGTTTTTGTTCGAAGCAACTCAGCTCATGTTTCGGAGCGACCCCATTTTTCGCGGCACATCCATTGGAGTGCCGGCTGCGGAAGATCATCAGTTGTTCGCGTTCCTCACTGAACTCAATCTCGTGGACTTTCATGGGTCTCGGGTCAAACAAGGCGTTCAGGACCTCTTGCTGAAGCAGCGCATGTTTCGGGCATTTCAACTCGTGGGCAAAATGGGGGAGTATGTCAGCCGTTGGCATTCGCTACACTCGTTCTCCATATAACCCTTTCCCTGAAAGACGTTTCTCGTGGCGTTTTTTCGTTCCAGATTTTAGTAAAGCAGCAGGGTCATGAGCTCTTCGTCAGCGTACACTTGTCCGACCTTGAGCGCCTGCGGCTCGCGGCCGTAGACTTGAAAACCCAATTGCGAATAGAGCTTTCTGGCGGCTGTTTGTCCGCTTGCCACTGCCAGCATTACCTGCTCCAGGCCTGGCTGTGACCGAACGCGGCGTAGAAGTTCTTCCATCAGCGCTAGTCCTGCGCCCTTCCCGCGTTGCTCGGATTTTACGAATACGCCCCAGACGCGCCCCTTGTGCCTGGTTTTCTCTTCCAGAGAGCGGAAGAATCCCGTCACTCCAACAAGCTGGCCGTTGACGAATGCTCCCAGCACGAAGCTTTCGCCAGAACCAGAACTGAGGCGCGCAACTACAGATTCGGGTGTCGTCAATCGGTGGGTTGTGGCGGAGGAAGAGAAGGCCAACGGTTCAGTTTCAAGGGCTTCGAGGCGCAGATGCCAGAACATCTCCGCGTCCTTCTCGGTCAAGGCTCGAATCTGCATATCTGAGTTTATCGTGGCCAGTGCCTACTCAAGTGAAAGAGACATTGAGCCGATGAGGGTACTGATAGTTTCTCTTTCCATGCAACCGTGGGAAGCGGGCTTTCATCTTTAGGGAACTCGACCCTCGGAGCTGGCCACATTGGAGGTGGAAGTTGGAATCTGAGAAACAACCCTGGTCAGCGCGGACGGAGAAGCCCATCGATGCACGGCGCTATCCACGATTCAAACTGGATGTTGATGTCAAAATTTATCCGCGTAGCGGCGGCGTGATTATGGCTCGTACCTTGGACATCAGCGAAACTGGACTCGCCGCCATGGTGAAAATTGAGATTCCCCTAGACCAGGTCGTTCGACTGGAGTTCAAGCTTTCGGTGGGTCTGGTTTCGGTGCGTGCGCTGGTGCGGCAAAGAAACGCTTTTCGCTATGGCTTCCAATTCGTCGAGCCAGACTCCGATGCGCAAGAACTAGCCAGCCGTTTCTGCCGCGCGCTTACGTCCCGTACCTGATTGGAAGAAGCAAACTGAATCCAGCTAGCGCAAGGCCACCGACTGACTAACTGCGGATACGAGGATCAGCAGTAAAGGCACGAAGAGTATCAGCCCGCTGCCCACTAGCAGAATCTCGCTGAGCAAGTCGGCTTTCATCAGGTCGTCGGGGTGCATCGAATCTTCTGGATGTATCATCAGAATCCCTCCCATTTAGAACACGAACACTAGATGCTCTAAAAGTTTTCGAGTCCGACGCCTACGATAACCCGTCGGTGTGTTTACTGCCTGAAAGCGTCATTTCTACAGCGATCACCGGAGTGAGGTTGACTTTGCCTCCTGGGATGCAACGGGTCGGGCTAACAAAAGTCTCCCGCAGGCTACCTCCAGATCGATTTCGGCAACTAAAGTGTCGCGCTGACAACGGCGTGCGAAGAGGAGACAGATGAGGGGAAACGGAGAACAAGAAGCTGCGCGCACGATCCGTGCAATTGCGCGGCCTGGGACAAATACTGCAATCGGGCCTGTCAGGAAGCGGGAAGCAGCGGGACGGAAATTGCCTGTTAATGCGGCCTCTGGGTTGTGCTGGTCGGATGACGGTGTAAATCACTCCGCACCCGATGTTTGATATGTCTGCATAGCGCTTGTCAGTGTCGTGTCTGGAGTCGAGTTAGCGCATGGTTAGCAAATAAATGGAGGCAACACCTATGAAGCTATCTGCAGTTTTCGGCGTCACAGCTTTGGCTGTACTTTTGGGAATTTCCGCGCCCGTCTATGCGCAAGACGAGTCGCATCCACAGGAGGACAGGCGCGCGGAGCCCGATGGGAGGGCTCACGAACAGGACAGGCAGAACGATAAACGCGCTGACCAGCCCCGAGAAAACAGAGAGGCCGATCACCAAGCCGACCAACCAAGAGAAAACAGGCAGGCCGACCAAGACAGGGAAAAAGAAAACAGCCGCGGTGAACAGCAAGGCCAAACCGCACGTCACGATGACCGGCGCGATGGCCAGGGAGAGGGCCGCGAAGCAAGACAGGGTGGGCACATTCCGGATGACCGCTTTCGAGCCAATTTTGGCCGCGAACACACGTTCCGCGTGGGTCAACCTGTCATCGTCGAAGGGTCCCCACGGTTCCAGTTTGGAGGCTATTGGTTTGTAATTGCTCAACCATGGCCGGTGGGCTGGGCTTACAGCGACCCGGTCTATGTCGACTATCTCGACGACCAATATTTCCTGCTTAGCCCGGTGCATCCCGGGGTTCAGATTGCAATCAATGTCATCTTTTAAGGATGATGGCGTTGCAGGAATGTTCGCGGGAAGGATAAAGGCCACCCTCTCCAAAGAAGGTGGCCTTTTTCATGTTTAACGCGCTTAGTTCCTTCAATGCACCGCGGTGATCTCAGTGTTCGTTGGCTGAGCCGGCGTTTGTGTCGCAACCTGCAGGTCCGACTTTTCCAACGGTTGAATCTTCACCGTGGACAGGATCCAACGCAGCTTACGAAAAACTTCATTGCGGTCAACCGGCTTCACACCGGGTTTCATCTTATCCGTCGTGGCTTCCTCGACGGTTTCCAGTCCAAGTGCGAATTCGTAGCAGCTGCTGTTCTGGAAGACGTGATAGTACTTCACATCGGCTTGGTTGTCCGCTTCTTCGGCGAAGCCTTCTACCGCGTGGAACTCAGTGGCTCCAACTTTGGTCTTTGACGCCGCGACGGAATCCCTACCTGGGTCATCCCTTTCTGCGAACGCAAATTGCTCACAATCGGCTGCGCTGAGCTTGGGATTTACGCTGACGTTGAAGAAGGCGGAGTTGAAGTCGGTGCCGGTGTAGACTTTGCGAGGCAATTCCACCACGCTGATAGTCGTACCGCCAGGCCGGATAAAATTCATTTCAAGCAGTCCTACGTTGTGCAGTTCCACGCTCGCCTCGTCGCCTTCCTTGAGGGAGTCCTCCTTGGGATATTGGAAGGAAACTCCGAACGCCGGATTCGCATATGTCGAAGCTGACAACCTTCGCTGACGCGACTTCTTTTTTGCGGGCGGCTGGTTTGCGACCGCAGCGGGCGTGGTCAACATCTGGGCGGGCGCCTGAGTGGCTGCGGTCTGACTCGGCGGAGCAATGGTCTCGGTTTTGCCGGATTCTTTTGAGCAACCGCTCTCCAGGACGAAGAGCCCTAGCAGCGCCGTGGTTGTCAATGATGCGATGAGCGCGGCAAGCTTTTGCCTGCTGCCAGCTTTGTCTACGTTTGACTGTGGATGTTGTCTTCCCGATGGTAGATTGGGCAGTGTTTTTCCTTGTGGTTTCTGGTCTTGATGGGACGATAGTCCGAGCTGTGTGAAATGTGCCATATTGCCTCCTGTGCTGGTTTTGCCAGTCAGAACCAGTCAGAGCAAACTCACAGCCGTTAAGAGTTAAGCTGATTCCACGATGGTTAGACAAAGGCCGATTCAGAAAGAGCGTGCGGCGCCGGAGACAACGTGGGTGGCGGGACACGATGGTGCAAAACAACTTTCCCGATTGTTGGAAGCCATTCTTCGATGTGAAGCAGAGTAGATTGTGTGGAACCCGCGACCGCGCCGCAAAGCAATGGCTCGTTCGCGATCTATGGCGCGCCGCGCGGCCCAAATAAATGCGATCAAAAGATCATCGATGCAAATTACCCATCTCGCGGCGCCGCGATCCCAGAGCAAACGCCTATTAACCGGCAGGCCGCTGGACGCCCAGGAATGCCTGTCGCGCCGGTCTGCCAGAAGGGTGCCACACCTTAACCACTTCGAACATAATGACGGTGGCGTAAAAGTGCCATAGGTCGAAGACAGCTCCGACTTCTTCCCGAGTTTATGTCCAGCAGTGAATTCTGCATTGTATCGAACGTTGCTTTCTCCCGCCCTCGTCATGGGACCCATTTCTGCGCGCGCGCAAGCGCCATCCCGAAGGCAAAGTTAACTGGGGATGAACGACAAATTGATTACGGATGACCCGGTTGCCCACCAGTTTCGGACTCAAATCGTAGATGGATCGTTCGAACCCGAGATCCATCTTTACGATTTCTCCGGCCGGCGTGATATGGGCGTGAACGTTAGTGATCGCTACGTCAGATTGCGGGACCGATTGATCGTTCGCGTCACCTGTAGCCCCCGCTTGCGAAACGCCGATCATGCCTTCAACTTAATGGCTTCGTTCGGGTGCCATTGGCCGATTACTCCTAGGTCCTGAATCCCTTTCGTACGTGACACATTTTTGCAACTTAAGTGCATTTTGCATCGCAAAAGAAGCAGTGGTTTCGAGGGTTTCAATACGGTGGAATGCGGTCTGGCACTGTGATACTTTTGTCCGGACGGGGGGAGCAGAAGGTCGTGACGTATTCTCGGGAAGGCCTTGCGAAACCAGGGGTCACCCAACTGCTCCGAGCCTGGGGTGAGGGGGACGAGGCTGCGCTCGAGCAGTTAGCTCCTTTGGTGGAAAGCGAACTGCACCGCTTAGCGCAAAAGTATATGCGCCGGGAGGGACCCGGTCAGACCCTGCAAACCACGGCGTTAGTGAACGAGGTCTATCTTCGACTCATAGATACACAGCAAGTGAGTTGGCAGAACCGCGCTCATTTTTTTGCTGTCTCGGCGCGAATCATGCGTCGCATCCTGACAGATTTTGCGCGCTCCCGGCACTACCTGAAAAGAGGCGGGGGAGCACATCACGTGTCGTGGGACGAGGCTCTCGCCATATCTCAGGAACCGGACGCCGACATCGTCGCCCTCGACGACGCGCTGAACCAATTGGCTTTGCTGGACCCGAGAAAGACGCAAGTAGTGGAATTGCGTTTCTTTGGCGGGCTGAGCGTCGAGGAGACGGCGGAGGTTCTGAAAGTTTCTCAGCAAACGGTCATGCGCGACTGGAAGTTTGCGAAGTCATGGCTCATGCGTGCGCTGAGCGAACAAGAATCCAATGACTGAGCGCTTGCGCCAAATCGAGTGCTTGTATCACGCCGCTCTGGAACACGAGGAGGTTGAGTGGGGACCATTTCTCGACGCGGCCTGCGCAGGGGACGAAGACCTGAGGCGCGAAGTCGACTCGCTTCTGGTTTATAGCACGCACTCGAAAGACTTTATCGAGTCTCCAGCACTGGAAACCGTGGCCAAAGCCCTGGCTACGCAAACAAAACGAGACTTTGGTCCAGCAGATAATAAGCAGAATCAGAATCTGGCGGGGACCACGTTTTCCCACTATGAAGTAGTTTCGCATCTGGCGACAGGTGGCATGGGCGTTATTTACAAGGCCAAAGATACCCGTCTGGGCCGCACGGTAGCATTGAAATTCCTTCCCGAGCATCTTGCCCACGATGCTTATGCGCTTGCCAGATTCCATCGCGAGGTTCGTTCTGCCAGTTCCCTAAACCATCCCAACATCTGCACAATCTACGAGGTCGAAGAGCACGAGGGCCGTCCTTTCATGGTGATGGAGTACCTGGACGGGCAGACGCTCAATGATTTGATTTCCGGCCAGCCGCTGGAAACCGACAGAGTGCTGCAACTCGCGGTTGAGATCGCGGATGCGCTGGAGGCGGCGCACGCCGAGGGCATCATCCACAGGGATATCAAACCGGCAAACATCTTTGTGACGCAGAAGGGGCATGCCAAGATATTGGATTTCGGTGTCGCCAAGCTCCGACCACGGAAGAACCTGGAGCAAAGCGCGTCTTCGACCGGGGAAGCCTTATCCCGGTTGCCGTTAAAAGTAAGACTGCCATTTGATGAAGAAAATCAGGACTCAAGCCTCACCAGAACTGGATCGGCGATCGGAACCGTTTGCTATATGTCGCCGGAGCAGGCGCGGGGTGAGGAGCTTGACAGTCGTACCGACCTATTCAGTTTTGGTGTGGTGCTGTACGAAATGGCCACTGGCCGGCAGGCATTCAGCGGCAGGACCACGTCGGTAGTTTTCCACTCGCTTCTGGCAGAACAGCCTAAGCCTGCAATTGAGTTGAATCCGGCTCTCCCCCGTGCTTTTGAACGAATCATTTGTAAAGCGCTGGAGAAGGATCGTGCAGCACGATACCAGTCCGCCGCCGAAATGTTGGCGGATTTGAAAGCTCTGAAGGCAGATCAGCATGTTCATGCAGGCTGGAAGAAAGAGCCTTCGCGATGGTTGAGCCTGGTAGCGGGAGTACTTGCCGTGCTCGTGCCTGGATTTTATTTCTACGATCAACAGCGGTCATCCCCGCGGCTTACCAATAAAGACACAGTATTGCTGGCGGATTTCACGAACAAGACCGGCGATGGCGTATGGGATGAAACCCTGAAGCAGTGGTTAAGGGTCGAGTTGGAACAATCGCCTTATCTCAACATTGTGTCCGATGAGAATGTAACCCGATTGCTTCGTTACGCGGGACGCTCTACTAACGAGAGGTTAACTCCGGATCTGGCTCGGGACTTGTGCCAGCGAGCCGGCAGTAAGGCCACGCTGCTGGGGTCCATTTCCAGCGTTGGCACCCATTATGCCATTGAGCTTAGAGCGGTGAATTGTGAGAACGAAGATTCGTTGGCGCAAGAACAGGAGGAGGCAAACAGCCGCGAGGAAGTACTGGCCAAGCTGCATGATGCTGGCGTAAGCATGCGAAATAAACTTGGAGAATCGCTGGCCTCTATTCAGAAGTATGACGTGCCCGTTGAACAAGCCACGACACCCTCGCTTGAGGCGTTGCAAGCCTATAGCGCGGCCCTTAGAACCAAGCGTTCCCGAGGGGACGATGAAGCTCTGCCGTTGCTCAGGCGTGCGGTCGGATTAGACCCAAATTTCGCCATGGCACACGCCGTTTTAGGGACGGTTTACTCAAACCTTGGCGATGCCGCATTGGCTGCCCAGCATACCAAGAGGGCTCACGATCTAAGGGAGCAGGTCACAGAAAGGGAAAAATTCTACATCGATTCCTCCTACTACAACATGGCCACGGGAGAGTTGGAGAAAGAAATCGACGTTTACGAGCAGTGGAAGCAGGCGTACCCACGAGATTGGGTTCCCTACCATAAGTCAGCCTATTGCGACGGATATCTGGGGTTATACGACAAAGCCGCAGCAGGCTATCGCGAGGCGCTGAACCTGGAACCGAACGATGTGGTCAATTACATCGACCTCGCCAGCACTTACATTACGCTGAATCGTCTCGATGAGGCCAAAACCGTTCTGGATGCGGTCCAGGCTCGGAAGCTGGAGCATGAATATGTTCCCCAGACCTTATATCTGCTGGCCTTTATGCGTGACGACATCCAGGAAATGGAAAGGTTGGTCTTGGCCGCAACAGGGAGCCCAGGCACCGCAGATATACTCTTGTCGAGCCGGTCGGACACAGAGGCATTGCACGGACATTTGCGCAATGCACGGGACTTCTTTCAGAGAGCCGTCGACTCAGCTATTCAGAACGGAGCAAAAGGAAGGGCGGCCGAATGGCTGGCGCATACCGCCTTGAGGGAAGCGGAGTTTGGGGATGTAGTACAGGCAAGGCAGCAAGCCACCGCTGCTCTTACGATGACGTCGGGAACCGATGTGCAAGCTTTGGCGGCTCTTGCGCTAGCGCGTGCCGGGAGCGTCAGCCGCGCCCACAAGATTGCGCAGGATCTCAGCCGGCGATTCCCGACAGATATGTGGCTGAACAGCTATTGGTTACCCAGTATTCGCGCCGCAATTGAAATTGATCGACAGAATCCTGCGCAGGCGATCCAGGCACTGCAGATCAGCCGCCCCTACGAATTAGGCGGAGATCCCATTACGCTGGATACTCTATATCCTGTCTATCTTCGTGGTCAGGCGTATTTGATGCAGCGGAACGGGAGCGCAGCCGTCGCCGAGTTCCAGAAGATCCTTGACCACCGCGGTCGCGTAGCGAATGGTGCCGTGGGTGCTCTCGCCCATCTTCAACTGGGGAGGGCTTATGCATTGTCAGCTGATACAGCGAAAGCTCGAAATGCGTACCGCGACTTTCTGACGCTTTGGAAGGATGCCGACCCCGGCATTTCACTGCTGCGAGCAGTAACCGCCGAATATTCCCGTTTGCACTAGAAAAATCACGAACTGGGTCATTCGCCGGCTTTCTTTGGATTCCTCTCTGCGCCCCAAAAACAACGAGCATACGCTCGCCGCTGCGTCACAGTGCTGGGTTGCTCGTAGCCGTTCGGGACCCGGTGCGTCTACATTACCCCGTCATCGTTTCCTGTACTGGAACACCGTACCTTGTTTGAAACGGCCACCCTTCTCAGCAGTACCATAGATGACGCCCATACCATTGATGAGCAAACCGCCTTGCGGAATTCCCCCGTCTGCTTTCCCAGTGAAGCCGTGCAGCACCGTCTCCTGGCCATTGGCAATGGTTACGCTGAAGGCTGTCCCTCGGTGACCAGGACCGCCGGATAAGGTCGTCCCGTACAGGGCGCCATTGTATAGAACTAAATCTGTGGCCGGCGTTCCTCCGTCCTTGCCTCCTGTGAACGTGTAAAGTACGTTCTCAACGGCTGGGCCGTAAGCGCCACTAACCGCGAACAGCACACCTTTGCAGCAACCGTAGTTACTGTCCTGGAGCCGCTTGCCGCCCATTTCAGTCGTACCGTACAAGGTACCGTTCTGGTCTCGAGTCAACCCTCCAAATGGATTTCCGCCGTCGGCACGGCCTGTGAAGTCATAGAGGACAGTTTCCGTGTTCGTTGTATCTAGCTTGAACACCGTTCCCTTACCACCAGATCCGCCGCGGAAGGTGACGCCATAGAGGTTCCCTGCATCGTCCAAAATCACACCGGCCTTGGGGTCTGCGCCGTCGGACGGAGCTCCAGCGAAACTGTGCAGCACGGTTTCTGTGCTTGTGATGTCAACCTTGAATACCGTACCAAAGCCGGACGAGCCGCCACCTTCGGTGGTGCCGTAAAGATTCCCGGAGTCATCCCTAACCAAACCCGCGTAAGGGTTCGCCCCGTCCGCACCTCCAGCGAAGCTGTGCAGTACGGTTTCCGCGCCCCCGGTATCTATTTTGAAGACCGTTCCCAAGCCGGAGGCGCCGCCGGCAAATGTAGTGCCGTAGAGATTGCCGGAACCGTCGCTAACCAAACGCCCGTAAGGGGTGGCTCCGTCTGGCCCGCCGAAGATGTGCAACACGGTCTCGTTATTAGCTGTATCCAGCTTGAACACTACCCCGAGGCCGGAGCCACCGGAGGATGTAGTGCCATAAAGGTTGCCAGATACGTCCTGGATCAAAGCTGCCGTGGGCATTCCACCATCCGCGCCGTTAAACGCGTGGTTTACCCGGAATTGGTTGCCTCTGGATGGGCGGCGATCGGTTGCAGTTTCGTTTGCGCTCTGCCCACGTACAGTGGGCAGAGTCGCGCATTGAAAGATGGCTGCATACGATACGAAGATCAGCAGTACGCGTTTCACGTCGGCCCCCAAAGAGATCCGGATGACTTTGCCGGGAGAGTGCTGGGCAAGAGCGGATGTTTGTAGTCGCGAGGAGCCTCTAGATCAGGCTCAGCCCGCATTTTGCGCAATCGTATCAGAATGCCGGGAATTCGTCGAGAACAAGATTTTCCTCCAAAAGAAGCGCAAACGGCTCTTTGCTCTTGACAGTATGGGTTTTGCTCGTTCAGATCTTCGCGTTCTGGGCTTTGGGGTGTTCAGCGCAGACGTGCAACGCAAACTCGTGGTCGCGCAGCAGTTCGAAGTTCCGCATCACGTCATCAAAGGAGTTCCCCTTGGGCGGTCCAGAGGAATTGAAGACCCACGCGCAGGTAGAGCACCCGTAACCCCGAAAACCGCCTTTCTCGACCCAGACCAGCTCGCGTATTGCCGCCATCTTAGTCCAACTCCGGATGGTCGCTTAAGCTTTGAATGGCGGCACCTGCCACATAAAACACACTGAACCCGGCGGCCAACGCTATCAGCACAACAGCGAGTAGGATCGGGCAGAGGTGCACGAGGGGGCTCAGCCCACCGCCTTTCTACGGAATGCCTCACTTGATATAGCGAGAATTGACTGCTAAAACTGCCATGCCCCCGTGAAAACTCTTCCTAAGGACAGACCAGACTCCGACTGATCAAAGCCAAAGACCTTGAGTGAGTGCTGTATCTACAGGAAAACGAAATTAAAATCATTGCGCGCAGCCTAACCTGTGACTGGTGGGCGTACGAGGAAGGCACCGCTCGGAAGTCGGTTTTCCCGTGTCGAGATTGCGGCAAAAAGACGCAGATATTGTCCCTAGGTTCTGACTAGCCGGACTCCTTTTGTGCTACTCGTCGCACCCGCTTCATTCTTGACAATCCCACAATCCAATAGCCAAGCAGTATCCGATAACTGTTGGCCTAGGGCGGCGGCGAACCTTTGCGTTCGCCATAGGGCGATACAGGGTAAGTAATTGGGATCGTGGGTAGCTGGCGGAGAGGGAGGGATTCGAACCCTCGGTACAGGTGTTAGCCCGTACAACGGTTTAGCAAACCGCCGCATTCGGCCACTCTGCCACCTCTCCGGCGTACGGGATTACAGTTTACCACGATAGAAATAATCGTCTACGGATACGGCCACCGACAAATCGGCCGTCCGGCCCTTGCGCATCCCGTCGACCGCTGATCGTCTTTCTGAAGATCTTGCTTTCGGGAGATCTTGGAGACCTTCCAGTTCGTGGGACTGCGCTGAAAGCGAATTAGAAACCACACGCCCGAGCAGTTCGTGGAATGTTGTATCAGGCAATTCCTTATCGCGTTGGCCTGCCTGCGGCATTCTGTGAACCGACGTCGTTATTTATGTGGCATCGCGGCCGATACGAAAAACAACCTCTTCAGTTGAAAATGTCGTATAACTGGAGAGGGTTTCGCAGCATTGATAAAATTGGGAAAATGCGCCAGTAGATCTGGCAAAACCCTTAAGATTAACGTTTTAATAGATGATCGCCTTTACCGCAAATTGTTTATTCTCGCCCCTTGAACGCCTCGAGCAACCGCTGCTTCTGGTGGAAGATCATGTGATCGTCGAGGTCGGTGCCCGAGCCGCGTGCCAGGTGCCGTCGGGAGTCCGCGTGGTGGATTTTGGCGATGGGATCCTGGCTCCGGGATTCGTGGACATTCATATTCATGGAGGGGCCGGTGAAGACGTCATGCTCGCCGATCCGTCTGGTCTGGCCGCGGTTGAGCAACTGCTTTTCAAACATGGCGTGACCTCCTATTTCCCGACCACCGTGACTGCCCCGTTAGATCAAACCTGGTCTGCCCTCGACCGGCTCGCAGATGCGATCGAGCTGGCATCGCGGGACGACAATCCTCGCAGAGAGCGAGCCCGGCCGCTTGGCATCCATTTGGAAGGTCCTTTTCTCAGCCACGTTCGCCGGGGTGCGCATCCCCCGGCCAATCTTCTATTGCCCACTGTGCCGACCTTCGACCGCTTCTGGCAGGCGGCACGTGGTCACATTCGCATCATGACGATTGCGCCGGAACTGGAAGGCGCGCAGCGAGTAATCGCGGAGGCCACGCGACGGGGTGTCTGCATCAGCTTGGGGCATTCCAATGCTGATCTGAGTTCGGCGAGAGCTGCTGTTGTCGCGGGGGCGCGGCACGCTACCCACACGTTTAATGCGATGCGGGCGCTTGATCACCGCGATCCTGGAATTATCGGCGAAGTACTCACCGACTCACGGCTCTCGGCAGATATTATTGCCGATGGAGTCCATCTTGATCCCGCCATCATTCAGCTATTTCTGAAGGCCAAGGGACCGGATGGGGCTGTGCTAATCACGGACGCGATCTCCGCTACCGGGATGCCGGAGGGACGTTATCGCTTGGGGACGTTCGAAGTCGAAGTGAAAGATGGCCGTTGCCTCTTGGACGGGAAGTTGGCGGGGAGCGTGTTAACCATGGATCGCGCCGTCCGCAATGTGATGGAGTTCGCTCACTGGGATCTGCAACAAGCAGTGCGTCTTGCTACGCTCAATCCCGCGCGGGTTGCAGGATTGGCGAATCGAGGCAAGCTCGAGGCCGGGGCCCAAGCCGACTTCGTTGTGTTGAGTCCCCGGGGTGAGGTGAGAAGCACCATCGTTCGCGGCCAAGTATCGGAAGCCATGAGCACGATTTAGGAGACAGGATGCCAGACAAGGGCGGATTTCCTCATCACATGTTGAAAGAGATTTTCGAGCAGCCCCAGGGCTTGCGCGATACCATCTCGCCCCGCGTTTCTCTCGACGAAGGTCTGGTTCGGCTGGACGATGTGCGCATCACTGCGGACGAACTGCGTTCTTTACAGCGGATCAACATTGTGGCTTCGGGAACCAGCCGTCACGCCGGCATGGTGGGGCAGCACATGATTCAGGATCTGGCTAACGTTCCCGTCGATGTGGACTACGCCAGCGAGTTCGAATATCGAAACCCGCTTATCTGCCGCGACGAACTGACTATTGTGATCACGCAATCGGGAGAGACTGCGGATACGACCGCCGCCCAGCGTGAAGCCAAGGCGAAAGGTTCGCGTACGATTGCGATTTCGAATGTAATGGATTCGACCATCGCACGCGAGGCGGACGGCGTGCTCTACACGCATGCTGGGCCGGAGATCAGCATCGCGTCCACCAAGGCATTTACCGCACAAATGGCCGTGTTATTTCTCTTCGCAGTCTACCTTGGGCAAGTGCGGGGTAAGCTCACGAAGGAGCAAGTGCGCCTCTATATTCGCGAATTACTTGAGCTTCCTGTAAAAACGGAGATTGTGCTTGAGTCCGCGTCCGAGTTGAAGGCGCTCGCCGACCAGTATCACCAAGTGGGGGATTTCCTGTTTCTCGGCCGTGCCATTCATTATCCCGTGGCCATGGACGGTGCCCTGAAGTTGAAAGAGGTTTCCTACATCCACGCCGAGGGCTATCCCACGGGAGAGACCAAGCACGGCCCGAACGCGATGATCGACGAGAATCTGCCGGTGGTCATCATTGGCACCTGCGATCGTAACGACGCGGGGTCAGTGCTGCGTTACGAGAAAAATGTTGCCAACATCAGAGGGTTCAAACGACAGTCAGCGCGGGTGATTGCGATCGCGACCGAAGGGGATGAGGAAATGCGCAAGCTCGCCGACCGCACTATTTTTGTGCCGGAGGCCTCGGAGCTGCTATCCCCCATTCTGGAAATTGTGCCGCTGCAACTATTCGCTTATTACATGGCGGTCCGAAAAGGCCTGGATGTGGACCGTCCGCGCAACCTGGTGAAGTCGGTCACTCTGGAGTGATATTGCCTCATGAAGGCGCCACCGGCTGACGTTCAGGTTTGTCACCGCACTCTCTTGTGGCGAAGGAGTCTTCATCCGGGTCTGGGATCGAAGAAGGCGGATCACTTGCCGGAAACGTATCCGCCACGGTCTTATCCATCATTTTGTTTTTCTTTTCGACCGGATCGCACTCGTCAATGTCGCGATCCTCAGGATCCCTACGGTCTTCAATAAATGTGCGCTCATGAATCTATCCTAGAAGCTCGTTTTTACGATGGGGCTGACCCTTGCATGGAAACAGAATTCTTACCCTGACTCTCAGTGAGTGAACGAGAAATTAAGTCCGGTAGTCAGGACGATGTCGTTCGTCTTGAGCGCAGGCGCGCCCGCCGGCTGCGCAGGCGGGTTGGTCACGTAGATGTCGCTGAACGCATTTTGCCAAGCCAGCCACTTGCTGATCTTCGTGGCGGTCCCGAGATTGAAGGTCGCATGATATTGCCCGGTCAGACCGGAGCTGAGGTCGGGGAAGAAATACAACTTTTGGGTAAGCAGAGTTGTAGCGCCCAGTTTTTGA
Source organism: Terriglobales bacterium (assembly GCA_035567135.1). Lineage (GTDB taxonomy): Bacteria > Acidobacteriota > Terriglobia > Terriglobales > Acidobacteriaceae > JABDBE01. The sequence continues at coordinate 110,832 of DATMQI010000159.1, forward strand.
CTAAGCTCCTCTCCGAGGGTAAGCGCCATGAAGCTGTTCGTAACGGTGCTGTAGTCTTCTCGGGTATAGTTCGGGCCAACCAGGAAGTCGAGCGTGGTCCTGTCGGTCTTGATGACGTGATACCCCAGACCGCCTCCGAAAATGCTTCGAAGATTCAGATCCTGCAGAGCGTTGGTCTGGAAATCGGCGCCCACGAAACCGAACAGCCGGGGGGTAAAATTCCTGGAATACCGGGCTCCGCCCTGATTCGTGTTGGCGGTCGTACTTGGGCTCGCACCAGGAGCGTCGTTGGTCGTGTACACCGTGTTTTCGTAGAGTGAGATCTCGTCACCCAGCGTCTTGCGATCTCCGGTAAAGGCCACGGCCAAGCTCTTGGTCTCACTGTTTCCGGCGGTGAGGGCGAAGCCAATGTTTGCTGCTCCGACCCAACCCTGGGTGAGTCCGGGATGCAGCGATTTCTCATAGGCCGTTTGCTCCGCGTCGCTGCGCAATGCGGTCACGTCTGACTTGGCGACGGTTACGGTTCCGCTCGTCGTGGTGCTCACGGCGAGGCTGCCGTCGGCCGTTGTAACCGGACCCGCTAGCGTTTTGCCGTTCGCCGTCGTCACGTGCAGCGGTTGCGTGGAAGTGACCTCCTGCACGGCCGGCCACTGAACCGTGACCTCGCCCGCAAACTCGGTCTTAATCAGCAAGGTTTTGTCGTCGGACTTGGTGATGGTTCCGGTCAGCCGATCGCCATTCTTCAGGACCACCTGATCGGCGAAGACCGTGGAACACAATGCGAATGCTGACAAGGCTGCCCACAGATGCTGCTTACGCATAATATTGCTCCATCATGATTTTGGACTTTCGCCCGCGTGGCTCCGAGGATTAACGGCGAAGAGATAAGTTACCGCAGCCGTGGGAATCGCGCTATAGGGGAATCCCCGAGAACTCACCGGCTGCTTCATTCATTCCTCCACCCACTCGGCGCCGCAGGTGTAGCACTTCCAGTTGTTCTTTCGGACCAGGATGGGGAATGATAAGAGCAGCCACAGACCGTACGTCCAAAAGCGATTGATCTTTTCGAATCCGATGTCGAGGGAATAACAGCGAGGACAACGAGGCTGCGCGAAGGACTCGCCGACTTCTTCTTCGAAGAATTCCGGCGGGATGGGCTCGTCCAGAATGGCCCGAGCGGAGTCTACGTCTTGCTGATGCACCTGCAGGCGAATGCCGCCGATGGCGTTCGAAAGCAGCCAGTCCATGCGCACCAGATTGCCGTCGGCCAGGGCGCAAGCAATTCCGGCCGACTCCAGTTTTCCCTTGGCGAGCAGCGCCTCAGGAACGTCGCGGAAGTGTTGCAGAGTGACGAGTTCGGTCGACACTTTTGAGGTAGCGCCCAGTCGCTGGATGTAATCTTAGCCGCTTTTCTATTGCACCGTCAGGCTGATTATGGCGTTGTGCATGAGAGCAATCGTGCCTCCGGTCGTGGCCGTGACCGTCACAGTGCTGGTACCGATCGGAGTTCCGGGATTTCTGGGTGTGCTGGTGCCGCCACCGCAAGCTGGCATCCACAGGGTAGAAAGCATCAAGGCAGCGATGAGGCTGAACAGCCGGATACCACGCCGTGTCCGCTTATTTCCCGCCGATAGCACCAGCCCGAGGAAGCCCGGAAGTAGCAAAGCATAGAAGCCCCCTCTGTTGCGCTCCAGAGGAGCTTTGTCCAATCTTGCGGAGGGCGACATGGTCGCAATTGTTAGCGTCTCGCTGGTGGCCGAGGCGGCAGCGAAAGTGCAGGTGGCTTCCGAAGGCAGCCCGGTGCAGCTGTAGCTCAATGTCTGACTAAAGCCGCCGAGGGGCGTGATGGTCAGCGTCGCTGTGCCGCTCTGTCCGGGAGCAGTGACTGTGACCGTAGCGGGATTGGCTGCGATCCTGAAATCCTGCACGTTGTAGGGCACGGGCAAAGAAGCCGACCCCGCGAAGTTGGTATCTCCGCTGTATGTCGCAGTGATGGAGTACGAAGCGCCCGCCAGCTTGCCGCTGGTGAACGTGGCTACGCCTGAGCTATTCAATGCTCCTGTTCCTAGCTTACCAATCACAGGGTCGGAGAAAGTTACAGATCCCGTGGGTATTTTGGTCGAGGAAGATGGCTTCACTGTAGCCGTCATAGTAACGCTGGTTCCTGCAACCACCGGTGACGCGGGTGAAATGCTGAGTGTAGTTGTGGTGGAGACTGCGGAACTCCAGCCGGTGACCAAGTTGTAGACGTCAACTGACCCGAGCCCGGTTACCAAGTCGTAGCCGGTTCCGGCACTGTAGCCAAACTGCCCGCTGGCCGGGCACTGCTGCGCAGGGGGATAGCCAATAGGCGTGCCTGGCGTACAAGGTACGATATTGTTGCCAGTCGTTATATCGTGAAAAGCGGATGGGTTGCTTTTGATGAGTTGGTAGAGGGTCGGATTGATGTTGCTGAGACCAGGATTGGTTATGAGGCCGTTCTTTACCAGATATTGATTGAGCAAGGTAACAATACCGGCGAAAACCGGAGCCGACGCTGAGGTGCCGCCAACAATAAAGGTGTCGTTTACGATGCCGTTGGCACAACTTCCACCCGAGCACAGAAGGTATCCATCATGATCGGCGGATGCCGTGATGGTCACGTCCGGCACATCGCGCGCACCGTCGCTGCCAGACTGCCACGCAGGCTTGCCGAAGTAGATGCTCTTGCCGCCCCCGGTTGAGGCAAAACCGCCGCCCAACGCAGTGTCGTTCCAGCCCTCTTCGGGAATGTAGGAAAGCGCTGAACCAAAATTCGGCCCATTGCTACCCCAGTAAGTTCCGCTCCCTTCATTGAATTCGCTGCCGCCGAGAGCCGTGGTTTCGGGAACGCTGGCCGGAAGATTCACTTCGAGCCCTTTGGTTGCCGGGGGTTTGCCTGAATCACAGGCTGCTGCCCCCGCGTCGCCTGCGGAAGACATAAAAGTGATGCCGCTGCTATTCGCTTGCTGAATCATGGTCCTGATTTGCATAGCGTTGGTCTGACCATTCGCCGGTTCGCAGCCGCCATAACTCATGCTGATAACCGGCGCAAGGTTATTGTCGATGGCGTATTGGGCTGAAGCGAACACGCCCCCGTGCTTGATATCGCACTTGACGAAAATGATGTTTGCATTCCGCGCGACGGCACCCGACCACTCCAGATCCAGATCCGACTCAGCAAGATCGCCGGTGGTTCCGGGGTCGACACAGCCCGTCGTCAGCGTCTGCTGCAGTTTAATAGCCGGCAGATTGAAACCGCTGCGAAACTGAGTGATGTCCGCAAGCACAATATCGGTCTGCCCCACGATGACTATATTCACGTTGGTGCCGTCGATGCCGGCGGCAAAGAGCGGCTTGATGTCATAGATCGTGGCGATATCGTCAGGTGCGAGGAAATTCCCGCTTCCGTTTGAGTAAAAAGCGTTCCAAGCGCCGGAGGCCTCGCTCTCCGTAGCCAACCGCCGGACTGCACTGGATTTCCATAAAAAATCGTCTAATCCCCGGACGCTGGTGACCACGCCTGCGAGGGCTTTTGGCAACGATATGTCAGTGGCATTCGCGTAGTGTTGTTCCCCGTCTACGACAAAATAATGAATTTGGGTATGCAGCGCGCTCTCCAGCTGGGATGCTGTTCCATAAAACGCTACCCAGTTGCGTGCGCGGGCGACTTGCACGATTGTGAACCCCCGCGAGCGCAGCCAATTCGTTATCTTCGCAGAATCGGTGCGGCTCATTCCAAACCGGGCAGCGAACTGCTCCGGGGCGAGCCATTTGTGGTAATTTGGCGACGCCGGATCCTGCTGCTCGGCCAACAGACTGTCGAGCGCAGCCTGCTGAGCTGGGGATGGGCTGATCTGAAGCGTGACGTGCCCTAGCTTCATCGAGGGATCAACCGGCCCTTGATCGAATTGCTTCGTGGCTTTCGGATGTACGCTACCCTTCAAGACCACGGTCTGATTATCGTCAATGGCGACGGTAATGCGATCCGGCTGTGCCGCCCACGCACTCACGCACAGGAACAGCCCAAGCAAGCACGGAGTTGACAGAAAGAACAGGGAGCGGCAGGCGACAGATGTGCGATTCGGCATTAAGGAACCTCTCTCCAACCACACAAATAAGTTTCCACAGGAATATAGCTACCGCCGGGGAAGGTACAGCGAATGGGGCTGATTATCGAGGAGAATTACGGCGAACGTCAACCCAAATTGTGTGTCCGCGACCAAACTTTGGTGTTTAAAAAAGCACCTCTTCCGCATTTCTTTCCCAATTCCGGTTCACAAAATGTCTCCGCATACCTACGTGATCTGGCTCCGGTTATCTTTCGAGCCTTAAATTCGGCTTATGGATTGTCGCGGGATACATCATCTTCTGTTGTTAGTGCTCTTTATTTGTGGCACTGGCTGGGCCCAGGATTTGCGCGAGACTCCGACGAAACATAATTTTTGGGACACAGCCAACAAGACGCTTTTTGCCAGCCACGCAGTGTTGGAAGCAGTGGACTTTGGCATCACTCACCACAACCTCAGCAATGGAGGACGAGAACAGGACTCCATGGCAAAGGCGCTTTGCGAAAGTGGGACGGCTGGCCAGTTGGTCTTCTTCGCGGGCAGGATGGCCGGGGTGGTTGCGGTCAGCTATCTGTTGCACAGAACCGCCCACCACAGACTGGAGCGTGCCTTTCCGATCTATGCCAGCGGCGATTCCGCATACGGCGTGGCCTACAGCTTCGCCCATCGATAGACAGTTTGTTATCACTGACACGGGGAGGATGCCTGCGGCCGACATTGGTGATGTGTAGGCGCGAGCGCATCGCTCGTGCAGGGCCTTACCTCATCATCTTGCGCGTGCCAGAACCAAGGTTATGTCATCCGGTTGTTCACTCGCGCCGATCCAGTCGTCTACCGCCGCAGTCACAATCTCGGTGATTCGCGGCAATGGCAATTCACGATTCTCCCGCAGCAAGTCGATCAACCGCTGCTCGCCAAACTCGCCAAAATCGTTTTCTGGCTCGGTCACACCGTCCGTGTAGGCCAGGAATATCTCACCACACCGGAGTTCGACCGAGTCTTCTTCATAGCTTCTTTGATCGAACAGGCCGACCACGGTTCCGCCGCACTCCAAGCGGCGAATAGAACCGTCTTCGCTCATGATGATCGGCGGAAGGTGTCCCCCGTTGCTGTAGGTGAGTTTGCGCTCAGCGCCGTTGTAGATGCCAAGGAACAAGGTCGCATACTTCTCCGGCGGCGTGCTCTCGTAGAGTTGATGATTCAGCAGCGACAGCAAAACACCGGGAGAAACATCAGGACCGCGAGCCGCCGAAGCCAGCATGACCTCGGAACCAAGCGCCGCGCCCACCGCTGCGGGTTCCCGCAAAACGGGGATGTCCTGCAGGCTGTAGGCGCGCACCGCCGAGTGGATGGTTGCCATCAGCAGCGCGGCCGAGATTCCCTTGCCGCTGATATCGCCCACAGCCAGAACCAGACGATCCGAATCCAGGGTGAGGAAATCGTAATAGTCGCCGCTCACGGTTCGCGCCGGGCGGAAAAATCCATGCACCTCGAGCGACGCGAGTTGAATGTTCTCCTGAGGAAAAAGCTGCGCCTGGACTTCTTTGGCGATGGTCAACTCGTTCTCGAGCCGCTGCTTTTGCTTCTGCTCCTCGATCAGCTTCTCGAGCGAGGCGGTCATGGAATTAAATGAAGTAGCGAGCGTAGCGACCTGATCGCTAGATCTCACCGGAATACGATGTCTGAAGTCGCCACGATTGACATGCATGGTGCCGTCATAAAGTTGGGCCACGGCGCCAGTCACGGTGCGCGTCAGGCGCGTACCGATGAAGATCGCGGCGATTTCAATCAATCCAAAGATGATGGCCACAACCAACAAGAACCATTCGATTGCGGGCGCAATGTCCCCGAGAGAATTAAATAGGCGTTGGTAGAGCTTGGAGACGCGAGTTTGTACGCTGATGAGGACCGGGTTCAGCCTGTCCCCGCTCTCCCAGTTCACCACCGAGATAGAAGTCCCGAACGACACCTGGGGATCCAGTGCGCGCGCCGGCGGAGGTACGGTTCCGGCAACATAAGCCGGGACTGGCTTGCTGGTGTCCAGGACGTAGCCTCCGGTCGCCTGCTGTTTGCCAACATCGAGTACCTGGTTGCGTTCGGGCTGACTCGAGGTTGCCGAGTTGGTTTGGCCCTGAGTTGTGGTTGCCTGCGACTGCTTCACGGTGCGGAGTGTGATCCCGGTATACAGCGTGACTTCACCCAGGTTTGCTGCTAGATCCTGTAGCAAATGCTGATCGAGAGGTTCGCTCGAAAGCACTATCAGGCTCCCGCCGCGAACGGGAATCGTCTCCGTTGCCCGAAGAAAGAGTTTGTCATGATCGCGCACCACTCCGCGGAACGAGTCCTTCAAGTAACTCGGGAGCACCGGAGGCGACGCAGACGCAGCCGCGGGGGCGCTGTTGAGCACGCTCTTACCATCGTGCCACGCATGCACGTGGCGGTCTGTCCAGGCTTTGTTGGTGCGGCGCAGTCCTTCCACGGCCGTGGTTTCCGGGTTCGCTCCAGCCTGCAGTTTGACTGCTAATTCGTGGGCGATGGCGGAGTTGGCGGCGTCCAGACTATTTAACTCGGAATCCAGCGCAGTGGTTATCACGAAGGTCGCGAACTGCCCGGCGAATAGATAAGCGGAAAGAAGCGCCAATACGACCAGCATGACTACCGGAATTACACCGATGAATACGTAGGTGACGATCAGCCGGTTACGCAGCCGCCAAAGCGCCCTTGCCTTCACCCAGCGAATTGCGAGAATCGAGAAAAGAACAATGACGAGGAAACTCAGGAAGCTGACCCATCCGCCAAGGCTGTCGCCATAAGAAAGCCTGAGCAGCTCAAAACTCTTCTGTAAAACAAACAGCAGCACGTCCAGGCCCAGGAGATACCACGCGATCAGCGCCACTCTGCTGGCAGGCCACAGCCCCGCTTCCCGGAGCCGCAAACGGAAATTTCGGTTGGACGGGGTCATGATCTTAGACCGAATTATAGATGGAGAGGCGATAGCAGGCGCCAGGCGTAGGTGTGGAGTACTGAAACTTAATTGGAGCTAGGCCGGAATTTCTGCACATTCTTGCGGCCTTTGCGGCAACGACCTGAAGCCCGACGTCTGAAGCCTTCCCTTTCAAATCTCCGGATAGAAATCGAAGAACGCATCCAGGCTGGTCTTTAATTGTTTTTCAATCTCATCCTTGCTGCCTTCGAGCGTGTGCATGGTCACGTGAGCCTCGCGGCCATTTTTGAGCTTCAGGGTTGCATCCCCCACTTCTGCGAGTTCTTCCGAAGGTAGCAGCCGCAATCCGTAGACAAGTGTTAAGTTCGCCATAAAGTAATTCTACCTGCTTGGAGATTTAGGAAGCCCTTACGCTTCCCTCTTATCTGCTCCCGGCGCTCTGCGATTTAAGATTTACCGCAATCTTCATTTAGAATGCCCTCGTGCTCCGAAACGTTTTGAGAATCCTGATAAGCATTGGTCTGGCGCAACAGGCCTACGCACAGCAACCCTCCCAGCCGCAGGTAAAGGTGAACATGCTGAATGTGTGCGCGCCTTCGCCGGAGGAGCAACAGGAAATTGCTTCCGCGCTGGCACGAATTCCGAAGCAGCCGGTCTTCAGGCCCGATTTTGAGGTCGACCGGGGACGTTCAACACTGGAGGAGCGCCCTGATTTTCTGAAAGCGGGAGCCAGCGCGCAATTCTCATCCGATTCCGGAACCGCCCAGTGGGTGCGGATTCGGCGCGAGTTCTCCGTTCAGGCCTTGTTTTCGACCGTGCAGTATTCCTTCAGCCAGGATCCGAAAAATATGGTGGAGACCCTGATCTTCCACGTGCGCGATCCCAAGGACTTGATGCAGGTTGCCATAGAAGATAACGCTTCCTCCGTAACTACACCCGCGACCATGCTGGCCACGAACACGCCGGCGGGCCGGATTAAGCTGGAGCGTTTTGGCAAGTCGTCGGTTGTGCTGGCCCGATGTCCTGCAACGGAAGGCAATCCACCGCCAGATCAAAGCGCTTACGAGCCGTTGTTTCAGAATGCAACCGCAATCGTGACCAACTATCGCAACCTTCTCTCAGCAAGAAATACCGTACCTGCAGAGTTGGCGCGAGTAGGCGCTTTAGAGGCCACTAAGTCAAAGACGCCGGCGAAAACCGTGTCTAAAAAGGCGGCGGCAGAGAAGTCCGTTCCTGCAGATAAATGACCGAGCGTCTGCGTGCTGAACCGAAATTCAGGATTTCGTAATCTAAACTCGTACTGGTTCTGTTGACATCCTTGTAACGACGCTGTCCCGGGGGCGGTGGTGGGAGGTCCCGCTCGCACCGCCGAGGCAGGATGCCATCGTGACAGGCGATGGGATGCCGGCGCTACTTAGATTTCTACACTCTTAACCTTATGGAAAATATTCGCAATGTCGTTGTTATCGGCTCTGGCTGCGCCGGGCACACGGCCGCGCTCTACACCGGACGCGCCAACCTGAAACCGCTGGTGCTCGAAGGCCACGAGCCCGGAGGCCAACTCTCGCTTACGACGCTGGTCGAGAACTTTCCCGGTTTCCCCGAAGGCATTCAGGGTCCGGAGTTGATCGAGAACATGCGTCAGCAAGCGTCGCGCTTTGGCGCTGAATACAAACATGGACACGTCACTAGCGTCGACCTCAGCCAGAATCCGTTCAAACTCCATGTCAGCCATGAGGTCGTCCATACCCGGACGCTTATTATTGCCAGTGGCGCTTCGGCGCGATGGCTCGGGCTGCCGCACGAACAGCAATTGATCGGACACGGCGTTTCCTCCTGCGCTACGTGCGACGGTTTCTTCTTTTCGGGCAAGGAGATTGCTGTGATCGGCGGCGGCGATTCCGCGATGGAAGAGGCTATTTTCCTCACGCGCTTCGCTACCAAGGTCACGGTTATTCATCGCCGCGAACATTTTCGCGCGTCAAAGATCATGCTGGAACGGGCCCAGCACAACGAGAAAATCTCGTTTCTCCTCGATACTGTCGTGGAAGACGTACACGACATTCAAAAGAAGGAAGTCACCGGCTTGAGGTTACGGAATCTCAAAACCGGCAAGGTTTGGGATTTCCCGACTAGTGCGCTGTTCCTGGGTATTGGCCACATTCCCAACACAAAGATTTTCGAGGGCCAGTTGGATATGGATAAAGATGGCTATCTGAAGACAACGAACAACGTCTTCACCCGGGTGGCCGGGGTCTACGCTTGCGGCGATGTGCAAGACCGTCGCTATCGGCAGGCCATCAGTGCTGCCGGTTCCGGCTGCATGGCTGCATTAGAAGCTGAGAGATTTCTGGAAGAACAAGCGCAATAAAACTGGGCGCGGGCATCTGCGCCCGTGCGGCTGTCACTTGAAATTCAAATTCAGTCAGAGTTTTTTGAGACCAGCCGTGGCGGTGTCTGAGTTTTTGCACTCAGGTCAACTGCAACGGACAGGAGCGTCCGCTCTACATTTCTGCCTTACAAAGTGTGTAAGTAGGCCAGCAGGTCGTTGATCTGTTGCTGATTTAGAACCTGGGCGTATCCGGGCATCTTGTTGCGGCCGAGACGGACTACGTCGGTGACGCGATCGTCGTTGGCAGGCATGCCGCTCATGGGCAGGTATTGGCGGCTGAACACGCCTTTCATGCTGGGGCCCTGCCGTCCCCGCGAGGAGTAAGGGGCGTGACAACGGTCGCAATAGTTATCGTAGATGCGGCGGCCCGCGATCTGCTGGGGATTGAGTCCGAGTTCAACGTCGCTCTTGCGGCGTTGGACGTCACAGCCCGGCAGTGACAACAGGCTCACCACAGAGAGACAGAGAGCAAACCGTTTCGGATTTTCAATACGGTATATCCAGGCAAAAAAATTATTAGAGCGCTCCATTCGTCCTTTAACAAACCGCTTACAATAATAAAGCAAAGCCATGCCCATCGCGGGATCCCGGTGACAACAAAACAGATAATCGTGAAACGAGTCTACGAACCGCCCGCGCGATCGGATGGAACGCGGGTCCTGGTGGACCGCCTTTGGCCACGCGGCCTGAGCAAAGAGCGCGCCGCAGTGGATCAATGGTTGCGCGATCTTGCGCCATCCGACGCCTTGCGGAAGTGGTTTCACTCACATCCGGACGCCTGGTTGCTTTTCCGCAAGCGTTATCTGAAAGAGTTGACTCGCCCAGAAGCTGCTCCAGCGCTCGACGAACTCTATCGCCTGGCCAACGGCAAGAAGAAGCTCACGCTACTGTTCGCATCCAAGAATGAGGCGCGAAACAACGCCGTGGTTCTGAAAGACTTGTTGGAGGGGATGCGAAAACCGCCCACCGGGAGCGGCCCCGGCGGCGTTCGCGCCGTCCGCGACCGTCAAGCAAGAAGGATGAAAGGCAGCACTTAGCGTTTGGCAATTAGCATTTGGTCCAGAAACATTCTTGTTTGGCCAAGTGCTAACTACTAGTGCTAATTGCTAAACTCTATTTCTTCGCATCATTCACGATCGCTTCGACGATGCTGTCGATGGCATCGAGAACGCGTTTATTGGGCAGATTGAAATTGTTGGAGAGGATGGAAAATGCGACTTGCTGGCCATGCGCAGTAGTGGCGTATCCGGAGAGTGCTTTGACTCCGCCGAGCGAGCCAGTCTTGGCGTAGATGTGAGTCCGTGGATCAAGATTCGCAAAGCGGTCCGCAAGCGATCCGTCGATTCCGGCCACCGGCAACGTTTCCCGGAAGCTCGCACCCCACGCCTGGCTCGCCGCATTGCGTAGCAACTGCACGACTGCGTGCGGCGTAACCAAATTCTGGCGGGAGAGGCCGGAGCCATCGTAGAAGACATATTGGTCCGCAGGTACATCGGCCTGATTGAGAAAGCCGCGCAGCACTTCAAGCCCGCCTTCGACGGTACCGGCGGCGCCTTTCTCCCGTCCCAATAGGCGCAGCAAGATTTCCGCATGCAGATTCTGGCTGACCTTGTTGATCACCCGCACATCTTCGATCAGCGGCTTGGACTGGTAACTGGCGAGCACGAGCGACTGATTCGGTAGTGCGCGCGAAGAGTCGTCACCGCCGCGCGCAGGCGCACTGGCAGTAACCGTGAGAGTGGAAAGACTCGCCAATTCCGTGTGCCGCGTGCGTTGTTTACCGTAGACGACGATGCCACGGTTTTCCAGCAATTGATGAAACAGCGCGGCAGCAAATTCCGCGGGGTCTTCAATTGCGAGAGCCTCGTTCGCGCCGGCGTCATCGAGCGGCACGTTGCCCCACAACGTCAGCGATGTGGATCCCGGTTCGCGGTTGATGAAAATCTTTCGGCCCGTGCCTGCGGGGGTGGTGATAATGCGATTGTCGATGCGATAGTAATCGGCAAACGGTGTGATTCCGACGAAGGCGCGCTCCCCGACGCGATCCGCGGGGAGAATATTCACGAACACGACATTGTCGTTGATGGTTAGCGCGGAGACCGGAGCGCCGTCGGCGAGAACTAAATCGTCCTGGCTCCAACCTTCTCCGTAGCGTTCGAAGGCGAAGTAGGAGTCATCCGCGATGATGTTGCCATCGACGTATTTCACGCCCTTCTGGACCAACGCATCCGCGAGTTGTTCGAGCACCTGAATGGGATGATCGTTGCGCGCGGTGCGCAAGTTGTAGGGCAATTCCCGGCCGGAAAGATTGGGGTCGCCGCGGCCGACCAGCACCAGATCGCCGGTAAGGCGTCCATATTTGTCGAGAACTCCGCTGGTTTCAACGGTGGTGCGCGAACTGTAGTTAGGTCCGATCAACGCCAGCGCGGCGGCAGTAGTAAATAGCTTGGTGTTGGACGCGGGAGTGAACAACTTGTCCGCATTCCGTGCGTAAACGACTTTTCCGTTGTCGAGTGAGACTACCTCGATGCCCCAAAATCCTCGAGCGAGGTCGGATGCGGAAAGGATTGTGTCGATGTTTTTGGTGACGGGATTATGCGAGGCGGCGTGGAGTTGCGTCGCCAGCACAAAGCATAAAACAACCGCGAAATGCGCGTCTTTGCGATACATCCAAGTAGACAGATTGTAGCACTGTGGGAACTCCGGGACGCTGCAGAAATCAAGCAAGAGAGCCCAAGGCGAGGCGAGCTTGTTACTGTTCCCCGCTGGCTGGCGGGGTTAATCGAAGCAAGAGGTAACGCTCGGGAGGAACGTACCCAACAACAAAAGGCAAAGGTCCCCACAGAGAGGAATAAAAGCCCGCGCCCAGTTCTCGACGCATGGGGGCGATCGCCCGGTGCATTTCGAATTCCAACATCGTACGAGAGGTTATGTATTGGGGAGATGGTTCGATGGTGTTAGCGTTATTCATGGGAATGACCATCAGATCCATCGCCTGCGGCTGGTAGGTCGCGACGTCAAGAGGGCTGAACCCCAAGGCTTCCATATAGTATTGAAAGCCCCAGTGTCCTTGGAAGATAACTCTGCCAGGCTGGTTGTGAGTCTGTTCACGGATTGACGAAGCCGCGGACCGCGCGGAATTAGCGGTTTCGGCATCGGCCGAAGCGATCCAGATTGATAGCACACCCGAGATAACCAGAGGCGTCAGCGCCTTCAGTAGAAACCGTCGTCTTGAAGAGACTTGGAATCGCTCCACTCGACGCGCCAGCAAAATGCCGGTCGCGGGAATCATGGGAAGCACCGAGCGGGCATTGATGGTCCAGTTCAGGAAAACAGCGAAAACAAACGTACCGAGAACCCAGAGGGCGAGCAAAAGAGATTCAGCGCTTCTTTGTTTCCACCACTCCGCGACCGCCAGTGCAACGATGGAAAGTCCACCGAGAAGGTAAACTGCCAACTGTAGGTTCAAGCGGATCCAGTGTTCGCGGGCGGGAACCTCGGCTGGCAAATAAACCCAGCCCATGGCGGTGAAGAGACTTGCCAGACCAGCCAGCAAGACGCCCGCAACCAGCCATCGGCGATGCCAGACAACCGGCGCAAAGGTTAATCCGCTCAGAGCGCATCCGCCAACGAAAGCGAATCCGATTATGGTATTTGCCAGACGCGATATATCGTGGGTTTTGCGGACGTAGGCATATTGGGCTGCATCGGAGAGCAGCCCTTGGCCGTAAAGCGCGTGGGTCCAGAATTGATATCCGCCCAGAATGAAAATAGGGATTAACAGATACCAAACCCAATTGCCCAGTCGACGTTCCTTCGCCACGGAATAGACCAGAAGCAACGGAATCAATGCCAAGCCGAAGTACTTCGTCAGTGCACACGCGCTGACTAACACAGCAGCGGTGATCAACAGCCGCGGCCTTATCGGGTCGAAACCTTCCAGCCAGAAGATCGTTGCCAAGATCCATAAGGCCAACATCAGGGTGTCGCACATCACGCTCGTACTGGACACCAGGAAACCCGGGGTCAGTAGAGTAGCGGCGGCAGCTAGAAGAGGAATATGAGTGAACCGACGCGCCAGATGGTAAGTGCCCAGAATTGCGATTAGCGCTGGAAGCACGAATGCAAGATGAAGCGCGGTCTCAGTCCAGCCAGCGACGCTGCCAACTGCCGCACTGTAATAGCAAGCCAGTGGAGGGTTCTTAGTTACCTCCGCCATTGGCATTTCGGTGGTGTACCAAACCAGCCGGAATCCGTAGGGATCGAGCGGATGTTTGACGATGTGTTGTGCCGCCCATACGAAGAGCGCGTCATCAGCCTGAAAAGCTTTTCCCAAGAACGGCGATAGGCAAAGCACTATGAGGGCTGCAAGAAGTAAGTAGGAATGTAAAGCGTGCCAGTTGATGAGAAGAGGCATGCCTGTTGAGCTCTCCTGGTTCGGAGTAACGGACGGAGACGGCCGGCGGGACTTCACCGTGCTGATGCCAGATCGCTTCATTGCTGTACGATTTCTACCTACCTCTTCAGAGCATCCAAGGATTCTTTTGCTTCAGCCAGTTTGGGGTCCAGCCCTAACGCCTGCTGATACGCGATGCGGGCTTCGGGCAACTTGCCGAGTTCCTGCAGGAGAATTCCTAGCTGAAGGTAGCGTGGCGCCGACGGCGCCCCGGCTGCATCTCGCGAAATCCGCTCGACCATGCCAGGAGCCTGCGTAGGGTCGGCCTGCAAAGCCAGTTGGTAATTCTCGCGTACTTTTGCGTAGTCGCCAAGTTGATCGTAGATCGTCGCAATGCTTTCGTAGCAGCGCGCCTGGATTGCAGGATCCGCAGTTGCCTTGATGGTCGACTCGTACTCTGAGATCGCGTCGGTCAGGCGATCAGATTCGACGAGGGCGGCAGCCAGGTTCACATGTCGAAAGGGATCCCCAGGATTCAGGCTGGCGGCTTCCGCGAAACCTGCCACGGCTTCCTGCGGCCGGCCAAGCTGCATCAACGCCTTGCTGAGGGATTCGTCGGCGACTACGTTATGCTTCGTGACCTTAACGGTGTGCGACCACAGATCATAGTCGCTTCGCCAATAGGCGATCTGCCGCCACGTCAGAAAAGATAGCGCCGCGACCCCTACAACCGCTATCGCTGTGAGCACCTGGGAATTGACCCGTCTTCGATCAGCGGCATCAGCAGCGCTCCAGACAATCATCACGAAAATTCCGATGAGCGGAAGGTACGCGTAGCGGTCGGCCATGGCCTGATCGCCGACCTGGATAAGTCCAATCACAGGGACTAAGGTTCCGAGATACCAAAGCCACCCAGTTGCCAGATATGGGCGGGAGCGTCGTAGCTTCCAGACGAAGGCGCTCGCAGTCACGAGAAACAGTATGGCCAATCCGGGCTGCCACACGGCGCGTCCGTCTCTCGGGTAGGGATAGAGAAACGCGAGCCGCATGGGCCAGAACGCTTTCCATACGTATGCTGCGTAGGAGTAGATGGCGTTCTCCAGCCGTCCTCCAAAAGGATAGATCTCGAACGACTGGATCGCTTGTGCCCGCTGCGCGATGATCGTAATCGCCGCGCTGCCCAGGCTGAGAGCCAATAGCGGCAACTTTTCCAGAACGACCCGCGACCACGGGAACTGAGGTACAGGAAACACCTTCTCAGAAGCTGAACCCTGTGATTGTGCTTTGCGATTCTTACCTCCTTTCAGTGTCGATGACGAAGGCTGGTCCCACCCCCGGATTCTTTGCAGCGGCCAGAAGTCGAGCAGCAGAAGCACGAAAGGGAGCGTGATGACCATGGGCTTCGCGGCCAGTCCGAAGGCGAATAAAACGGCCACAGACAGAAAGCGCTTCACATCGGGCCTGCGCGCGTACCATCCGTAGGCTGCGAGAGTGAGCAGGAAAAACAAGGTGCTCAGAAGATTCTTGCGCTCAGCGATCCAGGCAACGGATTCGACGTTGAGCGGATGCACGGCGAATAACGCGGCGACCAGCAAACTTCGTCCTTTCGCACCGGTAACGCGCAGCAGCAAAAGGAAGAGCAACACGACATTGAGTGCGTGCAGAACAATATTGGTCGAATGATGGCCAACGGGATTCAAACCGTAAAGCTGACAATCCAGCGCATGTGAAAGCCAGGTAAGCGGATGCCAGTTTTGTGCTGCAGTAGCCGTCCAAGCCCAGGTGAATGTTTGCCAGGTCAAACCTGCTTGTACGTGAGGGTTTTCGGTGACGTAGTTTTGATCGTCCACGTGCAGGAAAGGGTTGCGGACAGCGCGGCTGTAAACCGCCAAGGTTGCGAGAGCGAGACAGAGGCAGGCAACTGGGACAAAGTAGGAACGCTTTCGATCCATCGACGGCGTGATTGTAGCATCGGGTCGGGCACAGGTCGGAGTCTTCTGCCGGAGTGACAGCATTCTATTTGCCGCCGGGGCCAATGGCGTGCAGATATGCAGTGGCTTCGGTTAATTTTGGGTCCAGCTTGAGCGCCTGCTCGTAGGCGGCGCGGGCCTCGGATGCGTTGCCGGTTTCCTGCAGCAATATTCCAAGCTGGACGTAGCGCGGAGCGGAAGGTTGCGCGGTAACGCTCTGAGTGAGCCACTGGGCCATGGCGGCGCCGTGATCCGGAGTGACTTTCAGCGCCTGCTGATAGCTTTCACGGACGTTGTCGTAATCCCCGAGCGCGTCGTAGACGGCGGCGAGGCTGTCGTAATAGTGGGACTGCATAGCAGGATCAGAGGCTAACGAAATGGCGGTCTCGTACTCTGGAATGGCATCCTGCAAGCGGTCGCAGCCGACCAGGCCGACCGCCAGGTTCCCGTGCCTGACGGGGTCCCACGAAAGGAGCTTTGCAGATTTCTCAAGCAGCGGCACGGCCTCTTCAGGGCGACCCATCTTGTTGAGCGCATCGCCGAGGTTGCTGATCGCCAACGGATTGTCGGGAGCGACCTCCAGATCATGCGCCCACAGATCGTACTCGCTCCTCCAATAACGGACCTGGCGCCAAGTGAGGAATGACAACACGCCGAGAATCAGTACGGCGGTGGCCACGCGCGACTGACGATTGATCTGCTTGCGGTCGGCCCAATCCGCGGCGCTCCAGACCAGCATGACGAAGATTCCGAGCAACGGAATGTAAGCGTAGCGGTCGGCCATGGCTTGGCCACCCACTTGCACCAGCCCAATCACCGGCACTAGGGTTCCGAGATACCAAAGCCAGCCGGTCATGAGATATCGGCGGGTGAAGCGTTGTTTCCACACCAGCACACTGGTCACCACAAGAAACAGCGACGCGGTCGCAAGTTGCCATATCGGAAACCCTCTACCGGAATAGGGATAATACGGCGCCAGGCGGACTGGCAAGAACGCTTTCCAAACGTACAGGGCATAGGCACAAATGGCGTTTTCCAACCGCACGCCCATCGAAAATTGTTGTAGAGATCGGATGGCCACGGTTCGCTGGGCCAAGACCGTGATTATGGCACTGGCAACCGATAGCGCCAGGAGCGGCAACTTTTCTCGAACTAGTTGGCCTAAGGGTGCCTGAACGAAGTCTGGTTTGAAGGCAGGGCTCTCCGATCGGATGCTATCCTTTCGTCTTTTGCGGTCCGAGGCCGCCAGGGTGGGCCATCCTTCTATCCTGTGGAGTGGCCAAAAATCAAGCAGCAGAAGCACAAACGGGAGCGTGATTACCATTGGTTTGGCGGCCAGCCCCAGGACGAACAATATCGTCAGGACAAGGTAGCGTTTGAGGCTGGGGCTGCGCGCGTACCATCCGTAGGCGCCCAGCGCGGCCAGGAAAAAAAGTGTGCTTAGCACGTTTTTGCGCTCTGCGACCCAAGCCACCGATTCCACGTTCAGGGGATGGAGAGCAAATAGCGCCGCTACCAGCAAGCTGCGCCCCATTGCTCCCGTGACCCACAGCAGCAACAAAAACAGAATCATGACGTTCAGGACATGAAACAGAACATTGGTGAGGTGATGACCGGCAGGATTCAATCCATAGAGTCGACAATCCAGAGCGTGTGAAAGCCATGTGAGGGGATGCCAATTCTGTGCATAGCCGACGTTAAACGACCACAGAAAAGTCTGCCAATTCAATCCCGACTGAACGTGTTCGTTCTGGGTCACATAGTATTGATCGTCAAAGTCGACAAAGGGATGGCGCGCGACCGAACTGTAAACGGCAGAGGTCCCTACGGCCAAAAGCAGGCAACAGAGGACGATAAAAGGCTTGCGTTTGCGATCCATGAAGCGGTCGAGTCTAGCATCCGGCACCGAATATCGACGGCGAGTTGAAGCCCGCGGTTTCCAGCTTTATGCAGGGGCTACTGCGTGTCGTCTTCGCTGGTCTGGGTACTTTGCGCCCCGGCCGGCTCGAAGTACTTCTCGTTGAACTGTGTTTTAACGGAGTTGTCCACGGAGTCCATCTCCTGTTTCATTCGCCGTCCCGAAATGCGCTTCTTGGCTTCATCCGGAGCCATCATGTGCTTGGAAACCAGCTTGAAAATGTGCCAGGCCTCGGTACCCGAGAGGACCTCAGTAATCTCTCCGGGCTGCAAGGCGAAGACTTCCTTTCCGAATGGCGCGAGTTCGGCGCGGGTATTGTCGCCCATGTCTGTATCGGGCACATCGTCGGGATCGGCCGCAAAGGTGTACACTTCGGCTTCCAACTTTTCAAAATCTTCGCCCGCGACGGCCCGGGCACGAATCTTCTCTGCCTCCGCTTTTAGTGCAGCCGCATCGGCTGCAGTATCCACATTCGAGACCGCGCCGGCTCCAGGTTGATCTGGATACTGTTTTTGTTTAGGGATAGAAATTTGTAAGACCTGCGCCTGCTCGAATTCCTCGGGATGCTGTTTGAAGTAAGTTTCAAATTCAGCTTCGGTTTTTGCATTCGCCTCTTGCTGCATGTGATTGGCGAAGGCGCGGGCCAGAACCTGCAAGTAGGTAAACCGCAGGATTTCGTCGAACTTGGGATCTTTATCAAGACCGAGTTCATGCGCTCTATGGGCGTACAGAAGTTGCGTCGAGTAAAAGTGGGCAAGCTGGACGGCAGCTTGAGGCGGCCGGTTGGGGGCCACCACGCCCGCAAGTTTTTCAAATTGAGCGCGGGTAATAACAGTTCGGCAGCCAGCCTTCTCCGCTGCGGGGGTTGAGTCTTTTGCCGCCGGGGGATGAGTGGCTTTTAAGCCGGCAGAGGTCGTAGTTTTGGAGGGCGTGCCCGACTTTGCGATCGAGAAAAGATCGCCGCCACAAAGTCCGTCAACCGTAATGACCGCCGAGTCGGGCGCGATGTGGGATTTAAGCGATGGCTTATCGCTGGGCTTCGGACTCGCCGCCGGTGCCATCTGCGAACGGGCAGAATGGCTTCCCAAAGCCAGTGATAGGAACAGCAGGAAAAACAGCCACCAGTAGCGCATTGCGAATGCCACCTCCGGCAAAGAACTTGAAATCCTAACACAGGGGTGTGAGGAGTTTGAACCGGCCGACAACGGAAGAAGGCACTAGATGGGGCATTGAGGACTTGCTGTTCGCCTCACCTTTAGCTTGCAAACGGAACTCACTGCCGTGTGAGGACGATAACCTCGACCGTGTCGGGTGCGAGAGAATTAGATAGACTCAACCCACCCTCCTTTCCGAATCCGTCCTCTACCAGATCCAGATTCTGGGTCTTGCTGATGCGATAGCGCTTTATGCTGAACGCAGCTCGCCCCCATGGCAGATTGCTGACGGTCAGGTTGTAACCGCGATTGTCGTGGTAAACGATGCCGGTGCGCGGTGGGAGAACTTTGATTTTAGACATATCGGCCATGGGCGGCGCAGTTTTTTGCAACTCCGGGGGCATCGGCATGAGGTCCGGTTTGTAATTCGCAGGAATGGCATAGTTGCAGATTATGATTTGAACCGTGTCGCCATCCGCGGAGCGGCCTGCAAGCGCCGCAAAACCGAAAGTGTCCGCACCCTCGACCGCTAGGCGTTGCCGCGTGTCCAGCATTTTACCCATCGCCTTGAACGTGTATGCGGGCTTGAAATATTTGCCGTCAGCGCCGAACAGACCCATCCAGGCCGCATCTCCACGATAAAAGTGGGTGTGGTCAATGGAGGTGTCCTGGAAATAGGCCAGCGCCGCGCCGATGAAGGCGGCATTGTGCTCGCCTTGAAGCTCAGCCTTCTCGGACTCGGTAAAGTTGGCGCTCAGATTCCATTCGGAGAGAATGCTTTCTGCATTCGGAAATCCATGCGTGTCCAGAATGCCGCGGATTTCCTTGGACAGGCGAACCGCATCGTACGGATCTGCCGAACCGTTGGCATAAGTGTGCCAGGAATAAAAATCGAGCGGCACGTGATGTGAGGCGCAGTAATCGATGAAGCTTTCGCGGTAACCTCCGTCATCGGAGGGGAAAGCTTTGGCGACGCCTCCAACTTTGAGTGTGGAATCGACAGACTTTAGAGCACGTGCAGTTTTCTCGTACAGGGAGTAAAACTGTTGCGGGGTGCCCGACCAGAACAAGGCCTCGGGTTCGTTCCAGAACTCCCAATAGCGAATGCCGTAATGGAAGCCGCTTGCCCACCCCTGGTCGTAGTGCATGGCGATATGCTTCACTACGCTGGCAAACTTGTCGAAATCATCCGGGGGATTGATGTTGGTGCCCCAACTGCGTCCTATACGGTAGTAGACTTCCGCGCCGCTGGCGCGAATGCCGGCGATCACCTTGTCGGTTGGAACAAAATTGTAGCTCTCGGGTTTTTCGGGATCGGCGCTCCAGTCAGGAAAGATGATGCTGGCATTCCCCGCTTTTACTACGCCGGCGCGCTGGACATTATCGGGAATTAGCCAAGCCAATAATCCGTTGTCCAGAACAAACTTCGAATCAATTTCCGTGGGACCCATAAAATCGTGGGTGCGAACCTGATCGATACGGAGTTCTCTGTATTGTTCGACCAGGTTTGGAAGTCCCTCCATCACGGGGCTCGGCGGACCGTTCAATCCCTGAAACGAGCGGATTTGCCCGATAACTTTCCCGGCGTCTACTCGCAGGAATCGATATCCCGCGCTGGCTGCGTCTTGGGTAAATCCGGCTGCAGCGAGCAGCAAGAGGCAGACTAAAGGATTAAAAACGGTTTTCATCCACGAAGCGCCCATGTTGCGGCCAGAAGACTCCATCTCGTGTCAATCTCCGCTGACCATGGTACGTCAAAGCTTGTAGACGCGCGTGTCCTCAGACATGCTCCTGCACAAAGAATGTTCCGGCTCTGCACGGGCGAGGACGTCCGCGCCTACACATACTGGGGGTAACTACTGGCGATGAGTGGAGGCGCCCGCGGCGAGATCGCGTAGCACTCCAAGGAATCCGGCGGCGGCGCGCTCGTCAGCGAGGGTTTCAAGGTCGATGGTAGCTGCAAGATGCGGGGACTCTGGGCGGAAGTGGACGCTGAGCAGGTTTTGGCCGCGAGAGGTCATCAGGGTGTTGATTACAGGCGGGAGCTCTTGTCTCCACTCGGTGCAAGTAGTGAGGACAACGGGGCCTGGGCGCACGACCGTCCAGTTACGTGATTTTCGCACCAGCTTGTTGTCGCTGTGAGTGAGCCAGCGATGGCGAAGCACTTCTAAACGGACACCCGGCGCGCAGTCCAGATCGGCCTCAAAGGTCAGCGTCTCTCTCTGCTTGTGATAGACACTCAACAACCATTGTATCGGCAGGGGACGCGGTACCAGGCGGATGGTTACGCGGGCGTTCTCGAACCAATGTGTGGCAAATCTCAAATGGGCCTGCAACCGGGAGGCCCCAATCCAGCGAGCGTCGGTCACTTGACCGCGATAGGAGCAGGCGGCTTCCACCCAGCGCAATGCCTTTGTCCCTCGCCGGTGGTTGTAAGTAGCGAGGCAGAAGTACCAAAGCCCCACTAATGCCACTGCGCCGGCTGCGTCAATCAGAAGTATCCGCCCCACAACAACCTCAGATGCGAATGGTACGTCTCGGGGTGCAATCCGGACAACCATTTTCCAGGAATATTTTTTACCTATGCCTAAACCTCCAATCCTCACCAGGAAGGCCGGAATATGTGAAGCTCTACGGCTACAATGACTGGGTGGAGTTTGCACTGCGAGACTTTCGACGCGATGATTTCGATAGTCTGTGGCGCATTGATCAAGAATGTTTTCCCCCGCGAATTGCATATTCCCGGCTGGAGTTGGCGGCATACATCCGGCTGCGCGGAGCTTTTACGATAGTCGCAGAACCTGCGCGACCGCTTATCGAAGCGCCTGTGAAAGTTTTGGGGTTCATTGTGGCGCAGGCGACGCGGCGCGGAATCGGTCATGTCCTCACCATTGACGTGCCGCCCAGAAGCCGGCGCGCCGGGATTGGGTCGAAACTGCTCGCCACGGCCGAAGATCGTCTGCGTGCGGTGCCCTGCCATAGCGTCATTCTCGAAACTGCAGTGGACAATTCAGCCGCGCTGGCTTTCTACAAGCGGCATCACTACTCGGTGGTAAAAACCATCCCCCGGTACTATTCGAATGGAGTGGACGCGTTTGTGCTCGAGAAGGAATTGCATTCAGGCTCCGGGGGCAAGTAAGTTGGACAAGCACGTTGCTGATATGAAAGTTGCCATCCAAGGGGAAGCAGGTTCGTTCAGCCATGAAGCCGCGAAGCGCATGGTCCATGGGTGCAGCATTGTGTCGTGTGCGCGCTCGCTGGAGGTCTTCGACCGGCTTGAACGCGGCTCCGTTAGCGCAGCCGTGATTCCCATCGAGAACTCGTTGGCGGGCTCAGTGGCGGAGCACTTCGATCTCTTGCTGACACGGAATGTTTTCATTCAGCAGGAATACCAGTTGCGGATCGTGCATAACCTGATCGCGGCGCCAGAAGTAAAGATGGCGGATGTGCGGCGAGTCTATTCGCATCCCGTGGCCCTTGACCAATGCCGGGACTTTTTTCGAAAGCATCCGAAGATCGAGGCAACTGCGTTTTACGACACAGCAGGCAGCGTCAAGCACGTAATCGAGAGCGGATTAGGGGACGCAGCCGGAATCGCAGGGCGTCACGCTGCAACGGTGTACAAAGGTCGGATACTGGCGGCGGGAATCGAGGATGACAAGCGGAACTTTACTCGATTTTTTTTGATCCGCAAGAGGCGCCGCATTGTTCCGGGCGCCAATAAGACTTCCATCGCTTTCGGGGTAAAGAACGTGCCCGGTGCGCTATTCAAAGCACTAAGCGTGTTTGCGTTGCGAGACATCAGTCTGAGCAAGATCGAATCGCGTCCCATGCGCGGGCGGCCGTGGGAATATGTCTTCTACGCGGATTTACTTTGTGGCGACGATGAAGTCGCTCGCCGCGCGTTGCGGCAT
The DNA here is from genome assembly GCA_035567135.1 of Terriglobales bacterium. GTDB lineage: Bacteria > Acidobacteriota > Terriglobia > Terriglobales > Acidobacteriaceae > JABDBE01. The sequence continues at coordinate 133,608 of DATMQI010000159.1, forward strand.
CTTGCTGAAGCTGGCGACTTGGTAAAAGTGCTCGGAGTCTACAAAGCGGCCTGATCAATTAAGAATGAGAAGGCGACGAAACTGCAAAAGGGAAACTGAAAGCAAGAAACCCTCCCAGAGAACTCTGAGAGGGTCAGCGAATCCGGACTCGTGGATTGTCAGGCGCGGACGACGTTTCCCGCCTGGAACCCCTTGGGGCCCTTCAGCAGATCAAACTCCACGGTTTCGCCCTCGTTCAGCGTGCGGTAACCATTCTCCTGGATGGCGGAGAAATGAACGAAGACATCTTCCCCTGTGGACCGCTGGATAAAACCGTATCCTTTAGCCCCGTT
>DATMQI010000160.1:0-22883 GCA_035567135.1 Terriglobales bacterium
AGGAGGCACAGGCGTCTGCGCATGGCAGGGTGGGACAACCGCGCCTGTCCACAAGACTCCGATCAGCAAAAGGTTCATCCGCATTCGCGGTATTCGATGGCAAACCAACCCTAAATGGTTGGTTAAAAAAACTACTGGGAATGACCAAACGCTCGCCCTTGGCTCAGCATCAAAGCTGCCGACCTATGAAACTTAATCATGCCCGGGCGATGCGCATGGCAGTAGGGATCGTTCAAGTCGTACTCATTTGCCTTCTTGCCACTGTGCCCAGCCTGGCCCAGCGGGGCGATCTTCGATTGCCGTTGCCGACAAAGACTCGCGCTACCCCTGTCCAACAGTTGAACCGTGACGGTGTTAAAGAACTGAAGCGTGGACACGTTAAAAAAGCCAAACAGCATTTTGTAAAGGCCTATCTCCTTGATCCGGACGACCCGTTCACTCTGAATAACCTCGGCTATATCGCCGAGATTGAAGGTGACGTTGACCGTGCTTTGAAATATTACCAACTCGCAGCCAACACCAGCACCGAGGCCGTAATCGACGAAGCCAGCAGGAAAGGACTGAAGGGACAATCGGTAAACATGGCGTTCCAGTCGTCGAAGACGTCCGTTTACCAGGGAAATAAGGCGAACTTCCAGGCCATGACGTTGCTTGAGAAAGGACGGGTGTTCGAAGCCGAGAGGGTGCTCAAAGAGGCCATCCAGAGCAATCCGAAGAATCCGTTTCTTCTCGACAGCCTGGGATTTGTGATGGAGTCCGAAGGCGATTTGCAGGCTGCCTTACAGTACTACACCGAAGCGGCAAACCTGCACTCGGATGAGCGTGTTCTGCTTACTCCACAAAAGAAATGGCGCGGCAAAACGATCAGCGAAATCGCCGAACACAATGCTGAAGAGGTCAGACAGTCGATTGAAAAGGGCGAAGACGCGGCAGCCCAAGTCGCTCGCTTGAATCTGCGCGGGGTCGCGGCGTTAAACCATAACGACGCGTCCAGCGCTCGCAAATTCTTTACGGACGCATACCAAATAGATCCACAAAATGCATTCACTCTGAACAATCTCGGGTACATCGACGAGCTCAGCGGTGATCGCGAAACCGCCGAGATGTATTACGAAGCCGCACGGGTTGCGCGACAGGCGAATGAGCGAGTGACCTACGCAACGCGAGCGGACGCAGAGGGACGCAGGGTGGGGCCGCTCGCGGAAACTAACCAGGACGCGGTAGAAGTTACTCTGAAGGCGATTCAGCAGAGAAAGCGTCAATCGCGGCGCCCAGTCCAGTTGATCGTTCGTTCTAACGGCGTCCTGCCCGCCGCCAACGAACCCAAGCAGCCACCGCCGATTGGAGTTCCTACCCCGCCGCTGCCGCCGCCGCGGTTGCCGGATCGCGATATTGCTCCTCAGGACAAACAACCGTCGGCACCACCGAGTGAGCCTCAAATCCAGCCATCGATGCCCTCTTCCCCGCCACCTCAAGCGGCTGGCCAAGCTCCGGTCACTCCGCAGGGGCATCAATGAGGTACAAGCCTCTTGATCATTTCGGATTTTCTCTTGGTTCTCTTAAGACTGATCCCAGGAGTTCTGTGATGACTAAGTGTCGATTCTCGGGAAGCGTGCTCTTGTCCGCAATTGCCATTCCCTTAATTTGTGTGCTGGTGGGATGCCAAGGCCTCAAGAACACGACAACCACAACAACCGGAACCCCGACTGGCAACAGCCTGCAGACTTCCGTGAATCACATCATATTTATCGCGCAGGAAAATCGATCGTTCGATCATTATTTCGGAGCCATGCGGCAGTATTGGGCAAATTACGGCTACCCCGACCAGGCCTTTGATGGCCTGCCGCAATTTCCAACGAATGCACCCAGTGGAGCGCCACCCGCCAATCCAGGATGCGATCCGGCTTTTGCTTTTCCGGGAAGTGATTGCACCATGGATTCACAAAGTCCGCCGGTCCAGTCCTATCACCTCTCAACTCAGTGCGTAGAAAATCCAAGTCCATCATGGAATGAGAGCCACGTCGATTTCAACCTCTCCAATCCATCTTCAGGCACGGCTACTCTTGATGGTTTCGTTTTCACAGCCGCTCATGATGCGCGCAACATTCAGCCTCCTTTCAATGACGTCACCGGACAACGGGCGATGGGCTATTACGATGGCGGGGACCTGAATTACTACTACTTTATGGCCTCGAACTTTGCGACCTCGGATCGCTGGTTTTCTCCTGTGATGAGTCGTACCACTCCTAATCGAATGTACCTAATGGCCGCGACTTCCCAGGGCCACGCTTATCCGCTGGGGCCGACCAGCACGCTCGTTACCGCTCCCGTAATCTTTCAAGAACTTCAGCAGGCCGGCATCAGCTGGAAGATCTACGTGCATCCAGGGCCAAACGGCTGCACCACTGCGCAATGTCTGTTTCAACTCAGCTACATTCAGAATTTTACATACGGACAAACAGTCCTCAGCCAGTTTCCTCAAAACATCGTTCCGGACACCCAATTCATCAGCGATGCGAAGAATGGCACCCTGCCTCAGGTTGCGCTTATCGAACCGGCATCGCCAGTCGGCTTCGATGAGCACCCCTCTGACTACGATGCAAATCCACCTTGCTGCAGTGTTCAAGCCGGAGCTAACTACGTCTCGACACTCGTCGGGGCTCTGATGAATGGCCCCTCCTGGAAGGACTCCATTTTCATCCTGACCTTCGATGAGTTCGGCGGATTTTACGATCACGTGCCGCCCCAGCCCGCCGTGAGCCCCGACGGTATTCCTCCGTCCGACTTGCAGCCTGGGGACGTTTGCACCTCGGGCAGCGGGCCGACATGCGATTTCGTCTACACTGGTTATCGAGTCCCGCTCATTGTCGTCTCACCCTTCACGAAAAAGAATTATGTGTCACACACGACGGCTGACCTCACCGCCATCCTCAAGCTGATCGAGACCCGATTCAATGTTCCGGCGCTCACCAAACGAGACGCGGCGCAAATGGATATGAGCGAGTTCTTCGATTTCGTGAATCCGCCATGGGTCACTCCTCCCACTCCGCCTGCCCAGAATGTCAGCGGGCCTTGCTATCTAGATCACTTGCCGTGATTGGGAGGAGGACGGACCGAAGGACCTGATGGATGTTAAACGACACAGCCGAGAGTGACTTCACCTAGTTCGGGCTGCCGGGCTCCGACACCACCTTCTCCTCAGCAGGACGGTTCCAGGTGAGAAGTCGTCGTTCCAACCGGCGTACCGCCCAGCTTCGTGCCGGCGTCCAGCGCCGGAAGCGGCGAAGCCGTGAAAACGACTTCAGCATTTTCACGCGTTGCTGCATATCGAAGGAATGAATGTATTGCCGGATGATCTGAGGCATGCTCATCTGCAAGGCGGCGCTGAAGTTCTGTTGCGCCATGACCGCGAGATGGTCGGGCGATCCAATCAGCGTCAGGAGTTTTTGCGCCAGACTATCTACATCGTTGGCTGTGAAGAATTCCATCGAGACGAATTCCTGCTGAGCAAGTTCGACGAAGTCATCAATATCGGGAGCGAGTATGGGCAAACCATACTGACACGCCAGATGAGCAACTCCACTCGATCCTGCTGAGGATGTGTACGGTAACACTGTCAAGCTTGCTGTCCGAAAGAGATTCGAAAGCGACTCCTCCGGCACATATCCCAGGAATCGTATGCGGGGGTTGTGCTTCATCGACTCCGCGACTCCTCGTACGTATCCTGGTGTCTTAGGATGGTCACCACCTGCAATGACCAGCTCAGTCGGTGGCAATTGCGACTGAATCGCTTCAAATGCATTTACTAGCACCTCCAGTCGCTTGTATGTGCCCCATTTGCCAAAAGCGAGGACACGGTGTACTGGATTGCCGCGTAAGGCAAAGTTCGGCGGTTCGGGACGACTTGCAAAGATTCCGTGATGTCGCACATTGACCGCTCCGCGCCGGTATTTCCGACGCAACGTACGATGGTAGGCGGGCAGTAGTACCGAAAGGGAATTGGCAGACAGGAGCAGATGAGTAGCGACGTTTCCCGCGATGCTATATAAGAGGGGCGATTTCACCCCGGCATCCGCCAGGTTCACGGTCTCAAAAAGTTGATGCAGAGTGACATGTGTGTAGCAGGAGCAAAGTCTCGTTAAAGCAGGAGCAGTCAGCCCAAAGAACGCGGGCAGCGGCTTCCCACCGAAGCTCGCGAAACCTAGGTTGAACCACACGACATCCGGCTTGAGTCGTCGGATTGTCCGTATGAGCGAAAGCGCATTTCCCAGGCGGTTGAAAGCCCAGCAGCGAATGACTGTGAACCCAGGCAACTCCGGCATGGGTTCCGACAAGTCATCACCCAAAATTATCAACTCTATCCCGGTCTGCTGACGGAGTTCATCTGCGATATGGAATCCGTATTCGTTGAGCGCCTGACGGCTGGGTGGAAATGCAGTTACCAGCACAATCTTCATTGGGGACTCGGGCGGAGGAAGAGGTCTCGAGAGAGTTTCCCGAGCAACTGCAGATAATGAAACGCGACGGCCGCGCCTGCTTTGCTCTTACCTGCGCGTCGGCGACCGAATCGATACGGAATCTCACGCGCTGAGGAAATATGCGCTCGAACCAGGATCTCCAATAACAATTTAAAGCCCTTCGCCTCAAATGAGAAACCATCAATTGCTTTCCTGCGCACGATGAAAAATCCTGACATCGGATCCTTTACACGAACACCTTTCCGCTGTAGTGGAAGCGTAGCCCATGTGCTTGCCCTCGAAATGGCAACGCGTAAGGGGTTCCACCCGCGTACGCCATCTTTGCTGGCATAACGGCTCGCGATCGCAATGTCGCACCCTTCAGCAATCGCCGCTAGCAATTCAGGAAGCAAGTCAGGAGGATGTTGCAGGTCGGCATCGATCACACCAAGCAACTCAGCATCCGAATGATTCCAACCGTGAATTACGGCGCCTGCCAAGCCACGTTCTCCACGGCGGGAGAGAATCCTGATGCGCCTATCTGCTTCCGCATACTGTTGCACGAGTTCGGCTGTTCCATCGCTACTGCCGTCATCGACAATGATTATTTCGTAATTAATGCCGAGTGGCCCTAGAGCATGTTGAACCATGCCAAGAAGGCTCTCAATGTTTCCAGCCTCATTCAGGGTTGGTACCACCAATGCGAATCTATCGTGCAGCCCAAGGCGTGTCACAGAGCTCTCCGGCAAACAAAGTGAGTGTGAGATGGCGCCACTGGGCAGACAAGTTGTGCGCCTTTTCACACCCAATGTTTTGTCGGCTTTGTTCTACCGGGAATTACTGAGAATTGGAGTGCGGGTGCCACTCTTCAAGGCCGCATTATTGCTCGAGGACGCGGCATTGTGCGGTAAGTGTGCAACAATCTGCTGCTGTACTTCGGCAATGCTTCCTGGGGCGACTACGATCAGCTCCGGCACAAGCCTCGTTAATGCGAGAAAGGCACGTCGGTATTCATGCATAAAAGCAAGCGGATATTCCGGTTTTCTGCCAAACGCATCATCTGGCGATGCGTCCAGAATAAATCCTGCATCAGGCGTGGGTGCAATTGCAGCTAGAAGCCGCACGTAAGTGCGAGCCAACCAATGTCGTGCACGAATTTGAACAATTTGGTCGTATATGTAGCGATCGAAAATAACGAAGTCCGAGTTTGTTTGGCGTAGCTGGCGCACAGCTCTGCGCAGGCGCAAACAATCAAAGAGGTAAAAAATCGAACGGACAAGCGTTAAGTACCAAGTGTGGACGTTTTTATCGTTTCGAAGAAGCGGAGAATGATCTGAGGATCGCTTGTTTCCGAGAGTCTGGAGACTTATGCTAGCGCGGAAGCGTGATAGGACGGCAATATCATCCCAAAACGTAACGCGAACGACACGAAACCCTTGGTCGCTGAGGCTCCTCGACAGGCTCTCAATTTGCGTGCTTTTGCCCGCGCCATCGATTCCAGAGAAGGTTACGATCCTCCCGACGTGATCAGTCATAAGCGAGTCATTAAGGCTCACACATCGCGCACGAATGGAATAGATAACCGTTGCCGCGTCTTAATCAGGGAGCCCCAGGCGGTTTCGATGGACTACCCTTCGACAAGGCAAATGCCGAGCCTACGGCTACGCAAGCTCCCGCGATCAGGCCTGCCTTTATCAGTAACGATCGCCTCTGCCGTTGTTTTGCCGGAGCGATGGCCGCTCCAACTGGGCGGGCGGCAGGGCTACCCTTCACGGTAGGCGCTTTTGCACCAGCTGCCCCCGAGGGCACCGACTCTGGATTCTGTTGTTGTGATACATCGTTCTGGCCCTGCTGAGCTGGCTGCGCAGGCGCTGGAGCATCTGGTAATTCCTGATGCACCGGAGAAGCCGCAGAATTGCTCTTGTCTTGACCCTGAGTGGACTGTTGCGGTCGGTTCGAATCATCGGACACCTGCGTCGGCCCAGTCTGATCAATTTCCTGGGTGCTCTGGGAAAGAGGCTCCGCGAGTGCGGTCGCACTCGAAAGGATCAGGATAAGTATGGTGTTGAGGATTCTCTGCATTCCACTGTTCATCGATGATCGCCCTCCCTTGTGCCGGTTCGCAGGCCCGGGTCTACTAGGCGCCGATAGGCTGCACAAAGCCGTCATGTTGATATCGGTGCAGCGTGCTGCCGTTCACAGCCTCAGAAACAGAAGAGAATATGTCGAGAACAGAAGCGAGCCGAGTTAATTCAAGGATCACAGCTGTTTGTGGTGAGCCCGCGACTACAGATACTCGACCATCTGCCTGCTCAACCTGTTCGACGCATTCAAGCAGCAACTCGATGGCGTCCGGCGCCATCTCAGCCGACTCCGGTATATCAAGCACCAACTGTGGCCGATATGTGCGGCGGGCCAGACTGCGGATCTCGGAGAGAAACGACTTTCGGCGAGCGAAGTTACGGCTTTGAGGAAATTCCTTAATGACGACCGGTCCTTTAGACGTCATGAGTGATCTCCCCGGACGGGCATTGGAACTCGCGCATCGCTGCCCCAATCGCAACCAATAAGGTTCCCGCCATCAGAAGCGGCACTCGCAGTACGTATAACTGCAGACGGAACGTGATATCTGCGCGCCGCCAGGGCAGCACGGCCGAGGTCGACTGTCACGCCTCGCTCAAGCTGCTCCAGTCGAGTTCCATCCACCACCGAATTTCTGACGTGCAGACCGGGAGCGAGATAGGTATTCGGCAAAATGCATGCATGGTCCAAGGTGGTACCCATGTCAATTTCGCAGTTCTGCTCGATGGACGAGTAACCTGTGACAATCACTCCTGCATGGATCCGGGTGTTGGCGCCGATGTAGCAGGGTCCTTGAATCCTGGCCGAAGCATCGACACGAGCGGTCGCGTCGATCCAGATCTTCTCGTCAGCCTGATGTCCGGCGGGCTGGATTCCACAACGCCCGTCCAAAGCATCTTCCACCAACTGCCGGTACGCCATGGTCGATGAGAGGCGTGAAACATACCCGCGAAAGTTGTAGCGCGATGACTTCAGTGTTTCATCAAGACCGCATTGCAGTCCGCTCTTAAGGACAGCCCCGCGATTGAGAAGGGTGATCCCTAGAGGGCCTTTCTTGTCAAATACACGCGTAATTCGATTTCGTCCCTGGTGATGAAATTGAATCAAATCAGCAAAGTCGATTTCAGCGTAAGAGCCAGAAAGAATTAACAGGATCTGTTCCACGCCCTCTTTCACCCAATCCGTGATACGAACTGGCGATTGTTCGTCGCGGTCCACTACCGAAAGTATGCCCACGCCCAATTCGCGAACCCGATCAATCCACCTTTCCACCACGGTTTTTCCCACGACAGGCCAAGACGAACTCCAAGAATTCGTACCCTCCCCCGATTGGTGACTGGATCCCTGCGTTACCACCAGTGCTCCGAGTTGCACGTGATGTTTCCCCTTATATGGTCGTCTCTGCCAAGTCCTGGATCGAAGACGCGAGAACCAGGCTTGCAGGTGTATTTTGCGGCGGCACTTTCGTGCCGCTCTGTTGAACTGCCAGTCGTGCTTCGGGTAGAGAACAGGATTCCTTCTCTATAAAAACCGAATCGTCCACTGGTATGCTTCGCCGTGCGAGGCTATCTCTCATGGTCCTTTCCATGTGTCTCGCCAAGTGTCGTCGGGAGACGAGGCATTCACGAATTCTCTGCTTCGCCTTGTGCAACTGGGATTTTGAATTTCCAACGGAACAGCGAAGGAGTTTAGCGATTTCCCGGTGCCCGTAGCCACCGATTTCGTGTAACTCGAATATCGTTCTATATCCTGCAGGAAGAGCCTCAAGTGCGCGTGCCAATGCAATTCGATCGAGCGAGCAACTGAGCCGATTGTCATGTTGACCAAATTCGCGCTTACTCGTTTCTGCTCCGGCCGGTTGATCGAGGGAAGCGTGCGGTGTGGACTGACGCCGAAAATGCATCAGAGCGGTGTTCACCGCGACCCGATGGAGCCACGTCGAAAGAGCCGACTCGCCGCGGAATGTGGCAAGTTTTCGGAAAGCCTGAATGAACGCTTCTTGGGTTAGGTCGTCGGCATCGGCGGTGTTGTTCGTCATGCGCAGACATACCGCATAAACTCGCCCTTTATGGGTTTGGAACAGTGTCGAAAACGCGTCCGCATCGCCGCGTAGCGCTCTCTGCACGAGAACACTGTCGGAATTACGTTTTTCGGTGTGATTACTCCTTGCTTTAACATCCACAGCCTTCACGTCTTTAGACTCCGTAGTGCGAAAATACGGCTTCCGTGTGTAGGGCGACATCAGGCTCGCGCCGTATTCCGATAGATGCTTTCCTGTAACACTCTCGTGCAGGCTGTCGAAAGCTATGCGAGCGTACAAGTATTGGTGTTTCTGGACGTTTTCGAAGCGAGATTGGTCCAGGAGATTGCTCATGAACGGAAATGTTTTTCGCTACACGCGTTGAGTCCTGAGCCTACAGAGTTCTCTGGATGGCACGAACACCCGGCCTCGCTTAACTATCAGTGCGGTGAACCTGTAAGACTCCATCCACATCGGGCGCGAGCCGACACCGTCGGCTCCCGCCTCCCGCCTACGATTCAGAATCCTCGACGAGAAGTGATAAACGCAGCGGGAAATTCGCAAGTCAATCTCACATTTAGCTGCGCCGTTCAGAGCGGCCTGTTTCTCCAGCACCGGCGCAAGCTGATCCGTTCCCCGACGTGCATTCACCCGCGCACTACGCGCTTCCAGAGGTCTTAGAACCTTCGAGTAAGAAACATGTGCTCGATTCCTTGAGATTCCCCTCAAGCCCCACCTAGAATCGCCACAATCCAACAACAAAGCCTGTTTTGTTCAGCTTGTTCTGATCCAAAGGCCACGAAAGGTTTGTTCCGATGAAGAAGTTTGCCTTGATTTTTGCGCTTGGGGTTTCTGCCCCTGCGGTAGCGGGAGTGTCGGTGACGGCCCCGCTGAATAACAGCTCGGTGGCCACAACAGTGCAGTACGTTGCCACCGCAAGCACGACGTGCTCAAAGGGCGTGTCTGCGATGGGTATCTACACAGCACCCAACGTGCTGGCCTACACCGTCAACGGTTCCTCTTTAAACACGTTGTTGAGCCTCAGCCCCGGAACGTATCAGACCGTTGTCCAGGAGTGGGATAACTGTGGTGGCGTGGACAAAACGAACGTGACCATTGTGGTGAAAGGGAGTGCCGCCGAGGTCCAGGTGATGGCGCCTGCGAATAACGCGAACGTTGCCAATCAGGTTCAATACGTCGCGACTGCGAGCAGCAGTAGTTGTGCGAACGGCGTTGCGGCTATGGGAATATACACGGCGCCCGGCGTTCTGGCGTACCTGGCGAAGGGCGCAAGTCTGAATACGATCTTGAACCTGAATCGCGGTACTTACAATACGGTGGTTCAGGAATGGGACAACTGCGGTGGAAGCGCCAAAACACCGATCACAATCAACGTCGCCGGTTCGATCAGCGCCCAAGCCTCCGGCGTAGTCGTGTCTGCTCCCGCCAATAACGCTACGGTGAGTCCTTCCGTCCAATTTGTTGCTTCGGCCACGAGCCCATGCAAGGCAGGCGTTGCCGCGATGGGCATCTATCCCAGCCCCGGAAATCTGGTGTACAAGGTCAACGGAAGTTCATTGAACACGGTCTTGAACCTGGGCGCTGGCACCTACCATGCGGTCGTTCAGGAATGGGATAACTGCGGCGGGACCGCGACTGCGCCCGTTGTGATCACTGTCGGTTCTGGCAGCCCGTCGCCGAACGGAAGCTCGGGGCAATTTGCCAATCTGCATCAGAAGTCCGGCTGGACTGGATACGCCTTGCTACCGCCGCTTTACAATATTTGCCCTTACTGCGTTCCTGCTGGTCCGCAGACCACATGGTCAATGACGCAGGGCGTCTGGTCCCCCGCCTTGACCGGAAGTTCCTCGCGCATGGATGTGGGCGGGCAGACTCTGTACTCCGATGTGCTGTGGAACAATCACCTCATTGGAGATTTCTCCTCGCAAGGGCTTCCGGATTCGAATCACTCTATTATTCCGAACGTCCACAACTTCACGTACGATGTCTATTTTTACGCGCAAGACATCAGCGCCTCGCAAGCCCTGGAATTCGACATCAACCAGTTTGTCAATGGACAGTCATTTATCTGGGGACATGAATGTAGGATTGCGGGAGGCAACGAGTGGGACATCTGGGACAACCCAGGGCAAAAATGGCACCCCACCGGAGTTCCTTGCAATCCAGTCAGCAACTCGTGGAATCACCTGGTCATTCAAGCTCAGAGAACGTCGGACAACCACCTGCTGTTTAAATCCATTTCTCTGAACGGCCAAACAGCCACTTTGAATTACTACGAGAGCCCCACTCCTTCAAACTGGTACGGCATTACTGTCAATTACCAGCAAGATGGAAACTACAAACAACAGCCTTATTCGATCTGGCTGGATCGCCTGACGTTCTCGTACTGGTAGTCGAGTCGGCTACGACCGGCACCGGGGGAAATCACCTTGAGGTGGTCTCCCTTAATTTTTTTCTTCGTAATATCCCTGCCCTTCCTTCCTGATCGTCGCCCTGGCGATCCTCAGTTGTTTCCCTTAGCAGCTGCTATTCGCTAAGTGTTTTTCCGGAGGACCCTCCGTAATCTTCTGTATTAACCAGCTTGTAAATACAGTATGGGGTGCAGGACCAATCCACCTTGAGGAACTGAACGCATGAGGTACCTCCCGGTTTTTGCGCTGCTCGTGTTTCTGGTGGCTTGCGGAGTTAACCCAAACCCCGCAAATCCCGACCTCACCCCAATCGCCAGGCCCAATACAACGCAAACGTACGACATGCTCGGCTGGATGACAATGAGTCCGACTTTAAGCAGCAGTCACCACATGGCAGGAACTGCAAACCCCCTCTACACCACCATGACTTCCAGTCGTATGTACTGGACCAAAACTCAAGCAGGCTATCCCTGGGACGTTCAGCTGTTTGACAAGAACTTCATTTATCTCTGGGTGACTGAGCTGGACTGGAAAAATCCGCGAAGTTTCAAAGTGTTCCACAGTCCCACGCTCGGAAAGTTCAACCTGCCCCTGGTCCCGCGTTGGGCCAAAGGCGGAAACCCTGGATCGAGTATCAAGATCAGCGATTCTTCGTACGAAATTCATTCCGATTGCAACACGTTTGTCAAAAAGAACCTCGGACACGTGATCAACGAGGTCTGGGGACCGTACAAAGAATCATTGGGAGGTCAGCTTCCAAACAATCTCGAAACTCTGGTTATCAGCTACCGCTATACTTGCGATGCCAATTATTCCAATTGCTTCAACAAAGAGGAGTATCACGTAGCGAAACCCTATGGCCTCGTGAAATGGCAGCACCAGAGCCTTGGCTCTGACGGAACCTACAATCCTCCGGATAACGTTACCTATTTCAATCACGTCGTTTCAGGACAAGTGTCGCCTGTCACTGCTTGCTTCTGACGGACGACCCTTTTAGGACACTAATCGACGAGGCCGCCTGTAAGCAGGCGGCTTTCCTCTTTTGGCAGGGTACTGGAAAGACTTTGGATCGAATTTGATTGCAGCACTCATAGCTTTCTTGGGCCCAGATTCCTTGTAGTCGAGTAATCTCTGTAGTTACTTCTTGATAATCAAGCGGCGGCTTTCATCAAGTCGGCCGAACAACCCTGCACGGTTTCCAACTCATCCATCCGGAGTTCCGGTACCTCGAGAGGTGTGACTTGGCCCGTTCTTCGGTGTCGTTCGTCAAGTTCGGCCCTGTTCCTACGCAGCCGCATCCGCTCGCGCAAGACTCAACCATCGCGAAAACGGTGCTGTTCCTGTCTCTCACCCTTTTGCTGTCTTTGCCGGCGCTCGGACAGAGTCCTTCGCAAGGCCCCCCAACAGGCCCGCCCGTATCCACACCCCAATCTCCCAGCATTGCCCCCGATGACAAGGGCTCCCAGGATGTGCAGGGCGACGCCGGCCAATTTGTCTTCAAGAAGAAAGTCGAAGAAGTAATCCTTCACGCCGTCGTAGTCGATCAGCAGAATGATCTGGTCTCAAATTTGCCGCAGACCGAGTTTCGTGTCTTTGAGGATGGCAAACCGCAAGAGATAACCTCTTTTCATCAGGAAAAGGTCCCGGTAGCTCTAGGAATTCTGATCGACAACTCAGGCTCGATGCGTCCCAAGCGTGAAGGTGTCAATCGCGCCGCGCTAAATCTGGCACGCTCCAGCGATCCTCAGGACGAGATATTCATCGTGAATTTCGGCGAAGAGTCTTATTTGGATCAGGATTTCACAAACGACGTAAGCAAATTGCAAGCCGCCTTGGGCAAAATCGAAACGCGCGGCAGTACGGCCCTCTACGACACGATAGTTGCCTCAGCGGCTCATATGAAACAAGGTGCGGGCTTGCAGAAACGCATCCTCTTGGTTGTGACCGATGGCGAAGATAATGCCAGCCAGGAATCTCTTGACGAAGCGCTGCAGCAACTGCAAAAGAAAGACAGTCCCGTGGTCTATATGATCGCCCTCCTCAACCCGGCGAGACGCACAAGTTCCGCCATTCGAGCTCTTCAAACAATCAGTCAGAACACTGGGGGCACAGCTTACTTCCCAACCGATGTTCGGGAGGTAGACTCCATCACCCGCAATATCGCTTCCGCCATCCGCAGCCAGTACGTGATCGGGTATAAGTCTTCCAGCAATGCCACGGGACACGTCTATCACCCCATCCAAGTCGACGCATATGACTCCAGTCACCGCAAACTACGGGTCCGCACAAGGACTGGATACTACAGCGACTCGGTCGGTGGAACTCCTTAAAACTGTCGTTGCTTCGCCTTCTGAATCGGACAGGATTCATGCGAACAGCGTAAGCTCGTGCAGAATTACGCGTTAGATTTCATGCACGCCAAGTGAGAACCAGTCCAGCAAACACCATGCTCATGACGATTGTCGCCAGCCACCCCAGCACCTTTAAATAGGCTGGCAAAACGAACGTCCCCATTACCTTTCGGCTGCTTGCCATTGCCATAATCACCATCATCAATGGAACTGCGGCGATTCCATTCAGTACAGCCGCCCAGAACAGGGCCTTAATGGGGTTAAGGGAAGTAAAGTTGAGTGCTGCGCCGACCGCGGTGCAAGTGGCAATCGCGCCATAGAACTTCTTTGCATCGGCAGGTTTCCGCTCGAGGCTTGCATTCCAGCGAAACGCTTCGCCGAGTCCATAGGCCGCCGACCCCGCAAGCACAGGAACTGCTAGTAAACCAGTTCCAACAATTCCAGCGGAGAACAGAAAAAACGCCCACCGCCCCGCGAGCGGTTGGAGCGCCTTTGCGGCCTGTGCGGCTGTGGCAATATCGTTTTCACCTATTTCGTGCAGCGTCGCCGCCGTCGTCAGGATAATGAAGAAGGCGATTAGGTTGGAGAACGCCATCCCGAAGTAGGTGTCTGTTCGGATCCGGTTGAACTGCGCAAAAGCTTGGCTCGGCGCCCGACGCAGAGCTTTTTCACCACGCGTCGTTCTTACTTCCTCCGCTTCCTGCGAAGCCTGCCAAAAGAATAGATAAGGACTGATCGTAGTTCCCAAAACTGCGATCAAAGCGAGGAAATACGCCTTGCTGAGCGAGATATGAGGAGCAAGTGTCCCTTGCAGAACTTCGGACCAGGAAATGTGCACAAAGAATGCCGCTGCCACGTACGCCAAAAGCGACAGCGTCAGCCACTTCAAATAATGCGCGTATCGGTTGTAAGGAATAAGTAACTGCGCAGTCACCGACAGGGCCGCCAACAGCGATCCGTACAACCCAACAGGACCTGGCAGAATGAGCCGCAGCGCGGCGTCCATAGCCTGAATATCTGCGCCCAGGTTAAATACATTTGCGAGGACGACCAGTGTGACAATTCCGTATAACAACCTTGGATGACGAAGCCTCACATTATTCGCAATGCCATGTCCGGTTACCCTCCCTATCCGCGCACAGATTTCCTGAAACGCCGACATCAGTGGATAAGAGACCACCATGGTCCACAGCATCCCATAGCCAAATTGGGCGCCGATCTGGGAGTATGTGCCAATACCACTCGGATCGTCGTCCGAGGCGCCCGTAACCAAACCGGGTCCCAGCCGGGAAAGAAATGCTTTCAGTGAAAAACTTAAGCCAGCGTGCGGAGGAGAGGCGTATGGCTGCTGGGTCTCCGTGTCAGGCGACGGTACCGGGACAGCACGCGACGGAGGTCTCGTTCCATTCGGAGACATATGTGCCGAGTTGAAGCTTATGTTTGGATGCGCTCGGTGCGAGGTTCCTCTGGCTCTTCTCTTGGTACTCGGAACGCGGAAAAACTGGATATGGAAAATGCTCGGTTGTAAGAACAGAAAGGACACGAGAACCTGAAATCGCCATTCGCGGTGTTTGCGAGTGAAACGGATGGCCTCTCGGGGTTGAATTCCTCAGCCGCGAACGGCGATTCCTGGCTAGATTCATTACACGTGGTTATTCAGACGCATGGTTATCCAGCGCGCTTCATCGGCTTGTCGGTCTTCTGAAAATCTGCTCTGGCTTCGCCCGCGGAAGCGATATCTTGTGCCCCAGTTCGTTCAAGAATGTCTTTTGCTTTTCGCGTCCAGTCGGAACTGTCGCAGTGTACTGACAAGAGGATTCCACCTTTTCTGATTTGACCTTCGTACCTCTTCGCCTCGTATTCGGGTATGCCCATCCCGATCAACGTGCCTGTGATTCCTCCTATGGCTCCGCCCACACCGACGCCTGCAAGCGCCGCCATGATAGGACCGGCCGCGACCAATGGCCCGATTCCAGGGATCGCCAGGGCGCCAATGCCGGCTAACCATCCCAGCGCTCCTCCCACCACAGCTCCCGTCCCAGCTCCTGCCGTTGCTCCTTCAGGAGCCTTGGTTCCTTTCTCGTGCGCGAAATCTTTGGTTCCTGCATTCTCGGGAAACAGCACCGAAACGTCCGTGTTGCGAAACCCCGCCTCCCGCAGGGCGTTGACTGCTCCTTCGGTCAGTCCATATGTTGAATAGATCCCAAAGACCGCCGTATTTTTTCCTGCCATGACTGAATTCTCCTCGCTGATGAGATATTTATTCTTTCGGTGCTGCTTGCAGTTCTTTGCGAGCTTGCCCTGCGCTGAGCGTTCGCCTTGGTATTGTCGGGAGCACTCTGCCCTCAGGGGCGGTCGACATGTCGTGATATTCTGTCCGACCCTAATTTGTTCGTGGAGTGATCACCATCGAGTTCTTGCTGTAAATTTTTCCGCTGACGCAGAGTTATAGCTCCTGAAGGTCACCTTGCGTCGTATATCAATCCAACGATGAAAATAACGAGCGAATGTTCCCGGCTCAAGAAGACAACTAAAGCACATGGATCGTGCTTTCGAGAGTCTCTAAATTTTCGCAATCCCGCGATTGACAACCCCCACGAACGTGCTCCAGTTGATTCATTAGAAGCTTAACGGCGTTCAAACCGGAACTCCCAGCATTTCAGCAATTTACAGGGACAACCCCAGCGGCGAAGTTAACAGGCTACAGAAAACACTGTAGAGCTAGCCTTAAAGGTTTCGTGGTAGATGTTCGAAGGTAAGTCCGCTGTTTCTCTCATTTTCTACTATGGGGCGCCTACCCTCCGGTACTCGCATTCTATCGATACTGGCCGAAAGTGATGCTCCTACTGTTGGCGATCTAGGAATTTTTGAAGTAGCCAGGCGACACACATGAAAAGAAGCTCGAATACTCTCGCGACTACACCTGAGAAACAACCCTCGCATTCCACGCCAAGTAACGGCGGCCACGTAGTCGCAGCGGAAGGTCCCAGCCTTGCGGTAATTCTCGCTGGTCTCCAAACCATGCGTGACGGCGATTTCTCCGTGCGCTTGCCGGGTTCGTGGACAGGTCTGGAAGGTAAGATTGCGGACACTTTCAACGAGATCGTCGCCGCCAATGAGCAGATGGCACAGGAGTTAAAACGTGTTGGCAAAGCGGTTGGCAAGGAAGGCAGAACCCGGGAGCGTACGCGCTTTCATGAATCCAGAGGCGCTTGGGGACAGATCGAAGTCTCGGTGAACACGCTCGTCGAAGATCTTCTTCGACCCACAGCCGAGGTGACTCGCGCCATCGCTGCTGTCGCACAAGGAAATTTGACACAAACTGTTCGCCTCGACGTCGACGGCCGACCATTGGAAGGTGAGTTCCTGCGTTCGGCAAACATCGTAAACACCATGATTCAGCAACTTGGCGTGTTTACCGCCGAAGTGATCCGCGTGGCGCGCGAGGTTGGAACCGACGGAAAACTGGGTGGCCAGGCACAGGTGCCGGGCGTGGCGGGTACATGGAAAGACCTCACTGACTCCGTCAACCTTATGGCGAATAACCTGACCGGTCAGGTCCGCAACATCGCCGAAGTAGCTACCGCCGTTGCTAGCGGTGACCTCTCACGCAAGATCACGGTCGACGTGCGCGGAGAAATTCTCCAGCTCAAAGAAGCCATTAACACGATGGTCGATCAGCTGCGATCATTTGCTTCGGAAGTGACCCGCGTTGCTCGCGAAGTGGGTACCGACGGGAAACTCGGCGGACAAGCTGTGGTTCCTGGCGTCGCTGGAACTTGGAAAGATCTTACCGACTCGGTCAACGCAATGGCCGGAAACCTGACAGCACAGGTCCGCAACATCGCTGAAGTGACGACTGCCGTCGCCCGTGGAGACTTGTCGCGCAAAATCACGGTTGACGTTAAGGGCGAGATTCTTGAACTCAAGAACACCATCAATACGATGGTAGACCAGCTCAATGCGTTTGCCGGTGAAGTGACGCGCGTGGCCCGTGAAGTCGGCACAGAAGGGAAGTTGGGTGGGCAAGCGCAGGTGCCCGGAGTCGCCGGCACGTGGAAGGATCTGACCGACAACGTGAACCTGATGGCCAGCAATCTGACCGGACAGGTGCGCAACATTGCTGACGTGGCGACTGCAATCGCCAGTGGAGATCTCTCCAAGAAAATCACTGTCGACGTTCGCGGCGAAATTTTGCAGCTGAAGGAAACCCTGAACACAATGGTCGACCAACTGAACCGATTTGCTGGAGAGGTGACTCGCGTGGCCAGGGAAGTGGGCACTGAGGGACGGCTGGGCGGCCAGGCTAACGTTCCCGGCGTGGCAGGCACATGGAAGGATCTCACCGATTCCGTGAACTCCATGGCCGGCAACCTTACAGGACAGGTCCGAAACATCGCGGAGGTCACCACCGCCGTGGCAAAGGGTGATTTGTCACGCAAGATCACGGTGGACGTGAAAGGCGAAATTCTTGAGTTGAAAAACACCATTAACACAATGGTGGACCAATTGAATGGGTTCGCCGGTGAAGTGACCCGCGTTGCCCGCGAGGTAGGCACAGAAGGAAAGCTCGGTGGTCAGGCGCAGGTTCCCGGTGTAGCTGGCACGTGGAAGGATCTCACTGACAACGTAAACCTGATGGCTAGCAACTTGACCGGACAGGTCCGCAACATTGCTGAAGTGGCGACAGCCGTCGCGCGTGGCGACTTGTCCCGCAAGATCACGGTCGACGTGAAAGGCGAAATTCTCGAGCTCAAGGACACCATTAACACAATGGTGGATCAGTTGCGATCGTTCGCCTCAGAAGTCACCCGCGTGGCTCGCGAGGTCGGCACCGATGGTCGACTTGGCGGCCAGGCGCAGGTTCCCGGAGTTGCTGGAACCTGGAAAGATCTCACAGACTCTGTGAATTCGATGGCCAGCAACCTTACGGCTCAGGTCCGCAACATCGCGGAGGTCACCACCGCCGTTGCTCGTGGGGACTTGTCCCGCAAGATCACGGTCGACGTGAAAGGCGAAATCCTCGAACTTAAGAACACCATCAACACCATGGTGGACCAGTTGAACGCGTTCGCGGGTGAAGTGACTCGCGTGGCCCGCGAGGTCGGCACCGAGGGAAAACTCGGTGGCCAGGCTCAAGTGCCTGGAGTAGGCGGCACCTGGAAAGACCTCACGGACTCCGTCAATTCCATGGCCGGCAACTTGACGGCTCAGGTTCGAAACATCGCCGAAGTCACCACCGCCGTCGCCCGCGGTGACCTGTCGCGCAAGATCACGGTCGACGTGAAAGGCGAAATTCTCGAACTTAAGAACACCATCAACACAATGGTGGACCAGTTGAACGCATTCGCGGGTGAAGTTACGCGCGTCGCCCGCGAAGTCGGCACGGAAGGGAAGTTGGGCGGCCAAGCCCAGGTACCCGGAGTCGCCGGCACGTGGAAGGACCTTACCGATAACGTCAACTTCATGGCCAGCAATCTCACGGGCCAGGTACGAAACATTGCCGAGGTCGCCACCGCGATCGCGACCGGCGACCTCTCCAAGAAAATCACCGTGGACGTTCGCGGAGAGATTCTCCAGTTGAAAGAGACTCTCAACACCATGGTCGAGCAATTACGCTCCTTCGCGGCAGAAGTCACCCGCGTGGCGCGTGAAGTCGGCACGGAAGGTCGGTTGGGTGGCCAGGCCAACGTTCCCGGCGTCGCCGGTACCTGGAAAGACCTCACAGATTCTGTGAACGCCATGGCGAGAAACCTTACGGCGCAGGTCCGTAACATTGCGGAAGTCACGACCGCTGTCGCGCGTGGCGACTTGTCGCGCAAGATCACAGTGGACGTGAAGGGCGAAATCCTTGAATTGAAGAACACCATCAACACGATGGTGGACCAGTTAAACGCCTTTGCTGCTGAAGTCACGCGCGTAGCGCGCGAAGTGGGAACAGAAGGCAAGCTGGGCGGCCAGGCTCAAGTGCCGGGCGTCGCAGGCACGTGGAAGGATCTCACCGACAACGTGAACGTCATGGCCGCCAACCTCACCGAGCAGGTACGCGGCATTGTGAAGGTCGTAACCGCGGTCGCCAACGGGGAACTCACTCAGAAACTGCGTGTGAACGCGAAGGGCGAAGTCGCTGCTCTTGCGGAAACAATTAACAACATGACGGGCACGCTCGCCACCTTTGCCGACCAGGTCACCACGGTCGCCCGTGAGGTTGGCGTCGAAGGCCGACTGGGCGGCCAGGCAAACGTGCCCGGCGCAGCCGGAACATGGAAGGATCTCACGGGCAACGTCAACCTTTTGGCCGACAATCTCACCAACCAGGTGCGGGCCATCGCCGAGGTCGCCACCGCCGTCACCAAGGGAGATTTGACCCGATCAATTCAGGTGGAGGCCCGCGGCGAAGTAGCGGAACTCAAAGACAACATCAACACAATGATCGACAACCTTCGCCTCACGACCGATCGCAACACCGAGCAAGACTGGTTGAAGACGAATCTCGCGCGCTTTACAGGCATGTTGCAGGGCCAGCGCGACCTCACAACGGTGGGTCGAAAGCTTCTGTCGGAACTGGTTCCGCTGGTGAACGCTCAGCAGGGAATGATTTACCAGATGGAGACTGAAGAAAGCATGGTGCTGCTGGCTGCGTTCGCAGGCGACGGAGAGGATGGTCATCTGCGTCGCCTCAAAAGCGGGGAAGGATTAGTCGGCCAATGTGCTGCCGAAAAGCGCCGCATCGTCATTTCCGACTTGCCGCCGCAGACGGTTCCCATCCGATCCAGTCTCTTCGAGGCCGTGCCAAGTAATGTCGTTGTGCTTCCTGTGTTATTCGAGAATCACGTGAAGGCTGTCATTGAGTTGGCATCACTGAGTTTCTTCACCGCTTCTCACTTGGCATTCCTTGAGCAACTGACCTCAAGCATCGGGATCGTGCTCAACAGTATCGAAGCCACCATGCAGACGGAAGGCTTGCTGAAGCAGTCGCAACAATTGGCTGCCGAACTACAGACCCAGCAGAAGGAACTGCAACAGACGAACGAACAGCTGGCTCTCAAGGCGCAACAGCTTGCCGAACAGAACGTCGAGGTGGAACGCAAGAACCGCGAAATCGAGCAAGCGCGGCGCGCTTTGGAAGAGAAGGCCAAGGAACTTGCCCTCACCTCCAAGTACAAATCGGAGTTCCTCGCCAACATGTCGCATGAGTTGCGCACTCCCCTCAACAGCATCCTTGTGCTTGGCCAGCAGCTTACGGACAATCCAGACGGCAATCTGACAGCCAAGCAGGTCGAGTTTGCACGCACCATACACGGCGCCGGCACAGACTTGCTCAATCTGATTAGCGACATTCTCGACCTATCGAAGATTGAATCAGGCACGGTATCCGTCGAAGCGGATGAAGTATTCTTCACAAGCCTGCTGGATACGGTCGCTCGGCCATTCCGTCATGAGGCTGAGAACCGGCATCTCTCCTTCGAGGTGAACAGTGATCCGCAGCTTGGGCGCAGTCTCGTCACCGACTCCAAACGTCTGCAGCAGGTTCTCAAGAACCTGCTTTCCAACGCCTTCAAGTTCACGGAACAGGGCAGCGTGCGCATGTCGGTGTCCGTCGCCTCGGGAGGGTGGAGCGAAGATCACCCTGTTCTCTCGAAGGCCGCTTCCGTAGTCGCCTTTGAAGTCGCCGATAGCGGAATCGGCATTCCGGCTGAAAAACAGAGAATCATCTTTGAGGCGTTCCAGCAGGCGGACGCTGGCACCAGCCGCAAGTACGGAGGCACGGGTCTCGGGCTGGCGATCAGCCGTGAGCTTGCCAGCCTGCTCGGCGGCGAGATTCAATTGCGCAGTACACCGGGAAAGGGAAGCACGTTCACCCTTTATCTACCCCAAACTTACGCCGGACCATTGTCCGGACCGGCGCGGGATCGCAAAGTCACGCCCGCGGTGTCACCTCTGCAGCTGGCCGCGGTTAACGTTTCGGAGCAACCGCTGGAGCGGGTTCCCGATGACCGTTCCACCGTTCAGCCTGACGATTTTGTTCTGCTGATTGTTGAAGACGATCCGCACTACGCTCGCCTGGTATGCGATTTAGCGCATGACAAGGGCTTCAAGGTCTTAGCCGCGAGTCATGGAATGGAGGCGCTCGCCCTTGCCCGCGAGTACCACCCAAGTGCCGTTTCGCTCGATGTCTTCCTGCCCGATATGTTGGGTTGGACGGTATTGAACCACCTCAAGCAGGACCCCGCGACTCGGCACATTCCGGTGCAAATGCTCACCCTCGATGAAGATCGCCAGCAGGGCTTGGCACGCGGAGCGTTCTCGTTTATAACGAAGCCGACTACGCCCGACGGGCTGGCGGATGCACTGAACAAAATCAAGACGTATTCGAGTCCCCGTCGGAAACGACTGCTTGTGGTGGAAGATAACAATGCCGAGCAGACCACCATCCAAGCCCTGCTCGGCCACGATGACGTCGACATTTCCGTCGCAGCTACCGGCCGGGAAGCCCTCGCTGCGCTTGAGAAGGAGAACTACGACTGCATGGTCCTCGACTTACGCCTGCCAGACATGTCGGGCTTCGAGATCCTGGAATGCATTCGTGACACCTCGTCCCTGAGCGAGTTGCCTGTCGTTGTCTTTACCGGCAAGGAGCTTTCCCCGGAAGAAGACGCCCGGCTCCATACCCTTGCGCGCAGCGTAGTTGTAAAGGGAGTCGAATCTCCAGAACGGTTACTGGATGAAACGGCGCTTTTCCTGCACCGAGTCATTGCCGACCTTCCAGCCGAAAAACAAAAGATGCTTGATCGTTTGCACCGCTCCGATGAGGCATTGATTGGCAAGAAGGTGCTGGTGGTCGACGATGATGTCCGAAATATTTTTGCGCTCAGCAGCGTCCTGGAGCGTCGCGGGATGACAGTCCTGACCGCCGGAACCGGGCGCGAAGCGATTGCCCTTCTCGAATCCACTCCTGACATAGCGATCGTTCTGATGGATATCATGATGCCGGAAATGGACGGCTACGAGACTATGCAGGTCATTCGTGAAAACGCATCGTTCCGGCGGCTGCCCATCGTGGCTTTAACCGCCAAAGCGATGAAAGGTGACCGCGAGAAGTGCCTCGAAGCGGGGGCTTCGGAATACCTGGCCAAGCCGGTCAATACTGACCAGCTCCTCTCCGCTCTTCGCATGTGGCTGCATCGCTAGTTGAGGAAATAATGCTCGACGGAGGATCAATGAGTACGAAAGAACGGGTGAACATCCTGATGGTGGATGATCAACCTGCCAAACTGTTGAGCTATGAGGCGATCCTTGGGGAGCTCGACGAAAACCTCATAAAGGCTACGTCGGGAAGGGAAGCACTCGAATTTCTGTTGAAATCGGATGTCGCGGTTGTGCTCATGGACGTGAGCATGCCCGAAATCGACGGCTTTGAGCTTGCCAGTATGATTCGCCAGCACCCACGTTTCCATCGGACTGCCATCATTTTTATTTCGGCTGTCCACTTGACAGATCTGGATCGTCTCAGAGGTTACGAACGCGGCGCGGTGGACTA
>DATMQI010000161.1:0-10411 GCA_035567135.1 Terriglobales bacterium
TCTACAGGGCTATCTGGGGAAGGGGACTCAAACGCCGTCCCCTTCCCCAGACCCCAACCCTTGCTAGGAGATGCAAAGACGTTGAAATGAAGTCGGAGACTGTGCCCAAAGTTTTTGTGACACTTTAGGGGGTCACCTCAATTCCAGGGTCCAACTGGGGTCCAAAACTTGGCCTTTTTGCGGCGATTTCGGGGGTCTCATTGGTATAAGGGCAACCGAATCAATGGGACTTAGAGTGTGATCGTCGACTCATAACCCGAAGGTCGTCAGTTCAAATCTGACCCCCGCAACCAATTCTAAGTCCTGTTTCAAGATCGTTTTACGCAACAAGCGCCGGGCGAATTGGCGGCAGGCTTTTGTAGCCCAATTCGCCCAACTCAAATCCCAGGCCAGCCTTCTCACACCATTCGCGACGATAGGCCACGTCGAACCGTAATTGCGCGGCGTAAAGGTCCATCAAGTTTTGCGAATGGCCCAGCCACTGTTTGATCAGGTTCTCAGGCACCCCTGCCCTGCGAAGTACCGAAAAGCGAAAACGCCGGAAGGCAGAGAGCAAGTCAGGTGTCCTGCTTGATGCTGACTCTCCCTCCAAAGCGTCGTGAGATGAAAACGAAATAGGCGGTCGCGAGAGCGAAACCCACTGGCCACCAAACGGAGGCGAGGAGCAAGGAGTTCCTCCCCGCAGCAACGGCGTATGCGGTCAGTGAATTCTCCGGCGCAAGGGTCGAATGGAGCATTACCGGGAAGATAGCGGCGCCACCAGTTGCCAATAAGCCCACCAAAAGGAAATTCGATCCGAGAAAAGCCCACTCTTCGGCGCGAAGCCGAAGGCCCAAAATCAGAGTGCAGCTGGCGACTATGATCATGAGCAATCCCAGCCAGCAAAATGGATTGTGAATGGCATGTCTGGGCACGTCGGGGCGGACCATCCACGACTCAACCGAGACCGCAATGAGGAGTGGAACAATCGCGGCCCAAAGATACTTCGCACACTTCGAACTTCGATCATGTACCGAACCTTCCGTTTTCAGGGTGAGATAGGTCGCGCCGTGAGCTGCCAGGATTGAAACCGCGAAGATCGCGATTGATATTGTGTACCAGTCGAGTAAACCTACGTAGCCGCGGACACCGAAATTCGTGAAGAATGCCATCGAGAAATTGCCGTCGGCATCGACCGGGACGCCGCGCGCCACATTGCCTGCCGCTGCGCCAAAAAGGATGGCAAGGAGAAAATTGGAAACCGCGAAAACGAAATCCCAAAACCCCTGCCAAAGACGATCATTGATGTGCCCACCCACTTCGATGGAGATGCCGCGGAGAATCAGGCCCCACAAAATCAGAAAGAGCGCGAGGTAGTAGCCGGCAAAAGCCGAGGCCATAAGCCTGGGAAATACTGCCATCAACGTCCCGCCAAAACCGAGAAGCCACACTTCGTGCCACGACCAAAGGGGTCCGATTGCAGCGACCACCTGGCGTCGTTCCTCGGGTGTCCTGGCAACAAGCCACTGAAGCATCCCAGCGCCGAAGTTGCGTCCGTCCAAGGCCACATAGATGATCAGCGTCAAGCT
Organism: Terriglobales bacterium; assembly: GCA_035567135.1. Lineage (GTDB taxonomy): Bacteria > Acidobacteriota > Terriglobia > Terriglobales > Acidobacteriaceae > JABDBE01. The sequence continues at coordinate 1,569 of DATMQI010000161.1, forward strand.
GACAATGACGTACCACGCCGCAATCATACAAAATGCTCCTCTGTAGGCCTGACGACCATCTCTCCGCGGTCGCCCCCAGAGTTGAGGATCAATTCTTCTTCAGGACCGTGCCCGATCTCACGAGCAACCAGGTAGAGAAAGAGCAGACCCAGTACAAAGTAAAGGCCGACGAAACCTATCAGCGTGAAAACAATGTCCCCGCTATTCACTACCTTGCTGTAGCCGTCGCGGGTGTGAAAAAGCCCATAGATCAGCCACGGTTGACGACCGAGTTCAGCTGTCATCCAGCCCACCGTGTTGGCGATGTAAGGAAGGGGAAACGCCAACATCAGCAGCCAGAGCAACCAGCTGCTGGATTCGAGTCGGCCGCGCCAATTCTGGAACCTGGCATACGCCATAACAAGGATGAAAATCGTGCCCAGCGTAATCATGAGGTGAAAGGAGTAGTACAAAAGCTCGATGTTGTCCGGCCACGCGCTCTCGGGATATTCCTCCAGCCCGTGCACATAACTTTGAAAGGTGCCGTAGGCCAGAAAACTGAGCGCGCCAGGAACTTCGATGGGGTTGTCGAGCCGCCTGGCCTCAACATTTGGTTGCCCAATAAGCGCGACGCCGGCGCGGGGTCCACCGACGAACTTGCCTTCCATCGCAGCGAGTGTTACCGGCTGGTGCTGGCCGACCATCTTGGCCTGCTGGTCGCCTGTCGGAAAGGCAACAAGAAACGACGCGATCATCCCAACGAGCGTTCCCGCGCGTAGGTAGAGTTGAGCCTGTGTCGGATGGAGCCGTCGCAAGGTATAGAAAGCTCCCACGGCTGTAATCACGAACGAGCCGGTCACAACCGCTGCCATTTGATTGTGGGAGAACTGGACCCATGCCCATGGATTCAGCAGATACGCACGGAGACTCGCGATGCCGAGCAAGCCGTCGGAATCGACTTGGTAACCTACGGGATGTTGCATGAAAGCGTTCGTGACTAGAATGAAGAAGCCGGAAAGCCAACTCCCTAGCGCAACCCCGACAGCGGCCATAAAGTGGTATCGCGGACCGAGCTGCTTTTCGCCCCAGATCAGCGCCCCGACAAAAGCGCTTTCCAGAAAAAACGCGAACATACCTTCCATCGCGAGCGTCTGCCCGATTACCCCTCCGGCGTATCGGGAAAAGCCAGCCCAGTTCGTACCGAACTGAAATTCCATGGGGATACCGGTGACAACGCCCACGGCAAAATTAAGTCCAAAGATCTTGGCCCAAAAGCGAACGGCTTGGTTATATTTTTCGTCGCCTGTCTTGAGGGCGCGCCATTTCCAATACACGAGGAACCAGCCCAATCCCATCGTGAGCTGCGGGAAGAGATAGTGATAAACAAGCGTGAAGCCGAACTGAAGGCGGCTCCAAAACGCTGGATCAGAGAGAGTCGAGTTCATACCGCCAGAAACGGGGCTGGCATGCGGAGTATCCGCGACGCACAACCCTGCAGCGAAAAGAACACCCACTAGAAGAACGAGAACACCCACACCGCGGCAGACTCTCGCTCGCCAATCCGTCTTGTGCATTGTTTCGCCCATTTGTTCCCCAGACAAAAACCCACGATAAAGCATGAATAGCCCGTTTTTCGTCCATTGAGGCATTCGTCGTTTCTTAGCCCACGGCCCGTTCTTCGTGAGCCCAGAATCGTTCGCGAAGAATCCTTTTGAGGACCTTGCCGGAACCGCTTTTCGGTAGGTCGGTATCTGAAAACTCGACGTGGCGGGGGATCTTGTAATTTGCTAGGAATTGCCTGCAATGGCTGGTCAGATCGTTCGCGCTCAGAGTCATGCCGGGCTTCAGCACGACGCAAGCCATCACGAGTTCACCCCACTGAGAGTCAGGAATTCCGAAGACCGCCACTTCACGAACCGCGGGATGTTTGTAGATGACCGCTTCGACCTCGCCGGAATAAACATTTTCGCCACCGGTGACGATCATGTCTTTCAGGCGGTCAAGGATGTAGAAATAGCCGTCCGAGTCCTGATAGCCGATGTCTCCCGTGCGAAACATTCCGTTTCGAAATGCGAGAGCCGTGTCTTCTGGATCGTTCCAGTAGCCCCGCATAACGTTGGCGCCCCGTGCGACCAATTCCCCGTGCTGCCCGACTTCCACTTCCTTTCCCGTTTCGTCTTCGACTCGCAGGTCAATTCCTGGACAGGGCCGCCCACAAGATAGGAGCTTGCTTTCGACATGCTCCTGGTCTTCGAGACCTGTGAGGAAGCCGGTCTCGCTGAGTCCATAGCACTGCAGAAGTTTCACGTTCGGCAGAAGCTTTCTCACACGACGAACAAGTTCCGGCGCCATTGGAGAGCCGCCATAAGCCAGAACTTCGAGACTGCTCAAGTCATACGGCTTTCCTTCGGGCATCTGCGTCAGCAAGTTCAGCATTGTCGGCACGAGCACCGTGTGGGTCACGCGTTCACGCTGGACCAATTCACAGAAACCTTGCGGGCTGAACTTTGGAATCGTGACTTGGCGCGCACCGAAAGCCGGGGCGGCGAACATGGCGGGAAAGTCGGCAATGTGAAAAATCGGTGCCGCATGCAGATAGACGCCGGCTTCTCGGTATCCCATCCAAGAGCTGAAGTGGTCGAGGTTCGCGAGGATGTTGGAGTGGGTTACCTTGACACCCTTAGGCCGGCCCGTTGTGCCACTGGTGTAGATGAGAGCCAGAATCGCTTCCGGGTCATAAACAGGATCTGGACAGGACCCATTCCGAACGTCGAAGGGCTTTTCATCGAGCACAATTTGCCACTGAAGCTGCACCGCAGGTCTTGGGAGCGAGGAATGCCGCAGCAACCCGCGTGGTTTTGCATCAAGCAGAACTCGGTCGATTTCAGCTACGGAGAGCCTTGCGTTGATCGGAACTGCAATAACGCCGAGCCAACTGCAGGCGTAGACCAACTCGATGTACTCAGGAGAGTTCGGTAACAGAAGCGCGAGACGGTCGCCCGCCGCAAAGCCTTTGGCGGCGAGCGCAGCCGCAATGTTCTGGACGCGCTCGTGGAGCGCCTTGAAAGCAACCGCGGCACCGTCCACAACCAGCGCCGTGCGTTGCGTGTAGTACCGGGATGCCCGGCCGAGCGAATGAACGTAGATCATTGTCTGCTGTCCAATGAAAGAGTGGCTGGGGCGGCAAAGCACCAACCAGGGCACTTCATTGATTGAAGTTAGTCGCCGTGGCCCGCGGCGATTGCTGCTTGCGCCGCCTCTTCGCCCTTTGCTCGGGTAGCCAGCAGTTCCAGCAGCATGCTGTCGCGTTCACGTTCGAGTTCCTGGATCGAGCGGCCATTGGCCACCTTTGTCACACCTTCGATGATGGTTTGCTTCACAGTGGGGCTGAACTCCTTGATCGTCCCAAGATCTTTCCACCATGTGGCCAGTGGCCCGGAGAACTGCTCCATGAAATGCTGCATGCCGCCTGGACCGCCGCCGAGATGGAACAGAAGATTTGGACCCATCAAGCCCCAGCGCAGTCCGGGTCCCCAGCACACTGCAACATCCGAATCGGCGACATCCAATACACCCTGCTCGATGAGATAGACGACCTCGCGGTAGAGCGCCGCTTGGAGGCGGTTCGCGACGTGGCCGACAACCTCTTTTCGAACATGGATTGGCTTCTTGCCGATTGAAGCGTAAAACGAAAGCGCCCGCTCGACCGTCTCAGGTGATGTCTTCTCTCCCGCTACTACTTCGACTAATGGCACCACATGGGGAGGATTGAAGGGATGGCCGATGACGCAACGTTCGGGATACTTACAGGCGGATTGCATCGTACTCATGGTCAGTCCGGATGAGCTCGATGCGATGATCGCATCCGGGCGCGTCGCCGCATCCATGTCGGTGAAGAGCTTGATCTTGAAGTCCTTCCGTTCGGGGCCGTTCTCCTGCACAAGGTCGGCATCTGCGAGCGCCTGCTTCAAGTCCGTTGTGAACTTCAGGCGATCGCGCGACGCGTTGGGTGAGAGTCCGATGGCTGTGAGATCTTTCCACGCCTCATCCACGTATTTCCGCAAGTTTACTTCTGCGTTCGGCGCCGGGTCCGTAGCCACGACATTCAATCCACGTGCTAGGAACAGTGCCGCCCAACTTGCACCAATAACTCCGGTCCCAACGATAGTTACGTTTCGAATCTCCTTGCTCTTTCCCATACAATCCTCCTTAGAGTCTTTTACCTTCAACTAGAACCTGTGGTGCTTATCCAAACTTCTACCTGCCCGCGAATGTGGGTTTGACGGCTGAATCCGGCACTGGCTTCGCAACTTCTGAACCATGGTGATTCACGATTAGCCGGTCACCCCGCTGCCCCGTCACATAGGTCCAGGCCCACTGCAAGAAGACGCCCAAGCGGAGGCTCGACGTAGCCAAGAATTGGAGGTGTACGGCAGCCCAAGTGAACCAAGCCCCGAGCCCGCTCATCTGGACTTTGCCGCTCTGCAGCACGGCAAACCCCTTGCCCACGACGGCCATACTGCCTTTGTCAAAATAGCTGAATGAGTCAGGAGGACGCTTGCCAGTTACACGGCTGTGAATCACCTTCGCCGCGTAGCGCCCTTGCTGCATTGCCACTTGCGCAACACCTGGCAATGGCTTGCCGTTCTGATCGAGAGACGCAGTGTCACCCACGACAAAAATCTCCGCATGCCCAGGCACCGTGAGATCTTTCTGAATTCGCACGCGACCAGCACGGTCCGTCTCAGCGTTTAGCCATTTTCCCGCGGGCGATGGCGCCACACCTGCGGTCCAAATCACGGTCTTGCTTGCGATCCGCTCGCCCGCGACCACGATGCCGTCTGCGTCGATGTGCTCGACGCTGTGTCCAAGCCGTACCTCGACACCTAGTTTTTCGAGGCGTGACTTAGCGGCCTTGGAGAGTTCTTCAGAAAAGGGGCCGAGAACTCGGGGTGCCATATCGACCAGCACAATGCGGGCTGAGGCCGGGTCAATGCGGCGAAACTCAGACTTCAGGCTGGTCCGAACGAGCACCGCCAAGGCGCCGGCCATCTCGACACCGGTAGGACCGGCACCAACCAGAATGAAAGTCAGTAGATCGCGATGCAGTGCGGGATTATCCTCCGCCTCTGCTAGTTCGAAAGCTTGCAGAATCTTGTTTCGGGCTGCCTCGGCATCTGCGAGGCTTTTCAACCCGGGTGCAAACGCTTCAAATTCGTTGTGGCCGAAGTAACTGTGGGTCGCGCCCGTTGCCAGGATTAGGTAATCGTATGCAATCGGCACATTCTCGCGATCAGCGTCGGTGACAAAGACGCACTTTTTGTCATTATCTACTCCCGTGACTTCGCCAAGAATCACAGTGACGTTCTTCTGACTGCGAAGAATGCTGCGGATCGGCGTCGCAATCTGGCTAGGCGTCAGCACTGCAGTCGCCACTTGGTAAAGCAAAGGTTGAAACAGATGGTGGTTTGTGCGATCGATCAAAGTAATTTCGGCGGACGTGTTCTTCAAAGCCTTGGCGGCGGCTAATCCGCCAAACCCCGCGCCGACGATCACGATTTTTGTTTGCGCCATCTCTACCTCGATTCATTTCCCCTTCGCCCAACTCTCTCCGATTACAACGCTCTGGAATCACGCGACCGTAGTGTTTTCTTTCTTTCGGGTAAAGTTTGGTTGGCGCTTCTCTAGGAACGCCGTGAACGCCTCCTTCGCATCGGCAGAGCGGAGTCGCGCGGAGAACTCCTGGTTCTCCAGTTTCGTTGCTTGCTCAAGCTGAGCACGGACAGGCTGCCTCATAAGTCTCTTGCAGGCTTGGAGCGCGATGGCGGGTTTCTCAGCCAACTTTTGCGCCGTCTCTGTTGCCGTTACCAGCAGTTTTTCGTCCGGCACAACACGAGTAACAAGCCCGAGTTCCGCTGCGCGCTGCGCACCGAACGGCTGTCCCAACTGAATCAACTCGGCCGCTCGGAGATACCCGATACGTGCGGGAATCGAGTAGCTCGTTCCAAATTCCGGCACCAAGGCCAGATTGATAAATGGCATCTGGAACTTCGCGCTCTCGCCTGCGTAGACAAAGTCGCAGTGCGTCAACATGGTAGTTCCGCCACCGATGGCGAAGCCGTGCACTGCTGCGACGATTGGTTTGTCGAAGGCAACGAAAGCGTCGATTAAACGGGATTGCGGACTGTCGCCCGCTCCGATTGGATTCTTGAGAAAATCCTCCAGGTCGTTACCAGCGCAGAAAGAGTCTCCTGCACCGTGCCAGAGCACAACGCGCACGCTGTCGTCTTTTGCTGCGTTGTTGAGGAGATCCGCCATGGTGACGTACATGGTGGACGTCATCGCGTTTTTCTTGGCCGGTCGATTGAATTGAATTCGCAGGATACTTCCGGAGCGTTCGGTAACAATGTCACTCATATTCCACCTCGGGTAGCGGCCGATTCCAAATTCGAAAGGTGCGGGATTGTGCCGTTGGCACGCAGGCTTGCGATCTCGTCACTTGTGAATCCGAGTTCTTTCAGCACTTCATCGTTATGCTCGCCGATTCCCGGCGCGCGCCTGGCAAGCACCTTAGTAACACCGTGCACTTGAATAGGACTGCTGATGGTTGAGGTCAACTTCTCGCCGGCTCCTTCGAACGGAACGACGATGTCATTCGTTCGCAATTGCGGATCATTGACGACTTCCTGCGGCTCACGCACGGCGCCGAAGGGGACGTGAACGCCGTTGAAGACTTCATACCAATGCGACATCGGCTGGGAACCAAAAATCTCATCGAGCATTGCCGTCAGTTGTGGCCGGTTCTGCGCCAGCTTGGCAGGATCCGAGAATCGCGGATCCGTCAGGATATCCTCACGATTCATTGCTTTCAGAACTGCTGGTATTTTGTCCGGAGTGGCTACAAGAACGAACCAGGTGCCATCGGAAGAGCGATACGTGTTCAAAGCTGCATTTGCGGGATGTGCTCGGTCGTGCAGTCCATAGAAACTCGCACCACATAGAGCGGCTTGGATAAAGACGCTGGCCGACCAGACACCCGCTGCGAGGAGCGAAGTTGTGACGTAGGATCCTTTATCAGTGCGTTCGCGACGATAAAGCGCGGTCAGAATGGAGGCATAAATGCAGACCGCAGTTGCATTGTCGCCGCTACCTGCCACTGGCCAGGTCGGCGGCTCTCCAGCATCGCGCGTCATGAATAGCAATCCGCTTCGCGCCCAATAGGCCGTGAGATCGAACCCCGGAAGATCGGCGTCCGGACCCTTCTCGCCGAAGCCGGTGAGATCGGCATAGATCAGACGCGGATTCCACTGCGCGACATCGTCATATTCGAGCTTCAATTTCTTGCGCGCGGGATGGGGTGTGTTGACGATGAACACGTCGGCCCATTTGGCTAACCGCTCGAGAACCTGCTGGGCGCTCGAGGCTTTCAGATTGAGCGCAACCCCACGCTTGTTTCGATTTGCCAATTGGAACGGATAAGGCACTTCCGCATGCGGCTGCGGAGCGATTTTATGCCCTTTTCTCCACAGCTCTCCGTCGGGCGGCTCTACCTTGATGACATCCGCGCCGAAGTCGGACAGGATTGTCGCAGCGCCGGGGCCAGCAATGAAACTTGCGAGGTCCACGACTTTCAGTCCTGAGAATATGTTTTCGTCTGGCATGAATTTTCCTTCCTTCCGTTTCGGGCTGGGAATTTCAAAACGAGGTTGAAGTCCCCTGCGCGCTAGCGTCCCTGGAACTTTGGAGCACGTTTTGCAAGAAAGGCGGATGTTCCTTCCTTCTTGTCTTCGGTCCCCGCGCAAATCGCGAACAGCGAAGCTTCCAGGAGCAGGCCTTCCGCGAGGCTCGTATCCAATCCCTTGTTTACCGCCTCGATGGAGCACTTCACGCCGACTGGGGCGTTGGAGATGAACTGGTTAAGTATCGCTTCCGCTCTTGAGAGCAGACTGGCAGCTGGAGCGACTTCGTTCACCAGGCCAATGCGATAGGCTTCTTGAGCGTTGATGATTTCACCAGACAGAATGAGTTGCAGTGCGCGGCCTTTCCCGACCAACCTCGGAAGACGCTGCGTTCCCCCATACCCTGGCATGATTCCGATCTTCACTTCGGGTTGACCGAACCTCGCAGTTTCCGCGGCGATTCGAATCGTGCTGGCCATCGACAGTTCACAACCACCACCGAGCGCAAAACCATTCACAGCAGCGATGACCGGCTTGCCGAGGTTTTCAATGAGGTCAGTAAGCGCCTGGCCGGACCGCGTTTTCTCTTCCGCCGTGAGCGGAGTATCGTTTGCCATTTCGCTGATGTCCGCGCCGGCCGCAAACGACTTGTCCCCCGCCCCCGTGAAAATGACTCCACGCACGTCGGAATCGTCTCGGGCGGCTTCGAACGCGGATCGCAATTCGGAAATAGTTTTCGCGTTCAAAGCGTTAAGCACTTTGGGCCGGTTGATGGTCACATAGGCAATCGGGCCCTTCTTCTCATACAGAACGTTCTCAAGTTTCAAAGCAGACGCCGGCGAACTCATGATTTTCTCCTCGTAATTGGTGAGACTGATCGGGGCCAGACTACGAACGTGCAGGAAGCTCCGCGTACGCGATTCCAGTTAAATTTCCTTCGGCGAAGACGATATTTTTCTTATCCGATCCGTCGAGATTGGCGCTGTATACAGATCCTCCCAAATCGGTCAGGAACATACGTTTGTTCGCCAGGTCCAAGGCCAAGCCGATGCCTTCCATGAGGTGGTTAAAGACGATTTCCGGCTCTTTGCGCTTTCCGGGTGCCGCATCCATCGGCGCTCGATTCACCGTGTTTCCACGCGGCGGGTCGCCCCGGTCGGTCCAGTAGATCACCCGGTTATGAAG
>DATMQI010000162.1:0-3922 GCA_035567135.1 Terriglobales bacterium
CTGCCCTCTGTACCGGACGCTGCACAAAACGATCCAACTCACCTCTTCTTTTGAGTTGAGGACTCCGCCGCCCAACTCGTGAGATAAGAAAGGCAACGGAGACGCCCAGATCGCGGGCACTGGTGACAGTGGAAGCCGGAAATGCTAGTACGTTTTTATGACGGCGCCTCCTAAGAGCTGCACGCCCAGTCGAGAAGGGCTTACCCAGAGAGAGTTCCGCTATATCATTTCCACTCCACCTCCACAAGCATTCGGGGATAGCCACTTGAGTAGCTTAATCACGATTTGCCGGAGCGGGAGTTTTCCGAGGAGAATCAGCAAGCTGCGATGTAGCGCGAGAGCCAACTTCTCTTCCGTATTCAACTTTTGTTCGAGGTTTTTCAGCGTTTTTCCACGACTACCGTGACAGTGGCGTGACAGGCGACCCTTCGGGAAACAACCGAGGGCTTGCCGGTGATCTGAATTATGGGCGGCGGTTTGCATCGGTGGGAAAATGGGAACACGCTAGATAAATAGCCACTTTGTGAACAGTATCATAACTCAGTTGTGGGTATTCGAGCGACGCGCGTCGCGTTATTGAAATGAACATGATCCTAATGCCTGCCGAAAATCGCGCTCAGCAGATTCCGCTTTAGGTATGTTCGCTAAGAGCCGATCGCTCGCAAAAAAACGCCGGCGAGGTCGCCACCGATGAGCGGCCCAATCACCGGCACGATTGCATAGCCCCAGTCCGATGCGCCCTTGCCCGCGATGGGAAGCGCAGCATGGGCCAGGCGCGGCCCCAAATCGCGCGCGGGGTTAATGGCATATCCCGTAGTTCCGCCGAGCCCGCCGGCCATGATCGCGCGGGCAGGCCGGGAGCCGCGCCTGCTCGAATCGCGCAGCATGATCCTCGGCGTCCTGCCCGACGCGGTGGATCCTCAAGGGACGCTGCGCGTGGACCTCGATCCCGGCGACCGCGTGGTGCTCTATACCGACGGCATCACCGACGTCTTTGACGCCCGCGGAGAAATGCTGGGTGTGCCAGGCGTCCAGAAATTCGTATGCGAGACATCGTTCTTGCCGTTCGCCGAAATGAAGCAGGGCATCCTCGATCGCGTCGACGCGTGGCGCAAAGGCCCACCCTCGGACGATGTCTCCCTCGTCCTCGTTGAAGTTCTCTGATTGCGGCGCGAACCAGCCTGACGAGCCACGAGTCTTGATGCACGGAATGAACTTGGCCGCTGCTCTATATGAGGCGAGGAAGAAAGAACGGTAACGCTGACCAACGGTGGCTTTGCGCGGTTCAGAAGTTATCTAGAACCGGGTCTTGGGAAAAGAAAGATGTGGTTGTGTCCGGATGGTCGGCAAACAGGAAGCTATCCAGAAACGGGGTTCGAGGAAATCCAGGACCACTCAGACTCATGAATGCGCGCGCTGGGGAATGAAGTCCTTTCGTTTGATACGCTCTTTTGGCTGACAATTAATATCAGACAATACCCGCATGTCCGTTTTGCCAGAATGGTCACCTCGGGATTCACCCTATATGACCTGGCGCGAATACCATGAGTTGACGAAGCACAGTGTCGAATCGCTGCGGCGAACTCAGCACTATCTCGATTGGACCAAAATGCCCAATCCGTTCCGGCATTATGAGGGCGTGCCCATCCTCGATTTGCCGGCCGACCCGCCAGCTCCGCAGATTTCAGCTCTTGAAGTACTCGAGGGCAAACCAGGAAATACTTCAGCCATGGATGGTGCTGGATTCCTTTCGCAGTTGATGTTTTATTCAGCCTCGATTAGCGCCTCCAAACGAGTGCCGTCAACCGGATATACTTACGCATTGCGCGTGAATCCTTCTTCCGGTAACCTCCACCCGACCGAATTTCACTTCTCCACCCGTGGCCTCGTCGATTGGTCCGACGGTCTCTATCATTATCGTCCCTCATCCCACATGGCGGAACAACGCGCCATAGGCGATATTGGCAGGAAACTTGTCGACACCTCCGCCCCACTGGTGTTCGTTCTGACCAGCATCGCCTGGCGCGAAGCCTGGAAATACCAAAACCGGGCCTACCGCTACTGCTTGCACGACATTGGCCATGCCTGGCAGTCACTCGCACTTGCTGCTCGATCTCTGGGTTGCGAGAGCTTTGCGCTTGGCAACTTCTCGGATGATAAAGTCGCGGAACTGTGTCACCTCAGTGGTGATGAGTGGCCGATGTTGATCGTCGGGCTTCATGGCCCATCTATCCCCGTGAGGGTGCTGAATCAAGTCGACATGACTTTGTTTGGTGGTCACCCCAACCGGCTGACGGAGGAGCAAGTACCCTTTCCTCTGATCGAGAAAGTTCACGCGGCCACGAAGCTCAGTACGGAAGCCATCATCCCCTCTCTTGGCCCGCCGAAGGCATCCGGCCGCGGCCAAATCAGCCTCCCGCCTCATGTCTCCGCAAGTCGCGGCTTCGGCGACGTCGTTCGCACGCGGCGTTCCGCTCTTGACTTCAAGGGTGGGGACGGGTCGATCTCCCTCTCGCAACTTGCGCCTCTCCTCTCAAGCACAAAGGAGCCACTCTTCGCTGATTTCGCTACAACTCGTTTCGTCCAACTATATCTTTACGTTCACCGCGTTGAAGGCTTGGCGCGGGGTGTTTACCGCTACTGGCCGGAGCACGCTGAGCTGGAAATAATCAAGCAAGGAGACCAACGACTAGTAGCGGCAGCTCTCAGTTTGGGACAAGACCTGGCGGGTAACGCATGCCTGGCATTTTCCATGATCGGTGATTTTGAGAATGCTGCACGGAGTTACGGCGATCGTGGATATCGATACGTGCATTTCGAGCCGGGTGCTATTGGTCAACGAATGTATCTTGCTTCCGAGGCTCTCGGCCTGCGAGCAACAGGCATCGGAGCGTTTTTTGATGAGGAAGTGAATCGATATCTCAGTCTGTCCCCTGAGCTAGGACAAGTCGTCTACCATTTCGCAATTGGCTACTCAGTTCCCGATCCGCGCCTGGAGGGTTAAACTTCGATGGTTGGCATCCTCGTGCATGGGAACAACCACTTCATTCTGTCTGGGCCATTACCTGACGATGCCACCGCATTGGCGTTGGTGCGGCACTGGTCCATCTTCCAAATTGGTGAGCTAAAATCATCGTCTTTCGGCCAGTGGCAGATTCGCAATAGAGAGTTCCAGGAAAACCTTGAATGGGCAGTAGTTGTCCCTGGCGACCGTGAAGTTTCTCCGGGAGTGGCGCAATTACTTGGAAAACTTTCCGCTCGCGCCGTGACCATCCGCAGATTGTGAATCGGCTGTTGATAGCCCGGTGGGGAGGAGCAGTGTCGCTAGGTCGAAAGCGCCGAGGGTCCTCTACCCCAGAAACGGGGTTATGGGAAGTTTGGGCGGATTGGTAATGGGAAGTCGGCTTGTGTTTACCAGTCCATCGCTCACGAGAAGCGCGTTTATCGGGAGCAATCTCCAGCCCGGAGGCATTACTTCCGGCTTCCACGTTAAGCCTAGCCGAGTTCGACCCTCGACGTTAGTTGATGCCTTTTGGTAACCGAGATGACTGCGGTTCCTTCAGGGCAACAACGTAAAAATGCATCGACAGTTTTGAGTAAACTTGTCAGCGTGCCAAAGGCATGGCAAGAACGTTCGTTCGACCGAACTCTTGTTTGTCTGGCGCAACAGCCACACCATCACAAAACGCGACGAGGCTTCCAGAGTTGGCTGGAACGCGTTCACCAGGAACGATAATACCAACAAGATTTAGCGGATCTGCAGCGGAAACAGTCGTAACTTCGCGGGTGGGATTCTGCTTACGCTTGGCTCGCAACGATTCCACGGCTAGGGGCAAAGCGAATTGCTCGCCCAAAAACCCACTGACAAACCGGCCCCCACGAATTTCCCCGCGGTCTTCAAGGCGTCGCAGAGTGATCAGTA
>DATMQI010000163.1:0-3050 GCA_035567135.1 Terriglobales bacterium
TGCCCTCCTGGGCGTCTTTGCCCGCAAAGCAGCGCTGGCAGATCGTTACCTATATAGAGTCGTTGAGAACGTCGCAGGCCGCGCAGGAGGCAAGCGCGCCGGAGGCGATCGCGCCGCCCCCTCCCGACTTGAACACATTGAAGGTGAAGGCTCCGCCGCCGACGCCACCTTTCACGGATTTTCGCTACGAGAAGCCGGGAACGTTGCACAAGATTACGGTGAGCGATCTACCTCAACCGTATGCGACCAAATCGAGGTTCAACTCTCCGGACATGGTGGCGCGGCCGGAAAACGCGTGGCCGTCGGCGCCGGCCGGATTCAAGGTGGAATTGTATGAGGCTGGGCTCGACAATCCCCGGACCTTGCGCGCAGCTCCGAACGGCGACATTTTTCTTGCGGAAACCGATCCCGGGCGCATCCGTGTGTTTCGCGGGCTAACCGCCGACGGCAAACCTGAGCAGTCGGCGATCTTCGTTAGCGGCCTGAAACAGGTGTATGGTCTGGCCTTCTATCCTCCGGGTCCCGATCCGCAATGGTTATACGTGGGCAGCGAAGCCGAAGTAGTTCGTTTCCCTTACCACAACGGCGATTTGAAGGCGAGCGGATCGCCGCAACACATCGCTGATTTGCCAAAGAGCTGGTTCGGGCACACGACGCGGGCGGTGGAATTTTCGCGCGACGGCAAGAAAATGTTTGTCGCGGTAGGTTCCGGATCGAACGTGGACGACCCTGACACACACCCCGGAGAGAAGAACCGTGCCGACATTCTGGTTTGCAATCCTGAGAGTTGCGTGCTGAGCGTGTATTCCTACGGCATTCGCAACGCGGGAGGTGGGATTGCGGTGAATCCTCAGACGGGCGAGTTGTGGTGTTCGGTGAATGAGCGCGACGGATTGGGCGACAATCTCGTCCCTGACTACATCACGCACGTGCAAGAAGGCGGATTCTACGGCTGGCCGTGGTGGTACATGGGTGGGCATCAGGACCCGCGGCACCAGGGCAAGCATCCGGAGTTGAAAGACAAAGTCATCGTGCCGGATGTGCTGCTGCAGCCACACATCGCGTCGCTGGAGTTTACTTTTTATCAAGGCCAGCAGTTCCCCGTCGTGTACAAGGGAGACATTTTCGCCTCCGAGCATGGCTCCTGGAACAAAGCGGTGCGCGTGGGCTATGAAGTGATTAGAGTGCCGCTGCACCAGACCGGACACGCTAGCGGCGAGTATGAAGATTTTCTCACCGGCTTCGTGCTGCCAGACGGCAAGGTATGGGGGCGTCCGGTAGGCATAACCGTGGCTTCGGATGGATCGCTGTTGGTGAGCGATGATACGTCAAACTCTGTGTGGAGAGTTAGCTACAAGGGAAAGTGATGGGGCACTCGCTGCTGACAAAGATTTCCTCACCCTCTGGAAAGACGCCGACCCCGACATCTCCATCGTGAAAGAAGCCAAGACGATTACACTCACTGACCCGGTTGTGAGAGTATTGGCTTATTTTTCAACGTACCCCGAAGAACTCTTCCGCGCCCGGTCATGGACGACAAGCTTCCGTTTTGCCGCTCCCGAAATCTTCCGCGCGATGACTTCTCCGTCCACTCCAGATTCCAGAATGTTAGAGTGGTTTCTCATAGTCGGCAGTGTCACAGGCCGCAATGCCTCTCCACAAGATAACTCGCAGTACCGTTCAGGAATTCTTCCAGCAGCAGCAAGTCCTGGTTTTCGCTGCCGTTGTCGTCTTCGCAGTCTTGTCCGTACTGAAGGTATCGACACATCTCTGGGCCAACGTAGTGTTCGCTTTGTGCATTGGGAATCTCATGTTTCCCATCATGAAGTGCTTGGGGCGATACTATTCCCGGCTTGCCTTTCCCCTGAATTGGGTCGTGGGCCTACTGGTTCTTGCTGTCGTCAGCCTTGGAACCGTGATCGTGGCCACCGGCATCATTTACACGTCGTTCATGCAGTATGCAATGCGAACGGCCTCGAATGTGACCGCGGATATCCGCCTCGGCACTCTCGTCACTTTCATTGTTGGAGTTCTTTACCAGGTGTACTCAAGCATGAAATCCAAGCTCGAATCGCAGAATGTAGTGCTCCAGGCAGCGGTGCAAACTGGGATTTCACAACTTGAACAGCAGGAAAAGGAACTCGAAACCGCTAGAGAGATTCAAGCCAGACTCATTCCCGCGCAGATTCCTCAGTTACCAGATCTAGAAATCGTTGGAAGCTACCAACCCGCCCGGCTTGTGGGAGGTGACTATTTTGACGTCATCAAATTCACTGAGACTAGCGTTGCTGTTTGCGTTGCCGACGTTGTGGGCAAAGGGATCGCGGCCGCGCTTCTCATGGCAAACGTTCAAGCTGTCGTGAAGGCATTCGCTGCAGAGACCGTGGATCCCTCTGAAATCTGCACGCAGCTCAACCGCGTGCTGTGCACCAATCTAGCGCCCGATAAATTCGTCACATTTTTCTACTGCGTTATTGACACGGCCGCCAAGACCTTGCGGTACAGCAACGCGGGACACTGTTTTCCCCTGTTACATCGCTCCCGAGGTGATGTGGAGGTCCTCGGTGACGGCGGAATCGTTCTGGGAATATTCCCCGATGCGAAGTATTCGGATGTGGCGGTGCAGATCGATCCTGGAAACAAGCTGCTCCTGTTTACGGATGGAATCACAGAGGCCACGAACACTCGCGGTGAAGAATACGGTGAGGACAGATTGCGACAGGAACTTGATGACGATGCAAGCGGAGAGACTGCGACGCTGCATCGCAAATTGATGCAGGACGTATCACAGTTTTGCCAAGGCAACTTTGCCGATGACGCAACGCTCGTCCTGATTTCCTTCCTGCCTTCGGCGAAGGCTCCTGTGATCCAATAAGTAGAAGCAAGGTTCACCTCCGGCTTCGGTAACCCAGACCGTGCACCAGTAGCGGCGAGCGCGTGGCAGGCTTTCAGTAGAGAGCGAAGCAAGGGTACCGAAACAAGGTTGTTGACGGAACCATGTAGTTACGCTCATTGACTCGTTGTGAGTGTAACCGAGATTTTTCGCCAAT
>DATMQI010000164.1:0-6553 GCA_035567135.1 Terriglobales bacterium
GTTGTCACCATGCAAGCCATAACCGCTGCTACCTTCCGGGTTGGTAAGAAGACTCTTGGGGGGACCGTATTAGGGAAAACTGTTTTCGGCGGATAAGCGCACAAGCTTCGTCAATCAAAACCCGCGCGAGCCAACCTCGGAAGGCGCCTTCGCTCTCGAAGCTTGGTGGGTTGCGCGAAGCCGCAGCCCTGCAGTTTCGCACAGCGTCGCCCGCTTCCTCTTGACTGCCCAGAATGCGGGCAGCGAGGAAGTCGAGTAGCCGGCGGCATCGCGCGAAGCGATCCTCGAAAATCTTGGGATCGGACTCAAGGTACAGTATCTCTTCATTGCGTTTCATGGATGACCTCTCTCTCTGCTGCTGGCGTCCATCTCGGCGCAATGGGGACGGGGTCCCGTTGCGCCGTTGACGACGACTGTTTCCAATGTTGCAGGCGAGCACGCTCTACCAAGGCAGCGCGGACTCACATTCCGGGATTAGCAATGGCATATCCGGACACGTCGTCGAAGCGGCCTGCGGTTCGACTTTGAGGAAGAACTCTTGCCTGAGAATCGGATCTCAAGCAACCTCCGGCCTCCGTTGCCGTCGGTGTCCAGTATTGCCGCATCTTTGCTGAGCGGCTGGTCCAGCGGTATCACTTTGGCGGGTACCGCGGCTTTGACTCTGTTGTGGAGCTTGATTTTCAGTTCTACATCGGGGCCAGCGCCTTCCCATTGCGCCGTGTACTCGCCAGCGGCCAGTTGCGTTTGTCCGGCCATAGTCGTTGACTGAACGTGCAAGGACCCTTTGTTAGCAGCGTACGCAGTGGTTGCGAAGAACATCGCGAAACTCATCAGCGCATATGTGATTCTTCCTGTTCTTTTCATCAAATCTCCATTTCGGTGAACCTGCGGCTGAGAGTTAAACAATCAAGCCGGTCGCAGGTAGAGACACTTCCAGGCGTTTCTTATTCCGATGCTCTGAGTTCTTGGTGAAAGCAGCGCTACGGCTGCCTGCGGAACTGCCCGTGATCTGCCATGCTTTGATGGCAAACCATGCAGGATTCCCGTGCCGAACTTGCGATCGACAAAACAAGAGCATAGGCCAGGTTGTGGGCGCTCCACGTAATCACCTTGAACCTGCCTTCGTTTCGATAGTGGAACACCAGCGCTCCGTAATGACTCTCGTCTCCCCCAGCCACGACAGCCGCTTTGCTGGATTCAACCAAGAGGCTGATCGTTCCGTTCGGAGCCTCGTAGTGGACCATGGCGGCTGGGATTCCTCGATATTGCACCAAGCTTGCGCCTGCCAATTCGTAAGTGGGGTTCGCTTGGATCGCCGCTTCCGAACTTGGCAACCGGAATTGAAACGGGAGCTTATCCGCAAACCAGGCAGTAACTGCTTCTGGCGACTTCGTGCGGATTCCAGGGCCTAGCTCGCCACGGAGGTATCTGTTGTGGTTTGTTAGAGCAGCCTCGACATAGCTCGCAGCGCGAACGTTTTGCACGATGTTCGGGACAGCCATAAGGCACAGTGCGATCACCAGGGTGGCTGGCACTAGCATCTTCCAATTCAAAACCAGTGGAGACACGCGCCGCCACCGGTCCCATCGTGGTCGATACCGGAGGGAGTTCCTTTCTATAGCCGCCGAGACTTGGATACGCAGCTCTGCAGGCGCTGAGTATAGGGGACGTGACTCATGCAAGAAGCGGGACAGCGCGCGTTCCCGTTCCAGTCGGTCTTGACAGTACACGCAGGTATCGAGATGAGCGCGAAGATATTTGAACTCTTGCTCGCTGAGGTCGTTGTCCAGATAACGCAGCAAGTCGACGTTGAGGTCATCACAGGACTTCATAAGGTTTGATCCGCGCCGGCAGTCTTAAGTACCCGGCAGTCTTAAACACTAGGAGCAACACGTCAAACAAAGAAATATTCCCCAACGTGCGCAAAGCAGGCCCGATCCGCTGACCTGTGCATTTTTCGAAGGGGACAAGGCGTGGTTCGAAGGCGATTATTGATCGACCGTTCACTCATTCTCAGTTGGCAGAGGCTGTTGCGAAAAGGAAAGCAGATCCCCAAGTCTGGACCGCGCCCGCGCCAAGCGAGACATCACGGTTCCCACTGGACACTGCAAGACATTGGCAATCTCACTGTAAGAAAGTTCTTCGTACTCGCGCAGAATGATGATCTCGCGGAACTCGACGGGAAGCTGCTGGATCGCCGCGCGCACCTGTGCGCGTTGCAGATTCCTCACGTAGAGATCGTGGGGATCTTCGGAAGTTGCAACGGACACATCCGCGAGATTCTCGTCCGAATCGAGCTCTGCAATTTTGGGGCCAGCGCGCTCGTGGCGCAAGTGATTGAGCCAGATATTACGCAAGATGGTGAACAGCCAGCTTTTCACGTTGCTGTCGGGACGAAGACTTTCCTTTGCCTTCAAGGCGCGAAGATAGCTTTCCTGCACGAGATCCGCAGCCATCGCGGGGTTACGGCTGAGCACCATAGCATAGGCATAAAGGCCATCCATGTAAGCGGGAAACGTTGTATCCACCATACTTCTACAAAAACCTCTTTTTCTGGCGTTGAGATATACGGCAACTTGTCATCCCGGCGCGAATTGGCGCTTGCATTTCTTTTATCCGGCCAGAAGTCGCAGCGCTTCCTAGAAAGTGCTGGACTTGCAGAAAAGTGCTAAAGAGTTTGCCGATAGCCGGCTACTCGGGAGTTGCCAATGTTTGCGCTACTCCCGTGAGTCCCAGGTCAACTACGTAGTGGATATCGCAACAGATGGAAAGAGCCACCAGCAGTCGCACTACCGGAGCGAGATGCCAATCGCTGCATTCTCGTCAGGGGATGCAAGCCAGAATTCGTACTTCTCTGCGACGCTGAAGAACTGCTGCATCTCCTCCGGAGTTGGCGGTGCGGGAGGCCTGTTCGCATCGAATGGCCGTGCGAGCTCGCGGAAGAAGCTGTAGAGTTCCTCCTTGGTCACGATGATTGAGGTCATCGGGCTAGGAGAAGTATTTCGGACTGCGTGCCTGACATTTCCGGGGATAGAAACGACTTCGGCGGCGTTCACTGTTTGCCAGCCCGCGGACGGACCCTCGGCCTGGAATACCTCAAGCGAACCATTCAGCACATAAAATATCTCTGGATCGGAGTGGCTATGGAGTGGAATCACGACTCCTGAGGGAACCGTTCCGCGGATCACACCGATCTGGTCGTTGATTTGTTCGGGCGTGGAGAGAAACTGGAGTAAGACCCCTAGAACGATAAATGTTTGCTGCTCGGCGCTGCCGTTCGTGCCCGTCTTGGTTTCAGATGTAGCGTTCATTGAGAAAATCTCCCTTTGTGGTCGAAGTACCTACAAATTCAATGAAAACGCAAAAATGAATGAGCGAAGGGTCAAATACTTCGCTTCTGTATCCAATCGTTCGGTTCTTTGCAGGGTCAAAAAACATCTAAATCGTGTGATGGATGCCGAACTCCTTGTTCAGAGGATCGCCAACAAAATCTCCCCGGAACCGATACGTCAGATTCTCGAAAAACAGGTCTTAGCAAAGGTTCTTACTCCGGGCGAGTTTGAGCTAGGTCTTGGATCGCACAGTCTGTCGAGATACTGCTACGCACCTGGAGAGATGATTCTCTGTCGGAGGAACACCGAGGAGTGGGTGCGTTGGCGCAGTCCAATTCAAATGCTGCAGATCACGGTGCCGGACCAGACGTTGCATTCTGTCGCAGAGGAGATGGGTGGGAGAGCCCCGGAATTGAACGGAACGCCGCTCCTCAAAGACGAGCGAATTCGTGCGTTGGTGGCGGCAACTGAAGCAGACCTTGCAAATGGATCTCCAGCCGGGAGAATCTACACGGATTCAATTGGGCGCGCTCTGGCAGCCGCGCTGCTGCATTCGCAGGGAGCATTGCGGAGCTCAATGCGCCACTACCGCGGAGGCCTCTCCCCAGTGCAACTCCGCCGTGTGACCAGCTTTGTTCATGAGAACCTCCATGAAGACGTGAGCTTGATGCAGATGGCCGAGGAAGCAAAGCTGAGCCGGGCATACTTTTCTCAAATGTTCCGTCAATCGACGGGAGTCGCTCCGCACCAATTTGTGTTGAGGGCACGGGTGGAGCGAGCCAAGGAACTGCTCGTCAAAGAAGATGCACGCGTCCTCGATGTAGCCATTGCGTGTGGATTCCAAACCCAACAGCACTTCGCAAGAGCGTTCCGTGCTCTCTGCAAGATGAGTCCCACGCAGTTTCGTCAAGCGAGACTCGCCTAATTCTTCACCGCTAACGGTAGGGTGATGCTCGGACCGACGAAGAATCCTCAACGTGTGGGCCTGTGTCGGAAAAACCGTAGTCGGCCGTGACATCTATGAACCAAAGAGACCCGAGGGGCGACTAATTGGTGGATCGTAAATGTTTGGCTGAAAGCGTCTTGATCTGCGCTGCAACGACTTCCCATTCTTGATCATCGAACCGCCCATGGAAAGGGAGGGACCAGCTAGTTCTGGTCCCCAGCCCCATGCTTATGTCGACAGAGTCTGCAATAGGTTGGCGGCAAGCTGTTGTCCACGCGGTGCCGAACCGGCTTCAGTGTTTGCAGATAAGCGAAAATTGCCTTCAGATCGTCATCGCTCAGGTTTCTAAACACCACAAACGGCATGATTGAGCTTAGCTCGCGTGCCCCTACCGTGCCTGTGCGCAATGTCCTGATGAAAAGCGCTTCGTCGTAGTATGGAATGCCCGAAGCATCTGGAGTCAGATTTGCACTCGTGCTCATTACCCCCTCCATAGCAATCGTCTGCCCGCCGGCAAAGTCCATGCCGGGAAGAGGTTCCCCGTGCGCACCGCGAGCGGTGTGACAGTCAGCGCAATTTGCCAGCCGCACCAGGTATTTGCCCCACTGAACACGATCGCTGGCGACGGGAGATCTTACGGGAGAGGTTACGGGCTGAGGCAGTCCCTTGATTAGATACTTGACCGGAAATGCGACGGTGGTTTTCGGTAGCTCGTGACGGATGGGTGGCAGCGAACGCAAGAAAACGACGACTGACGCCAGATCCTCATCGGACATGCTTCGAAAATTCTCGTAAGGCATCATGGGGAACAGAGTCCGGCCGTCGTGACCAATGCCTTCGCGGATGGCGCGGGCAAGTTGGTCGTCTGTCCATGCGCCCGATCCGGTCTGCATGTCTGGCGTGAGGTTCGGCGCCACGATTCTGCCTAATGAAGCTTTGTCCACGAGCACTTGGCCGGACCCCATCAAGCTCATCACAGGGGGGAAGCCACGTTGGGACCCCTCCAACGGAGAGTGGCAATGCACACAGCCAGACAATCCCATGAAAATGTAGCGGCCACGCTCGAGCCGCTGTGGAGTCCGTTCGAAGTTACGGGTCGTCAAGGCCCGTGTCTTCGCCCCGATAATGGGTCTCCATCCGATGGTCATAGAGATGCCAGCCACGAGAAAGACTGTTACCAGCATCACCCCGATCAATAAGGCTTTCCGAAGTGTTTTCCCGGCTTGAGAAGACGAATCGGTTGCTGCAATGAGACGGCTCGTCGTGGATGTCATAGGTGACAGGACACACGGGCCGACAATTTATTCCTGAAGAGTAGAAAGGTGGCAGCGAGAAAGTCTGTTGATCATTGAATCGCCCCATGGAATGACGATGCATTACTCTCGTGGCGGGATGCGGATTTTCTGACAGCGTCGAAGCGGCAAATGGAATATTCACGGTATATTTATGCACCTCCAGTGATGCTCAATCATCGAAACGACGGTGGCTGAAGCGGACTGTCCAAGTCACCATCAGCCGACTGCGCTTAAAGAATCCAGTAGAAACGAGGAAAGGACTGATGGGAGAGAGTTTGGAAACGCGAAGCGCTCCCTTGCGCTGCGGGATCAACGCTTTTGTGCGTGGATCTTCTGCCCGGCTGTGCTCCAGCAACAAGCTAGGATGGGACGGAGTTTGTCTGGAACATCATAGGGCCTTTCCGGGTGAACGACCCGAGTCTGTTTCTCGTCAACATTTAGTTGTGCTGTTTACCAGCCATGTATCGCGAGGGGAAACCTCAGCAGGGCACGGGCGGTTCGTTCCCTTCTCGTTCTCTCCAGGAGATATGAAACTTTGTCCTGCAGGTCCGATCGGCGCATGCACGCCATTTAACGACCAAACAGTGATCTTGAGCGCCCTCGACCCTAAGTTGGTGGCAGAAGTCGGAGAGGATCTGGGCGCGCCTTCAACGGTGGAGTTTCGACCGATCGCGACTCTTCGTGATGATTCTCTACAAGGCATAGTCAAGCTCTTGGCGGCAGAAGCAAATTCACGGGGAGCATCGGGAAAGCTGTATGCGGATCACTTAGCTCACGCCCTCGCTCTTCGATTTCGACAGCTTTCCGGCGGAGTACGAGGTCCCAAACCGTCAGAATCTGGGAAGATGCCAACTCGAATTCTGCAGCGCGTTCTCGACAGGATGAGGGCTGACCTCGCGACCAACCTTGATCTACATACCATCGCTGCAGAAAGCGGATACAGCCGAACTCATTTCTTGCGTACCTTTCGGGCATCGACG
>DATMQI010000165.1:0-11607 GCA_035567135.1 Terriglobales bacterium
GCGCCACGAAATGAAGGTTCAGCATGGTTCAGCGACTCTCACCCAGAATCTGGCGCAGCCGTTTCAGTTCCTGCGCGTCGATTCCTTCCTCTTCCAGTATGTTGAGCACCAGCAACTCGCGGGAGTTTTGGAAAAACCGGCTCAGCAGATGCTGAATCTCGGTGCGCTTGGCCTCATCCTGGTTTAACACCGCGCGATAGATGTGCGCCCGCCCGTCTTTCACATGCCGCACGCACCCTTTTTTCTCGAGAATGCGAATAATAGTCAGCACCGAGTTGTAGGCCAGCGGTTTTTCGCGGGGGAGGGCTTCCAGAACCTGCTGGACGGTGGCCGGGCCCTTTTCCCAAAGCACCTGCATGATGCGCAGTTCAGCTTCGGTCAGGGTTGCGGATTGCGTGCGGGGCAAAACGTCCTCCAAAGATCAATCCCAGAAGTCTGACGCGGGAGCGTACAAAACGTCAACTAAGTATTTAGTTGCACGTGGCAATTGGCGGGTTGCTCCGCCTGCAAATCGCTACAGATAACTGGGACTCCAGATCGCGAAACTCGCGCGTGCCGAAGCCAGGGGGCATCGTCGGTCAGCAGCTTTTGGCCCTGGATTTTATTGAAGAAAAAGGTAGTTATTAAAGTACCCGCGCAACCAGGAGCCCAAAACTGCGGCTGTGAGCCACCCAATTGACAGAAGTGATGGGCCAGAAAACGTGGAGATTGAAAATTACCATTGGGGAGGAAAAGAACAAGCGCACACCAATCCACCCCGGCGTCATTTTGGTGAAGAACGTCTAGGGAGATGGCCGAAGACGGCTCCTGTAGTTCGTTTCCCCACAGGAGCCTTGCCATTTTAGGCAAATAGTCTGCGATCCCGACCAGCTACTCATCCAGAAGTCTGGCGACACGCCAAAAAACGGGCCAGGCGCAGCGCTGTATCCGCGGTGATATCGCGTTTGCCGGCCACAATCTGCGAAATGCGATTAGGCACAACCCCGATAGCCGTTGCCAGGGCAGAAAGACTCATGCTTAAGACGGCGGAGGAGAATCAGAAACCACCAATTTCCACTGGATCTTCCCGTGCCCGGACTTGTGAACGTGATGGTTCTGTGGGGGGAGAGACTTGTCGATAGTATGGACAGCTTCATGCCCACACACTATGCATCGGTATATTCCGGACCAGGCGCTTCTGCTGCCCGGCTCATATATCTTGTCGAATTCCCCCTCGTTCTGGCCAGAATATTGGTGCAGGTGGGTGGAGTATTTGTAGATGGCCATTGAACACTCGCTTTCTCCCCTCAATGGGCGTGGATTATACGCCCGCGACAGGCTGTGTTTATCATTCTGTTAACATCAAGGTATTGGGCCTACGCTGGATTACCCACCACAAGTCGTACCACTTAAGTCTTTTTTGTGTTAAGACTAGGAGATCATTAGCCTACAAGGACGGGGCTCTACTTACCGGACTTCTTCTTAGTTGGCTTGGACTTGCGCGGAATAGGTGACCGACTGAGTAACTTGCTCAGGACAGCATCGAACTCGCGCTTGGGGACTTTTGGCTTGTCAGTAGACATCAATATGTACCAGAGGCCGGGTAGCCAAGCCTGGGTAAGGCAGCGGGTCTGCACCCCGCCACCGCCAGTTCGAATCTGGCCCCGGCCTCCAGCTTTGATGACGGAGGGTTAACCCTAATTGGTAAGGGAGCAGACTTATAATCTGCCGTGTCGCCTAGGCACTTGCGGGTTCAAGCCCCGCACCCTCCTCCGCACCAAACTCTCAAACAGAAAGCCAGCAAACGGGGAATCTTACTTGGCACTAGACAGGCAGTCAATCCCGTCTCCTTAGTATATTCCCCATCCGCTTATCACCGCAAAAACGTCGGTAACTTTGCGGAACTAGCTTTCCTACAGATCCTACATCTCTGACGGTACAATAGCAATCCCTTTTGTTCCTAGGGTGCTTTTGTGGATAAAGGACGCAAGCCGCCAACGCGAGCAGTCATCCCGCAATTGAATGTGCGCCCCTTCCCAGAGGAATTACTTCGGCGGATT
Organism: Terriglobales bacterium; assembly: GCA_035567135.1. Taxonomy (GTDB): domain Bacteria; phylum Acidobacteriota; class Terriglobia; order Terriglobales; family Acidobacteriaceae; genus JABDBE01. The sequence continues at coordinate 2,040 of DATMQI010000165.1, forward strand.
AGCGCGGTGGCGGGAGCTAATGGGCAGACTCAAAAAGAGTTCGTCATTGAGGCCTTAGACGAGCGGACGAAGGAATACAAGCCCCTGATTGAGGAAATCTTTAAACGCGAAAAGAATCGAAAAGACAAACCATAGACCATAGCTCAGCACTATTCTGGACACGGATTTCATAGCAGAATCTAGGGGATTGGCGGGAAACAAATATACAGCCGAAATGATTGCCGATGCGCTGCGAGAGGCGGGTACTCTCGTCATTGTATTCGCGCCGCTATATGTGATTTTCGAAAAGAGTTGCGCTAGTTGGAGTACACTAATTCGAGTCCTCCTCGTCGGAATCGTCTTGCTAATTTTCGGCATCCAAGTGGAGAGAAGACGGCAGTGATTCAAGTCCTACAATTGCTCACAGTAGTAGCGGTCGGTTTCGGGCTTGCAGTATACGCCCTTCTTCAAGATCGCAGAGAGCATGCGCGACCCGGTCCCGACCCAAAGCAGCAATCGTTATTCCCGCCTACTCCTGCGAGGTCGCAGGAGCACGAGCTAGTGGCCCATTAGCGCCGCACGAACTTCGTAAACGTGTTTTCTTCTACCAGTTTGCTGTATGGCATTGGCGCAACTCCGGTCATCCGGCTCAATGCCTGTTCGAAAATGTCCGCATCTTCCCGCCGATTAAATCGGAACGAAAACTCATCAAGATAGCGCTGTAGATGCTTTATGGAAAGCTGGTGGTAGCTGCCTATTACTGCTCGCTTGAATAGAGAGAATGCGTTTTCGACTGTACAGCCAGCCTCCATGAGTGAGCATTGTAGAGTGACAGTTGGCGAAAAATCCCTGTATCACTCATCTTCCCTCGCGGCCACCTCGGGCGATTTCAATCGCAGGAAACAGCACGGATAGCGATCAGAGGGTATGGGGAAGTCTTGCTTAGCAGCCGCCTACGGCGCTGCGCTAGGTCTATGGTTCATTGTGGCTTGCGCCAACACCAACGCACAGACGACAACTACTGGTGGCTCTAATGTCCGAGGCCCCCATAAAGTCGCGAGTTGCAAGAAAGACTCGGAGTGCCCTTCCGGTCAGCGCTGCGGCTTTACGGGCGGCTGTGAAAGTAAAGGGAAATGTATCGTCCCAAGCCGTGACAATCATTGCATCGATCCGGGTGGCCGCTGCGGTTGCGATGGTCGCCCCGTCGATATTTTTTGTGCAGTGGGTTCGCGTACCGAATACGCATCGGCTCCCACAGGTGCGGTAGGCCCGTGTCCGAAAACTTGCAGCGAGCAATTAGAGTGCGGATCTGGTCTAGTGTGCCAGAAGGGCTTCTGCGTTAAGCCATAATGCAAGAGTTGTTGCAAAATCGCGATTTCACTTATTGACCCCTTCTCCATTCACGACCAAACCTCGTTCAAGTGGAAGATGTACTTCTGAGTATTGTGCCTGTGCATTGTTTTAACAATTCGGGCGTAAGATCAGACTGCTTTTAGGCCAACCTCCCCAAAGGAGCCAGCCATGGTCGAAGAGCCTCGTTGCCCATACTGTGTTTTGATTGACCACTTCATGCTGCTCAGCCCGACTGGAGATGGTCGCTTTGTGTGTAAGAAGTGTGGACACATCGCCTTTCCTGAAAACAAGGTTTTCCAGTGTCTCTGCTGTCATTGCAGCGCGATGAGGGCATTTGAACCTGCAAAACCGCGATTCTGGTCGGCGCAGAAATCGGTTAATTGGTGAAAGATCCGCAGTCCACTCACTGATCCAGTTTCAAGTGTTCCCCAAGTCGCCGAGGGCATTGGGCCGTCCCAATTTCCTGTTCCCTAACACCCCCACCTGATTTCAACCACCCGATACCCGCTACAATGTCCCGAACATGATCGCTCATCTGCGTGGAAAACTGCTGGTCAAACATCCCAACCAGGCTATCGTCGAAACTGGGGGCGTTGGCTACGACGTGACGATCAGCATTCCTACGTTCTCCGACCTTCCCGCTGCGGGCAGCGAAGTTGCCCTGCACATTCACACGCACGTTCGCGAAGACCAGATCGCGCTTTATGGCTTTCTCCGGATCGCGGAAAAGCATCTGTTCGAAAAGCTTCTCACGGTCAGCGGGATTGGACCGAAGTTGGCCATCACCATCTTGAGCGGCATGCCGGCAGATGAGATGGTGGGCGCCATTCGAGGGAATGATGTTGCGCGGCTCACCCGTATTCCGGGCATCGGCCGAAAGACGGCGGAACGGATGGTGCTCGAACTGCGCGACAAGCTTCCTACGCCTGCGCCCGGCCAGGAAGTCGCTCCTCCCGCGATGAATCCGGTCGAGGAGGACGTGCTTTCCGCATTGCTGAACCTGGGATATCAGCGTGCCGCGGCCGAGAAGACGCTGCTGGTTGCGACCAAGGCCGGCAAGGCGAGTTCGTTTGATCAGCTGTTTCGGGAAGCGCTGGGACAGTTATCGAAGTAGTTGGGCGGTAGGGAACTACTGCAAATGATTCTCCTTTGTTAGTGTCCCACGAACCTCAAATAGAGGTCCCGATCCGCCTTGCAATGCTCGGCCATCTCTTTCACCTTTTGCCAGGCTTCGCGCTGGGATTCGTCCTTGGCGCGGTCCTTCACGCGCTCCCATTCCAGCAAAAACGTCTCGGCTTGCAGGTGATTGAAGACCGTCTTGCCAAAGGGATCGATGCCGCGGAGAACCGGGAACTCCTGTTCGTCGCTGCCGGGGACCACGCCGTGCAGGATGACCCACTCCCCGCGCTCACCAAGATCGTCTTCCAGTTTCACCACCAGCGACATTGCATTCTCCGGAAAAGGGTGCGGCGAATGTATCAAGTCACGACCCATTTTTCATGGCACCATTGTGCCATAGGTCCTTGAAATTCATGGGTTTGCCATAGTCAGGATGCGGCGTGGCAAGGCAACAGCCCGCCGGGGCTGACGTCCCGGCCGCCCAGACGGGGCGTCTGGGTCTACGTGTTCACGAACTGGATCACGTAGGGGTAGATGCCTCGTCTGCCCGGCCGAGCGACAGCTCGGCTGCAAGCGCTGCAGACTCTTGTGAAGAATGTTTTTCTGGATCTCGTTAGAGAGTTCGCAATTCGCAGCGTAACTCGCGAATCATTCCACGCGGTGTGCGCACGCGAACTCCGCTGAGAACAACTGCGTTTGCTGGGTGCTGATTCGACCGCGTTTTGGACCAGTGTTCATGCGGCTCTCCGTGTGTTGCGATTTTCAACAAGATTGTCACGCGACTGATACCTGACCCTCTGGACACAAGGAAGTTGAACTACTGGCATCTATGTCGCGCTGCATTTTCGATTCAAGATAGCTCCGAAGTTAGTCCGCCGCCGACTCCGGCCTTTCACCCGGACCCTTGGCAACGGAAACAATTCCAAATTCTCCCGCCGTGCGAACGCGAGTACGGCTTGGAAGGTGAAAAACATGGTGGATCTCAGCTCGCGTTGGGATCGTTTTGCAGGTGTCTTTTGCATCCTGCTCGTCATCACTCTGATGGCAGGGTGCCAGGCAGTTTCCGCAGCCGAACCTAATTCTTCCTACCTGAGGGACGGCGCTCTCGTAGTAAGCACCACCAATTTGAATTTCGGAACAGCGGTCATCGGCAGTTCGAAGCAGATGACAGATAGCGTCAGCAACACTTCGCGGAGATCCGTGACCATTTCCAGCGTGACGTCCTCGGATCCCCAGTTCGTGGTGAGCGGGCTGACGTTGCCTTTGACGCTTGCTCCTCGCCAAAGTGCCACGTTCACCGTCGCATTCACACCGCAAGTAGCTGGCACTCCTTCCGCACGACTGTCCATCACGAGCGCCCGGTATGTCGCCCTTGGTGTCGCCGTGTCTGGCCAAGCTGTCACGCGAGGGACGTTGACGCTTACCCCATCCTCCTTGTCATTCGGAAACGTCGGCGTGGGCCAGAGTGCGGCCAAGACAGTTACCCTGACGAATTCAGGCGGCAGCAGCGTTACCGTGAGTCAGGCTTCCGTCAGCAACGCAGCCTTCACGATTAGCGGACTGAGCCTGCCCGTCACCCTGGCGGCAAAGCAAACCGCCACATTCAGTGTGACCTTTGCGCCCAAGTCATCGGGGTCGGTCAACGGCAGCGTCATGGTGAACGGCGATGCTTCGTTGTCCATGGGCGCGGTTTCAGGAAGTTCGAGTTCCCCATCGGCCGCTCCCATCACCGCCTCCTTGTCCGTTGCGGGTGATGGAACCACCGCCGGGCAACTTGGCGTCGCGCCTGCCGCTGTAGCTTTCGGCAGCGTTCTTGTCGGGAGCACGCAGAGCCAAAGCGTGACCCTTACCAACTCCGGCGGCAGCAGTGCGACGATCTCGCAGGCGACCGCGACCGGCGCGGGTGTACGCGTCAGCGGCCTTACGTTGCCCCTGACGCTTGCGTCGGGACAGAGTTCGACGTTGCAGGTAACTTTCGCGCCGACGTCGGCGGGCAGCGTTACGGGAAGCCTCGCGATCGTATCGAGCGCGTCGAATGCGAATATGGTCCTGGCGATCACCGGTACGGCAGTAGCTCCCGGCGCCCTGGCGGTCGCGCCTGCCAGTCTCGGCTTCGGCAACGTGCAGGTCGGCAGTAGCCAGAGCCAGCCTGCGACCATCACAAATTCGGGCGGCACGACCGTAACGATCACACAAGCAACGGCTACGGGTGCAGGGTACAGCATTTCCGGACTGACTCTGCCTTTGGTGCTCGCGCCCGGACAAAATTCCGCCTTCTCGGTAAGGTTCTCACCACAAACCGACGGCAGCGTGAATGGATCGGTTGCGTTTACGGGCAGCGGAGCAAGCGCGAGCCTGCCCTTATCGGGCCGCAGGTCAGGCGGCGACTACGTTGGGAGTCAATCCGGCCAGCGTGAGCTTCGGGAGCGTGCAGGTCGGCACCAATCAGCCGCAGACCATTACCCTCAACAACGGAAGCAGTTCGGCTATCACGATTACGCAAGCATCCGTGGGCGGAACCGGCTTCAACATGAGCGGCCTGAGTCTGCCGGCGACTCTTAACGCCGGACAGAGTGCGTCGTTTACTACGACCTTTGCGCCGACGGTCGCGGGAAGCGCAACCGGCAGCATTGCGGTTACCAGCACTGCGTCCAATTCTTCCTTCAGCATTCCGCTCTCAGGTACGGGCGTCACTGCGGGTACTCTGGCAGCAAATCCAACCAGCATCGCGTTTGGCGCTGTGCAGGTTGGCAGCAGCCAATCGCACTCTCAAACTCTCACCAACACTGGTGGATCACTGCTCCACATTTCGACGGCGACCGTGACCGGGGCAGGTTTCGCGACCAGCGGCTTGAGCGTACCGGCAACTTTGAACGCAGGCCAGAGCCTGACCTTCAACGTAACGTTCACGCCCCAGAGCAGCGGGAACTCGAGCGGAAGTCTCGCGTTAACGGCAGATGGCTCGGTAGGCAACTTGAGCGTCACTCTGTCTGGAAGCGGAGCCAGTCCGGGCCAGTTGGCGGTCACGCCAACGACGGTAAACTTCGGCAACGTGGTTGTGGGTGTTACCCAGAATCAGTCTGGAACTCTGACCGCGAGCGGAGCAGGAGTGACTATCTCGTCTGTGTCTTCGACCAACTCGGAGTTCACTCTGAGCGGGCTGTCGCTTCCCATCACCCTCAACGCGGGCCAGAGCTCCAACTTCACGTTGACCTTCGCGCCGCAGGCGAGCGGGGCCGCGTCAGCAACGATCACGTTCGCAAGCAATGCCACCAACCCTTCGGTGGCTACTTCGGTGTCTGGCACAGGAACAACGCCACCGCAGCACAACGTGAGCCTAGGCTGGACCGCCAGCACATCCACAGTCGCAGGGTACAACGTGTACCGTGGTAGTCAGTCTGGCGGACCGTACGTCGCCGTCAATAGCGGTCTGGATGCGAGCACGAGCTACACCGACACTTCAGTGCAGGCAGGTCAGACTTACTATTACGTCGTAACAGCAGTCGACGGAAGTGGCAACGAAAGCGTCTATTCGAACCAGGCTCAGGCGGTGATTCCGACTCCGTAGGGAGTCATTCACTGCTTGCTGAGCCATAAAACGACGCCGTCTCGCGGGCTGTAGTGCGCGAGACGGCGTCGTGGTGTCCGGGCGTTTCTGTGCGCAGCTGTCTTCCGCAGGAACTGTGTACCGAACTTGAGGGTAGAAATGACTTCACTGATAGGGTACGTTTAAAGACAAGCTATGAAGTTATTTCACGCAAGTGCAATCGTACTGCTGTTGACCGTGCTGGCTAGCGCACAGGTGCATTCCAGAGAGACAGAAGCGGAAAAAACCAAACTGATCGCGCTCGAGAACGCCTGGAACCAGGCTCAGATTCACCGCGACGGACAGGCTCTCGATTCCTTACTCGCCGACACTTTCGTCTATACCGACTGGGACGGAACCGTCATGAATAAGTCGCGCTTCATTGCGGACATCAAAGATCCCACGGTGGAGACAACCCTGGTCGCCAACGAAGGAGTGGAGGTTTACTTCTATCCCGGCGCGGCCGTGATAACAGGCGCTTACCACGCGAAGGGGAAAAGCAAGGGCCGCCAGTTCGACCATCACGGGCGCTTCACCGACACGTGGATTCAGATGAACGGACAATGGATCTGCGCGGCCAGTCACACGAACCTGGTGGGGAAGTAAGAGGCCATCGTCGACGTTGTCGAGTTGTGGAGGTCCGATTCCCATCAATATTACTTTTCGCGCTTGGGTCGAAGCAAAAAAGGCCGCCCGATGTTTGGGCGGTTGAATAATGTTTTCGTATTTAAGAGGACTCGTTACACTTTTCAGCAGCCTCACGAACCCCTATTGCACGGTCTGTAGTATCGAGGCCGAACTCTTAGCGATATTTGAATTGCCGTAGTAAGTGACCTTAACTCTGCTCGAACCTACGGGCAGGGCCGAGGTGGTGAACTTCGCTATGCCCCCGCTCAGTTGGGCTCTTCCGAGATTTGTGTACCCGATCGAGAATGTCACCGGCCCGGTTGGCATAACCGTTGGGGAGGTGATTTTCGCGGTGAAGATCACGGGCTGGCCCAGCTTCGAAGGATTCAAGGACGAAGTGATGGTAGCGGCCGTCTTGGTCTGAAGAACGTCCTGCAGAAGCACGGCGGATGTGCTGCCTAGATTGAAGGCGTCGCCGGAGTACACCGCAACCAGAGGATACGGAGCTCCAAACGGATCCGCATTCAGGTTCGATCTGGTGAGCGTGGCCACGCCGCTGGCGTTCACTGGAGCCGTGCCAATCGTGTAAGTCTGCGTATCTCGAGACCAGCGGAAAGCGACATTCCCGGTTGGGGCCGTGGGTCCTGAGGCCGTTACCTTTGTGGTCCAGGTTACAGCTTGGCCATACGGCGAGGGGTTGAGACTGGAAGCTATGACAGCAGAAGTCGGGTACGCATTCACGGCTTGCAATAGAGCCGCAGACTTGCTGGGCAAGTAATTAACATCACCCGCATACGAACCTTGAAGCGCGTGGGTGCCAGCCGCCAGCCTGGAGCTCTGAAGTCTGGCCACTCCACTCTTCAGAGGCACGATTCCTAACGTTGTCCTTCCATCAAAAAAAGTGACGTTCTCCCCATCCGGCGGTGCGCCAACCACCGTGGATCCGACGTTTGCCGTAAGAGTAATTGTTTGTCCAACCAACGAGGGGTTGGGAGAGGATTCGAGAATAGTGCTCATCACAGGTACCAACAGGTAGCTTGAATACGCGCTTCCGGTATACAAGGAAGTCAGGATCAAACCGAACTGGTTAATGCCATTCCCCTCGCTTAACGGGATCTGCCCGAAGGGGCCCAACGCCTTCATTCCTTCCGTCTTGGTCCATATGAAGGGGGATCCTCTTACATTAGGCGCCCATGCGAACCCGACAATTTGTCCACCGCTGTTGATGCCCACCGCCGAGGATTCAGTAAAGCCGGGCGGCGTTCCAAGATCGTGCATCCCAGCCGCTTCGGTCCAGAGAAAGGCGTGTCGAATTCCACTCGGCGTCAAAGAGCTGCCTACAATTTCTCCGCTGTTATTGATGGCACCAGCTACGCTGCTGGTTCCACCGAGCGTCCCCAGATCTTGCATTCCTCCGGCTTGTGTCCATAGGAATGCATGCAAGGAAGAACCATCGCCGATGTAGCAGGCCCCGACGACCTGAGCGTTGTCATTGATGCCCGACGCAAAACTGCCAAGTTCGCTGCCGAGAGTGCCTAAGTCACGCATGCCTTCAGGCTGCGTCCAATAAAACGCATGAACATAGTTTGTCGGGCCCACCTGGGACCATCCGACCACCTCACCCTTGTTGTTGATTCCGCTCGCGGTACTGTAAACGCCAAGGGTTCCCAGGTCTTGTGTGCCGCCAGACTGACTCCACAGGAATGCGTGGCTATTGCCAGCGATGTCGTCAGCCCCTCCGACCACCTGTCCGCTATCGTTGATTGCATATGCCACACTGAAGGGCCCACCCAAGGTCCCCAGGTCTTGAATACCTCCAGTTCGGTTCCACACGAACGCGTGCCACGCGGAGTTGGGTATGTCAGACTGGCCGACGACCTGACCTTGATTGTTAACTCCGAATGCCCTGGTTAGCTTGCCTCCCAACGTCGGAAGTTTGGTCACCTTGTAATCCTGGGCCGTTGCCTCGAAGGCCACGGCGAAGATCAGAATCAGGATGAATACTGCGCATACAACGAGAGAAGAATTGCGGTTCCCTGTGCGAGTCATAACCGGCCTCCTACGGAATCAGGGCAGGGCTTGAGATGAGGTACGGAACGCCTTGTGGTCTCAGACCGCCAGCCCCAACGGGCAAATGAAGAAGAACCGAGCGCGAGAAGAATTTCGCTCGGAATTCGCCTAGCGGATGCAGGCTTCCATGCCGGGGAGCGCGGTTCGCGGGCGACAGTGGTTCTTTCCTATTGTCCCGCTACGCTGGATGTGTCAAGCCAGGAAACGTGCGGAAATCGGACCAGATGATCCCAATTCAGGACAATCCGCCGATTAGGAAACAACGGAGCTGCAAGGATAATGAACGCAGAAATTAGATGGCGATCAATTGTTTACCGCATCAGGGCCGTTTCCCCCACGGGCCGCTCGTAAGGCGTCTCTCCACGCTCCGGCCGGCCGCGCTTGCCGCGGAATCTTCGCTGCAGGCGATCGAGGTACACGTAGTACACAGGAGTGATATACAGGGTCACAACTTGGGAGAAAAGCAGTCCGCCCACAACAGCCAGGCCCAGTCCTCGCCGGGAATCCGCGCCGGCACCCATCCCGATGGCAATCGGCAGCGTTCCCATCAATGCCGCCATGGTCGTCATCATGATGGGGCGGAAGCGCACGAGCGCGCCTTGATAGATGGACTCTTCGGGCGACTTGCCTTCGTTGCGTTCTGCTTCGAGGGCGAAGTCAATCATCATGATGGCATTTTTCTTCACGATGCCGATCAGCATGATGACTCCGACGAACGAGTACAGATTCAGTTCCTGATGGAAAAGGATCAGGGTCAGCAGCGCACCCACGCCGGCGGACGGTAGGCCGGACAGAATTGTCAGAGGATGAATAAAGCTCTCGTACAGAATTCCG
>DATMQI010000166.1:0-24094 GCA_035567135.1 Terriglobales bacterium
CGAAGGGTTGGCTTGAGTCCAAAATTTACCTTCTCCCAATAGAACTCAGATTGGATATTTTCTGATTGTGCTTCCGGATATTCGAGCAGATAGCGTTCTAGTTCGGGCAGATACACCGGAAGAGCTTTCGAGCGGCTGAGCAAAGATGTAAAAGTCTCACCTACAACGGCCGGATGATGTTTGTCCATGTAGGTTCCAAGGGCTGCGTTCCCTCCCTGTGTGTATCTCCGAATTGCTTCGAGCGCCATCTTCTGTGCAAGCTGATTTGCCTGATTTGCCGCGTCAGGCGCAGACCAGTTCACGGACCGCTTGAACGTATCCATCGCCTCGGTGGGCAGCTGGACGTCGCATTTGCCCGGCTCACAGTTTTTCAGCTGCTTGATGTCGTCCGCCTCCAGAGTGAAACCGTCGAGGTCGGAAAGTTGAGGCGGATCGTTGAATTTTCGAATGGCGAGATAACTGGGAAGTTTGCGCAGCTCATCAATGTCCGAAGCGAACTTGAGATATTTCTCGGGAGTCGACCGCACATATACTGAACCGAATACGAACACCTCATCCGGAGTGCGCGATTCCACTACTTTCGCAACTGCTTTTCCGTTTCGGATCGCCGCAATCTGATCTTCTTTCAGTCCAACATAGTCGCGAAAGAATGTGAATGGCTCGACGCTTTGGGCATTGGAGGTGGGAAGGTGGACAATGGACTGCAAAAGCAGGGCGAGCAACAACCTTGGGAAACGGGTTCTAACTGCCATTGGTCTGAGCATTCCCTTCATATTGATTTCCCGTCCAACGCGAGCAAAGCGAACAACACCGGAAGATAGAGAATCGAAGCGAAAAGCAGCTGCCGTGCGGAAACCGTAGACATTCGAAAGGCAAAGCGTGCGCTGTAGCAGAGAAAGGCGCTTCCAAGAACAAGAGCGCCAGCAAGATAAACAATTCCAGCCGCACCACGAATTGCAGGAACGAGAGTCACTGCGAGAAGCGCCAAGGACGGGAGTAAGGTTTGCCAAGCAACAAAGCGATCCTTGTGCTCGCCTGCAGGTAGTACGAGGTAGCCGGCGCGAGCATAGTCTTCGCGATACATCCAAGCGATGGCCATGAAGTGGGGAAACTGCCAGAAAAAAACGACTGCAAAAAGCAGCCAAGCATTGCCGTCGAGGCGTCCGCAAGCGGCGGCCCAGCCGATGAGCGGCGGCATGGCACCCGGAAGCGCACCAATCAACGTGCACAGAGGAGTTTTCCGTTTCAGCGGCGTGTACAAGAACAGATAGCCGAGCAGGGTAAGGATTGACAGCAAGGACGCGAGCGCATTGGTTGTAACGGCCAAGTAGATTGCGCCAATGAGGGAGAGTGACATTCCGAACCACAAAGCGTGAGATGGCTCGATTCTTCGTGATACCAGCGGCCGGCGCGCGGTTCGCCGCATTTGCGCATCGAACCGCAACTCGATCAACTGGTTGAGGGTCGCGGCGCCGCTGGCGACGAGTACGGTACCAACAAGAGTGTGAAGGAGGGATACCCAGGGGAAGTGAGCAAACGAAACAGGTGCACCGATCCAAAAACCGGCGGCGGCGGTAACCACGATGAGAAAATTCACGTCCGGCTTTGTTAGCGACCAATAGCCGGATAGAACGCCGGAGCGAGCAAGGCCGTAACGGCGCCGCACAGCAGCCACGTCGAGCGCCGCCAGGATTGGCTCAGTTGCCATCTCTAGACGACCTCCAAGTTTCTTGGAGCGCTTTGCGAAACCGTACCGCCAGAAAATTGCGATTGCTGCAAACTGTGTTCATGCGAAGTTCGTGGAGCCAGGAGCTTTAAAGTGATAATCGCCGCCGGCACGAGATAGATGAGTGTTACGCAAGTCCACATGAGTGCGGCCGCACACTGCTGATCTTCAAGAACGGAAAAACCAAACAGTCGCGGAGTAGAAAAGTACACCGGGTATGCGACGCGGTCAGAGAAGGCCAGAAATCCGGAAAGGATGTCGCACGGCAGAGTTGCCAGAAAAAGGTACAAGAGCATCGACCACCGCGGCCCCGTTGTGGCGCAAGGCCAAGGCTTGATAACAGGCCACCAGAACAAGAGCCCGGCCGCGAAAAACGATATTTGTTCGACCATGTGCCAGGTCTCTGACCGCATGCCGAGCGTAAATAGTGCCGGTAGGTGCCAGGCAATAAGAGTCACCGCAGAAACGTTCCAACATAGTGCAGGTCTTGTCACCATCCGTGCAAACCGGCGCACGGGTGATTGGCGCGACATGCGACGGAGCCAACGCCGCGCGTAGGCCGGCAATCCAATCCAGGACACTCGTACCGGTTCACCCAAGAGGATCAACGCCGGAGCCCCCGTCATAAGGAGAAGATGTTTGATCATGTGGACCGTCAGAAGGCTGTGATCGTAGGCCGCAAGAGACGATCCGCATGCCGCCCAAACCAGCAAGAGACCCAGAATGAAACTTGCTGCGCGCCAAGCCGGAATAGCGGTTCGAGAGATCAGGCGAAGGGATACCCACCCGAGCGAGTATCGGTAAGCCTCGAAAAGCAGAGTGAGCGCGAGTGAAACCGGAAATTCCCGGCAGCCCTGACCGAAGTTGAAGTGGGGTGACATGCCTGGTCTTTATCTTTGTGAGTCCAGTCGCCGATCCTTTTCCTCGCCCAACACTATGTCGCGACCAGCATCTCGCGCGGGTGCTTGTGTCCGAGGGTGCAACGTTTCGAGAAACGCGACCAAGGCAGTCGTTTCCGCCGGACTCAAATTCTTTCCGTAAGCCGGCATGTTGCCGCCTCCCTGGATCACCTGTCGGATCAGTTGATCTTGCGTGAGCCGCACGGCAACGCTGTCGAGCGCTGGTCCTCTTTGGCCTCCTAAGACTCCGAGAGAATGACAGTTGCGGCATTGCTTGACCTGGAAAACGAGTGCGCCTTGCCGCTCGAGAGCACTCCTGCCGTGTAGAAACTGCTCCGGTACGGGGTCGCCGCTCCACGCATTCATGTGCGGACTCCACGGCGTATAACCAGCGAGATGGGTGAGTGTTCCGAGGATTATGGCCATCAGCAGAACCGTCAAAACAGCGATTGGCCGCCGGCGCCAACTCTTTTCCCCTTCTCCAGAAAGAAATGGCAGCAGAACCAGAAACGCGATGACGACTACGGGGCCAATGAGGAGAGCTGGCGTCTCCATTGAAGGCGGCAAGTACGACAGCAAACCGTACAACCACAAGAAGAAGTAGTCTGGTTTCGGCGCCGTCTGGATTATGGTCGGGTCTGGGCGGCCGGTAGGACCGAACGGACCGAAGTACAGAGCGCAGGCGGCCACGGCCAAGAGGATGAAAGCGGCAAAGAACAGATCTTTCCATACCGCATACGGAACAAAGGGCGCGCCATCTTTTCTGGTGAGTTGATGATATTCGTTTTCGTACGTTGCACGTTTGACGAGACGCCCTGGCATCGGCCATTCGTTAATTCCCAACTTCAGGACCATCAAGAGATGAAGACAGACGAAACCGATCAACATTCCGGGAATGACAAAGACATGTAGCGCGAAAAACCGGGATAGTGTTGCTCCGGCAATAATCGGCCCACCGAGCATCAATTTCACGATCATAGGCCCGGCAATGGGGACGCGGCTTGCGATCGAAGCCCCGATTCCAAGGCCCCAGTACGCGTCTTGATCAAAACGCAGCACTTGCCCACTGAACGCCATGCCTAACGTCATCAGCAAGAGAAAGACGCCGATGATCCAGGTGAGCTCTCGTGGAAATTTGTGGGCTCCAAAGAGGAAGACCTGCACCATGTGAATGAGTACGATGGCCACCATGAAGTTCGAGCCCCATCCGTGCATGGCACGGATGAACCAACCTAAAGTTACGTCGTGGTTCAGAGCTTGCAGACTGCTCCACGCCTCACTCGCCGAGGGCACGTAGATAAGGGCCAGCAGGATTCCGGTGACGAGTTGGAGAAGAAAAACGGTGAGCGCCGCGCTCCCAAATACGTAGAACCAACTCGCGGTGTTGCGCGGCACCGGATGTTCCACCGCTTCACGAATCGGAGCGGCGAGTTGCAAGCGGTGGTCAAACCATTGGCCGATTTTTCCGATCAGGCCCATGTCTTTGTCTTTCCGAGCACAGCATTCGTTTCGGTGGAGGCGGACAGCTTGCCGCTCTCGATGGAGACCAAATCATTCCCTGCTCCGCAAGGCGGTTTCCTTTTAAAGATAGAGGCGGTCGGTGATCCGGGCGTTGGCAGTTCACCAGCTTGAATCGTGACGAGACCATTCTCGACTTTGTAGGGATACTCGAATAGCCCGCGTTCCGGCGGGCCCGAAGCGCGCGAGCCGTCGCGATAATAAGCTCCTCCGTGGCACGGGCACATGAACAGGCCGGATTGCGGAAACCAGCGGACCGGACAGCCCAGGTGCGCGCAGTTGATGGCGAAGACCTGGAATTGATTCCCTTCGACGCGCCGGACCCAGCATGCTGTGTCGACGGTCTTCCCGTCCGTGGGCATGACGTTAGCATTCCGAAATGTGGCCAGGCGCGTTTCACCCTCGGGAAAGTCAGTCACCTGGCCGAGCGGAATCCAGGAAAGATAAGCGTTCACGCTCCCGCGCGTAACCGATGACAGCAGAAATCGCACGATAGGGACCGCCAGAGCGGTCGCCACCAGGCCGTTGAAGAGTATGCCCATCTTCATGAGTAAGCCGCGGCGAGAAACGGTATTGTCGTTCGACATCTTCAAACTCCTAGTGCTGCGCGTTGTTCGAAACTGAGTAAGGCTGGCCCGGATTCTGGACGCGCCGCGAGGCCAGCCATGCGACTACGTCAGTGACTTCCTGCTCGGACATCGGCTTACTGGGCACGTTTCCGCGCCAGTCCGGCGCTCCCAATTCTGGTCGGCCGGTGATGACGATCGTGCGGAGCCCCTGATCGCTGACCAGCGCGAGAAATGAATCGTCGGTGACGGAACTACCTTTTGCTCCGCCGCGACCGCCTGGCCCATGGCAGGATTCGCAGTACGTTTTGAAGGCAGCTTCGCCCCGCGCAGCATCGCCCGTAGACTTCGCCGCATAGGAGGGCGGATTGGCTGCGTCGGGAATTCCTCGCCGGCTCCAGCGCGACCGGCTTTCCTTCGTGATCACATCAATCTGTTTGTCGGTCAGCATTCCGCCAGCACTTTCGGCAAAAGCCGGCATCGCGGTTCCACGGACGCCGTTGGCAATGACTCTGCGAATGGCAGCGTCGTCTGCGATGGCCAGGTAAACTGGATTCGCAAGAGCGATAGCTGCTCCTCCGCGGCCTTCGGCACCATGACAGGCGGCGCAGTTTTCCGCGTACAAAGTGCCAAACTCCAAAATCTCGTTCGGCGCTAGAACTTCTGAGCCTTTACCTGGCTGGCCGTGCGGCGCGCCACAACCTGCGAACAAAATCGCGGCGAGCGCCGTGAATACACAAAGATGCCGAAGAGTGTTCACGGGCGTTTCTCTCCGTTTTCTCTCGGTGGCATTACTCCGGGAGCTTCAATTCCCGCGCGTACGGCGAAGGGCAGGTTCTCGCGAGTTGACACAGGCTGCTGCCGCACTACGACCATGCCCGCTACGACGCCGAAGGCTATCTGCGTGGCCATAAACCAAATCCAGTTAATGCGACTTGCAAGCAAAGGATTGAGAAGCTGCATGATCGAGTACAGAAGTCCCGACCACAACACAGGGGCAATTAGCCCTCCGAGTACGATCGGCCGCCGCGTGAACATAGGAAGCATCGCGCCGTAGAGGAGTCCCACGAAAATGGAGCCGATACCGTGCAGGACCAGGGCAATCGCGAAACTGTCCGCACGGAATGAATTTAGTTGGGCCGGGCCCAGCTTAAGCGATTGTGCGTAGACCGTAGCGGCAAGGAGGTTGATGGGATACCAGATGCTTCCGGCTTTCAGCAGCCCGTAGGCACAGGCCAACACAGCCATTGCTAGTGCCCCGGCGACACCACCCTTGATGCCGGCCGACATCGGATAGGTTTTCAGGGGAAGCCAGATACGGACGAGCTCGGGCGCGATGGGCACACGCTCGACAACACGGCGTTGTGTTGTTATGCGCTGTTCTTCGAATGTTATCGGCACCGTCTCTTCGTGTTCGTGAGGAAACACTTCGCGGAACCAGCCGACGCACGCTGCCACGCCCAGGACAGCGCCGAGGACGCTGATCGACACACTTGTGAGAAGGCCTGCGAGCATCAGTGTGGATCCAAAAGCCAAAACGATGGGCCAAGCGGTAGATGCGGGCACTTCGACCTCAACCGGTGCCCGAGGGCTCTGCCCTACTTCTTCTATGGATGTGAGCGTTGCCATTCCTTTTCCTCAGCGACCCAGAACGTAGACAACAGTGAAAACAACGACCCACACGGCATCCACAAAATGCCAGTACAGCGAGAGTGCGTCGACGCGACGAGACTGTTCGGGTCCAACGCGACCTGCCAACCCGAATAGCAGCACGATGGTGAGCATGGTTAGCCCAGCGGTAACGTGAAAGGCGTGCAGTCCAACCAGGGAGTAGTACGTAGTTCCAAAAAGGTTCGTGGAGATGGTTAGCCCGTGTTCGTAGATCAATCGGTGCCATTCCTGGCCGGTGCCGTACAGAAAGAGGGCGCCCAGAGCGATCGTGAGAAACCATAAGGTGAGAAATACTCCTCGCCGGCCGCGTTCAAGAGCTTTGCCCGCGAAGTGAATCGTCAGACTGCTGGAAAGCAGACACACCGTGTAGAAGATGGGAGTCTCGAGCACTTCGCGTGGAGTCGGTCCAGTAAGACTCTTTCCTAGGTAAAAGAGATACGCCACAACGAAAATGGTGAAGATCGCGGACTCGGCGATGATGAGACCCACCATGCCGACCGTGCCTCGATATGGAAGCTTCCATGATGTTTCCCCGAGCGGACTTGTGATTGCGCTCATCGATCCATTCCTCTATTCGTATCGGCTGTCCGGATCTTCCGGATGTTTCAAGTCCCACAACGGCCTGCGGCTGGCGACTCTCGGGATCGAAACAAAGTTGTAGACAGGCGGAGGCGAACTCACCGACCATTCGAGAGTCCACGCGTCCCAAGGATCGTTTCCTGCTTTCTTTCCTTTGAAATAGGAAACGACTAGATTCGCGACGAACACCAGCGTGGCGATGCCCTGCACGAAAGCCCCGATGGTCACTAGAAAATTCATCGTGTCCCAGCCGCGGCCTGGTTCGTAGGTGTAAACGCGCCGCGGCATCCCAAGCAAACCGGGAATGTGCATCAGGTCGAAGGTCAGGTGGAATCCAATCAGAAACAGCCAGAAATGCAGCTTGCCCAGGCTTTCGTTCAGCATTCGTCCTGTGATTTTTGGGTACCAGTAATAAAACGCTCCGAAGAGGGCGAACAGAATTCCGCCGACGATCACATAGTGAAAGTGTGCGACGACAAAGTAGGAGCCGCTGAGTTGCCAATCGAAGGGTGAGGAAGCGAGCATGATGCCGGTGAGGCCGGCGATCAAAAACTGGAAGAGGAAACCAATGCAGAAGAGCATTGGCGTTCTGAACTGGATCTTACCTCCCCACATCGTGCCCAGCCAGTTGAAGATCTTGATGCCGGTCGGTACACCCACGGCCATCGTGGTTATTGTGAAAAAACTGTTGGCGTAGGAATTCATTCCAATTGTGAACATGTGGTGAGCCCAAACACTCATGCTCACAAAGCCGATGCAAACCGTGGCACCCACCATGACCGGGTATCCAAAAATCGGCTTGCGCGAAAACACCGGAATAATTTCGGAGGCGAATGCAAAACAGGGAATGATCAGGACGTAAACCTCGGGATGCCCAAATATCCAAAAGAAGTGCATCCACAGCGTGGCGGAGCCTCCAGCCTGCGTATCGAAAAAATGACCGCCAAGATAGCGGTCCACAAGCAACATGATTTGAGCTGCCGATAGAGGCGAAATCGCGAGCAAAACCATTCCAGACATCACCAAGTTCATCCAGGCGAGCAGCGGCATGCGGCTCAGGGTCATGCCTGGGCAGCGCATCGAAACAATCGTGGCGATGATGTTGATGGCGGTGCCGATGCTGCCGAACCCCGAAGCCAAGAGGGCGATCGTCCAGTAGTCCGAGCTGTGACCCGGCGAAAATGCACGGGAAGCCAAAGGGGCGTACGCCCACCAGCCCACGTCCGGCGCGTTGCCGGCACCGTAAAGTCCGTTCCCACCCAGCAAACTAAAGTAGAGCAACAATCCGCCAAAGGCTGTCAGCCAAAAGCTGAAGGCATTCAAGCGGGGAAAGGCCATGTCTCGCGCGCCGATCATCAGTGGCACGAGGTAGTTGGCAAAGCCGAACAGGATGGGCATGGCCACGAAGAAAATCATGGTCGTGCCATGCATGGTGAACATGCGGTTGAATACCTGTGGGGAAACAAAATCGTTGTGCGGGCGCATCAGCTGGATGCGGATGATTGTTGCTTCGATACCACCGATGACGAGAAAGAACAGGGCGTAGAGGATGTACAAAACGCCCAGGCGCTTGTGATCGACCGTGGTCACCCACTCATGCAGTGTTGCAACCCACGGCCGACTCGCGGCTTCTGCGGTTTGAATGGCTATGGTATCCGACGACATTACTGATTCCGCTCTCTTTCTCTACTGCAGAGTTTCGAGATATCGCACGAGCGCATCCAGTTCCGTGTCGCTCAACTTCATTGCCGGCATGAGAGATCCGGGCTTGATCGAATCCGGGTTTTGAATCCACAGCCGAAGATTTTGCGAGTTGTTCTCCGCTGCGCCTGACGCGATGGTGCGACGACTCATCAGGTGGGTTAGGTCCGGGCCAAAACGCCCGGTGCCGTTTGTGCCGCTGATTGCATGGCAGTTTAGGCACGCGGTGCTCTCGAAGACGTGTCTTCCCTTGGCCTCTTTTTCATCTTCATTCGCCGGCTGTTGTTGTCTGCGTACCCACACCTTGAAGTCCTCCGGACTATCTACGTACACGCGCAACAGCATCTTCGCGTGCTGCGTACCGCAGTACTGCGCGCACTGGCCAAGAAACAAGCCGGTCTGGTGAGGATCGAGCCAGGTTTCGTTTACGCGATTCGGAATCAAGTCGGTCTTGCCTGCAAGCTGAGGTATCCAAAAACTGTGATCCGTGTCGGCGGAAAGCAATTTCAAGAATGTCGGTGTGGGGCGAGCTGGGTCACTCACGGGAATATGGAGTTCATTCGCGGTGACCACCCCGAGCCCGGGATAGCGAAATTCCCACCAAAACTGGTGCCCGACTGCGGTGACCTCTACCGCCTCAGCAGGCTTGGGCGCGTCCTGGATTGCGTGAATGACTCTCGCCGTCGCGAGAAAAAGCACAACCACGATCAGAATCGGAATGATGGTCCATGCGAGTTCAATCTGCGTGCTTCCATACACTTGCGCAGGCTCTTGTTCTGTGTCCGCCGCTCGGCTGCGGAATTTCACGACCACGTAACTCAGTAAACTGAAAACCACAAGAAAAATCAGCCCGGTGACGCCGAGGACGAAGAAAGAGAGATGACGAATCGAATCCGCTGGCGTGGAGTGCGAATCGAAAATGCTGGGAACGGAGTTGCCCTGCGGAGTTGCGGCGCACAACCCTGCGGCAAGAAGCACTCCTGCGAGGAGAAGGGTGACACCCGTAACTCGGCTGATGATCGCTGGCCAATCCGCTTTGTGTATTGTCTCGACGATCCTCATCAAGCATCCCCACTAAGACTTCAGGCGAACCCGCGGTTGGCGACACCAATTGCATTTGAAGGCCAATTGGTCCGCACTCCCCTACCATGCAATGCAGTCTCCAGGCGATTGGGTCGGAGCGCGAAACCACAAACAGCGTTGATTGAGCGTCTTAGGGACGAGGAAAGCTAAAGTGACGAATCGCAGCGGGTGCTGCTGCGTCTTTTGCTTGACGAAATTGTCGAAGATCTGTCGCTGAAGGCGGAGGACCGCGGAGCGCTCCGCGATGCGATGTCCAGTATCTCGATGATAGGTAGGTCAGGACCTCGACGTTGCCGTCAAATCTCTGCCATGAAAGCGGGCCATAGGATTCTCGCCGTAATTTCTGAGCGACCTGAGTTTCTCCTTTCCGTTGAAAACAAGACGCATAGCTGATCGCTCGGGGAAGCCCGCTTTGGACTCACACTTGCTTGTGGGAGCGAGAGAGAAACGGAGATCGCCAGTGACCTACGCATCGAGATCCAGCAGTTTAGTTGGGCGCACCAAGGCGGCAGTAATCGGCAAGTCCTCGCCCGTTTTCAGAACAAGAAAAAATACCTTGCGGTCAACCTCCCGCGAGTCGTCAAAATACCGGACCCACACGGTCGTCGAAGCTCGAGCGGAGGTCATAGGAAGGGAGGCTTTCGAAGAGATGTTCCTGGCGTCGCGCCGGAATTTCGTAGCGATGGCCCATGGCATTCTTGGCAATAGAGAGGACGCCGAAGACGCAGTCCAAAATGCCTTTCTCTCCGGGTATCTCCACTTGCGGAGCTTCGAGGGCCGATCCGCCCTCAGGACCTGGTTCACGCGCATCGTCTTGAACGCTGCTTTGATGATCCGACGCAAACGTAAACCATCCACGATCCAGCCGCTCCCCGAGAACAGCAACTCGCGTGCAGTCGACTGGACGGAAAATATTCCGGCCTCGGAACCTGATCCGGAAATGGTCCACGCAGAACGGGAGACTCTTCACTTGATCGACGGCATCCTAGGGAAAATGAATCCCGTGCTTCGACAGGCGTTCACGATGACTTACTTCGACGAGTTGTCCGGCCCAGAGACTTGCGCAGTACTTGGTGTTTCAGCTGGGACCTTCAAGGCGCGGCTCTTTCGCGCAAGACGGCAGGTCTTTGATCAAACGGAACGGACTCTTGTGGCTCCCATTCATAAGACGACCCGTTCAGCGTCTGAATTCTTGAAGCGGAAATGACTCCAGAGCTGGCCTGGACTTGAATTCTAATGATCACCATAAAAGCGAGCCAAATAATCTTCACCTATGCCGAGGTCACGAACCTTCTAAGAATGAGTCATTCAGGGAGGAATGACCCGAGGCGGTTCCGCGCGCGTCGGTGTCAATCGGGTGGCGAAAGCGCTAAACGGTTGGCAGCACTAGTGGGGCCGCGCGAGGACCAAAACCCTTCGCTGCCGCAAGGGCCTGTTCCCTCTGCATGTTGCAGCCATATCGCTGCGTCTTGGTTGGCAACCCGGTTGCACCAGTAGTGTGCGCTGGCGACATGAAGTTTGCGCCGAGTCGCGTCACAGATCTCGCTAATTCGATACCTAGAGAGAGGTAAAACTTTGAAAAGAATCACACTTTCTGTGCTCCTACTTGTTGGACTAGGTGTGGTCGCAAGTCCAATGGCAGTTGCTCAAGGTACAGGTTCGCACTCGTCCACCTCCAACAACACGGCGGACGCGATAACCGATCAACAGCTGGCGCTACTACGCAGGGATGTACGCTTGATCAAGAAGCAACTCATCGCGGCGAATTTGACGCTCACGGATAACGAAGCGTCGAAGTTCTGGCAAGTGTACGAAGAATACTCGGCGGATATGGGAAAGATCAACGACACGAGAACGGCGATTATCAAAGACTATTCAGACGAATACGGAACCCTAACTGATGACCAGGCCGACAATCTCATTCGCCGCTGGACACGGACATCGAACAGACAAAACTGCGTCAGCGCTATGTGCCGATCTTTCGAAAAGTCCTGCCCGGAAAGAAAGCGGCAACGTTCTTTCAACTTGACCGCCGCATCAGCACGATGATCGATGTGCAGCTCACATCGCAGCTTCCTCTGGCCCAGAGCCAGGATTGAATTTTGTCGTTCAGAAGCGTCGTCTCCGAGTTCGAGAAACAAACACCGCCGATCACTTCTGCGCGGATGGGTTTTGACAAAAAAAAAGGGTCTGAGCAACTCAGTCACGAATAGCGCAGCGTTTGCAGATTTCTTACCGCTGAAGGAGCAAATTTGATGTCCGCCTCGCCAGCACCAGCTGAATCCGCCGCCCCCGTGACGAAACCGTTGCCTCCGGAAAGCGGCAAACCTTCGGCATCTTCTCAAGGCGGTGTTGAATGGAAAAAGTACGTAACTCCTCTCCTTGTCGTGGCGCTCGCTTTGGCGGTTTTGATCACCATCACTCGCAACTGGAATGCGTGGGAGGGTGGCAAGGCGGAACAGATAACTGATGATGCCTACGTCCGCGGCGACCTTACACCGTTGAGCACCAAGGTGGCCGGCATTGTGCGCACGGTTCATGTAGCCGATTTTCAGCGAGTTCACAAGGGCGACCTCATCGTCGAATTGCAGGACGACGATTACCGAGCGCAGGTTGACCAGGCCAAGGCGGGAGTTGAGGCTGCCCGTGCCGCCATCGAAAACAACCGTCGCCAGCGCGAATTGCAGGACGCACGTATATCCAAAGCGCTTGCCGGCATCGATCAAGCAAAGGCGCAAATCACTGCGGCCGAAGCTGGCAGAGAAGCAGTGAGCTCGGACTTGGTTCGTGCCCACTCTGAGCGCCAGCGCCAGGAGAGTCTCTATCAAACTCATTCGGCGACGCAGCAGAAGGTGGAAGCCGCGGTGGCCGATGACCAGCGCTTGTCTGCGCAGCTCGCGAGCCGCGATGCCGATCTCAAACAAGCTGAGGCGATGTCGCGTAGCAGTGAACTCGCTGCGGAAGCCGAGCGGCGTACGAAAGCAGTCCTCGAGTCGCAGGATACGCAACTTCAGGCCGATTTGCGCGCAAAGCACGCGAACCTCGCGGCAGCCATGGTAAATCTTGGCTACACGAAAATTTACGCACCCAGCGAGGGCACTGTGGGCGAACGCCAAGTCCGGACGGGACAACTTGTTTCTCCGGGCGCGCAGGTCATCGCGTTCGTTGATGTCACGAAGTGGGTGCAGGCAAACTATCGTGAAACCCAGTTGACCAACGTGAAGATCGGCGACGCTGCCGAAGTTCGTATTGACCAATATCCGGGTCAGGTACTTCACGGCAAGGTGCTGGAAATCGCGCCAGCCAGCGGATCCCAATTTTCTCTGCTGCCTCCCGACAACGCGACCGGCAATTTCACGAAAGTGGTGCAGCGCATCCCAGTCAAGATTGCGCTGGACGATAGCGCCTTTGCTGCCACACTCCGTCCCGGACTCTCGGTGATTGCAACCGTCAGGACCAGGCGGTAGCCGGAAAAGTATGGCGGCCTCCAGCGTAGCAGTTCGACCATCTCCGATAGATATCGCGCGTGCCGTAGGCGCTGCGGTGCCTGCCGAGATTTCGGCCCAGCCACTACTGGGGATTCTCGGCGTAGTTACGGGCGCCGGAGTTGTTACGCTGACCAGCCGCATGATCTCTCTCGGAATGCCCGATTTCCGGGGCCTTCACGGATTCGGGTACGACGAATGCGCATGGATTGGCAGTGCCTTCGATGCCGGCCTGATGTTTATCGGCCCGTTCACCGTGTATCTCGGCGGTTTGATGGGTCCGCGGCGCATCTTGCTCACCGCTGCCGCCCTCTTCACCGCGCTGCTTATCTTCCTGCCCTTCGCGCACAGTTACAGCCTGGTGATTACATTGGCGTTTCTCAG
Organism: Terriglobales bacterium; assembly: GCA_035567135.1. Taxonomy (GTDB): domain Bacteria; phylum Acidobacteriota; class Terriglobia; order Terriglobales; family Acidobacteriaceae; genus JABDBE01. The sequence continues at coordinate 13,613 of DATMQI010000166.1, forward strand.
CGGCCTGAGCTCCGGCACGTTCTATCCACTCACGCTTACCTTCGCCCTCCGCAATATTCCTCTTCGATATCTTCCCTTCACACTTGCCTTATACGCGGCCTTCGTTGATGGGGCAGTGAACATCGCACCTTCGCTCTACGGCTGGTATAGAAGCCATTTTTCGTCGAATTGGATGTTCTGGAATTCGGCGCTCATCACGCCCCTGATGATGATCTGTATCTATTACGGAATACCGAAACAGAATGCACCGAAGAAATCCGGGAGAGCACCGGGCTTCGCAGGATTTTTGTACGGCAGTGCGGGCCTCGCGATGTTGCTGCTGGCCTGCGAACAAGGGGAAAGGCTCGACTGGTGGCGCTCGGGAGTATTCAGCGCATTGTTCGCCGCCGGGGTGTTCTTTCTGCTGTGCGCGCTGGTTCGCAGGCTACGCGGTCCGAATCCTCTGGTGGCACTGCCTTATCTGCTGAAGCGGAACACTGTGCTGCTGGGAGCGCTACTTTTCTGGTTCCGCTTCACTCTTTGCACGACCATCATTCTGGTCCCGCAGGCGCTGGCCATCCGCGGATTCGAACCGGAACAGATAGGGCCTGCGATTATCTGGAGCGCTATCCCCCTTATTCCTCTCGCGTTCACGGCTGCACTTCTGTTGCTACGCAAATTCGATCCCCGTCTGCTCCTCGCCATCGGCCTTGCCTGTACTGCCCTTGCGGCCTGGTTGAATTCTCAATACAGCAGCACGTGGGCGGCTGAGAACTTCTACCGCACCGAGTTGCTCACCGGCGTCGGGCAGGCGTTTGCTTTCATCGGACTTGTGGGCTGCATCGTGTTGCAAGCAATCTTCGCGGGAGCTTTGGCCAAGCCTGAGTGGGTCCTTACCTTTTCAGCTTTCTTTCACACCATCCGTATATTCGGCGGCACCGTCGGCGCCATCTACATGGGCCACTTCGTTGCTCAACGCGAAAAGCTACATTCAAATCTCTTGGGACTTTATGTCAGCAATGGCAACTGGATCACCGATCAGAACATTCATGCCATGACGGCCGGGCTACAGGCCAAATCGTACGGGATGGCAGCCGCCGGCGCACGCGCGGTCGATCTGATTGCAGCCCGCATGCGCCTTCAGGCTTACAGCCTGAGCATTATCGATGGATTCCTGCTGATCGCTTGGAGCTGCGTGTGCGCGCTGATTCTTGTCGCTCTGTTGCACGCTTCACCGTTGAACTACGGCGACCTCAGCACGGTCCAGCAGCCACTGGCCCTCGAGAAGGAGTCGAAAAAATGAAGCTAAGAACACTTTTGCTGCTGGTAGCGACGGCGTTGTCTTGTTCGCTTGGCCTGGCCGACGATACGGGCAGTACAGCGCCATCACGCCGCATTTCACTGCGGGAAGCCGTTCAGCTGGCCCTTAAGCGCAACCACAGTGTCCGCATCGCGGGCTACGCGGTCGATGAGAAACAACACGCGAAAGAGGCTGCGAAGGGTTCCTATTTCCCGTCGATACGCAATGACAGCAGTTTTCTGCGCGTAACGGATACGCAGTTGATTCAGATTAACCCCGGTAGCCTGGGTACAGCGGGGGGAACGCCGATTCCTCCTGTGAGCAGCGTCCTTAACCAAGGCGGCCGCAGCATGGCCATGAGCGGAACTCAGATCACGCAACCACTAACGTCGCTCCTGAAGATCAAGCGCACAAACGATATCGCGCAAGCTGAAGTACAAGCCTCACGCGAGAAGGCTCAACTAACCGGAAACGACGTCGCACTTGCCGTTCACGAGGTTTATTACAGAGTGTTGATCGCTCAAGCGCACCGCAGCGCCACGGAGGCACGGATAGGAGCTTCGCAGGATCTCGAGAGCGAGCGTATCGAACAAGTGAAGTTTGGGAGCTCTCTCGAACAGGAATCGATCGAGAGCCGCGCGCAACTATTGCAAGCGAAGCAAGAACTCCTGGCGACGGATTTTCAATTGGCCGACCTCAAGTTGAAGCTGAATGATCTGATGGGCTTGCCTCTGACAACGGTCCTGGATCTTGATCCTGTCATTTCAGAGTCCCAGGAAACTTGTCCGCTCGAAGAATGCGTAAGGACGGCAACGGCCTCACATCCGGAAATTCTAGAAGCTCGCGCCGAAGTGGAGAAAGCGAAAGCTGCAGTCCGTTTGGCCAAGACGGATATTTGGGTCCCCGATGTGGACGCGTTCGGCCGGTACAGCTATCAGAATAATGTTCCATTTCTGGCCCGCAATTTCGGCACGTTTGGCATTCATCTCGGGTATGAACTGTTCGACGGAGGGCGCAAGCGAGAAGTGAAGCGTGAACATGAAGCGCAATTGGCTCAAGCCAAGGAGAATCTGGCGAGGTTGACGGACGAGGTCGAGCTTGCTATCCACTCTGCGTACAACAAACTCGAAAGAACACAGCAGATGCTGAAGGTGTCGGAAGAAGTTGTGGCTCTGCGCAGCGAGTCGAACCGCGTGGTACAGCAAGAGCTCTTGCGAGGGGCCGCGCTGAAATCGCAAGCTGCAATGGCCACCGCCCAGGAGTACGACGCCAAGACGCTCCTCCTTCAGTCACAACTGGACTATTCCCAAGCGCACGACGAGTTCATTCACGCGATGGGCGTCGCACCCGAATGACGCCCTCGCGTCCCATGCGTTGCCTGCATTTCAGCCTTTGTCGTGGCAACATGCCGAAGCGACTGCCGGGCAATGACAATGCATTTCATCTCTTACAGCGATTGGACCTTTGCCCACGCGAAGCTGTGAAGAGTAGTGGGAAACTGCGGGTGGCTTCGGATTTTCGACTCAGTCCCGCGAGTGGTCTGGTGGTGGCGCAATGCCGAGGCGCCTCATTTTGTAAAACAGAGTGGTGCGCTTCAAGCCAAGTCTTGCAGCTGCTCCTCGCGGACCTCCGAGCTTCCAATTGGCACGCTGGCAAGCAGCGAGAATTTCTCTGCGCACCTTGTCTTCAAGGGTCGGGTTTGAAGTCTCAGGCTCCAATGGCTGGTAGCTTTCGAGAAGTGCTGGTTTAAATGCGCCATCGTCGGAAAGAATGACGCCGCGCGCGATGTAATTCTGGAGCTCGCGAATGTTGCCGGGCCAGTCATGGCGCACCAGGGAGCGCATCGTCTCCTGAGGAATAGACTCGATCGATTTGTCCATCGAAGTGGCAAACTGTTGAACGAAATATTCCACGAGGTCTGGAATATCGGCTTTCCTTTCGCGCAGTGGTGGAAGATGAATCGGGAAAACGTTCAACCGGTAGTACAAATCTTCGCGGAAATCACGATCCCGAGCCATCTGCGTCAAGTCTTGGTTGGTTGCCGCAACGACGCGAACGTCGACTCGCGTTGTCCGCGTGCTGCCGACCGCCTCAAACTCACGCTCCTGCAACACGCGTAGCAGTTTGGGCTGAAGCTCCAAAGGCAAGTCGCCAATTTCATCGAGGAAGAGTGTGCCGCGATCCGCCAACGCGAAGCGGCCGACATGAGAATTGACGGCGCCTGTAAAGGCTCCGCGTTCGTGTCCGAAGAGCTCGCTTTCGAGGAGTCCGGCGGGCATCGCCGCGCAATTCACCTTCACCAGATTTCGGTTTCGGCGGGGGCTGAACTCGTGCATCGCTCGCGCGATGACTTCCTTGCCAGTGCCGGTCTCTCCGGTGATCAAAACGGTAGTATTCGTGCCTGCGACGGCCTCCACCTGGCTGAGAATGGAGCGCAGGCTGCCCCGGCGCCCTACGATCGTATCTGCGAACGAGGATCCCGCGCGTTCTAACTTGCGCACCGTCCGTTCATCGGCAAGATAAGGGGCATTTATCGGGGCGGTTTGCGAGTGCCGTCTAAGTTCCATAATTGAATCTGATGCTGCGCTCATGTTGTGCTCCTGTTTTTGATCGTTGCAACCCAGGCATCTCTAGTGAATTGTGGACACTACTTAAACTCGAACTTCCGCAGTCTTCCACTGCGCATGCTCAATTCAGCGGGACCCGTTTGTTATTCATTTAGCCGAACGTTGGTCTGATTCTCTTTCCACCCGCTCTCTCCTGATCCACTCTCGGATGTATAGGCCGCAGTTGATTAGCTTGATCGAGTCGGCCTCCCACTGCTCCAGAAATCTGACCGCCTCGCCATCTACGGACCTCAAATCTGTTAAGTCGAGAATGATGCGGATCCCTTTCTTTTCCGCGTCGATCAGCGTTCCTATTTCCGCCACGTTTTCCGCGTTCAGTTGTCCGCTGACCTTAAAGACCACTTCTCCGTTTGCCTTTCTGGTGATCCTCAGCATCTGATTCCTCGTCGCAATCCCAGCTTGCGCGCATAAGTGGCAATTAAGGCGCCAATCGTAAGTGGTTGAAATGACAAACCATTCGTGGCTGAGCCAACGTCGAAATCTCGACAATTGGCGAGCGCTTGGACAAAACCTGTCGGCATTTCTGACGTAAGCTCCGAAAAAGCGACTAACCAAGCGCCCCACAATGAATCGAATCCTGGTAGGCGCGGTGATGGGGCTTGAAGTACGCCCACCTGTAAGGGGTTGACCGTGTCCATCTGTTGACCGTGTCCAACTCTAGGGAAGCTCGGTTCAATCGATCTTATCGATGCGCCGATGTGTGGGTGTATGATGCGGGGCATGGCCTCACCAGGATTGGAATCCAACTCGAAACACCTCCTCGAGGCACAGTTACAAGCCACTCTCAATGTGATTCCGGCGTATGCCTGGTTTGCCGCTCCGTCCGGCGGCCTCACGTTTACCAATGAACGACTTTCGGATTACCTTGGTCTACCGAAAGACCATCCTCTTCGGCTTGGCATTGACATGGGCGCAGAGTGGGATTCCCATGTTCCCCTTCTCCATCCGGACGACCATGACGAAACGCGCATAGTCTGGTCAACCTGTCTACGTACGGGCTGCGCCGGTGAGGCAACTTTTCGAGTTCGTAACGCTAAAGGAACGTACCGCTGGTTCCTCAGTCGCGCCGAGCCCCTGCGGACGGGGGATGGACCTCTGCTGTATTGGGTCGGGGTTAATCTCGAAATTGAGGACCGCAAGCAGGCGGAAGAAAAGCTGCGGAGCAGTGAAGCACACCTGATTGAAGCGCTGGCTGATGTTAAGAAGTCAGAGGAGCGCCTGCGCCTAGTCGTCGACTCGATTCCTGCGCTAATTCACACTGCCAGGCCTGATGGCTATCTCGATTACTTCAACAGACGCTGGCTGGAATACCTCGGCGTCACTCTCGACAAAGTGGCTGGCTGGAACTGGACGGCTTTCGTTCATCCTGAGGACGTTGAGGGGATTGTAGCCAAATGGCGAGCCTGCCTCGCAACAGGAGAAATCTTCGAGTACGAAACTCGTGTGCGCAGGGCGAATGGAGAATACCGCTGGATGTTCCATCGGAAAGTGCCCCTTCGCGATGCGAATGGCATCATCGTCAAGTGGTATGGATCGAGCCTGGATATTGACGAGCGCAAAACGGCAGAAGAACAGCTCCGTCGCAACGCTCGTGAGCTGCAAAGAAGCGAGTTTTACCTTGCTGAAGGGCAGCGTCTTGCCCACATAGGGAGCTGGGCCTTCGATTCTAGCGGATTTGACTACTGGTCTCTTGAATTGTTTCGGATGCACGGAATCGATCCCGGCAGCAAACCGCCTAAGATTCAGGAATGGCTGGATCTGCTCCATCCACAGAACCGCGAATCCATGGCAGACCTAATCAGGGGAATTTTGGCGAAAGCTTCGCCCTTCGACGCCACAAAGCGTATCGTCCGTCCCAACGGTGAGGTCCGGTACGTTCGCTACGTCGGTGTTCCTCTCGCCGAAGACCAAAGCCTGAAAAAGTATGTTGGCAGTGCCATAGATGTTACCGAGCACGAGCTCTTGACTCAGGAACTCCGCCGGCGCGAAGCGTACTTGACTGGCGCTCAAAGGCTCAGTCGCACAGGCAGTTTTGGGTGGAGGCCTGATAGCGGAGAGATTGTTTGGTCAGACGAAACCTATCGGATTTTCGAATACGACCGCGCCGAGAAACCAACCGTAAACATGGTGTTACAGCGCACACATCCGCAGGATAGGGCGCTTCACCAACAGGTCGTCGATCGCGGGTCGCAGACTGGCGCTGACTTTGAACTTGAGTATCGCCTGCTATTGGCCGACGGGCGAGTCAAGCACGTCCATTCGATTGCTCACGCTTTGCAGGATGCATCCGGCAATCGCGAGTTTTTCGGGGCGGTGACCGACATCACAGACCGCAAGACTGCCGAAGAAAAAATCCGGGCGCAGGAATCAGAGCTGAGGCAGATGCTGGACTTCATGCCGCAGTATCTCGGCGTACTTGGGGCTGACGGAACCCCAATCTATGCGAACCGAGCCTCGCTTGATTACCTGGGCATGGATCTAGATGAGTGGCAGCGAAGAAGGCAGATTGGCGAAGAGATTCATCCTGATGACCTGGAGCGGGTCACTTCCGAGCTTGACCAAGCTCTATCAACCGGCTCTGCCGTGGAAATAGAGGAGCGCGTCCGCAAGGGTGACGGAAGTTTCCGGTGGTTTCTGTCTCGTTGCAATCCGGTGCGCGATGAAAACGGACAAGTAACGCGTCTGTATCTCGCATCTACCGACATACACGACCGGAAAACAGCCGAAGAGAGATTGCAACAGGAGAACGTTGCCCTACGTGAAGAAATCGATAAGGCTTCGATGTTTGAAGAGATTATCGGAACGTCTCCCGCCTTGAAAGCTGTGCTCTCGCGCATCTCCAAAGTCGCGCCGAGCGATTCTACGGTCCTTATTACAGGTGAAACGGGAACAGGCAAGGAGCTTGTTGCGCGCGCGATTCATCGGAGATCCCCTCGTGGCTCGCGGCCATTCGTTAGTGTGAACTGTGCGGCAATTCCCCGCGATCTTATCGCGTCGGAGTTGTTTGGCCATGAGAAGGGCGCCTTTACGGGCGCGACTCAGCAGCGGCTGGGTCGGTTTGAACTGGCAAATGGAGGCACGATCTTCCTCGACGAAGTCGGAGAACTTCCAGCTGAGACTCAGATTGCTCTGCTCCGTGTCTTACAGGAGCATGAGTTTGAGCGTGTCGGCGGCAGTCGTCGAATCCGCGCCGACGTCCGAGTGATCGCTGCCACCAACCGTGATTTGCAGGCCGCCATCGGCATTGGGTCTTTCCGCAGTGACTTGTATTATCGGCTGCATGTTTTCCCAATTGACGTGCCCTCCCTTCGACAGCGAAGAGAGGACATTCCTCTTCTGGTGGAATACTTCATCGATCGCTACGCGAGGAAAGCTGGAAAGGACATCCGTGGCGTAAACAAGAAGACGCTCCAACTGCTTCAGTCCTATCCTTGGCCGGGAAACATCCGCGAATTGCAGAACGTCATCGAGCGTTCGGTCATCCTTTGCGAAACCGAGATCTTCTCAATTGACGAAAACTGGTTACCGCAATCACCGCCTCTAACAGTGGAACCCAAACACCACGCTGAGCTTCCTACGAAACTCCTCGCGCAAGAGAAGAACATGATTGAGGCTGCCCTGAAAGAGAGTCGCGGACGCGTTTCGGGACTCACGGGAGCTGCTGCCATGTTGGGTATCCCGCGGTCTACGCTGGAATCGAAGATTCGCTCGCTCAAAATCAACAAGAATCGCTTCAAGACCTAGATTGCACGGGTTCGAACGGACTGGCGATTTTTCGACATCTGGCGAGAGTTCACCACTAACAGATTCCGTAACTCATTTCTTTTCAGTTTATTAAATTGGCTGTCGCCGTGCACCAACTGATGAGATGTTAGCAACTCGGCGACATTTGGAGGCGTGCTTCGCCTTTCTGCGGCACACGCAAACGAAAGCCAACGTGCCCCTGGGACTTTTTCTCCTGTCGTTGATCTTGGGTGCTTGCCACACTTCGAAACCAGAGCCCACAAGTTTGACTTATTTGCGTCTCGGGTGGTCGCAACCAGATGACTTGCCGGGGACGGAGCCATTGCCCCTGCAGTTTACCCGTGAAACAGGAATCAGCGTTCGCGATCTCCCCGTTCCCGAAACCACTCTGGACCAATTGGAACTCTCTCGCAGGCTCCTGAAGCAGGCTGGCTCGGGCCCAGATGTGCTCAACATTGATGTGATTTGGCCCGGAGTTCTTGAGCCTGACCTGGTTGACCTTCGACACGAGTTGGCAGACGAAATCAGCTCCCTCGAGCCACAATTATTGCAGAGCTACACGGCTAACGGAAAACTCGTCGCGATTCCTTACACCGTCCAGGTAGGCGTCCTTCAGTATCGAAGCGACCTTCTCCGCGAATACGGTTACCAGCATCCACCGAAAACATGGGACGAGCTCGAGACCATGGCCGCGAGGATCCAGGCCGGCGAGCGAGCCAAAGGTAAGAAAGACTTTTGGGGCTACGTCTGGCAGGGAGCAGCGGCTGAGGCCCTCAACTGTAACGCCATCGAGTGGCAAGCTGCTCAAGGAGGGGGAAGGATCATCGAAAGCAACCGCACGATCAGCGTGAACAACCCCGCAGCGGTACGTTCATGGCAAAGAGCCAAACGTTGGATCGGCTGGATCTCGCCACCCAGCGTTCTCGCTTATCAGGAGCTTGATTCAATCAATGCTTTCGATCAAGGCGAAGCAGCATTTGTTCGCGTCTGGGGTGGTGCCTCCATTACGCGCGTCGGTCTGTTCCGCCAAGTGCACTGGCGAAATTCTTTGGCGCCGACCAAGACAGGTTATACCAGTATTCCCGGGGGACCATTAGGCTGGGCGGGTACATTGGGGGGATCGGGCCTGGCTGTGTCACAACATTCCTCCCATCGCAAAGAGGCCATAGAGTTAATTCGATTTCTGATCCGCGCTCAGATTCATTCAAATCAGGTTGAAGAGAGCACGGTCGTCAATCAGTCGGATATTCAGAGCCTGCATTCCATTTCAAATGCGAACCGTAATCCTGAGGCGGCGGTTCGAGCCAGGTTGGTAATCAGGCCGTCCACCGAGACTGGATCACAATATGAGCAGATTGCGAGAGCTTATATGGATGCCGTGCATTCCGTCTTAGCCGGCGAGAAGCCTGCTCCTCAAGCAGCAGCGGCGTTGGAGAAGAAACTGGTGGCGATTACCGGGTTCAAAACCGGATCACCCCTATCGTGAGATTGATGCGGGGTCAAGCAGAGCAGGACCAATTCGAATTGCTGCCATCGACTAAGCCAAGCATACTTTCGCGCATTAACAAACTGAAGATCGCCCCGCGCCTATTCCTATGTTTTGCCTTAATTGTCCTACTGATGTTAGCGGGTAATAGTCTGCTTGTCTTGCAGTTCAATTTGGGACGCCAACAATCGAATCGCGTGAGTGACCTGGCTCGGGAGCTAGCTGTCGTCTCACGCTTCCAGACCGATGTCTTATCGTTCGACGCAAGACTCGACTCGCTAGCCAAGTCCGAAGACATCGATGGTTTAAAACAAGAGGTCGGGCATTTGCGATCCGTTCTGTTTGCCGACACCGAAGCTGTCAGAGATGCGCTGATTCATCTACCGTCCGATGTGCCTCGGGATACGGCGATTCTGCCTACTGTGCAAGCGGTTGAGATCACGTTGCCACCGCAGCTTGACGCCGTAATTGCTCTAGGTGTTGCGTCTGACTGGAATGCGGCACGCCTTCGTCTAGCGAATGAAAAGAAACCGCTGGAAGCCAGTGCCTCGAATCTAGTTCGCCATGTGGAGCAGCAAGTCACTGACCAACTCTCGCAGTCAGTTGCGCAGGCTCAACGAGTGCAAAGCCGAATACTTCTGATTCTTCCGCTTACAGCCTTGGTTACATTGTTAGTGGCCGTACTCCTCGGCTTCGCCATCACCCAGAGCATTAGTGCTTCTCTCCGAAAGCTGTTGCAGGGATCAACCGCGTTGGCACGCGGAGATTTTGATCACCAAGTGCAGCTAGCAGGAAACGATGAACTTGCCCACCTAGGGACTGCCTTCAATGAAACAACCGCCAAACTGCGAGCACTCTACCGGCAGATACAAAGCAGTGAAGCGCATCTGGCGGAGGCACAGCGCGTTGCGCACATGGGCAGTTGGGTCTGGCGCGTGGCGGGAAGAGACGCGCTGCATCTTTCAGAGGAATGGTACCGAATATACGGATTTGATCCGAAACTAGGGATGCCAGGGTGGAAGGAACGACTACGGCGGGTGCATCCGGAGGATCGAGGAACGTGGCAAGGAACAATCGAACGTGCGATTCAAGAGAGGTCGGATTACGAAGTAGAGTTTCGCATTCTCCTACCTGACGGAACGATCAAGTGGGTTCAAACTGTGGGCCATCCGGTACTAAGCACAGCTGGAGAACTCGTACAGTTTATCGGCATCTCGATGGACGTCACCGAGCGCAAACACATGGAGGAGGAACTTCAACAGCTTGTCGATTTCGTTCACCACATCATCACGGTGTTATCACCAAACGGCAAGATTACTTACGCAAACCGCGTGGCTAGCGAATAC
>DATMQI010000167.1:0-3172 GCA_035567135.1 Terriglobales bacterium
GGCGCCCAAACCGATCCTGACCTGGTGGAGTGGGACTACGGTAAATATGATGGACTAACCTCGGCCGAAATCCTCCGCCAGCGCCCCGACTGGGACCTGTTCCGCGACGGAGGTCCCGGGGGCGAATCACCGGAGCAAGTCGGGGAGCGGGCGGACCGTGTGGTCAGGCGTATCCGCGACGTGACGGGAGATGTCCTGCTCTTTACCAGTGGACATTTTATTCGAGTCTTGACCGCGCGCTGGCTAGGCCTTGGTCCTGGAGCCGGCGGGCGGTACTTTCTCCTCAACCCGGCGAGCTTGAGCGCGCTCAGTTATGAGCACAATCAGTCCCGGCCCGTGATCCGACTCTGGAATGACGATCACCACGTCGCGGCATAGTCAGCGACATTTTATTAGGCATGAATTTTATTAATGGTTGAAACCTTACCTCCCACAGATTACTCAAACCAGAGGGTGACTTCATGAGCACAAAAAGTGTGGTGCGTCCAGATTCTGCGAAGGTTGTTCCGATGACAAAGAAGGCATCGGATATATCCGAGGTTCTCAAACAGTACCGGTCGTGCCCTATCCCGTTTGCCGGAACCGAAGATGGGTTCTATGAAAGGCACCTGGTGTTTGACCGCGCGATCGACCCAAAGGTGGCCAGCGCCAGGGAGCGTTTCGAGGCGTTCTCCAGTTCGGTGCGCGACATACTGGCGCAGCGCTGGGTACGCACCAAGCAAACCTACGAACAAAAGAACGCCAAGCGCATCTACTACCTTTCGATGGAATTTCTCATCGGGCGTTCGCTGGCCAACAACGTGACCAATCTCATGCTCGATCCTCTGGTGCAGAAAGCGGTTCAGGAGAAAGGAATCGATTGGCTCGAATTGATCGAGCAAGAACCAGATGCCGGGCTGGGGAATGGAGGCCTGGGCCGGCTCGCCGCGTGCTTTCTCGACTCGATGGCTACCATGCAGCTCCCCGCAACCGGTTATGGTCTGCGCTACGAGTACGGCATGTTTCGGCAGTCGTTCGCGAACGGCTGGCAGCAGGAAAACCCTGACAACTGGCTGCGCGATGGCGATCCCTGGGAGATCGCGCGGCAACACGAGCAAGTGGAAGTCAAGCTCAACTGCACCTTCAAGCTGCGCGACGGGCGCGTCGACATTATTCCGAACCGGCCGTCCAGCCTTTTCGGTATACCCTATGATCGTCCGATCGTGGGCTACGGGGGAAAGACCATCAACACTCTCCGTCTGTGGGCCGCGGCCGCGCCCGACTACTTCGATTTTCAGGAATTTGGGACGGGCGACTTTGTCGGCGCCCTCGGCGGAACGCTCGAAGCGGAATCACTGACCCGTGTGCTATATCCCGATGACTCGACCAGCGCCGGACAGGAGCTGCGATTTGTGCAGGAGTATTTTCTCGTCGCATGCTCGCTGGCTGACCTGGTACGCCGATTTTTGCGGCATAACACGGACTGGGAAAAGTTGCCGGAGAAGGCCTCCATCCAGCTCAATGACACACATCCTTCGATGGCCGTGGCTGAACTGATGCGCATCTTGCTGGACGATGCTCACTTGGGATGGGACGAGGCGTGGGAGCTCACCAAGAAGACGCTGGCCTACACAAACCACACTTTGCTGCCCGAGGCTCTCGAAAAATGGCCGGTTGCGTGGTTCGAAGCGCTTCTTCCTCGGCAGTTGGAAATTATTTACGAAGTCAATCGCCGGCTCCTCGACGAAACTCGAGTACGCTTTCCGGGTGATGAGGGACGCCTCGAGCGAATTAGCCTTGTAGAAGAAAAACCTTCTCGCAAGATTCGCATGGCAAACCTCGCCATTGTCGGTTCGCATAGCACCAACGGCGTGGCCGCTGTCCACTCGAAACTGTTACGGACGACAACAGTCAAAGATCTCGCGGAAATGTTTCCCGAGCGTTTCAGCAACAAAACCAACGGAGTGACGCCACGACGCTGGGTGCTCGAAGCGAATCCCGCGCTATCCAGCTCAATCACAGATGCCATAGGGGACAAGTGGATCACCGACTTGAGTCAGTTGGTTAATCTCAAAGCCTTGGCCGGGGACTCTGGTTTCCAGGAATCATTCCACGCATCGAAACGAGAGGCCAAAGCGCAATTCGCTAACTGGCTCAAGGCAACGTCAGGCCAGATCGTCGATCCCAACACAATTTTCGACTGCCAGATCAAGCGCATTCACGAATATAAGCGGCAACTGCTGAACGCGCTGCGGATCATCGTTTGCTATAACCGGCTGCGGGAAAACCCCAATATGGAGATGGTGCCGCGCACATTCTTCTTCGCCGGTAAAGCGGCGCCAGCTTATCGCCTGGCGAAGCTCATCATAAAATTCATCAACAATCTCGCAGGCACAATTGACGGTGACCCGATTGTGCGCGGCCGGATGAAAGTCGTCTTTTTACCTGAGTACAATGTTTCGCTGGCTGAACGGCTGCTCCCGGCGAGCGATGTCTCCAACCAAATTTCGACCGCAGGCTACGAGGCCAGTGGAACCAGCAACATGAAGTTCATGATGAATGGAGCTTTGACGGTCGGCACTCTCGACGGCGCAACCATCGAAATGGCGGAGGAAGCGGGCAAAGAGAACCTGTTCCTGTTTGGCCTGACCGTCGAACAAGTTCAAAACAGCCAGAGCTGGTATGACCCGCATTGGCATTACGAACACGAGCCGGAGACGCGGGCCGCTTTGGACCTGATTTTTTCTGATTACTTCAGCCGCAACGAGCCGGGAGTGTTCGCCCCAATACGTGATACTTTGTTGACCAATGGCGACCATTACATGCATCTGGCGGACCTGACCTTTTACTGTCAGGCTCAGGATCGGCTGGGTGAACTGTATGCTAATCCAGGCGAATGGGCGCGGAAGGCTATTCTGAATGTGGCGAGTTCTGGAAAATTCTCCAGCGACCGTACAATTCACGAATATGCAACCGAGATTTGGAAGGTGGAACCATGCCCCGTACCTTAGAAACACAGCCCGCTACCAGGGCCGGTGAACCGGCACTCTCACCGCTTGCCGGGAAACCCGCGCCCAAGGAAATGCTGATCGATGTGGCTCGCTTAGAAAAAGAGTACTTCGAGCGCAAGCCCGATGTGAGCGACTCCACGCAACTGGTGGCGTTCGGCACCAGCGGACACCGCGGTTCTCCC
>DATMQI010000168.1:0-5846 GCA_035567135.1 Terriglobales bacterium
GAAAGGTAAAGAACTGCTGCAGAAATTCCGCCAGCACACTCGACATCGCATACTGCACTCGTTCGACATCGTTCACAATCGTCGAAACCAGAGTTCCAGTGGTGTGCTTGTGAAAAAATGCCGCCGAGCGCTGCAGAATCGAATCGTACAGATCGTTGCGCAGATCCGTGATCATGCCGAACCCGGCGTAGTTCACCAGGTACGTGCCCGCATAATCGCAGATCCCCTTCAACACCGTAGCCGCGACCAGGGCAAAGGCCACCACCGTCCACGGATTCTGAAAGTGCGAAGGAACAAACTGTTGCAGGTAGACGGGATGCCCGCTGCCCGGAACGGCAAACAACTGCATCTCGCGAGACTGCGTCCCCGGGTTCAGCACGCGGTCAAAGATAGGTCCAATCAGCAGCAGGCGGAAGGCATCGAGCAACCCGACAGCCGCCATGAGGAGCACCGAAGCCCCGACCGGCCACCAATAGGGCGCCACGTATCGGATAAGGCGCGTCAGTTGCCGCATCGAAGGCTCCCCATGCGCAGCCAAACCCGCCCTACAGATGAAATCGGCATGTGTCGCAAGTCCTCATTCTACTTCAGTCGTTGGTCGTTAGTCGTTGGTCGTTCGTCCGTGCCATCAAAACTCGGGTTTGACTAGCGACTATCGACCAACAACCAACGGCCCTTAACCCGGACTATCCCGATGCACGACCTTCACCCGATACCCGGCCTGCCCTAAACGTTTGCTCACGTCCTCGGCAATCATCACCGAACGATGCTGCCCGCCGGTGCAACCGAAAGAAATCGTCAAATAACTCTTGCCCTCCCGGATATAGTGCGGCAACAGATAAATCAGCAACTCGGAAATCCGATCGATGAATTCCTTAGTCTGCGGAAACGACCGGATATATTTCGCCACCTTCGGATCGCGCCCGGTCAGCGGACGAAACTCCGGCACAAAATGCGGATTGGGCAAAAAGCGAACATCAAACACCAGATCCGCGTCCTCCGGAACCCCATGCCGGAAACCGAAGCTCACGCACGAAACCAGAATGTTATTGCCCGACTCCTGCTTCTGAAAACGTTCCGTGATGTGCGACCGTAGCTCGTGGACGTTGAACTTGGAAGTGTCAATCACCAGATCAGCCATCGCCCGAATCCGCCGCAGATGCTGGCGCTCCGCGGCTAGCGATGCTTTCACGGTCGTCTTGGTGCCCAGCGGATGCGGCCGGCGCGTCTCGCTGTAGCGGCGCAGGAGAACGGAATCAGCTGCCTCGAGAAAAATCATTTTGGTGGGAACAATGCGGCGAACCGATTTTATGATTTCGGGCAGCGCTTCCAGTTGCGTGCCCTCGCGAACATCCACCACCAGCGCCGTGCGTTCGATTTCGGAGGACTGCCCAGCCAACTCGGCAAACTGTGGGATCAGTCCCACAGGTAAGTTGTCCACACAGTAGTAGCCCAGATCCTCAAAAGCCTTGAGCACCGAGGCTTTCCCCGATCCGCTCATGCCGGTAATAATCACCAGCTCGGCGCGCGTGCGTCGATTGGGCGCGCCCCCGGCGCTCCGATCGGCGCGAACTCGCCGCCCAGTTTTTCCCGTCAGCTTGCGAGGAGGCATGTAACTGAAATGGTAGCAGGGACCCCCCGCCCCTGCCAGTTATCGATGTAGGCGCAACCGAATGTAGGCGCGAGCAATCGCTGGTGAAGCTAGACGAAGCGGTGGAGCAACAAGCCCAATGTCCGCCCGCGGCGGTTCCTGCTCTGACGACCAGAGAGCAAAGACTACGACCAACGACTGCCCGTCTACGGCTTTACCGCGACCAGATCCGGATTACAAGGAGTGGAAAAAGGCTGGCCCACCGAATTCTGGCAGAGGCCTTGCGGGAAAGCGACCTGTTGAATGTCACCGCCTGCTACCGTGCTCACAACGTGCACGGTCCCGTCGCTCGTGCCTACGTAGAGCAGGGTGCCGTCCGGCGTGAGGGTAGCGCTGAGCGGCATCGGATTTCCGACCAGGGGCACCGCCGATGATGTCTGTCCGGGAATATTGAACGCCAGAATGCTGCTCAGATTCGAAGCGATCACGTACGCAGTCGAGCCATCTTGCGAGATGATCAATTGCTTAGCCACAAAGTTCCCCTGACCGAGGTTGAACGAGGCAGCGGGCTCATCAGTCAGTGCGGGCGCGCAACCCGATGGAGTTGTATTGACACCAATAATGTCGATATCTGGAGGCGCAACCGCTAGCAGATGAAAAGTATTGGGTGTATCGGAGGTTGGAGGCAGCAGCTTGGCTGCGCCCGGCAGAGTCTGTATGAAGGTTGGCACTACTGGGACCGCTACAGTGTCGGCGGTGCCGTTGTCGCAAGTCCTCAGCACGGTGACCGACGAAGGAGCGCCACCAGCTACATACGCAAAAGCGCCCTCTGAAAGAAAAGACACGTCATTGGCAGGACCGGCGAGGGCGATGGTTTGCAGCGCATCGATCTTCGAGTAAGCATACAAGGTTTTGCCAGCGACGATGTAAGCCTTAAGACTGTCAGGCGAAAAGTCCGCCGCGGCTGCCCCTGTGATCTGAAATGCGAGAGCGCTATTGGTCGCCGTGTCGAACACGAAAACTTCGTTGGGAGTGTCTGCGGTATCGGAAACGATGACCTTGCTTCCATCGGGAGAAACGGCCAGTACTTTTCCCGGGACAGACTTGATCTCACTCGCGGAGTTCGTCGCGGAATCAATCACCGTGAGACCTACGCTGCCCAGCAGTCCGGAATTAGTACCGAGATAAGCCTTGGTCCCTTGTCGATTAAAGACCAGCGAGTTTGGCGTCGCCGGCAAGGTGACGGAGGCCCCCGCAGTGTTCGCGGGTGCGGTGATGGGAACGACGGTACTAAAGCAGCCGTCAGTTGTGCCACAGCCCGTGGTGCTCACATACACGGTGGCGTTTTCGGTGGTCCCGGTGTGGGGGATGAACAGGCTTACGACATTCTCTGGATAGATTGGCAGGGAGTGGGACAAGCCCGTATCAAATCCCGTATTGCAGGTTGGCGGAGTGCAAGAAGCGATGATGCTGGCCCCGCCTCCAGCCGAAGATCCGGTTGCGGCTCCGGCGCTGCTCACACTGATTGACCCAGGCTCGGACGAACTCCAGGTTAGCGGAACTCCGTTGATCGTGGTGCCCACTGAATCAGTGACCGTCGGTGTGATCGTTCTTGAAGTGCTGCTGGAAGATGTGACCGCGAGCTGAATCGACTCTACTGGGCATGCGGTGAAATATATTGGCACGCTATTGATATTGCCGATGGTAGCGAAGAGGGAAGTGAGGCCGGGGACCTTTGCGGTCACCTGCACCTGTCCGGGAAGCAGAGCGGGATCGCTGGAATTCAGCGCGACTACATTGGTGGCTAAGGCTTGCCAGGTGAAAACCCCGACCGTAGAAGTGATGTCCACGCCATTGCTAAACGCAGTCGCCTGGTAGTTGGCGGTCTGACTAACGGAATAACAGGAATTTGTAGGCGGCGGTTGATTCGGAAGCAGGAACAATTGCACCGTGACTTTATCGACGTGCTGATGGACGTAGACTGTCGTTGGAGGGCTGCTGACGCCTTGAGCAGTCGCCGTGACCTGAGCCACGCCGACTGGGCCGGGCGTGCATATCTGTGGGTTGCTCAAAGAATCCCAGCTGCCGGCGCAGGCGATGCCGTTGGCCGCTACGGTGACGACGGCGGTATTACTGGACTGATAGGTCACCGGCTCAGCGATCGACGCCTTGGCGGAATTCAAAGCGCTGGCGGAAAATGCTTGGTTGGTGCCGATTTCCATCGACAGGTTCGGGGCAGGACTGATGGTGATGCTGGCGGGAACGGGGAAATTGGTGGTATGGATGGGGTTGCTGCTACCGCATCCGGCAAGCCCGGCCAGTAGAAAAAAGATGAGAAGTGCAACCGCAAACGCCAGAAACCCCGACCTACCCATGCACCCTCCCCGCCCTCATGGTCGCCCATGCGGCGAGCACATTTCCTAAGTAGTGTATTCGCTCTGGAAGTTTCCCAGTGTAGAGGCTGCGAATCGTTTCAGCAAGCTGAGCCTTCTGGCGGGCCCTAATCTGCAGCCAAATCCCTCACGAAATAACGGATCTCGCAACCGCAGCCGTAGTAGTCGGCTACCACCCCCGGAGCTATACCACGATCCTCGGCAGGAGTCGTCGCATCAAACTGCCAGATCGTCCGCATCAAATCAGAATCGCCGTCGTCGCTTGCTTATTATCCATGGGATGCAGCAAACGAGGGTTGACGATGTGCGAAGACTGTTGCTATATTTAAAAGGTTCCGCGAGTTCAATCTGGCTTGCCTGTAGGCTGTGGAGTCGTTCGTTGCGCGTTTTGGTGCGCGAAAGTCCCCAAAAGAGCGGCTAAGCCCTAAAGATATACGTCTTCGAAACAGTTTCGAAGATGCCCTCGCTGAAATGCCCTGCGCGCACCTTCCGCCTGTTGGAAGGCTATGCGGGGCAAGGCTGACGAAACGGAGTACTTCCCGGATTTTCGGGCTTGGTGCCACCGTCGTCGCTGATCAGTCTGAACGGGAAACCGAAAATCTCTCACCGGATTCGTGCGCGGTGAGAAGCATGGTTGGCGCGTCGCCAGCCAGACCCTGAACCAGGGAAAGTCAGCGGCGTCTACGCGTCGATGCGCTTTTGTGGGCGTACGAGCGGGCGTTGGCGAGGAGCATTAAAAAGAGTGCCTACCTTCAATCAGTTAGTGCGTGATGGCCGAAAACGGCCGCGGTATAAGACGGCGAGCCCGGCCTTGCAGGGATGTCCGCAAAAGCGCGGTGTCTGCACCCGTGTGTACACACAAACACCGAAGAAGCCGAACTCCGCGCTGCGCAAGGTTGCTCGCGTACGTTTGACCAACGGAATCGAAGTCACGACCTATATTCCCGGCGTCGGTCACAACCTGCAGGAGCACTCGATTGTGCTGATTCGCGGCGGCCGCGTGAAGGATCTGCCAGGTGTGCGCTATCACGTGGTTCGCGGAACGCTGGACGCGGTCGGGGTCGCAGGTCGCAAGCAGAGCCGTTCGAAGTATGGCGCAAAGCGCCCGAAAGCATAAGAGGTCGTTGGTCGCTCGTCGTTGGCCATTGGCACAACGACAAGTACTCGCCCGACAAAAGTAGGAGCTAGAAGCTGAATGCCAAGAAAAGGACATACGCCCAAGCGGAAAGTGGAAGCCGATCCGGTTTACGGTTCGGATCTGGTGACGAAGTTCGTCAACTCGATGATGTGGCAGGGCAAGAAGAGCACGGCGGAAGGCATCTTTTATGAAGCTTTGACGCGGCTGCAGGACAAAGGCGGCGACACGGCTCTGAAGCTGTTCACGAAAGCCGTCGAAAATGCCAAGCCGCTGCTCGAGGTCAAGACCCGCCGCGTGGGTGGCGCGAACTATCAGGTGCCGGTAGAAGTCAACGCTGACCGGCGCACCTCGCTGGCGATTCGCTGGCTGATTGCCTACTCCCGCGGACGCGGCGAGAAGGGCATGATCGACAAGTTAAGCAACGAATTGCTGGATGCCGCGAACGGAAAAGGCGCAGCCATTAAGAAGAAGGAAGACGTTCACCGTATGGCCGAGGCCAATAAGGCCTTCGCGCATTACCGGTGGTAAGAGGAAAAGGATAAGGGTTAGGGATTTGACAGGTTCAGTTGCCAACGAGCAAGAGAGAAAAGAAGAGAGAAAGAAAGCTGTGTCCAGAACAGTTCCATTGGAGCGGTGTAGAAACATCGGCATCATGGCCCACATCGATGCCGGCAAGACCACTACGACCGAGCGTATCCTGTTCTACACAGGAAAGACGCACCGC
>DATMQI010000169.1:0-81698 GCA_035567135.1 Terriglobales bacterium
CGCTGTTCGTCTGTGAGTCTTTCGGCAGACACTTTACCGCCCTTGCGGCCCAGCTCTACAGCGGCGGGGTTCTTCTTTTTGGCCATGAGCTAAGCATTACAGGGTCGGCTGGCGGACCAAATGACCCAAAAGTGCTAGTGCGTAGGCAAAAAGTGCCAGTGCGCAAGAAACAATTGTCTTGACGAATGCCCAGCGCTGAGCATAGTATTATGGAGAAATCGGGCTGTCCCCCTGAGAAAACAAAGCGGGGTTTTGACGCTCATGGCATTTTCGACAATTGCTCAAGACCACCGAGCGTAGGCCCAATGAGATTTATCGGATTGAGTGAACATGGCCGCAGAGTCGGGTCGTAGGACGGCAGGTGGAAACGTGGCTGATTTCCTTCGCAATCTCTGGTCGCAAGAAGATGGGCAAGACATCGCCGAATACGCTGTGATGCTGGCTGTGATCCTGGTTCTCGTAGTGGGTACGATTCGCTTAGTCGGAGGGGCCGCCAACAACGTGTTTTCTGCTACAGCGAGTTCAATTGGCCAATGACGTGAGCTACAACCCATCAAAAGTAGGCTGGACTAATAAAGTTCAGCCTTTTTTCTTCGCAGACGGCAGACCGCGTTCCGCGGCCAAACCGATCCGCATCTGCCAAATATAACCCGAACCCATGATCGGGTTGGCGCAAAATCGTCGTTACACTCATTGACCTTCCAACCGATCCTCAAAACGTGTAACGGCCTGGTTGGAACAGTTATCCTCTCTTACAGATCCAACTAGTTGATCTGGGGTGACTAGTGGGAGGAAACGGGTGAAGACCAGTGAGCGTCGCGGAACTTCCATTGTCCCTCGCGATACTCTGCAAGTCCGGTAAAGTATCCTGTTTCGGTAACGCTGTGCCCGGCCGTGTCGACTTGAATCTCGCGCCATGAGACCGCGACGACGGCGAACTCGTTGGTGAGCGGATCAACGCGCAAATCATCTCCCCACTTCAATTCAATGTGACGGATAGTTTGGGCAAAGGTGCGAGTACCTTCCTGTGCCGCAGCAGTATTCGGAAAGGCCATCTGGCCGTTGACGGCCATAAAGAATGCGGGACTCGCATCGAAATATTTGATCCAAGCCATGGGGCCATCCTGAGTGACGGAATGCGAGACGGTTTGCATGAACGCGCGCACGGCTTGGTCGAGCGAGGAAGCTCCGTCCGGGGTCACGGAGTGGGAATGGCTCGCGCCAGCCGCGCAAGGAACGCAGGCTGCCAACGTGACCGCCAACAGCAGAAAACGGATTCGCAACTTGCGCGAAAGGAACAGAACAGGAATGCGAGCCGAAGACGACATAGAAAACCTCCATCGACCACCGAGCCGGAATAGGGAGGTATAACAAAGGGAATCTCGTGCGTCAATTGACGGAACATCGCCGTTGCGCTCATTGACGCAGGCCAGCCAATTCTCAGAGAGTGATATCGCCGCAATGTCACCAACAACCGGGGAGCTTTGCGGCAAACGTCATTCCACGTTCTCCTGTCCGTCGTCCCACATGTGGACCTGGATTCGCCAGGAACCGTCGGACATCTTCTTCATCACGTTGAGATAGGTTCCGGGATGAAAGTGCCGGTG
Organism: Terriglobales bacterium; assembly: GCA_035567135.1. Taxonomy (GTDB): domain Bacteria; phylum Acidobacteriota; class Terriglobia; order Terriglobales; family Acidobacteriaceae; genus JABDBE01. Next base: position 1,608 of record DATMQI010000169.1, read on the forward strand.
CGTTGTGCCGTCCGTCACGGTCCAACCCACGGCATCCAACCCGCGCGCGAACGCCATTGTTTCGTTCCCGCTAACTTGGTCGACAGTGATGTCCAGTTGTGTGATTGTGGTGGATAGACCGCCGGGCGAGAACCAATATTTCTCAATCGCAGCGATGCCCACTACGGCGGGCGCACCATGGGCGGGCAGGACCACAGCATCGTCGGTGAACGCTCTAAGCACTGCCTTAGAGTCGTTGGCCAGCCAAGCCGAGCGATACGCCTCGATCGTCGCTTTGATTGCTTTCTCGTCGTCAAGGGTTAGTTTGCCCGGTTCGGTTTTCGAACCGGACGCTGTGCTCAAACTCGCGGTGAGCAAGAAGCCCAACGCTGCGATCAGGAATCGGGTGGTGTTTTGGTTTTGCATCGGATTCGAACCCCTTTGTACACATAGACTCACCGCGTCGGCCAGGGTGAGCAAAGACCCCGTTGTGGATGCGTGTTATTCGCTACTCCACACACCACGCCTGAAGGAAGCTCAAGAATCGAGGGAATAGTCACTCGGTTGCTCGCTCATTGACCGTTGTCAAAACCTGTAATCGCCTGATCACGGCAGTTATTTCCAAACAGCAGAAATAACGAGGGACTCTTCAGCTATTGCAGCCTCGCGTACTCCGCCTTGGCTTCCGTCAGGATTGTGATGTCGGGGTCGGCGTCTTTCCAGAGCGTGAGGAATTCCTGATACTGGACGCGGGCCTTTGCCGCATCACCCGTGGCGAGATACGCTCTGCCCAGTTGCAGATGTACTAACGCCCCCAGCACGAAGTTTTGCACCACACCTCGGTGATCGATCAACTTTTGGAACTCGGCCACCGCCTGCTCCGCCTCTCCGTTTTCGAGGTCAGCCTGTCCGCGGACGTAACCGGGATAGAGATTGCCACCGATCTGGACTTGCGGATTGGGTTCACCCAGCTCGCAAGGTGAGGCCGCCTGCAGTAGGCGTAAAGCGTTGTCCGGATGGTGGCGACTTAGTTCCGTTGAAGCGCGAATCGTGGGCAACCAGTAACAGTTCAGCAGCGTGTTCGCGGGGGCGCCACGGCTCAATTCGTCCGCCATGTTTTGGGCTCGCGCCGCATCCCCAGAGCGGGCGAACGCCAAAGCTGCCAGCACACGAACATCGCGGGAAGAGAACAAGGACATGGCAGAGGAAGTTTGTGCCCGAGCTTCTTGCGGATTGCCGATCTCAGCTTCGCGCAGGGCTGCGTTCAGCAGCCACTCCGCGGCGGTCTCCTTCTTGTCATTTCGCTTGGCCGAGTCGGCCGCTTGCCGGGAGAGTTCGCGAGCCCTATGAAAATGCCCGGCGTACGCCTCGGTGTCCGACTGAATGGAAAGAAGGAAGTCGTCGAGCCCAGCCTTCCCCGTGATGAGAGCTAGTTGCCGCTGCATCTCCGCCGTGTCGCCCTCGAGAAAAGCTACCCCGTAACGATTCGCATGGAGCAGCGGATGATCCAGCTTGCGCGCCAGTGCCGCATTGTAGGCGGCGGTTGCGTTCTGCACGCGGTCTAAGGCAGCGTAATTGGCTATCAAATTAAGATAGAAGGAAGAATGGTCCGGGTTGATGCGCAGACCTTCATGGAGTTCCGCTACCGCCTGATCATATCGCCCAACCAGATTGTTGTTGAGTGCCAGGGCGACCAGAGGATGGACGTCGCGCGGGTAGCTATGTGCCCATTGCTCAAGCACCGCATTTGCCTTGTCCAATTCGCCGGTGACGTCCTCGTAGTAGTTCGCCGAAATGCTATAACGCTCCAGTTCAGTGGCACGCTCCCGCAGTTCGTAAGCCTTCTGCATATTCTCGCTGGCCAATCCGTACTCAACGAGATTGGAATAGGACGTCGCCAGGGAAACGTAGGCTTGGGCGAAATTTGGATCGAGTTCGATGGCGCGTTTGAAAAAGGGAATGGCGGCGACATCGCCTTGCTGGTTTTGGACTCGAAGTCCGGCAGTATATTGTCGCAGAGCCTCGAGCGAGGAAGTGGTAGCCTGCTCGATCGGAATATCAAACTTCTGCACCGTGGCCAGCGACTCGCCCAGCTCGCCCCGCAATTGGCTGGCAACGTGGCCCAGGCCGTCCAAAACTTTCTCCTTGGCAGGTGCGGTGATCTGTTGCTGTGCCAGGACTTCACCGCTCTGGCAATTCACTGCCTTTAATCCCACTACATATTCAGCACCTAAGGCAGCGATAGCACCCGCAATGTAAGCCTGGCTGCTTGTGCGCAGACAAACTTCCTTCGCCAATTCGGGGGTAAGCGTTGTGTTGGGCGGACGCGTCATCAATTTCAGCGTCTCTGCAATCTTGTTGTCAGAAAGCACACTGAGGAAGGGCGATTGGCGCAGGGCAACGCTGAGGGCCTGCTTGAGGGTATCGTCGAAAACCGTGTCCCCGGTGGAATTGGCGAAGTCGGCGAGCACCACCACGTCTCTATCGGTTAGCCGCCGTGGATGACGGACGTAAAGGTAGCCGCCGAACGCCATTAAGATCAAGACGAGGGCAATAGCCACAATCACCTTCAAGCGCATCCTGCGACGGGATGTGGCTTCGGGTTGTATCGCAACTAGTAAGCGCGACGACTCTGTGTCCCGCTTCAGCCGTTGGAGGTCGGTGCGAATATCCGAAGCATGCTGGTAGCGCAGGTTACGGTCTTTCTCCAGACACTTGGCGATAATCCGTTCCAGGTCGGCGGGCACGTCGGGATTCAGCCGCACCGGCGGAACCGGAGCACGGTTCATGATCTCGTCGAAGATGATCCCGGTACTCTCACCACGAAAAGGCAAGGTGCCTGCCACCATCTCGTACAACACCGTCCCAAAGGAGAAAAGGTCGGTTCGCGCATCGAGTTCCTTGCCCCGCACTTGCTCCGGCGACATGTACGCCAGCGTGCCCACGGTTGCGCCGGGGCTGGTCAGGTGCTCTTCCAACGTGACCGTCGATTGCTCTCTCGCCCCGGACACTCTGGCGCTGCCGAAGATGGGTGGGACCTTCGCCAAACCGAAATCGAGAATCTTCGCATGGCCGCGTTTGGTCACGAAGATGTTGGCAGGTTTGATGTCGCGGTGGACAATGCCTTCCGCGTGGGCCGCATCCAGTCCATCGGCGATTTCAATTGCAAGCGAGAGAACGGTTTCGATATCTAGCGGCTTTCCCGCAATGCAGCGCTTCAGTGTCAGCCCGTCCAAAAACTCCATGGCGATGAAAGAACGACCGTCATACTGGCTGATCTCGTAGATTGTGCAGATGTTCGGATGGTTTAAGGCAGAAGCCGCGCGGGCTTCGCGGCGAAAACGTTCCAAAGCTTGCGGGTCTTGCGCCACATCGTCGGGCAGGAACTTGAGCGCGACAAAGCGACCAAGTTCGGTGTCCTCGGCCTTGTAGACGACGCCCATGCCGCCACCGCCCAACTTCTCGACGATGCGGTAGTGCGAGATGGTTTGCTCGACCACTGGCGCGAATCTTACGTCTGTGAAACGAAGCAAGTCAATGAAGCCTGGAGAGTTGGCGAGAGCTCAGAAGGGTCAGTCAACCGCGAGTCAAAACGGTTGTTACTGCGCTCCCTTGTGCAACGCCTGGTTTCGTCAGTGGGGAAACCGAATCGTTGGCGCAGTTAATTCGATTGAGGCGCGATTCAGGAGGAGGCGAGCCACCTTGAGAAATATCTTGTAACGGTGGCCCGAACAGACCTATTCGTGCTCCTTGCCTTCCTCCATCCCTGTGTGTTTCTGCATCTGCTCTTGCCTCATTTGCTTAAACTTAGACTGCTGCTCGGGTGTGAGTACAGCGTTGATCTGGTCATGCAAGGATTCGTGAATTGATTTCATTTTAGCCCGCTTTTGCTCCTCGGAAAGAGAACCACCCTCGCGGACCGCTTTCATCTGCTGCATCTGATCTTGCAAGATAGGTTTTAGTTTTTCTTTCTGGTCGTCGGTAAGGTTGAGCTTCTCGGAGAGCATCTGCAGATGCTGGTCCACGCTCTCTCCCCGCTGCATTCCAGTACGCTTGTCTGGTGTTGGAGCTTGCGATTCCTGTGAAGGCTGTGCAAGCGTCAGACCTGCAGCCAACAGCATTAGGATAGTGAGAATTGACCAACGAGAGTTCGACATCTTGCCTCCTAAGAAACTGATTTCTCGAAGTGGTCGAACACGCCCTGCGGATACCAAACATGCTACTCCTCACCCAGACTTCGTTCCAGTTTGTAAAATGGCCATCGAGCACCGGAGAGCGTTAGCAAGGGGCCACTTCAGTCTGTACCTATTGAAACATCATCACACGTTTTGACTACTGGTCAATGAGCGCCATAGATTCTTACGTCAACTTATCCGAGGATTGAGGTAGTGGGCTACTTTCCTTCAAAGTAGCCCACTACCAGGATTGATTAGTGTTTGGCTTTTTTTGAGGGATCGGTGGGATTATCATTGGAGAGCGATCTGCCTAAGGTTCGGGTGCAATGGTTTACCGATACTATCGAGGAAAAGTCCATGAGCGTGGTGACCGTTGAGATAGATTCCAGATTGGTGAGATTTGTTCGTTCGCCGATCTTCACTGTAGTGGCGGGTTTGCAGGGAGTCTGTGTTTCCTTCGCTCCGCTATTCCTTTATTGGAGCGGCCAGGGCAAGTTTTATCACGGCTCCGAGTGGTTCGTCGTGCCATTGTGTTTCGCAGTCATCTGTCTCGTCCCGCCGATCTATTTCCGACTGGGTGGCGCAGTCGTCAAGGAGTTGAGGAAGAAACAAGACCCTGGCCTTGCCGGATGCGCGCAACGATAGTCACTTGCGGCGATCAACTGCCTACGCTCAGAACCGGATTGTGAGTGCAATCGCGATATTGCAGCAAGTGACTCCAAGAGAGTAGGGCGCTAGATTACACATGCCGAATTGTCTGACTAGCCTGCCGGAGCCTCGCTCGCCCATGCGGATTTACATCGATGAAGCCGGGCCTTCTGTGTCTTTATGGAATCCCGATCAAGAGGCCGCCCGTTATAGCGAGCGAATGTTCATGCCCCGACCCGAATTTGTACTCGTAGCTCGGCTCAAGATACCAGCCGAGTCTGTGCTTTCTTGACGGCCAAAACATAAAGTCTGGTGCGACTTCAGCAGCAACTGAGTTCATTTTGATACCGTATGCGTTTGTATGAATCCACTCGGGGCCAATCCCGAGCATGAACTCCATTTCGTCGGAAAGCGTCCACGGTTTCTTGAAGAGAAGGTCGATGCTCCATTCGGTCGAGTGACGGCGAAACAAAGGCGTGACCCCAGCCTCAAGTTCTAGCCAGTTCGCTATTGGTGTGACCTCAACAGCGACAGTGGGGCCAAAGCTCGACTGACTTTCCGTCAGGCTTCGGTTGGCAGCGGCTCCAAGCTCAATGACTGCGGAAGGTTCGTTATCGCCAGCCTGCGCGAGGGCGTTTCCAGTACAGAGGAACAAAGGTATTAGCAAGAGTGTTTTGGCTGCGTTCACGCCTTGACGATTGTAAGGGACGACTGGCGAATTCAGGCCATAGCACTTATTGACCGTGGTCAAAACGTGTAATAGAGATTTTTCGCCAATTGACGCACGAGATTCCCTTTTTCTATCCCCACAATTTCCCCTGATTTCTGAAATCTCGAGTTTTTCAACAGCCACAGGCGATTACACGTTTTGAGCATTGGCGGGTGTTTTCGGTTACAAGCGGGGGGAGTATAAGGTCGTCGCTGCAACTTGCACTTAGGTTGTTCAGAGTATGGAGGTTGGAAAGAAAGATTGCCGGTTTCGAGTTATTGGGGGCAGCACATCAGGGCGATTATTTGCGATTCGACACCGGACATCCAGCTTTCACGCTGCAGTTCGATCTGAGCTATCTTTCACACTGTTGACTGCATACGATAAGGAGTGAGTGCAGGCTCGGAGCAGTCGGTGAACTCCCATCCTGCGACGGAGCCAGCGCGCAACGACCGTGTCCGCCATCACCTGGGAGGTGAGTTGCTCGGGCGTGAGCCGCTGCCAGGGCTTTTCGTTTTCGGCTTCCAGAGTACGGGTCTCCACACAGTCGTTTTCGATTCGGTAGTCAACCACGGGAGAACCATCACCCAGATCAATACGAAGGCTGTTGCATGCCATGATGCACCTTTCGGGCGACCACACCCGCCCGTCTCGGCACATTATGAGCTTCTGGCCTGCTAATGTTCGATACCAGACACACTGTAGTCGTGGAAGTGAGAAGCTGTAATATAAGCTTTGGCACAAGTTAAAGACGCACGATATACCCACGCCCACTGAGAATCACCCAATTAGCCGGGTCAATGAGTACAATTGCAATGTTACGACAGTCTGCTCATAAATCCAGCATCTCCGAGCGATAATTTGGTACCCGTCCACGTGGCACTCAAAGCCCGAGTGGCCGGAGAAGCCAGCTACGGCGTGATTTCATACACTACGCCGTAGCAGAGTGGTTGATCATTGAGATCTTTGCCGCAGTCGCTCGTCGTGCCATAGAGGTTACCGGCTTTGTCGAGGACTAACTGGCCGTTGGGGTGCATGGCTGGCTTGCCCATAAAAACGTGAAGCACGCTGTAAGTCCAGCCCCCGCCGGACTTGGGTGCAAGTTTGAAGACCGAACCATAGTGTTCGGAGTCTTCCCCTGTAATGATGCCATAGAGATTGCCTATCCGCGGGTGCATGGCAGGTCGACCCGCGAAAGATCGGACCACCTTTGGGCTCCAGGTGTCATCCGGGTTGCGAATCAATTCCCGACCGCGCCTAAACCACGGGAACCGTACCCCCAGGTCGTGAAGTAAAGGTTCCCAGTCGCGTCGAAAACCAGATCAGACGGCCCCTCCCGCATGCCAGCGATAACACTTTCTGTCCAGCTCCCGTCCGGGTTGGGAACCAGCTTGAACACGCCGCCAAGGCGCGCCGTGCCATAAAGATTGCCGTCGTTGTCGAAAAGCAGTCCGGTTGCTGGAGAGGCTCCATCTGGGCCGTCAGCGAAGCTGTAAAGAACGTTTTCGGTCCAACTGCTGTCCGGGTTCGGCGCGAGCTTAAAGACGGTACCACAGCCAGTCCATCCCCAGTTGCAGCCTGCGTTGGTGTCACCGCCGTACATTGTCGTGCCATATAGATTGCCAGCGACATCGAAGACCAGACCACCCGAAAGTTGAAATCCGTCCTTGCCGTCGAGGTTGAACGAATGGAGAACGCTCTCCGTCCAGGTTCCGTCAGAATTGGGCGCGAGTTTAAAGACGACACCATATCCGTAGGCGCCGCCTTGGATACTCGTTCCATACAAACTGCCCGCGGAGTCTAACGTAAGCCTGCCGTAGGAGCCAACTCCGTCGCTTTCGCGAAAGGTATGGAGAACACTTTGGATCCACTTGCCGTCTGTTTTGGGGGTCAACTTGAAGACAACGCCGTCTCCATAAGTACCGCCTCCCAGGGTGCTGCCGTAAAGATTGCCCGCACCGTCAAAAACCAGTCCAGCATAAGGATTGACTCCGCCCTTACCACCCTTGAACTTATGCAGAACTTCGTACTTATTCTGGGCTCCGGCGCGAGTCGCCAGCGCCAGAATTACCACCGTAACGATCAGCAGAGCCACACTCCCGGCTCCTGAGAATTTCTTGTAGTTCATGGTATTTCCTCCTTAATCCTGCGCATCGAATGAATGCGAAATCGAAGCATGAATTCCCTCGACGGTTGCGAAGCGCGATCTGCGCGCTTCCGAGATGTTGTCCCTCCCGCCACTCTCGCGGCTGGTCAGAATTCGTTATGGTTTGGGTTTCGCGGACGGCTGGAGAGCGGTGACAGGCGCAGGACTCGAGTCGAGGAAACCCGATATTCTCCGAGCTGCCTTGATTTGGGTTTTGCGGGACCACTTGCGTGTGAGGCAAAAACTCGGACTCTCGAAACCAAGTTACGATGGCTCGGTTACTTCTGCAGTGAGGGGCATCACTGTTCTAAGTGATGGGTTTGGGAAGCCGAAGGAAAGGATAACTGACGCAAACTGGCCTTTACACGTTTTGAGGATCGGCTGGAAGGTCAATGAGTGTAACTGCGATTTTGCAACAGGCAGCTGCCTGCGTCTTCACCACTGCAGCCGCTCACAGAGCGAACGCTGAGTTTGGCAGAAAATGGGCGCCTTGGGAATGCTGGCGCTGGCAAGCCCCCGAGCAGAAGTGAGGATCGTCTACACGAAAGTAGATCACATCATCAGGCGAGGTTAGCAGCTACAATCTCGACCTTAAAGCCACGACCTAAACCTGAAAATCAATGCGAGAGGGCATTTGTTCGCAATTTTTTGACAGCGTGATGACAAACGGGCCACTGTTGAGATGCTACAACTCAAAAGCACAACGCAGATCCGTCCCGTTGATTCGTCCGACAGGCTGGGGAAGGAATAAATTACGCGCAGCACCGTTTTGACCGACACCGCTCGCAATTCTGGCAAAAATCGGGGTGACATTTTGCGTGAGGAGGATGGCTGTTATGAAACATCACACCGCGACAAAGCGGTTGGGTTTCGAGCCCGGGCATAAGGGCGACGCTGGCGTTGTTGGCCGTGTTTGTGACAACGCTCGTCTCGACCGAGTCGGCACAAGCTCAGACTTACTCGATCCTCCATTCGTTCATGGGCAACAGCGACGGAGGCGGACCTTTCCAAGCTCCGCTGACTAGGGACGCCGCCGGCAATCTCTATGGCACCACGACCTACGGAGGTTCGTCCCGCTGCACAACAGATGTGGAAAATGGTTGCGGAACCGTGTTCAAGATTGACAAGACAGGTAAGCACACCGTTCTGCACCGCTTCACGGGCGGAGCGGACGGCAGAAATCCATATGCCGGTCTGGTCCGGGACGCTGCAGGCAATCTCTTCGGCACAACTGCGGGCGGGTTCGTTGACGGTGCTCCGCCTTACGGAAACGTGTTCAAGCTGGACACGACCGTCAAACTGACCGTGCTGTACAACTTCAAAGGAGGGACCGACGGCGCATTTCCCACCGGAGGTGTAATTCGGGACGCAAGCGGCAATTTGTACGGCGTGACCTATGAAGGCGGAGCTTTCGGCTTCGGAACGGTTTTCAAGCTTAACACCACCGGAAAGGAGATCCTCCTGTATAGCTTCCATGGAGTGCCCGACGGGGAGAATCCGATATACGAGAACTTGGTGATGGACGCAACGGGCAATCTTTACGGCAGCACCTACGGAGGTGGCGCTTCGAATCAAGGTACGGTGTTTAAAGTGAATGCGACTACCGGCGCGGAAGAGGTGTTGTACAGCTTTGCCAATGGAACTGACGGAGGACTGCCCTACTCAGGTTTGGTCTTAGACGGGAAGGGTAACCTGTACGGCGCCACTTCTCAGGGCGGCGGGGCTGGCGCCGGAACGGTTTTCAAAATAGATCCAGCCGGAAAAGAAACCCTGCTCTATAAATTCGCGGGCGGCAAGGACGGGATTTTCCCCATGGGAGGTTTAGTCCGCGATGCAAAAGGCAATCTGTGGGGTACCACTCTCTATGGTGGAGCCAACGGTTTCGGAACCGTGTTTAAGGTGAACGCCCGTGGAAAGGAAACCTTGGTACATAGTTTTGCCATGGCTGACGGTGATACTCCGTGGGCCGGTTTGATCAAGGACGGCGCTGGCAACCTCTACGGCAGCACGGCCGCCGGTGGCGTTTTCAATTTTGGCACCGTATTCAAGATCAAGCCCTGATTCTTTTGCACGGCGCGAACTGCGCGCGGTATTCCACGCTATCGGCCTGACTCCGCGCAGGCTTCCCGCCTCCCACAAAATCGCGCCTCGCAAGAAAGTAAGAGGCCGATAAAAGAACACTCTCAATCACGCGTTTACAACCAAGCACTTCTCACGCTGCATCTCCTCATTCAGTGTTGCCGAAAGAACTCGTGACCTAAAGACTGAATGCCGAATGCTAAGTGCCAGTTGCCAATTGCTGCTTCTATAGCGCAGATCGCCAGCCAGCAGTTAGAATAAAGAACTCTTTCAGGATCCTATGCGGAAATGGTTTGCCTCTGTGATGTCGACGACTGCGGTGCGTACGGCCGTCGTTCTGCTTTTCATGGTTATCTGTGTCAGTTGTGGGGAGACCTATCGGCCGGTCGCGACTCCCATTGCACCGAATCCCCCCAATCCAGGTTTCTCTCACGTTGCCATGGTGATCAGCGTCAATGGCTCCAGCCATCCTGGTGCGAGCACATCGATTGATGTTTCCGGAGACACCGCCGTCTCGCAGTCTACCGTGGGCCTGATGCCTGTGCATGCTGCCGTGGTGCAGAACGGCACCCGAGTCTATGTTGCGAATAGTGGCGACGACACCGTGGCATCGTTTTCTCCGACCAGCGCCGCGCCGGTCACCACGGTCAGCTTGCCCACCGGTTCGACGCCTAGCTTCGTAGGTACAACGGAGCTTGGCACGCTTTACGTCGCGAACTTCGGCAACAATACAGTTTCAGCGATCTCGACCACCAGTAACGTGATCGAGCCGCCTCTTTCCGGAATTCCGGTGGGCGTCCATCCTGTGTCGTTGGCGGAGACTCCGAACCACCAGGCTCTTTACGTGGCTAATCGAGGCAACGGCGGGAGTGGTGGTTCAGTGACCAGCGTCAATCCTTTCGACCGAAGCGTGAACCCTCCCGTTGCGAATGCTACGTGGGTTTCTCCCGTCTCGGTCTTGGCCCGATCGGATAGCAATCGAGTTTTCGTGCTGGACCAAGGCACTGGGCTGGTTTCTCCGATCAATACTGCTTCTAACGCCGTGCCGCAGTGCGGAAACAATCCGTGTGGGACGTCGGTCGGCGTCGGGGCAAACTTCATGTTGTACGATCCGACGCGAAACCGGCTCTATGTATCGAATCCGGCTAACAATACGGTGACCTATCTGGATGCATCGACCGATGCGCTTCCGGCTGTCGTAATCCCGGTGGCGAATCCGATTGCTGTGGCTGCTCTGCCCGATGGCAGCCGGGCTTATATATCGAGTGGTGCGGTCAGCGGAGGGAATGTGACTTCGCGGGTCACCGTCATCAACGGCGCGGACGGAAGCGTGAAAACCACGATCCCTTTGACCACGGTCGCACAGATTTGCGCGTCAAGTCCATCCGAGTTGCCCATCGCTGCTGTAGCGGACAGTTCAAGAGTCTACGTGGGGAACTGTGATGCGGGAAATGTGGCTATCATTCAGACCTTGAGCGATACGCTGCTGCTGCAAATGGCGGCGCCTTTGAGCTCTTCGTTCTCTGCGAACGGGACTCCGCTGCCACAGAATCCTGTCTTTGTTGTGGCGGGTCCGTAGCTTCACGAACTGTCATCCCGAGCCTTGCGAGCTCATCTCGAGCTTTATGAACTGTGATCCCTCGCTGCGCCAGGAATAACACGGATATTGATGATTATTTCTGTTCGCCTGGAGCCTGCACGGGCGAGGAGGTCGTCTGCGTTAATGTCCCACTACTGCTGCTTGTTCGGGTTGTCGTGAAGAGTTATGCCGCAGCGCGATATTCAGAAATACGTTGCCGATACAGGTTTCGAAGCAGATGACCAATGCTTCAGTATCTTCGCTGCTTTTCGGTCCGTGGTCGGAAGTGTGCAGTTCGGGGGGATGCACGCGAAAATGGAATCCCTGGTCGTTCAGCGATGTGACTGCGTTGCCGATCACCTGGTTTGCCAGCTCACAGACAGTTTCCCGCACCAGTTCGTCTGATTCTGGCAGTTCGGCCCCGGCGAATTTGCTGGCTACGCGTACTGCGGTGTTCGGGTCGAGGTCGATGACAATCCGGCCTTCGATGTCGCCGCTCACCCGGATCAGCGCGGCCACGCCTTTGCGGCGGTAAGCTTCTTCCTCCATGCTGAGGTTGGCAACGGAGGTCGGGCACGACAGTCCCTGCGCCAACACGGCGTCCGCCGCGTTGATGAAAGGCTGGATCAACTCCATTTTCATTTCAGGCTCCCGCGCCCGCGGCCTGAGCCGCAGTGCCATCCTCACCCATTACGTACTTGATCACTTCGTACAAGACTTCCGGCTTCACCGGCTTCTGCACGAAATGACGCGCGCCGCGCTGCAGAGCGGCCACGATGTTCTCCTGATATCCAACGGACGAGACCATCACAATGCGCGCATCGGGATGTTGCTGCACGATCTTCTCGGCCGCCTCGATGCCCTCCATCTGGGGCATGGTGATGTCCATGAGAACAATATCCGGTTTGAGGCGTTCATATTCGGTGATGGCGGTCATGCCGTCTCCAGCTTCGCCGGCTACCTGGCCGCCGAATGTTTCGATCATTCGAGCCAGATTCTTGCGTGCGAAGACGGAATCGTCCACCACCAGGTAGCGGACTGGCTGGCCGTCCTTACTGCGTTTCACTGCTGCAAACTGCTCCATATATAACCTCCCGCCGCTTCAAGTTCCGGCATCGTGTTCTTGCCTGCCGGACGAAAATCAGTTCTTGCCGACTCCCGCGGATTTGCCACGGTCTTCCAACTCGATCTTGTTCCCAGGTTTGCGCTCCTGCATGCACTGGGCCTGCAGAGTATTGGCGAGCGCGTCGAGCGGTACCACGCGGACGGCGTAGCCGCGCTCAATGGCCGCCTTTGGCATGCCAAAGACCACGCAGGATTCCTCGCTCTGGGCAATTGTCATCCCGCCCGCGGTCTTGACCAGACCGAGCCCCTGCGCCCCATCTTCTCCCATTCCGGTCATGAGCACGGCGATACTCTTCTCCCCGAATTCCTCGGCAACGCTCTTGAATAGCACGTCCACCGATGGACGATGCCCGTTGACACGGGGTTCATCGTTAAGTACGGCCACGTCGCCCATCGGCAATCGCTTCACTTTGATGTGCCGGTTTCCGGGGCAGACGAGGGCTCGTCCCGCTAACAGAAGGTCCCCCGACTGCGCTTCCTTGACGGTGATGCCGCAAATCTCTTCCAGCCGCCGGGAAAACATGTCGGTAAAACCTTCGGGCATGTGCTGCACGATCACGATGGTCCCGGGAAAATTCTTGGGGAGTTGAGGCAACAAGTATTGCAATGCTTGGGGACCGCCAGTGGAAATTCCAATGGCGACGATGCGAGTCGCTTGCGTTTTGGTTTCCAGGACGGCTTTCTGAAATGGTTTCTGGCTTTGAAGTGGAGATGAGATGGCGACCCGCCGGCTTTGCGCCGCCGCCTTGATTTTGGCAATCAGTTCGCGCGCGATTTCCGGCATGTTGGCCGAGACATCGATTGGCTTGGCGACGAAATCGAACGCACCCATGGACAATGCCTGGAGCGTCACGGACGCGCCCTGGGTGCTGTGGGAACTTACCACGATCACCGGCAAAGGGTGGCGCAACATGATTTCTTTCAGCATGTCCAAACCGCTCATGCCCGGCATGTCGAGATCAAGAGTTACGACCTGGGGCTTCACTTCTTCAATCTTTTTCAGGCCGAAGTTGCCATCCATGGCAGTACCTACAACCTGAATCGAGGGGTCGGTTTGAAGGATTTGTGGAATCAGCTTGCGCATGAGAGCTGAATCGTCCACCACTAACACACGGACGGGCGGTGTCATGTCCGTCCTCCTGCTGCACTTTGTGCGATTCGCGCCCGCTCAAGATGCGATAGCAACAGACCCATGCCAGGTCCGCCGGCAGTATCGGGCCGCGAATTGGCAAAGCGTTCGACGATGGCGGCGAGATTCAGAATGAGCACTACGTGACCGTTGCCCAGAATGGACGCGCCGCTAACCAGATCGGTCTCCGCCGTCTGGTCATCGAGCGCCTTGATGACTAACTCCTCTTCGCCTTCGATCGCGTTTACCAACAGTCCAAGTTTGCGCTCGCCCAGGGCGATTACAAGTACGAAGATTTTTTCCGGCCGACCCTCCTGCCTCTCTTCTGGCGGACGGCCCAAGCGGGCTACCGGCAGAACACGATTTCGCAGTTGCAAAACTTCGCAGTTATCGACTCGGTGTATATCGGATTCATAGGCGCGAGCAATTTCTGCCACAGCATTCAGCGGAATGGCGTACAGACGCTGCTCGACACGGAAGAGCAAAGCTTTGATGATGGCAAGGGTCAAGGGCAACTGCATCCGGAAGGTGGAGCCTTGTCCGGGGTGGCTGACCACGTGGACGGTGCCTTTCAGCCGATGCAGAACGCTTTGCACGATATCCAGACCTACACCGCGGCCGGAGATCTCGGTAATTTCGTCGGCTGTGCTGAATCCCGGGCGGAAGATGAAATCCAGAATGTCGGCTTCGCTCAGGCGGCCGGCTTCTTCGCGCTTCAAGAGACCTCGTTCGATGGCTCGAGTCTTGACTTTCTGCGCATCGATGCCGCGCCCGTCGTCGCTGATTTCCACGATGACTTGATTGCCCTGGTGGTAGGCTCCGAGGCGGATGGTCCCGCGCGCGGGCTTTCCAGCGCGGCTACGCTCTTCCTCGCTTTCAATTCCATGTCCAACTGCGTTTCGCACCAGATGAGTCAGGGGTTCCGCGATGGCATCCAGCAGGCTTTTGTCGAGAGCGGTGTCCTGTCCGTTCAGAGATAAGTCAACCTGCTTGCCACATTGCTTGGCTACATCACGAACCATGCGGGGAAATCGCCGGAAGAGTTGCTCGACCGGTACCATGCGGACCTTCATCACCGAGCGTTGCAGGTCGCTCAACACTCGCGATTGAAACGCCATGGCGTCGGCGAGACGGCCGCGCATGGCTTCCTTGGGATAGCGCGCGGCGAATTCATTGAGTGCCTGTTGCATCATGGATTTCCCGATAATCAGTTCGCCAACGAGATTGAGGACGGTGTCAATTCGTTCCGCATCCACTCGCAAAACATTTTCTGGGGGCGCAGGAATCGGCTTGGCCGCAGTCTCGCGTTCCGCATGCGATGGGTCTGGGACGGGTTCTGCGACGATTTGCGCTTCGAGGTTTTCCTGGTGCGCTAATGAATCCGGGACTGGGGCCATTTCCTGAGCCAGTTGCGGTGCGGGGGCCCCGATGCTTTCGATCTTCACCTGCGAAATAATCGTCGGAATGCGGCATTTTACCGACAGTTGTTCCGCGCTTTGGTCACTCGCCACCAGCAACTCGAATTGCATGGCGTTCTTGGTGGATCCCGGTTCCGGCCGCGTTCCGAGTACTTCGCCGTTATCCGCGAGAGCCTTCAGGATCAACTGCTGAGCCGCGATGGGCATGGCGCAGTTGGGATCAATCTGCGCGGTGATGTGGTAGACGTGCTTACCCGACTTCAAGGCAGCTTGCGTAGCCAACGTCTCATACTCGGTCCAGCTGACCTCAGAAACAGAGGCAGACCGTACTTTCGCATGGCGCGGTTTCCGGGTTTTCGGATCGCGCGCCATTTTCCGGATCATCTTCCGTACCGGCTCTGCCGAAGGCAGCTTCGTTCCGTCGCGATAGGCAGTGAGCATCGCGCTGAAGGTATCGGCTGCGGCGAAAGCGACCTCGGAGAGGGCCGTGGGAGCGCCGTCTGTTTCGAGCGCCAATGCATCTTCCAGTTCATGCGCCAGTTCGCTTAGTTCGGGATAACCAACCGCCGCCGAGTCGCCCTTGAGTGTATGCACGATTCGGCGGATGGTGCGCACGGTTTCGAGATCGCCGGGTTGCTTTTCGAGCTTCAGCGTCTCTTCGTTGAGCGATTGCAGCAATTCCAATGCAGTCTCAAAGAAGAGTGCCTTCATCTCCGCCGCGCGATCGTCGGGGAACTGACTCACGACTTCACCTCAATCTGCTGATACGCAGTTCCGGTTTCGCGGTAGACCATGTTGAACTTGTCCGTCAATCCCAGCAGGCTTTCGGCGTGGCCCACGAATAAGTAGCCACCTGGATTCAGGCAGCGGGAAAATTTTTCCACCAGACGTTTCTGCTCGGCTTCATCGAAATACATCATGACGTTGCGGCAGAAAATAACGTCGTTGCGCTGCGGCAAGTATTCCGTCTTCAAGTTGTGGAAGTCGAAATGGACCAACTCCTTCAGCGCCTTCTTGACTGCATACCGCTCGCCAACCTTATCGAAGTGGCGCAGCCGGTAGCTGTAGTCGACCGAGGCCATTTGGCTCTCCGAGTACGTTCCCTCCTGGCCCGCTCGCAGAACCGAATAACTGATGTCACTGGCCAGAATTTCCAGTTTCCAGGGCGGAGGAATCAAAGGCTTGGGAAAGGGCGTTTCGTAGTTCGACGGATTGCGCAGAGCGTGGTAGGAGAGCGCATCGGCCACCTGCATGGCCATGGTGTACGCTTCCTGTCCGGTTGAGCACCCGGCGCTCCAGAGACGCAGCGAGAAATCTCTTTGCTCCTGCTTGCGGCGAAGGATGTCATCGAGAACGTGTTTGTGGAACAGATCCAGTTGCGCCTTGTTGCGAAAAAAGCTGGTCTCGTTCACGGTAAGATTTTCCAGCAGCTTGCTTAGTTCTTCCTTCCCCTCTTTGCTGATCAGCAGACGATAGTAGCTATAAAAGGAATCCAGCTTGCATTCTTTGAGCCGACGTTGCAGACGGTCTTGCAGGAAATCGGCACGGCGCGAATCAAAATGCATGCCGCACTCCTGATACACCAGCGTCTGCAGGAGTTTCAGTTCGGGTTCGGTGAGTTGCGCTTGTACGCCTGCTGTCCCCATGCGTTTTGTGGCACCTGTTTTTACCGCTATTTAGAAGCCGCGGCGCTCCGAGCGCTTTGCCCGGGTTGAGCTGCATTCTTAGCCGCGTCGGCTTTGGGCCGGCTTCCGTTGAACTCCAGCACTTTTTCGATATCGAGCAACACGATCAGCCGGCCCTGATATTTCCCCAACCCGGTCACACAGTTCAATCCGCCTTCCACAAACTCGGTGGGAGAAGGATCGACATCCTTGGCTGGAATCTTGAGCACGTCGGAAGCGGAGTCCACGATCAGCCCGCAAAGCCGCCCGCGATGTTCGACCACCAAAATTCGGTTGCGCTTGGTGGGAGCGACGGTAACCTCACCCAGTCGTTTTCGCAGATCGAGGACCGACACAATCTTCCCCCGCAGGTTGATCACGCCCTCTACGTAATCCGGCGCATCCGGCACAACCGTAATTTCGGGCACGCGTACAATCTCGCGCAGGGATGTGATGGGCACGCCATAGGTTTCACGCCCCACTTTGAAGCCGACGATGTGCAGTTCGCGGTTCATGAAAGTCAACGCGTGGCCCCCGCAGCAGCTTGCCGAGCGTTGCTTCTAGCGTTAGCTTTTTCCTGGTACGATGCCACCGCTTCCGTCTGCTCCAGCATGAATCGGCCCATGGAGTCCAGCAGATCGCGCGACATCTTTGACATCTGTTCCGCCGAGGCAGCGAGTTCAGTCGAGCCCGAGGTAGTGTTCTGCACCAACTCGCGCATCCGCTCCATGGCTTTGACTACCGCATGCGCCCCTGAGGCCTGCTCTTCGACTGCGGAGTTGATTTCGTGGGTGATTTCGTTCAATCGGGTGGTGGCGCGGGCAATCTGCGAGGAGCCGTGCGACTGTTCGTTGGTGGCCGCGCCAATTTCCTGCGCGAACTTGTAGACTTCCGTGACTACGTTGGAGATCTTGCGCAGCGCCGTGTTCAGTTCCTCTCCGTGTCCCAGCCCTTCGTTCACGATCGAGGTGCTTCGGTTCATGTTCTCGACCGCCTTGCGGGATTCCTTCTGGATGCTTTGGATGAGTTCCGATATTTCTTTGGTGGACTGGGCCGACTTTTCTGCCAGCTTTCGGACTTCGTCGGCGACTACTGCGAATCCCAATCCATGCTCTCCGGCGCGCGCCGCTTCGATGGCGGCATTCAGCGCCAGCAGGTTGGTTTGCTCCGCCAGGTCGTCGATCACTTCAATGATCTTGCCGATGTCATCCGCTCTTTGACCGAGTACGTCGATGATTTCGCCTGAGGATTGGATGGTGGTGTTGATACGATTCAATCCATCCGTCGCTTTTTCCATGGTGACGATCCCACTGTGGACTTCCTCGCGGGAGCGGTTGGAGATGTCGAGCAGTACCTTGGCCGTATCCGCCACCCGCTGGATTGAGGCCACCATCTGATCGATGGAAGCGGAGGTTTCGCTTACGCTGGAAGCCTGCACCTTCGTGCTCTTCACCATGTTCTGCACGTTGACACTCATCTCGTGCATGGTGCTGGTGACTTCGTCGATGGCCGACGAAGTTTGCAGACTGATCTTGGCCGATTCGTCGGAGGCTCCCGCCACCTGATTGGACGCGCTAGCCACCTGCTGCGCGGCATCGCGGCCATTCTTGACCAACTTTCGCAAGCCCTCGATCATGCGCAGGAAGGCTTTGCCCAGCGTGTCGTTCTTGGATCTGGGCTGTACGTCAACCCCCAGATTCCCGCCAGCGATCGCCTCTGAAACCGAGGCCATCTCCTTCAAGTAGGTGACCATCTTCGAGAAGGTTCGAGCTAGTTCACCGATTTCATCGCTGCGCTGGATATCGATTTCGTGGTCCAGATCGCCAGCGTCGGCGATCTGCCGCGCGATCCGCATGAGGTCATTGAGCGACGTGGTGATGGATTTAGCAGTGGTGTAAGCGATGGCGATTCCGAGCGTAAGCGCCACCAGGGTGCTGAACAAAGCGATCAAGAAGGTCGCAGTGCCCGCGGTCTCGTCCGACTTTCTCCTGGCCTCGAGCACCTTGGTGTTTTCGAGGTCAGCCGCATCCAGATATTCGCTGGCGTTCTTTACCCACGAGGAAGCGTCCTTCTGCAAATAGAAAATCTGAAGTTCAGCCACGGTGGCATTGCCGCCGTCCACTTCTTTGCGCTTGTCCATCAGCGGTGCGGCAAATTCGCGAGCCCAGTTCTGCTCGCTGTTTTGCACCTTCTCCAGCGCATTCCGCTGTTGCTCGGAGGTGGTAAGGTTGGTGCCGGCCTGCAACTTTTCCTGCAGTACGCGCATGCCGTCGTTCAAGCGATCGACTTCGCGGGTGTCTCCGCTCAGCAGGTAGTTGCTCAGAGAGAGGCGGTTTTGCATCATCTGGAAGCGGATCTTGTCGGTAGTTTCCGCCATTTGCAAGGCCTGCGAAGCTGCGGACTTGGCGCTATGCTCCCGCTGCACGGCGATCAGGTTGATCAGGAACAGCACCACGACCATCGCCAGGATGGCTCCGAAGTTCAAGTAGAGTTTCTTGCCAATCGTCATTTGCTGCCTCGTTTCGTTTCCCGGCCTGCCTCCCCAGCACGCGCTCGAATCTGACCTAAGGTCGGGCCACGCCTTTCCGCTGAATCCAATTCCGTTGGACCTGCATTCCCTAGTCCTGGGGTTGGAACTTGAACTCCACCGTGCCAGTGCTATCGGAGTCGGCTGGTTCAAATTTCCACTTCTTCAACGCATCCATCGCAGCATTCACCAGGATTGGGTTCCCACCAACCACCTTGGTGTCTTTCAGGTTGCCGTTGGGCGCAACCACAACCAGCACTTTAACTGTGCCGATGATGTTCATTCTCCTCGCCAAAGCCGGATAGGCTGGAGCTACTTTGGTTCTCGTTTTGCGAGTCAGTTCTCCCTGTGCCATGGCGGGCAAGGGATAGAAGATTGCCGCCGCCAACGCCAATAGGACAGTCCCTACCCACCACCGCAGCTTTTGGAAAGACACTGCTCCTCCTTGTGACAAAACTCCAACTGCGCCAATGCAATGTCCGTGCCAACGTTGTGATGAATTGCCCAGGGGTGATAAGCTTAATGTAAGCAACTTTTAATCAGCAGCTTAGACGTAACTCGCCTTGCATTTCTCGCTCCTTTTCAGGTGTTCAACTTGTCTCATAGGCTCGAATTCCTCTCAGAGTGAGATAAGCGTCTAGCTTTTACCCGGATTTCCCACTTCGGCACTCCAATCGTTATTCCCTTGACTCAAATTGAGATGGCATCTATTTTTCCTGTATATTCAATTACTTGTAGTTTCGCGGTGGATAGGCGGTGGCTCTGACTACGCATGCCGGAGATATGACACTGCTGGAAAAACCCAGCTCCCGTACGGACGATGCTTTCCAACAACTGCTCTTACGATTCTCGGAAGCGGCTGCGCAGGGAACTCGTGCCCCGGCTCTTATCCGTCTTTTCTGCCAGGCTACGCGTGGATTCTTTCACGTCGACGGCACTTACTTCTGGCGCTGTGATTCTGCCGAGGAACTGGTAGGGGCAGAAGCCGACGGCCTGATGGCGGCTGATTTCCCTGGCCGTCGCCTAAAGACGCGCGAGAGCGCGCTGGCTATGGATGCTATTCATCAGCGCCGGACGGTATATGTGAATGACCTGGCGCCGGGCCGATATTCGATAGCGGATGAATTCCGTGCCAAATCGCTGATGGCCGCGCCTCTCGTAGTTTCGGATGAAGTTATTGGCGCAGCGGTATTCCTGCAAACCTCGGCCAGAAATTATTTCAACGACGATCTCGCCGCTAAGGCAACCATCCTCGCGGGACAATTAGGCAACTTGTTGGAAGCGACTCATCTGACGCAGGTCAAGCAAGAAGAGCATCGCTTCGCCAGCATGCTCGCCGAAGTGAGTGACGCCGTACAGGCCGTCTCGGACTCTTCCGCGGCGGCGCAAGCTATGGCGGATCGCTTGCGGATACTGCTGCGCACCCGGCTGGTCTGCGTTCTCTTGCGGCAGGGAACGACGGTTGCGCTGCATGCCGTGGCGGCGGAGTCTCCGCAAATGGCGACTCTGGCTCGCGTCCGTTTTGACCGCAAAGGGCTGCAATTTGCTGCCGATCTGGCGGCCCGGGCGATCGCAGCCGGCGAGCCCATTACCGTCGCCATCGATCCCATCACCCACGCGCTCGGGAACCTGGTCCCCGCGGGAATGCTGCTGGCAGCTCCCATTTGTACCTCGGGCGTTGAAGGTGCAGTGCTTATCTATCCGCGGCAAGAAGGCGCTTTCAGTCGGGAGGAAAAGTATCTGCTCTCGACCGTGGCCGGCTTTGGAGCCGTTGCCATTGCCAATGCCGAGCTCTATGGGACGGCTCGCCGCGCCGAAGTCTTGAAGGGACTGGCTCTCGAGTTGAACTCTCAGCTTCGTCTTCCCGAGTGCGCCAGGAATTTTGTGACTCGGGCTGCGGACTTGATGGGGGCAAAGGCCGCCGCGTTGGCGGTCCAACAAGGCTTGGCTCTTGAAACGCTCGTACTCCACGGCGTCTCCACTGAGGGACATCAGACGAACTCGCTGCTGCGCCGTCTTGATCACGCCCTGATTGACGCGTTGGCGCAGCACCCGCAGCGAATTGTCTCGGCCAGCGCCTCTGAGCTGTTTGGTACTGAGCTTAGTTCGCTGCTGGGTTGGCACGACTGTAGCCTGGTCCGGCTGCTAAGTTCGTCGGGCGATCTGGTCGGTGTGTTGTGCCTTGCGAATCGCGGAAAACCTCTGCTGGAAGAGGATGAGCGGCTCCTGTATGCCATTGCCGCCCAAGCCTCGGTTGCCCTGGAGAATGCCCGCCTCTTCACTCGCATGGACCAGGCCAACCGGCATTGGATTGAGATTTTCGATGCCATCACCGACTTCATCGTGGCTCATGATCAAGCCGATCATGTGATGCGGGTGAACCGGTCCTTAGCCGATTTCATCGGAGTCCAACCGCATGAACTGATAGGTGTCAACATGGGCGCCCTATTGGCAATGGGAAACGATGTTCCCCTGCACGGTTGTCCCTTCTGTCGCTCCAGCTCCGAGGCAACCACCGACGAATATGCTCTTCCCGTTCTGGACCGGACCTATCTGGTTTCCACTTCGAGGGTACATGGCGCAAATAGCGAAGGTTTTCAGACAGTCCACGTACTGAAGGACATTACAGACCGCCGCGAAGCGGAGCGGCGCTATCGCGAGCTCTTCGACAACATTCAGGAAGGAGTGTTTTTCTCGACGCCTGACGGGCGATTCATCGAGGTCAATGACGCCCTGGTCCGCATGCTCGGTTACCGCAACCGCGAACACCTGCTCCAGGCCGATGTCCGCACCCAGGTCTGTTTTTCCGCCGAACAGTACGAAGAACTTGCCCAGCAGATGCAACAGTATGGCGCGGTGCGAAATCACGAACAAACTCTGTGCCGCCAGGACGGATCGCCCGTTCATGTTTTGATCAATGCTTTTGCCGTGCGTGACGCGCTGCAAGCCATTGTGCAGTACCGCGGAGTCATGCTGGATATCAGTGGCCTGAAGACGTTTCAATCCGAATTGCAACGCGAGCGCGATTTCTCAGGCAAGATTCTAAACAACACCCAAAGCCTGATCCTCGTGGCCGACGCCGGCGGACTTGTCAGTTATGCGAATCGGCGCTGGTATGACATGGGCTACCAGCAGAACCAGTTGTTGAGCCGGCCCCTCGAAGAACTCATCGTTCCCGCCCGGCGTCAGGCCCTCAGCGAGGCTTTTGCGTCAACTTTAGCCGGCCAGCAGGTCGACAACCTTGAAGTCCAGATTGTGCAGGGCGAAGCGCGCGTCGGATACTTCTCCATGAATTTGAGTCCCATGCGCGACGAGCAGGGCAATGTCGCCAGCATCGTCGTGGTCATGAGCGACATCACCGACGCCGCCACGCTGCAAGCCAAACTCCTGCACGCGGAGAAAATGGCAGCGGTGGGGCAACTCGTCTCCGGAGTAGCGCATGAAGTCAACAATCCGCTCACCGCGATCCTCGGGTTTGCCGACCTGCTCATGGAGAATCCTGAAGTCCCAGAAAGCGCCCGCAAGGATCTGCGCGTCATCCTGGAGCAAGCCCAACGCACCAAGCAAATCGTCCAGAATCTGCTGAGCTTCGCGCGTCAGGTGCCGCCGCAACGCCGGCCGGTTCAGCTCAACACCATTC
Organism: Terriglobales bacterium; assembly: GCA_035567135.1. Lineage (GTDB taxonomy): Bacteria > Acidobacteriota > Terriglobia > Terriglobales > Acidobacteriaceae > JABDBE01. The sequence goes on from DATMQI010000169.1 coordinate 24,426, forward strand.
TCAGCCGCACCGTGCAGTTGCGCGCCTACGACCTCCACAGCCGGGGAGCTGAAGTGGTCGAGAAACTCGATCCCGAATTGCTTGAGGCGATCGGGGACGCGCACCAGTTGCAACAAGTGTTTCTTAACATTCTCAACAATGCCTACGACGCGGTGCGCGATACCGGACGCCCGGCCCGCATCGAAATCAGAACCACGAACCATGGAGGCTTCGTAGAGGTCTCATTTCGCGATAACGGTTATGGCATCTCTTTCCCGGAACGTATCTTCGACCCATTCTTCACCACCAAGGAAATTGGCAAGGGCACCGGCCTTGGCCTGAGCATCTGCTATGGCATCGTGCGCGAGCACGGAGGCGAGATTCTTTGTAACAACAATACAGATGGAGACGGGGCCACGTTTATCGTGCGCCTGCCCGCCGTCTCGGAAACGGCCTCCAACGGGCCGCTGCAGGAGTGATCCAGCCATGACCATGACAACGACCCAGCCAATCATAAAGCCCCCTACTTTACCCGTGCTGCTGATCGAGGATGAACCCGCTGTGATGGCGTACGTCCGGGCCACACTGGAACGCAGTGGCTACGCGGTGGTGTGTACAGAGTCTGGAGCGGAAGGTCTGCGACTGCTCGAGTCGGAGCAGTTTCTGGGTGTTGTCTCCGATATGCGAACCCCGGGCGGTGTGGACGGCGCCGGTGTGCACGCCTGGTTGAGCCGGCACCGTCCCGATCTGGCGGCGCGCATCGTCTTCATTACCGGCGATATCGCCAACGAAGATACGGTCGCCACCTTGCGCCAAACTGGCGCACCCTGCGTGGAGAAACCCTTCCGCGTTCAACAATTCATTTCAGTCATCGAGAAGACGATAGGAAAGGCACCGTGAGCGACGATTTACGAATCCGCCTGTTGATTGTCGACGATGAGCAGAGCATTCGCCGCCTATGCATGACGGTGGGCGAGGCGTTGGGCTTTACCTGCATGGAAGCCAACAGTGGCGAAAGCGCGCTAGCCTTGCTCGAAGAGCAACCAGCGCACATGATCCTCACCGATATGGTGATGCCCAACATGTCCGGCCTGGAGTTTCTGGAGAAGGTTAAGAAGCTTCTACCGCGCAGCGAGGTCGCCGTCATGACCGGTCACGGCTCCATTGAAACTGCCGTGCAGGCCATGAAACTCGGCGCCTACGATTACATCGGCAAACCATTTTCTCCGCTGGAAGAACTGCGTCTGTTCCTGCGAAGAATGGCCGAGAAGGTCCACCTCGTCGAAGAGAACCAATTCTTGCGCGAGCGCGTGGATACAGAATCCGATCTGCACGGCATCGTCGGCTCGTCAGCCAAAATTCAGGATGTGCTGCGCATGATCTCGCGGCTGAAAGACACACGCACTCCGGTCCTGATCTCGGGCGAGAGCGGCACTGGCAAAGAATTGGTGGCGCGCGCCATTCACTTTCGCGGTTCTTTTGCCAATCGCCCGTTCGTGGCGGTCGACTGCGGTTCGCTCGTCCCCACGCTGATCGAGAGCGAACTGTTTGGCTACGAGAAAGGCGCTTTCACCGGCGCGCTGCGATCAAAGACAGGACTATTCCAGTCTGCCAACGGCGGCACCATCTTCCTCGACGAAATCGGGGAGTTGCCTCTTGAGCTGCAAGCCAAGCTGCTGCGGGTTTTGCAGGAGAAAGAAATCCGCCCGGTGGGCAGCAATCAGAAGGTGAAAGTGGATGTCCGCGTTGTTGCTGCAACCAACCGCGATCTTGAGGCGGAGTACCGCAACGGCACCTTCCGCAAAGATCTTTACTTTCGACTCAACGTCGTGACTGTCCACTTGCCGGCGCTGCGCGAGCGGCGCTCCGATATTCCGATGCTGGCGCATTGGTTTCTCGACCGTCACGCGCCAGACAACTCGATGCAAGTCACCCACGCGGCGATGAAATGCCTGCTGCAATACGATTGGCCGGGAAACGTACGCGAATTGGAAAACTGCATCGAGCGCGCCGTAGCTCTAGGCGATCACAAAACTATCGATCTCGGGGATCTGCCACCCACCATTGCTTCGGCTTCGCCGTCCGCGGAGCCAGTGGAGGGTCTAATCGCCGGCGCAGTTTCGTCCACCGACTTGGAGGACATCGAACGGGCTACTATTGAACGCGTATTCGAACAGGTGAAGGGCGACAAAGCGATGGCGGGAAAAATGCTTGGGATCAGCCGGGCTACCCTGTATCGCAAGCTCAAGCGCTACAACATCGGTGCCCGTCAGGAGATGGGGCCGAGCAGCCAGGCGCTGCAGTAGAGACGAACTGATTTTCGTATAAAGGGTGCCCCACATCTCGTGGGTTTTCACGAGATGTGGGAATCAAACGAAGAACTACTTAACTGGCAGAAACTTAGTCGTGCACATCGATGTCGGCCTTCTTCACCAGTTCGTGATCTTTCCTCAGCATGCGTGCGATATCACCCAGTGGCACGGGGTGCGACTTGGACCGGCCTTGCGCTTCCCAAAGCGGCATCTCCCCCTGAGCGTAATAATAATTGGAACGTTCGAGCAGGTTCTGCTCCTGAGCAAGGGGTTGCTGGGTGGCATGTTCGGCGTGGCTCGCCATCTGGATGGTGCTGGTCACGGGGGCAGCGGCCACGGAGCCGACCGACTGTCCGAGTGCCGCCGTCGCACACAGGCAACACAGTACAAATAATGTAGTCTTCATTGCGTTGATCTCCAAGTTTGAGAGCCCTTTTTCCGGCTTCTTTCTCAGTAGGAGCAAGCCTTCGACCAACCCCTTAAACCTGAGAAATTGGGCCTTTAGCGGTGCAACCGAATTGTGTGATAGTGCAAATGTTTGCACATTTGTGGAGGACCTGGTTTTAAATGACCGCAGCCTGCACTCGGTGAGATTTCCCCGTCGGGTTGTCCCGATCCTCCAAAACGCTGCGGAGCTTTGCTCCCCCTGGGCGGACCAGGGCGGCCGTCCCCCACGACCTTTTGGGTGGCGGGCAACACGAAATTTCAGAGCCTGGTTGTTCTTACTCCGTGCCCCTGGAAGGCCTGTGGCACAGTCTTGCCCGCCGGATTATAGGAGCCGACCATCGGTTGCTAAGATCTCCTAAGAGCAGGTATCTTTCTGGTGCTTTACGAGTTCGGCATCGAGTCGAGTTCCGGTTGCGCACCTAACCGCCGGAAACCACCGTGAGGGTCACATTGTCCGAGTTGTAGGTCACGGTGAAGTGCTCACTACTGTTGATCACGGTCCCATTGACAGTGGCAAAGGTACCGGTCACGTGCTTAGCCGTCAGAATCTCGAACTCTGCGCCAATCATTGGCACAAACTTATTGAGTAGCCCGATGTTCAGAGTTCCGCCGAGGGTGGCTGTGCCGGTGACATTGAGCACGTTGAACTGGCCGGAACTGGCACCGGCTATATTGGAATCCAGCGCACCCTTGGAAGTTTGGGTGTAAGCGCCGGTGATCTGCAGCTTGCCGACCGCGGTTAGCGAATCCGCCGGGATTACGGTTCCAGAGGAGGACACGTGGGCCGCAATGGTTCCTCCGTTGCCCAAGAGCGAGCCTTTGACAATCCGGATGCCGGCAGCGCCAGGGTCGGAGTCGGAAGCGGGCTCGTCCGGTTTACCCTCAGTGCTTGAGAGCGCGAACTTGCCGTCTACCGTAGTTCTGCCGCTGGTCTGAAGATACGATCCGCCCGCCCCCACCGTGAAGGTGCTGCCCTTACCGATGGAAATCGCTCCTTGGTTGGTGAATGTGCCCGCGGAGGTGAAGGTCTGGCCTGCCTTGAGGTCAAAGCTGCCCTTTGAGGCATTGGTGACAAAGCCTGTCAGGGCGTTGGTGTTGGGGTTCAGTATCTGCGATGCCTTCCCAGTGAGCGCGATCTTCGCGTCGTTGGTCGTGATGTTCCCGGGAATCTGGAGGATTCCGGTGACGTTGTAGGTGCCCCCCGTCAGGGTGCCATTGGAGAGATTCACAAACGGCGCGTTATTATTGGTGATGTTGATCGTGCTTTTGGCTGCCACCGTCAGAGTGCCCATGTTGTTGAAGCTATTGAAGGGAGCAAACTGAACCAAGCCGCCGTTCGACGCTTCGATGGTTCCTTTGTTGACGATTCCGGAAGTTCCCTCGCAGCAGATGTTGAGCAGGAGGCCGGCGGTGCCCACGGGCACGTTCGCGTTGATGGTGCCACTGTTGATGAGGCCCTGAGTACCCGACGCGATGACACCAGTTCCGTCGATGGTGGACTGGTTCGTCAAGATACCGCCGCCGCCAAAATCGTCGCCGATCACCGGTTGATTGTTATAGGCGTTGTTGGTTCCATCCCCCATGATGACCTTCCCGCTACCGCTGAGTGTGAGATTCTCCCCGCTGGAAAGCTGCAAGAGAACTGGATCTCCTCCTGAGGAGTTTGGCAGCAATTGGATCGTTCCGGTGTTGTTGAGGGTCCCTGCGACATTGATGTTTGGGGGATTCCCTACGTTTGGTATTACAAACGTTCCGGAGTTCGTGACCGGGTTCGTGGTTCCGTCAAATGTGGTTCCTCCATAACCGTAAACCACGCCCCCGCCTGAACTGGTGTAGGTGCCGCCGCTGATCGTCAGCCCTGATGTCCCGAGAGAACCGACCAAAGAGACATTAGAGTTCGCGCCTACCGCTTCGATGGTTCCGCCCGTATTGTTAATAGTGGTGCTTCCTACAACCAGTACTCCGCCGTTGCTGGCCTCGATCGTTCCAGTGTTGGTGCTGGCGCCAGCCCGGCCCAACTGAAGCTGCAGGTTATTCGTACCCGGGGGAACGTTTGCGTTGATAGTGCCGCTGTTATTGAAGCCGGTGAGATTTAAGATGCCTCCCGTCCCTTGAATGAGCTGCTGGTTCACGAGCGTAGCGCCGCTGATGTAGTTCTGATTGTTATAAGCGTTGGCGGTGCCATCCCCCATGGTCAGACTGCCGGGGCCGGTCAGGGTGAAGGTCTGGCCTCCTGGAATGTTCAGACCGACGCCGTCTCCCTTTGACAGGATCTGAAAGGTTCCCTTGTTCATTAGGGTTCCCTGAAAAGCGGCTCCAGGATGGCCACCCTGGTCGGGAATTACCAGCGTTCCGAGGTTGGTGACGGTGTTGCCGTTGGTTCCATCAATTGTCGTATTCGAGTTGGTGGCGTAAATTACACCCCCGCCTGATGTCTTGAAGGTACCGCCGGTGATCGTCTGCCCGCCTTGGCCCTGGTCCGCAAAAGTAACGGTGGAGCCGGTGCCGCTCGCCTGAATCGTGCCCCCAACATTGTTGAGTGCGAGACTCCCCATGACGAGTTGACCACCGCGGGTCGCTTCCATCAGGCCGGTATTGCTTGAGCCGCCCTGGTCCTGGTTGCGTCCCACGACCAGTTGAGCTCCGGATGCGTTGGCGTTGATCACGCCGGCGCTGGCATTGTTGAATGTCATGTCGAAGCCGCCAGCGCCCTGGATCGTCGACTTATTCAACAGCTTCGCGCTGCCTCCGACAGAGTCGTCGCCGAAGTTGTTGGCGTTCAGGGTAATCGTTCCGCGGCCGGATAGGGTCACCGTCCCGCTGGATGAGAACGACAAACCTGTTGTGCCAAACGACACCGGAGCGGACAAGATAATCTGGCCGCTGTTCGCGAGTGAGGAGCCACTGATGTTGAGGCTAGGGCTCCCGTTAGTTGCGGTGGGGAACGTCAGGCTGTCGGAACTGCCCACGGTGAGGTCGGCTATCCCGTCGGCGACGTCCAACAAAACTGCGGCTCCCGATGTCTGAATACAGACGGTATCATTGTTGCCCGGCTCCGTCCCCGTCGACCAATTGGCACCATTGCTCCAATTATTATTGCCTCCTGCTCCGGTCCAGCTGTCGGTGCACTGGGCGAGTGCCGAAGTCGCTGCGGCAAGTGAGAGCCCAACCACCGCGGCCATTAATAACACAAATCTGCGCAAGCATTTTTCCTGTTGCCGGGCGTAATTCATAAAGTCTCCTGGAAGTGGGAATGATTCCTTGCTGGTTTGCAGATGGTTTCGAATTTGATCTCTGCAGGCCGTGAAAATCTCCTCGGAGTCTGAGACTCCTTGGGCGTGTGCAAAAGATTGCACTTTGAAAAATGATCTGCTGACCCTGGGCTCCGAAAGACAGTGGGGGGAATTTGTTCACACTATCCGCGGTCGAGCTATACTCATGGGGACTTGCTCCCCCAGGCAAGGGACATCACGGGACAACTCAGGACATTTCAGGATTATGCTGGCTCGAGAGCAGCAGGCGGCGAAAAGCCGTCTGGATTCGTGGAAGGAAATCGCCGCCTTCTTCGGTCGCGACGAGCGCACGGTCAAGCGCTGGGAGAAAGAGCGAGCTCTCCCCGTCCATCGCGTGCCGGGCGGCGTACGAGGTGGTGTGTTCGCCTATGCTGCCGAGTTATCGCAGTGGCTGAAGGATCCTGCGGCGGCAGTAACAGAAATTTCGGAGCAGGCATCGGGCGCCGAAGCGAACTCTTCTTCACCCGGCGGAATCCGCGAATCGGAGCCACCGTTTTCCCAGCATGTCTCTTCACCGGCAATTCCGGTTAGGAGTTCGACATTCCAAGTCGCTCGAATCTTGGCATCGCTTCTGGCGATCCTGCTGGGGTTTCTCATTCTCAAACATCAAATTCCAAAGCAGCCAAATTCAGCATCGGCGACCAACCTTGCTCCCGCCACTCATCGAACAAGCCCGGAGGCGGAAGACCTATATTTGAAGGGACGCTATTTCTGGAACAAGCGGACCCCGGAGGATCTAAACAAAGCACTCGACCTTTTTACTCAAGCGATTGTTCGAGATCCAGGATACGCCCAACCTTTTGTGGGCCTCGCCGATTGTTATAACCTGCTACGCGAATATTCCGTGATGCCGCCCGCTGAGGCATATCCGCGGGCCCTGGCAGCGGCCAAGCGAGCTGTGGAATTGGACGACAAGTCCGCCGAGGCGCACAATTCTCTTGCTTTTGTCACATTTTATTGGACCCGGGATGCAGCCACAGCAGAACATGAATTCAAGCGAGCGATTGCGCTGAACCCGGACTACGTGGCGGCGCACCACTGGTATGCAACTTTCTTGATGGCGGTCCAGCGTTATCCGGAGGCGGTTGCCGAGATCGAAAGAGCCAGGAAACTTGATCCTTCCTCCACGCCGATCATGGCGGATAGAGGATTCATCCTTTATCGCGCAGGCCAACCCGAACAGGGCACTGCCTTGCTGAAGCAGATTGAAACCACGGAACCGGGATTCCTTTCGCCTCACCTTTATCTTTCCGAGATCTATTTTTGCGGTCAGGACTACGCGAATTACCTTTCAGAATCGAAGAAAGTCGCGCTGCTGCGCCACGACTCGGCGGCGTTGGCAATCGTCAATGCTGCGGATGAAGGTTTGGCTACAGGTGGCGCCCAGGCAATGTGGCAAACCATGCTGCCGGTTCAGAAGAAATTTTATTTGCAGGGAAAGCTCTCGCCCTATCCACTGGCACAGACGTACTCCCATCTGGGAGAAAAAACGGAAGCCATCCAGTACCTGCAGGAAGCCTTGGACAAACGCGATGCGGCCATGTTTTTTTTGCACAATGATCATTCGTTCGACGGCCTGCGCGACGATGCCTCTTTTCAAAACCTGCTGGCGCGATTCAGCCAGCCGCAGTTGAACTGACTTAATCCGCTGGCCCTCGGTCGCGCGCAGCTTGGGTTCTTTCAAAGCTGGCTCTGCAGAGCCGGGAATTCCATGGACCCAAGCTTCACCTGAGACTTTGTGTCACTGTGAGACGTCCAAACCTAAGACAATCTTGATAAGTCAACCGCCACTCTTCATCTATCCTATTGATAAACCTTTAACTTGCCATCCTTACAGCTTTGGCTGCGTTCGTGCACTGCTACTCCGCGGTGCGGTCCGGGTGCCTGAGCCACGCTAACCGGCGGACTTGGGAATCCAGGCCGCATCGACGACTGGGGAATTGTGCAATGAGGAATTCTGTGTCTAAATCGGGTGCTGCGGCAGCGCCGGCACGTGAGAGTTCGACTACCAAGCTGGCGAGGTTTTTTCCCAATGCGACACCGGTGAGAATTCCTGTCCGCCTGACTCGAGTGGCGAATGGCAACGGGGCGTTTACCGAGAGCACGATCATTGAGTTTGGGACGCCGACCGAAGTGCTGTTCGCATCCACTTTGCCGCTCGAGTTTGCTGATAAATTGAGGCTGCGGAATTCCGATGGCACGCTGGATACGGAAGCCTGTGTGGTCGCGGTGCAATACAACGGCGGCCGCACCGCGGTGGCCGCTCGCTTCACCGGAGAGGTTACCAACTGGATTGTGAAACCCGAATTGTGAGATCTGAATTGTGACAATATGACACCCACATCTCAATTGAGTGAACTGGCGGCGGAGTGGCGCGACGCGCGCCTCCTCTACCCGTTATATGCCGCACTTGCCCGGGAATTCGTAATCGATATGCCGCCGCACAGCGATCTGGAAGCTGGAGTAGATGCGCCGCCGCAGGAATCGGTTGAACAGGCGCGCCAGTTGTTCACCGACTTGGATGCGCGCATTCAGGTGCATCAGCTTCGCCAGTTTCTGCAGACCACAACCGTCAGCAGCGATGAGGCTCTGCGTACTCTGCTGGTGCATCATTTGCGCCGGCAGAAACATAGCGACTCTGATCGCGATAAGATTGACTTCCTGCTGGTTCAATTCTTTTCTCATTGCGCTCCGTCACGTTTAGAGGATGCGGACGTCGATCTCTCTTATGTGGCGCAAATGCTCGAACCTGTCCTCGGCCCCGCTGACCTGAATGTGCAGGAATGGCTGGGGTCGCTGGATGAGGTCATCCAAACCGCAAACGGTTGCCACAACCTGAACCAGTTGCTTACCAGCAGGACTCTGGAAAAAGGAAGAAAGTTAAAAACTTCGGGCGGCGAGCGATACTTTCTGCCCAGCGCCATGGTTGCATTTACTCGCTTCAGTTTTCTGATGAGGCGTATTTTTTTCCGCTTGATGCATCAGGATCTCAATTCCATTCTGGATGGTCTGCGGGAACTGGAACACCGCGGCGTGGAAACACTCGATTGCCGTCGGGCCCAATTTTCCGCCGAAGAACCGATCGCGCGGCTGCGCATGATCTGCCAGTCCTGGAAGGTAATGTTTCACGCCGAATATTCGTCGGGCCAGCCGGTGTCCATGTTGGTCGACCTGCGCGCAGTAGTTGAAGCTGCACTGGCAAAGAACGCGAAGACTACGGCGACCACTAAGCCAGGCGCCGCCACGAACGCTCGCGCCCATGCCGCGGGAGCCGCGGGAAGTTCGGACGTGCCGGACTTCGAAGTTTCCGGCACTTCGCCGGTTTTGGAATGAGAACGCTCTCACGCGGCAGCAAGACGTCAACCATAACAACCAGAAGTGACGCTAGGTCTCGGGCTTCTGGCGTCAGGCTTCGGGCTTTGGGGTTAAGCATGAACCCAGAGTTGGGGAAATAGAACGGGAATGGATCAACCTTCCGTACTGATCATTTCGGATGACGCGGAACTTTCGCGGGTCGTGACTGGCCGGTGGCAATCGGAACGCACGGTTCCCGCGTTCACTCTGATGAGCAGCGATGTCTGTCTCGGTCTGGATCCGGATACCTTCGATCTGGCCATCGCGGGTTCCCTGCGGCCGCAGGCGCTGTCGGTCGTTCTAGAAGCCATGGAAGCCGCCGGCAAGCGCGTAGTTTTCGTCTGCGAAGACATGCGCATCGTGCAGACGGTTCGCGATCGCTGGCCTGGCATGGCGGTAGTGCGGCAACAGGAGAACTGGCTGGAGACGCTCCTGCTGGTGGCTGGAGAAATTCTGCGACGGGTCAGGGCAGAGGCTGAGGCCCGTCACTTCGAACAAGCCAATGTGGTGCTGCAGCGGCAAGCTCACCTTGGCCGTTACATGCTGGACATGCGGCACAATCTGAATAACGCTCTCACTTCCGTGCTGGGAAACTCGGAGTTGCTGCTGCTCGAACCGGGATCGCTATCCGCTGGGTCGCGCTCCCAGATCGAGACCATTCGCAATATGTCATTGCGCATGCACGAGATTCTGCAGCGATTTTCCTCGCTTGAAAAGGAACTCACAGTCGTGGATCGGCAGGTGGTAAAGGAAAGCGGAGCAAAGTCACAGTTTATTGCAGCAAGTCTGTAGTACTTCGATTTCTTCAGTCGCCCCCTCATAAAGCCGAAGTCACATTTGCAACAACCGGGCACCTGATTTCTTGCAGGCCTGCCTCAAGTCTTGGTCCAGGGTAGCAATCGGAAAACCGCCATCGAGAGCCAGATCCAGGTAAGCCGCGTCGTACGCAGTCAAGCTGTACTCTCGGCTGCGGCGCTGAATTCTATCAAACACCACTCTGGCGGGAAATTGCTCCAACCGGATAGGGAGCACCGCGAGGTCATCAAGGAAGCTTCGTACCAATTCTTTAGAGATGCGTTTACGTTTTTCTCCCACAAGTAAAGCGTTCAGAACCTCGTGCGGCCAGAACGAGGGCACAACGGCGGTGTCGCCCTGCTTGAACATGCCGGCTACGTGCTGCGCGAGGGCAGCATTCTCGTCGGGAAAACACCAAGTGAGCACGACGGAAGCGTCGAGGACAAACCGGCTCACCGACGTCCTTCATTGATCAGATCTCTGATTTTGAGGCCACGCAACGACAACCTGTGGCGCTTGCCGAAACTTGCCAGTCTTTCCGCTGCCTCCCCCGGAAAACTGTCCTGGGTCGACATGCGCTCTTTCAGCAGAGCCCCTAGCAACCGCGAAACGCTGGTATCCCGGCGAGCGGCTTCAACACGAGCCCATTGAGCGACATCCTCCTCCAAAGTCACCGTTACATTGCGCAAGCGATTGGACACGAGAATAGTGTAGCACTAAAATCGTGTTAGGACAATTCGGCGAGCCTGTCTTGGGAAGCTCCCTGCTTCTAGGCTTCGAGCCCCTGAGCAAGCTCTTCCCACTCCGACAGAAATGTCTGCAGCTGCGCCCGGACGTGTTTCAACTCCTGGGTTTGCCGCGCTGTTTCCTCGGCGCTGACGAAGCTTTGCAGAGCGGCTTCGCATTCAGCAATTACGGTTTCGGCGCGAGAAATCTCCCTCTCTAGCTCCTTCACCCGTTCTTCCATCTGTTTACGCTTGATGGGATTCAGGCGTTTGGACTTGTCGGAAGCTGCCGCCTGGCTCTGGTTGCCGTTTCCCGGTTGCACGGCGATGGCCGAGCGGCTTACAGTTTCCTGCAGTTGTTCCGCGCCGCCTTCCTTCCGCCAACGATAATCCTCGTAATTGCCGGGATAGACTTCCACCCGGCCATCGCCCACTTCGAAAACTCGCGTTGCCAGTTTGTCGATGAAGTAGCGGTCGTGTGACACAAACACGACAGTGCCGGTGTACTCCATCAGTGCCTTGAGGAGAACGTCTTTGGCGCGCATATCGAGATGGTTCGTGGGTTCGTCCAACAAGAGAAAATTCGCGGGATGCAGCAGCATTCGCAGCAATGCATAGCGATTGCGTTCCCCACCCGAGAGCACGCCGATGCGTTTGAAAACGTCGTCCGCCGAAAACAGGAAACAGCCAAGCAAACTACGTAGCTCAGTCTGAGTGGAACGCGGTGATAGATCGCCGATGTCGTCCAGGATGCGCGCATCCGGATTGAGTTCCTTGTACTGGTCCTGCGCAAAGTAATCGGGCAACACGTTGTGGCCCAGACGGAAGTGGCCGCCGGTCAACGGTTCGGTTTCCGCGAGCAGCTTAATCAACGTGGATTTGCCGGCGCCATTCACGCCCACTAGCGCGATGCGGTCACCACGCTCGATCATGAAGCTGACATTGCGAAACACTTCCTTCTCGCCATAGGATTTCGCCACATCGATAAACTCGGCCACGATCCGGCCGCTGGGTTTCGGTTGTTGAAAGGAGAAGTGGATTACCTTTTCCTCTTCCGGCAATTCGATGCGATCGATCTTTTCGAGCTCCTTGATGCGGCTCTGCACCTGCTTGGCTTTGGTCGCCTGATAACGGAAGCGATTAATGAATACTTCCAATTGCTCGATGCGTTCCCGTTGATTGCGATAGGCGGCTTCGAGTTGCTCCATTCGTTGCGTCTTTGAGGCCAGATACTTTTCGTAATTGCCGGGATAAAGATGGATTCGTTTGTTCCAGATTTCGGCAATCTTGTTAACCGTGACGTCGAGAAAATAGCGGTCATGCGAAATCAGCACGAACGCGTTGGGATAATGCGTCAGATATTCTTCCAGCCAGTTCCGCGCTTCAAGATCGAGATGGTTGGTGGGTTCGTCCAGCAGCAACAGGTTCGGTTCCTGCAGCAGCAGTTTGGCCAATGCGATACGCATCTGCCAGCCCCCGGAAAATTCTTCCGTCCGGCGATGCCAATCTTCCTTACGGAAACCAAGCCCCATGAGCACGCTTCCCACCTGGGCCTCGATGGCGTATCCATCGCGAGTGCGAAATTCGTGCTCGATGCGCTGATACCGCTCCGCGACTTGTTGATATTCAGAAGATGAATGATCCAGCTCCGGCATGCGAGCGGTCAGATCTTCCATCTCCTGCTCCATTTCTCGCAGCTCAGAAAAAACCGCCATGCACTCCGCGAACACGGTACGCCCGGAGAGCGTGAGCCCGTCTTGCGGCAGGTAGCCCGCGCTAATGCCTTTGGCTGTGCTGAACGAGCCGTAGTCGAGAGTCTCGATCTCCGCGAAAATCTTCATCAACGTAGATTTTCCGGTTCCGTTCGCGCCCACCAGGCCGATGCGGTCCCGGGACGTAATCATCCAGTCAGCTCCCTCGAAGAGAAGCTTGTGGCCATAACGTTTTCCAGCAGAGGACAACTGAATCATGGCGTCAGTTCAATCGTCTCATGAGCGGGGTGGTTTGATGAAGCTTGTCTGATCTCACTTCTGATTTGCGGACTGCTCGCCATTCCACTATCCTGCCCCTTCAACAGGCAATCCCAGGAGAACACTTCGTGCGTCTTATTTTTCTAGTTCTGATGCTGTGCTTGGCATTTTTGTCTTTCTCTGCCGCCGAGCCGCGACCATTGAATCTGATGCCGATGCCGGCCAGCGTGCAAATGAAAGCTGGTCAGCTCGTAATTGACGCTTCGTTCTCAATAGGAATCAGCGGTCAATCTGGCCCGCGCCTGCAACACGCGGCTGAACTGTTTCTGGATAATCTTCGGCGCCAGGCTGGCATGCCTCCGCTGGACATGAAAGTAACGGATGCCGCCCAAGCCAAGCTGGTCATTCACCGCGAACATGCAAATAAGGCTGTGCAGGAACTCGGCGAGGACGAATCTTATTCGCTCGACATCACTCCGGCGGGGGCGAAGCTGGATGCAGCGACGACCCTCGGAATCATGCGCGGACTGCAAACATTTCTGCAACTAGTACAAACGACGTCCGATGGCTTCGCGGCCCCCGCAATTGCAATCCAGGACACGCCCCGCTTTCCATGGCGTGGATTGATGATTGACGTCGGCCGCCACTTCATTCCGCTCGATGTCTTGAAGCGGAATCTCGATGGCATGGCAGCGGTAAAACTAAACGTTTTTCATTGGCATCTCTCGGACAATCAGGGCTTCCGCGTGGAAAGCAAGAAATTTCCCAAGCTGCAGGAGATGGGCTCTGATGGCCTCTACTACACGCAGGAGGAAGTGCGCGACCTGATCGCTTATGCTCGCGACCGCGGCATTCGCGTTGTCCCTGAGTTCGACACGCCCGGGCACAGCACCGCGTGGTTCGTTGGTTATCCTGAGCTGGCCAGCGGCCCGGGGCTGTATCAAATCGAACGCAAGTGGGGTGTCTTCGATCCTGCGATGGATCCGACCCAGGAGCGGACCTACAAATTTCTCGACAGCTTCATCGGAGAGATGGCCAAACTTTTCCCAGACCAGTACTTCCACATCGGCGGCGATGAGGTCAACGGAAAGCAGTGGGACGCGAATCCAAACATTCAGGCGTTCATGCGCGCCCACGGGCTTAAAAGCAACTCGGATCTGCAGGCATACTTCAACACCCGCGTGCAGAAGATCGTAAGCAAACATGAGAAGACCATGGTGGGATGGGATGAGATCCTGCGGCCGGACTTGCCGAAAGACATCGTCGTGCAATCGTGGCGCGGTCAGGATTCGCTGGCGGCCGCGGCCAAGCAGGGATATCGTGGACTGCTCTCGTTCGGATATTACGTCGATCTGAACTGGCCCGCTGCCAAACACTACGCGACAGATCCGATCAGCGGTGCAGGAGCAAACCTGAGTCCGGAGGAGAAGCACCGCATCCTGGGTGGCGAAGCCTGCATGTGGTCGGAGTATGTTTCGCCCGAGAATATGGACTCGCGCATCTGGCCTCGAACCGCAGCCATCGCGGAGCGGCTCTGGTCGCCGCAAGACGTGACCGACGTCAATTCCATGTACCAGCGTCTGGAGAATGTGAGCCGATGGCTGGACTGGGCCGGACTCACGCACAACTCCAGCTACGGGCCCATGCTGCGTCGCATCGCCGGCGGGGACGAGATTTCCGCACTTCGCACCTTTACGGACGTTGTCGAACCGGTGAAGGATTACACTCGCGAAGAAATTGCGGTCGTCGAGGCTACCAGTCTGTCGCCGCTGAATCGTGTGATCGACGCGGCCCGCCCCGAGAGCGCCACCGCCAGGCACTTTGCAGATCTGGTGGACGCGCTGATTGCGGGACGAGCAAGCCCGGACGCCAAAGAAGAAGTACGCGCGCTGTTGATCCGCTGGCGGGACAACGACGCCAATCTACAGCGACTTGAAACCCAATCGTTTCTGGTGAAGGAGATTGCTCCACTGTCGCAAGACCTTTTGGCAGTTGCCACGGCCGGTCTGCAGGCTTTGGACTACCTCGATCGCGGGCAGCGCGCACCAGAAACTTGGACAGCGCGGCAGTTGGTCTTGTTGGAGCAAGCACAGAAGCCGAAAGCGCAACTGTTGCTCATGGTGGCACCATCCGTGCAGAAACTAGTTGAAGCCACCGCCGGTGAACCACTCCCGGTGCCTCAAAAATAAAAACCCCGGAGTGTGCCGGAGCGATTTAGACATTGTGGAGGCGCCACAGTCGGGCGATTTTAGGCGCAAACGACGGATGCTCCGAAAAGGGATGCTGGGTTCGCGTACCCCCAGTGTTCATCAACCTTTCGGAGCATCCCCGACCTTCTTGGTTCGAGACTTTTTGAATATCCAGGCTCTGCTTGCCTGCTTGGGAAATTAGCTGCCCCACATCGCGTTGCCCGCCTTCGCGTTCGTCTTGACCTTCATTGGGTTGCTCCTTTCTCTTGGTTTTTGCTTGCTCGGTCAATCTGTCACTTCTGACTACGGGCACTTCGTGAAAACCTCAGATTAGCTGCCCCACATCGCGCTGCCGGCTTTCGTGTTCGTCTTGATCTTCATGGGAGAGTCCTTTCTTGAAAGTTTTATCCATTCGTCCATCGGTTAGCCCAATTTCTGGGCGGTTCGTGAATCCTTGAACTAGCTACCCCACATTGCGCTGCCGGCCTTGGTGTTGGTCTTAACTTTCATTGGATTGCCCCTTTGTTTGAATTTTGCTTCGTTATTCTGATGAGCCCTGTTTTCGGGCGGTGAGAAATCCTCGGGACTAGCTACCCCACATTGCGCTGCCGGCTTTCGTGTTCGTCTTGACTTTCATTGGAGGGCTCCTTTCGTTTGGGTTCCTACCGCTTCCAACTTGCACTCTTAGGTAATGCAAGCCGTGTGCCAAAAGTAACCAGCTCGTTCCGCCGGGGGTAACTTGTCCGCTGGCATTGACAACAAACGAGATAGCAAGGTCAGAGACTCGCAGACCCGTGCTTCCGCCTACCTCTGTCGGCCGCGACCTAACAATCATGTTCTCCGACCTCACATTTATGTTAGGCAGCGAACGGAAAGACGGTTGGTATACTCGTCGGGTAATGAACGATCCCAATCGCGAAGGTGTTACCTCCGGCCCGGCTCGGCTGGAAGCGGTGAGCGGCCCTCTTGAAGGCCGATCGTTCCCGCTTACCGAACACGAACTGTCGATCGGTCGTGAGCCATCCAACCAGATTTCGCTGCTTGACTCGCTCGTCTCGCGCCGGCACTGCGTGATTCGAAAGAACGGCGAGGGATTTCTGATCCAGGATCTTGACAGCCGGAATAGCACCTTCGTGAACAGTCTGCCGGTTAAAGAGCGGCTCCTTGCGGACGGCGATCAGATCCGGGTCGGCAAATCAATCTTAGTTTTTCAAGGTGTCTCCACAGAGCTGTCCGACGGCAAGGCTTCGCTGTACCTGGACTCCGCAGCAACGCCCGGCGGCGCGACGATGATCTTGCGAAAGCAGGACGCGATTTACCTGCAGCCTTCGAAGTTACGCGCACTGGATGCCATCGAGCGCACGGTTCGCGATTTGAACGTGCTCTTCAACTTCAGCAAGCGTCTTAACCTGGTGAATGGATTGGCCGAACTGCAGCAGAAAGTGCTGGAAGCGGTCATCGAAATTTCTTCTGCCGACCGGGCCGCCATCCTATTGACCGAAGAGGGCACGGATGGATTCGCCTCGGTAGTCGGGTGGGACCGCAAGTTAGGCCCAAACCAAACAATTCAAGTCAGCCAAACGATTTTGAACCAGGTTCTCGAAGACAATCTCGCGGTGCTTTGCAATGACGTTCCCAGCGACGAAACATTTCGCGAGGCGGAGAGCCTGCTGACCCCCATGGTGCACTCTGTGTTGGCGGTTCCCCTCGAGGTGCAGGACAAACTGTTGGGTGCGCTTTACCTCGATGCCAGCTCGAAACCCGCCCGTTTCGACTCGGAGCTCTTGCAGTTGGTGACGGCGCTCGGGAACGTAGCCGCGCTGGCGATTGAAAACGCGCGCCACCTGGAACGTCTGGGGGATGAGAACCGGCGTTTGCAGGAAGAAATTAACATCCAGCACAGCATGGTTGGCGAAAGCCAGCGCATGCGTGCGGTGTATCAGTTCGTCTCCCGCGTGGCGACGCGTGAGTCCACCGTGTTGATCCAGGGCGAGAGCGGCACTGGCAAGGAGCTCGTTGCCCGCGCCATCCATAGCAATAGCGGCCGTAAGGACCGTCCGTTTGTGGCCATTAATTGCGCCGCGATCGTCGACACTTTGCTGGAGAGTGAACTTTTCGGCCACGAAAAGGGCGCCTTTACCGGCGCGGTCGCGCAGAAGAAAGGAAAACTGGAGACCGCCGAGGGCGGCACCGTGTTCCTTGACGAAATCGGCGAACTGGCAGCGCCGCTACAGGCCAAGCTGCTGCGCGTTCTGCAGGAGCGAGAGTTTGAACGAGTGGGCGGCACGCGCCCCATCAAACTCGATATCCGCCTGATTGCCGCGACCAATGTGGACCTGAACGATGCATCCCGCACGGGGAAATTTCGCCAGGATCTTTACTATCGGCTCAACGTGGTTTCCATCGAGGTCCCACCGTTGCGCGACCGTGCCGAGGATATTCCGTTGCTCGCAGCTTACTTCACGGCCCGCTACAGCGAAAAAGTCAACAGGCGCGTGGCCGGCATATCTCCCAAAGCGCGAGCCTGTCTGCTGCGTTACCCTTGGCCCGGAAATGTTCGTGAACTGGAAAACGCCATTGAGCGAGCGGTGGTGTTGGGTTCAACGGAATTGATCCTGCCCGAGGACCTGCCTGACTCGATCCTGGAAGAGACGGCATCGGCAGATGAGCCGGTGACGGCGCTCCACGACGGCATCCGGGAGGCGAAGAAGAAAATTATCGAGCAGGCAATCGAGCAAGCCAACGGCAACTACACCGAAGCTGCCGGGCTGCTAGGCGTACATCCCAACCACCTGTTCCGCCTCATCCGAACGTTAAAGCTGACTCCCAAACGCCAGCGCCGCGCGTAGCGATAACTGTCTCTCGGGACCAAAGGACGGAATAATGTTCGACGTTCGGAAACTCGTCCTGACGCCCATGGCGCCAGGACGTGACACTGAATTCGCTGAAATGCTTGAGGAGTTTCGCTCGGCGGGGGAGATCGACGTCTACAAAGGTCATCACGCTATTGCATGGCACGGTTATGCCGCATTTTACAGCCTGCTTTCGCAGATGAAAGCCGGCGGCTATCCCACCCCGGATATAGTTCCCATGGATTCCTATTTCATCGAAGCCAATGGGCGAATGCTCGGTGAAGTGTATATTCGACACCGGTTGTCTCCGCATCTTGAGAACATTGGCGGCCACATTGGCTACAAGGTCAGACCGACGCAACGCAATCGGGGAATTGCTACCGCTGCCCTCAAGCTTGCGCTGCAAGAACTTCGGCAGATGGGCATTGAACGCGCATTACTCACATGCGCCGACACGAACCAGGCCTCCGCAAGAGTCATTGAAAAGTGTGGTGGGGTTCGTATCGACGATGCCAATACCGAACGCGGACCTGAGCGCCGTTATCGGGTTTCGACTGTTCCTCTATAGCGGGGCCGCGGTGGCTGATTCATGCTTTCGCCAAAGAAGCGGGTGCCCTGCCCTTCTCGCGTTCTGTGCGAGAGGGCGGGGCTTTTAGCCCGCGCTAGATGTGCAGAGGTCCTTCGTTGGGAGTCGCTCGATGCCCCAGGTTCGCGTCCGTTGTTTGGACGCGAACCTGGGCTTAGGAACGCTCTCTCTGCCGTTCTTTTTTGCATGATCGCATGCCATGATGGGTGGCCCACCTTTACGTTTTTTGTAAAGGTGGGGACGGCGAACTCGGCGGTCACAGCTTTTCCTTTGGAAGCAGTGGGCGTGGAGCAGTTATCGGAGCTGTGCCTTCGGGGAAGAATGCGCGGCGCGAGTCAAAATGGTGAGAGGCCAAGATGAAAACGTCGACGCCGACGCTATGAGTTCCCACCTTTACCAAGAACGTAAAGGTGGGCCAGCCACCTCACTGATCTGCTCCACGTAAGGCCTGAAGTGTAGTTCGGAGGCTTTCTTGAGATAGCTCTCCATCAGCTTCCTAATCCACTCCGCAGCCTGCTCCAGGCTCATCTCATCTGTCATGTGGCAATTGTAGATCCGGTATCGCGTAGAAGAGCATTTGTGGAGAGCCCGGCCCTCAGGTTCGCGTCACTTCTTTGGCCGCTAACCTGGGATTTTAGTGCCACTTAAATTAAAGGCGAGTGTGTGCCCCCGCTCGCGACGCTTTGTGAAGGGTGCGAGCCAGATTCCCAAATCGGGAACCGCCGTACAACCCGCCCACTTTCCTCTTGATCTCATTCCTTCACTTCCGATAATATGGAGGTATATAGGTTATCTATAAGATAACCAGCGTTCTTTGACAACTTGACGGGGGCGCAGCGTCCGGCCAGTACGCTGTCGACTCCGACTAACCATGGTGAAGGCGAAAGCCTTTTCGCCAGCTTTGCCAGCTGTCCCAAAACCGAACGGCGGCCGCAGGCGAACCAGGCGAACACCATAACTCCAATGTTTTTAAGATTTTGCCTGTAACTACCTTAAGAACCATAGATCTGGAAGGCAAGAAAAATTCCGATCCTTTGTTTTCTAGATTTTGCGGGAAATTGAGCGTTTTTTTTGAGGAAATTTCGGCACCGCAAAAGGTGCAATCCTCGCACAAGCAAGCAGCGCAAATACTTAGTCGCGAGAGTTCTTACTTCAGGCCTTTTACCAAATAGAGGTTGGCGAGATCGTGCTGAAATGAGAAAGCGCATGCCTTTCCATCCCCCGACAATGCGAGCGATCCGATAAACTCGGCTCCGGGTTCAGGCACTTTCAGGGTCTGCCAAGGTTCTTTATGTCCGGTGGCGACGTCGAGGCGGCTGAGCCTGATGTTTTCCCCTTCCGGTTGTTGCAGGAAGAGTTGATGTCCGTCGGCGCTCCAGCGCACCACCGCTTCGCCGTTCTGTAGTGGAGCAATGGTCCGGGGTGCCCCACCCTCAATCGGTGCAAGGGACAACTTATGCGGATCCGCAACCACGAACCACTGGCCGTCGGGTGAGATTTGACTCCCCCTGCTGCCTTCGGCGGTTAACGGTTTGGCTTTATCAGAATCCAGATCGTAAGTCCAGGTCCGAACTGGACGCCCCGGCTCATTCCCGGTAAACACCAGTCGCTTGCTGTCAGGAAACCACCCGAGGGATTCGAAGTGGACGCCGTCAACTTTCAGAAAACGCGATTCTCCCGGGCCGGTGGGGAGCAGCATTAAGCGCGAGCGACTAGGCTCATGACGGATGCACACAATCCATTTGCCGTCCTGCGAGAGGGAAGGCCGATTGCCATAGCCCAGTCGAACCGCGGGAGACCCATCGGTTTTCCGCAGATAGATTGCTGAGTTCCGGCCTTCGCCGCTGGTGAGTTCCACAAACAGCAGGCTCTTCGCGTCGCTCGAGATCTCGTAGAGCAGGGAAGCGTCGAGCCACGCCAGATCGCGTTCGACGGAATGGTCGAAGTCAACGTAGCGAATACCCAGTCGTGAGTTGACCACGCTGAGCAGAACACGGCCGTCGGCAGCTGCATCTTGCATTACGATCCAACCGGGAGCCTGGGTGAGAAATCGCTGCGTGCCCGAAAGGCTGACCGCGTAGAGCGCCGGATCGGTGCCAGGTTGGCCGGCAGAGAACCAGATCTCATCTCCGCGGGCCGACCAGTCCAGCGAACCAATCGCGCGCCATCCCCGGGAGAGCACGCGCTTCGGCTGGTTGGGGCCAACAACGGATAAGGCGTAATCTCCGGCCTCGGGATCGTAATCGAAAAAGGCTACAAGCTTTCCGTCGCCGGAGATTCGCGGTGCAATCGGAGGGCGTACATCGTTTTCGTAGAGCACGGTCCCAACGGGATACTCCACGCGATGTTTACCGCCGAGGGTGCGCACCACGGCGAGGGCGTCTCCATTCGGGCTCCAGTCCGCGGCGCTGACATTTTCCAGCATTTCGCGCGGGGTTCCGCCGCCAAAAGTCGCGCTGGCAAGCGTCCCGACATTATCGGCGCCCAGCAGAATCGCCATTTCGCCGGCATGCGAGATTGCCAGAATCCTACCGGTCGGAAGGCCTAAAGGTCTGGCTTCACGATTGCCCGGCTGGGTTGAAAACAATGTAGAAGGAGCGCCGTCCCACTCGGCGCTGTAGACGACCGTTTCCCCGGGACCAAACCTCGCCGCGGTGACGTCGCCCCGGCGAAATGTCAACCGCTGAAAAGTGAGTGGGGCCGAACGTAAATATCGCCGCGCCGAATATGCGCCTGAAGCGAGGCCGATCAGGAGCAGTATCACGGCTCCGGGGATGAGCCAGCGTTTGCCGGGGAGTGCGGCCCGGCCGCCTGCACGTATGGGTCTCCTGAGATCGACGCTGCTCGATTCCATCTCGTCGCGCAACTCGTCCAACGCGACCTTGACGTCGGCCATGCTCTGCCAGCGTCGCGCCGGATCTTTCTTCAGACACCGGGTGATGATCCTCTCCAGCTCCAACGGAATATCCGGGACTGCCTGCGACGGAGGGTGCGGTTCGGTATGCAGGACTGCCGACAGCGAAGATAGTTTCGATCCACCGGAAAAGGCGCGGCGTCCGGTAACCATTTCATAGAGCACAGAGCCGAACGAAAAAATGTCAGACCGCGCATCGACTCTCTTGCCATCCGCCTGCTCCGGACTCATGTAGGCTACTGTGCCGAGGATGGTGCCCGCTTCGGTGAGCGAAGCGCCGTCTCCGTGGACGGTTTCGGCGAAGGCATCGGCTTGGCCCTCATCGTTCAGTTTGGCAAGGCCGAAATCAAGGATTTTGACCACGCCCTGCGGGGTGACGATTACATTCGATGGCTTTAGATCGCGATGAACGATTCCGGCTGCGTGAGCGGCGGCGAGCGCGTCTGCGATCTGCGACGCATACTTCACGGCGGTGCGAACGCCCAAGCCTTTGCGGCCGATCACGTGATCCAGGGTTTCGCCCGCCACATACTCCATGGCGATGTAGTGGATGGCCTTGCCGTCTATCTCCTGGGTGTCGATGTCGTAGATGGTGACGATGTTCGCATGATTGAGCGAAGACGCTGCCTTCGCTTCTTGCACGAAGCGTTTTTCGCGCTCGGCGCTGAAGGCTGAGGCTCCCAGAACCTTGATGGCCGCGCTTCGGTCGAGACGTGAGTCCACGGCTTTGTACACGACACCCATCCCGCCGGCACCAAGCTTTGACTCGATGCGATAGGAGCGCAGTGTCTTGCCAACCATGGGTCAACCTCTCGAGGGTAGCAATTCTAACCTAGGGAGACCTCTGATCAAGTCCCAAATAGTTCTTATCCTGTATTCGTAACGATGGAGAAATCCTGGCCCGCCGAGACTCCGGCCCTGTTTCAGGTAGAGACACTTCAGGGATGCGCGACTACGAGCAGAGTGCTTGCGCGACGCAGGACGCAATCGAGCGCCAGTCTTACATTTTCCGGATCGAGGGCGGCGAAGCTCTCGTCGAAAATCACGATCTCGGCGCCCTGAAGCAATGCCCGCGCGATATAAACGCGGCTACGTTCCCCATGCGAGAGTTGCCATCCTGTCTCGCCGACCATCTGCAGCATTCCTGCCGGCATTTTATTAAGGAGGGGCTCGAGGCCGAGTTCAGCGCAGATCGCCGAGGCTTCGCGCATGTCCTCTTCGCGTGGCGGCCAGCGGCGGCCCATTAAGAGGTTGAACGCGAAGGTCTCGCTGAGCACATGATTCTCATGAAACTGGGGTGCGGATACGACTCGTTGACGCCAGCCCTGGTCACCTAAGGTTTGCCGGTCGAGTCCGTGCAGCAAGAGCAGGCCGGACTGTGGCACGCGTAAACCAACAAGTAGCGAAGCCAGCGTAGATTTGCCTCCGCCCGATGATCCTTCAAGCAATAACCTTTCGCCGCGACGAATAGTCAGGCTGCATCCCTTCAGGACCGGCTCACCACGATCCTGATAACGGAACAAGAGATCATGAGCTTCCATGACCGGGTCTTTTCCATTGTCACCGTCCCGCGTGTCGTCTTTTGCATCGTTGCGAGAGACGGGTGTGAGAGCGACGGCGGGAGATCCCTGCAGTTGCCGCCTGGCCGCCGCCTCAAACAACGGAGCCACTTTTTGCCAGGAAATGACGGCGTCGGCCATCATGACCAGGCCTGTCGAAATCCTCTTTAGCGCACGATACCCCAACAAAATGCCGCCCAGGGAAATCGCCAGCCTGATGTTGAGTCCCTCACTGGCAACAAACGCCCAAGTCAACCCGAACGTCCCAAGAATCAACCAGCCGCGCGGTGCGAGCGCCGTAAGCAGGGCTGCCGCAGCGTCCGTGCTCTCCGAAAGTTCCAGATAACGCTCCAGTTCTTCGTCCTCACCCTCGTGCCATTTCTGACGGGCCTCCTGCGCAAGCCGAGTGCGGTGGCCGACCATTCGTTCGGTGAGATCGTTGGTCATCGACAGTCTCAACTCGGTCCAGCGCTGCCGTCGCCGGAAATAGCGAACTGCCATGAACAACGTAAGTCCGACCCACAGCGGCAACAACAACAACTCAAGCGCACGGCCTTCGCCTTGCGTGAGAACGATTTCGGCGGCAATCAATTCGACGACTGCAGTCAGGCCCTGAAACCCGGCGGTCACCGCCAGCAATTCCACGGCTTCCGATTCCATAACCTGGCCCAGAAACTGGCCCACGCCCTTGTGCCGGATTTCCTCGGGTTTCAGACGAAGCGTGCCGAACAGCAGCCGCTGTTTGAAGAGAAGTCCACCGTTGACGGCGATAAAGCCCTGCAGCCAGGTGCCGTAAACGTGGAAAGGAACCACCGTTAGCAGGATCAGAGCCCACGCGAGCAGCCAGCCATTGTCCAGATGTCCAGAAAGCGCGGCGCGTCCGATGAGCCACCAGGAAGTAATCAGCAGGAAATACTCGGCGGCATGCGCCACCAGGAGCGTGCCTAAACGCCGCGGCAAGCCGGCGCGCTTCGCCTGGCTCCAGAAAGTGGTGCCGGGTGACTGACGAAGCTGCCAGCATCCGCCAACTTCCTTGGTCCTCAGGCGTTCGAGCAAGAGTGCCGCCCTGGCTACGCCGCGGCGTGCATCCGGAATGGCCGCGTCGTTGAGCAGGCCATCAATTTCTGGGGCCACTGTCTGCTCGATCGTACGGCAGAGCAGAGCGCGAACGGCTTCTAACGGCAGGGGCACCGCGCGCAGATCAGGGGCGAGGACGGAAACGTGTCCGCGGTTTCGAGGCAGAAGAAAAAGAAATCTGGGCGCGCCGTTTCCTGGTACTTGCAACACTGCCGGCCCAGCGTTTTGTATCAACCGCTCCAGATCTTCGTATGGAACCGCCGACGGCTCGGCTTCGAGGCCTAACCACGTGGCTGCTGACTCGATCCATTGGTTCAGCGCATCGCGGCTCGCGGCGCTATCTTCCAAGAAAGCAATCGAGCTTGGCGGAGGTGGGACCTGTACAGCGGATGGCTGGAGTTCGCTTCTACGCGCCAGAGCTTCGAGGCCAGAGCCGAGTTGCGACAACGACCAGAAAAGTGCGGGCAGATCCTGATCTATCCTTCTCATACGGATGCCCTTTGTAACTTTTCGAGCAGGCGGCCATCTTCCAGCCGCAAATGGCGCCAGTGGCCGCTCGACCACGATCCTTCGCGTACACTTTCTTCAGCTTCCAAGAGTGCTCGATAACGAGAATTTACCTGTCGAGCCAGTTCTGCCGGGTTGCCGTCTTCGACAATGTGTCCGTTTTCCACTACCAGTGCGCGAGAAAATCCCAATGTCTCGCCTACATCGTGCGTAACGCACAGTAACGTTATGCGGTCCCAGTGACGGCGAGCACGCGATAGCAACTCCCGCCGCTGATGGCGATCAAGTCCGCGAAAGGGTTCGTCGAGCAGAGCGAGGCGCACGCCTTGTCTCATCAGCGCACGTCCCAATCGGACGCGTTGTCCTTCGCCGCCGGAAACTAGCCCGCCGCTTTCTCCGAGTTCCGTTTGCAGTCCATCCGGTAATGTTTCAAGAAGTTGGCGGAGTTCCGATTGTTCCAACAAGCTGGCAGTTGGCACAGCGTCCGCGTTGCCATAACAGAGATTGGAGAACAGAGAGCGATTCCATAGTTGCACAGCCGGATCGATCCACGCCGTATGCTGGCGCAAATGTTCTAGCTGGGCACCCTCAAGAGCAGCGCCATCCACCAGGACGCTACCCTGGGCCGGTCGATACCATCCCAATAACAGGCCCATCAGGCTGGATTTGCCCGCGCCCGAGGGCCCGACAATGGCCACGTGATCACCCGGCTCAATTTTCAGGTTGATCTCTTCCAGAATGGTGTGTCCCGCGGCGTGCACGCTTACGTTTTCCAGCTCGATGGCTACCCCGCCGGATAGGTCTGCCGATTCAATTTCACTGGCAACAGAGGCGAAAGAATTGATGCTGGCCGACTCCGGCGAGGCGGTTTTGTCTTCGAGAGCGCCAATCGGCTCGAGCACACGGAGGGTGATGTTGCGGTACGTGGGATATAGGCGTGCAAACTGTACAATTTCGTCCCCGAGGACGGGCAGATTGAGCGCCCAATACACCAGCAGCAGCGCGCCCCCGGTCTCACCCGCGCGG
Organism: Terriglobales bacterium; assembly: GCA_035567135.1. GTDB lineage: Bacteria > Acidobacteriota > Terriglobia > Terriglobales > Acidobacteriaceae > JABDBE01. The sequence goes on from DATMQI010000169.1 coordinate 50,011, forward strand.
CTGATGTGATCGAGCATCAGCCATGCGGCCAAACCAAATCCGAGGAGTTGCTGTATCGCTTCGACCCAAATCGCCGCACGTACGAGCGCAAATGCTGCGTGTGCCCATTCCACCAGCAAGCTCTCATGTTCCCGGCGTAAGGCTCGCTCAGCTCGATGCGTGAGCACAGGAACAAGGCCGAGCAGAGCGTCCAGATAGAAACGGCCCAGGGCTCCAGTCTGGCTGCGCATTCGCAGATCGCGCTCGGTGAGCACCGGTTGTACCAGCGCGGGCAAGCCTGCTGCCAGCGCGGCGGCGACAAGAGTCGGCAAGGCTAGTCGCGGATCAAGCCAGATGATTCCGGCAGCTGTGACGACGAGCTCAAACACGGAACGGAGAAGTTGCCCGCACAATCCCGGCAACAGCCGTACGCGGTGGGTACTGTGGCTGCGTTCCGCCATGTCAGAGGTCAGGCGGCTATGAAAGTATCGGTCGCCGAGTTTGGGAATTTTTTCGAGGAAGGTAGTGCGAAGGCGTGCTTCGAGATGTCTCCCGATGCGGAGGATGCCGGATGCAATTGGCAGCTCAAGCAACATAAGAGCCGTTAGAAAGAGCAGCAGGGCGCTCATTACGCCGAGCCGCTGTCCCGGCAACCCGAAGTAGCGCGGCATGTCCAGCAAGCTACGAAACAAAATCGCTTCAATCAGCACTCCGAGAGTCGCGAGGCCGAGAGCAGTTACTACGCTGGCAGGCGCGAGCAGTCCATCCGCCTTCAGCATCCGCAGTAGTTCGATACCAGGCCGACTCGACTTCTCCACGAGAGCAGCGGCCACTTCCGGGGGAAGCTTTCCAGTTTCCGCGATCGCAGATTCCGAGCGGCGTCCCTTCACATGCACGAGCACGGCGCCCTTAAAGAAAACTTGCTCTTCGCCATCTTCGGGTGGGGCTGGCCAGGCAGACCAATAGTTCGCCGGGATTGCGGCGGGTCCTTCATTCGGGTCTCGGCGTGTTTGCTCAATGAGCCGTTCGAGCACCCGCTCGGCCTCCGATCCGCGACGTAATCCTCCGGACCGGACAATCGCACCGAGGCTCCGCGTGCCGGCGTCGAGGCGGGCTAAACCTCGCCATCCGGGAATGCTCACAGCGGTGTCGACGAATCGCTTCGCGGCCTTGTGAGAAATTCCCATGTCGTCTAGCTTCCGCTGAATTGGCAGCGTGAATTTCTCTGACTCCGCCCACTCCCTCCAACCTTTCGCGGGAACCGGAAGTGTGTGGATGTAGAGACTGGAAACAAAGTGCGCTTTGGGCTCATATTGGCGGCCGATTGCAGGGTCCATGACTTGCAAAAGACCGCCGTGGCTTCGCCAGGGAACCACGAAGTGAGTTGTCTTGTTGGCGCGCAAAACGACTGCTATCGCTGGCAAGAGGTTTGCTTCCGGGAGCAGCACAAAATCCGCTGGCGCCATGATCTGCTCGGCGTCCAGCCCAAGCTGGATCGCGACTTCTTCCATGGTGTCGATGGAAGTGCCGTCGACGTCAGTCTGACAAGCCTCCCGCAAGCGTCCGTAGCTGACGGGGATGCGGAAGCCTTCGGCCAGACACTTCAGCGAGGCCGGCCCACAATCCATTGCCGAGGTCTGCACCACTTCTGGAACAAATATGCGCCGCCGGCTCAGATTCATTGTGCTGTCACTGCTCCCAAGTTCCCCAAATTGCCTTTAGCCAGCAAGCTTCCGGCTGTGCGGAGAACCAGGTTCGCCGGCGAGAGGGTTTCGATCTCGACTTCGACCGAGCCTGGGAGACCATGTTGGAGGGGGATTCGAGAATCTGTATGGGAATCGAGCGCCAGTTCGACGCGGATGCTGCCATCGCGAATTTCGCTGGCGACATTAGTGATGGTGGCAGTGACGCTGCCATACTGCGCCCAGGGAAAACCTTCCAGACGCAGGCGCGCATGTTGGCCTGGACGAATTCGGCCCAAAGCTGCCGGGGGATCAAAGTTCGCCACCACCCGCAGCTTTCCCGACGGTACCACCACCCCGAGTTTGTCGCCTTCGTGGACAACCGCTCCAATCCTCAGAGGCGCTACTTCGCCCAGCTTTCCGTCAATCGGGGCGCGTATCCAGCGGCGATCTACCTCTTCTTGCAGCCGCTGAATGGTTACACCAGCGGTTGCCTGTTCGCCGCGCAACTTATTCAATTCGCTTGTGAGTTGCTCGATGTGGGCTCTTCTTTCGTTGGTCCGGGTGCGCTGTTCTCCTTCGAGACGCACCACCGCGTAATGCAAGCTATCGGCTGCGGCGCGGCGTTGCTGGGCATCGGCTACGCTCCGGTTCAGGTCCAACTCGGCGACCACGCCGGCGTTGTACATTTTGCGCAGCCGGTCGGATTCAGCCTGTGCATATGCAGCTGCCGCTTCTGCCTCGCGGGAGTGCGCGCGGGCTTCCTCGATGGCATCCTTTGCTGCTTGCTGATCCTGCTCAAGAGCCTGCTCTTCCGAGGCGATCTGATCTTCGCGTGAACGGATTTGCGGATTGGCGCCGGCTAGCTGTGTCTTCTCTTCAGAGAGCTGAAAATGCTGAGCCCCAGAGTCGAGTTCCACCAGAACATCCCCGGCTTTAACTTCCTGGTCGAGCGCCAGATGGGTGGCCACGACTCGGCCGCTGACTGCGGATTCCACGGGATGCGCCGCCCGATCTACCTCCAACTCGGCTTTATTCGTGACAGCATAGACCGACACTCGCGCCAGAAAGAACCACACCATCCACGCCGCGAGCAGGGAAGCGGCCAAAGCGAACCCCAGGTAAGAACGCTGGGAATTGTCGGCTTCGAGAGAGCGAACAGACCGAAAAAAAGTAGATGCCATCCGATCAGCCTCACATTTGCGATCTCAGAGTTGATCTCCGAAATCTGAACTGGTGCGAGACCTGACTCCGACCGGGTTTCATACAGCTAAGGAGTCTACATCACCCTGTAAGAGGATTGAATGATTTCCCTGAGGACCAGTGGTTGCGGAGTTCGTTAGAGAGCAAAGCAAAACGGCTGGCAGATCTCTGCCAGCCGTATCCAGCTAAGTGATTTGGTGGGGTTCAGCGGCGCCCGCCACCGTGGAATCCGCCGCCACCATGAAAGCCGCCACCACCATGAAAGCCGCCGCCAACTGGGCCGTGGGCGTAGCCGCGCCCGGCAAATTCACCGCCCCGGTTGAAGGCATAAGGACCGTGCCCGTAATAGCCATACCCACCGCGCCCGTAGTATCCACCATGACCATAGTAGCCATACCCGCGTCCGTAGTAACCGCGCCCGTAGTAGCCGTGATACCAAGGGCCGGCGCCGATAAAGACTCCGCCTACGAACCATTGCGGACCATAGTAGCCATAGGGCGCGCAGGCGTATGGATAATAGGAGTAATAGCCATAGGCGCATGCTGGGCCTACGTAGCCGTAACCGGGGCCGACGCCGATGCCAACAGTGACCGCGGCTTGGGAGTGAACTGCCGGGAGCATGAAGATGCTTAGCAAAGCGAGATATCTTAAGTAGCGCATTTTTTCCCCTTCCACGAATCCGCGATAGCGGATCGGAGGGTCTTCAGGCACTTTACCTTCGTCTGAAGAGCCTGCCTGTGTATATAAACGCGAAACCCAAGGGAAAGTTGCGGGGCATTGTGGTATCTAGAACTTACGGAAAACACCATGCAAACGCGCTGGATTGCAATTCGGAACGGGCTGAAGCGGTCGCGACGGGCTACTGAATTTGTTTTGTATACTGCCTCGGTGCCTCTTCGCGCTGGCACCAACAATGACTCGGTCTGTCCCATCCCGGCTTGCGTACATCGATTGGATGCGCGGCCTTGCCTGCGTGCTGATGTTTCAGACGCATTGTTACGACTCATGGCTGGGCGGCGATGCGCGCAAGAGTACGTTTTTTATGTGGTCGCAACTAGGCGGGACTTTACCTGCGCCGCTGTTTCTGTTTCTCGCGGGAATTTCCTTCGCGCTGATGACCGATAAGTTGCAGCAGAAAGGTGTGCCCGCTGGGCAGATTGCCCGCACCACCATCCGGCGCGGCGCGGAGATTTTCGGACTCGGCCTGTTATTTCGTTTGCAGGAGTTTCTGATCGCCTGGGGCTGGGCGCCGTGGAGTGATTTGTTGCGTGTAGACATCCTCAACACGATTGGGCTATCGATGATGTTGATGGGCGTGATTTGCTGGCTCGTCTTGCTTTCTTGCCACTCGCAGAGGCGGTTGGCCCTGGGTCTGACCGCGGCCGGCGTCGGGATGAGCATTTCTCTCTTGAGCCCGTTGCTATGGACAACTTGGCGTCCTAGCTGGCTCCCTTGGCCGATTGAATCTTACGTCGACGGCGTCCACAACCTCGGTGAACCCCAGGCTTGGCTGTTTCCGATCTTTCCGTGGGCTGCATTTGCGTTCATGGGATTGGCCGCAGGGTTTTTTCTGATAAGCAACCGGGCGCGGGAACGTGGGGCTGAGACCTTTGTGTTGACGGGTGCGGCTGGAGTGGCGCTAATTTACCTGGCGCGTTGGCTCAACACGCGTCCCCAGATTTATGCAGCGAACGATTTCTGGCATACGAGTCCGAACTTCTTTCTGATTCGCGTGGGGTTGCTGCTGATGATTTTGAGCGCGGCTTATTTTTGGTGTCGCTGGGGAGCAGGACAGTGGGGTTTCAGCCCACTGATACAACTTGGGCAAACTTCGCTGCTGGTTTACTGGGTACACATTGAGTTCGTGTACGGACGGCTTTCCATCTTGCCGAAGCGAGCCGCCGACATTCGCACAGCGTCTTTTGGATTGCTGGCGATTTTTCTTTCGATGGTGCTTCTATCTGTGCTGCGTACCAGACTCAAAGGCCACGGTGCAGAAGCACTGGCATGGCTCCAAAGGCCGGCTAAGGCCAGCTAAGGCCTTACTGGCCCATACAATCCCTGATGGGCTAATAGAGGAGCATAACTGGCCTTCGCCTCACCTGGACAACTGTCGAACCGCATTCTGGACCAACTTCAGACCGATGGCCCAACACTGGCGGGATTGAATTTCGTCGTCGCCGTAACCGAACAAGTAGAACGTGATATAGAAGCCATCGCGAATTTCCTCCTCTCCACGGATTTCCTCTTGCTTGCAGTAGTAACAGCGGCGGATAAGAAACTCGGCGGCAGCCGGCATTTCGGGAGCTCGCTGCAAGAGCTTGGTGAGCTGTTTTGCCAGATGCTCATGCTCGGCGAACGAGAAGCGTTTTGGTTCATCGGAAAACAGGAGATCGACATAGGAACCAAATTTGTGCGTGGCTTCAAAGACTTCCTCTTCAGGGTTTATTTCTGTGCTCGACCAGACGTCAGACTTCGCCGTCTCAAGCGGACTCAGAGGAGAATTGACCTTGGAGAGAAACTCGCCCAATTCCGGCACTCGCACAGCTTCCTCAAGATTGACCAGCAGCTCGGGATGGCGCTTTAAATCGTAATAGCAAGGGCCACCGGTTCCGGCGGCCCATGGTATCTCGAGGGTTTCGTCATCGGCACCCAGTTCGACGGCGAAATCGGCTTGCACCTACTTTGCAGGCGCCGGTTGCGGGGTTGCCTGTGGTGTTGCGTTCGGCGTAGAGAAATTCACTTTCGGAACCTGGCGCGATTCCTCGGAAGCGGCAAAATACGCTGGGTTGGGTTTGAAGCCCGCCCAACTGGCGAAGATGTTGTTGGGAAACTGCTGCACGTAGGTGTTGTAGTCCTGGAGGGAGTCGTTGTAACGCTTGCGCTCAACGGCGATGCGGTTCTCGGTTCCCGCCAACTCATCTTGCAGACGGAGAAAGTTCTCATTCGATTTCAATTGCGGATAGTTCTCCACTACTGCGAGCAGACGTCCGATGGCACCGTCCAGTTGCTGGTTTGCGGCGATTTTGTCCGCGGGAGCGTTGGCCGAGAGCAACCTAGAGCGGGCGGCGGCGATATCGCCGAATACTTTTTGTTCCTGGCCCGCAATCCCCTTTACGGTTTCGACTAGGTTCGGAATCAGATCGGCGCGACGTTGCAGCACAATGTCGACCTGTGACCATGCGGCCTTGACCTGTTCATTCTTTGTCACAAGAGTATTGCGGACCCCCACATACTGGCTGAATGCGAACAGCGCGATCAACACCAGGACAATAAGCACAATCAAACCGGTCTTCATCGTTCTTCTCCTTGTCGAAGAGCTTAAATTTACACGCTGCGCGGTCCGGGCGAGTCTAGCATTTTATCCACCGCCGCAGTTACCTGCTGCACCGCAGCCAGATATCGCGCAAAAACATCAGTAACATCGAACTGTTTAGTTTCTGCTTTGCGTTCGCGAATGTCGAGCAATTGCAAGAAAGCAGAAGCATCGAACGGAATGCGCGTGGCCAGCGTCTGGACTGCTTCTCGCTTTGCTTTGGGAGGCGTGTCGCCAAGCGCAATCAATGTGTGCCGAAACAGGGTCGTAAAAGTTGATAACGAGCCAAGCATCAACTCCCATAACTGTTTCTTATTATTCGCGTTGAGCAGCAAACGTCCGCGCAGGAGAATCAGTTTCTCACGCAATTCATATTCCAGTTGAGCGCGGTGCAGATGCATGGGAATCTGCAGACCGCTGAGGACGTCATCGCCGAACAGCACGCGATGACGTTGCTGCATGTCCAGAAGTTCGATGGAGAATACATCCGTCGAGCGCTCGATTTCCTCGCGAGTAAGCAGCAGCGGCGCATGATGTTTCTGCCGGGTCCACCATTCAACCGCAGGCGCCAGCGCGGTGAGCGTTGCGAAAGAGCTCTCGCGCAATATGCAAAGCAAGTTGACATTAGAAAAATCGGGATGAAATTCTCCGTCCGCCGCGGAACCATACAGGATCACGCTATGGAGATTTTCTCCCGCCGCCGCACGCAACCGGCTGACGAATTCGTTAATCTGTTTCTCCGCTACCATAGTGCCTCACTTGCCCTTACTTACCAACTTCCGCCAGCGCCACCTCCACCGGTACTGCCCCCGCCAAAGCCACCGAATCCACCACCCCCACCGCCGAAACCTCCTCCACCGCTGTATCCACCACCGCCGCGACCACCTAATAGCATGCTGAAGAGCAGCAACCTCCCAAAAGACGTTGATATCAAAATCAGAAAAATAATAATGAGGACAATGATTCCAACAACAGACGGTCCCTTATTCGGTTGCTCCGCCCTCCGGGTGCGGGGACGTGAGCCAGTCAACTGAATGCCGGCGTCCTGTGCGATCACTTCCGCAACCCGCATAGTCAGCAGGGATACAGCGCCGTTGTAATCGTTCTGTTTGAGCAGCGGAACCGCTTCGCGTCCGAAGCCCCCGACTTTGCCGTCGGGTAAAATCGGTTCGAGCCCGTAGCCGACCGTTATCCAGTAACGGCGATCCTGGACGGCTAACAGGATCAGGACACCCCGGTCCTTACCTTTTGTTCCTATACCCCATTTTTGATAAAGATCAACTGAGTAGTCGACGATCTCGGACCCGTCGAGCGAGTTGATGGTGACGACGGCAATCTGCGCGTGCGCCTGCTGATCAATTTGCAGACAGATATTGTCCAGTTGTGCGACGGTGTTCTGGTCAAGCACGTGAGCAAAGTCGTTGACGTAGTCGCTCGTTTTCAGTTGCGATACAGGTTCGGCGCGGAGAACAAATCCCAGCGAAAGGACCATCGCTGTCGCTAATGCGATTTTCGCACCCAGTTTCATTCGAGAAGCTGATTGTATAGGAGGGGAGTCGATCGAGCTTGCTCTTGACCCGACAGCCGCCGGCGGCTGTCCCCACGCGATCAGAACCCGCGCAGAAATTCCACTACCCGGCGCTCTGCCCACCGTCCATCGTCGCCATCCGGCTTGGCGAGGAATGAGCAGTGGCCGCCATCCTCGGTCTCGACGAAGGTGATGTTGGGATTCGAAACGATCTTCTGCCGCGTCTCCGGAAGGATGCGGATGAAGGGATCGTTGGCTGCGTGCAGGATCAAGGTGGGCACGGCAATGCGATCGACGACGTTGGCAGCGGCGGAGCGTTCGTAATAATCGGATGCGCCCTTAAAGCCGCAGTAGTAAGCCGTGATCTTGTCATCGAAATCGCGAAGCGTGGTGACACCCTGAAGACGCGAAGTGTCGAATACTTTGGGAAACAGTCGCGCTTTCGCCATCAGACGACGGCGAAGCTGCCACATAAAATAGTACTCATAGACGCGATTGGCACGCAGATGCAAAGCATCAGCGGATGCCGCCAGGTTCATCGAGGGGCACACTGCCACCACCGCGCGGAACTGCGGCGGGCTTTCGGTTCCCCATTCGCCTGCGAGCTTCAGCACCAGATTGCCGCCCATGGAGAACCCCGCCAGGGCGAAGCGGGAGACGTGATCTTGATGCAGCAGATTGCGGGTGACGGCAGCGATATCATGCGACCGTCCCGAATGATAGAGCGTAGCCGATAGCGCGTCTGTGCCGCCGCAATTTCGCTGGTTCATGCGAACCACGTTCATGCCCGCGGCCATGCCCTTGGCGGCGATTCCCAGCATGTATTGCGATTCGCTCGAACCCTCGAGGCCGTGCACAATAATCACCGTTAACGCATTCTCCCGATCCGCTTGCCAGTGGCAGTGGCAAAGCACCTGTACACCGGGTTCAACTTCGATCAAACGCTTTTCGGCGGAAGGCAGCGCAATTCGCCGGGGCAGAAAAAAGCTGGCGAGAGTTTGAAGATGGCCACCACGCAAACCGCGCCGCCCCAGAAATTCGCTCCCAGTTTGCTTAGTTCCCACACTTTGATTTTAAATGGACAGGAGTGTTAGGCGGTCAGGAGTTGTTCATGCCCATCTTTGAGTACGTTTGCAAGGAATGCGATCATCAATTTGAAGCGATAGTGTACGGCAGCAAGAAAGCCGAATGCCCGAAATGCCAGAGCAAGAAACTGGCGCAACAGCTTTCAGTATTTGCGATGTCAGCCAAGGGTTCTGCGAGTTCATCGCCATCGAGGGGAGCTTGTGGAAGTTGCGGCGATCCACGTGGTCCGGGCGCCTGCTCAATGCGTGACATGGATTAGACAGGTCGCTATGAAGCGACGCAGGCCTTAACGCGTTGCCATTTCCTTTGCGCCAAGGTGTTCGATCGCCCGGTCGACCACCGCCTGCATTTCACGCGCGTACTTTACTTCGCGGCCTTTGGCCAGAATCTTTCTGGCCTCGTCCGGGCTAAACCAAGTCGGATTACGCTCGGGTTCGTGGGACCCGTTGATTAGTTCGACTTCCATCAAGAAAGCCTTGATCACAAATTCGCGCACTCCGGGGGGTTTCCAGAAGACGCCCTTGGAATGTATATAGAGATGAAAGTGGCGGGGCTCGATAAGGCCGCGCACCCCGGCTTCTTCCCATGCCTCGCGTTCCGCGGCCTGGCTGTGCGACATCGATGGCTCCGGATCGCCTTTCGGAAATGTCCACTTACCACCCCCGTTGGTGTTGACCAACAGAAACTCAAGCGACTGCCCTTGCCGCCGGTAGCACACAGCGGCCACCTGCAGCGGAAGTGCAAATCGTGAAAGCCGGGGCGATGCCACCTGCCACTCCTCAATCGAAGATCCTGACCTTCTCATGATAGTTGGAGAATATTGCAGGAATGTTAAATTGCAGCAAAAAAGGTGCAGTCGCTAGGATTACTAAAGTGTCAATACGGGAACGCCAACGCCTTCAGAGCCCGCCGCCATATACCGGGATGACCGCGGCATTCACGTCTTTGCCGACATCGCTGGCCAGCCAGGCAATCAGAGACGCGACCGAGGCAGGCTGCACCCACTTCGAGGTATCCGCGCCTGGCATGGCTTTGCGGTTGGCGGGAGTATCCATGGTTCCGGGCAGAAGCACGTTGGCGGTGATGGCAAGATCCTTATTTTCGAGCGCCACAGTTTTGATCAGTGACACGAGAGCCGCTTTGGAAGCGCTGTAGGCTCCGACCCCGGGGCCAGGCTCTTCGGCGGCCCGGCTTCCAATCGCTATGATGCGGCCACTTCCTGCGCGCCGCATGTGCGGGATTACGGCGCGCAGGACGTAGAACACACTGTTGAGATTCAGGTCGAGCATGCGTTGAAACGTGGCGTCATCGGTTTCGGCGATGGTCTTGCCGCCAGCGAATCCGCCGACCAGGTGAGCCAAAATATCGAGCTTTGCAAATCGGGCGACAATTTCGTCTACAGTCTTCTTGGCGTTTTGCGCGCTCGAAAGGTCTGCGGCAAGCGGGACGAACGAAGCCACATCAGGGCGCGACTGCTGGGGGTTTCTGGAAACGCCGATTACGGTTGCGCCGCTATCGAGGAGGGTCCGGGTGACGTGAGTTCCGAGACCGCCATCGGCCCCGGTGACTAGCGCGATCTTGCCTTGCAAATCTGTTTTCATTTTGGGCGTGTCCTCTATCGCCGCGTGTGTCGGCACCTGGAGACCTGGCAAGCTACGTCTCTACAGAGGAAAGTAACTATTGTAGAGACGTTGGTGGCAACGTTTCGGCTTTCCCTATCGCCGCTCGATCGATGCGCAACCGCTAGACGCTTACTGGCGCACGTTCCAGCGCGCGCATGGTGCTGAGTATTGTGGAGATGACGTTCTCATTTCCGGCCGCCGTATTGATCATCATGTGATAGAGGCAACGGGTCGGCCAGTCGGCGTTGAAATAGCGCTTCACAAACGTGATTCGATCGCGGTCTATGGTGCCCAATAATTCTTCCGCTTCTTTCTTGCTTTTGCCTGCCTTCAACAATCGCTTGAGCTTTTCCGCGTGGGGCGAGTAAAGGAAAACATTGAAGGCGTCGGCACGTCGGCGCAAAAAATACGGGGCTCCCCGGCCAACGATCACGCAGTTGCCTGCCTCCGCGATCTTTTCCATGACCTGCTCGCCTACAGCGACAAAGCGGTCGGGATCAAATGGCTCCGCGCCCGGCAGGGGTATGCTGCGCTCGTGGCTGCCGCGCCAAAACACTTTTACCAGGCGCTGAAAGGTGCCATCTGCCCGCTCCTCGCAGCGCTCAACCGTCGAACACTCGACATTGGCCGCCTTGGCGATCTCTTCGGTTAAAGCGCGGTCCCAAACTTTCCAGCCCAGCCGCTTGGAAAGCTCGCAGGCAATCTCGCCGCCTCCACTTCCGTATTCGCGCTCGACCGTGACGATGCGAAACATCAGGTCCCCCTATTCGTTCTGCCCGCGCTCATTTTACCCAGACTTTGGGCTCGACGGACATCCCCGGACGCAAAACGTGTTCTCTGGTCTCTCCGGGATCGAAAGTAATCTTCACCGGAATCCTTTGTACGACCTTCACGTAGTTGCCGGTGGCATTCTCCGGCGGCAGCAAGCTGGTGATCGCTCCACTCGCTCCGGCAATGCTCTGCACATGCGCGTTGTAGTCCTTGCCATTGGTATCTACGTGAATGGTGGCCTTTTGGCCGACTTGCATGTGCTTGAGCTGGGTTTCTTTGAAGTTCGCGGTCACCCAAATATCGTCCAGGTTGATGACTCGCATCAACTCCTGTCCGATGGAAACGTTTTGTCCAACTTCCACCGTGCGATTGGTTACCACCCCGTTTACAGGAGAAATGATAATCGTGTATTGCAGATTCAGTTCCGCCTGCTCCAGTGCGGCTTTCTTCTGGTCCGCCTGCGCCTGGGCGGATTGCGCGCGCGACCGAATGGTGGCGATTTGCTGCGGGCCGGTGGCGGCAGCGCGGAGATTGGCTTGCGCCTGGGCAAGCCTGCTCTGTGCCTGACGCACCTGGTGATCCGCGGCTGACGCCGAAGCCCGAGCTGCATCCACCGCTGCGGCGCCGGCGTTGGCTGCGGCCAGAGCCTGGTCATACTGCTGTTGCGAAATTTCCTGCTTGTCTACTAATTGTTTGTAGCGCACCAGATCGTTCTGCGCCCTCACGTTGTTAGCTTGGGCCTCGACCAATTGGGCGTTGGCCGCAGCATACTGCTGGCGGGCGGCAGCGATTCCGGCGTTTGCATTCTCCACATCCGCCTGCGCACTGGAGGTCTGGCTGGTGGTGTTGACTGATGTGATAGGTACGTTCACTCGTGCGGCTTCCGCCAGGGCGACGGCGTCGGCGTAGTCCGCCTTCGCGCGGTCGAGTGCTACTTGGTAATCCTTGGGATCAATCTCAATCAGCGGAGTCCCTGCTGCCACATATTGGTTATCGTCGACCAGAAGCTTCAGCACATGACCGGAAACCCGGGCGCTGATTGAGTTCAGATGGCCGTCGATTTGTGCATCGTCGGTATCCTCATAGCTCGCAAAGTAGCGCCACAGAAAAAAGCCGACGACCAGCAGCACGACGATTCCGACGATTAGAAACACACGGAATCGGGGATTGCCTGCTTGAAATCTCTTCCAGCGGAGATCTCTTTCCGAAGCAGGCAACGGAGCGGGCTGATTTGCAATCCGCTGAGCTTGAGGCTGGTTGTCCTGCACCACCGTCTCTGTGTTTTCCGCCATGATTTCACTTACCTCTTGCCACTTAGCAGACTTACTTACGCTGAAGGTATTGCTTCACACCTTCTTCGGCAAAGCCAATCGCCTTTGCCAGGGATATCTTGGCCAGGTTGTGGGAGTAGAGACTGGAGATGTAGCTTTCATTGGCCGACGCCAGAGCCTCTTGAGCCTGAACTACCTCCAGATTGTCGGTGACGCCGGCGGAAAACCGGTCGCGCGCCTGGATAAGCGTCTGACTCGCGAGATCTACCGAGCTGCGCGCCACCTCTACCTGATCCGCTGCTGCGGTTAAGTCCAGACGGGCGCTGCGGACTTCGTAGTCGATCTGGCCGCGAAGGTTCTCCAATTGCTGGCGGCTCTGGCGCAGTGTCGCTTCCGCTTCCAAAACGTCGGAATGGATTTTTCCGCCCTCAAATATCGGAATGTTCAATGTCGCCGCTACTTGAAACACACCGTGGGAGTCTCCGGGGCGGATTCCCGCCGCTCCATAATTTCCCGCCAGGTCGAGCGTAGGATAATGCTCCGCGGTAGCGGCTCGGCGAAATTCCTCCGCCGACCGCACCTGCTGCGCTGCTGCCAGATAGTCAGGCCGCGACGCATACGCACGTTGCAAGTCTTCTTCCAGAGCCGCGATGGCTAACGGCTCATACGGAGCCTCGGTTGTGAGACTGAATTCTTGCCCTGGCGGCAGCCCGATGACGCGCCCCAGGGTCAGCTTCTGCTTGGCATAGTCGTTACGGGCGACGATCAATTGCTGTTGCCGGGTCTGCAGTTCTACGTGCGCGCGGAGCGCATCAATCGCGGGGATCACCCCAGCCTTCTGCTGATCGGCGGCTTTGTCGAACAAGGCTTGCGCCGTGATTACATCGGCTTGTGAGGTGGCCACTCTGGCAGCTCCGGCTAGCGCCACGAGATATGAATTTCCAACCGCAAGCACTACCAATTCGCGCGCGTTTCTCAAAGAGTACTGCACGCTCCTCTCATTGTATGAGGCGCCGCGCTTGCGCTCGATGGCATGATAATCGAACAGCGACTGGGTCAGATATCCGCCAGCCTGGAAAACCCCGAGTGGGCCGACAACGTTAGGGATCCCAGGGAAGTTGAAGCGAAATCCCAAAGCCGCCAGGTCGATTTGTTCCGCGGTCTCGGAAACCGACGCATTAACGTGAGGAAGCAGTTCGCTGAGTTCCTTCCACCTCTCGCCCCGGGCAGTCAGAGTGCTATCGCTCTGCAGCAGGATACCGAGGTTGTTTCTCAACCCGCGATCGATCGCATCTTTGAAAGAAAGGGGCAATACCCCAGGCAACGCTTTACCTTCAGGAACGCTGCCGGAGAACGGACTCTGGCTAAGGGCAGCGCCAGGATTGTTAGACTGGCTCGAATTGCCGGTCGCCGTGGTGCTGCCGCCAGCGCTGCTGTATGAAGGCGAACTGGATGGCGCGGTTGCCGCCGGCGTCAATCCCTGGCCCAACGCTGGCCGACACAGAAAGAGAAAGAGAAAGTTAGCAAGAACGCATGGAACCGTCAGACAGGCAAAAGTTACCCGCTTGTGCCGCAATTGGTTCCTCGGGCTCAGCTCTTTCATAGATGGTCACGGGCATAACCAGCCCACAATTAACGCTTTCTTGATTCAGGCTGCTGCCCTATAGATGCAAACCATTGTAGTTGCGTGTCGCGCAAGTCGTCACATAACAGGGGAGGGGCAGTGTCCCGCCGACCCCGGATACCCTTAGATAACTGAACACGACTACTGACTCTATGCATTCGAGATTTGGCTGAAAAGTAAGTAGAATACAGGATAACGAAGCCCTGCGGACAAATGTTCAGCCCACCCTATCCCGCTTTTTCGAAACTCCGGGTCACGTCGTTGACCGTTTCATTGGCCGTGCATTTTGTGTTTCTGGGATGGCTTCTGCACAGTCCTCCCCCAATTTTTGTGGCTCCTTCTTCGGTAGTCAAAGGCCAAGCCGGCGGTTTGGTGACCCGAATTTATTTTGGGGGCGCCTCGGGAGTTTCGCAAGTGCGGCCGAAACCGAGCTTGACTTGGCAGCGTCAGCAGAAAAATGCCAACGCACATCGTCTGCAGCCACCGCCGGCAAAGTTTGAAGTCGGGAATGAAACCGCATCCATTCGGCCCGATGGTCCCGCGTCCGGATCTCTCTACGGATCGCTATCGTACGGGACGATGACCGGCCCGGAAATTCGGCCGGCCCTGCCGATTGTGTCTCCTGATCCCGTGTTTGGATCGGACGCTGCCGCTATCCAGGGCGACGTGATCGTCGAAGTCACAATTGATGAGCAGGGAACCATCGTTCAAAAAGTAGTGCTTCAGAGCCTAGGCCCTGCCATCGACGGTAGAGTGCTAGCGGCGCTGGAAAAATGGCAGTTTACCCCGGCGTCCAAGAATGGCGCTCCGATTCCCTCCAAGCAAGACGTCTACTATCATTTCCCACGATGAAGACATTTGGCGCCGCTGTCGGCGCGTCTCGCCCGCACCGGCGAGGGCAGGATGCCCTCGCGATAGCCGGCAAGATTCCGGAGCTACCAAGGGCTGACGCTACACTTCAACTCCTTGCTCTCTAAGAAATATGGCGAGACGGCTTACCGGCAGCGCGGTTATAAAGTTGTAGCTGCCCGAAACGGAGTCGGCGAAGCGGAGAACGCCGTCGCCTTCGAAGGCACCCGCAAATCTCAACACGGGATATCGGCTGACATAGTCGCGGATTTCGCGCTCTACCAACGGGCGAAATTTGATCTCGGAAACTTCGACGGTCGACAACATTTTCTTCGTATCCGTCCGGATTACGATGAGCGACGTCACGAACTGAAACACGCTGCCGGAAAGGTCGCGCAGGAATTTCACCGCTTCATCAAGGCTTCGCGGCTTTTCAAGAATCGTTCCCCCTTTCGCTACTACGGCGTCGCCCGCTACCACGACAGCGTCCTGAACAGTGGTGGCGACTTTCCAAGCCTTCGCTTCCGCAAGCTTCTTCGTCAAAACCGCAGGGTCGGAGTCCCTGATGGCCTTTTCGTCGATCGCGCTTGGATGCACTTGGTAAGCGACACCAAGGATATCTAAAGCCCGCCTTCGCGATTGTGATTCTGATGCCAGGATAATTCTCATTCGATGTCACCTCTCGCGCCAACAAAAGGGACTCTGTCTGATTCACTGGGCAGGCCTGTTCCATGTCATGAAAACGGATTGGCCGCTGCGAAACCGGTTACGGGCTGGCCGCCATAGAGGCGGTCCCTTTACATTTCTTTACCAACCGGATCGCCGCAATTGCGGCTTCCCCACTTGCTTTTTGCTGTATTATCTACTGAAAGCAGCGGCCACACATACCTGAAGCGCACGCCTGAAAAGGGAAAAGTCATGTATCGTACTTTGCGCATTGTTCTCCTCACCTCCATCTGCACCAGCTGGACCTGGGGTCAAACCCTTTCTACGCGACCAGCCGAGCCTCATCCGCCGTCCGTTGAAGCGGTTCCCTTGCCGCCTATCTCACCGGTAGTGGCCAACTCCATTCCTTTGACGGTGCCCGCGGGTACTCCGCTGAAAGTGGCTCTGGATCAGGAACTGCGCATCCGGAATGTGGGACAGCCAGTTCACGGAAAAGTGGTTGAGCCGGTTTACTCCTTCGACAAAATCGTTGTCCCGGCGGGGAGTGAGGTTACTGGCAAGATTGCCAGCATCGATACCGTTCCCAAGATGAAGCGCACCATGGACGCCATGAATGCGAATTTCTCTCCTTACCGCCAGGTGCACGTGGAGTTCGACGAATTGGTGCTCGCCGATGGACGTCATCTTCCGCTACACACTGTCGTCTCTCCATCGTCACAGGGCGTCTTGCAATTCATCCCAGCCAATGCCAAGGAGAACACTGGAGCAGCCGCGGAAGCCAAGAACGCCGCCTCCCGCAAAATCAGCGAGGTTCGCCAGGAAGCCAGGAAACAATGGGATGACGCCATGCAGCAACTGCATGAGCCGGGAAAGATGCATCGCCTGAAAAGATTAGGAGTGGCCCAGCTTCCGTACCATCCCCAGTACATGGATGCCGGCACCAGCTTCAACGCGGACTTGCAAACTCCCCTCGATTTTGGAACCGAGCCGGTGAGAGCCGAGACGCTGTCTGCTATCGGAAATCCGCCGCCATCCGGCAGTGTCGTTCATGCCCAACTGGTTACCCCGCTGAATTCTGCGACCGCAAAAAAAGGCGAGCCGGTCGAGGCCGTGATCAGCCAGCCTCTGGTGGTTTCCGATAAGTTGTTTCTTCCGCAGGGAAGCCATATCAGAGGTACGGTGTTGCAAGTGCGTCCGGCTCGCCGGCTGAATCGCAATGGACAACTTCGGATTGTGTTCCACCAAGTGGTGCCTCCCGACGGAGTCGAAGAGAAAGTCGAAGCGAGCCTGGAAGGTGTAGAAGTGGCCAAGGGCGAGCATCTCAGCCTCGACGCCGAAGGCGGCGCCCAGGTCACCACTCCCCGAACGCGATACCTGACAACGGGAATTGCTGTCGCGCTAGCCGCTTCTTCAACCTCGGGCGACCACGATCGCGATCTCCACGGAGGTGGAGGGGACGTAAGTGGAGGAGCCGCAAACGGCGCCTCCGGATTTGGTCTGGTGGGCACGATCGCGGGCGCCTTGGCCCATTCGAGAGTCGTGGCCTCGGGATTCGGCTTCTACGGGGCAGCGATGTCGGTGTACGCGCATTTTCTCGCCCGAGGACGCGATGTGGTTTATCCCAAAGACATGTCGATGGTGATTGGGCTGGGAACTCGCGATACTCGACCCTCTGCTCCGCAAGCATCGATACAGACGAATCAACATCGTTCGGCTACGCAGTAATTGTCAGGCACGAGGCCGGAACCTGAGGCTCTCGTGTTGCCGGCGCCACTCTATTTAACCCTCGTACTTAGCCCGAGTTTTCGTTACGATGAAACAAGATTCCCTCATGCAGTTCTGGCGTTCTCACATCCTGGTGATTACGGTTTTCGCTCTGACTTTGTGTGCTGGATCCCACGTGCCTCAAATGGCAAGCCCGGGTGCGTCCAGTCGCTCGTTCGCGCACCGGTTGACTATCAAGGGCGTTCCGAATGCCGGCGACGTAACTCCGGAGCTATATCGCGGAGGGCAGCCGACTGAACAAGGATTCGAAGCTCTGGCAAGATTGGGTATCAACATCGTAGTCGACCTGCGCGGGTCACGCGAAAGCGAGCGCGAACGAGTAAATAATCTCGGGATGCAATATGTGGCAATCCCCTGGCACTGTCCTTTTCCGCACGATGATGTCTTCGCTCGTTTCCTTTCCTTGCTCCGGCAAAACCCTGGCAAGAAAGTGTTTGTTCATTGTCGTCTGGGGGACGACCGTGCCGGAATGACCATCGCAGCATACCGCATGGCGGAACAGGGCTGGACGGCGCAAGAAGCGATGAAGGAAATGGAAGCCTACGGTTTTTCCTCGTCTCACCACTTCATTTGCCCAAGCCTGTCGTCCTACGAAGCAAGCTTTCCGCGGCGATTCAGCGCCAGTCCTGCGTTCCGCAGTCTTCACGGCCCCGCACCATCCACAACCCAGTAGCAACGACAAATTCATTTTCCTAAACGACCATTGTGGGAATGCTCGAACACTCCTGAATTCTTACGCTTACCTGTTCACTTTCCGTGAATGTGATTTCCGTCACATCCCCCTTGTGACGACTAACGTTGAACTTGCTCAAGCTTGAGTTCAACAATCGGTCAAGAGCGCGTCCTTGCAGGGGCGTTACTGAGCACAAGAAAACCCAAGCCACGTGTGGCCGCACGTGGATAATCAGGAGTTCACTATGCAGTCAAGTTCGTGTGCGGCCGTCTCCGCAAGCGGTCTTTACGGAACCCGCAAACCTAGCCCACGCCAGCAGCAAGTCATCGAGTTGGTCGCGCAGGGACTCAAAAACAGCGAAGTGGCCCACGTCATTGGCACGACGGAGCATGTCATAAAAAATCACCTGCGCATCATCTACGACAAACTTGGACTTTGGAACCGGGTTGAACTTGCGCTCTGGTACGAAGCCCGTAGGCACGAAGGCCTGATGCAGTCATCTAGTTCAGCGGCTTAGCCAAATCACCTTCCCGGCCCCGGCCGTCTCACTTACTGGTCGCGGTGAACCGTCTCCATCGAGAAGGCTGGCAGACACACGGCAATATATTCCGCGCCTCCCTCGGCCGGAGTGGAATACTGTATCCACTCGCTCGCATGCGCGATGACCGCCTGGCCTGGCATCACGTCCATCTGACCGCCTTTGTGCCGCACACGCACCATGCCCTTAAGCACCAGAGTGAACTCGTCGAATTCCGGGGTCTGTCCGGGTTCCTCCCAGCCTTGCGGGCTGCGCATGTGAGCCACGCTCACCCCGGTGGTCTTGCTGTTGACTCGCCCGATATATTCGTCGATCAGTTTAGGTTTGGTTCCCGCAGCGGAAATGCGAGTCGGTTGCGCTAGAAGAGTGGGCATGAATGCTCCTTGGAGAACCACAACTTTAACAAGAGTGGCAGCAATTCAGAAATAGCGTGAACTAAAACAAACTTGGCATCCCTCGCGAAGCGAGGGATCTAGGCTGTTGCCCGCACAACGGTATCGCTGTGACAGACAGCCACCCAGATCCCTCGCTTGCTCGGGACGACAGTTTTGTAATGGGAAAAGGCCTTGCAGTCTTACCTTCCCGCGGAAGATGCGCGGGTCTTGTCGGCGTAGGAGGAAGCCAACACGTCGATAGCCGGAATCGACACAGGCGCGATCAATGAGCGCTCCGCTGGCAAAGTACCGTTTTGGATGGCTTCGACTAGCATCTCCAGCGCCGTGCCGGCATTCGGTGGTACGAAGATGGTTGCCGTCAGCAAACCGCGCCGTACCCAGGTTTGTCCGCTATTCGGAAGGCCGTCGCAACCGATGTAGGGCAACTTCAACCAGCGCTCGCGCGCCGGCAGGTTTAACTCTTCCTCGAATGCCTTTCTTGCGCCGAGAGCCATGGAATCGTCTTGGGCAGCGATGAGGTCGAGATGAGTCTGCTGAGAAGTGGACAATCGCAACCACGAACTCACCGTGCGGTGCGCGCTGGCTTCGGTCCACTGTGCCTTCATAAGCTTTATCTGCACCTCGGCAGGCTTGGTCTCATACATGCCAAACGTCCGCTGCTTGGCCGCCAGACTTTCCGACGGTCCCTGGATATACAGAACGGATCCGCCCTTCGGCAAGATTGCGGCCAATTGCTGGCCCTGGATGCGCCCGATCTCTTCGTGATCCGAAGTAAGGCAAAAGGCGGGAACGCGATAAGCTTTCCGCAGCTCCGAAAGATATTCCACATCGCGATTGAGGACGACCCAGCCGACTCCGGCAATGGCTGCGGCCCGCGCCACTTGGGGCAAAGCGGTTCCACCCACCGGTTCAAAAATGATTCCGTCCGGAAGCGAGTCGCTGCGCGACTGGATGATCTTCAGAAGTTGCTGGCTCTGGGTGACCGAATCATTCTCGGCGTGAATGATTTGCAACTCCGCACCCAGGCGTTTGGCGGCTTGTTCAGCGGACGCCCCCTGCTCCATCTGATAATCGTTGTCGTTATTGGTAAGAGAAAGAATGAACTTCAATTTCTTCATTGGCAACGCCCGATGTTTAAATCATATCGTGCACCCGCCGCCAGGTCATGGTGACCTCGGTAACCCAAAGTGCGAGTGCTAGAATGCGCCATCACTGGAGAAAACATTCATGCGCAAGGCTTTGATCACATTCGTAATCGTGGTGTTTTGCACAAGTCTGGGATGGCCTCAAACGAAGCTTTCCGTGAGATGGGAAGAGCTCACCGCCGCCGAATTCCGGTCGGCCATTGAACAATCCCAAGGGACTTGTCTTTTACCTTTCGGGATTCTGGAAAAGCATGGCCCCCACTTGCCGTTAGGGACAGACCTGCTGAAAGTCCGTTACGAGGTTCTGCACGCCGCTGAACAAGAATACGCCGTCGTATTTCCCGAGTACTATTTCGGACAGATCCTAGAAGCGCGGCACGAGCCCGGCACGATCGCATACAGCTCGCATCTGCAATTGGAGTTGTTGCAGGAAACCACCGACGAGATGGCACGCAACGGCTGCAAGAAGGTCATCATCGTCAATGGACACGGCGGCAATGAGAACCTGCTCCCTTTCTTCGCCCAGAGCCAATTAGAGAAGCCACACGACTACGTGGTTTATGTCATGGGTTTGGTGGCACCTCCACCCGGCGGACCAGCCAAAAAGACTTCAGTCGACATGCACGCGGGTGAATCGGAGACCTCGAAGATGCTGATTGCAACTCCCAACCTGGTGCACCTGGACCGCGCCAATCAAGAATCTGGAGCCGACCAGGCTCGCCTCAAGCTGCCCGATACTCTTTACACCGGCATCTGGTGGTACGCGCGATTTCCTAATCATTATTCAGGCGACGGTGCGGTCGCGACTCACGAGCGCGGCGAGTTTGAAATGAAAGCCTGGCAGGACGCGATCGTCACCGCAATCCGCGCTGTTAAAGCGGATCAAGAAAGCCTGAAGCTGCAGAACGAATTCTTCGAGAAGGCCAAGCATCCGCTGGACACCCGACCGTAGATAGCCCGGCAACCGAAACTGTCCACGTAGTCCCGGACTCCTCGGCCGGGCGCTCGAGCGAAGCTCAGGCTGGAGCACCACGGAACGCGATGGAGTTCCGACCCGGACGGGCGAGGCGACCCGTTACCACACTGGCAAAAGCAGCCTGCTAACATAGCTGGTTTATGTCCTCTGTACCGAGTACCGCTGTCCAACACGAAATAGCCAAGACGCCATCGCGTCCATCCGGCTTGCGATTGATGTCGCTCGACCTGTTTCGAGGGGCGACCATTGCCGGGATGATTCTGGTCAACAATGCTGGCGACGAACCCAACTCTTATTGGCCACTCAAACACGCGCCGTGGAACGGATGGACGCCGACTGACCTGGTCTTCCCCTTCTTTCTATTTATCGTCGGAGTGGCCACGGCGTTTTCCTTTAGCTCTCGACTGAAGCGGGGCGAATCGCGTCTGCAGCTTCTGCGGCATGTGTTGTGGCGCGGCCTTGTCTTGTTTGCTCTGGGAATGTTTCTGAATGGTTTTCCCAATCAATATCACTTGGAATCATGGCGCGTGTATGGCGTGCTGCAGCGGATCGCGATCTGCTACGTAATTTCGGCCCTCCTGGCTTTGTGGGCGGATTGGCGAGGATGGATTCTCGCCATCGTTGGCTGTTTAGTCGGTTACTGGATCCTGATGCGTTTCGTTCCTGTGCCGGGATTCGGCGTACCCACGCACGATGTTCCGCTGCTCGACCCCGACCGCAACCTCGCAGCGTGGCTCGACCGACAGCTCCTGGCTGGACACTTATACGAGGGCACTCGCGATCCCGAAGGAGTGTTGAGTACCATCCCCGCTCTCGCCACCAGCCTGCTTGGCATGCTGACTGGGCGATGGCTTCGTTCAGCGCGACCGGCTCAGAACAAGGCGTTGGGCTTGGCGCTTTTTGGGTTGATCGGCGTGGTCGTGGGGAAGATTCTCAACCTCGGTTTTCCCATCAACAAGAAGCTTTGGACCAGTTCCTATGTGATCTTCACCGCCGGCCTCGCGCTGCTCTGCCTGGCGCTGTGTTATTGGATCGCGGACGTCAAACAATGGCGAGGTCTCTGGACGAAGCCGCTGCTGGTATTTGGCAAGAATGCAATTGCCGCTTACGTGTTTTCTGAGCTGATCTCGCACCTGCTCGATCACGTGCACACTCGCGCAGGTCTGAGCTGGCAGGAACTGGTTTATCACCGCATATTCGTACCGCTAGCCAGTCCGATGAATGCCTCGTTGCTCTATGCGTTGAGTTACGTGCTAATGTCCTGGGCGGCGATGTTCGTGCTGTATCGCAAAGGCATTTTCCTGAAAATCTGATGGCAGTCCTCAGCAGTTCCAGTTGTCATCCCGAGCAAAGTGAGGGATCCAGGTTCTTCGCACGGCCGAGGGGGACCGGACTCCTCGTCGTGTTCGCTCCTCGCAGAGGATAGATTTTAGGAATTTGCAGTGAAATCCAAATGGTTTCGAACCCACCGGCGATGAATGCCTCCCCACAGAGTTTCTGGATTCAAATCCGCGCGCTGCTGATCGCAGGTGTGATTCTAATTTCTTACGCTTATTTTTATGAAGGCGGAGGATGGAACCAGAACTCGCGTTTCGACCTGGTGCGCGCCGTGGTCGAGCAGCGAACGCTGCGCATCGATGCCTATCACGAGAACACGGACGACAAAGCTGTGGCCAATGGCCACTACTATTCCGACAAGGCTCCAGGACTCGCGCTGCTGGCAGTGCCCATAGCAGAAGCTGCAAGAACCTTGCTGCGTGGCGTAAGAGTGGACCCGGCGTCGCCCCCGGCACTAGTGGCGATATCTTACTTTATCACCGTCTTCGCAGTCGCTCTTCCGATGGCGGCAGCGTGTGCAGTGCTGTTTCTGATCGCGCTGCAACTGGGAAGCGATGTGGATGCCGCGGCTTTCGGGGCTTCCGCTCTCGGCTTGGCGACTCCGATGTGGCCATACTCTACGCTGTTCTGGGGGCATTCGCTCGCTGGGGCGTGCCTGGTGTTCGGGTTTGCCTTCGCCCTCAAGCTGCGCTACAACCAAAGTCATGTCAAGGATGTACTGCTAGGGTTAGCTGCCGGCCTGACGCTGGGGTGGGCCACGGTTACAGAATACCCGGCGGCGCCGGCAGCTGCGATCGTCGCTGTTCTGGCTCTGGCCTTGGTTTGGAACGATGGATGGCCGCGACGATGGCGCACCTCTGCAGGCATAGCGATGGGCGCGTCTACCTGCATCGCCGTGCTTTTGATTTATCAGTTTCTGGTCTTCGGGTCCGCGTTTCACACCAGCTACTCCTATTACCCGCCAGGCGCATTCCCCTGGATGAAGCGTGGATACATGGGACTGACCTACCCGAGAATTGACGTCGCCTTAAAGTTGCTGTTCGGCTGCCGCCGAGGCTTGTTGTTTGTGGCTCCGGTTGTGTTTGCGGCTCCGTTCGGTTTGCGATGGCTGTGGAAGCAGCCAACCGGCCATGCCGCTGCAGCCGCCGCGGCCGGAGTCGCCGCTTACTATTTCTTGTTCAACGCATCTTTCGTGGTGTGGGCGGCTGGTTGGTCGTACGGACCGCGATACATGGCGGCAGGGCTGCCGCTGCTATGCGTCGGGTTAGCGCCGGCATGGAGCCGTGCCCGGACTTTCTGCCGAAGCATACTTGCGATGGCTGCCGCTTGTGGTGGAGTGTTCGCGCTGATGGCAGTCTCCACCACGGCGCAGCCACCTGATCAGTTTCGGTGTCCCTTGCGCCAGCTCATTTGGCCGTCGTTCTGGGCTGGAAAACTCTCGTTGAATCATCCGTCAATGCTGAAGATTTCCGAAGAACCGACCGGGCATGCACATGGCGCTTTTAACCTCGGAGAACTCCTCGGCCTGCATGGCCTGGCGAGTCTGATTCCACTGTTGGCGATTTGGAGTATTGTGGCGTTTATGTGGTGTTGGATAAATCGAGCCGAGCGATCAGCGCGATCCTGATGCAGTTCAAGCGGCAATCTTGCAACAAACGATTGCCATCCCTCCGGAATCTATTTTCCAATGCGGTGTCGCGCGGACAACACCT
Organism: Terriglobales bacterium; assembly: GCA_035567135.1. Lineage (GTDB taxonomy): Bacteria > Acidobacteriota > Terriglobia > Terriglobales > Acidobacteriaceae > JABDBE01. Next base: position 74,170 of record DATMQI010000169.1, read on the forward strand.
TAATTGCTCAAATCGAAATCTAGAATGCCCCATCCACCTTTCGACTGCTCACGATTCTTCTCGCCGCCAGACGGAAAGCCCGGACGCTCCTGCGGCCAGCAGACCTAGGGTGGGCTGCACCGTGGCTGGGCCGAGCGGATCCTGATTCGGCAGGCTGATGTCGCTGATCTCAGCGTCTCCTTTGGTCTGGCCTGCGACGATCGGCTTGCTCGGAATCGTCTCGTAGGCGTACCCGGTCAGAGTAACGCTGTTGATTTGGAACCCTACCGGGTCTACGTTTACGCTCAGTCGCGCCCATCCGTAATGAACTTTCCCCTGAATGCGGAACTTGAGTCCAACGTATCCGTGGACGGTCCCGTCCCAGTTGCCGTTGCAGTAGCTCCCGTTTCCGTCGTCCCAATGGCACGCTTCGATTAACCCGGCTGAGAACTTATGGCCTGGGCCGATAATCTTTCCTTTAGGGAGCCGATCGACATTTCCGGGCCCTTCCACTCCATTGCGACCGACGGGCCGCAAATTTACTCGGCCCCAACTGTTTGTCCCGGTGATGGTGTTGGTAGTTACAAACATGAAATCGGTTTTCCCGTCATGATTGAGATCAAGCGGAATGTGAGAATGGTGGAACGCCCCAACCGTGTAGATGCGCACGTCAGCCTTGGTGTAAACGATTTTAGCCTCGACGGGTTGCGCTAAAGTCAAAACCCCCACTCCCGCAGCAGTAGCCCCGAGGGTGTAAAGGTTAAGTTGACGAAGGACGGACTCAGAAACATTGACGCGACTGCGGGAGCGGGAATGCTGGTTCAAGAGGACCTCCCGGAATAACGTGGTGATTATCCGCGTTTCGCAAGAGCCAATCAAGGGTTTGTTGCTCTATCTCGGCAGCTCGCGACCCGAGCGAATCTTGAGCGGAAACTGTACCGAAAATCGATCGTCACGAGTAACCTAGGTAACTTTGGGTGGGTCAGAACTGCGTGATACGCTCCTCGAATAAGCAAGAAATCAATCGTTTTCGGGGGACAAATGCTTTGGCGCTGGTGCGTCCACCTGCTGGTGTTCTCGTCCTTGGTTGCGTTGGCTGACGCGAAGTCGAATTCAGCACAGCCCAAACAGAAGAATGCATCCACCAATTTGCCAGTCACCACTTCTTCAGCGCCGGCACGCATCAGCTTCGAGAAGGCGATGCGGGAATTTGAGGAATACCGCATTCCAGAAACGCTCCAGGATCTCCGATCCGCTACGAAAGCAGACCCTAACTTTGCCCAGGCGCTTATCCTTATTTCTCGCATGACGACCGACCCCGCGGAACAGGAAGCTACGCGCAAGCGGGCGAAGCAGGTTGCGTCGAAAGCAAGTCCGAGCGAGCAGTTGCTCGTTGGCTGGTTGGCTGGCGCGCAAGAAAACAATTACGTCCCTGCGATCAGCGCAATGAATGATTTGCTGGCGAAGTATCCCCGTGATCAGCGGCTGGCATACCTGGCGGGAGACTGGCTGATGCAGCAGAAATGCTATGAACAGGCCGTCGCCGTGTTGGAGCGCGCGCTTGCGCTGTTCCCCGATTATGCCGCGGCGCTGAATGATCTGGCCTACGGGTACGCAGACACAGGAAACTTCGAAAAGGCTTTCGCGACGATGGATCGCTACGTTGCTCTGCAGCCGGATCAGCCCAACCCGCATGATTCTTATGGCGAGCTTCTGCGAATGGCGGGTAAGTTCGATGCGGCGCTGGAACAGTACCGCATGAGCATCCGAATTGATCCAAACTTCGGCTCGGAACTCGGAGTCGCTGATACTTATGCGGTGATGGGAAGGGAACGAGAAGCCCGAGAGGAGTATGACCGCGCTATTGTGTTCGCTCCGAGCAATGCCGACAGGGTGCAACGGGAACTACAATCCGCCGTGACCTGGATACGCGAGAACAATCGCAAACAGGCCGACCGGGCGTTGGGCGATGTGGCCAGACATGCGCATACCGCAGGACTGGGACGGCTGGAAGCCGAGGCCCACCTCATTCAAGCCATGTTCGAGCCTGATGGGAACGCCGCCATCAAGCAATTGCAGACAGCCCAGGATGTGTTGCGCGAGGAGCATCAGATTTCTGCCAGTGATCGTCAGGAAGAGCAGGCACGAATCCTGCGAGTCCGGGCCGCTCGGTTAGCTGAAATTCAACAGATGGATTCGGCCTCGAAAGTAGTCAAGCAACTGGAAACCATGGCGGGAACGAGCCGCAGCCAAGTCATCCAGTTGTGCTATCACGGAGCAGCCGGAGCTGTTCTTGTAGCCCAGGCAAAGTTCACGGAAGCGATTCCTCATTTGCAAGAAGGCGCCACCGATCCGGAATCGATGCGGCTATTGTGGCGGGCCTACAACAGCACCGGAGCTACGTCCGCAGCCCAGGCGGTGGCGTCAAAGCTTGCGGCGCTGAACCTGCCCACGGTGGAGCAAGCTCTGGTGGTGCCACAATTCCGGGTGAGCTTGGTCAGCCGCGCGGGGCAACCGTAAGGCGAAAACAATCCCCGCCATGCCACGCATCCCTATCTTCAGTTTCGGACACGCTGAGCAAGAGCCGGAACTTCCTCGCTTGCGCGGATACACTCCCGCACTCTCTCTCGAAGGCCTGCAACTCGGCGTCGATAATCTGCGACACGACGTTCACCTCAGTCCCAAATTTGTAACGCAGACTCGCTTGGAGATTTCACGTCTGATCGTGCGTCACGGCGATGTGGAAGGATTGCTGGCCGCGGAAGCGCCGCAGCCACGGCAGGGTGGTCACTTCATCGGATCAAATGCCGGCCCGAAGAGCACCGGCAAGCCCAGCGCTTCAGAATTGAAGCCTCTGTTAGCGGAAGTTCACTCTGCTGCACTGAATCGCGCCAAAGCCCAGGGAAATCCTTCGCTGGATGTACTGGCCCGCGTAGCGATCCTTAAATTTCTGCGGATTGAACTCGGTTTGCAGTTTGCCCAGATACTGGAACGCTGTCGCATGACTCTGAAGAGTTATGACGGTGTCCGGGCGCAAAAAGCGCTGGAATATCGCGAGCGCGTGGCGGCCTTCCAGGTGGCAAAAAAAGTGATTCTGCGCAAGACCGGGCAGGAGCTGTTTCGCACCCTGCGTGAAATCGAGAAGGAAACCTTGGCCCGCACCCGGCGGTCGCTGTTCGGAAACAGCACTAGTAACGACGAGCAATACAAGCTCTTCCTTAATCCGCTGATTTTTACCGCGGACGGCTGCGACGCTTATGTCAACGCCGAGCAGTATGTAATGCTGGGCAATTTTGACCGCGATCCCGACCGCTTCACCAATGTTCGCAAAATTACTTATGAGTTCTTGCAGTCACTCAACCTGGGGCTCGAGGCCGATCCCGAGCGCGCCATCAATGCCTGGCTGAACGTGCCCGAGAATGCTCAAGAATTGATCGGCTCGGGAATGCCGGACGACTCCACGCCCGAAGAACGGGCGCAAAAGACTCGTTTAGCCGCATGGCTGGCTCTGCTTGACCGCGAGAAACTCATGGAGTACGTGGTGGCCTCCTATGAAGCGGTGCCCCTCCTCGCGGAATACTCGCCCCGCATTAATGCCCAGCAACTAAAGAACGCATTGATCTCTCGTGAAGAACGCACTCGCGTGGAAAAGTTGATTGTGGAGCAGGGCAAAGTATCGCGCGACAGCCTGCAAGCAGCGGTACAGCGAGTGGCAGGCTGCCGCGGGGCCGAGCGAGCAAAAGTCGCGGCCAGATTCCTCCGCGATTTCATGCGCTATCACCGCGATCTGAGGAATCTCGAAACACTGACCGCGACGATGGAGAGCGTTAATCTCATTGCCAACGAAAAAATGCGCCAGTTGTCTTCCATGAATGGCACGCTCTACGAATTCCTGTTGCCTGAGGAACAGAAGCCGTCGGAAGAGAAAGTGCTGCGCCACGTAATTATCAAAGCCGATGTCCGCGACTCGTCGCGGCTCACGCGATCGCTGCTGGAGCGCGGAATGAATCCGGCTTCGTACTTCAGTCTGAATTTCTACGATCCGGTAAACAAGCTGCTGTCGAAGTACGGGGCTAGCAAGGTGTTTCTCGAAGGCGACGCGATCATCTTAACCATCCTCGAACGCGAAGGAGAGGCAAGTCTGGCGGTTGGCCGCGCTTCGGTGCTGGCGCGCGAGATTATCGAGATTGTGCGCGGCTATAACCAATTGCTCGAGCGAGCAGGGTTGCCGGGCATCGAGTTGGGCGTCGGCATTTCCTATCAGGATTCCGCCCCCATGTATTTGATGGACGGCGAGCAGCGAATCATGATTTCGGACGCTCTGAACGAGAGCGATCGGCTGTCTTCGTGCAGCAAGCGGGTGCGGAAATCCATGAAGACAATGGAGACGCCATTCAATGTCTACGCATTTCAAACCGTGCCCGACGCGGACGTTGAGGACAGCCCCGACGACTTCATTCTGAAATACAACCTCAACGGAATCCGCATCAGTGAGTCCGCCTTCCAAAGGCTGAAGCAAGAAATTTCGCTAGAACTTTCTCCGCTCGACTTACCCAAAGCTTGGGGCGGAGAGGAGTTTCATCTATGGAGTGGGCTGGTACCACTCGGCAACGACATCTTCCGCAAAATTGTGGTGCGGGGAAGCCGCATGCCGCAAATCGATCCCCACAATTTCTCCGTCCAACTCTGGACCGAACGCTGGTACTACGAGATCTGTTCTAATCCCGCAATCGACGCCAAACTGGAAAGCAAAGCCGCAGCCGCGAAGTAAGTTTATGTGGCGCGGGCGCCCTCGCCCATGCTTGCGGCGACAATCACGTAGCCCCGTTGCACATATTCTGGTGCAGAATCTCCCTAAAAAAAAATCTCCTCTTTTTGTCTAAAATCTAGAAAACAAAGGATCGGAATTTTTCTTGCCTCCTAGATCTATGGTTCTTAAGGTAGTTACAGGCAAAATCTTGGAAACATTGAAGTTATCGGGATGTCCGACCGGCCCAGACGCTCCGCCTGTGGTTAGGTTGTCAAAGATCGTAGATTATCTTCTAGATAATCTATGTGATCTTATGTTATCGAAAGTGAAGGCAGGGGTCAAGGAAGAAGGCGGTAGGACAGCAGGCCTGGTTCCAAATTGGGAACGTCGCACGCACCCTTTCCGCAAAGAACGCGGAAAAGGGTGGGGCACCCGTTGGTTGGCGGAGGGGGTGAAAGGCTGGGCCAGCCCCCGCGAGAGGGCCAGCTCCCGCGCTGGTGAAGATCGGCTCGATGCCCCCGCACATGGCTAGTAGGTCGCCTTGAAACCCACGTAAGTGCTCTTCCCTGTGGGTAGAAACCGCCCAACGATAGTGCGATGGTCGTTGATGCCGTCGGCGTGAGTATTGGTTCCCTTGGGATGGCTAAACTTGTAGTACTTGCCGCCCTTTCTCAACGCCCCGTGGGCAGAGCCACTGGAATCCAACCAGATCAAGGCGACGTCGCCCGCCGTGTCGATCTTTTGCGGGAAACTGCTCACCGCTCCCGGTACGTTGATTGGAATATACTTCTTGCCGTTGTAGAGAGCGGCTTCCGAGTTACCGCTCATATTACCCCAGAGGATCGTGATCAAACCGCTGTTGTTGATGCCTTTCGCCGCCGTATAAATGGCCCCGGGGCGATACAGAGTCTTGTACTTGCTCCCTTTTTTCCCGTTCCACAGAAACCCCACCTCAACGCCCCTGGAATCAAAGTAGTCGCCAACAATCTGTCCTTTGTCATTGATCCCCCAAGCCTCAGAATAAGTGGTCCCGGCAGGCCCGATGTCGGTGAACTTTCCGCCCTGATACATGAAGCCCTGGCTACCGCCGCCTGAGGTCCCATAGGCGCCCACGATCACGCCCATGGAATTGATGCCATAGCAGTAAGTGCCTTCAGTCGCTTTCGGATCATCGATGTTGATGGCTTTCCTTCCAACGAGCTTCAATCCGTGCAGAGTCCCGCTGCTGTCGATGTAAATTCCAACGATGACACCGTCGTTGTTAATCGCAATGGGATCCGTTCCCTGTGAGCCTTTAATATTGATGGTTGTGAACTTGAAGCTTAGCTTTGGAGCGTCCGCCGCGGTAGCTATGCAAGCGAAAGTCAACACACCGGCCAATAGTCTCAACACGGGTTTGCAATTTTTCATAAGCTGTTTCCTCTTTTTTTCATTAGTTGGTTTTCCTTGGATTCGCCTTTCATTAGGGACAACTGGCAAGCTGCCGCACTCCTGTCGGTAGCTAGCCGTCGTGGGGGATGGCCGGACCGTCCGTGCCATCGAAGCTGTGCAATGTAATCGGGCTGCCCTCTCCCGTGAACTTGAGGATGGTGCCATAGCCAAACGCCCCGCCGCTTCCCGCTTCATCATAAAAGTTTCCGTCCGAACCCAGCCTAAGCGCACTTGGGCTGCTGCCCTGAAAACATTCCCCACTCAAGCCAAAGGACGGCTTGAGTGGGCCACCCCGCCTTTTCCGCAAAGAACGCGGAAAAGGATGGGGGCACCCGCTCGGTTGGCGGAGCGATGAGAGGCTGTGCCAGCCCCCTTCTAGGGTTGACGAGCCCCAAAGCCGCCCGCCATCATCGTGTCCTCTTGGGGATCAGCAGGAAAGCGTGATTGTCACCGTCCGACAGCGTCCCACTGGTGAGGATTTCTCCCTGCTCGTTGATGTACTCATCACCCCCGGTCAGTTGAACACCTGGGTGGGGAGGGACAAGGGTGTTCAAGTCGACCATGTTCCCGTTCTCCCAGAGAAACGCAGCCGCATGTGAATCACACACATTGGTGTTTGACAGACAGCCTATGATCTGGCCACTGGAGTCAATGGCCTGTGCGATGCTGTTCCTGTAACCCGTTACAACCCCGAGGTCAGTCGGTTTCGTTTTGCCCTTTTTCCAAATGACCGCATGGAAGACCTGGTCTCCTGTTAAGTTGGCCCAGCCAAGAGCGTCCCCAGCATTGCTGATCCCGTATGTTCCTGAGTAATTTCCTCCCAGGGTACGCAGGTCTTGTAGTCCCGCTTTCTTGTCCCATCGAAACCCATGTTGAAAAATGTTCCCCGCTAAGTACGATACCCCGATGACCTGACCCCGGTTGTTCAGCCCGTTGGCGATGCCGCAGGTGCCTCCGAGCGACCCGACGTCCCACATTTTGGTGCCGTCCCAAAAAAATGGGTCTGTCGTTGGCACGTCGTTTCCACACCAGAACGTGTTTCCAGAATTCGGCGTTGTGTTCGTGTAAGAATATCCAGCTACCTGGCCGCTCTCGTTCACAAATGCAGCGAAAGCATCATTACCAGTACCCAGCGTGCCCAAGTCCCCCATTTTTCTTGTCTTCGGGTCCCACAGAAATGCCCTAGATTGTGTTCCACCAGAGATACCACGGACTTGGTAATCGAAGAAGTTATAGGGGTCTGGAATCGCGTTCTCCGCCACTCCAACCACCTGCCCGTGGCCATTGATCGCCTGCGAGACGCTATATTTTCCTCCGAGAGTTCCAAGGTCGTGGATCGTTCCCTGGGCGCTCCAAAGGACAGCATGAA
>DATMQI010000170.1:0-171913 GCA_035567135.1 Terriglobales bacterium
AGCGCGAATATCACAAGGGCTATGAACTTCTGATGAAGAAGGATTTCAAAGGTGCGATCGAGCACCTGGCCATTGCCGTCTCGGTTTATCCAGACTTCGTGGCGGCGCATAACGCGCTCGGCACCGCCTATTTGAGCTTGGGCCAAAACGATCAGGCGCGCGATCAGTTCGCCAAAGCGGTTTCGCTTGACGACCACCTGCCCACTTCGTACATAAATCTAGGATGCGCTCAACTGGCTCTCAAGGACTACCACTCCGCTCAAGCGTCGGTGCAGAAAGCTTCTTCGATCGCGCCTCTTGATCTCCAACTCGCCACCGCGCTGACTTACACCCAGTTCATGAACCAGGATTACGGTGCCGTTCTCGCGACCGCCCATCAGGTGCACAGCCGCAAACATGAAGGCGCAGCCATGGTTCATTACTACGCCGCAGCTGCCTTCGATGGTCAGAACAATCTGGAGGAAGAGCAGAACGAGTTGGAGACGCTCTTAAAGGAAGATCCAAAATCGCCGGCGGCGGATCAGGCCCGGCAAGCCCTGGCGCAGATCAAGTTGGAACAGCTCAGGCGAGCGGCGCAGAAGAAACAGCCTCCGGCGCCCGCTGTGGCTAACCCTGCTGAGGTCAAGCCGTCGGGCCCCACTCCGGAGCAGTTGGCGGCGCAACTCCAGTTGGCTAAACAGGACGCCCAGGAACAGAAGCAGATCGCAGAAGCAGATGTGGAACCGGCACCGATGTGCGCAAACTGCACTACGATGGCTTCGGCAGGCGGACCCGCGGCTGCGGGACCGGCTCCGAGTGTGGAGCGCTCCCGCAACTCCTCTTTCACTTTGCGTAGCGTAGTCGATGAGGTTGCGGTATTTTTCGCGGCCACCGACCACGGGAAATCGGTCACCGACCTCACCCGCGAAGACGTCGGACTCCGTGACGCTCAGAAATCCCCAGCCGCCATCACCGGATTCCGCAACGAGGCTCAGTTGCCCTTGCGCCTCGGAATCGTCATTGACACCAGCGAATCCATCACCAGCCGCTTCTCCTTCGAGCAGCACGCTGCCATCAACTTCTTGCAGAAAGTTCTTACCGACAAGGACGATCTTGCCTTCGTCGTGGGCGTCGCCAACTCCGTTCTGCTGGTGCAGGACTTTACCAGCGACCAGCAGCAGATGGCTCATGCCATCAACCAGCTTGCGCCCGCCGGAGGTACTGCGTTGTGGGATGCCGTCGGCTTCGCCGCAGACAAACTCGCCGCCCGGACGGAAACCCAGCCCGTGGCGCGAATGCTCGTTGTCATCAGCGACGGTAAGGACAATTCCAGCAGCGTGACTCTCAAAGAGGCGGTCGCAAGCGCGGAACGCGGCGAGGTTTTTGTCTACACCGTGAGCACGCGTGAAGCCGCCGATTCTGACGATTACACCATGACCGGCGAACGCGCTGTAGTCGGCGACCGGGCGCTGAAGGTGTTAGCCGAGCACAGTGGCGGAGCCGCTTTTGTTCCGGGTTCGGTCACCGGTCTCAACCACGGTCTGGATGAGCTTCAACAAGTCATCCGCAGCCGCTATCTCATTTCCTACAAACCGGCGGCGTTCAAGCACGACGGCCAATATAGGGCGATTGATATCACGGCGCAAAAATCCGGCCACAAGCTGCGCGTCTATGCCCGCCACGGGTACTACGCCGGCGCAACCTCAGCCAGTGAAACCAAATTCTGAGTTCGGCTGAAATGTCTGTGAAGTGTGCTCCCGGTCTCGCACTTTTTTAGAGACCTGGGAGCGCACCCAATACGCATGCCCAAGCCTGTGCCTGCTTTCAATGCCCTTTGTCAGCTTCGCCTTGCCGGGTTTGATCGGTAATCCAGTTCACTTCCCAGGTCTTACCGCCGTCAGCCGAGAATGACTGTTCAAAGTGGGGCACATTCGTGGTGGTGTTCGACCAAAGGAATCGAATGAAGATAGCTTTGCCTTTCAACGTGTCCTGGCCGTAAAACTCACCGAGTCCATTCTTGTACTCGCCGATCTGCGGTGCGACCACAAGGCCGTCCTTACTGTTCGCCCAATAGAGGCTCCACTGGTGAGTTTGAGGATTGAAAGTACGGAGGGTTAGACCTTCGATGTGGCCGGCGACAAGGCTATCGGTCTCGAACTCCTCCAGATCAGCCCGGCCGTCCCATACTTTCCGAGTAACCGACGTCCCGTCAAACTCGACCCAGGTCGTGGAGCCGGTTAAGGGATGCAGCAGGCGCTTGAGGTGGATCTTCCAGCTACCCAGTTCAAAATCAAAATCGTGTTGACCGTCAGGTCGCGCAGAAGGGGGTTGAGCGGTCTTATCGGATTCGTCTTTCACTCGCGTGTCAGTCGCAACCCAGTTTACTTCCCAAGTTTTGCCCCCGTCGGCGGAGAACGCTTGCTCAAACCGGCACGAATTCGCAGTGATATCCGATATGACAAATCGAACATAGACGGCACGGCCATTCAGTGTTTCCTGATCGTAAAATTCGCCGCGTCCATGGTTGAACTCGCCGACAGTAGGTTGGCTAAGAGTGCCGTCGTTGCTGTTGGCAAAATTAAGGCTCCACTGGTGCGATTGAGGACGATACAAACGCAGGTTCAGGCCTTCGAAGTGCCCGCCAGGGCCATCCGCCTCGAGCTCCACAAGATTGGCGCGGCCACTCCAAATCTTGCGGACGACACTGGTGCCGTCATATTCGACCCAGGTAGTCGATCCAGTCAAAGGATGCAACAGGCGCTTTAGATGCGTCTTCCAGGTACCGATTTCGAAATCAAAATCCTTTTGCCCGTCGCGTTCCACGCGATCGTGTTGAACGCTGGTCTTCGTCGAATCCGAATCTTGCTGTGCCAGTCCCTGAAGAGGCTGCAAGACGACCGCCAGGCTGCACACTATGAGATATGTGCGAACATGTTTGACGTTCATCACTGCCTCCTTATGATTCTCTGGATCCAGACAAGAACCAGTTCGGACGCAAACATAACTGAACACCCGCGCCGATTTGTGAATCCAGCGTAAAAACAAGTAAACAGTTGTGAACGAGTTGTTGTCTTCAGGACCTCTGACAAACTGGAGAAACCCAGGTCTCGAAAGCGCAAGACCTGGGCCACCCGGATTACCTCATCGCCGAAAAATCCGTTGGACGCATGTACGTCTCGTCTATTTTTTCCACCGTTTTGTTGGCCTGCTCGGTCTTGAGCACCTCTTGAAATTCTGGGTCTGCCCGGAACGCATCCCAGTTCTTTTTCGCTTCCTCCCGGCTGGAATGTGCCACCATAAAGATGAATGTGTTGTCCCAGGGAGCATCCTCCGGCACCCAATAACCCGCAACGTTCAAATCGTGCTTGGCGAGCAACTTTGAAGTCGTGTCACGAAACCGCGACTCCAGCGTCGGCACCTTTCCCGGCAACGTATGATAAACGCGCAGCTCAAAAACGCGATTGCTATCGGCCCTCACCTGGCTCACGTGCGCTAGGCGGGCAGTAATGAGCGATCCCGCGGCAAACGAAATCAGGGCCAGGCCCCAAATCGTCCATCCTCTAGCTTTCCAGCAGTTCAGTGTCATGCAAGTCTCCTATCGAGAAGCGAATTTGGAGGGAGTTCCCTTTGGAGTACGCGCGGCACCGCATTTTGGATTGTTCCTTTTAAAGAAAGATCGGCGACCCGATTCCGTTTCCTGCTCGATGCCCAACGGACGATGGAAGGAATATCTCGTGAACTGTGAAGGATTCGGATGATTTTTGGAGTGGTTTCTTTTCCGGATCGTAGACGATCAGGTAGTGCGAGTACGGCTGTACAACCCAGAATCGAAGGGGCAGGGAAGTCAGATCGCTTCTGACCCGTCCCGGCAAAAGGTGAATCCGCCAGGAAGTCAGAGGCGCGGAAGACTGCTTCCTCAACCCGATCCGCTGCCGCGCGGGATTGTCGTCCGCTATGAAACTCCAGATGTCAAAAAGATCGGCTACGGCTTGAGGCGTGAACTGATATTTGCTCATCCCCGCTTCGTTTCATCGGAGCGCGCCCGCTTCAGTTCCTTAAGCCTTGAACGAGCCGCATCGGCGTCCATCAGTTCTCCGCGTTGAGCGGCGGCATAGCCTTCATCAATTCTGCTCCCAATCTCCGCGCGATTCTGAGCCAGCCAGACTTCCTGCTCGTGGAGCATCGAAACCGCCCGCTCCACGAACTCATCGACAGTCTTGTAGAAGCCGCGCTGCACATCCTGCTTAATGAGGTCCGCAAGCTCGGGCCGAAGGCGAATTTCCATACCGGTATTTTACTCTAAGCTTGCGGTCGATTCCCGAAACGGGAACCAGCTTCCATTTTCTTGTGCCAACTCGCGCGCACCGGGCTAAGCTACAGTTGGCAGACCAGACGCGGCCGTAATCTCGCAATTTCCAGCGAGACTCAGGTCGCGTTTTCGTTTCCGCCATAAATTTACGAAAGGGAACTCAGGCGTAGCCCAACCGGCTGCGCCTTTGTCGTCATGCCAACTAAAAATCACAAACCCGGCAGTGAAGCCACAAATCCATCGGAAGAGCTTTTCGACATCCACGCGCTCGGTGTCGATTCTCCCAGAAACAAGGGCGACATCGTGGAAGCCAAGTTCTTAGCCAAGGCCGCCAGCTTGGGCTTTGGCGTGGCCCGCCCCTGGTCCGTCGAGCGTTATGACTACATCCTCGACTCCGGATACGCCTTCTGGCGCGTCCAGGTAAAGTCCAACCGCGGCCGTCCCGACGGCGGCTACATGGTCAAGGTTTCGGGCTACAAGCGGGTGGCCTATACCGAGGACGACATTGATTTCCTCGTGGCCTACTGCGTGCCCGAAGATTTGTGGTACATCGTCCCGATAAAGAAGTTCATAGGGAAGGGCACGTTGTTCTTCTATCCCCACGGGCGAGGCACGTCGCCCTGGGAGAAGTATCGCGAAGCTTGGTGCCAGATGGCCTGTCCCCACGACGAGAACGGCCCCAGCAAGATCGTAACTCCGCGCTGCTGCGACAAAGGCCCGACCCGTCTGCCAATCTGCCCCCTGAAGCTGTTGCGGTAACCCGAAACCTGAGCGGGTGCCCCAGGTCTCGCGCCTTTCGAGACCTGGAATTCTGTGTCGGGTGCCCCATCCTAACGTCGCAGAAATGGTCCGATCCCGACCTCACTCTGGTTTTGCGACGTTAGGGTGGGGATTTTGACTTTCGACAATCGGCTGGCCCACACAAGCCCGCTTTTGCCTCGACCGAGGATGCTCCGATCTCCCCCAACTCCGTCATCCCCGACCGGAACAGATCATCGCAAAGCGATCATCTGTGGAGTGGAGGGACCTGGGTGCTGCGACGTCTCCCGTCCCCACGCTTGCCTTCCCGCCTTCGGGCCAAGATCGCGCAAAAGACGGGCCAGACCACGCTCATCCCCCAACTCCATGGTGTCATCCTGAGCGGAGTAACTGGTTCGCGAAGCGAATCAGTTACGGAGTCGAAGGATCCCTACCCCTCCCCTGTCGTCCAAGCGCATCAAGTCCGGGTGCCCCGTTTCTCGCGTTCTTTGCGAGAAACGGGGCTTTTGACCTACAGCTCGCGATAAGCCCAGGCTAGCGCCAATGTTCATCCGTTGGCGGGAGTAGAAATCGGCGGAGCGCTGGCTTGATTCAGAGTTCAGTTTGAAAGAGGATGAACAAGCGGGCCTGCTTTGATTAGCGGCCTTCCAGATTCTTCAACCGGTCTGAGATAGCCTCAACCTCGGTATCCAGTGCGCGAATTGCTGCGGCGTGGCTCTTCTGACGCAATTCCACCGGGGATGCCCATTTGTGAAACTCGGTGAGAAGAGCAGTCTCCACCTTCTCTAACCGCTGGCTAATCCACTGTTTGTCTTCTTCGGTTAACACATCTTGATTATAGGACATTGCTCGAATCTGACCAGAGAGTTTTCTTATCGGGTGTGTGCCGGACGGGCCGTGACCGTCGGGTCAGCCCGAATCGCCGGGCTCGTAAGTCCTTTGTTTCAAAATGGTGTGTGGTTGCCCCATTTCTCGCGTTGTTTGCGAGAAGTGGGGCTTTTGACTTACAGCTCACGATAAGCCCAGGCTCGCGCCAATGTTCATCCGCTGGCGAGAGTGAAATCCGCAGCGCGCTGGCTAAGGGTTGGAGGGATGTCGGCGTAAAGCCCCACCTCTCGCAAAGAACGCGAGAAATGGGGCACCCGGCGAAGGTTCGTTTTCTTGGGTCACTGTTTCTGAACTTTCATTCTGCTTATCGCTGATTGGAAAAGTGCAATACCCGGCATAGTCTTCACGTTCTGTCAGAAGATTTCCGAGGCGCAATCGTTGTAATCCTTCCTTGCCGAAGTGAATTCCTCTACCTCCCCCATGTCTCTTGTCTCCCATAAGCTCCTTGAGAGGGAACCGCCGTTCAAGTTTAATTGGGGCTTTCAGATTATCCCGATCTTTCACAGCCTCGAATGCAACTAGGTCGGCTGCTTGCAGAGGAAGGACTTTCCATGTGTCTTTTTCGATAGAGCCAAATACTTCAGAGTCCAGTAAATTCCATCGGTCATAGGTGTTTATCATGTGCCCCGAGACATCCCCGTGCTCATATACGATTTTTGCCGTCGGATAGCCGTCCAATCTGCGCGCTTCTCGAACTATTTCTGGAAATAGGAGCCATGCCAGCGCCGCATAAGATTCCCCGTTGAGGCGCTTTTCCTTAATCTCTGGATAGACTTCAGACAATTCAGCCTTGTCTAAGGTCGCACCAAGAATATGAATGTGATATTTGTTGAGAATTCCTAGCAATTCCGCTACAAACGGTTTCTTCTCGTCCGCACTCCACCCCTTAAATTCATCGTAGGAATTTTGACAATCAGTTGCATGATAACGAGATATGCATTTTCTCCCAGCCCGTCTTAGTTCTCGATTCTTGCGCTCTAAACATTTTTTCCAGTCACGGCTGATCCACGTCCACTCAGTACCTTTAGCAATTACGCACCCCAGGGCAAAGGTCTTGTATTTCCCCACGCTTTCATCAATGTAGGCGCGCACCACCACAAAAGTCTCCTGCGAGAAGCCGCTCCGCCCGTCACAACCCCGGAACTCTCTGAGTGGCGAACTTTCGATCCGAACGGGAACGTTACGCCCACAATCCACCCGACTCTTGGGCAAGTCAAGCAGATAATTCCCTTTCTATTTCAACTGCCGAATCCGCTCTCGCAGGAATTTGCCGCACTGGTTCCTGTTGGGTCAACGGCAGCGCCTTCTCATAAGACGCCCGAGCCTCAACTGTCCTACCGACATGCGATACATTGGACAACTGGTCGCAAACGATACCAAAGTATCGTGCGATACCTTGGTCCAAATGTCTTTCCTTTTCTTGTCAGGCCTAATCGGTAGCAGATATAAATACGAGAGAACCGGAATCGGCGGATGAGCGCCGGTTATCGGATTTGGAGACGTCAATGAGCAGCGTACAAATCGATCAGAAGAGCTATGAGATGCCCCCGCGAGAGGGGATCAGCATCGCGCATTTTCTCACGGTCGCCGACGTGGAGCGATCGGCTCGCTACTACGAAAAGGTCTTCGGCGCTCGCATTCTGACTATGGGTGACGGCAACGCGCCTCCGTACCTCCAGCTGGCGAATATCTGGATGATTCTGAATGTTGGAGGCGGGCCGACCCCGGATAAGCCGACGGTAACGCTCAGCGTCCCCGACCCGGATCACATCAACAGCTTTATGAATTTCCGCGTGGCGGATATTCAAGCCTGCTACGAACTATGGAAAAGTCGAGGAGCCGAGTTCATCACGCCGCCGATTCCCAAGTACGGCGAGATACGCTGCTACATCCGCGATCCCGACGGCTATATCATCGAAGTCGGACAGAGCACCGACCTCACCTACGGTTAACGCTCAGCCCGGACGGGCTGGATTTTAATCGAACTTGGGGACAATCGAAATGGGGATAGACGGGATATTCCCGCTGCGCCGCCGATCTTTCTCCTACCTTGCTCTAGTGCGGCTCTGGATTTAATAAGCGCTCGACGCGCTCGGGTTCACGCGCAATGACCTTCAGCGCTTGAGATATTTCGCCGGAAGCAGAATCGCGATGCCTCGCCACGGGTGCAGAGCCAGCAGATCGGTGTCTCCCGTGAGAATCAGGTCTGCGTTGCCATTCAGTGCGACTTCGAGAAACTTGTCATCTTTGGGATCGCGGCATTCGCGGACCGGATACACAACCGGCACGAACTCAGCTACCCGTCCAAGCAGTCGCAGGAACTGCTGGCGGTCGGCAAGATTGATGTAGCGGTCAAACTTAGCGCGGGCAAGAACGTCGGCCAGTTCGTTCATGGTGGCCTCGGACACGAGTAAGAGTCCGGAATCGGCGGCCGTGCGAACCGCGTCGCCCGGAACTGAGGAGGGCAGCAGGAGTCGGCTAACTAGGCAGTTGGTGTCGGCGACGATACGCTCGCGCTCGCGCATCAGCCCTTCAATAGCTTCTTCAGGACCGATTCCGTCATGCCGCGAGTCTTGGCCTGGTCTCCGATTCGATCGCAAAAGCGCTGGAACTCCGCGCCGTTGAGGTCGCGAATCCTTTCGTATTCCTCGGCGGACATGATCACGGCAACGTCCCGGTTTTGGCGGCGAATGACAACCGGCTCGCGCTGGGCGGCGTCCAAAAGCGCGGCCAGCCGCTGCTTGGCGTCGGTGGCAGAGACAGTTCGCATGTTGTCTATAATAGATAAAATAGACAAACTCGTCAAACGTATCAACGTGTGGGGCGGACACTCTTGTCCGTCGCCTTTGACCCTGGCTCTAAAGCAGGAGCCCGCAAGCCAGACTCAAAAGCACCCGGCGGCGCACCTTCCCGGGCTGGCCCACCCTTACGCTGTTGTAAAGCTCGGAGATGTCGTGTTGACAACAAATCTTCGATTAGCTAACCCGGCTGATTGAAAAGGCTTGCCGGGGAGAGGAAATCGTTATCGCGCGGGGATCGAAGCCGGTCGTACGGTTGGTGGCGATCGAGGACTCGCGCGGCAATCGCAAGCCCGGAGCCTTGAAGGGAAAGATTCACGTGGGCCCTGAATTCTTCGAGCCATTGCCTAAGGACGAACTGGAGCGCTGGGAATAAGGCCGAATGCGTCTTCTGCTGGATACCCACACGCTGCTCTGGTGGCTGTCGGAAAACCCTTCCTTGCCGGCCTCGGCGCGCAAACTCATCGCCAACAAAAACCATTACGTTCTGGTGAGCGCCGCTTCTGCCTGGGAAATTGCCACCAAGGTGCGCCTGGGAAAACTTCCCATTGCCCTAGACCTGGCTCATGACTTTATCGCGTATCTTGAGCGGGAGCGATTCGAGACTCTGGCGGTAAGCGCCGAGCACGGCATTCGAGCGGGCTTGCTGCCGGGACCGCACAAAGATCCTTTCGATCGCATGCTGATTGCGCAAGCGCTGGCGGAGAATCTAGCGATTGTGAGTAACGATGTCGAGTTTGACGGCCACGGGGTCAAACGGGTCTGGTAGTGAAGTGCCAACGGAGGACGGGCGCCCGTCCTCGATTTACATCTCAGGCCCTGCGCTATACTTGAGCTTGGATGGCTAGCGACTCCCAGAAGACTTTTTACCTCGAAACCTTCGGTTGCCAGATGAATGCGCACGACTCCGAAAAGGTCGTCGGCACGCTGGTGTCCGAGGGATACCGGCAGGTTCAGACGGTCGAAGAAGCCGGACTGGTTCTCTACAATACCTGTTCGATCCGTGACAAAGCCGAGCAGAAGGTTTTCAATCGGCTCTCCGATTACAAGAAATTCTATAAGCAGGGCAAGCGTTTCGGCGTGCTCGGCTGTGTGGCGCAGCAGGAAGGCGAGAAGATTTTCGAGCGCGCTCCGTATGTGTCGATGGTTTGCGGGTCGGCGTCGTATCGAAATCTTCCACAGATGCTGGTCCAAATCGAGGCAGGGAAGCAGCGCGTCACCGGACTGGACGACCGCGAGACTGACGAATGTTTCGAGACCGAATTCACTGCCCGCAACAATCCGCATCGGGGATACATCACCATCATCGAAGGCTGCGACAAGTTTTGTGCTTACTGCGTGGTTCCGTTCACGCGGGGCAAGGAGCGCAGCCGGACCTCAGACTCAGTCCTGCACGAGGCCCGACAGATGGCCGAACTGGGTTACACGGAAATTCAGTTGCTCGGGCAGAACGTAAATTCCTATAAGGATCCGGCAGGGAAGAAGACCTTCGCCGAATTGCTGGCGGCCGTGGGTGAGACTCCGGGCATCCGGCGAGTGCGGTTTACGACTTCCCATCCCAGAGATTTTGGCCGCGACATTATTGAGGCCATTGATGCTGTTCCTACTCTTTGCGATCACGTTCATCTGCCGGTGCAGAGTGGCTCCGAGCGGGTGCTGAATGCGATGCAGCGACTTTATACCCGCGATCAGTACATGGAACGCATCTCATGGATAAAGGGGGCGCGGCGGGACATTAGCATTACGAGCGATATCATCGTTGGGTTTCCAGGGGAGACTGAGGTTGAGTTCGAAGCAACTTTGGCGCTGCTCGAGGAAGTCGAGTACGACAGCATCTTTGGCTTCAAGTATTCGCCGCGGCCGAATACTCCCGCGCTGAGCTTGGAAGACGCGATCCCGGATGAGGAGAAGGCGCGCCGGTTGGCAGTGCTCAACGAGAAACAACGCTTGATTCAGAAGCGGCGTAATGAAAGATATATGGGAGCTGTCCTTGAAGTAATGGTTGAAGGCAAGAACGAGGCTCGAGGACAGTGGATCGGGCGGACTTCCCACAATAAGGTGTTTAACTTCACCGCTCCCGAGGACGCAAAACCCGGTATCGGCGGATACGTGACTGTGGTGACAACCAGCACGTTTCCTAACAGTCTTTTGGGCGAATTGGTGGTATAAGAAGCTTTTCCGGAGATCGCGATGGAAGTCGAAATGAAAATTCGGGGCCTGCTGATGGATCCGGTTACGAACATGCCAATAGTCAT
The DNA here is from genome assembly GCA_035567135.1 of Terriglobales bacterium. Classification (GTDB taxonomy): domain Bacteria; phylum Acidobacteriota; class Terriglobia; order Terriglobales; family Acidobacteriaceae; genus JABDBE01. The sequence continues at coordinate 10,989 of DATMQI010000170.1, forward strand.
CCTTAAGGATGCTGGGACGGATACGGTGTTGCCAATCTGGGTGGGGATTTATGAGGCGAATGCGATTGCGCTGGAGATTGAGAAAGTGAGCACACCGCGTCCCATGACCCACGATCTGATCAAGAATGTGCTGGTGGGGCTCGACACTTCCGTCCACAAAGTGGTGGTGACGGAGTTGCGGGAAGATACGTTTTATGCGGTGATCTGGCTGGAACGCGAGGGGCGGATTGTGAGCATCGATTCGCGGCCTTCGGATGCGCTGGCGTTGGCTTTGCGGGTGGATTGTCCGATCTTCGTGGAAGATGAGGTTCTCAAGAATTCCAAGTTGGCTACTACAGCTTCCGACCGAGTTACAAGCGACGAACTGCGCAAGTGGTTAGAAGGGTTGAATGACGAGGACTTGGGGCGTTACAAGATGTAGCGGGGACGGACAAAAGGCTTTAACCACAGAGGAAGCTAAGGTTCACAAAGGAAGTTCAACAGCTACGACCCTCCGATTCAATTACGCCGTCAATTTTCATGCCTGATCCGGCGGAACAGCTTCAGCAAATTTACGTTGCAGGATTCGAGCTCAAGGTCTTCGACCGTTTTCCCAAGTGCGTGGGAGTGGTGCGGGACCATTGCATCGCGCTGCTGGTGCCGTCGGTTGACGGATTGCAGATGTTGGGCACGCCGGGATGGCTCATGGGGGAAGCTATGGGGGTTCTTGTTGAAACGGGAGGCCGGCGGGTTTTTCAATACAAACAGGAAATCGTTGAGGCTACGCCGGAAAGGCTGGAGGCTCTGAGGCAGTTTCGCGAAGATCTACTGAGGTTATTGCATCTCGATCATTGACTTTACATAATACCTAAACTCACCACCTGCGCGGCAACCCGCGCCAGTCGCCCGTTTCCGCGGGCGCGTGTGCCTCACCCCCACCATCCCACCCGATGCGGTTGAGGACTGTAGCATATTTCACCGCGCCTTGCACGTTTTTAATTGCGAACACCTCACGTCCCTAGTCTGGGACGAACTCACCGTAGATCAGCAAGCCGAAGTCATTCTGCTCATGCGCGAGCTGCAGCGGAGAAAGCACGTATGCCGGTAACGCGCCACGTCTCGCTAGCGGAGATTGATCCGCCTCCGATTCCCGCACGCATGGCGATGGACGATGGCAAGCTCGCGGAGCTGCGCGCCTCCATGCAGGAGATTGGATTGCTGCAGGCAATCGGCGTAGTGGCCAAAGACGGCCGCTACGAAATCGAGTACGGCCACCGGCGTTACACCTGCGCGTGTGACTTAGGGTGGGCCACCATCGAGTGCAAGGTCTTCACGCCCGCGGAGATTGCCTCCGGGGCGGCGATGCTAGCGGAGAACATCTACCATGAAGAACTCTCGGCCGCCGAAGAAGCGCTACTTTTTCAGGAGCACCGCGAGCTTTACGGGCTCGACGAAGCCGCGCTCTGTGCCCGATTTAAGAAGTCGCCTGACTATATCGGTGACCGTATACGACTCCTGCGCGGTGACCCGCTCGTTTTTGATGCATTGTCTCATCGTCGAATTACGTTCGCAGTTGCGCGCGAACTCAACAAGTGCGACGACCAGGCGCATCGTCGGTACCTCTTAGACGTGGCTGTCACCACGGGCTATAGCTCGCGCGTGATGGCCGATCACGTCAGACAGTGGCGCTCCTCCGTGAGCCCACAGCAGGCGCCGGGAAGCCCTCCCCCACAGGCGGAACTACCGGCGCCTGCACCCGAATACCGCCAAGAGTGTTGCTTGTGCGGTGGCTATCGCGATCCGTGGGCGATGGTCAACGTCATGATCCACAAGCATGAGTTGGACGCGATCCGCGAGCAGATTGAGCGCGCCGCGCGCGAGGTGGGCTAATGCCGACACCGCGACTGCATTCGCTGCATTACATCTGCGAGTTTTGCAACGGGGAATGGCGCTTTGCTGCCATCTCCGGGCCGAAGAAGCAGCCAGCCTTAGCGGTAGTCAGGTACTGCCCTTTTTGTGGGCACGTCCAGGTTAGGTTTTTACCCGACACCATCGCCAAGGGGGCCACCGCGTCATGAGATTTGCTGAGCAGTTTGCCCGATTTCCGCTGTGGAACCTGATGGCCTGGCTAGCGTGGGCCGCGACGTTCGCCGTGCTCGAATTTATGGGCGTGCGCAGCGGCAAGTACGCCACCCTGACGTACCTCTCGCTGCACACGGTACCGCGGTGGGCGCTCGCGATGTTTCTAGGCTGGCTGGTTTTCCATTTCATCGTGCAGTACGGAGCGGCTCTCGACTGATGAGCGTGGAAGCTATTTCGTGGGTGTGGAAGCACTCCAAGAGTCGGCTAGCGGCGCGCCTGCTATTGCTGCGGATCGCGAACAACGCCGATGAAGACGGCCAGAACTCCTGGCACACCGTGCCATCTATGGCGAAGGCTACGAATCTCAGCGACCGCCAGGTCACGCGCGCCTGTCGGCAACTGCAGGCTCTCGGGGAAGTGGAAGTTAAGTTCCGCGCCGGGCCGTATGAGGCCAACGTGTATTCCATGCCTTTGATGGGGGGTGACAAATTGTCACCCCCACCCCCGCTAAGTGCAACCGATGCACCCTCGCCCGCGGCGTGTGGTGACAACTTGTCACCACGTGTGGTGACAAATATGTCGTCGTGTGGTGACAAATCGGTAGGCGCAATAAGGAAAGAACGTCCTATAACGTCCAGATCTAAAAACCTTATCACTCCTAGCGGAGCGCTGAAGCAATGGCTCTCGATCAAAGAGCGGCTCAAAACCGAGCTACCCCAAGCCGAGTGGGAACTGTGGGTGCGGCCAGCTCGATTGCTCAAGGCGCTGGCCGGGCAGTGTCTGTTAATCGCGCTGCCTCCAAGTGACCGAATTGCGAAAGCGGCCGCGGCGCGCAAGGCGCAACTGCAGGCGCTAGCCCGCGAGGCTGGCTATAAGGCGCTGAGTTTCACGCGCTACCCCACGGAGCATGACTTGGAGCGGTGGAAGAACGAGTACCCGGATTCTTACGCGGATCTGTTCGACGCATTGAAGAACCGCGGAGAGGAAGCGAGGCAGCATGATTAGTGACAAGTGGAATAAACGAATTGCAGCAGTGCGCGCGGCGGTCAAAGACCCTCGCAAGTGGCCCGTGATCGTGGGCGTCGGCTGTGTGATGTTGCTCGCGGTGCTGGCCTTCCAGGCGGTACTCGGCAACAAGGAGACAGACCAGCAAACCCTTTCCATCAGCGGGAACACGCTCACGTTCCCAGACACTGTAGGAACGCAGTCGAATAGCTTTGAAGTGAAAGTCACCGGCGCGCCCACTACGCTAAGCATTACCGTGAGCGGGTGCATGCGTGGCGGAACTTGCACAACGCTCGCCACCAGCACTTCGACCAGCAATCAGGTCATCAGCACCGCGGGCGGGCCTTACGACAATTACCAGCTCACGGGAACGTGGACGGGTGGCACGTCTCCAACGCTGTTGGTCAACCGCACTGGCAGTTCCGCGCGTAAGCAGTCGCCCGCCACCACCGCGATAGTTAATGCTTCGCTAGCGACGGGCGGCGACATGGCGAAGGCCATCAGTGCGGCCTGTCAAACCTTGCCGGTGACGGGCGGGCTTGTGGACGCGCGCGGCGTGCCCACTCCGATGTGGCTCAACTCTCAACCGTGGGCGGGCTGCAATAAAGGCGCCACCATCCTGTGGCCAGCCGGGCGCATTTACACCAGCAACATAATTTTCATGCCTGGCAACGGTGCCCGCCCACAGATGCACGGGACGGGCACTTCGCCAGGATCGGGCACGGCCGCGGGGACGATGATCACCGCCTGCAGGCAGGACACGAACGATGCCAATTTCGCCAACCTGAATTGCGGCGGCAATCCCTTCGGATTTCCTCAGTTCCCCAACGGCGGCGCGTTCGCGCCCAACTTGAGCAATAGCCCCTTTACGACTACGGGCGCTGGCGCGCCGGTGACCACGGGCACGCTAGCGCCGGTGATCGTGGCGGGCGGCAATGGAGCCTTAAACGGGCCGCTGATTGGCAACTGCTTTGGGGAAGTCATCACGGATGTGGACATAAACGCCGACTTTGCACCGAATAGCGTTGGCATCTACACCGCCTGCGGGCAAGAACTGGTCTCCGTGCATGACGTGGATATTACCGCGTGGACGAACGCGGGGATCTACTGCGAAGGCTGCAGCCACTCCGAGTGGGCAAACTTTATCGACACGTGCAAGCCTTCCTGCTTCAACCCCGATCCGGGCGGGAGCAAGGCGAATATCGGCATCGTAACCGCGGGCAACATGGTGCGGGCGTCGAACATTACCACCATCACGATTAACAACGTGGCCGCGCCCTGCACCACCAACCCCTGCAACTTGTCCTGGCTGCCCTGGCCGCTAGAGACGATTCAGATCGTGGACGCTAGCGATCCGACCTTTGCGGGAGTGTTTCAAATCTGCGGGCCATCGCAGAATGCCAGTTGCATCACACCCACGAACGCCAGCAACGTCACCACCTTCACGATTCAGAATACCGGCTCGAACGGTGCGAGCACGGCGCAAGCGCAAGTGCTCTGGCCACAGTATGGCGTCTGGTGTGAGGGTGGGTGTGGCTGGACGTTTTACAACATGACCGTGACGGGCAGTCCGATATCCGACAACCCGCCCACCGGCACGGGCTTATCGCTGACCAGTTGCTTAGGCGTCGATGGCACGCCCAGCGGGGTATTTAGCGGGTGGCACTGCGAGATCGCGAATGGCGATGCCTTCGCGGTGGGGCAATTCAGCCAAACCAGCGGGTTGACCTTCATTGGAGCGAACTACGGCGGGGTGCAGAAAAACACCGGCAACGCAGTGATTCACTTCTATGCGAACGCGCTGGGCAACTCCGCGGTCACAACGTTTACGCAGTTCAACGGTGGCCAGCCGATCATCAAGGACGATCACAACAATTACACCTGGCTAGCGTGGAGCGGGATCACTACCGGAGGCCACGGCTGCACCGGTACAGACGTGGAGCAATGCGTCGCGTCCGTGTATTCGCAAGGTGTGCAGGGGCAACCCTTGTGCCAGGCGGGAGGCGCGACGGGTACGCCAAGCCCCGCGGCGTGCGGCTCTGCATCGCTCGGTAAGATCGCCATTCCCGCTAGCGCGGGCACTACGTACACGATCAACACCACCGTAATCCAGCCTAACAGTATCGTGCTGCTGCAGCAGACTACGGACAACACCGGATTGCCAGGGTCGCCCACGTGCTCCGCGACAGCGGAACTCCCGTCAATTTCTCAGTTCACCAAAACCACGGCGACCAGCCTTCAGTTGACGGGGTTGGCGAACCCCGCGGTTGTGACTTGTGTCGTCTATTCGATTACCGCGGGCTAGTCGCGCGGTGGGGTGAGCAATGGAATCGCCAACGGGGCTTATCCCTGAAGCGTTGATGAATGCGGGGATGAAGAAACAAGTTCTCGATTACCTGCTAGCGCAAGCCTGGCCGGGAGACTTTAAGCGCCAGGTGCTGGCAGGGTGGGGCAAGGTGGTGGGGAATGCCATCACGCTAGCGGACTCGAACAGCGTGGCCGCTAGCGGATGGGACTAATCACGGAGGATGTATGCACAACTTGTTGGAGGTGGTGGAGTGGTGGTGGCTGCTGCGTCGTGTGCGGAGCGATCCGGCGAAGTTCATCGAGCGCGCAGCCTGGCACGTGGTAGACGATCCGGTTGAGCCGAGCGGTTCGGGGTGGAGTGGCCTAATGTGCGCTGCTCACTACGTTGCTGATGGCCAGGAGGTGCCAGCATGGCTTTTCCGATAATGACGGGAAACAGGCGGCGCGCGATGGGGCGCGCGGGGTGTCCTTGTGGCGATGGTGCGGCCTGCTTAGGCCGCATCCCCACAGTGTCTCTAGTCATGCAGCTATCCACCTTGGGCGAGAAGGACCGGCTACGCGCGCCCGCGGTGACAATTCGGCTGTGTGACCGTTGCGTCCGGTTGCTCCGCACGAAAGTGGGGCGCAACGCGCGCAAGGCGCTCGTACAGGCGATCCAATATGCCGCGGTGGAACTCGCCAGGAAGAAAAAGAAGTCCGATGCTGCTTGAGCTTGACCTCTACCGCAAGTGGGAAACGGCGCGCAGTGTGTGCGGTGAGCTGTGGCTCGGCGGGGATCTATGGCTCTACACCTTGGAACCCGCGCGCGAGAACCCCGTCCTGCCTGGCCATCCGTGCATTCCCGCGGCTCGCTATCGAGTGGTGCGCACGATGTCACCGCGGTTGAAGTACATCTGCCCGGAAGTGTTGGACGTGCCCGGCCGGTCCCATATCCGCTGGCACATAGGCAACCGGCCGGAGGATGTTGAGGGATGCGCGGCCGTGGGCGAGTTCCACGGCCTTGACTGGGTAGGAAACTCGCACGGCGCTTTTAATCGCCTGATGGCCGTGCTTCGCGGTTATACCGAAACATGGGTCACGTACCACGATGGCCCACCCTTTGAGGAGAAGGAAAAAGATGGACAACGAGAAACAGAACTCGCTAGCGGACAAACCGCGCCGGGTAGCTCAACTTACGCTGGTGTTCGACCTGGAGACCCTGGTGCTGGAGATATCTGGCTCCGTACCAAATAACGCGGTGGTGCTTGACATAGCGCGGCGCCTGCTGGATGAAGCACAGTGGCGGGCGCATCAGGACTGGCTAGCGAACCAAAGCCCGAAGCTGGTCAATCCTGGTGCGCACTGGCCAGCGCGCTACGGTAGGGGCTAGCGATGGCCACGCCAGCAAATACGCCCGAATCGGACCGCCTGACGTTCCCTGCCATGCTGCCCGCGGAAATCGCAGTATTCCGCGCGTGGCTGCGATTGCACCAGGGAGAATATGACCGCTTCGATTACAACACCAGGGTGGGGCCTGGCTTCGATCCGGGGCCGACAGCGCCTGATTTCGTGCGCGCCTCTAGCATCGCCAGCACGCGCAAGCGAATGGACGCGCTATTGTGGCAGGGCGACCAGCCCACCATTATCGAGGTAAAAGATCGCGCGGGTTTGTCCGCCATCGGGCAACTGCTCGGCTACGTCACGCATTGGAAGATTGAGCACCCGCACACTGTTCCCCCCAAAGCCTTGCTAGTAGCGAATCGCCTTGCGCCAGGAGTCGAGGAAGTGTTGCGCGAGCATAACTTGCCGTGGGAGTTGGTGCAGGTCTAAGCTGCGATGGGGGGAATATGGCGACCGATTTAATCGACCAAGAAGCCGGGATTGGATTCACTCTAACTCGCCTGGCTGGCCCAGACAGGACGGCGCTGTACCAGGTCACCACCGCTAGCGGACATGTGACACTGACGAAAGGGCAACTTGACGAACTGGTGCATGCGCTTCGCTATTACAAAATTATCCAAACCTGAATGTCTATCATTCCGATGGACATAGCCACCCTGCCCCTATTTCAAAACTGAAAATGTCTGTGTATCTGCGCGCGGCGGAGCCGCCGACACGGCCGCGCACCGATCGCGATCGCGAATTCGTTGGCGCGCGTTTTCGCTAGCCAATGGATCCGCGTTTTGCTACGCTAGCGGACACTCGGCCGAGAGGTCGCCGCGGATCGCGGGCACGCTCGAAACTGCAGGTACGCTAGCGAACGTCGGCCGGAATACACGGAGGCCACTTCAATGGAGTTCATCACAAAGCACTGGTTGGGAATTATGGTCCTGTCCACGTTCACCTGGTACGCCATTGCTGTCCAGGGCGGTCACTACCAAAAGGGCTTCTTCCCCGGTCTAATATTTTTGCTCTTGTTCGGGACCTGGCTGCTCCGGGGTTTCGTCCGGTTCTTAGGGCGTGCGTGGCATCATGGCGCCACACGCACTCGCTAGCACGCTCGCTAGTGAGCTATAAACGACGATCTCCCAATGGGTGATGGTCTAGCATGGGTCATTCTGCCGCGGTGATCCAGGGTGGCACGGGCTTCTTCGCCGCTCGAAGCACCGCGGCTTTGTATTGCGCAAACTTCCTCTTATCCTCGGCGCCCTTGATCTTCTGCAGGACGGAGTACGAAAGGATCAGTTGCGCTTGCTGGTCGTATCCCTGGTCCGTGAACCACTGGTCTAGGTAGGTGAAATCCGTGATGCCCTCAACAATCGCGGCTTCCACTTCTGCAAAGGACAGCGACTTGCGCGGCACTTCTTGTTTGAAGCCTACTTTCGCCCGAAAAGCCTGCTCTTCCAAATCACTCAGCGACAGGTTGCTCAACACCGAGTTGTAGGTGGCCTGGTCAACGTGTCCGGCAATGTACGCGGTTTCCAACTCAGAGAGCAAAGCATTCTGCTGCGTTTTAACCGCGGCAAGGTCCGCGGCCTTGAGCTGGAGCTTGGCCTGGTCTTCAGGCATTCCCGTGAGCGTCAGCTTGTTGATAACGTCTTGCTCCGTGATGTCTCCATTGTTGCGAAGGAGGACCAACTCGGAGAGCGCCATCTTTTGTTCGAAGTCAGTCAGCACGAACGCGATGAGTTCATCCGGATAGCCGAGCTGCGCGAGCGCGATGCTCACATCGCCCTGGCTCATCTGCCCGCTGTGTAAAGCTTTCACAAGCTGCGCTTCCGCTAGCTGAGTCGGCCGGTACTGCGACATGCAGTATTTGTGGTAAGGCTTCTGAATCGCGTTTTGGATGAGTGGCTGCAGCGCTAGCCGTTGCAGCCTGCTTATGCCCAGCGCGTGCATTAGCCCATCTGGCAGCTCGTGGAACTCCTTGAAGAAGCCGAGTGACGCAGCTTCGGACAAGATAGACAAAAAACCCTGCGTCGTCGCGAAGTTCACACCGAAGCCTGCGAACTTGCGGGCGTTGTCGGCGCCCTGATTCGGAGACACCGGACCGCCACCGCCAAAAGCACTTTCAAAAAGGCCGAGCACAGCATTGCCAATCTGCTGATTGCTCTCCATGTCCGCCCCGGCGCCACTGCCCGCGGAAAGCTCCTGGCCGCTCAAACTCGTGCCCAGCATCTCGTTGATGGTTTCCGCTAGCAAGTTGTTGAGGTCTTCCCGCTGCTCCTCCTTCGCATCTCCGATGGTGGCAAGAAACGATCCGGCGATGAAGCTGCCTATAGCAATGACGATCTGCATCACCGGGAGCACGATCACGGCGACAATAAAGAACAGCCCGGCCGCGGATGACGCAAGCGCCTCCGCTAGCCAGCCCGGCGTGGCGAACTCCGAGTAGAGCGAAATCAGAGTGTCGTGTAGCTGGTGGGCTTGCGTCTTCGCGTTGTTAAAGTCGATCTGCGGGGCTTGTTGGGTAGCCATAGTTAACTCTGTACAAGAGGGCTTATCAGCGCGTTGCGGAGCGCCTGCTCTGCGCACGAGACAGGATCGGAGCACACCGGCTCGGGGTACAAGTCATCGTTGAAATAGTCGAGCACCGTCATGCCATCCATTGACGTGTCCGCTAGCGGGTCTACTCCGTCCCACCCGCCGAAGTTTCCTAGTCCGTCATCACCGCCCAAGTAGCCACTTGGGAGCGGGTTTTGCGTGGTGTTGGTGAGATTGAGCGGGAACTGCGTAGGCCCTAGCCCGTTGCCCGCGTTGCTCCGCGGCGATGGGAAGAAGTAGCCCAGCGGCATACCACTTACACCGCGCATGAAGCTAGGGAAAATGCGGCGCATGCTCATCACGAACGTGGGACGGCGAAACAGCCCGAGCGGATCGGAGAGGGAATTAACAATGCCAATGACGGCGTTCAAGTAGCCTTGGATTCGTAGAAAAATGCCCGCAATCGCGCCTTCGATTTGTCCTAGCCTGGCGTCCAGCGCGCCCGCCCACTTCACCCCGAGCAATCGCAATATCTGCAGGTACTGTCTCACGTGCTGAATGAGGTTAAGAATCGGCTTGATGTACAGGCGGAAAATGCGGTCAAGGAACGCGCGCGCCTGCTGCAGCCACTTTATAAACGGTCCAAGGTGCAATTCGAGCCAGGCATGCAGCTTGCGAATGGCATTGATGATGTCAGTAAAAATCTTCTTAAAGAAGCTGTCCCATAGCGTGTGCAGGAACGCGGCCACCTTCTTGAGGATGTTCACCAGAAAGTTGAAGACGGCCACCAGCAGGGAATAGAGGAACTGCGCGACGGCGACCAGCAGCGCATAGAGGAACTGCAGCGCCGCGATTATGCTCGCGGCGGCGTCTCCGAGCGAGTTAGAAAACGCATCGAGCCAGTCCCACATTTGTATAACTCCTAGTTCACGGCCGCGGCGCCGGCGAGCTGGTCCAGTACGAGCACATTCCTTGCCCAGCGCGGCGTTGACCTATACAGCCCAAAGCTATGCCTCTAGCGAATGGATGGACTGCAGTCCGGCAACTTCCGCCTGAATGTCACTCTTGATGCGATCCGCGGTCGCTTCCGCTTTGTTGTAGGTGAGCACGAACGGGCCGTGGTCGCCCACGAAGAAAGTCACCTTGCGTTGCGCGATTTGCGCCCCGCCTGGTCCGAACGTCGCGGTGTCCAGCACGCTGATGTCATGCACGTTTAGATTTACTGGTGGCATAGTCTTACGTCTCCCTTCCTACGTGTTGCTGAATCGGCCGTGGATGTTGCCATCGCCCGCGCCTGGTGCGGGTGGAAATCCACTCGTCGGAGCTGTGGGCGTTGTCGGCTGCGGTTGCGGCTTTCCGGGCTTCGTCCCACTCGGTGGCGGCGGTGGGGGTGGCGCCGATCCGCCACCGAAGCCCGCGTCCACTCCCGCTAGCGAAGCCTGCCCACCCGCAAGGAATGCGGCGTGCTCCGCGGCGATGGGCGCGAGCACGGCCGCATCGAGCGCGCCCGCCACAAATCCCACATCGGCCAGGATGGTGTCGAGGATCGGCACCGCGGCAATGTCTGAATCGATGGTGGACGCGACCAGGTTAAATAGCGCGTCGAAACCATCGGCGCCCGTTCCCACGTTGCCCAGAATGCTATTCGCCAGGTCTGAGAATTGCGGCTTGCCGGGCGTGTAGGTCAAAGCACCCTTGGCTAGCGGCGGGATCGCGGGCAGCTCCGCTAGCGCGTTGCGTTGCTGCCAGGTCTTAGTTGATGGGGGCAATGGAACCCTCTTGCGTGCGCTGCCAGTATTCAGGATCGCGCGAGCTGAGGTAGTGCTCGATGCGGTCGAGCTGGTGCGAGTGCTTGTCCACCTGCGATTCGGTGTACTGGATGGTCTTTACGAACATGCCCAGCGTCACCAGCAGCAAGCCGAACTCGACCACGTGTAACCAGTCACCCGGATTGAGTCGGAATGGATGCGTGGTCATGTCACTTCGCCGCCGTTCCGGTGATCTTCTCAACTGTGCGCGAGATTCCCAGTCCAAGCATGCCTCCTAAACACGTGAGCAGCGTTCCCATGTCGAGTTGCGGAAAGGGAGTGGGGTGGCGAAGCAACGCGGAAAGCCAGGTAAACAGCGGGCCGAAGACGAATTGAAACGCCAGGCCGAACCCGCACACCCAGCCCACGAACGGGCGCCACCCCGAGACAAACAGACTTCGATTCTGTGCTTCGGCCAGGTTGACTTGAATCTGCCCGGCGATGTTCTGCACTTCGCCCGTCAGCGTCATTTGCGCTAGCGTAGCGCGGGCCGCATCGTTCGCGGCTTTATCCGGCACCAGGCGGTCAATGAGCGCCGTGATGGGATTCGAGAGTAAGCCCAGAATTGCACTCATACGTTGATCCACTCCTCTACGATGACGGAGAGCGCGGTCCACTGGTCAAGGGCCTGCAGATTCAGGGTTGAAGTCTGGAATACAGTCGCGGGCGCGGTGATGAGTGCCGCGGGCAGGGGCAAGGTTTGATTCAGCGGATTGACCGCGGCTAGCGGCATATCGACCGCGGCCGTGTATTGTGTGGATTGGCTAGCGGGTTGCGTTGCGGCCGCGGCTTCTGCGAAAACGTCTTTTCCCCCTGCCTGCGCTAGCAAGAACAGCAACCGATTCGCGACGGCTACGTTCGTGGTGAGCGCCGCGGTGATGGTTTGTACGCGCCATCGGGTGGTTGCTGGTTGTACCACTGTTGTCTCGTTGCCCTGGCTTGGCACGGCGCCCGTAAAGGTATAGACGAAGCCTGGCCCATCTGTCGAGCTGCGAAGCTGTGAGCCTGGCCAGGTTGGCTGAAAGCCTGTACTCACATAGTCCGCTAGCAACGTCTGCTGGTACAGCGGTTGTGACGCGGTGCCGCGTAACACGGTGAGGGTTGCGAAGCACTGCCCGCGGAATAGTGGCCCACCCTGAGGCGTCACCACCGCGCCCACCAGGTAACCACTCAATTGCGTGGCGGTGATCACGTTCGCAGTGCGGTCCGATGTGGGCTTGCTGATGGTGTACTGCTGAATCACCAGCGTGCCATCGGGCTTCAGCACGCGCAATTGCACCGTCACACCCTGCAGCGCGGCGTTGCTATTCCACACCGTGAGCTGCAACGTGTCATCCACGGTGATGAGGAAGCCCGACATAACTACGCCTGGCCGTCCTTCCGCGACGAAAGAGAAGTCCGTCGCGGGCGCCGCGGGCGCGGGTGGGAGATTGTCGGACACGGCCGCGGGCGCGGACTCTGGCGCGGCCGCGGTAAGCGCGTCCAAGTTATCGTAATTGCCGGGAGCTGTGCTCATGCCTAGAACTGTAGCCACTCCTTCACGAACAGTACGATGTTCGACCACTGGTCGCCCGCCTGGATTCCGGTGGTGAGCGAAGCGATGGTCCAGTTCTGCAGCATCTTCAGCGGATAGGGCAGCGCCATGACCACCGCGCTGTCAAAGAATGCTGTCACCACGGTCGCGCCCGCCGAATATACGAACGTGGTGGCCGCCACCTGGTTCGTGAGCGACGGCACGTTGTAAACGGTGTGGGCTTGCCCGTCTGTGATGATGATGTGCGGCACACGATTCGCTACTACGGCGCTGGTCGCGAGCTGCGCTTGCACTGCGTTGACGCGCCACCGCGCGGTAGCGGGCACGGGCGCACTCCAGTCCAGGCCCACAGCCGGTGACGCCAGGGTGATGATGCGCTGCTCCGCTAGCGCGTAATGGCCGCGGCGTGAGCCTTTGTGCATCTCCTGGTCATCGCGGAATTGATCGGCGCCGCGGATCGGCGCGTACTTGTGCCCGTCCGGGCTGTGATGCACGGTTGCGCTTTCGGCCTGGCCGCACGCGCATAACACCAGCAGTGTTGTCGCTGCATTCATGTTGCCCTCTGTGAAAAAGGGCGGGCGTCGATGCGCCCGCCCTTCCTCCCCTTTGCTACTACGTCGCTAGCTAAACTCCGTACTGCCCGCCCGAGCTGCTGCCGGTCTTGGCGGCCAGTTCGACCATGTAGAGCGTGACCACGCTGGTGACCGCGGCGGTGTGACCCGTCGCATCAATCAGGATGGCGGTCTTGTTGGCGCTATTGAAAACCGGGATGAGCGGCAGGTTGTAAACCTGGCTCAAGCGCTGAAAGTAATTCGACATCAAGTGACGCTGCGTCGGCTCGCCAGGGATGCCGATTCCCAAGTTGCCTACGTCGGCGCCTTGAATGCGGACCGTACCCACGCGGGTGTCTACCATCGCGCCCAAGAGAGCATAGTCCGTGTTGGCCTTGAAGTTATCGTTGACCGCATTGATGGCCACCTGGCCGGTATAGGCTCCGCTAGCGGCGGTGGTGGTGATGGACACTTCCTGGCCGATCCGGTTGACCCCGTTGGCGATGAGCGTGGCGTTGTCGATGAAGCGCGCCGAGATGCCGGGCAAATTCTCGTAATAGACGAGCAGGTGACCGGTGTCGATGTTGGCGGCGCTGCCGGTCTGTTCCGCAATCAAGATGTCTTGCGGGACGAGCTTCTGACGCCACCCGAAGGCCGCGAGACCCGAGAGCAGCGGCTCGGTATCGTTGTTCACGATGCGCGAGCGAATACCTTGCACGTTGTCATGCAAGCGCGGGCTGCGCACGCGGAGCACGCCCGCGGCGGTATCGTTGAAGGCCCACTTTTCGAGCAGCCACACGTTCGAGGTGAGCGGCGCGGAACGGATGGCCAGGGAGTTGCCAGCGTTGACGGTCCACGCGGTAAATACCGCGCCCGCGCCGGTGACCGAACCGGAGATTACTTCAAGCGCAGCGGCGAAGCACGCCAGCGTTGGCTGCTCGAACGATTGCGCCATGATGGAACGAAGGATGTTCATAAGTGTGCCCTACCCTTTCACTCCGTCCGCGGGCTCCGCGGGCTTGAGGTACTGCAAGAAAATTGAGACAGCGTGGTCCAGCTCATAACCCAGCGCCTCGATATAGCCGATGGCCTGCTTGGCGTCCGGTGTCGGCGGCTCGTTCAGCTTGACCGCGTTGCGCGCGGAATAGATATGCGCGAGTTGCTCCGCGGAGAGCGGCAACGGTTCTTTCTTCGCGGGATCGAACACGGGAGGAAGCGAGCCTTGCTTGGCTAAATCCTGCAAGGGCTGGGTCTGCCGCAAGTGCGACTCGCGTACTCCATCGGGCGTGTCCAGGTCCGATCGATTCTTGCCACCGCGCGCGGCATGCCCTTCCGGAAAATCGTAGGCATACGAGGCAAAGCGATCCACGTAGGCTTCGCCTTTGTAGTCGCTAGCGGCCGGGTGTCCGACTGGATAATCGCGTTCCATCGTGTGCCCTCGAAAGTTGCGCGGATATTATCGAGCGACGCGCCCCGCTCACTTCACGTTGCCTTTGCGGCGTGTGAATGGCGGTTACTAGCCGGTTTTCATCTTGCGGAGCGCGGTGCCCACGACGGTGACCCGGTTGTAATTGCTGGGGTCGCCCTTGGGGCCGCGCGGCGGCAAAGTGATGCCCGACAGAACTTGCAGAACAGCGGAGATGCCGTTCTGGTAATAACCCTTAGCGGCGGCTACACCTTGCGGATAGCGGGCGGCGCCCACGTTCGCGGCCTTCGCCTTCCACTTCGACGTACCGGCTGCGTTTACGCCCTTGGCGAACGAGCCATTGGCGGCGGCGGTTTGTACGCCAGCAGCCCAAGAGCCCGCGGCTGCGGCCGTGTCCGTGGCCCAGTCTTTCTGGGTGCCGTTGACGCCCGAGGCGTAATCCGCACCAGCAGCGCCCGCGCGGGTGGCCCACTTCGCGGCTACGGCGTCCGCGGACTTGACCTGCAGACAGCAGGCCAGCCCCAAGAATCCATAGAACCCGTCAAAACTTCCCTTCAGAACTCGCATAGGAAATTGCTCCTTGCCCTGGCGTGAGTGATACCACCCGAAGCAGGGAAGAGGGCAAGGGAAAAATATCGCGGAAACCCGCGCCCAGACTGCGCGCGCAGAGTTATCCACATAGTAATCAGCGTTTTAGCTTGACACGGTAACGCAAAAGATTCACCATACGTGCGCCACGGGTGGTACTGCTACACGCGAATATACCCCCGGTGGTGGTACCGATACCATGAGTGGCCAACCCATACCGTGCCAAATCCAGAAACGGGGCAACTCGCTCGGCATTACGCTAGCCAAGCGCGTGCGCGAGCAGCTACCATGGCGCGAGGGTGATTTTGTCGCCGTGCGGGTTTGCGGGGAAAAAGTAGTAATTGAACGGGTGGCTTTGGAGAAGCTGGCCATAGTTCGTACTGGAGGGGAGCAACCTTCCGTGTTTCCGCCTTACGAGCGCTAGCGCGGTTTAACTCCCAGATTAGGCGGGCTTCGCGGTCCGCCAGGGCCTTGCGGTACTTGTCGGGGTGCAGTCCATAGGTGTAATAGTGGGCGGCAACCCAGGGATCGCGCCAGCCTTCGAGCGCGCGGCGTAACAGTTCGCGGCAAAAGTGCCAGTGCTGGCGCTCTTGGTGGGTAGGCGCGGCCGCTTCGCTAGCGGCGAAGCGTGCGACCAGGCGACGGCGCCAGCGGGTGGCTGTACTCGGCAAGGGCGGTTGTAATCGGGCGAATATGAAGCCGAGATGAAAAGGGCACCAGGTTGGTAAGTAGTCGGGAGGGTGTCACGAATGGCGAACTTTACAGAATACCTATTATCGGACATTACATCGCTCCGCCGGCTTTGCGTCGCATACCCATATCCTCAATCGTTCTTGCCGCTCGCCATGTGCTCGGTTGTTTCCCCTGCCAGGACGATCTTGGCGTGGAACAATGTGCCAGCAACTCGCGTTGCGATGGCGATTAGTTCCCTTTGGCCGGTGAAGACTTTCACCGTCCTGGCCTGGGAGAGTTCGGGCAAGTTCACGGGGCGGCCAGTGCGGATGCGTGCGGCCATTTCCTCGTTGGCGGTGATGCACGGAAATTGTGGCAGAAGTTTGCGGGGATGAATGAAGAGATCTTCCGTTTGATTCGCCTTACAAGCTGCGGCCACTTCTTCCAGTGTGTGGGCATCCGCCAGTTCGAATTCGCCGACTGCGGTCCGGCGTAACGATTCCAGGTGAGCGCCGCATCCGATTCGTTGGCCCATGTCATGGGCTACCGAGCGTATGTAGGTTCCAGAGGCTACCCGGGCGCGGAAAGTAGCGACAAAGCCTGCCGAGCTTTGCTCGGCCACCCGGACGAGGACGTCCGGGCCTACGTGGGCATCGCCGGAATTGGGGTCGCCCTCGACTCGCGTAATCTCGAATTCTTTAATCTCCACTTGTACCGGCTTTAACCTGACCTCGGCGTGCTTGCGAGCCAGTTTGTACGCGGGGACGCCCTGGACCTTCTTAGCTGAAAACGGTGGTGGCGTCTGTTCGATGATGCCTTGAAATTGGGTGGCGAGTTGGCGCACTTGATCGAGGGACAGGGTCACCGATTGGGGTGGGCTTGTAGGTTCGCCTTCTGCGTCGTAGGTATCGGTGGCAAATCCGAAGCGGATCGTGCCTTCATAGGTTTTCTCGGATGAGGTGTAGAACTGTGCCAGGCGGGTCAGATTACCGATTACCAGGGGCAGTACTCCCGTGGCCAGCGGATCCAGCGTGCCCAGATGCCCGATCGAGCGCTCTTGCAGGATGCGGCGTACCCGGTTAACGACATCGTGCGAGGTCAGGCCGGAGGGCTTGTCGATGATGAGGAAACCGTTCATGGACGATTGGGGTTTATGAAAGCCGTAACTCGGGCGAAACCTTTGCGCCCCCTGGAAATCCTGCCGAGCTTTGCTCGGCCGCCCGGGGACGAGGGAGTCCGGGCCTACGCGTGCATTGCCAAAAGTTTGTAAACGGCATCCTGGTGACGCGTCTGGCGTGCACGTACTTTCATAGGCGATGCTGGTATTCTTGTTCGGATGACAGGCATTCTTGTCGCCAGTTGTTCGATTACCCGGATACCAAATTAGCAGATTTTCTAATCCTGCATGATTCCCATCCGCGATGACACGCCCCGGTTCGGCACTCCGTTTGTTACGTATTTCATTATCGCTCTGAACACGGTGGTCTTCGTGTTTGAATTGTCGGTCGGTGGAGAGGGTCATCGGGCACTGAACAGCTTCATGTACCACTTTGGAGTGGTGCCGCTGCACTTCGAACGGGTGTTGGCGGCGTGGCCGAACTCTTCGCTGACCGGTCTCCTTCTTCCTATTCTCACCTCCATGTTCTTGCATGCTTCATGGCTACACCTTATCGGGAACATGTGGTTTCTTTGGATCTTCGGAGACAACATTGAAGATTATCTCGGCCACTTTACCTTTCTAGTTTTTTATGTGGTGAGCGGCTTCGCGGCAGCAATTACTCACATTCTTCTCAATGGTGGCTCGAACGTGCCTAGCGTCGGAGCGAGCGGAGCAATCGCCGGAGTGATGGGGGCGTATTTCGTACTCTATCCGCGAGCTCACGTGCTGATGTGGTTTCCGCCTATTTTCTTCTTCCACCTGCCAGCATGGCTGGTGCTGGGATATTGGTTCTTCGTGCAATTTATGAGTGGAACGGCAACCGCGATTGCGGAGACCAGCCAGACCAACGGTGGGATTGCGTTCTGGGCTCATGTGGGCGGCTTCATTGCGGGAATCGTAATGATCATGCTGTTGCCGGAGCGGCCACAACGATACCGGTATGCGGCTTGGTAAGTCGCGCTCGCGTTAGTCGAAAAAGGAAACACGTCCGGCGTACAATTTCGTGGACCTGGGAATCTCGCCAAGGAAACCCAGAATTCACGGAGGGCATATGGCGCAAAAACTTTTTCTGCTTGGGGTCCTGCTCGTTTTACTGCAAGCATCGGCGTTAGCGGAGGACGCGAAATCACCCAAACCGCCCAGTTATTGCAAACCTTGCTTGTTCTATGGGGGAGATTTCGGTTCGGTCCGAAACGCAGGCGGCATCGCCAACGAGGAGGACATTCTGGTTCCGAACGCTGAAGTCCTAGTTCCCTTTGACGTCCCAAAGACTCAGCAGTGGGAGGCAATTGGATTGTTCACCAACGATTTGTCTAACGTTGACCTGCTCGATCCTAAGCAAGCCATTTGGTCAATCTCAACCGGTGTCACCCAGAACAATTGCGGGACAAAGTTGGTTTCCGGCGACAGTCGTGCCACCTTTAAGCCGACCGGACGAAGCGTATTCGGTTTTAACGAGTACACGACGCTGGTAAAGATCAAGGCGGCTCATCTCAGTCCCGGGAGATATTGGCTAACCACGGTACCCGAATGCACCAAGGGTTCGAGTTGTGCCAGCGCGCGGTATTTTGCAACTGAATTCACCGGAAAACCCCGGGACCCGTTCGGGCCTCCGGAGCCGTGTAATCTGTCTTACTCCACCTCAGACGAGCAAAACTGCACGATCATCACCGCCAAGGGTTGCAGCCGGTTCTCGGCTGGGGTGTTGGGGACGAAGAAGGCTGAAGGCACGCTGGTCGATCTCGATGGCAAGTGACGCCTCGTCGAGTAGGGGATCAAAGATTGACACACCGTTCCCGTGGCCTGCACGGACGAGACGCTCACGCCCAGGTTGCGTGCTGACCGCTATAATCTTGTTGTGAGTATCCCATCAGTGCGGCAGGTTGCGTCCGCGGAGTTCCCTACCCGTTGGGGAACGTTCCGCATCTTTGGCTTTCAGGGTGAGTTTGGCGAGGGGACTAATTTACAGGCAGGCGCCTCGCGCAAGGAAGAGGCTGTGGCTTTGGTGATGGGCGATGTGCAGTCGGCGCCTCCGTTGGTGCGCATCCATTCGCAATGCCTTACTGGTGATGTGTTCGGGTCGCTCCGCTGCGACTGCCGCCAGCAACTGGAGATGGCGCTGGCCATGATTGCCGAGCAAGGCGCAGGCGTGCTGATCTACGAACAGCAGGAGGGGCGCGGCATTGGTTTGATGGCGAAGTTGCAGGCTTATGAGTTGCAGGATGCGGGATTGGATACCGTGGAGGCGAATGAACGCTTAGGATTTGAAGCTGATTTGCGCGCGTTCGCCATGCCGGCGGGAATCCTGAAGGCGTTGGGCGTGTCTAAAGTGCGATTGCTGTCGAATAATCCTGACAAAGTTGCGGCGCTTGAGCGGGGCGGGATTGAGGTGGTAGAGCGGGTTCCCTGCGAAGTGACGCCCAGCACGCACGCGGAAGAATATCTAAAGACCAAGAAAGAAAAGATGGGGCATCTGTTTACGTCGCGGTGACCGGCGCAATGCAGAGATCCTTCGTTGGGAGTCGTTGCTTCGCAACGACTCCGCTTCCTCAGGATGACAAACGTATCAGAAGAGTGTGCGTCAGGCGGGCCAAATCCCGAGCGCGGTCTGGCTCAGGATCTGTTGTTGGGTTTCTGGAGGCAATGGCAGCGACCGGAACTCATCCAGATTCTGCTTGATGTCGGGGACCCCCGGCCCTGGCCAGTCTGTTCCGAAGAGGGTTTTGTGGGAGATCTCCTGCAGACGCGGAAAATATTTCAACAAGGTTTTGGGTGGAATGCCGCTGATGTCCAGAAATACGTTTGGGTGCCGGCGCACCAGGAAGAATGCGGTTTGCATCCATAGCGGGCGTCCGCCATGGGCCAGCAGGATTTTCAGTTTAGGGAAGTCGACGGCGACGTCGTCGATGTAGATGGGATCGCCATACTTGTTGCGGGCGCCGGGGAAAATTGAAGTTCCGGTGTGAAACATCACTGGAATGCCGTTGGCCTCGGCGGCGCGATAAATGATCTCCAACTCCTTCACTCCTGTGAGATAGTCGTTGGGAAAAAGGAGCTGGTGTGGCGGATGAATCTTAATCATCTGGATTCCCAAGCGCAGAAGCTGTTCCACGTCGGCCATGACGTTTGACGTATGCCGGGGATGCAGGCTTCCGCACGAGAGGAGGCGCTTCGGGTTTTCTTTTACGTAGTCAGCAACGAATTCGTTTACGCCGGAAGTGAAGCCGATGACCTCGGGAGCTACGTAATTGATGAGCATCGCCCGATCGATTCCAGCTTTATCGAGATACTTCAGGAATGCCTTGGGGGAGCGGCAGAACTCGGCAATTTCGTCGTAGTTCGCGCGCTTCTTCTTCATCAGTTCGAGGGCCTGAGGCTTGAACATTTCCAGCGGCTGAATGTGGATGTGACAGTCTGTGATCATGGTGAAGGAACTGCAGATCCCTCGTGTTGCTCGGGATGACAATATCTCCTGAGAACCTTTCTAATTGTTTGCCGCCAGCACTGCCCGTTTCGTAAACACCCGGATCATCTCCCGGCGATATTCGGGAGTCAGCGCAGAAGTGGTCAGCGGCTTTGCGGTTCTCGCGGCTAAGTTTCCCACGGCTTCCGCCAACGCTTCGTCTATTATTTTTCCGGCGAGTAACTCGCTTGCCCCCTTCACCAAAAGCGGAGCCGGATTGACGGCGGTGACGGCGACACGCGCGTCGACGACGTGGCCGTTGGAACGTTTCATCACGATGGCGACTCCCGCAAGCGGATAATCGATCGACCCTCGAACCCGAAGCTTGCGATAAACACCGCGGTAGTCGGCGGCAGACTCGGGCAAGAATACTCTCGTCACGAGCTCATTGGGCTGCAAAGTTCGATAGGCCACACCGTCGCCGGTATAGAAGTCGCGCAACGATACACGTTTTAATCCGGAAGCGCTGGCGATTTCAATTTCGGCATTCAAGCACAGCAACGCCGGAGGCGTATCCCCGGAAAACGCCGCCCAGCAATTGTTTCCGCCAGGTGCCACATGACACAGGTCTCCGTCTTTCTTGATGCAGAAGCCGCAGCCTTTGCGCCAGGTGAGCGACTGGTTGTACCAGAGGCAGCGCGTGTCGAGACAAATGTTTCCGCCGATCGTGCCCATGTTGCGTAGGAGAGGCGATGCGACCGTCGCGGCGGCCTCGGTCAGAACCGGGTAGCGTCGCCGAAGCACATTGGAGCGCTCGACGGTTGTCAGTGAAGTCAGCGCTCCGATCTCGACGCCGCTTCCCTGCTGCTCGCGAATGCCTTTCAGTTCTGCGATGTGACGGATGTCAAGGACATATTGGGGATCGAACAACTTTTGCCGCATCGACGGAATGAGGTCCGTGCCTCCGGCAACGATTCGAACTTTGTGGGACGGGGCGCGCGCGGGCGAGTCGGCCGCAGCCACACGGCCGCTGTGCTTTGCCAGGAGAGAAACCGCTTCCTCTACCGTGCGTGGGCGCAATAGCTTGAATTGCGGGAGGCTCAATCGTCACCTCCGGCTTGCGCGGGTGCTTCGCGGCGCGAGGGGTCGAGCGCATGTCGCAGCGGCCCCTTGCCGCGATACCACAGCGATCCGCCGTGTTCGCGAAATGTTGTGGGCGAAGTGGGATCGACGCCTTCAGTCAGGTTGATGTTCTTCGCGTTCTTTTTCGCGCGTAGAGCTGACAACACCCGCTCCGGGGTAAACGGGGACTCGTGCAGGCGAACCCCAACCGCGTCGTAGATCGCGTTCGCGATTGCTGGGATGGTCGCTGCGAGCGAGCCTTCGCTGCACTCCTTCGCCCCGAATGGGCCTTCGGGATCGATGCTCTCCACGATGATTGGTTCAACCTCGGGGGATTCTACCGATGACGGGCTGCGGTATTCGAGCAGGCCTGGGTTCATCAGCATGCCGTCTTTCCAAATCATTTCTTCGGTGAGCGCCTGGCCCATGCCCATCCAGACGGAGCCGATGATCTGACCCTCGACTGAAACCGGATTCAATGCGCGGCCACAGTCGTGCGCGGCCCAGACTTTGTGTACGGTGACCTCGCCGGTGTCCTCGTCCACGCTGACTTCAGCGACTTGGGCAGAGTAGGAATACGCGGGCGACGGGCCGACTCCTCCGCCTTTATGTTTGCCGCCGCGGGCCTCGGGCGGCGGTGCGTACGAACCGGTTCCGGTGAGAGCGCCGTGGAAGTCGATGGCGGCGACAACGGCCTCTTCGAACGTCATCCAATCTTTTGGGCCTTCGTCTTTACGCTTTTGCTGTAAGGAACCGCGGAGGATTTGACCTACGACGCGGCCGCTGACCGAGGCGCCCGACTGAGTGACCTCTTCATCGGCAGTCTTAGAAACAACTGGTGGAACACTTCCCTGCTTGTAGACAACGTCGCTACGAAAGATCAGATCTTCTGGCGCGCAGCTCATTTTGCGAGCGGCTGCCAATGCGATTTGCTTTTTTACTTCTGCTGAGGCGCGCAATGTGGCGTTGCCCGCCATGAAAGTTACGCGGCTTGAGTAGGAGCCGATATCGATCGGAGTGAGGTCGGTGTCGGCGGCGACGATCTTGACCCGTCCGAGAGAACAGCCTAATACCTCAGCGGCGATTTGGGCCGTCATGGTGTCGGAACCTTGGCCGATTTCAGAGGCACCTGTGTAGACGACAACCCCGCCGTCGCGATCGATCTTGATATTCACGGTGGAGTGGGGCATGTCCGAGCGGATGATTGAGTTGGCCGCGCCGCTTACGTAGTGGCTGCACGCAATGCCAAGGCCACGCCCCTGCGGCAATTTGCCCTTACGTTGTTTCCAGCCGGAGCGGTCGACAGTCTTTTCTATACACTCGGGCAGGCCGTAACTCTGCACACGCAGGCCGTTCACCGTGATGCAGGGCGGCTGTAGGAGATTGCGTTGCCGAATTTCTGCGGGATCCATTCCGATCTTTATTGCAAGTTCGTCCAGTTGCGATTCGAAGGCGAAGCGTACGTTGACTGTGCCGTGGCCGCGCATCGCGCCGCAAACCGGCTTGTTGGTTAAGACGCGATATCCGTCGTATTGAATGTTGGGGATGTCGTAGAGCGCGCCCAGCAAGGCGCCGGAATAAAGAATGGTTACGACGCCGTAGGAGCAATAGGCTCCGCCATCCTGGACTACGCGTGCCTTGACAGCCGTAATGCGGCCGTCTCTCTTCATGCCAGTCTTCAGATCAATAATCGTGCGCGGACGTCCTCGATGCGCCCAGAAGACTTCCTCTCGGGTATAAGTGATTTTTACCGGCGCGAGCGCTTTTCTTGCGGCAATTGCGGCGATGATTTCGAGCGGGATTACTTCACTTTTTCCGCCGAACCCGCCGCCCACGAGTGGCTTGATGACGCGGATTTGCGCCATTGGCATTTCGAGCACCAGCGACAGCTTGTGTTGCAAGTAATACGGAACTTGAGTTGACGACTGCACCGTCAGGCGTCCGCGACTGCCGGTGTGCGAATCGATTTCGAACGCGGCCAGAGTCGAGTGCGGCTCCATCGCGGCATGGGTAACTTCATTGGCGATGAAGCGAGCTTCGGCGACATGGTCGGCTTGGGCAAAACCTTTGTCAGGATCGCCGAACACGTGGTGGTAGTCTTTTTCAAGATTGTGAGGCTTGTTGTCGTGGATGAGGTCGGTCTCGGCCTTCATTGATTCTTCGGGATCGAAGTACGCGGGCAAAAGCTCGTATTCAACATCAATCAATTCCAGCGCCTGATCCGCCGTGGCTTCGTCGACTGCGGCGACACAAGCGACGTTATCGCCAACGTATCGAACTTTATCCAATGCGAGGGCGTACTCGTCGTGACCGACCGGGAGAATGCCGTAGGGATTCGGCGCGTCTTTCCCCGTAACGAGTGCGACAACACCTTCCAGTTTCTCGGCGCGGCTAGTGTCAATGCGCTTGATGCGGGCGTGCGGGTAAGGCGAATGCAGGATTCTGCCAATGAGCATGCCGGGCAAACTGAGGTCGTCGGTATACTTGCCGGCCCCGGTTGTCTTGCCGGCGGCGTCGACCATGGCCGTGGGTTTGCCGATGATGGAGAAGTCGTTAGACGTTTGTCGTGGGTCGTTGGCCACTACAGATTCCTCGCTTCGCTCGGAATGACGAGATTAGAGTGAGCCTTCACTTCGCCGCCGCCATTCCCTTCTGCTCGGCGTCTATCGCAGCTTTGATGGCCTGATACATCTGGCTGTAGCCTGTACAGCGGCAGAGGTTTCCGCTCAGCGCGCTGCGAATCTCTGGTTCGGTTGGTTCTGGATTCTCAGCCAGCAGATGTTTGACGGTCATGATGAATCCCGGAGTGCAGTAGCCGCACTGCGCTCCGCCCCAGTCGCCATAAGCTTTCTGGATGGCTGCAAGACTGCCATGCTCGCTCACACCCTCGACCGTCGTGATCTGCTGGGCCTCGCAACTGGCAGCGAGCAGCGTGCACGACATCATCGGTATCCCGTCCACGAGGACGGTGCAGGCGCCGCAGGACGAATCGTCACAGCCGCGCTTCGATCCGGTAAGGTCGAGATCCTGGCGTAACACGTCGAGCAGCAGCTTGCTGGGCTCGAAAGCGAGCTCGTGCGAGCGGCCGTTGACTTTGAGTTCTATGAGTTCTTTTTTCATTCGTAAACCGGCAGTTAGCGCTTGGTAGTCGGCATTTGGTCCTTTAGCTTCGAACGTCAGCAGCGAGAAACTTCTAAGTGCTAATTGCTAAATGCCTATTTACCCTTCCACACTGGCGGCCGTTTATCCAGAAATGCGTTAACTCCCTCTTGTGCGTCGTATGTTTTCATTAGTTCGTCGAAGTAAATCTTTTCCGCACGAGCCAGGCCTTTGTCGAAGTGCATAGAATCCCAGGCATAGATCGCTTTCTTAGTAATGGCCAGCGCCGCTGGACTGAGTTGCGAAAGGTGGTGAACTGCGTCTTGAACTGCATGTTCCAGATCGATTTCAGGCACAACGGAGTTTGCCAGGCCGATGTTTGCCGCTTCTTTACCGGGGATGCTGCGTCCGGTGAGAACAAGATCGGCAGCGTGTTTTTGTCCTACGAGTGCAGCCAACGCAGTGACTGCCACCGGCGGATAACATCCCAGTTTGATCTCAGGAAATCCCCAGGTCGCAAGCTCCGAGGTGTAAACCAGATCACAAACCATTGCCAGTTCAGCGCCACCGCCGAGGCAATGGCCATGCACGGCGGCAATACTCACTTTTTTTGAACCTACTATCGCGCGAATGACCGCATGAAACTTGGCGAGCATCGGCTCAACCTTGTCGGGAGTGTGAGCCCCAACATCAACTCCGACGGAGAATGCTTTTTGAGAACCGCCTAGGATCACGGCTGCGATGTCACTGCGAGATTCGATCTCGATTAATGCTTCGGCCAGCTCTTCCATCATCGGAATGTCGATGATGTTTAGCGGCGGATTGTTCAGACAGATTCGTGCGATGGGCGGTTGCAGATCGAAGGTGAGCCGAGAGAAACGAGTTTGAGTCGTGGTCATCGAGTTCAGAAACCATTTTTGCCGTATTGGCGGATGGTGTTCAACTCTTCCCGGCAAGAACTGCCGAGCGTTGCTCGGCCCCGACGGGTCAGAGAGCCGTCCCTACACGTACCTGGGGCGACAAGAACCCTTCCTCATCCCGTGGGGCTACAAATTAATCGCCGATTTGCGGACTTCTCCAATTGACGATAGCGGATCGCGTGCACCTTCTTTCGGTGCGATCCATTTCTTCTCGTTGTTGATGATGTCCAGCAAAAGCTTCTTATCTTCAGCCGTGGGCATGAAATCGTTTACGTGTTGCTCATAAATCTTCTCATCCAACGGTTCACCGGTCTGAGCGTGGAACTTCTGCCCCGCCCATCGGCCGATGTTGCGATTGAACTTGATATTCGGCGCGTACAGCTTCGGCTCGCCGGGCTTGAGAACGCTGTTGAATCGCTCGATCAGCCCGGCAACTTCGTCACGATAAAGATGCCGGTTGTAATCGTTCAGTTCGTCGACCTTTGCTTCTTGCGGATTCTTTGGCTCGTCGTAACGGCCCTTGACGCCCCAGACATAAGCCCAATGCGCCGAGGATGAGTTGTCGGTGCCAAACAGGTCGTACGAACTCGAGATCCACTTATTCAGATATTTCTGGATCAGCCATGCCGGGATTACGCCCGCTTCGACAATCCGGCGGAGGCCGTCGTTTCCGGTGCCCATGTGAAACGCCTCTTCACGCAGCATGTAGGACATTGAGCGTCCTAGCGGCGCGAAGGCTGAGTACTTCAGCATTTGCAACTGGAATTTTCCGTCGCGGTCGACGAAGTCGGTGTAGGTAAAAAAGTCCATCCAGTTGTCGACGTCGACGTTGAAGGCGCCCAGCAGGCGTTTGTTGTCGAAGGCGCGGCGCTCGAGCATCTTTTGGGCTTCCACTTTTCCCGAGTAGCCGAAGTGATCGATCAGCAGCGCGCACATCTGCCAGCCGTGGCGCATTTCCTCGATCATCACGCGAGTGATGGCTTTGCGATCCCAGTCGGTGGGCGCGCTTTCAAACAGATTCCGTTGCTGCTCCACGCTGGCAAATTCCGTGTCGCCTTGATAAACGATCAGGTTGATCAGAGCATCGCGCATCTGCTGGGTGGGCACCTGCCGCAGGTTTTCCCACTTGCGGCGGCCTTTGAAGGCGCCGAACTGGATTTCATCAGTTTCGATAGCGCCATAAAGCGTGTCGAATTTGAAATCAGCAATCTCGTCGTGATTGACGCCGATATCTTTCCGCCAATCGTCGAACAAACCTACCCAATCACTGAAGGTTCCGATTTTTGCTACTTTCCCTGGCATAGTTCCTCTCTACAAAAAACCTTATAACCACAAAGGACACGAAGTATCACGAAGGAAAACCGCGATAGTTTGCTTCCTGTAGCTTCGTGTCCTTGGGTTCTGCTTTTAAACCATGTTTAGCCAAACTGTTTTCATCTCCGTGTAGTGTTCGATGGCATGTACGCCTAGCTCGCGTCCGAAGCCGGAACTCTTGTACCCGCCGAAGGGCAAGGAAGCATCCATCAGGCCATAAGTGTTGATCCAAACCGTGCCGGCTCTGAGCTGCCGCGAAACAGAATGCGCCTTCTTCACATCGCGAGTCCAGACCGCGGCCGCAAGACCATAGGGATTGCTATTTGCCTGCTTGATGACCTCGTCCACATCATCGAAGCTGAGCGTCGCCAGCACCGGCCCGAAGATTTCCTCTTGGGCGATTTTCATGTCGTTCTTTACGCCGCCGAAAATTGTGGGTTCAATAAAGAATCCCTTGCCGCCGTCGACCGAAACTCGATTTCCGCCCGCAATCAGCTTTGCGCCTTCTTTCTTTCCCGCTTCTATGTAGCCGAGAACGGTTTGCATCTGCTCCTGGCTGACGATTGCGCCCATGCGGGTTTTCGGATCGAGCGGGTCAGCCGGCTGCATCTTCTTTGCGCGAGCGACAAGTTTCTCCAGGAATTCGTCTTGCACTTTGCTCTCAACGAACAAACGCGAACCTGCATTACAGACTTCACCTTTGCCGTAGAAGATTCCGGTGATCGCGCCTTTGACGGCGCTGTCGATATCGGAATCAGCGAAAACGATATTGGGGGATTTGCCTCCGAGTTCAAGCGTCAGGCGCTTCATGCTGTCGGCGGCGCTACGCATGATGTCTTTGCCCACGTCGGTCGATCCGGTGAATGCGATTTTGTCGATTCCGGGATGCCGGACGATTGTCCTTCCAACTTCCGACCGGCCCGTGACGATATTCAACACCCCTGCAGGCATGCCCGCTTCGACCGCTATTTCGCCGAATCGCAATGCGCTCAATGAGGTCAGGCTAGCAGGCTTCCACACAATGGTGTTGCCGCAAGCTAAAGCTGGGCCAAGTTTCCAGGATGCCAGCAACAACGGGAAATTCCACGGGACGATAAGACCGACCACGCCCACCGGCTCCCGCAACGTGTAGGTGAACGCAGTCTCAAGCGTGTTCACTGTTTCGCCGTGAATCTTCGTTGCCCAGCCCGCGTAGTAGCGGAGAACGTCGATCACCATCGGCATGTCGACGTAGCGGGACTCAAATATTGGCTTGCCGTTGTCGAGAGTTTCGAGTTCAGCGAATTCGTCGATGTTCTGTTCAAGCATATCGGCAAGACGCCATATGAGGCGTCCGCGCTCGCTGGATGACATCTTGCGCCAGGGGCCATTGCGGTCTTCGAATGCGCGCCGCGCCGCCTGAACGGCGTGGTCAACATCCGCTACAGAAGCCTCCGCAATCTGGGTCAGAACCTCGCCGGTTGCGGGATTGGTGGTGTCAAAGTGCTTCGAAGCGTCGGCCCACTGGCCGTCGATAAGCAACCGACCGGCGGAGAGTTTTGTTTTGGTAGCTGCAATCATCTTTATTCCCATCGATAGAACGATGGAGGCTGGACGAGATGCCCATCCTCCATGCAGGGACTATTTTATTTTGCCTTGAATACTGCTGGCCGCTTTTCCACGTAAGCCGCGAGGCCTTCCTTGGCGTCTTCGCTCTGGAATAGTAGCTGTTGATTCTCGCGTTCTACTGCCAGCGCGGACTCCATCGGAATCTCCCAGCCCGTTTGCACCGCGCGCTTGATTCGTCCCACAGCCTTGGCCGCTTTGTTTGGCGGGCAGAACTGGCGGGCGTACTCCATGATGTTCTCCATGAAAGCGTCGCGGTCGAAAATGTCGTTGATGATGCCAAATTCCTTCGCCTCTTCAAAGGAGAACGTGTTTCCGGTCACCATCAACTCGATGGCCTTGCTCTTTCCGACCAGGCGGGAAAGCCGTTGCGTGCCGCCAGTGCCGGGAAGCACGCCGAGGTTCACTTCCGGCAAGCCGATCTTGCCCGCGTCCTGACGCGCGATGCGAATGTCCGCAGCCATCGCGATTTCCAGGCCGCCGCCGACGCAGTGCCCGTTAATTGCCGCGATCACCAACTTCGGGGTGTGCTCCAGGCGAAGCAGCATTTCATTGGCGTGCAGACAGAAATAGTATTTGAAGGTTGGATCGACGCTAGCGAGCATCTTGATGTTAGCCCCGGCAGAAAAGAATTTATCGCCCGAACCAGTAAGCACGATGACGTAAACATCGTTGTCCATGCGGGCTTTCAGGATGGCTTCATCGAGTTGCCGGTTCATTTCGTAGGTGTATGTGTTAGCGGGAGGATCGAACATCTCGATCACCGCGACGCCGCTATCGGTGCGGTAATTCACCAGTTGCTTCGTACTCTCGCCCGCTGCCGGTTGCACTGTTGTTGCCATGTTAAAACTCCTTTTCGCAATGATGGTGGTATCTGAATTTAGTTCGATTTCTTTTTCTGCGATCTCTTACCGTGAACCATCCGGTGCCGAATGGTGGCGTTGATTCCCTGCAGGAAAATGTCGCCCATTCCACGTGATAAACTGCCTGCGTCCGCATCGATCCGCGGGTTGTACCAGGTATAAATCCAATTCATCATGCCGAACAGGCTGAGCACCGCCATCCGACTAGAAAATTCTAGTCTCTTTGCGAGTTTAAAGTCGTCCAGCAGGCCGACGCATATCCGATAGTACTCGCGTTTGATGGCGGCGATCTCAGCGCCGAAGCCGTTCTTCAACACCTCCGCTTCGTGCGAAAGAACTTTCATTGCTTTGCGATTGGCGAGAAAGTATTCGAGATGATTAAGGATGAACACGCGAATGCGCTGTTCCGGATCGGACACCTCGTCGAGGCGTTCGCGGAGCCGTTCAACGATCGTACTAAAGGTGTGTTTCTGGATCAGGTAGAGAAGTTTCTCCTTGGACTCGAAATAATGATAAAGGCCGGACAAGGACATGCCGCTGGAGCGAGCCAGATCTCGCATGGACGCGCCTTCGTATCCTTTTTCGTAAAAGACTTCGGTCGCGTGCAGGAGAATTTTGCCAAGCCGGCGATCAAAGCGAGTTTCCGCAGGGAGCTCCAGGTTGGCTGCGCGACGGCGAAGTGAAACGACAGACGCGACTGGGGAGGACAAGGTCATGAAAGTTCGAACGTTCGTTCGAATAATCATAATGCAGTGTGATGAGAATCACAAGGCCTTGTGTCAAGCGGACACTCCTGTTCGTTGCCTTTGCTTTTGACGTTAGTTAGTGCTGCTCTGAAAATTCAATCCGAAAACAAGAGTCGGCGCCATCCAAAGCCTACACAAATCTAAAAGCAGCGGACAGGAGTGTCCGCTCTACACATTCAATTGCGTATGTCAGCCATCAACCGCTCGACCTCTGCTTTCAAATCAACGGTCAGCGGCAGCAGGGGCAGGCGCACGGGGCCGCCAAAATAGCCGTTGAAGTCCATGGCGTGCTTCATGCCGGGGATGCCGAGTTCTCCGACCACACGATCCGCGGCTTTAGCAATTCGCTCCTGTTTTAACCGGGCGAGTTCGATGTCGCCTTCTTTCCAAGCGGCATAAATCTCATAGCAGGCGGTCGGGGCTGCATCAGCGAAGGCGAGAATCGCGCCTACCGAACCGGCCTGCAAGGATGGTTCAAGCTTGTGCGCTGCACCAACCAGCACCTGAAATCCGATCTCCTTCTGTCGCGTCTTCAGGCCTGAGACCACCGTGACAGCGGAGGATGACGCGTTAGATGTAGTTGTCAGCGCGCCCACCGAAACCAGTTCCCCGCCCTGGCCGTTGCCTTCGCTGGCAGCTTTCAACATGCGTGGCGTCACTGCGTCGAATGTTTCTGTGACCGTGGCGCTGCGCTTCACGTGCCGGGTGCCCTCGACCATGCGGCGGACTTTTTCCACGTCACCGCTCGACTCCTTGATTCCGATCAGGTTGGGATGCTCAGCAAGTTCAATCACGAGTTCCGCAGAAATATCGTATCCGGTAGCTTGTGGGAAATTGTAGATGATTACCGGTAACGGCGAGCGGTCGGCCACGGTGCGATAAAACGTCAGGATGTTGGCAGGTTGCATCTGCTTCTTGTAGTAATGTGGCGTCCGCACCATTGCAACGTCGTAGCCAAGTTCGGCGGCGAACTCTGTCAGGTGCAAAGTTTCGAACGCGGATTCAATCCCGGTACCCGCAATCAGAACTTTGCTTGGCGCAGCCGCGTCGCGTGTGGCCTTGAGCACATCGCGCCGCTCCTGGTCGGATAGTAAAATCGCCTCGCCCGTCGAACCGAGCGCAACAATCCCTGCGACGGGAGTCTTCGAGTAATGCTCGACGTTGGCTTCTAGTTTTTTAAAGTAAAGGTTTCCGTCTGGATAGAACGGAGTCGTGATGGGTGGAAAGATGCCGTGAAGGAGCATGGTTTGGTTTCTCCAGTTTGAACGTCGCATCTAGGATACAGCGGAAGAGGTTAGTCAGACGCGATTTTAGCCGCCTGCTGGCTACCCTCGAACCGCATGCCGGTCGGCGTGAAGCTTCTGCAGCGCCTGCACTCTGATCTTTCCGCGCTGCAATGCGGAAATTCCTTCGGCGGCGGCGCGGGCGGCGGAAAGCGTTGTGATCGTCGGGATGCGCGCACTCACCGCAGCGCGCCGGATGGCTTTCTCATCGAAGAATGGATCGACGCCATGTGGCGTGTTGATGATGAGCTGAATGCGTTCGCCCTTGATCAAGTCGACCACGTTCGGCCGGCCTTCCTTTACCTTATAAACGCGTTCGACGGACATGCCTGCATTCTCCAGCACGTCCGCAGTACCGGCCGTGGCCACCAACTTGAAACCCATATCCACGAATTTACGAGCGACTTCGGCCACTTGCGGCTTGTCATGATCGGTGACACTGACGAAAACGGTCCCTTGAGTTGGCAGTTTCTGTCCTGCGGCAGTTTGCGCTTTGGCGAAGGCTTCACCGAAGTTATCCGCCACACCCATGACTTCGCCGGTGGATTTCATCTCGGGTCCGAGCACCGTATCCACGCCAGGGAATTTGTTCCATGGAAAAACCGGTGACTTCACGTAAAAGCAGGATCCGGTGTCGAGGTCGGCGCGGCGCTCGATGAACTCTGGCAGAAACTCGCGCAGCTTGCGTCCAGTCATCAATCTTGCCGCAATCTTTGCCATGGCCACGCCTGTTGCCTTCGAAACAAACGGGACAGTGCGCGAGGCCCGCGGATTCACTTCCAGTACATAAACTTTTCCAGCGTCACCCCCTTTGGACTGGCCGTTACTCCTAGGGATGGCAAATTGAATGTTCATAAGACCGACTACTTTCAGAGCGCGCGCCAGCTTGAAGGTGTATTCGCGCATGCGGTCCATCAAGGCCTGGGGGATATCGACCGCCGGCAGCACGCAGGAAGAGTCCCCGGAGTGGATGCCGGCCTCCTCGATATGTTGCATGATGCCGCCGATGACCACGTCTTCGCCATCCGACAGCGCGTCCACGTCGACTTCGATCGCGTCTTCGAGAAAGTGATCGATCAATACCGGGCGGTCCTGCGAATATTCCACCGCCTCTTTCATATAGCGGACGACGGTCTCTTCGTCGTAGGCGATGACCATGGCGCGTCCGCCGAGCACGTAGGAGGGGCGGACCAGCACTGGGTATCCAACGCGATTTGCGCCTTCGACGGCTTCTTCGATTGAGGCCGCCATCGCGCCTGGGGCTTGTGCGATATCGAGTTCGTCGAGCAATTTGCCGAAGCGCTTGCGGTCCTCGGCCAGATCGATATTCTCCGGCGCCGTGCCGATAATATTTACGCCTGCCGCCTTCAACGGTAATGAGAGGTTCAACGGCGTCTGCCCGCCGAACTGGACGATCACACCCACGGGCGCTCCCGCTGACGCTTCGTGTTCGCAGACGGCAAGCACGTCTTCCAAAGTCAGCGGTTCGAAGTACAGGCGATCGCTCGTGTCGTAATCGGTGGAGACGGTTTCCGGGTTGCAGTTAATCATGATCGTCTCGTAGCCGTCGTCGTGCAAAGCGAAAGCCGCATGACAGCAGCAATAATCGAATTCAATTCCCTGCCCGATACGGTTGGGTCCGCTGCCCAGGATGATTACTTTTTTCTTCTTTGTTGGAGCTGCTTCATCCTCTTCTTCGTAAGTCGAGTAAAGGTACGGCGTGTAGCTTTCGAATTCTGCGGCGCAAGTGTCCACACGCTTGTAGACCGGCTTAATGCCGTGCTTCCTTCGCTGATGACGAACTTTGTCCTGATCCCCTTTACCGCTAAGCCGCCAAGTCCCTGCCAGCCGTCCGTCGGAAAAGCCCATGCGCTTGGCTTCGCGCAGGACCTCGGTCGGGACAGATTCCATGGGATGCTTCTCCAGTTCAAGCTGCATATCATTAATTTCTTTGAGCTGGTAGAGGAACCAGGGATCGATAGAGGTCATCTTCGACAATTGCTTCACGGTGTGGCCCTGGCGCAAAGCGTAGCGGATGTAGGAAAGCCGCTCCGGATGCGGAGTCACCAGCCGCTGGGTGAGAATCTTAGGCTCGATCTTCTCTCCGCCAATACGTTTGCCCGTGTCCAGCGAGCGCACTGCCTTCATCAATGCCTCTTTGAAGGTGCGTCCGATGGCCATTACTTCGCCCATGGACTTCATCTGTGGGCCCAGATTCTCGTCTGCCCCGGGAAACTTTTCGAACTGCCATTTGGGAATTTTCACTACGACGTAATCGAGCGTGGGCTCGAAGCAGGCTGGAGTCTTGCGGGTGAT
Organism: Terriglobales bacterium; assembly: GCA_035567135.1. Lineage (GTDB taxonomy): Bacteria > Acidobacteriota > Terriglobia > Terriglobales > Acidobacteriaceae > JABDBE01. Next base: position 44,674 of record DATMQI010000170.1, read on the forward strand.
GTCGTTCGGAATTTCGTCGAGCGTATATCCGACGGCCAACTTGGCGGCGATCTTGGCAATGGGAAAGCCCGTTGCTTTCGAGGCCAGAGCGGATGAACGCGAGACCCGCGGATTCATCTCGATCACCACCATACGTCCAGTGCCCGGATGAATACCGAACTGAATGTTCGATCCGCCCGTCTCCACGCCGATCTCACGAATCACAGCGATAGCCGCGTCCCGCATGGCTTGATACTCGCGATCGGTAAGCGTCTGCGCGGGGGCGACCGTGATCGAATCTCCGGTATGCACGCCCATGGGGTCGACGTTTTCGATTGAGCAAATAATGATGACGTTGTCATTCAGGTCGCGCATGACCTCGAGTTCGTATTCTTTCCAGCCGAGCACCGATTCTTCGATCAGGGCTTCGTGTACGGGAGAGAAATCGAGTCCGCGGGCGAGGACTTCCATCAACTCTTCACGGTTGTAGCCAATACCGCCGCCGCTTCCGCCCAGGGTGAACGATGGGCGGACGATCACTGGAAAACCGATCTTGCCGGCAAACTCCAAGCCATCTTTGAGATTATTTACCAGCGCAGACTTGGGAACGTCGAGGCCGATCTTCTGCATCGCGTCTTTGAAGAAGAGCCGGTCTTCGGCTTTCTTGATGGCGCTGATTTGTGCGCCGATCAGCTGGACGTTGTATTTATCCAATATCCCGCCATCCGAAAGCTCGATCGCGAGGTTGAGAGCAGTTTGACCCCCGACCGTGGGCAGAACCGCGAAACCAGCGCCGGGTGAGAGTTCGCGCTCGACTCGGAGGATCTCTTCCAGATATTCGCGGGTCAGTGGCTCGATGTAAGTGCGATCGGCGACTTCCGGGTCGGTCATGATGGTGGCCGGGTTGGAATTGGCCAGCACCACTTCAAAGCCCTCCGCCTTGAGCGCCTTGCAAGCCTGCGTGCCGGAGTAATCAAACTCCGCCGACTGGCCAATGATGATGGGGCCAGAGCCGAGAATCAGGATTTTCGAGATGTCAGTGCGTTTAGGCATTTATGCAGTGTTGGTTTTGCCTTTGAGATGGGCGGCTTCGGCGATATTGATCGCCTCGATGTTTTCTGACCTTGATGCCTTGCTTTCAACTAGAGAGTTGTCATCCCGAGCAACGCGAGGGATCTGCAGTTCCGCCTTCCCTCTCCAACTCTCAGCCAAGTCTTGCCATGTCGGATTCATCGATTTGATCAGAGCAAGGCGTTTCGTCCGAGTCCATGCCTTAATCTGTTTCTCTCGGGCAATGGCGTTACCAATGTGCTCGAAGATCTCGTAGTACACCAGGCGATTGATGTGGTACTTCTTCGTGAAGCCGTCGATGTCGTCGCTCTTGTGCTGTAGTGCGCGCTGATAAATGCTGTTCGTCACACCCGTATATAGGTTCAGTGACCGACTGGCCATGACGTACACGTAATAGCGATTATCGCGGCTCAACTACAGATCCCTCGCTTTGCTCGGGATGACAAATTTAGAAAGGAATGGGTTTTCACCCTTTCCACTCCTCCATCAGCTTCACGAAATCCTTGAACAGATAATGCGAGTCATGCGGGCCTGGCGAGGCCTCGGGATGGTACTGCACTGTGAACAGCGGCAGATTCCGGTGACGCATGCCTTCCAGCGTGTTGTCGTTGAGATCCATGTGGGTTAGTTCGACCTCGCTTTGCGGTAGCGAATCAGGGTCGACGGCGAAGTTGTGGTTGTGTGCTGTGATTTCGATTTTGCCAGTGTTCAGTTGCTTCACCGGATGATTGCCGCCGTGGTGGCCGAATTTCAGCTTGAAGGTTTTTCCACCTAAAGCAATTCCTGTCAGTTGGTGTCCTAGACAGATGCCAAAGATCGGCAGCCGTCCCATCAGTCGCTTGATGTTATCTACTGCATAAGTACAGGGCTCGGGATCGCCCGGGCCGTTCGACAAAAACACGCCAGATGGCTTCAGCGCTAACACATCCTCCGCCTTTGTCTCCGCGGGGACCACCGTGACCTTGCAGCCTTCGCCGCGCAGCTTGCGCAGAATGTTTTGCTTGATGCCGTAATCGTAGGCGACTACGTGGAAACGCTCCGGTTGGTCTTTGACTCCTACCACCTCTTCTGGAAGATGAGAACGCTCTCCCCTTTCCCAGACATAAGTGTGCTTGGTGCTCACGACCTTGGCCAAGTCAGTTCCATCCATTTTCGGCAAAGCTCGCGCTTTCGCGATGAGTTTCTCGGTGTCGGTTTCGAGCGTCGATATGACACCGCGCATGACCCCGTTGTCGCGCAGATGACGCACCAGCGCGCGGGTATCAATATCGCCGAGCACCGGAATCCTGAATTGCTCAAGGTATTCTTCCGCGACCTGCTGCGAGCGCCAATTGGAGCTGACGCGGGAAAACTCGCGCACAATCAGACCCTCGATATACGGCCGCGTGGCCTCGTTGTCTTCAGGATTGGTTCCGTAGTTTCCGATTTCAGGATTGGTAAGAACGACGATCTGGCCAGCGTAGGACGGGTCGGTAAAAATTTCCTGATAGCCGGTGATGGAAGTATTGAAAACTACTTCCCCGTAACATTCGCCTTTGGCTCCGTAGCCTTTGCCGCGGAAGACTCGGCCGTCTTCCAGCGCAAGGATAGCCTGCATTCGTACTCCAAGGAGTGGATTTTAGAGATTTTAGCAGGCAAAGTGTAATCCGCAAAGAGATTCGATCGAGTTTAAAAAATAAATGGAACAAATCGCTTGGTTCGGCGCATGTAGTCACGATAGGGCTCACCCAGATTGGTTTGTAGCGCTTGTTCCTCGACCCGCACTCGATAGAAGTAACCAATCGCTCCGACAACCAGCAAAACCAGCGCGCTCAACCAATTTGTCATTGCCAAGCCGGTACCCAGATACATCAGCATGCCGCCGGTATAAGACGGATGGCGAATCCAGCGATAAGCGCCGTCTTCAATCACTGTCTGGCCAGCCACAACCCTCACGTTCGCCGTAAAATAACGCCCCAGCGTGCGAAAACAATGCCGCCGGAGCCAGACGCCGGAGAGCAGTACCGCAATGCCCACAGCAAACCAGATTTTTTGGCCATTCGTCAAAATAAAGCGATTCCACCATGCAATGGCGAAAGCAGCTAGAAACGCAATCTGGCTCGCAATCATAATCAATCTCATAGATCCGCGATCGGTTTTCTCAGCAGCGGCCGGCCGAGAACGAGCAACCAGACGAAACTCGGGTACGAAGGCAAACAGGAATACTGCCCAAAACACCCATGAATAGGGTGAGGTGTAGATCAATGGTCGCATTGTCGGCTTTCAAGCGTAACCGGGGAGGATTACCCGGCTAGCGGACCCGGCCCATTTTGTCCATAGGCCAATACCCAAACACTGCTTTGCCGTAAATATAGTTTTCACCGACTGGGCCAAAGTCACGGCTGTCATTGGACAAGCTGCGATGATCACCCAACACGAAATAGCTGTCCGGAGGAACAATTACTTCGGCGTACGATCGCTCATCTTCGTAGGCACGTGGCACGTAGTCTTCGTCGATCGGCCTGCCATTCACGAACACCCGGCCCGCATCAATCTGGATATGATCGCCAGCCAGGCCGATCACCCGCTTGATGAAGCTCTTCGACGGGTCTCGCGGATAACGGAAGACGATAATATCGCCGCGTTGGATTGGCTCTAGCCGGTAAACAAACTTGTTCACGAAAATACGTTCCTGGTCCGCGAGCGAGGGCATCATGCTTGTGCCTTCGACTTTCACTGGTTGGTACAGGAAGATGATGATGAAACAGGAAATTGCCAGTGAGATGATCAGATCCCGCAACCAGACGGACAACACCATGGCGCGCGAGGGCGCCGGTAGAATTGGTTTGCCATCGTAGATCGCGTTGGATTCTGTAGCGTCTGCCTGTCCGGGCATAGTATTTTCTAATTCTATACGGATCAAGCTTCGCGTGTAGGTTATTCGTGAGCCGTGAAGCACAGCCGTGACTACTACGACTGCCGGATTCGGGTTACAATATCACAATATCTGAACCGAGGAACCGGACTATGTTGAAGCGGGGACTGGCACTGACTTTTCTTTTCCTTGTAACGCTGACAGCATCGGCTCCCTGGGCCACGTCCCAGCAGCAAGGGGTGGTTCCTGCGTACAATGCGGGTCCGCCAGCGAAAGGCGTCAAGCTTCCTCCGATTCTAGGCAAGGATCAATTATGGGCGGACAACGCTCAATTTCCTTATCAGACGCACGCCTATGATTTGGCCGCGAAGATCCCAGCCGTGCTGCATCAACAGCCTTGTTACTGTTATTGCGACAGAATGGGACATAACAGCTTGCATAGCTGCTTCGAGAGTACGCATGGTGCTCGCTGCGACATCTGCCTGAAGGAGTTGTACTATGCCTATTCCGAATCGCGGAAAGGTAAGACCGCAGCGCAGATTCGTAAGGGAATCATGCAAAGCGAGTGGCGGCAAGTGAACCTGGAAACGGCAGCTTCAATCAATTAGCGAGGAGCGCCTACGCAGGCGCGAGGGGTACTGAATGCGGATTGACGCGCCCCCCGGAGCCGCGTATAAACTGCTAACATTCAGGGGTCGGTTTTCCACAAGCGAAATATCGGCGTTCCGAACCGCGGGTCACATAAGCGGACGAGGAGAAGACAGGAGCTGTCAGACAAAGTTTATGTCGAACTAGCTAAGTAAAAGATAAGAGGGATATTACGAAGAGCACAGGAAGAATTCTGCAGATGGCACAAAAGACCACACCCAAGAAATCGGTTGGCGACGATCCTCATTTTGCACAGGCTGTGCAAAATTACGAGGCGGGTTTACGGGCCATGCAAGAGCACAAATTCGATAAGGCAAAGACCTTTCTGCAAAAGGTCTTGGCCGGGGGGAGCAAGGAGTTGGCGGATCGCGCCTCCGTCCACCTGAATGCGTGCAATCAGCAGACCGAGCGCGCTGTCGCCCAGTTCAAGAATCCGGAAGAGCACTACGACTACGCCATCTCACTGATGAACGTCGGCGACTATGTGGGCGCTCGCGAACACCTCGACAAGTTATCGAAGCAGGCGCCGAAGGCCGATTACGTCGCCTATGGCTTGGCAGCTTTGGATTGCCTCACTGGTCACGTCGAAGATTCTCTGCGCCATCTGGATGAAGCGATCCACCTGAACCCTGGCCTTCGTTTTCAAGCGCGAAACGACTCCGACTTTCAAAATCTGGCCGAAGATCCTCGCTTCACAGAGTTACTATATCCCGACCCTGGGGCCGAATTGCCTGCTCCGGCGGAAGCTGACGAGGATCGCTAAGGCAGCCCTCATGATGGGCTACTCCGACGAACACCCGGATCCCTTGCAAGGTTCGACCGCTTCCAGTGCCAGTAGTGGTCTGCGGGTAGTTGCCATTGGTGGTGGTACGGGCCTTTCCACACTCCTGAAAGGCCTGAAGTGGTACGTCGGGCCAGATCGCCCTGCAGCGAAATCCGGCAAGCCGGAGATCTCCGATCTCTCTGCGGTAGTTACAGTCAGCGACGATGGCGGCTCCAGCGGACGTTTGCGCAAGGAATTTAACATGTTGCCGCCGGGCGACGTCCGCAACTGTATCGTCGCTCTTTCCGAAGATGAAGCTTTGCTTTCCAAGCTGTTTCAGCACCGATTCGTTAAGGGGTCGGGACTCGAAGGCCATAGCTTCGGCAACCTGTTTCTCGCGGCTCTAACCTCGATTACAAAAGATTTCAGCGAAGCGGTCCGTTTATCGTCTGAAATTCTGGTGACTCGCGGCCATATCTATCCCGCCACCACTGCTAATGTCGAACTGGAAGCGCTCATGGAGGACGGAACGCGAGTGCGTGGAGAAACGAAAATTACGGCGAGCAAAGGCCGCATCAAAGAGCTTTTCCTGATTCCGCACGATGTTGAACCTCTTCCGCAAACTTTGGAGGCAATTGCACGCGCCGATCTGATCACCATTGGTCCCGGTTCGTTGTTTACCAGCTTGATTCCGAACCTGTTGGTACGCGATATTGCAAAGGCGATGGCTGCCTCCCCGGCAACCAAAGTTTATATTTGCAACCTGATGACTCAGGCGAATGAGAGTCTGGGACGCACGGCTGCGGACCATATCCGCGCCCTCAATGAACATGCCCAGGGACGGATTTTTGACTACGCGCTGCTCAATCGAGCGTCGATCTCCGACCGGTTAAAAGCCAAGTACGCCCTTGAGGGCGCGACCCAGGTTGTCGTGGATGAGGAAGCAATCGAGGAATTGGGAGTTTGTCCCGTTCTCGGTGACTACCTTGATGAGGGCGAAGTCGCGCGTCACGCTACTGATCGGATAGCCCGTGATCTGACGGAACTAGCGGTGCAGGCACGTTCCGATGAGCGGTCGGCCCTGAAGCGCCACACAACAAACACATAAAATGGTGAGCTGGAGCTCGCCGAAGTTAAATAGACAAGCCTCTGCGTTTACATGGATTGCAGCGACGCTCGAATTTGGTCGTTCGTCATAACTGATGCAATCTTTCCAGCCAGGTATCCTGGCCCGTGCTTAGGGCTTCCGTGGTTTGGAGGCAACTGACCCGGGATTCGATGCCGCTGAGGCCGGCGCGGTATATTGGATCGAATGCCAAAGGCTAAGAGCAATCCCTCACATCGCGTCCCGCGCGTTGCCATCGCTATTATGGCAGCAGGCAAGGGGACGCGCCTCAAATCCAAACATCCTAAAGTTTTGCATGAGGTTGGCGGAAGGCCGTTGTTGGCGTACGTAATCGCTGCGGCTTCCAAGGTTGTGCCGCCGAACGATGTGTATGCCATCATCGGTCATGAAGCGGACCGCGTGCGACAAGCTGTTGCCCAGACTGGAATCAACTTCATCCTGCAAAAAGAACAGCGCGGCACCGGCCATGCTCTGATGGTCGCGCGGGATGCTTTGGCATCCTACGACCTGGTAATCGTACTCTCTGGCGATGCTCCCTTGATCAGCGCTCAAACTATCCAGAAGCTTCTCGACTTTCACAGCGCTAAACACCCGGCGATGACGATTCTGACTGCACAACTGCACGACCCAACTAGTTATGGAAGAGTAATCCGCAAGAACCGGCATAGCCCGGAGGTGAAGACAATCGTCGAAGAGAAATCGGCAACTCCGGCACAACGGAAGATCCAAGAGATCAACTCTGGTTTTTACGCTTTCGATGCGAAGCTTCTGTTCTCACACATAGATAAACTAAGCAACGAAAACGCCCACGGCGAGTTCTATCTCACCGACATGGCCGCGATCCTGCGCAAGGCGAAGGAGCACGTGATGGCGGTGGCAGCCAGCGATCCTCACGAAATCCTGGGGAGCAACACTCGCGCAGAGATGATGGATATTGACCAGCACATGCGAATGGCCAAGTGCCGGCAACTGATGACTGAAGGAGTCACGATTTTCTATCCGCAAACCTGCGTGATCGATTGGGATGTCGAGATCGGTCCCGATACTACGGTTGAGCCGTTTGTGCAGATTCTAGGCACCACGCGCATCGGCAGTGATTGCCGTATCCGCTCCTACAGCGTGATCAACAACTCCGTGATCGCAGAGGGTGTGCTTATTCGTCCGGGCTGCGTGCTCGACGAGGCGAATGTGATGAAGGGTGCCGAGCTCGGGCCTTATTCCCGTCTTCGTCCTGGGAGCGAGATCGGCGAGCGGGCGCACGTGGGGAATTTTGTTGAGACCAAGAAAACCCGTCTGGGCAAAGGGTCGAAAGCGAATCACCTGAGCTATCTTGGCGATTCCGAAATCGGTGAAGGCGTAAACATCGGAGCGGGTACGATCACCTGCAACTACGATGGAGAACGCAAACACACCACCGTGATCGAAGACGGCGCATTTATCGGAAGTGATTCGACTTTGGTCGCTCCGGTCAAGGTAGGTAAAGGCGCTTATGTGGGCGCCGCTTCCTGCATCACCGACGACGTTCCGGCGGATTCTCTAGCCCTTGGCCGCGCGAGGCAGATCGTAAAGGAAGGGTGGACGAAGGCAAAGCGTGCGGGCCGAAAGTTGGACAAGCCAATTCTTGGGTGAGATCGATCCCCTGTCCCAGCCTCGTCCCTCAGTTCGATCGGGATAATACCTAGAGTAAAACTATTGCAGCTGGGTGTAAGGCGCGTTCAAGCAAGTCGCATTTACCGTTGCCGGGGCAGCATTCCAGGAAGCAGCAACTCGGATCACGCCGTCCTCATTTGAGCAGAAGCCACGCACCCCGCTCTGATTGAACGCAGCCGGCGCGCTGCCTACGGTGTAACTCTGATTTGGGGGGCCACCGGCGGAGACGCCGATACCGAAGTAATATCCGGTCTTGGCTGTGGCGGGCGCCGTGGCGCTTGCCAGCCCAAAATCAATCAGGCACGCATTCGTGGCTACCGGGCCAGTGGCGGGACAACCGGTCGCCGCCGGGGGGCCTAGAGCCGCCATCGAATTCGAATAGCCCACCGCTGGATAAGTCGACAGATAGCTGACCTGCGCCGTATTGACGGTTCGAACCGACTGCGCTGCCGCGGACTCATTGGCCGAAATCCTTGCCCGCAGCAAATTTGGAATCGCGATGGCCGCGATGATCAGGATAATCGCCACTACAATCAATAGCTCAATCAGGGAGAAACCCTTTTGTTTTCGCATCCAACTTCCCTCTTCAAACAAATTAAGATGATGACGTACTCATCCTCAGTTGCTCGAACGTAATAAACCCGGAATCTTGCGGATTTTCTGCTGAAAACCTGGTTGGCTGGAGCGAATATCGCTACTTCTTGCGCTGGCGGATCCGTACTTCGAAGCTAATTACGCCATTGTAATCGCGCAGTGCGAGGATCGAGATGTTGCGGGTCACGTTGTATTCCGCCTGAATAATCTGCTGTGAGGTCTGCGAAACGTTGGTGGTGTAGGTCAACGTGAGGTTGTCCTTAACCTGCTGCTCAATGGTGACCGCGGGCGAGCTTGTGGTGGGAGAAGTTTCGGTGTTCAAACCTTGGGGGTCGACGCGGATGTGGCTGATCCCGAACAGGCTTCGGGAGCGGTTGCTGATGGCGGAGTTCAGGGCCTCAGCCAGTATGGCGCTGGAGGCTTGTTGCGCAAAGGGCGATTGTCCGCTCTGCTGCAATTGGGCTGACTGCTGTTGGGTTTGGCCGAGGGCAAGCAGGCTGATGATATCCGCCACGGGTAGCGGCGGCTCGGAATGATAGGTGAGATTGAGTTTGTCAAGGCTGCCATTCAGATTCACAGTGATGTCGTAATCGCGAACGTGGGTCGACGCTTGCAGATCTAGTACGGGCGTTGTAGTAACCGGGTTGGAGAAGGTGATATCCCCGCGCTCCAAGCGATATTTGGTCCCGTTGAAAAACACCTCGCCTTCGGTTATGTCGGCGCGCCCCAGCAGAACAGGTTTAGCCGCTGTCCCCCGGAGATGCAAGTCACCGTCTCCCGAAAGCCGGACGACGGCCGTCTGCATCTGCAGTTCCGGCGTAGTCACAATGTGTACGTCCATCCGGATCCGGTTCAGCAGAGGATTGGTCTGCGGCAGCGCCGAACTCTGTGAGGCGCGTGCCAGACCCGCGCCGAAGTCGAATCCTGGAGTCACCGCGAGCTTGGTGATTGTAATGTCTCCGGATAGCACAGAAGCGGCGGTTGTGCCTGCCCATCGCAAATCAGCATTCGCCATCGAACTGACGCCCGGGGGGTAGCGCAACCGCACGTCCTGGGTTTGTAGTGTCAAATTAAAATTGAGCTGATGGTTATACGCAGTAGCGTATCCACCGAAGGTTACAACGCCGCCGCCTACCCGAGCGGTAAGAGTTTCAATTTGCAACCGGTCCTGATTGAAAACCAGAGATCCGTTCAGTGTGCTTATGGCACTGGGCAGATCGCTATAGGCGATCGAGCCATTGGCAATCTGCAACCTGCCCTGGGTCGTAGGCTTGCTGATGGTGCCTCCGACCGTTAAATCGACAGCGACTTCGCCCGAAGTGGTGAAGTCTGAATTAAAGCTTTGGATGAGCTGCAGATTGGCATGACCCTGGGCGCGCAAATCAAGTTCGTATTCGCCGTTGAGCTGTACCGTGCCTCCGACTGTAAGATCGGTGCCTTCACCGATCAAATGGAATTGCTGAATCCGCAAGAATTGGTTGGAAATCGTGAAACTGATGGGACCATTGTTGCGAACTTTAATGTGTTCGACGTCAGCAAAGAAATCGCTGAGATTGCCGATGACTTCGAGTTCGCGAGGCTGGCGCAGCGGCCCTCGTAACTGCAGGTCTCCTGCAACCGCCGATTGTCCCGTCACCCGCCGCTTGAGATAGTTTCTGAAGACGGAATCGACATCGAGATGGTTGAAATGGAGATTTACTGTCGTCGGCCAATCTCCGCGCAGCTGAACCTTGCCCTCAATGTTGAGCTCTGCGTCTTTGAACTGAGAATGCCCGGTCACTTGTAGTTCCGACCCTCGGGTCACGGCCTCGAAGGTATAGTCACCTGCCCGTTCATGGTCGAAGGCGAGATCACGCAAATGAATGTTTGCGTTAATCACTGGCTGTTCCAGCGTGCCCGAAGCCTGAGCGGTGAAATCCATGCGGCCATCCAAGCGAACTCGGCTGGCTTGGAGCGGTGGAATGCCAGCCACATCAAAGTTGTCTCCTGTCAGGTTGAGCCGGAAAGCGCGGCTGGACAGATTGTAGGTGCCGGACCCGGTGACGTGCGCGTCGTAGTACGCGAGATGAAGATCGTCCAAAGAGATTTCGTCTCGGTCGAACACTAACTTGGAGTCCAGGTGCTGAACCGGTCTGCCGCTGATCATGGCGTCGGTAAGGTCGATGTGGCCGTTTCCACGCGGGTCCGCCTTGCTGCCTTCGATCTGCACAAAAATGTTGAGGTTGCCGCTGACGGGAAGATCGTATCCACTGAGAGCCAGCATTTCGTCGGCATCGGCGTTGCGCACGTCAACGCGAGCGGCTATCGGACTCGAATCGGTGAACTGCCTTTCTTGCAATCCAGCGCTGAAGTCGAATGAGAAGGTGGTATCACCATGATGCAGCCGGCCGTTGTGCGCCGCGAAAGCATGCGGTGATAAGTGAACATCCGCAATCAGGGAATCGCAGTGTACCGTTTTCTTCGGCGCACGAGATGTGGCAGGAATCAGCAGGTCGAAGTCTTCGGATTGCAATCTGCCAGCAAAATCGATCGCAGAAACCTTGCCGGTGGCGGTCCCGTTGAAGGTGGCATGTCCTTGCAAAACGACTGGAATCTGTTCCTGGTAGCCCACGGCTGTGAGGGCGGGTTGCCACTCGCTAAGATCGGAGGTCGCCAATGAAAGGCTCATAGCGGCGGTGGAAGAGAGAGTACCGGCGGCGCGAACTTGAGTGGCGCGAGTGGAGGCGTTGAACTCCACAACCTCCAATTCGGCCGGAGCCGCGCGGTACTTCGCGTTGGCGTGGGCATTCAGTGGCAGTTCGCCCGGCTTCAACTGAGCCGGAGCGTTCACGTCCAGCGTAATATCAGCCTCCGTGTTGCGAGGCGATCCTCTCCATTGCGCCTCGATTCGTCCGCTGGCTGCGCCTGCCAATTTCAGCCGATACAGCGGGCGTGCCGCTGAGGACAAGGCCGCTGCGACTTCAGCAGCGGAAACATCTTTCAACCGCAGCCGAACACTTCCCTTCTGCTCGTCGGCAGCATTGCCCTTCGCCGTTCTTTTTGCTGGCGCTGAATTGAGCCAGTTGATGACTTCGGCGTCACCGACTATTTCCCCTCCCAGGAGCCTCGCCTGGAGTTGGGAAAATGCAAGCCTCTGGTGATTGACCGCATAATCGCTGCTCAGTGAAGCACCACGCAAGCCGACCGATTGATCACGCCAGTCAAAGTTCGTAACCGAGAGTTTGCCGGTAGAAGAAAAGACCGCTGATGACCATGAGCCTTCGCCCGCCATCTTGAGGACGCCTTGCCGAATTTCAGTGTGGCGCGCGATCGCGTTTGCTTCGCCCAGATCAAGCGTGAGGTCGTACTTGCCGGTGAAACTGGGCTGGCGGAAATCGACGAGCCGGCCGCTGGCTTCCAGCCGTGAACGTCCGGAAGTCGCCTTCAACGACCTCACTTGGATACCGTCTTCGTTTAAAGTGAAGTGCGCTTCTGTCATCCAGGCCACGGGGCGGTAGTTTTCAAACGTTGTATCGATTTTCCCAAGCAGGAGATTGCCGTCGTAGCGGCGGTGCAGCAGAGAGTAACTCATATCGGCGGAGACATCGTTCGCGATGAATTCGAACGGTGTTCGCTGATCATTCCAGAGCAACTCACCACGCCGTACTTCGAGCTGACTGATCGAAAGGGAGAACAGTTGTTCGATCGATGTTCTCGTCGATGTTGACTTCAACCTGGGCGCAGGTTGGTTGGTGGTGCCATCGCCATAAAAAACGATGTGGACGACGGGATGGTCGAGAACCAGAGAGGAGAATCCGAATTCGGCTCCGAGTGTCGAAATAAGTTTGATTCGCGCGACCAGGTGATCCACGTGCGCGTAAGGAACTTCGCTCGCCGATTCCCGACCATGAGTGGTCAGGTCCCGTATTTCCACCTGGAAGCGAAATGGAATGGTGTGGATCCCGCCCAGATCCACACGCCCGCCCGTGGTGCGCTCCAGTTCAGCCACCACGCGACGTCGCACCAAGGCCTGGAAGGAATCAGTAGTCGCGTACCAACTTAGACTGCCCAACAGCAGTAAGCACAGAACTCCCGCGAACAGCAGATAGTTGCGGAACCTGCGCCAGCGCGGCTTGGCGCCGGGCTCGCTCATCGCAATTGGCCTTCGGACTCCTGTGAGTCTGGTTCGGTGCGGATCCGGCTCCCGGAACGTAGATCCTGCAGCCAGGCGACCAGCATCTGGTTCATCTTCTGTTGGGTGAGCAGTTCTTTGATTTTAGGAGTGACTTCAGCAAGCGGAACTTGCTGGGCTCCGGATCGCCGAAGCTGAGGAAGGAGTTCTTGGTTGTAATAACTTTCGATGCTCTTGGAATCGATGACGACGTTCGGCCGCAGACGGGCATCCACCAGGCCCATTAAGTCCACCTGCAGAGCGACCCGCTTTTTGAGTTCGCTGTCAGTTAGCCCATAGCGTGCGAGGGCTGCTTGCCAGCCAGCTTCACTGTCGGCGCCAGCGTATTGCTTACGAATTTCCTGAATGCGCTTCTCCACTTCTTCGCTGTCGGCGTGAGGAAAGTCCGAAGAGCGCATCTGTTCCCGCAGCAACTCTTGATCGATCAGGCGGTCCAACGCAGCTTTGCCATCCCCAGCCTGCATTTGGCCGAGACCGCGTCCGGCGATGAAAGCCTCATAGCGTATAGCATCCTGCCATTCGCTCTGCAAGATGATGTGATTGTTCACCGTGGCAACGATACGATCCAGAATGTCGCTCGCCTCGGCAGACAACCCCATTGTGAGCGACGCGAGAATGCAAATAAGAATCGAATTCTTTCTATCCATCAGAAGCTCTGTCCAATACTAAAGTAAACGTTGAAGTGAGTGGCGTGCTGCGGTACGAAATACGGCAATGTGGATGTACCACTGATACTTGTACTGCTGTTCACGCAATAGGACGATGTCGCCTGACCGTTGAAGCTGGCTGTCGCTTGGCAACTTGGAAATGCTGGCGGATTTAAATTGTATCCGAAATCAAAACGCACCGGCCCTATGGGTGTCTTATAGCGGACCCCGACCCCTATGGCGTGAGAGACATAGTTGAAATTGCACTGGATAGCAGTGCTCGGCTGCAAGCAGAGTTCGGGGTTCTTCTGGCGCCAGCGAAGCAGGCTGTCCAGCATATTTCGGCCATCGGTAAATACGTTGCCGGCGTCTTCGAAGATCGCGAAGCCTAAGTTGTCCTGGAAGTAGGGCAGCGTCGTTGGTGGGAGACGTAATTCCACGTTATTCAGGAAAAGCGCGCTGCCGCCTACAGGAAATCCGGTCGTGGGGTCGCGCGGGCCTGCCTGATTTAACCCAAACCCACGATGGGAGTTGCCGCCGCCAGTGAAAAAACGTTCGGCTAAGGGAATCACGGTTGTCTCGGGACAGCTAGTTGCGGCTGGATTTGGACACGCTTGACCAGCCGGAAGGATGGCAGTATTGCCGAAGGCAGTCTCGACTCCGATTCGCAATGAACGTGCGAACACGAATTTCTTGTCGGTCGGACGGTTCTTGCCGAATGCGTGATAAGTGGAATTCTGGGCGAGAATGCGGCTGAAATCTGCCTCCGAGCCAAAGTAACTTGAGGCGACTCCAGCGTCGACGGTGGTATAACTGCCTCGGGTGCTCTCCAGATTACTGTCACGCTTGTTGCGAAGATAGCTGAAGCCGGGCTCGCCCACGCGCACGGGGAGAGACAGCAGCGGAATTTCGGCCGGACTGATGTTTATGTTGCTGGCCTTGACCCGGCGATAGGTAAATCGATAATCCATAGTGGTCGATTTGCTTATGGTTTGCTCCGCTTGTACGGATCCCTCCAGGCGCTGCGAGGTGAACGTGGTGACGTCCAGCGTGTTGTCATAGAAGGCTGTGAAAGACAACTTCCAGTTCTGACTGTTAAACCAGCGCGGGGCGGTGTAGCTGATCAGGCCGCGCTGCTGCAAGCTTCCGACATCGGCCTTAAAGGTGATGGTATGGTTGCGGCCGCGGAAATTGAGGCGAGTGACATCGAGCGAGACTCGCGGGCTCACTCCGGTTTGACCCTTTGCCTGGTTGCTACCCACCGCCGATGGCTGACCGGTTTGGAACTCCAATCCTATACCGTAATTGAATGTGTAGCGCTTGGCTTCCTCGACATCCACTAAGACGTTCTTCGTAGGCTCGTTTCCATTGGGATTTTGCACCGCCGTTCCAACCTGACTGAAAATACTGAGGTCGTACAGGCGCTGCTGGGTTTGCAGCATGTCGATCTGGCTGAGCGGGTCGCCAGGTTTGACTTGCAACTCGCGTTGCACAATGAAGGGCTTGGCGAAGTGCAATCCCGAGACAAAAACATTGTTCACGAAGACTTGCTCTCCTTCATGAATTTTGAAAGTCACGTCCATGCGGTTAGGTTCGCTCGATAGCGGCTTGGCAGTCGCCTCAAAAGTGGCGCGTGGAAAACCGTGGTTGAAATAGTAGTTCAGTATACTGTCGCGATCCTGCGCAATATTGAACTCGGAAAAAGGTTGGCCTTCTGTCGTGCTAATGTGCGCCGTGAGCTCTTTGGCGGAGAACGCCTGATTGCCTTCCAGTTGAAATGTTCCCACCAGCGTTTGCGAATCCTCGTCGACTAAAATTGTGAGCCCAAGGTCATTTTCGTGCCCATTGTAGTCATCAAGCACTTTGCTGGTGATCTTGACCTGTTGGAAACCGTTCGCCCGGTAAAGATCCTCGAGTCCTCGAATATCGTTGTTCAGCAACCCCTGGCTGTAGCGGCCACGCGACTCGAACCGGGCGGCCGGACGCACCTGCATGCGAGACCGCAACTGCTCCGTCAAAAAGTATTTGTTGCCGGTAAACTCCAGTTTTACCAACCGATGCCGCGCCCCGGCATCGATCACGTAAACGATTTGCAATGCATTTCCATTTGTATCTGAATGCTGTTTCAGCCCGACTTTGGCATCGAAGTAACCGCGAGTTTGCATGTAATTTAGAAGGTTTCGACGGCCTTCGTTGAGCAAGTCCTCATCGACGGCGTTCTCTTCGAAGATCGGCACATTCTGTTTGAGCACTCCCCGCCTGATTTTGAACCCCTCGGCAATGACCTGAACCTTGGGGCCGGGTTCTATGTCGAAGGTGTAATCGACGGCGTTCGCCTGCTCACGGTAAGACTTCTTGGATATGGAAACCTGAGCCAGCAACCGATTCTGTTTCTGATATTTCTTGCGTAGTCGATCCAAGGCGCTGCTTACCCGCTGCACCGAAACTGGATTGCCGGGGTGCATTTTCGCAATGTCCTGAATCTGCCCCTGCGAATATCCAGAATTGCCGGTCACGGTGACGTTGCCCACCCGTGCCTGAGGCCCGGGATTAATTTGGAAAATTATGTCGATCTGCTGCCTCTCCGGATCCTTGCGTTCACTTTCGTTGATCACGGAGCGGTAATAGCCGTTCTCCTTCATAAGCTGCTTGATATTGGTCAGAGCGCGCTCGACTTGGTCGGGAGTGAACAGATCGCCTAACTGAAGCTTCGAAGCATTCACTACCTGTCCAGCGGTAGGCCGGTTGGGGACACCATGCACGTCGACACTCCCGACAAAGTAGTTTGGTGTGGTAAAGAACGACAAGATCACCTTGCCATCTGGAGTTCGCTCGGCTTCTACGCGGATGTCCGCGAAGCGTCCGGTGCTGTGAAGTCTATGAATGCTTTCACGAATGAGCTCGCGGTCTAAAGGCTGGGCAACTTGCAAGGGTATAAGTTCACGCCACCTCTTCTGATTAACGGACGAGGGGACGTCAGGCCAGCGTATATCAGTGATCGTAAGACCCTGATACTGGGCGATGACATCCTGTGTTTCGGGGGACTGACCCTGCTCCTGTATGGCTGCGGCCTCGCCAGAGGGAGCGGCAGGCGCCTCCACGGCACACATCGCCGCGAGCGCCAGCGCAATCAGGGTCGTCAACAAATTCCCCCTCAGTTGCAAACAGGCTCCCCTATCCTCTATCTGGTTACTCAGTTCGATGAAACCCTGTAGAACTGTGTTGTACTCGGCAGCTCGGACCTCAGCACAGCTCGTTTTCACTTTCGTCTTCCGGAAGCTCTTGCTGAAGCTGCTTGGGCTTCGGGTTTTGAAAACGATGTGGCACCCATCATAATGGTTTGTACGCGCAGAACTGATGACCTCTTTGGAACTTGACGAGAGATATTCGCGGCAGGTGCTGTTTCGCGGGATCGGGGCTGACGGTCAGCGCAAGCTGATCGCCTCGCGCATTACCATTGTCGGCTGCGGCGCTACTGGCTCGGCCCTGGCTTCCCTGCTGGCCCGCGCAGGCGTGGGCACAATCCGCATCATCGACCGCGACTACGTCGAGCCCAGCAATCTACAGCGGCAGACGCTATTTGATGAAGCCGACGCCGCCGAATCCCTGCCTAAGGCCATTGCCGCCGCCAGAAAGATTGCGGTTTTCAACTCCGAAATCGTCATTGAGCCTCACGTTGCCGATCTGACTCCAACCAACATCGCCGTTCTGTTCGAAGACGCCGGGCTCATCCTCGATGGGACCGACAATTTTGAAACCCGTTATCTCATCAACGATTTTGCCGTCAAGAATTCTGTCCCGTGGATTTACACCGCCGCCGTAGGCAGCTACGGGGTAACGCTGAATGTGCTTCCCGGTAAGACCGCATGTTTATCTTGTATTTTCGCCGATCCTCCGCAAGGGACTTTTGAAACTTGCGAGACGGCGGGAATTCTTAACTCGGCAGTTAATCTTGCCGCCTCGATCGCGGCTACGGAAGCCATAAAGCTGTTGGTCGGGGCCAACGACTGTCTGCGACGCACATTGCTCTCCTTCGACCTCTGGAGGAACGAGCGTGCTGAGGTGGCTGCGGAGAAGCCTCGCCCCGGTTGCCGAACCTGCGGCGAACACGACTTTCCGCACCTGGCAGGGGAAGGCCGCCCGCATATTACGTTATGCGGACGCAACTCCGTCCAGATTCATGAACGCCAACGTCCGGTTGATTTTGCGCAGATGAGCGAACGCCTCAAGCCACTCGGCATCGTGCGCCACAACGACTTCGTCTTGAAGTTCTGGCATGAGCCCTACGAGATGACTCTGTTCCCCGATGGAAGGGCAATCATCAAAGGCACGAGCGATAAGACTATAGCCCGAAGTCTCTATGCCCGCTACATCGGATCCTAATAAAAGCCGCGCCCAGAGCCAGTTTTCGGGTTATGATGCACTCGTTCTAGTTCGACGCGGTGTCAGCGAGGAACGTTTTCGGCGGTGAAAGCATCTCGCCGCCCCTAAGAATGCGTCCTGCGGATCGCCTCCGTCGAATCAGATTACCCAAGGTCTGTGGAGGATCGAATGCGCTCGTTGAACACTTTGTGCTTGGTTTTATTGCTGTCTGGATTGGCTGCCGCTCAAGCGACTGTTGTCGGAGGAACGGCTAGCAACTGGGTTCCTGCCTACGGCGTGTACGCAGCACCCTTCGTACCGCTGGTTACCACTCCGTCAGTGACGTTCGCAACTGTGTCACCATCCGCGGCTGGAGCCAGCAATGCCACTTTTGGCAACGTGGCTGGCGCCACTAACGCCACTCTTTCAATGTTCTCGCAACCTCCGGCTGGAGCCTATACCCAAGCCATCTGGTCCCCTTCATACACTCAGCCGACCTGGTTTGGTCCGCCGGCAGTTGGGGAAGCACCCTCAGAGTCCATGTCTGAGAACAGGCCCGCGCGTAGAGCTCACGCGTTCGAGATCGGGGTCGCCTCATGGCAGAGTAGTGAGAGTGCGGGCCACCTGATGGCGGGTTCAACCAGTGCAAAGAAGGCGGGGCGCGCTTACACCAACCAGGATGTGGACCAGGTCAATCAGAAAAACGGCACTGTAAAGTATCGTGGAAAGACTGAACATATCTGAGGTCTAGGCGTTTAGGGTTCTGAGGTTGGGCCTGGCTTGAGGCAATGCGAGCGAGGCCCAACCAAATCATTGCTCGAGGGATTGCACGCTCATCTTTGCGATAGAGCTTCGAGCGCCGCGAAGAATCCCGGGCATGAGATCGCCGCCGCGTCGGCCCGATGAATTGTGGTCTCGCCTTCCGCACGCAAAGCTGCAACCGCGAACGCCATCGCGATCCTATGATCGCCGAAGGAGTCTATTTCCGCTCCGTGCAAAGCCTGTCTGCCTGGAATCTTCAGTCCGTCCTCACGCTCCTCGAGCTCGGCCCCCATGCCTCGCAGATTGGTCACGATCGCGGCAATGCGATCTGATTCTTTCACCCGCAGTTCCTTAGCATCGCGGACTTCTAGACCAGTTGCAGTGTAAGGAGCAACCGCGGCCAACACCGGAATCTCGTCGATCAGCGCCGCAGTATCCGCGCCCGCAATCATCGCGCCTCGTAAATCCCTTCCGTCTACTTGCACGCTGCCAACCAACTCTCCATGCTTCTCTTCCAATTCGGCAATAGAGATGCCTACGCCCATCAATATCAGGATGTCGAGTAATCGGGCTCGCGTGGGATTCATCAGCAGGCCGCTGATCAGCAGCCGGGATTCGGGAAATAACGCCGCAGCGCAAAGAAAAAATGCCGCGCTTGAAAGATCACCGGGAATCTCTGCCTCGATAGCGTGAAGCTTTTGTCCGCCTGTAATCCTGGTTTGATTGCCGTGTTGGACGACTTCTGCACCGAAGGCACGCAACGCCAATTCTCCGTGATCCCGCGTCCGAACCGGCTCCTCGACGCGAGTTTCTCCCTCAGCGAACAATCCCGCGAACAGCAACGCTGACTTCACCTGTGCGCTTGCCACCGGCACCTTGTAGTCAATAGCTTGTAACTGCATGCCCGTAATTCGCAGCGGCGGACGGCCGCCATCATTGGCCGCAATTTGCGCGCCCATCTGTTCAAGCGGCGCAATGATTCGCGCCATCGGGCGCCGCGACAAGGATTCGTCGCCAACGAGTTGGCTGCTAAACTCCTGCCCCGCCAGAATCCCGCTCAGCATGCGCATGGTTGACCCCGAGTTGCCGCAATCGAGTGGCTCGCCAGGTGATCGGAGCATAGGCCCGCGACCGTGAATTAAGATGGCATTTTCGTTTCGTTCCAGCTCCACTCCCAGTGCAGCCAGACAACGCAGCGTGCTCGCACAATCTGCTCCGGTGGAAAAATTCTCCAGCCGCGTCGTCCCCTCGGCAATAGCGGCCAACATGGCGTAGCGATGGGAGATGGACTTATCCCCCGGCAACTGGAGTGCTCCCGAGATGCTCTGCGCCGGGCGCACCACGACCGTGGAATCCCTGGTTTCTGTCGTCATCTTGTAATTCAATATAGCGGAAAAGAGAGGTCGAAAATTAGGACCCCGAGACGAAAGGATCAAAAGCGTTGTTGAGACACCTGGAGGAACCTGCAAATGAATCCAACAATCACCCAACCTCTCAGACCAGCGCCTTCGCTTCGGCCGTAGCTTCTTGCAGAATTTCCGTTGGCACTTCCTTGATGGTCACATGGAATTCGAACATCGGCGTCTCACTGCCGCGGCCCCAGCGGCTAGCCTCCCAGTGAGCCCGCAGGAACTTGACTTCCGGGTGCGCGGTCAAATCCAGTAGCACAGGATGCTGCGCCTGGTAGAACTTCTGCGGAAAGTTCGTGAGAGGTTTTGGGCCCCAGGTCGTTCCGTCAGCCGATCCGTGAATGCTCACGTCCAGCGACTCCTGTTCGACGATGGCGGTAATATTCAGGCTCAAAAGGTAAACGCGATTCGATGCAGCGCTAACGTCCACCACTGGACCATCGCCCTTAGCGTTGACCACGGTCTTTTCCGGAACCAGAAAAGTATCAATCATCACGCGAGCATTGTAACAAAACGGCCTTCGTGGCTTTGACTAGGACCCTCGAACTGTATCCAGGAACTGCCGTAATAATTTTCCTGCTTCCTCGGCCTGCTCCCACGGAGAATAGTGCCCGGCCTTGACGATGACCTTCATCTGACTCCCCTGTATGTTTCGCCGCATCAACTCCGCCTCAGCGACGCCCGTGAAAGTGTCCTCGTCGCCTGTCACAACCAACGTCGGCACATTAATTGTCTTCAGGGTCTCCACTGAGTCAGGACGCTCCGCCATACCCCGCAGCACCGACGCTACGTCTTGCGCCGACATCTTCCGCATCATGCGCAATGCGCCCTCCACCAGGTCCGGACGCGTGCTGACAGTCGTCTTCCCCATCAGCTTGGGAATCAAGCTCCCAAAGAAAGGTTCGGTACCGCGCTCCATCACATCGGCCGCCGACTGTAACCGCCCACTTCGTGCTTCGGGATTATCCGCCTGCGCTTTGGTATTGCACAGTACCAGTGCCTCCACCCGCGCACGGTGTTTTCGCCAAAATTCGAACAACACATAACCACCGATTGAGACTCCCACGAAAGGCGCGCGCCCTACTCCTTCCTGGTCGAGGATTCGGGCGATGTCCACAGCATTCTTTTCCATCGTAGCCGGACCTTCGCCAATGCCGGAGTCTCCATGCCCCCGCAAATCGGGGAGAATTAGCCGGTAGTTTGAAACCAACGATTGAGCCGCCGGCTTCCAGAACTCATGATGGGCAGGAAAAGGATGGAGCAAAACAACCGGTGGGCCGCTTCCTACGACTTCGTAGAATATCTCAGCATCGTCGCTCGTAATTAGAGGCATCGCCAGATTTAACCACAGCGAAGGATCGACGAGCGAGTCGAATCGTCACGGATTGATCACTTGTTGCACTCCGGCCGGAGCCGGAAGCCGCAACGGCTCATCCGGCATGACGATCCACGCAACCGGATACGCCAGCAAGCCCACGCCCGTCATCAAGGAAACGAACAACCAAGCCAGGCGTACCACGGTCACGTCCAAGTCGAAGTACTCCGCGAACCCGGCGCATACGCCGGCAATCTTACGGTCCGCCCGTGGACGCACGAGGCGTTTTCGCGCTGTGACTGCACCCACGCGCGTGCCACAATAGGCGCAGATGTTCGCATCGTCCTGAATCACTTTTCCGCAATAATTGCAGTACATGGCCTACCTCGCTAATGTTAGATACGCAGCAGTGGTCCCTCAGGTTCCCAGTGGGCACCAATTCTACTCTTCCCGATAAGGCTCCTTCAGCAGCCGGTTAGCAGTTTCCGCGAAGGCCGTCGCTGGATCGGTTGCTATGGCGGCCTGGTATTTCTTGATGGCGAGGTCGCGCTTTCCCATTACGTCGTACACCTCGCCTGCAGCTAAGTCCGCCTTTTGCAGGACTTCAGGATCTGGCCCTGTCGCCTGAGGCACCTGCTCATAGGCCGCGACCGCACCAGCGTAATCCTTCTGGCTGCGAAGCAAGTCGCCTAGGCTGAGTGCTGCAATTTCATAATGCAACCCCTCATACTGCCGTTCTCGCCCAGCCTGCCAAACTCTGCGGTAGACGGCGGCAGCGTCCTGAGTATTGCCGGCCGCCCGCAGCAGGTTTCCTTCCTCCAGCGCCATGAGCACGTCGCGGGGGTAGCTCTGAAGGAAGCCACGAGCAATTGGAAGCGCTTCCTGATAACGGTGTTCGCGGCGCAGAAATAGGACGAGCAGAATCTTTGCGTCCGTGCTGGTGTCGCCTGTTCCTTCAGCGCACTCGTCAAGATATTTAAGCCCTTTTTCTTTATTGCCACCAATTCCGAGCATGCTTGCGCTCGCTCGCAGCGCCAGGGGAAGACTGCCCATGACATAGTTGTGTGCTCCCACAATCAGCTTTGCGGGCGCGTCGCCAGGGACAAGTTCAAGCACGCGTTCGTGATCGCGCCGGGCCCCCACTGCGTTTCGCAAAGCCGAAAACCAGGCGTGTTCCATCATCGCGGTGTAGGTCGCGAACTGGGCGCGCGTCACCCCGCGGGCGTAAAGCGCTGCGACGTCCTTGGGATTTTCACTGAGAGACTTTTCCTCCAACTGCAGCGCTCGCTGCACCAGTTGCTGGATCTGTTGCTTGACCTTGGGATCAGCCGGGCGATGAGCGGCGCGAATAAAGCTGTCATTGGCGTACTCCCCGGTGTTCAACGCGCCCATACGATAGAGCTCGCGAAACAGAACTGCCGTCAAAAAGTGATTTACCGCGAACGGGTCGTCGGGATGCCTCTGCAGCACCTGATCAAAATCGTTCACTGCGCGGTCATAATCGAGGTTGTAAAAATGATCGAAGGCTGAGCGATTCAACGGGTCGTTGGGGCGAAAGGACAAGCCGCCGTCAGGGCTAGTGACTTGGGTGTTCGTTTGCGCGGTTGCCACCGCCAACAGAAATCCCAGAAGCAGAAAGCACAGGGTGCGGGAAAACAAATTCGGCGTTCCTCTGATTCGGTTTTGTGTATTGAGTTTATCTGATGCTCGAGCCGTTTGAGCGATTGAACCAAGAACAGCAATTCTCCAGACACTTGTCTGCTGTAAACCACTCTTGGAAAATTAGGCAGCACTAACCAATCTTTGCCGGGATGTGGTAATTCTTGCCTAGCGGCCCAGATAGAAGCAGTCCTTGGGGAAGCTAAAAGTTCTCCTATTGCAACAACTTAACGTTCTCTTCGCTTTGGTCACTGGCTTGCGCTTAGTGTGGTTACCGGCTTCATCGTCTCGGGGAGAATTCGGATGTCTCAAGTTGTCGATAACGCGCCGCAGGAATTCTGGCGGCCTCCGCTCGCCCAACCCGAGACCGCTGTACCGGCAATGGTCGAGGTTTGTGATCGTTGTCAGACCGAGTTCATGGTGGGTGCGAAGTTTTGCCATGATTGCGGGGCGGCCCGTCAACCGAGAGCCTATTCTTTTACGCACAACAACTGGAGCCGCGCACTGGAATTCCTCCATGTTCTGGAATTCCACAATGTCAAGGAATGGCTTGGCCTCCCCCTGGCTTCGCTGATCGCTTTTTTCACGGGCGTGGGTTGCATTCTGGCAGCAGTTGCCGTCGGCGTCATTTACTCAGTTCAGAACCTGGCTGATTTTCAGGCCATTCAATCGTGGCGGATGCAGTGGCTCCTGGCGGCGCTGGTAGCCTTCGTCGCGGGAATACTGCTGAAGCAGGCGGGCTCGGTCAAGAAGTGAACACAGTTCGTGCCAGGATTTGATATTCCTCCCCCAAGTCCCCCCACTAAGACGTCGTATGCATTCCCTGCGAAATGCCCCCGGGCCGGGCGGCACACTCAAGCCGTCTGTAGTGTTCAGGCCCATGACATCCTTTACCGGGAGTGCCAAGACATCCCTTACACCTCATGCGCGGACGGCGGGAACAGCGTGGCTTTGCGCGATATTAAACCCGATTTCCGCTCCTGTCCGATTCCAAGTTCTCCAACGAAACACTACCCACGAGCGGGTGGGATTTCCTAACCGGCGGGCGCTATCCTGCTACTTTCGTCGCCACCCACTCCCCGGCTTCTCTCGTCCCCAGCGCTCCGCCGACGTCCTTGGTGGTCCGCTTCTGCTGTACCGCTTGCAGCACGGCGCTTTCGATTTTGCTTGCTTCTTCTGTTAAGCCCAAATGACCTAGCATCATCGCCGCAGTCAAGATTGCTCCAAAGGGGTTAGCCACATTCTTTCCCGCGATCGGCGGGGCTGAGCCGTGTACGGGCTCGAACATCGAAGTCTTTCCCGGATGAATGTTGCCGCTGGCAGCCATACCCAGGCCGCCCTGCAGGCCAGCCGCAAGATCAGTGATAATGTCGCCGAA
The DNA here is from genome assembly GCA_035567135.1 of Terriglobales bacterium. GTDB lineage: Bacteria > Acidobacteriota > Terriglobia > Terriglobales > Acidobacteriaceae > JABDBE01. Next base: position 69,062 of record DATMQI010000170.1, read on the forward strand.
CATATTGTTTGTGACGATGACGTCGAACTGACGCGGGTCGCGGACCATCTGCATGCAAAGCGCGTCCACGTACATATGCTCGGCTTTGATCCGCGGATACGCGGCACTCACTTCTTTGAACACTCGCTGCCACAGCCCACCGGCGTGGGTCATAGCGTTGGATTTGTCACACATGAGCACGCGCTTGCGCGGGCTGCCGTCCAGTTTTGGATGCAGTTCGGCATATTTAAATGCATAGCGGATTATTCGCTCGACGCCCTTGCGAGTATTGATATCTTCCTGCACTGCGATCTCATCCGGCGTTCCTTGTTTGAATACTCCTCCGGCATCGGTGTAAACGCCTTCAGTATTTTCGCGGATCACGACGAAGTCGATGTCCTTGCGCTCGATGCCTTTGAGCGGGCACAGTGCGGCATCGAGCAGGCGCACCGGACGCACGTTGGCGTAAAGATCCATCTTGAAGCGCATGCCGAGCAGGATCTCTTTCGCGTGGATATTTGAGGGCACGCGTGGATCGCCAAAGGCGCCGACGAGAATCGCATCGAAGTCACGCTCCAGCATGGCGAAGCCGTCCTCCGGGACGGTAATGCCGTTTGCCAGATAACGGTCTGCGCCCCAGTCGAACTCGGACATTTTGACGTCGGCACCGGAAGCAACAATGACCTTGACGGCTTCGGGGATAACTTCTTTTCCGATGCCGTCTCCGGGAATAATGGCGATGCGTTTCTTCGAGCTCACGGCAGGAAAGGTAACACAGTCGACGCAAGATTTGCGCAGAGCGCTTGGTCGCAGAGTGTGCTAGGAACGGCCGCAAGCCGTGCTCATGCGGCTTTTAGGCGTCGCCGAGCCGACGGCTACCGCGTTGGTAGTCCCCGAACTCGGCGTTGGCCTATCTGACAAGCGGATTTTGGGAAAACAGCGAAGTTACCTGCGATCGCCGTCGTGATTTTTGTCTCCGGAAGCTGCCTGCTGGGCGCGGGCCTGTGCCTGAGGACTCAGGGTTACCTTGTCCTGCGGGGCGGATGGCTGTGGTGGTGCGTTCCGGGATGACGCTGCCTTCACCGCCGCTTCATTCTGTGCTGCAGGCGTACTTTGAACGGGATTGGTATGCATTGTTTCTCCTCTTCAATACCACCATCGGCAGGCCGGAAAGAAACTTTAGGACGTACCACCCGAGTACGTACCTCCCAACACAAGCTCGTACGGAGCGCGGCTAACTCTAAGGATCTAAAAGGACGCCGGACGGTGCCAGCAAATCCCGATCCCTCGTCCGGCTTGTATAATCATAATGTTAGTGTATGACCTCTACAGCAATCCATGGCAATCCGGTTACTCCTGCTGCGGACTCCGGCAACGTACGCGCCGAGTTTGATGCACTGCTCTCGGGGTGCGGAGTTTATGACCTGAGCTCAAGAGCTAAGATCACGCTCACGGGCAGCGATCGTGTGCGCTGGCTCAACGGGATGGTCACGAATAATATCCGCGACCTCGCGGCAGGGCACGGCGTCTATGCCTTTCTGCTGAATCCCCAGGGACACATTCTCGGCGACCTTTTCGCCTACAACCGCGGTGACTCTGTAATGGTCGACACCGACCAGTCTCAGTCACAAAAGCTTCTGGCTACCTTCGATCATTACATCATCATGGACGACGTCGAGGTTGCTGACATCAACGAGAAGCTGACTGCAATCGGGATCGCGGGACCGAAGGGACGAGAAGTATTGCGTGCGGCGGGATTTGACATATCAGAACTCGAGCCGCTGCAATTTTTAGATCTGACATGGCAGAACGTAGCGGTGACCACCGTCCGAGCAGACAACCCAAGCGTCGAATCTTATGAATTATGGTTATCGCCCGATCAGGCGGGGATTCTGCGCGACGCGCTTACGAAGGCTGGGGCAACGGCAGTGGGTATGCCGGCATTGGAACTGCTGCGCATCGCGGCTGGGATTCCCCGCTACGGGCAGGACATCCGCGAGCGTGATCTGCCGCAGGAAACTGAGCAGCAGCGGGCGGTGCATTTCAGCAAGGGATGTTACATCGGGCAGGAGATTGTGGAGCGTATTCGCTCTCGCGGCAACGTACATCGGAAGTTCACGGGATTCGAAGTTCAAGGTCCGCTGCCAGCGCTGGGCACAAAGATCCAAGTCGATGCGCGCGATATCGGCGAGATCACCAGCGTCGCTTCCCTGCCCTTTGCCGCCGGCGAGCGAGCTGTGGCTCTAGGGTACATCCGGCGCGAAATCGCGATTCCGGGCAGGCAATTTCAAGTGGGCAGCACTCAGCTTTCAATCGCGTCTCTACCGTTTTCGGAAATATTCCAGCGCGAAAACCTGTAATCATTGAAGGGATAATCTATGGCTGAAAAGAGGCAGGAAAGTTTTACCGTCACCGACCGGCGCTTGTTCACTTCCGAAGGCGAGATTCGCCAAGAGGTTTCGCAAGAGGAAGTCTCCAGTGCAGCACCCACTACGCAGCCCGCAACACCAGCTCCGCAGGAATCGGCTCCAGGGCAGCCTGAGCCGGACGCGCCACCCCCTCCCACAGCTGCGGAACAAAAGCAACAGGCGGACGCATACCACAAGTCGGCGAAGGATATGGACGCACGTGTCGAACTCGCCGGACATTCCACAAAAGAATTGGAGATGACGTTCGAGCGCTTCATGGCTTCGTTATACATGTCGGCCATGCTCCAACTCGGCCTGATGCACGAGCAAGGTGGGCAACCGCGGGTAGACTTGATTGGCGCCCGGCAGACCATCGACACGCTTAGCTTGCTGTCGGAAAAAACCAAAGGCAATCTCACCAGCGTCGAGGAGAACTTTCTGCAAAACGTTCTGTATGAACTTCGCATGGCTTACGTTGAAGTGACCAATGCGCTGGCCCGCCCGCCGCAGACGCCGGCCGCGAGCGGCGCCGCCACGAAACGATGAAGGCAACGCTCACGGTTTTAGGCAGCGGCACCTCGATGGGAGTGCCGACCATCGGGTGCGACTGCGCCGTGTGCCACTCTTCGGACCCCCACGACCGCCGTACCCGGCCCTCCGTTCTGGTGGAGTATGGCGGCAAAACCGTGCTCATCGATTCCACTCCCGACTTTCGCGAACAGGCCATCCGCGAGGCTATTCGCAAACTTGATGCTGTGTTCTACACTCACAGCCATGCCGATCACATTTTGGGCCTCGATGATTTGCGCCCGCTGAGCTACCAGCACAAGCCCAACAAGCTCCCACTCTACGCGCGGCCGGAAGCGGCGGATTTTATCCGCAATACATTTCGCTACATTTTCGACGCGGACTACAAGTTCGGTGGATTGGCTCAGGTGGAACTTAAATCATTCCACGGCCCGGTAGACCTTTTCGGCGCGCGCTTTGAACCCATCCCGGTCATCCATGGTGATAGCCAAATCGATGGCTTTCGCTTTGGCAATGCAGCTTATTTGACGGACCACAGCGGCGTTCCCGAAGCTTCATTGGCGAAACTACAGAATCTCGACATCCTGTTTCTGGATGCGCTTCGTCACATCCCGCATCCCACGCATTCCACCGTCGAGAACTCGTTGCGCATTGTGGAACGGCTGCAGCCGAAGCGCGCCTTTTTCACGCATATTTGCCACGACTTGCCTCATGAGGCTACCAATGCAACGCTGCCGCCGAACGTGCGGCTTTCCTACGACGGGATGAAGCTGGATTTCGAGATTTAGATGGTGTGGCGCGGGTACCCTTGCCCGCGGGGTTTTGATACTGGAGACCAGACCAGGCCATGGGAGACCCGCAGGTTGCGCAATTCCTGTGCGTCCGACGGAAACTGGACTAGACCGGCTGTGGGCGGGGACGCCCGCGCCGCCAAAGAATGCAAGTTTTTCGCAAACTCGAAGAGGTGCCCGCCGGCTTTGGCGCCACACTGTTGAGCGTGGGGAACTTTGACGGCGTGCATCGCGCGCACACTCGAGTGCTCGCCAACATCGTCTCCCGGGCGCGGGAGCAAGGACTCAAGGCTGTCGCCGTCTCCTTCGAGCCGCATCCGATACGGATCCTGAGACCTGACTCCGGACTGAAGCTGCTCACGCCGACTCCCGAAAAGTTGCGCCTGCTGCAGGCTACTGGACTGGATGCCGTTCTTCTGCTTCCTTTCACCCGCGACCTCTCACTCATGACTCCGCAGGTGTTCGCTCATGACATTCTGAAAAAAGGTCTGCAGGCGCGTGAAGTACACGAAGGCTACAACTTCCATTTCGGTAACAAGGCAGCGGGCGACGTGCACCTGCTCGCCAAATTCGGCCGCGAAATGGGATTCGAGGTGAAGCTCTATCCCGAGCTGCGGCTGCGCCAGGAGCCGGTGTCGAGCACTCAAATCCGCAAACTGCTCGCCCACGGACAGGTGAGCCGCGTACGCCATTTGCTGGCGCGTCCGTTCAGTATTTTGTCGACGGCCGGCCGCGGGCGCGGCTACGGCTCGAAGTACACCGTCCCCACCATCAACCTGAGCCGCTATGAAGAGCACGTTCCCAAGGACGGCGTTTACATCACTCGTACTCGCGTGGGCAAGGAGTGTTTCGATTCAGTTACCAACGTAGGAAACCGGCCCACATTTGGGGCTGAATCATTTGCCATCGAAACCCATCTGCTCAACTTCCATCCCATTGAACTGAATCCGGAAACAGAAGTCGAAATCCATTTTCTGCAAAGACTTCGTGACGAAATCAAATTCCCGTCGATCGAAGCCTTGCGCGAGCAAATCGCCAGGGATGTGAAAACGGCTAGACGCTATTTTCGATCGCTGAGGCTGCGAGATCGCGCGACGACGTGATCGTCGATGACAACCCGGATGGGATGACAGTTTGGATGGGAGACAATTCGAGGGAAGAAACAATTTGGATGGAAGATAATTTGGACGGGATGCAATCCGGAATGGAATTCTGGGGTACAACTCGGATGGAACGCTGGGCTAATGCGGCAAGTAACCGGCTTCCATCGGCAGCTTCCCGTCGACCTTAACCACATTGACCTGGTCATTGATCGAGCGGACATCGACCAGGCCCACAGCACCCGGCGTTGCTTCCACCAGTTTGAGCACGTCTTCATCGGAATCAACCGTAGTAATCGATCCCTGATGGGAGGCGATGAACGACTTCAGCTCATTCGAGGACATCTTGTTCAGCCGTTCCAGCGTGATCAATTCCCCGCTGGAATTCTTGTGGAGGACGAGAATCACATCCTTGCCATCGTGCCACTTCTTAACTTCCAGACGAAAAATCCTGGCCAAGCGCGCGGAACCGACTTCGCCAACATTGTTATCCTTGTTGACCACCACCGCCATGTGGTGCGCGAAGCAAGGAAGCAACGAGCACATCAGGAAAGCAAACAAGCAGCAGACGCGAGAACGCTTCATAGGAACACTCCACCCAAACCTGATCAAAGCATCCCGCTTCTGCTTTCAAAAACCTAGTGGAAAACTCTCGGCGTTGGTTACCTTGGTGACTTATTAAGCTCACTCTATCGGCTCGATCATGGTGATCTCTTCCCGCAAGCTGCGATCTGGCAGTTGCACCACGACAATGGCCACCAGCACGAGCAAGATTCCAACCGTCTGCAGCGGACGCATCACCTCACCCAGAGCGGCGGCCGCAATGACAATCGAGAATACCGGCTCCAAACAGCTGACTACGATCGCGCGGGTCGGCTCCAAGTGCTGTAACCCAGCAAAATAAAGCGAAAACGGCGCGAGCACGGATATCAACGAGAACACGAGTAAGAATAACCACTGTGCGCCGGAATAGTGTGCGGCCACGATCTTCCAGGGCGGGTTCACGATGATCCAAAATAAAGACGCGCTCAAGATGACGTAAAGCAGCACCGTCCAGCGATCATAACGGGCGAGAATGTTATGGCCACCGACATTGTAAAAAGCGAAAGAAAATGCCGCGCCCAGAGCCGCCATCACTCCAATTGCGTCGAGACGGAATCCTCCGGAGCCGAATATTCCGATGACCAAAGCAATTCCAGTGACCGCAAGTCCCACCGCCGCGACGCGCTGCAGTGTTGGCTTCTGCAGCCCGCGAGTGACGGTATAGAGCAATACCAAAATCGGCGCCGTGTATTGCAGGATGATTGCGGTGGCCACGTTCGTCCGCTGAATCGCGAGGTAGTAAAGGTAATTGGATGCCGCCACACCTAGAATGCCCAGGACGAACATCCGTCCCAGGTCGGCGGCGGGCAGCAATAACCGCTTCCAGCCACGAAGCACCACCAGAGCGAACAGAAGAACAACGAACGAAAATGTTGTGCGGCTCTGCGACAGGATTAGCGGATCAATCGGCCGAAGGTTTTGTCCTTTGGGAAGGAGTTGCCCGGTGAACGCAGCTCGCCCGAGAGTAGCTGCCACGCCCCACAAAAACGTGGCACTGGCGATGTATAGATATCCGCGGACGGGATGCGTTCGACTTGGCAAGTGGTAGAAGGATAGCTGAATTATTTATCGGTATATTCAATCAGGTAGCTGATCTTGGCCGTCTTCCGCAGCATGGCCGCAACCGAGCAGTATTTTTCTTCGGAGAGACGCACGGCATCTTCCACTGCTTTGTGCGATACACTCCCTCCAACACGATAGACCAGTCGAATCTCTGTATAAACCGTCGGTGGAGTTGCAGCCCGTTCCGCTTCTGCGCGCACCTCGATGCTGGTAAATGGCTCGCGCTTCTTGCCCAGAATGCTGGCAACATCGTAGCCGGTGCATGCGCATAACCCGATCAACACAAGCTCCATGGGACTACCGCCGGTTTTGCTGGCACCATCGACAACAATGCCGTGGCCGCTGCTAGCTTGTCCCACGAAACGGAAGTTGTCCGTCCACATCACCTTCGCTTCAATCATGCCAGTCTGTCTCCTATCGTCGATTATCGGTTTGTGGCTCCGGGTGGATCAGCACGCGGAACAACTCGGGCGCTTTCTGCTTGAACTGGAGCTCTAACTCGGTTGAAATATCATGAACCCGCGAGAGCGGCAACTCGTCGGAAAATGTGCAGTGGCAGGAAACATAAAGCCTCCCGCGTACGTGTTTGACCTCGACATCGTGTACATCCAACACTTCCGGAAAATTCGCTACCACCGCTTTCAGCTTTTTCTCTAGCAGCGCATCTCGCACCACCTCGTCCCCAGTTTCGATGGTCGCCGGTTCGCTTTCGATGTGCGTCAGGATCGTCGTAATCTCCGGCACCTCGTGACGAATATCGGATTCGAGCCTGGTCACCTGATCGTGGGCCTCCTTCAAACTCAGTTGCTCGTCAAGTTCGAGATGCTGTTCGACGTGCAAACGCCCGCTCAGATCCTGAACACTAATATCATGCACATTAAAATTGTTGCGCGTCGCCACGGCACGAACGCGGTCGAAAATGTTTTCCCTCCTCGCTGGACGCGCCACCGAACGAACCACGACGTCGGCATCGGGTAGAACCGCTTGCACAGCCGAAGTCACCGCGTCGGCGACTTGCTCGGACCGCTGGAAGGTTACGTTGCGCGCCAAGCCGATGGAAAGATCGGCGAAGTAACGATTGCCGGCCCTCCGAATGCGCACCCGATCTACCTCTAGCAATCCGTCCACCTTGTTAACCGCAGCCAGAATTTTGCCGCGGATACCTGCGGGTGCAGCGTCGAGCAAAGCGTCCACGGTTCTACGGGCGAGCCTTGAACTCACATACACCACAACGCCTGCGACAAACAGTGCAGCCACAGGATCGGCGTCGCGCAACTTGTCCACGCCATACATTCGGCCGAGCATCACCAGGGCCAGTCCAACTACCACAACACCGCTGGAGTAAATATCCGTCGAAAAGTGCAAAGCATCCGCTTCTAGGGCTTGGCTATCATATTTAGCGGCAATTCTTCCCAGCGCCCGCGACCGCCACAAATCCACCGCCATAGAAATAAACATAACCGCAAAAGCAGCAATGCTAGGCTCTATGTCCACATGGTGAAAAAAAAGCCGCCTCACGGCTTCGTAGATGATCCAGATACAAGTTAGAAGCAGCAGGGCAGTCTCAATAAAGGCGGAGAAATTTTCTACCTTACCGTGCCCGTACTGGTGCTCAGCGTCGGCGGGTTTGTCGGAGACGCGGACGGAAAAAAACGTAACGATCGCGGCAATGAGGTCAAGCCCGGAGTGCGCCGCCTCGGATAAGATCCCCAAGCTTCCAGTGGTGAGCCCGACGGCAATCTTTAAAGTCGTAACGGCAATCGCCGCCAGCACCGAATTTCCTGCCACGGCGCGTTTTTCCGCACGCATGGACGCCGGGCTGTGAATTGCTGCCGACCTGGGCATGTGAGCATTATCGCCGCTTACCGCGGTCTCCGCCAATCTACGCTCTCGGGCACATTCTCGCCGCCGCGCCGACAGCGGCCGAACTCTGTGCTAGGATTTTCATTAACCTTTTTCGATCTATCCTGGAGGAATCATTAATGATGACGCAATACGGATTAGTTTGGCTGCTGCTTGCGGCCATGGCCTGGGGTCAGGGCGCAACTTCAACTTCCACTTCTCCGGCCCAACAACCGGGAACGGCACCGAGCGCGGCGGGGCAGCTTGCCGACAATAAGGACGCCGATGCGGCGAAGGTTGCTCCCGATGCTCCCGTGATCACGATAAATGGGCTGTGCGACAACCCGCCGGCCGACAAAACGGCTGACCCGAACTGCAAGACCGTGATCACCCGCGCTGAATTCGAAAAGGTACTTGAAACAGTTCAGCCCAACATGCCCCCGCGCGCCCGCCGGCAACTGGCAACGCGTTACGCCATGGCGATGGTAATGGCGCAAAAAGCACATGAAATGGGTTTGGATCAGGGGCCGAAGTACGAGGAACGCATGAAGTTGATGCGTATGCAACTGCTCTCCCAGTCATACAATCAGGCGGTGCAGGAGAAAGCCGGACAGGTTTCTGACAAAGACATCGAAGATTATTACCACGCAAATACCGCCGCATATGAAGAGGCTACTTTGCAGCGAATTATGGTTCCGCATTCCCAAACTTTTCCTGCCTCCAAGGTTAAACTGAGCGCGGCCGCAGAGGAAAAACGCCGTAAAGATGCGGAAGAGGTCATGCAGAAAGAGGCTGATAAGCTTCACGCACGTGCGGTTGCGGGAGAGGACTTCAGCAAACTGCAAGAGGAAGCCACTCAACTTTCCGGAAGCAAGGCTAAGGCTCCCAGCACCAAGATGGGCGAAGTGCGCCGCAACAGCCTGCCCCCGACCCACGCTTCCGTTATGGATTTGAAGAGCGGTGAAGTCTCTGCCGTGATCTCCGACCCAGGCGGATATTACATTTACAAGGTCGGTGCAAAAGAAGTCGAGCCCCTGGATAAAGTGAAGGAGGAGATCCGCGCAACGTTGCGCACCCAGCGTATGCAGGAACAGATGCAGGCGGTTCAGCAGTCCGCTACACCGACCCTGGATGAAAGCTATTTCGGTCCCGAAGTGCCACCCCAGCATGGGATGCCATTACCGCCGCCAACGGGGGGGCCGTCATCGAGGCCACCTTCTACTGGCCCTAAATAATGGGTAAAGATAACGAGAAGCCAAGGATTGTCGTAACGGGGATTGCTGGCAATCTGGGTCTGCGACTGTTGCCGATATTGGCGGATTATCAGGTCATCGGATTAGATCTGAATCCGCCCCAGACCATCCATCCCTTGCGCTTCGTGCGCATGGACCTTGGCCTGGAAGAATCCTGTCGCGAATTATTTCTGTTGCTCCGCGAAACTCGCCCGGTCGCAGTCATTCACTTGGCTTTTGTGCTGGATCCGGTTCGCACCGGAGTGCTGGACCTTGATCGAATGTGGCAGATCAATGTTGCAGGGACGGCCCGAGTAATGGAGGCTGTCACCGAAGCCAATCGTGATGATGCCATCGTAGGCAGATTTATTTTCCCCAGCAGCGTTTCCGCATACGGTCCAGACCTGCCGGAACCGGTGAGCGAGGATTTTCCGTTGGGCGCACATACGCTGCCATATGCGATCCACAAAATGGAGGCTGACAAAGTAGTACAGCAACGCGCGCCAGCGTTGCGCAGTTGCAGTGTCTACATGCTGCGTCCACATATTTTTGCCGGGGCCAGCGTGGAGAACTATATGCTCGGCGCCTTTCGCGGCACGCCGAACGGCCGTGCCAAGCGCGCTTCCAGAATGCGGGAGCGAGGTAACCGGCTTCCTTGTATGTTGCCATACGGTGAACAATATCTTGCAAACCGCATTCAGTATGTCCACGTGGACGACATGGCCCGTTTGCTGGCGCACATCGTTAGCCAGACTGAGCCCGAGTCCCAACGCCTGACGGTACTAAACGTTGCCGGACGTGGTGAGCCTTTGACCTTTGCCCGCTGTATCGAGATGGCGCATGCCAAACTCAAGCGCGTTCCCGGAAAGTGGTCTTTTCGGCTGGCTTTACAGCTGCTATGGAATTTGGGTATCTCGGCGATTCCGCCGGAAGCCATGCCTTACATGACGGGAGAGTACATCATGAACACCGACCGTCTGCGCAAATTTCTGGGCGAGGATTATGAGAACGTGATCCGTTACACCATCGCCGACGCCTTCGCCGATTCGTTCCTTGCCAACGCTTCCGTCCCTAGCCAACCGTCCGCGGCTGCACAACAGGCATAGTGGCCCGATTTTTCTTATTTCTTGGTGTCATGGAATAAAATCCCTGATTCCTGGTTTACCTTATGGAGGTGGCAGAGCAGCGTTTGACGGCGGCGACGTTCGAAGAGCTGGCTATGCCGCTTTTTGACCAGCTGTACAATTTCGCGAACTGGCTCGCCCAAGATCGGACAGAAGCCGAAGATCTAGTGCAGGAGACATATGCCAAGGCGCTAAAAGGATTTTCGTCCTTCCAGACAGGCACAAACTTTCGGGCATGGATGTATAGGATTCTGCGGAATACGTTTCTCACATCGCGCACTGGGTTGAAAGCAAGCGCGATGGTCGCGCTGGATTCTGACGATGCGCCAGAATTGCCCGCGGGGCCGGATACGCCCGAAGCCCTTCTCCTTGAGCACTCCCAGCACCAATTACTTCAAACTGCGATCGAAGCATTGCCGGTGCACTTTCGCGAGGTTTTGTTGCTATGTGAGGTCGAGGAAATGTCTTACCAGGAAATCGCGGAGACGCTGTCTATTCCTATGGGAACCGTAATGTCTCGCCTCTCTCGTGCGCGGAAGGCGCTACGTGACAGCTTGGGGCCTAAGCAGGTGAGGACTTAGAATGGCCGACGATTGGACCGCAAAACTCGAGACCTACCTCGACGGTGAGCTCTCCGCAAGCGAGATGCGGGATCTGGATGCTCACGTGCGCAGTTGCCCGTCCTGTGCCGCGGATGTCCTCAGCCAGCTCCAGCTCAAGCGCGCAGTTCATTCCGCCGGCAAACGTTATATCCCTAGCTCTGAATTCCGCGAGCGCATACGCAAGAGTGTCGCGACGAAGCCTCGGCGCTCGCCAATACGCATGTGGCTCGGAGCGACCGCCGCTGTCGCGCTATTGCTCGTCGCTGGACTCGTCTCTTGGTCGGGGCGACAGCAGCAAATGCAACGGCAACAGGTCTTCAGCGAACTTGCCGACCTCCACGTGGCCACCCTTGCCAGCGCCAATCCGGTAGACGTGATTTCAACCGATCGACATACGGTGAAGCCCTGGTTTCAGGGAAAAATTCCGTTTACCTTCAACCTGCCCGAATTGCAAAACTCTGAATTTACTCTGCTAGGAGGCCGCGTTACCTATCTTGGCCAAACGCCCGGAGCCGAGTTGATCTACCAGATTCGCAAGCACCAGATTTCGGTCTTCATCTTTCCAGATCGCGCTGTCGGCCGCGAGTTAGGATCGAGTTCGAAATCCCAGAAAGAGTTGTCATTCAATATCGAGAGCTGGGATCAGGACGGTTTGCGATACTTCGTGATCGGCGATGCCAACAGCAACGACCTCCGCAGTCTCGCGGACCTGCTAAAGAAGGCGTCGTAGAAACCCGGCTGGCTGCGCCTGAGATTGCTCCCTTGTTGTCATCCCGAGCGAAGCGAGGGATCTGCAGTTTTTGGTTTTGACCTATTTTTTCCCTCGATACAGTCCTGCAATCCCGAAGGTATACGGCGTCCAGGAAGCTTCCCGGAATCCAGCCCGGCGCATTCGCCCAAGCATCTCATCAGGGGATGGGAAACGTTCCACAGACGCAGGCAGGTAGGCATAAGGCCCCCGAACACCAGAAATAAGGGTTCCGACTGCGGGGAGCACGCGCCGAAAATAAATCCTGTACAGCTTTCCCATCAAGCCACGAGGCTCGCCAAAATCCAAGATCCCGCACTCGCCATCCGGCCGCAGCAATCGAACTATCTCCCGCAGTCCAGCATCGTAATCCGCGAGATTACGGAAACCAAAAGCCGCTGTGATCAGATCGAATCGCCGGTCTGGAAAGGGCAGGCAAAGCGCATCCGCTTCCACCCAGCGCAAAGGTTTTGTTCCCGCCTTATCATTTGCCCGCTGCAGCATCGCATGTGAAAAATCCACGCCCAGAATTGTCGCTTCGGATTGTCCAGACTGTCGACGAAGAGCAAAGGTCATGTCGCCCGTACCGCAGCACAAATCCAAGACACACGCGCCTGGTCGCCGCAGAATGGAAGCAAAGCTTGCCGCAGTTTTCCCCCACCACAATCGGTCCACGTTAAACGAGAGTACATGATTCAGCAGATCGTATCGCGGCGCGATCGAAGTAAACATCTCCCGTACGGCGCGCCCCGCCGACGCCGGGTCGCTGGCTCCCTCAGGAGCAGCACCGATCACCATCGATTTCGTGGAATTGCTCACAGTTCTTTCACGACTTCGACAACCGCCGGAGCTCGTCTAGTGCCGCAATGACAACCTTTTCCCCGACATCATTCACAATCTCGACTTTACCAATCTCCTGCGGAAGCACGAAATGTATGACGCCGTCGCGAGTCTTCTTGTCACTCCGCAGCAAGCGTACGATGTCGCGAGTACGGGCCTCGATTCTTGGCAAGCTGCCAAGGCGAAGCACGGCGTTGGAAATTCGTCGCGCGACATCGTTATCGATACGGCCGGTCATAGCCGCGATATGCGTGGCTGCAATCATCCCCCATGCCACGGCTTCACCGTGGAGAAAGCGCCGGTAACCCGATTCGGCTTCAAGTGCGTGTCCGATCGTATGACCAAAATTCAGCACGCGCCGTAACCCGTTTTCGCGCTCATCGGACGAAACAACCTCAGCCTTCAACCGCACGGATTCCGCAATCACCCACTCCAATGCTGAGGCATCTCGGCGTAATGCCTTCGCGTCGACGTTTTCGAGGCAGTCGAACAGCGCAGGCTTCCCGATCACGCCGCACTTTAGCGCCTCATACAACCCAGCACGAAACTCACGCTCCGGAAGAGTAGACAGCACCGCGGGGTCGATCAGCACGGCGTGCGGGTGATGAAAAGTTCCAAGCAGGTTTTTGCCCATCCGCAGATTTACGCCCGTCTTGCCGCCGATGGCCGCGTCCAACTGGGCCTGCACCGTGGACGGAATCTGCACCAGGTCAACGCCACGCATGTATAGCGATGCCAGCAACCCAGCGGTGTCACCCACTACACCGCCGCCGAAAGCGACAATCACGGCGTCGCGATCTGCACCTAAACGGGTAAACTTTTCAGCTAACTCTTCAATCGCACCCAGCTTCTTAGAGCGTTCGCCGTCGCGCATCTCTACCAGTCGCGCTTTGAACCCCGCAGTGGCGAACGAAGTCATCAACTTCGTGCCCCACTTACGACGTACAGGTGGCACGGTCACGACGAACAAGTGTCGGCGGTTTCCAATCACGTGACGCAAATGTTGTCCCGCTCGTTCCAGCAAGCCGTTTTCTATGACGGCATCGTACGGACGTGGCTGTACCGCGATCGTCACTCTCGTCATGGAATCTCATCATAGCGTAACCGTCAGCGCGGCTACGCGCCACGACTTAGTAAAACCATTAACCACAAAGAACACAAAGGTTCACAAAGGAAACCCCCTAGCATCTTGCTTCTCTTGGTTTCCTTTGTGAACCTCTGTGTCCTTTGTGGTTAATGCTCTTGACCTCGCGGATCAAGCAACGATGCCAACACCGAAATCAGCAGCACACTTGCAACCACTCCCAACGCCACGCCGGTTGGAATCTGATAATAGTTTGAGGCCACCATCTTCGCCCCAATAAAAATCAAAACCACGGCCAGCCCATAATGCAGATAGTGAAACAGTTCCATCATGCCAGCCAGCACGAAGTACATAGAACGCAAACCCAGGACTGCAAATACGTTGGACGTATAAACAATAAACGGCTTCAGAGTGATGGCCAGCACCGCGGGGATCGAATCCGTGGCAAACAGCAGATCCGTAGTCTCGACCACCACCAGGACCGCGAGCAGAGGCGTTGCGTACAAACTTGGCCGCCGTACCAAGAATTTGTCGCCCTCGTAATCTTGGGTCACTCGAACCCAGCTGCGAAACCAACGCAGCATCGGATTATTTTCCGGTTCGATCCCAGTTTGATTCTGGCGAAACAGCTTGATTCCGCTGTATACGAGCAGCGTTCCGAAAATATAAGTAATCCAATGAAACCTTCGAATCAGGCCGATGCCCAGAACAATAAAGATGGCGCGCATCGCTAAAGCACCCACGATTCCCCAAAAGAGCACCTTATGCTGGTGATCTGACGCCACGTGAAAGTAACGAAAAATCAGAAGGAAGATGAATAGATTGTCGACGCTCAGCGAAAGTTCAATCACGTAGCCAGTGACGAACTCCACGGCAGTTGCATGCCCGTACCGAAAATAAATAAGTATGGCGAATGCACAGGCCAGCGCGATCCATGCGAAGCTCCAGGCCAGCGCCTCGCGAAATTTAACCGCATGCCCCGGACGTTGCAAGAATCCCAGGTCGAGGACCAGCATGCCCAGCACGAAAAGATCGAAAAGAATCCAGAACAGTAGCTGGCTCAATATCGTTCCGTTGAAAGTTTTGATTGCCAGATTCCAATTGCCAACGCAATTCAAATCGACAATCGGAAATCGGCTCTAGTCAGCCCTTCCCCATTTACCCTCTTGCCAGGGCTGCCACATGCCAAACGTTTTCATCAGGTCATCGAGGTGAGTTTCGCGCATGGTCTGTTCGATTTGCGCATGATGGAGCCGAGGGCCGAGCCGTTCCGGGGCGTAGGCAATGCCAAATGTCAGGGCGGCGGCTTCGGCTACGTGTTTCTTCAACTGCGCCAGATCGACCTTGTCAAAGGTGTCGGACATGGCGTGATAATTGATCAGGTAATTCGCTTCCTCTTGTTCCGCTACAAAAGTTGGCACGCCTTCCAACATGAAATCGAAGTGATCCGTGCCCCATTCCGCGGTAGTCTTCAGGGTGGCCGCATCGAACTGCTTCAGGGGAGCAACCATATTGTTTGCGGCGTCGACCACATCTTTACGCCCCCCGAGAGAAAATCCGCTAACCCGGCCAGTTCCAGAATCGAAGATAACCACCCCCGCCGCCTTGTCCAGCTCAGCGCGATGCGCGATCGCGTAGGCATGCGATCCCACCAACCCCTCCTCTTCGCCCGAAAAAAGGATAAAGCGAATACTGCGCCGGGGCCGCAGCCCAGCCGTTTTGATGGCACGAAGCGCATCAATCACCAAAGCCGCATTGCATCCATTATCGAGCGCACCGGTCCCAAGTTCCCACGAATCGAGATGCGCTCCGAGAATGACGAATTCGTTCGGCTTTTCGCTGCCGCGTATTTCGGCTACGACGTTTGCCGCCGCGATCGGTCCGCCAATCCGATTGGGAATTGCCAGGTCAGCACGAAGCTTCTGCCCCGAAGCCAGCAGCCGAGCGATACGAGCAGCGTCTTCCCGCGCCACGAGCACCATGGGAATGCCCGTAATTTCGCCTTGCGAAGAGTCGGTATGGCGATAGAGCAAGTCATGCGGACGCGTGGATTGGAAAGCAATCGCCAAAGCCTTCCCTTGCATCGCGCGAAGAATAATCCCCGGCGCTCTCAGGTACTCAGCGAACAGGTCATCCCATTTTGCCATTTCCTGCGAATGCACTAACAGTAAGGCACCCGAAACATTACCCGCCTTATTAAAGTCCTCGACTTTACCATCGCCGACGTCGATGACCGGCACTTCCTGGTGGGACGCGAGAGCCGGAGCCCATGCCATCGAAACCACCCGCACATCGAATTGTTCCGGCGCGCTGATGCTCATTCTGGTGAAGCCCTCCGCCCAGGACGCCTGAATGTTGAAATTTTCCGTGTGGATATTGTCCGCGCCCGCAGCTTTGAAGGCCGCGACACCCCAATCCACAGCCTTTCGCATTGCCATGGTTCCCGGTACCCGTCCGCCAATCTCATCGGTGAGATGTTGCAGGTTCGTTTCGAGCGGTGAAGGCTTCAATGCTTCGGCAATCACCTGGTCGACAGGATTCTGGGCGGACGCCATCAGAACAAACAATAAAGATAGGACCAGACACGCTTTCACGATTCGCATAAGGTTGGAATTAGAAATCAAATCGCGAAAAAGCGAAAGCGCAAAACACGCTAGAGCTACGCGCGACACTATGAACCGAGAGTTCTATTTCTTGTCGAGCATCCGCACCGTTTCGAGGGTCACGGTTCCCACAATCTCCAGGCTCTTGGGGCTAAGTTTATCCACCGTGTCTTGCGTGGTATGCCAGAAAACATTGTTGTAGCCGTAATCGAAATCAATCAGGTCTGCGCTGGGAACGCCGCGCTCCACAAATGGCTTGTGGTCGTCATCCATGGGAATGGCGCGGGCAAAGAAGTGAGATTGATAGCCCATGCGGGTCGCGGACTGATAAATCAAATCCTCAAGCCACGGAGTGGAATTCTGATCGCGATCAACGTTGAGGTCCGCATCACCAATCATGTCTTCCAGCAGGAAGGCTTTGATCTTCTTAATGGTTCCGTCATCCTGCCATTTCTGGGCAAGATGTCGCACTCCGTAAAGCGCCTCGGGGTCGAACCACGGCAGCCTCATCGATTCTTCCGCATCGTCCCACAACAGCCATACGCTGTAGCCGTCCAGCTTTTTTCCGCGTAACTGGTTGGCGATTTCGAGCAGCAGCGCGCTCGAAGAAGCACCATCATTCGCCCCAATGTAAGCGGTATTTCGCAGGGGATAATTGGTATCGTAATGACTGGCGATCACGATGATGCCGTCACGCGTCCCCGGAAACTTCGCAATAATATTGCGGACGGGAAACTTCCCCGCTGTCGCGTCCACCGTGAAAGCGTCATCTTCGACCGAATCACCTTTTAAGTGGTCGTGAATGTAGTCTTCAACTTTCTTATGATTCGCGCTCCCAATAGGACGAGGCCCGAAGGCCACGATTTCCTTCACATATCGCATCGCCCGAATTTCGTTGAAAGACACCCCTCCGCTGGAATTGTCAGTAACCCTGATTTCAATATGACCCGAACTGGCGGCAGGCTCCGGGGCGGCGACTGCGCCTTTTTGTTGGGAGCAAGCGAGCAAATTTAGACAACATACGAGGCCGATGATCTTGAAGACTCTCATCGCGATTTTCGTTCCGCCCTAGCTTTCCGCTGCTTTGGATGTACGAGGTAAGCGATTCCGATGCTCGCCAGGTACAGCCCAATCATCGGCGCGGCGAAGATGCACATGTTTAGAATGTCGGTGGTCGGCGTGATAATGGCTGCAATAATAAAAATCACCAGAATCGAATAACGCACGTTGCGCCACATCCAACCCGCGCTTACCACGCCCATTAGCGCCAGAAAGAAAACCAGGATCGGCAGTTCGAAAACTACGCCCAATCCAAGAATCACGGTTAGAAATAAATCGGTGTATTCATGGATGGTAATCATGGGCTGGAACTGCTTGCCGTACCCGATCAGGAACTCCAGCGCCGCCGGATAAACCAGCTTGTAGCCGAACGCGCCTCCCGCCAGAAACAGGCCGACCGTGGAAAACATAAAGGGAACGACATAGCGCTTCTCGTTCCGATAAAGCCCCGGCGAAATGAACATCCAGACCTGATAGAGCACTACCGGACACGCAACAAACAATCCCGCCAGCATGGCAACCTTCAAGTAAAGGTTGAAGGGGTCGGTAGGATTCAGATAGACCAGGGTCTGCGGCATGTGGTTCCGCTGAAGCGCTTCCATAATCGGCTTCTGCATCCAGCCGACAATTTTCTCGGCGTATCCCCAACACGCGAAAAATCCAACTGCAACCGCAATAATCGAATAGACAAGCCGACGACGCAATTCCTCGAGGTGATCGAGGAAACTCATAGCAGGCATGGCTTCCTTGGACGCCGCGGGCAGTTCAGCGATCTCAGGCATCGTGTGCCTTCAGGATGGCCTGTCGTTCAGAGGCGGGTGGTTCGGAACCTGGGTCAAAACCCGGTTCTAAAGCTGGGTTGGGGCTAGCGACAGGTTCCAGCGTCACCGGCGAGGCAGCGACGGAACCTTGAGGAGGTTGGGACGGAGGCAGAATCTGCTGATGATTCTCCATCTCCAACTGGGAAATCTCCGACTCGATCTGGGCTTTGAACTCGTTCGAGGCGCGGCGGAACTCATTCAGCGCCTTGCCTATCTGGCGCGCAATCTCGGGTAACTTCTTGGGCCCAAAAATCACCAGGGCCAACAAAAACAGGAAGATTGTCTCCGAGAAGCCCATGAAATTCATCATACTGCCCTTGGATGATGGCGGCAACGCCATAGCCGCGATTTGACAACCGCGTTACATCTTCCGATAGTCCGTCGAGATTACGGAAGAAAGTTCCGAACCCCATGGCTCCCCTCAGCATCTTAAAGAGGGAGTGAGCGGGTAAAGCTTCCCTTACCTGGGTGGTTACTTAGGGTCCATTCAAACCTGGTTTGTACGATTTGGGGACGTGCTATACTGCGCTCAGATGCGGTCGCCGGGCCATGTCTACGCCCGAACCGAAGGACACTAACAGATGGCCCGTAGTTCTCGTCGCACACTTTTTCTTTCAGTCTTCGTTCTCGTCACCTGCGGATTTCTTGGCATGGTCTTCGGCCAGAAGATCAACCCCGCGGCAGCCCCGGGCGGCGATTCCGACGTGCGTGACAGCCTGCGCCAGTTTACTGACGTGTACAGCTTGGTCGAGCAGAACTATGCCGAGCCGGTGAACGCCGACAAAGCTATTTACAATGGCGCCATTCCCGGCATGCTGCACGTGCTCGACCCGCACTCGAACTTCTTTGATCCCAAATCCTACGCCCTCCTGCGTGAGGATCAGCGCGGCAAGTACTACGGCGTCGGAATGACCGTCGGCCCGCGCAACAACAAAGTCATCGTGATCGCGCCATTTGCAGGCACGCCTGCTTACCGCGCCGGCATTCGTCCCGGCGACATCATCGTCGCAGTCGACGGCAAGCCGACCGACAACATGAGCACAGGCGATGTGGCCGACCTGCTGAAGGGTCCAAAGGGCACAACCGTCCATATTACGATCGTACGAGAAGGCACGGAGAAGCCTCTCGAATTCGCTGTAGTTCGCGACGAAATCCCGCGTTATAGCGTCGACTTGCACTTCCTGATCAAACCCGGAATCGGCTACCTGCACATCACCGGCTTTAACGAGACTACTGAAAAAGAAGTCTCCGATGCGCTCGACCAGATGGGCGATTTGAAAGGCCTGATTCTCGACCTGCGCCAGAATCCTGGAGGCTTGCTCAGCGAAGGCGTAGGCGTCGCCGACAAATTCCTGCGCAAAGGTCAGTTGATTGTTTCCCACCACGGCCGTAACTCGCCCGAGAAGCGCTATACCGCCAGCCACGGCGACGGCGGCAAAGAATATCCTTTAGTAGTCCTGGTCAACCGGGGCACGGCCTCCGCGGCTGAGATCGTCGCTGGCGCCATCCAGGACCATGACCGCGGCCTGATCGTGGGCGAAACCACCTTCGGCAAGGGCTTGGTGCAAACCGTGTATCCGCTCTCCGAAAATACCGGACTCGCTCTAACCACGGCGCACTACTACACCCCCAGCGGACGCCTGATTCAGCGCGACTACGCCAATGTCTCGCTCTACGACTATTATTTCGATCGTCCTGACGACGAGAGCAAAAGCACAGCCGCGAACCGGGAGATCAAGCTCACCGACGGCGGCCGCACCGTCTATGGTGGTGGCGGTATCAGCCCTGACGTTGCGGTTCCTCCCATCAAGAGCACTCCGTTTCAGGATTCGCTGCTGCAGCACTATGCGTTCTTCAACTATGCCAAGCACTACATGGTGAATCATCATCCGACCAAGACCTTTGAGGTCGACGATGCCGTCATGCAAGACTTCCGCAAGTTCCTCGATTCGGAAAAAGTTCCGTTCACCGAGGCCGAACTGCTGCAGAACAACGATTGGGTACGCTCGAACATCAAGAGCGAAATCTTCGTAAACGCTTACGGCCAGGAGGAAGGCCTAAAGGTAAAAGCGGAAGCCGATCCCGAGGTCCTAAAGGGTCTCGACCTGCTGCCCCAAGCTAAGCAATTGGCCGAAAAAGCCCGGCAAGTAGTAGCCCAACGCACCACCGGCCCCATGAGCCGCTAACCCTCCGCTCACACGTAGCCCCGGACGCCTCGTCCGGGGCGAGCCTCCCCAAAGCAATTTGTAGGAAGATTTCCTGAGTCACCACGTCGCAGCCGCGCCAAGAACCACCCGGCGCAACGGCGAATATCGCCAGTAACATTGACTTGCCCCAAGCGCTATGTGACAATCCGCCCATAATCGTTACGGGTGCTTGCGCAGGCTCACCCACCCCGGATTTCTTAATGCATCCAACACCGCAGTCCCGGCAAATCATGGCCTTAACCGTATGTCCATAGCTAGAGAAGGAGCACTGATATTGACTTTGCCCGCTTTGCTTTCCCTCGCTGCCGGATGGACAGACTGGCGCTTTCGCCGCATTCCCAACTGGCTGACCGTGACCGGTCTGGCCCTGGGAATCGCGGCCAATTCCTGGCTGCGTGGCTGGCCCGGCGCCAAAGATTCCCTACTCGGAGCCGGCTTAGGATTGGCCCTGCTGCTACCGTTTGTGCTGATCCATAGCCTGGGCGCTGGCGACTGGAAATTCGTAGGCGCGCTCGGAGCTTTCCTCGGCCCGCAAAATCTGCTTACGGTACTCCTACTCGGAATCCTGGTGAACGGTCTGATGGCTGCCGTCATGGTCGTCTGGAAAAAACGCGTCTGCGAGACCGCCCGCAACCTGGGACGCATGTTGGCCGCTTTCCTGACCATGCACTTGCCCGGACCCGACCTGACCTTGGATAATCCAGACTTAGTGAAAGTACCGTTTGGCGTGGCCGTCGCCATCGCAGTCATTCTGTATACCGGCCGCCAAGCTTGGGGAAGCGCGTGAAATGTAGACGTGCGCGAATCCGCGCGTGCTGGAGTGAATCAGGAGTGAGTCGGCTAAAACAAATCGTAACCGGAACGCGCGGCTCGGAAATCGCCGAAGCAGCCCTGGTGATACCCATTTTTTTCATGATAATGCTGGGCATCTATTGGTTTGGACGAGCCTTCAATACCTATGCCACCATCAATCACGCGGCTCGGGAAGGTGCACTCGTCGCAACTATGTCCAATTGCGCGAGTTGCGGAAACACGGCAACAACCCCAGCCACAGTAGCCAACGCAGTGACGGCGGCGTTACAGGCTGCCGGACTTAATCCCAACAAAATCCAGACCTATGCTCCCGCAACTGTCTTTTGCCCGGGAGCTCCGCCGTGCAATTCGGCCAACAACAATATAACCGTCTGCTCAAATGTTCAACTCACCGCCCCTGCGAGTCCCGGTTCGCCAGTTTGCGGAGTCACCGTAAGCTTTCAGTATCCATATAATTTCTCGCTTCCTATTCCTGTCCTCCCGTACGGGTCAAATCCCTTCAACCTGCAGTTGAAGGCTGACGTGCAGATGAAAGGAGAATACTGACGCGAATGGGCGGTCAAGATAAGCTCGGCGCAATTCTCCGGTCGCACCTCTTTCAGCTCCAAGGTATCGACGGGGCTGCGCTCATCGAATTCGCCGTTGCTCTGCCTCTGCTCGTGGTTCTAGCCATAGGAATTTTCGACTTTGGCGGAGCATTCAATTTGAAGCAGGAGCTGAACAATGCCGCGCGCGAGGGGGCACGGTTCGGTGCCAGCCAACCAACAAATGACATCTTGAATACGGGCACGCCGCCGACTATTGACGCCGTGCGCTACCTGGTCGCTTCCTACCTACAGGGTATGAGAGTTAACGACTGCGGGCTCTCAACCATGCCGGCGCCGGGCGGCATAAGTGGACCAATGACCTGGACTTATTCCACCACCGGAACCTGCGCTAGAGCTCTAGTACTGACAATCACACATCCCTGTATCTCGCCGAGTTGTCCGGCCATAGCCGGGGCCACGAACGTGTACATGCCCGACACCTATGTCCAGATCTCATATCCATACCAATGGCACTTCAACAATGTTATTCAGTTGCTCGTGCCGGGTGCCAATTACGCGATCTCAAACATAACTACCGATGCCACGGCTGCGAACATGAACTGAGGATGGGGATGAAGCAGAAAACAGCTTCGGGCGGAAATAGGCGGGAGCGGGGCCAGACCATCTTACTGGTCGCAGTCTCGCTGGTAAGCTTGCTGGCCATGGCGGCACTCGCGATCGACGTCGTGACCCTTTACGCAGCTCGCAGCGAAATCCAGCGGACCGCCGATGCCGCCGCCCTGGCCGGTGCCAAAGCGGTAGCGGATTCTGGCGTCACCACCCTTCCTCCCGGCGACCCCAACCTGTTAAACGCCGTGGCATTGGCTCGGGCCATGGCAGCATCCGCAATTAACGCAATGGAGACGGCCAACCCTGCGATCAATCAGGTGGCCGGGCAACCGATTACGTGGTCGCATACCGTCACCTTCCCAGCGACCGCTAATCCAACCAACAGCAATCCGCACGTCACAGTTACACTGCAGGTCACCACCCTACCAACGTTCTTCGCTCGAATCTGGGGAAACCGCACCGCCACCGTAAACGCCTCTGCCACTGCCGAGGCTTACAACCCGGCGAATGTGCAGAGTTTCACGCCAATTGCACCTAAGGGCGTGAAGCCATGGCTAGTCGCCAACGTCGATCCCAACAACTCGGGCGCTCCATTCATTGACCGTGCGACCGGGGTCATTGAAACTAATTTAGGTGCTAACGTAATCGGAGAGACATTAAACCTTACCGCCGATTGCGTAGCACCTGGACCCGGTTGCACCCTGCTCACCGGCGGGAACCCTCCCGGAGTCGGGCCTTGGTCAACAGGCGGTTACCCGCAAGTCGAGTACGTGCCCGCGGCGGTTACTCCTGATGCCGGATCTAACGTCTGCCCGTCAGCTTGTACGGGGGCAAGCCCGTATGAGCAGAGCATCGAGTGTGCAGACATGACGACCTCGTATAAGGTTCTTTCCTGCGGAGGCGGAACTGCCAGCGCCAACTGGGATAGCCTGGTCTACCCAGGCGGAGTCGGCGGCTTAAGCGATCTCGGAACCGAATGTCTTATTCACGCGACCGGAACAGGAAACAATAAAGGTCAGGACACGCTCGACCCTTCCCCGTGGCCTTTCAATCCAATGCAGATCACTGCAGGAGCGGGAAACCCTCCGCAGAACGGATATGTGGTCACGACCAGCAACTCTATAGTCACGATTCCGGTCATCGACCCGACAACTTTTCAGGCTGTTAGTCCATTCCAGGTAACCGTGGTGGGATTCCTGCAGGCATTCGTTAATGAGGTTCACGGCTCTGGAAATCCGCACCATGCGGGCGATATCAAAGTCACCGTGCTCAATATCGCTGGCTGCGGTAACTCACCCACCACCGCCTCTCCCGTGGTGGGCGGCTCCGGGACTTCTCCTGTTCCCGTCCGCCTGATCACGCCTCCGTAACTACGCGAAGGACCCATTGCTTTTCAAGGATGCCGAGGACAGTCTGGCATTCGTCGGGATACCCGTTCTGCAGTGTTTCGTGGAAATAAGAGATCTTTGATAATTTGACGTTACCGTCTGCGCGTTTGTCCGGGCCATGCTGCGAAAATGCCGCGCTTGGCCAAACATCCCTGAGCGAATGCACGATCCATGTTGAAGTCTGCGTGCGAACTAAACCTTGAAATTCGCACTGAACCAGGTAGCAGGTCTTAGCTGCAAAGCGGCGTAAGAATGCAGCCCACAGCGCAAGCTGTGGGTCAAGACCGGCAAGCCGAAGAGCCCCATCGGGGTGAAAGGGTGCACTCCGCCGCAAAAGGTACCATTTCCGGGACGTCCGAGATGGGCCTGCAGCTTTCTTGGCGTATAGGCGTAACTCCCGTGTTCTCTGTCCCGATATGGAAAGTAGAAATCAATGAGGTTTGGGCGATTTTACTTTGTCAGCGGCTTTAAAATATCTCCTAGAACATCGGCTCCTTCGACGCGCTCCAGGTGAGGATTCCTGATTCCGTCGTGGTAGTCGATCGAGTAGGTCTTGAAGAACTTCGCATTCTCCACCAACAAATCAATGGGCTGCTTGCTATCTTTGGACGCACGCAGCGCATCCTGCAAAACTTCCTTCGACCAGGCCCGCCCATTGATTGCAACCAACTTCATCTCTGGACCAATCCCGGCCGCATAAGCGGGCGACCCATGGATTACGTCCGAGAACTCGCCGTCTTCCTTGACCACAAAGCCCAGCGAGTAAGAAGCATTCACCGACTTGCGCAGTTTTTCTGCCGTGTGAACGAACACGTTCGGCTGATCGTTGTAAACCAGGCGCCATCCGCCGTGTTCGATGCCGGCAAACGGCGCGTGATCGGCGGTTGAATTCACCCGCTCTTGCAGAAGGCGCGCCCAATCGTAGGGCGTGACCTGATTCAGCGCGTGCACGACATCGTCAAATGTGTACGGCACAACTTTCGGAGGACCACTTTCACCGCCATGAAAGAGTCGGCAAAAATCATCGAGGGACTTCTGCCCGTGGCTCTGCTGCCGGATGATGGTGTCCACCTCCAGCCAGATCAGTTCCCCTTCCGGATAGTAATCCAGACCGCGCCGCCAGTTCTGCCAATCCGGTCCTTGCATGCGCAAAATTTGCACCGACCGGGCCGTGTCCACGAGCGGGCGCCATGTACGTCCCGGACGATGGTCGAGCATGGCCGCAGTGTCCGCTAAAGATTCGCGATACTGTTCTGGCGTCCACAAACCGGAGCGCGCCGTCAAAACATTTCCAAGATATTCAGTCAGCCCCTCGTACACCCAGAGTAGATCGCCAACCATCGGATCCTGATAATTGCGCGTCGCCAATCCCGCAGGCCGCCGATATTTTCCGTTCCACGAATGCGTGAACTCGTGCGGCAACAAACCCGCTTCCATCAATCGGAGATCGGGATCAAGCAGAGTGCGCTCCCGAACGCTGTTGTCGCTGGACTGATGATGCTCCACGCCGTGATGCCCCGCCTCGTCGCTGAGAGTCAGAAGAAAATGATATTCAAGATAATGACGCGCCCCGAACAAAGCCCCGGTTTCCGCCACCAGTTTGCGATACGCAGCCTCATCCGCAGGGGTCATCGCAAGGGCGGCTTCGCTCTCGCTAACCATGTCGATAACGTGCAGTGGCGTTTCGCCCGGCTTCGTTAACTCGATCTTGCGATAATGATCCCCCGCGATCAGGGGAGAATCGACCAAGGTGGTGAGCGAAACCGGCTTGAATTTATTGAGCTCGTGATATTTGAGGTCGCGTCCTTCAAGTGTCAGCGCGCTCCCGAACGTCCATCTTAAGGGCAACTGGATCGACGGAGTCACTTCCATCTCATCCGAACTCGCGCCCTGCGGATAAAGCAGAACCTGATTCCAGTTCAAGTCGAGAACATTGGTCGTTGCCGCCGGGCCGCTCGCGCCGGCGCTTCCATCGTTGGTGATGGTATCGAGCGAAACCTGCAGTTCATTTGCGCCTGCCGGTACCTCGACGTGGAAGGCATACATATCCACGGCATCGCGTTGCCACGCCAGTGTGTGCCCACCGGCTTCCATCTTCACGCCGGTGACATTCGCAATGGGGCCGGAGGGACGATGATTGCCGGGAATCCATTTCGGATACACCAGCGTAAGCGGACCGGGCCTAACCGGAATGGTCAGCCGGGAGTGATAGATATTACGGGGCGCGTCGCTCAGATCAACCAACAACTGCATGGACTGGGCGCCAGCGAGACTGGACATAAAGGAAAGAACGAAAATTATAAAGCATTCGGCAAGCAGGAAACGGCGCACGTTCGAACTCCTCCGCCAAAACTAAGGCGGAGGTGAGCTTAACGGAGCCGATGAGGTTGGCGCAACTCAGATGAAATCGGAAACCATCATTTCACCGCACCCAGCCTCTTGTCGAACAAGCCGGTGGTTACTTGTTCAAGTTGACGGCAGGAGGTTGGGCGCTGGCGGAGGACTTCTCGATTTCCGCCAAGCCCTTCTTCCCAAGGTCGAGATCTTCTGGTTGTTTGGCCAGGCTCAGAAAAAGTTGCATATGTTCGGACGCCGCCTGGTAGTTCTGTTTCTGCAGGAGAATCAGGGCGAGCAGGTATTGCAGCTTCGGAATCCGATGGCGTTCATCCATTCGGATTCCCTGTAACGCGCTCTTTTCCGCGTCATCAAAATTCTTCAGATTGTAGTTGGCAACCGCGCTGTCGTAATAGGCGTTAGGAAAATTTACCGGGTTCAAGCTGACCAACTTGGCCGTGATGTCAATGACGTTGTGCCAGTCGCGGGCAACCATGGCTAGCTGAGCCAATCCGTCGTAGGGATTGACGTACTTCGCATCCGCTGCCACGGATTGTTCGAAAGAGTGTTTGGCTGCCTGCGCGGCTTGATTCTGCGCTTCACTTTGCGCTTGGTTGATCAAGACAGTATGCAATTGCAGGCATCCCAGCTGATACCAGGCCGTCGCATATCGAGGATAAATCTGAACTGCTTTCTCGAACGATTTCTGAGCGTCCTCTAACTTGTTCTTTTTTTCCTGTTCCAGCCCCTTTTCGAAAGCCTTCTTAGCTGCAGCGGGAGCGAGAGCACTGGTCACACTAATGCTGGTACCGTCGACGTGCGCTAACCGGTGCAATGGGACCCGGCCTACGTCGACGCTATTCATCAGGCCGGTCCGGTTATTGAGCTCCACGGTTTGAGAAGAAAAACCTGCGAGCTCGGCCTGTAGCTGACAATCCCGCAAATCCGGCATCGATTGCGTGCTGGACCTCACTGCCATGTTCGAACTGCTGGCATCGCTGATCGAAGCCGCTGCGCCCTGGCGGGGGTCGCCGAATTGAAAGCTGAAGCTGCCATGCGAGTCACTGTAGGTTTCGCTGTGCCTTCGGCCCTGACAGATGGTTTGGATGACCGCGGGCTCGGTCAATTCCGTTCCATCATCCAGAACCACTTTGCCCGTGACGAAGACCGCACTGCCCCCTGTAGGAGGGGCGATTGGAGGAAGGCTCGTGGAACCGGTTGAGGCTGGAGGGCCGAGGGAAGGCTTGCCACCCCCGGAGCGCTGGGCCAAAGCAGAAACGCTCAACGCCAAGACAAGAAACGTACAACCCAAAAACCGGGTCCTCATGACCCACCCCCCGGGATGCTTCACCGGAGTATATCGCTTTTGCGGAAGGGTTTAGAGATTTATGTCATACCGCTGCAAAGATTTTACAAATACGATCCAAATGTGGCTGCTCGACTAAACGGCAATTGGAAATGAATGAAATACGCGAAAATCTGTGCCGCTCCCCAGAGCGATTGTGGTTATGCCCTCCGGTACTAAAGTTTCCGGCGCTGGAGACGATATTCCTAATAGATAGGGGTTCCGCTTTGATACCGCGATGAGCCCCGAAGGAGTGCCTTTGTGAAAGTCTTGATCGCTGAGGATGAGCCGCTGTTCCGCAAGCTTCTGTCGCAATTGCTGTCTTTTGAATTCGAGCTGACCATCGTGGAAGATGGCACTACCGCACTGGCCCGGCTTCGGGAGGAGAATGGACCAGTTCTGGCAATTCTCGACTGGGTGATGCCGGGAATGACGGGCATCGAAGTGTGCCGGGAATTGCGTGCCAGCCGGCGAACCGCAGGTATTTATGTGATCTTGCTCACGGCAAGAAACAGTGCCGCGGATATCGTTGCCGGCCTTCGAACTGGCGCCGATGACTACGTTACGAAACCGGTTCAATCGGAGGAACTTCGCGCCCGTGTGCAACTCGGCTGCCGCATCATCGAACTGCGAGCCGCACTCAAAATCGAGGTGGGAGCGTTGGCGGTCGCCCTCGCCCGCGAGAAACTGCTGCTAAAACGGTTGGCGTTGATCCCCGAGCGCCCTCAGCGGCGGGAATCGAGAAAAGGAATTTCGTCGGTTGTCTGAAAAAACTGACGCCGTCGCGATCGCCGCAGGTGAAAATATTCTAATGGCCTAGGAGCCCGAAAACTGTCACATTTGTTGTAGTCCCGACATAAACCCTTCCGTTGACGATGAGCGGTGTACCAAAGTGACTGGCGGTTCCGAATTGATCCCGCTGATTTCCTGCCTGGTTCGAGTTGTAGAGTTCGTTCCCCAAATTGGTCGCATCGTAGGCATGCAACACATCGAAAGGATCACTGTGCTCGATTGTCCAGACGATGCCGTTGCTGGAGCCGTTAGCGGAAACACTTGGTGTCGTGCCAGGAAAGGTAAATGCAGCTTCGCTTCTCGAATGCGGCGACGCAGACAACCTGGCTTGCGAGAACTTGAATTGCAGCAGGTGGTTTCCTACCGGTCCGTAGTAGATATTTCCATTGAAATAAGCCGACGTGGCCCATTCACCGCTTTGCAAAGCCCCGTCGATCTCCTGATAAATGGCCTTGTCGTTATTAGGGTTGAACTTTCCCATGTTGTTGCGATCCACAATGTAGATATTTCGGTCCTTCCCCGCTCCAATGGCTAGATAGCGTACTTTTCCTTTGGCATCTTTCATGTCGGGAAGTACCACGACACCTCCAGAACCCAGGTCTTGATCTTGATCCGACTCCGAAACCGTGTCGAACATGTTGAAATAGTCTGCTACACGGAGTTTGTTCTTCCGGGTTGAAACTTTGAGAAAACCGTTTCCGTAGTCTCCCTTGTCGGGGAAGCCTTTTTTGTTCAGCGTGGTGTCGAACGTGCCGTTGGCATCCAGGAAAAAAAGATTGTCTCCGTCGGAGGCAATTCCGGCTCCGCTTTGCCAGATCGATCCCTCGCTGCCATTGGGCGTCAGATTCAGCACACTGGTTTGGGCCAGTGTTCTCGCGTCGTAACCGATTAACCATCCGGTGTAAGGCCGCTGGTCACAGTGAGAGGTCCAACCGGTATAGATCACATGGTTCAAGAGGAGCAGGCCCTGGCGCTCGGCGTATTGCCCGGGATCAAAAATGACGTAACCGTTGTGGCTGTTGTCGCCGGTGCCGGGATATCTGGCCTTAACTGCCACTGGCCCCCCGAATTCTTCAGTTCCCGTGGTTATGTCCAGGGCGTGAATGCGCTGGAAGTAATTCGAGGAATTTTTGCTCGTCGCTACAACATAAATGGTGCCGTGCCGACCGCTAGAACGGTCGATGACCGGAGTGGAGGTTACACCGATCTGCGGACTGATCTGGAAGCAACCATGATCATCTGAAGGCGACTCGCCCGATCGCAGTAGGGAGACGTGCCACAGCTGAGTTCCGGTATCCGCTTCGAAGGCGTACACGCTGTCGTTCTCGGTGACGGTGTAGACGACATTGTGCTTTCCCTTGCCTGGAATTGAAACCGCGGAAAGAAACAAGGGTTGCGCATCAATGATTCCGTCCACTGGAAAGGTGAAGAGCTTTCCAAAGCTCGAGGAATTGACGTTCTTGGTCGTCAATATGGTTTCGTGCAGGTTTTGACCAGTACGGGCAATGTCGTTGTGATAGGTAACAACATCCGTGGCCGAACTCGCCAGCGCGGTGCATAGGCTGAAACACATCAACCAGAACAAGCCTGATGATTTCAATTGCTCTTTTTTGCGGATCGCCGAGTCGCCGGTGTCGCAGGCGGAACCGCACGAAGCGCCGGAGTCTGAATTCAAATCAAAACAATTGTGACGGATGCTTAGCCTGGCAAGCATAGAATCTCCAAAGTTCTCATCGGCACGGCGTTCTCGCATAATTGCAATGTGCGCTCGGGCACACTCTGCTGAAGCGCAGGTTTTGATGCTTGATTTAAGCGTTGAGGTTTCAGGGCTTATCAAAATCCTGCAGGCACTGCGCCCGCAGCCCGCATACTCAAAATTCGCGTCGGAGGGGGATCCTGGTTCGGCTCGAGCTCGCCATTCACCCGGCGGGCCGTTCCACCACGGTCCAGGGAACAGTGTCTCGTGTCCCCCGGCAGTCGTCAATATGAAAGGTTTTGCACAGGGCCGATTGAGTTGAAACTTGATCCACGTCAACCGGATTGGTAGAAGACCTCGTCCTATGCCAGAATTCCAGCGGCAGTTGCGGGGCGCGACGGACAATCACTAATGTGGTAACTCGACGGGTATTTTGAATGTGCAATTTGCTTCGATGCTTTCTCTCCGCCCTGCTCTCGGCATCTATCGCTTCGGCAGCACACGCTCCGGCTCAGGCCTCGGCTGGAGGGGCAACTCCTAGCTCCAACGGGTACGTAGGCAATCAGGTCTGCGCGGCGTGCCATTCTGCGATCTTCAATTCATACGCGAAAACTCCCATGGCGCATGCCAGTGGGACTGCGGTCGAAAACTTCATCCCCGCCGATTTTGTGCACAAGAAATCCGGCGTTCATTACCGCATTTACGCGGATGAAGGCAAGGTCTGGCTCAGTTTCGAGCGGCCGAACGATCCCGGAGTGCGGGGCAAGCGTGAGTTGCTCTATTACATTGGCTCGGGACGCCGCGGGCGAAGTTACTTGTTCGCCGTGGACGGAT
The DNA here is from genome assembly GCA_035567135.1 of Terriglobales bacterium. Classification (GTDB taxonomy): domain Bacteria; phylum Acidobacteriota; class Terriglobia; order Terriglobales; family Acidobacteriaceae; genus JABDBE01. Next base: position 100,054 of record DATMQI010000170.1, read on the forward strand.
TTCTGTTTGAGTCTCCAGTGAACTGGTACACGGACCGGCAAGTATGGGACATGGCTCCCGCTTATGGCAACGCCAGCGAAATTCCAATGAATCTGCCGGCGTTTACCAGTTGCCTGCATTGCCACGTCAGCGGAATGCAGCCTCCGGTCCAGGGAACGGAAAACCGTTATCCGGTCCCGCTATTTTCCTACTCCGGGGTGACGTGCGAACGATGCCACGGGCCTGGAGCCGCGCACACGAAGGGAGGCTCGATCGTCAATCCAGCCAAGCTGGATGCGACCCGCCGCGATGCAGTGTGCATGCAGTGCCATCTTGAGGGCAAGGCAGCGATCGAGCGGCCTGGGCGGCACATTTATGATTTCCAGCCAGGCCAGCAACTCTCGGATTACATACGCTACTTTGTATTTGCAGATCAGCAAACTCACGGCCTGGGAGCGGTCAGCCAGTTCGAGGAGCTGGCGCAAAGCGTGTGTAAGAAGAAGTCGGGCGAGAGTATGTCGTGCACCAGTTGTCACGACCCGCACTCCGAACCGTCCGCAGCTGAGCGCGTTTCGTACTATCGGCAGAAGTGCCTGGCGTGTCACGGCGGAAAGCTTGGAACAACGCATCACGCCGACCAACCCGACTGCACTTCCTGCCACATGCCTTCTTCCCTGAGCGCGGACGTCGCTCACACCGAAGTGACCGACCATCGCATTCTTCGGCAACCACCGATCTCTCCTCAGCTTCTACAGAATGGAAATACCCAGCCAACCCTGCCGCGGCTGGTTCGCTTTCCCGACTCTCAGAAGACCGATGAAGACGTCCGAGACCTCGCGCTGGCATGGGAATCTTTGGTGAATAGCGGCATGACCGTGGCCGCTCCAGAGACCGAACGGTTACTTAGGTCGGCCATCGACAAATCGCCCAACGATCCCGCAGTGCTCTCTGCTTTAGGATATTCCGCGCAGAAAAAAGGTGACCTCGGTCACGCTCATGAGTTCTATGAAAAAGCTCTCTCCATTGATCCCACGTTGATTGATGCGGCCACGAATCTGGGCGCAATCGAGGCCAACCGCGGGCATTTGCGCGAAGCGCTAAGGCTCTGGCAGGATGCATTCCAGCGCGCTCCTGGCCAAAGCCGGATTGGGATGAATATCGCCCGGCTGTTTTGTGACACTGGACAGCCCAGCAGCGCACGCGATTATGTTCTGCGCGTGCTCGAATTCAATCCCGATCTGCCCGAAGCGAAGAATCTCTTGCAACATCTGAGCCGCCCTTCCCCAAACTGCAAGGATTAGAAACATTTTGCTGCTGTTTCCCTCTTCCCTGCAGCCAGCGACAGATGTAGGCTAAACGACCAGAGGTCTCGACGATTATGCTTCGAGCGCAGCGGGCACGTTTGATCTGGATCTCCCTCTTTTTTTTGATTTCTCTGGATGCTTTTCACACCTACGCACGGCCTGCATCCCCGGAACAGACTAAAGGGGGCTTGGTTCCGGTCCTGCAATATATCCGATCCGACTGGGACGTTCTGACACGTTCCATGACCCGTTGCGACAGTGTCGTGGACCCTAAGTTGCCAGAGGCGGTCGTGCTCTATTTGCCGGCAGACTTCGCAGAGCCCGATTCCGTGAAGCAACTCGAACACGACTGCAAGGTCCACGTTGAACACTTACCCACGGTCATTCAACATCCGGGTCAGCCTGGCGTGGATACGATTTCGCCGCAGGGTTTGCTCTTCCTGCCCAATAGCTACGTCGTACCCGGTGGCCGTTTCAACGAGATGTATGGATGGGACAGTTATTTCATTATTCTCGGCCTGGTCCGCGATCATCGAATCGACTTGGCGCGTGGGATGGTGGAAAACTTTTTCTTTGAAATCGAACACTACGGCACGGTGTTGAACGCCAATCGCACTTACTATCTGACTCGTTCGCAGCCGCCCTTTCTGACTTCCATGATCATGGAAGTTTATAACGCGGAGAAGACTTCGGGGCATAACGACAAAGACTGGCTGGCGCGTGCCTACGGATTCGCAGCCCGGGATTATGAGATGTGGATCCACGAACCCCACTTGGCGGAATCCACTGGCCTTTCACGCTACTACGATTTCGGGATGGGTCCGGCTCCTGAGAGTCTTCAGGACGAGAGTGGACTTCGTCGCAAAGTGACCGGCTACTTTCTGCTCCGTCCCGACCTTTCCCGAACTTACATGGCGATGAAGGGGAGCACCCCGGACGCCGTCGGCCCTGATTACAACGTGCAAGTCTGCGATGTAGCCACGACCATGGCACGGCCGGGATGCGATGCTGCCGGCACAGTCCAGTTAGGCGCCGATTATTACAAAGGAGATCGCAGCATGCGCGAATCGGCGTTCGACATTTCTTTCCGCTTCGGACCCTATGGCGCGGCCACGCATCACTTTGCTCCGGTCTGTCTCAACAGTCTTCTGTACAAGACGGAGAAAGATCTGGAGGAAATCAGCCGGCTGCTGGGCAAGACCGTCGAACCCGCGCAATGGAAACAGCGGGCGGAAAAACGCAAGCAACAAATAGACAAGTATCTTTGGGACGATCAGCGCGGGATGTTCTTCGACTACGATCTTCGCACGGGAGCGAGATCCACCTACGAATATGTGACCACGTTTTATCCGCTGTGGGCGGGGCTGGCAAGCACGCAGCAGGCGCAAGCGGTAGCTCGAAACGTGAAGATATTTGAACAGCGGGGAGGCCTGGCCACGAGCACGACAAATACCGGCATGCAGTGGGACTATCCCTATGGATGGGCCCCTCTTCAGTCCCTAGCGGTCGAGGGGCTGCGCCATTACGGATACGCGGCTGATGCGGATCGAGTTTCGTACGAATTTCTTTCCACCGTGGCGGAAAACTTCCGGCGCGAAAAAACCATCCGGGAAAAATACGACGTGGTGACACGCTCATCGGAGGCGCATGTGAGCGCCGGATATCAAGCCAATGTCGTCGGCTTCGGTTGGACTAACGGCGTTTTTCTCGAACTCTTGCAGGAACTGCCCAAGGAAATGATTGACCGATTAGATAAAGACCAGGACGCATTGCCGCCTGGCCATCAGTAAAAGCTGGTGCGTTTCGGCTTTCTGGGGTCGCGCCATGATTCAACCCATACTCTGTCATCCTGAGCGCAGCAAATTGTCCGCGAAACAGAGAGTTTGCGAAGTCGAAGGACCCCGTGGACGATTGTGTCACGATGAAGTCCAAAGGCATTCTAACGGGACTTCCGACACTCCCAGATTGTGAGAACTCCCTGATACCTCTCTCTGGGGATTAGCACTATCGGGGTCCTTCGACTGCGGCGTCGTTCGCTTTGCGCACGATGCCTGCCCTCAGGATGACAGGGCTTACTTGCTGCTCTCACGTTCCTGTAGTTTCTCGGCCGACTTGAGTTCCCTCTCTGCGTCTTCATTGCGGCCCAGGTCGCGGTAGGCCTGGCCCAACAAGTGATGAGTGATCGAATTATTGGGATCCATCGCAACCGCACGCTCCAGCGCGCGCGCGGCCAGGTCGAACTCGCCTTTCTTCTCCAGCACTTTTCCCATCAAAATGTATGGGCCGGTCGAGGTCGCATCGAGCCATATGGAGCGTTGCAACAGTCGTTCGGCGTCGTCGAACTTTTGAATACGCGAATAAGCGTCCGCCAGTTTGTAGTAAGTCGGGGCATGCGCAGGATTGATTGCCTTTTCCTTTTCGAATTCGGTGATGGCTTCGGGAACGCGCGACTTGTACAAGTAAAGTTCCCCCAGCAGGAAGTGAGCTAACGGAAGTTTGGGATCGAGCGCAATCGCTTTTTGTGCGTATTCTTCCGCTATGGGATCAAACTCCTGCCGCAGAAGCATTCGCGCTGTAAATAAACAACTGGCGGCGGAATCTGACGGCACATCAAACATGCGCGCGAACGCAGTGCGAGCTTGCGGATAGTTTTTCACTTGGATATACGAGACCCCCAAAATGTAAGCAGCATCCACATTTGCGAATGGATACCAGGTTTGAACCTTTTCAAGTAACGGAATAGCCTCGTTTGGGCGACCAGAAAGATAATAGGAGAGACCCAACAATTGCACAGCTTCATTGTCCTTTGGGTTTTCTTCCACAGCCTGTTTCAAATAACCCGCGGCCTTTAGAAAATCGCCCTTCTTGTAGTACGCCGCCCCCAGTTCGTGGGAGAGCCCGGCAATCTTCGGATTCTGCGCTGCGAGCGCTTGTAGTTCCGAAAGAGCTTCATCGTACTTGCCTGCGAGCATTAGCTTGCGAGCCGCCTCAAAGGGTGATGGCCGAGTTTGGAGCGATGGAGATTGCGCCTGGTTCGATGGAGGCGGACCGGGCTGAGACTGAGCGAGCGCCGTATGGATGCTGATTAACAAAATCGACAGAAGGGTGGCAAAGCGGATGAGACTTAACAAATCGACCTCCAGAAATATACTGGCATCACTCCACGAAGCGGTGAAGTGAAATCGCGGTTGACCGTCGGTGGTTCTCGCACGTATTGAAGGAAAGCAGCATAACACGTAACCTATCTTCACTGTGGCATTCCCATTCGCCGGAAAGCGCGGCAGCGCTGGATTCTCCCTGGTTCTCATCTTCCTGGCGGTAAACACACTAGTGTGGTTCTCACAGGCGCAGACAACGGCAACCAATGGCGCAGAGGCAGCTTATCAACGCGGTCAGGCGGCCATGCAAAAGGGCGATGCTGCAGGGGCACGCTCGGCTTTTGAACAGGCGATCAAACTCGATCCTCGTAATGCAGACGCGCAGAACGCTCTGGGACAATTGATGCTGCAAGAGGGCGATGTAGATGGCGCGATCAATCACTTTGGTACGGTCACGCGGCTTAGGCCCGGGTTGGCAGTTGCGCACGCTTATCTGGCGCAAGCGCTCGTGAGCAAGGGGTCGCTGGAGGAAGCCGCTCACGAGTTAAGAGTGGCGGTGCGTCTGGCGCCCAAGCAAGCTGACGCGCATCTAGCTCTAGCGCGGGTGCTCAGCCAGCAGCAGAAAACCGAGGATGCAATTTCGGAGATGAAGAAAGCAGTGGCACTGCAGCCCGCACTACCAGATTTGCATGATGACCTTGGCGTGCTGCTGGCTCAGCAACTCCAATTGCAGGATGCCGAAAAAGAGTTTCGCGAAGCCTTGCGGCTGGATCAAACGTATGAGCCTGCTCGGCTTCATCTGGGAGTTGCGCTTTTAAATGGAGGCCAACGCGATGAGGCTCAAACGGTGCTGGAGCAAGCGGTTCAACTGGATCCCAGAGACGGAACTGCGCAGTATTACCTGGGCACCGCCCTCGAAGCAAATGGCAACCTCAATGCTGCCTTGCGGGCATATGAACAAGCGGCAGAACTAACTCCGAATCTGCCAGTGGTTCAGACCCGCTACGGTCTACTGCTGCAGCGATCGGGCGATCCCGAAAAGGCCGCAACCGCATTCGCCAAGGTGATTGAACTCACTCCCAATGACCCCGAGGCGCACAACAACCTGGGTCTCGCCCTGATGCAATATGGCCAAGGCGATGCCGCGGTGAAGGAATTCCAAACAGCGTTGAGACTACATCCCGATGACGCCGGAATCCGCGGGAATCTCGGCCTTGCTTACTTACAGAAATCCGATTTTGATGCCGCGGCGCGCGAGCTTCGCGAAGCACTAAAGATCTCGCCTGCGCAAGCTCACCTTCACTACGACCTGGCGGTCGCACTAAAGTTGAAGGACGATTTACACGGAGCTATCGCAGAATTGAAGGAGGCGATCCGACTCGATCCTGAGTTGGCTGACGCCTATTACACCTACGGCGTCACTCTGTGGCAAAGCGGTGACTTCCCGGCCGCGGTCGAGCAGCTGCAGAGGGCCGTCCGTGTGAAGCCGGACTACGCCGAGGCGTATTACACGCTGGGTACGACTCTCAAACAGATGAACAAGTTGCCGGAGGCTGCCGCCGCGCTCCGGGAAGCCATACGCTTGCAGCCCGACTTTGCCGGAGCGCACACTACCTTAGCTGCGGTTCTCCGGCAACTGGGCGACACGCAAGCAGCATCCGCTGAGAGTAAAACTGGAGCCGAAATCAGCCAACAAAAAACCAGCCTCCAAGCCGCAACCTTTACGACAAACTCCGGGCGACGTTTGCTCGAGGCTGGTGATTTGGAAGGCGCCCTATCCCAATTCCGTTCCGCGATTAATTCCCAACCAGCTTATGCCCCGGCCCATTATCAGCTTGCCCTGGCGCTGCAAAGGAAAGGGGACAAGGCCGGAGCAGCGGCGGAATTTCAGAAGGCGGGAGAGCTGGATCCTCGGTTCAAATCGCCATTCGAGTAATGAATTATGGCTTGGCCTTGCGCAGCGCTACTAACTCCGTCGCTACCGGCACTCCACGCGAAACCTTCACTCGCAATACGGCTTCGAAGGGCCTCAAATCTGATGTCTTCGAAACGTTAAGCCGCTGCAGTAACTCCTCGAGCGATTGAGCTCCGCAGATGTACTCGGCCGCAGCCTGTGTGCCGATGGTTGTTGTCCCGGCCAGGATCATGACCGACTGCGTCGGATTCCCCTCTCGTACTCGCGCGATGACAGAATATTCTTCCGTCAGAGGCTGATTGGACGGGTTGGCGAGAAACGCCTCCGGCTCGCCCGCTTGCGGATGCACGTTGACGATAGCCAAGTCGCCTTGCCGTGGGCCGGACGTCAGCCGTTGGAAAACAAACTCCCGCGTGCTCGGGATTTCCCGTAGTGTGAGGTTCTCCGCTGGCGAGCCGAGGAAAATCAGATTGTTGTTTTTGGCGTCGTCAAGCGAAAGCAAACTGCCGCGCTTCACCAGGATCGGGCGGCCCATCAAGCCGAAAACATGATCAAGATCGTGTACGGCCAGCACTTCGCCGACGCCCGTGTAATGATCCAGGATCAGATCCCGTGAATCGCGGGCGGCGTCAAAATAGCGCATCCCGGTCTCCGGCCGGCCGACGAAAGCCCCGTTGCTAAAGATCACCCATGGCTCCTGCGGCCCGGAAACGAAACTCCCCCAGAAAATTCCAAATGCAGCCGGCACTGGCTCGTTCTGCCGGCTTGCGGTTGCCTCGACCGTGTTACGATTCGCGACCAAGGTTACGATCGCCGCCACGGCAGCGGAAAGAAGAACGATCAGCGCGATGACGGCGATCGCCCAACTGCGGGGGACGCGTGGAGGAGCCTCAGATTCTTGCAGCCCGGTCCCGGTGCCCGTCGGAAGTACCAACATCCCCTTCTGGGAGGCGACCGTCCGATGATGGAACGAGAGGACGTATCCGCCCTTCGGCAGGTCCACAAGGATTGGATCCTCGGCGCCTTCCGAGCCGTAATACTCGGCCAGCTTTAAACGAAGACGTCCAGCCTGCACACGTATGGTCGAATCCAGTTGGGGATCGAAATCAGCTGGCCGGTGAAAAACCTCAGTTGCGATCTCGTATTCTTTGAGCGGCACGCCAGGATGGGTTAGCGCGTGCGTCGCAAGATATCGAAGAAGCTTGCACAGGGACTCAGACCCGTGGAGGACACGGCTCTCCACTAACCTGTCTATCTGCTCCAGGTATTGGTCACCTTGCGCCAAATGGACCCGGGTTACCGCCATGTAACATTAGCGTAACAAGGTCCGTATCTCTCTGCAACCCTAGTAATTTATCTTCCTGTCACTGTATCAAACCTCTTGAAACTTCTCCCAGACCCAACGGTAGTGGTTTTGTACTAGGGCAGAAAATTTCAACTGGTCCCGGAGCAGTGTCTTCGGAGGTCGTGGATTGTACCGGCTCCATTTTCGGGAAGCGGCAGCGGGGTGTCGAGTCTTGGCTCGATGCATATGAGCAAGAAATTCGAATCAGGATTGTCAGCGCGGGGAGGAATGCAATGAAAGACTTTTCCGTTTTGCGTGTTGTGGCAGTGCTCTCGCTTCTTATTGCTGTGTCTGCTCCCTGTGCTTCAGGCCAAGCCGTGTTTGGCAGCATTTTCGGCACCGTTACCGACCCCACAGGCGCCGCTGTCCCGAATGCTAAGGTGACTGTTACCGACGCGCGCAAAGGTACTACTGACGAAGCGACCACGAACGACAGCGGTAACTACTCAGTGACGCACCTTATCCCGGATACTTATAACGTTCGAATTGAGGGGCAAGGATTTAAGGCGGTGGATCAGCAGGACATCACAGTTTCCGCGGACGCTGCGGCCCGCGTCGACGCGCAACTCCAGGTCGGATCCGCCACTGAATCAGTTGAAGTGACCAGCGAGGCGCCCCAACTCAAAACCGACCGCGCCGACGTTGCCATCGAGTTCAATCAGAAGTACGTCGAAGACCTGCCCATCATGAACCGGAATTTCACCAGCTTCGAACTTCTGTCACCGGGAACCCAAAAGATGGTGGGCTGGAGCCATGCCGCGACGGAAAACCCGCAAGGCAGCCAGCAGATCTTTGTAGATGGGCAGCATTTCAGCGGTACTGCTTACGAGTTGGATGGCACCGACAACCAGGATCCGATCCTAGGCATAATCGTCGTCAATCCAAACTTGGACGCCATCCAGGAAGCGAAAGTGTCGTTACAGAACTATGACGCGGAGTTCGGTAAGGCGGTCGCCGGTGTTGTCACCGTCCAAACCAAGTCTGGCAGCAATGACTTCCACGGGAGCGGGTTCTGGTACCGCCGCACCGATGCTACGGCGGCCCGCGATCCGTTCACGCAGTTCGCTCCTAATCCGCTGACCGGGAAGTTCATCCCGTCCGACAAATGGCAGGAATTCGGCGGTACCATTGGCGGACCGATCATTAAGAACAAATTGTTTTTCTTTGGCGATTATCAAGGCACTCGCGAAACCAGCGGAGCTACCAACTTGCTGACGGTTCCGACTGCGACAGTGACTTCGACTTGCAATCCCTCGACTAATACGACCGGCTTCTGTGACTTGAGTCAATATCTCAATGCGGGCTTACAAGGCGGAGGTCAAGCATACAACCCAACCACGGGCAACCTCTCGGCCGGAACAGGACGCACTGCTTATAACCACAACCAAATCCCCATCACCCAGATTTCTCCGCAAGCCGCCGCTGTCCTGGCGCTTTTCCCGGCTCCGACGAACAGCAGCGTATTCAACAACTATGTTGCGTCAGGCTCAGGCAACTTCACACAAAACAGCTTCGATACTCGCATCGATTACAATGCGGCCCCCACCGTACTGATTTTCGGACGCTTTAGCCTCGACTATTTCAATGTGTCGGGAAAGGGCTCCTACGGTGCGTTGGAAGGCGTAGGGTTCGGCCCTGGTGGTCTGGCAGGCAGTTCGATTACCCACAACTACAGCTTGGCCTCCGGCGTGACCAAGACTTTCAGTCCAAGTTTGCTGGCCGATTTCCGCTTTGGATATTTCAAGTACAACCCGCAAGCTTCAAAGCCTGACGCTGGAACCGCCCCCATGACCGCCTTCGGTATTCCAAACGCGAATCTGTCTGGACCCCAAGCTGCGGCAACATCTGGTCTGGGAGGATTCCTTCTCAATCAGACTCCGTCAAGTAATTCGGCCAACAACGGTATCAATGGCAGTCCGACCGTGAGTTGGGGTGATGGCTTGGGAGTAGGACGCTGCAATTGCCCGCTAACGGAGAGTGAACAGCAGTTCCAGTGGGTCACAAATTGGACAAAGATCCACGGGAACCATCAATTCAAATTTGGCGCCGATATCCGCTATGCCATGAACCTGCGAGTGCCAAGTGATGCCGGCCGTACTGGCGATTACACCTTCGACTATCGGACTACCTCGAACGGAGGCGTTGGTGGCCTTGATTGGGCAACTTTCCTCTTGGGGGATGTCACGCAAGTAAGCCGGTATGTCAGCACCAGCCTCACCGCGGCAGAACGGCAACACCGCATGTTCTACTACGGTCAAGATACATGGCGCCTCACGTCCAAGCTAACTTTTAACTACGGCCTGCGCTGGGAAGTTTATTTCCCCGAGTATGTCAACGGCAAAGGCAATGGTGGATTTGCGAATTTCGTGCAGGGTGTTGACCGCGTCGCTGGTTTCGGGCCTTTCGGTCTCAACGGCAACATCAACAACGACTGGCACTACTTTGCGCCGCGCATCGGCTTCGCGTATGAGATGACACCGAAAACTGTCCTGCGTATGGGCTATGGCCGCAGTTACGACATGGGCGTGTTCGGTTCTAACTTTGGGCACACGGTTACCCAAACCTTACCGGTGCTCGCGGCTCAATTGGCCCAAGGTCCGACGCAAAACGTGGCCGCGTTTACTCTCGCGCAGGGACCACCGGTTTTCACTTTCCCAGCCATTCCAGCCAGCGGAGTGCTTCCCGTCGCTGGACCGAACTGTTTCCAAGGTCCACTCTTCAATGCCGCAGGCCAAAACACGCAGCTCTGCGTGCAGCCGCACACCCGTCCGACATTCCAGCGGCTTCCCGAGTTAGATGCTTGGAACGCGACAATTCAACATCAGTTGACAGGTACGATGACGATGGAAGTCGCCTACATCGGGAACAAAGGCACGCACGTGTTTGCCGGTGACGGGCCGACCTACAATGCCAACAGTCCTTCGATAGTTGGGTTTGCCGCCGGGGTTCCGCAAGTGCAACGTCGGCCCCTTTACGACAGATTCACCTACCCAGGCTATCCCGACCCAACCAACACCGCGGGAAGCGCGCCCGGAGTATTGCAATGCTGCTCCACCGATCAGAACAACTTCTTGGGAAACGATGCCAGCAGCAACTACAACGCCCTGCAAATCAAGGTGGAGAAGCGGTTTTCTCATGGTTTTCAATTCCTCTCTCACTACACTTTTGCTCACGCCTTCAAGTATGACAACAACTACTATGCCGATTCACCCGGAATCGCCTACGGCCCCGACGACCAGGTCCGCAACCACGTCTGGGTGAACAACCTCGTGTACGAGCTACCCTTCGGCAAGGGCAAGCCTTTCGCGGGAGGAGCGGGACGGGCCGAAGACTTGATCATCGGAGGCTGGCAGATCAGCGGGACGACCACGTGGGGCAGCGGCCTGCCTTGGACCCCGAGCTTCAACGAATGTGGAGGCGAGGAGGATGTATCCATTTGCCGTCCCAACAAGGGAACAGGGTCGTTCCACACAGGAGCGGGTTCCTTTAATCCGGTCACGCACACGGTGCCCTTCTTCACTCCAGTACCTGACATCGTTACCAATCCCGGCGGTCCGTTCGCCGACCCAGGGTTGGGTCATCTGGGCAACATCGGCGTCTTCAGCTTCCGCGGACCGCGGGTCTTCTATGCGGACGCATCGATCTTGAAGAACTTCTCCATTTGGGAACGCGTGAAACTCCAATTCCGCATGGATGCGTTCAACGTGTTTAACCACCCCGTTTTGGGCTTCAACAACAACCAGGGCGGTAGCGGTCAATGTATCGATTGCTCTGGAAACGGCAACATCACCGACATCGAGCACGACGCATCGCCCGGCTCAGCTACGGGTATGCGGCAACTCGAGTTCGCGTTGAAGTTGATCTTCTAGCCGTGTCGTGGAGGACGGGCGTTTTCGCCCGTCTCACGATCGGCCAACTTCGAGCCTCATCCTGGCGAGGAAGTCGTCCGCGCCTTCGCTTATGGTGTCAGCTCCGCGCTTGACCCAGGCTTCTTCGAGTCCTAACATCAAACCGGATGATGCTGGTTAGCTTCCGCCGTTATTCGCGGTTCTTCTCTGATTTATTCGGGCTCCTGGTCCTGTTCACCAGCATCGTCCTGTTCACCAGCATTGCAGCGGGCACCGAACCGCCTAACGCCAGCTCGCCAACCGCCCAGCCCTCGGTCAACTTCGTTGACATCGCTGAAAAAGCCGGCGTGGAGTTCACTAACACTTTCGGCGGCCTGGTAACAAAAAAATACATCATCGAAACCACGGGCACCGGCGTCGCGATCTTCGATTACGATAACGACGGATGGCCGGACATCTTCTTCGTGAACGGAACGACCCTCGAAGGCTTTCCCAACGGAAAAGCCCCGACCAACCATCTCTACCGCAACAACCATGACGGAACCTTCAGCGATGTAACCGCGCAAGCAGGACTAACGGCCACAGGCTGGGGCCAGGGCGTCTGCGTAGGCGACTACGACAACGACGGCTGGGAAGACCTCTACGTCACCGCGTACGGAAAGAACCACCTGTATCACAACCAGCATGGAGTGTTCACCGAGGTCGCAGAGAAGGCCGGAGTTGCAGGATCAGGCAAGGCCTGGGGCTCAGGCTGCGCTTTCGTGGATTACGACCGTGACGGGCTTCTGGATTTGATCGTGGCGAACTACGTAGATTTTGATCTCTCTACCGCACCCGCGCCTGGAGAGCGCACGTCCTGCATCTGGAAAGGGACACCAGTAATGTGCGGCCCGCGAGGCCTGCCCGGTGCGAAGAACATTCTGTATCATAACCGCGGCAACGGCGTGTTTGAAGACGTAACTACCAAAGCGCACATCGACCAGACCAATGGCCACTACGCCTTCAGCGTCTCCACCCTCGACTACGACGATGACGGATGGCCCGACATTTATATAGCCTGCGACAGCACGCCGAGCATCCTGTATCACAACAATCGCGACGGCACGTTCACCGACGTAGCCGTTACCGCCGGCGCCGCTTTCAACGAAGACGGCCGCGAGCAAGCCGGAATGGGCACAACTATAGCCGACTACGACGGTGACGGCCGACTCGACATCTTCAAGACCAACTTCTCCGACGACACCTCGACCCTCTACCGCAGCAACGGCGACGGCACCTTCACCGACGCGACTTTCGCCGCCGGCCTGGGCTTGCACACCAAGTATCTGGGCTGGGGCACAATGTTCTTCGACTTCGACAACGACGGCTGGCCCGATCTGATTCTAGCCAACGGACACGTCTATCCCGAGGTAGACAAATATCACCTTGGCAGCAGCTACCAGGAGCCGCGAATCCTCTATCACAACAACGGCAACGGCACCTTCACCGATATCTCAGAGTCGGCGGGCGCAGGCATTACCACCGCCTCGTCCTCCCGAGGCCTCGCCGTCGGCGATCTCTGGAACGATGGCCGCATTTCCGTAGTCGTAAGCAACATGAACGCCCAGCCCAGCCTGCTGGTGAATCAGGTCCGGTATCCAAATCACTGGATCGCATTCAAGACGGTAGGAACCGCCTCCAACCGCGATGGAATCGGCGCGCGGATCACGGTCCGCGCCAGTAAGCGAATCCTGGTCGATGAGGTCCGCAGCGGATCGAGTTACGTCTCCAACAACGACATGCGGGTGCACTTCGGGTTGGGCGCTGCAATCAAAATCGATTCGGTCACAATCCGCTGGCCCAACGGACGAGTGGAGAGTTTCGAGGAACAGTCAGTCGATACGATTCATACCTTGAAGGAAGGCGCTGGGACTGCCCGAGGACCTGACCCGAAGAAATAGTGATCATAAGTGCCCTCTCCAACCGTTGTTGGTGAAATAGAGATGTAACGCCAATTGGAACGATTCCCTAAGGTGTGGCGGTTCGAATGACTTCCGGGTTGTCGACGGTTCGTTGAGGGTGCAAAATTGAATGTTCAGGCGCTATTGCAAAACGCTTTTTAGCATAAGGAGCATAAATCGAGATTTTCATACTCAGGAGGCGCAATTCACAGCGATGGACATTCGGGAGCGGGATCAAGAACAATGGTGAATATGACCAGATTGTCTAAGAAAGTGGCAATAGTGACGGGCGCGTCGAAAGGCATAGGCGGTGGGATTGCAACGGCCTTGGGAGCTGAGGGCGCGCGCGTGGCCGTGAACTATTCCTCCGACCGGGAAGGCGCCGAACGCGTCGCTCAGGCGATCACCGACAACGGGGGCGAGGCGGTCGTGGTCGGGGCCGATGTGTCCAAGGCCGCAGATGTCGCGCGGTTATTCAAAGAAGTGGATTCTGCGTTCGGAAGACTGGACGTTTTGGTGAACAACGCCGGAGTATTCCGCTTCGGCGCTATCGCGGACATCACCGAAGCGAGCTTTCATCTCCACTACAACATCAACGTTCTCAGCGTGATTCTCACCGTGCAGGAGGCGATCAAGCGGTTCGGCCCCGACGGTGGTAGCGTCATCAACCTCAGCTCTATCGTCGGCTCGCATCCTGTGCCGGGAGCTCTGCTGTACGCTTCCACGAAAGCCGCCATCGAAACGCTGACCAGGGGATTGGCGCTCGAACTGGCGCCGCGCAAGATACGCGTCAACGCCATCGCTCCCGGTCATACAGAAACTGAAGGCAATGTGGCCGCGGGGACCTTTGCGGGTGGTGCCGGCGCCGTTCTGGCTGAGAAGACGCCGCTCGGCCGGCTCGGTCGCGTGACGGATATCGCACCCCTGGCGGTGTTCCTGGCATCAGACGAATCAGCCTGGATCACCGGGGAGGTCATTCGTGCCGCGGGCGGTCTCGTTGTAGCCACCTGAGGGCAATGTGCTGACCTCGCAATTAACAACGCAGTCAGAACAACACAGAAAGGAGAATCTTATGCAAACACTTCAAGCTGACTACTTCGCCGCTTATCACAACCTAAAGCTGACGCGAGATGGCAACGGTGTACTGGTTGCTGAATTCCACAACAATGGCGGGCCGTTCATTATGAGTGCGCAAGCTCACACAGAGTTTGTCGACGCCTTCTACCGCATTGCGCAAGACCGAGCCAACAAGATCGTGATCCTGACGGGCGCAGGCGGGCAGTTCATTACTGATGTCGACTGGCCATCTTTTGGCGACGCTGCCGATCCCGGCGTTTGGAGCCAGGTTCACGACGAAGGTGTTCAGGTGTTGGAAAATATCGCCAACATACGCGTGCCGGTCATCGCGGCGATCGAAGGACGCGCCCATGTGCACTCCGACTACGCGCTGCTTGCCAGCGTAATTGTGGCAGCGGAGGGCGCGACTTTCCAGGATGTGGCGCATTTCTCGGCGGGCATAGCACCGGGCGATGGCATCTTTACGACATGGAGTTACCGTGCTGGAGCGGGACGAGCGGAGGCATTCCTGCTAAATCCACAACCGCTAAAGGCGCGTACCGCATATGAATGGGGAGTGGTCGCCGAAGTTGTGCCGAACGGTAAGGCGCTGTCCCGAGCACGGGAATTGGCCAACTTGTACTTGAAGGCTCCCGAAGTGACCCGCCGCAATACGCGCGTACATTTCATTCAACCGTTGAAAGAGCGCATTGTCCGAGAAGTCGGCTATGGACTGTCGCTCGAGGGAGCGTCAGCGGCTGACCTGGTGAAATCAAAGCGAGCCCAGAATGAGGCTGTCGCTCAGAAAGGAAGAGTCGCATGAAGCGCACCGAAAGCAGCTCATCTGCTTAGGTGCTAAAAAAAGAAGACGCAGCCAGAAGAATTTGATCTGGTGATTCTCGGAGGGCGCGGGGCCTGGTCAAGCCGCGTCGGCTGACTGGGGATGTTCGCAGGCTGGGTGGACCAGCCACGTTCCCCCCACTTGTCCCGCGACCAACTCACGGCCGCGCCGACTGCACATCCGTCCGCGACAAGTCTTACGAAACAGCGGACAGACGGACACTCCCCAATTGGCTGAAACTAGGCAAACCATTCTTGAGCAAGAGCAGATGCGGCTTTGAATCCCCCCTGGTCCATTCTCCCTTATGTGGAGGAGTTTCCGTTTGAGGAGAAAACGCAGAGATAATCTCCTCAAGTAACTTGACAGTGCGTGAGCGCTTCACGAATACCGATATTGACAGAGTGCTTACACCGCGGATTTTCATGATGGCTCCGAACATTCGGAGCGGTTGTCTTTGGCTGGGGAAACTCGGGGGACACATGGGACTTTCCGCAATCTCCTGAGATTAGGCAGGTTATTCTTGAGCAAGAAAGTAGGGAACATCCCGCCTGTCTCTGGTTTTCCGAAGGTTATCGTTGTAGCGCCGGCCAGGTGAGATGGCGATCATGCTTTAGGGCTTGCCCACGTTGTTGTTACGAACGCTAGGTGTCAACTTCCGGATAACGAATTCTTGAAATAGATTGCTAACCGCAGTTGCTCCGATCCCGATTGCCGCGTTTTCGAAAGTTAATTCGGCGCCGTTGCGATCGTTCGCCGGATAATACAAATTCGAGATACCGCCCGCTGCCAGGCTTCCCAGGATACTCGAATAATTTGGCTGCCAGCGTCGATTGTCGCCTTTGCAGATCACCGAATTGGCGATCGCATAAAGAGCGCGTGCTCCCGTACTGCCGTTTCCCTTATAGAAATAACGCGGGTCCTGTTTCAGAAGCGATGGCAGGATGGCCCCTCCGATGAAAGTGCTCGTAATCGTGTCGGCATAGCCCGCGCCGAAGCGCTTTCCGTAACCTTCTGCCCCTTGCCCATATTCTTTGAAGTGATCTTGCGCCTGCTCAACTCCCGCAACGCCCCCCACAAATACTAAAGTGAATGGGTCGATCACTGTCTTCCAGGCGAGCTTGAATTTTTGTTTTGAGCTGAGGGGCACTGCATTGGGAATGTAGCTGACATAAAAATTTGGCAGTATACCAAGCACACGCTGCTTCTCTTCAACCTTGATCTGCTCTTCTGCCACTTCCGTTGGCGAAACTCCTACCTGCACTTCAGTGATATTCGTAGCAACCGCCAGCGGGTTCGGCGGGACAATGAAAGTCTCCCCCGAGCGCAGAGTTCCCGAGAATGTTTGGCTGGCGAAGCCCGCCGACGTAATTGTGACCTGGAAGGGTCCGGGAGGGATGTTGGCAAAGGAGAATTGCCCATCGACGCCTGATAACAGCTCTTGGTTTAGGGAGCGACCTTCACCGGCAAGCCTCACCCGGGCTCCGGCGATGACGGCCCCACTTTGATCCACGACCGTTCCGCTGATGCTTCCGGGCAGTAGCTGGCCGGGCAGTTGGCCTAAGACAATCCCAGGTTGTTCCGGACTTCGCACTTCCGGACTGGATACCGGCGATTGCTGAGGGGCCTGTCCAAAACAAAACGACGTCCAACCCAGAGTGACAAAGGCAAAAACCATAAGTGCAGACTTGAATTCGAAAGCCATGAATACTCAACTTTACCCTTTCCCGTGCTGCCTATCCAAATCACGAAAGTGCTCCATTCCCACACCTCTCCGCAGGGCGGCAAGCCACTCGAATTGCGCTCCAAGAGATCGACCTCCGCTGTGTGCTCTTTCAGCCGTGTGGCATCTAACAGCATGAGTTGCCGCGTGGACTTCGGAGATTCTGGCAAGAACTTCGTCGAAATAGGCAAGCGGCCCAAGGCGTAGGAAACTATGCTTAGGCTTGCGCTGCGCTCGAGGCAGACGAAAATTCGCAGGGTAGGAGATAATGCAAAAACGCAAACTTGGAAAAAGCAATCCACAGGAGTGCATATGCCAGCCCGGAACGATACCCTAACCGACCGCTTTTCTCGATTTCGCGAAATTAAGCTCACTGTGACTGGAAGAAAATCAGGGCGCCCGGTCTCAATCCCGGTCTGGTTCGTATGGGAGGACGACAAGCTTTACCTCCTGCCGGTGAAGGGGTCGGATACGCAGTGGTACAAGAACGTGCTCCAGAATCCATCGATTAAGATCAAGGTAGGAGGGACAGGGGCCGAACTCGAGGCCATTCCGCTTACTGAGGCCAAACAGGTCTCGTCCGTGGTCGAGAAATTCCGCGCGAAATATGGGGCCAGCGACGTGAAGAAGTACTATTCAAAGTTCGACGTTGCCGTTGTCGCTCAGATGTAATCAGCTCCATCACGATCGCAAAAGAGCAATTCTCAAAGGTATGGAAAACCGGTCGCCAGGAAACCGTGTAAACCTGGGGACAGGAAATCCGACTGCAAGTTTTTGCATCTTGACTCTCACCACATCTCCGCCGTAGAGTTTGCCTGACTAAAAAGGTACTTGCCAATCTTCTTGCTCCAACTCCCTGCTGCAAGTTGATCTAGGTCCCTAATTCAGGAGCTTGAAACAATGAAAAAGCAAATTGCGGCCTGCAGCACCTTTGCTGTGGGGTTGTTATGCGTCAGTGTAATCATGACCTGCGCGAGCGCGCAGGTAATCCAGCCGGGCGTTTTCAATACCATCCCGGTGAGAAGCTGGCAAGCGGAGCCATTCGCTCCAGATTTCACGGGCCCAATCACTGTAGGAAAAAACGTCGACGTCAACAAGGAAAACGGACACCAGAGCGAGACCAGTGTGTCCGTAGATCCGACCAACCCGAAACATCTCCTGTTCAGCGTGAACGACCTAAGCGTCTCAACCGGGGCAGGCGCCGTGGTGTGGGAGTCTACGGACGGAGGCAAGACTTTTACCAGTTTCAATCAAAACCCCAGCGCCTTCTGCTACGACACCTGGCTGGGTTTTAATACCAAGGGCGATGCGTTCATGTCTTACGAGTGCTTCGATCAGCGCATTGCCTACAAGAAAAAAGGCAAGTCCACTTGGACGAGCATCCTGTTATCGAACGCCGGCGGCTCGCCCGACCGCGACATGGTGACCGTAGACAACTCGGCCAACAGTAAATACAAAGGCAGCGTCTACATCGGCTACGACGACAATGGCGCGGGCAACACGCCCTACGTGCTGTATTCACGGGACGGTGTCAATAACTGGCAGCGCAGCGCAGCGGTCGGCCCCGGTGGAACGATCGGTGTAAACGTCACAATCGGGCCCGACGGAAGCGTCTATGCCACCTGGGAGGACTACGGGGGCCAGAAGATTTGGGTCGCAAAGTCAAAGAATGGCGCCAAGAGCTTCGGCACACCCCATGTGGTTACTAACTACCGTATCAATACCACTTCGTTCTTCATCTCAATTCCACCTCAGAATTCCCGAGGCGTACTTCCCATGCCGTTTACGGCGGTGGCTCCCGCCGGCTCCGCCAATGCAGGCCGGGTCTACGTGAGCTATTTCGATCAAGACCCGAATGGAAGCAATACCAACATCTACGTCCGTCACTCCGACAATGGTGGCAAGACGTGGTCGGCTGAAGCGAAAGTCGATGATGACACCAACCATGCCTGGCACTTCCATAACGCCATTTCTGTGGCAGCCAATGGTACGGTCGAAATTTCGTTCTACGATACACGTCGCGACTCCAGCAGCGTGAAAACGGATCGCTACGTGAGCCTCTCGACCGATGGTGGTGTGACCTGGCAAGCGAATAAGCGGGTCACGACGGTGCAGTCCGATGAAACCAGATCGGGGACCGATCAAGGCAATCAGTACGGAGACTACCAAGGAAGCGCAGTTGATTCATCGGGCAAATTCCGTTTGGTTTGGACCGATTCCCGCTCCAACGTGACGTTTGAAGACATCGAGGAGGATAGCGCGAAGTAATAGATTTGCCACAGCGAGTAACTGATTTCCCGGCGGGGTTGTAGCATCCTGGGCAACCGCCGGGGCTGGCCAACTTAAACCTCTAATCACTCTTCAGGGTGCCCCGCTCAAGCTCCGCTTGGGCGGGGTTTTCGTGAACGCGAACTTCGGCATGACCCCAGTTTTTCTCGGCGCCGTGCTGTACATTGGGGGCTGGCCCAGACCATCCCAAGTTTCCGCTCTTGGGACAAATTCGGGGACAGATGAAACGTTCCCAGTAACTAGTTTGAATCGCAACCCAGAGCGAAGCGCAGCGCAGCACACACCTCACTCATCCGTGCGGCACTAAGTTCGGCCACACGTTTCCCCATGCGCTGTTGCGACACCGTCACTGCTTTGTGCAGGTTCACCGCGCACGGGGATTTCATGCCGTCCTCCTCATTAGGAACGACTTCCGATGGTACGCCGCGAATCGTAAAAGTGACAGGCGCAACCGTGACTGTGGATAAATACTCGATGGCGCTGTTGCGGGTGAGCACGAGAGCCGGTCGTTTCTTGTCGGGCGCGGCAAACTGGTAGAGCCGAACCTCGCCTCGGGCTATTCTTCCGGCCACGTGGCCTCCGATTCCCAACCCCGCGCTTCCGCCTCGGCCTGCGGTGTTGCGAGTAGCCTTGGCGGTCGCGCTCTTCACTGGCTCGCACTTCCAACCGGCGGAGATGTTCCCGCAGAGCGTCTCGCACCAAAGCGGATCGGTTTCGATTAGTGCGCTTCGCAGCTTGGTCGGCGGCGTGCAGTAGCTTTTTGTCCAGCACGATTTGAACGATTTGCATATGTGGAATCCATTCCACAGTAGACTCCACATAGACAATATTCCAAAGCCAGCTATTACGTGCCATTTTAGGCGGTGCTTCTCGCCAGCGACTGACGATCCTGGGAACACCTTCGAGCCGAATCCGAACGCGAAAAACACTTGCACGCAATCTTCAGCGGGTGCATACTTCGCACGACAGGGGGTGCTCCTATGCACAGAATTGCATTGTTTATAGCCGTTGCCCTGCTCAGCGTCGGCGTAGGTCATACCACCACGCCGGCTGCCGACTGGGCGATTAACGCCACTGCAATTGAGGCGTGCAGCTGTCCACACTTCTGCATGTGTTATTTCAATGCACATCCAGCAGCTCACCACGAAAATGGCAAGACCGAACACTTTTGCAAGTTCAACAACGCGTACAAAGTAAATAAGGGACACTACGGCAACGTCGATCTCACCGGCGCCAAGATTTGGCTGAGCGGCGATCTGGGCGGCGACTTCTCGCAGGGCCAGATGGATTGGGTGGTCGCGACTTTCGACAAAGGCACGACTCCCGAACAACGGCAAGCCCTCGGGGTAATCCTCGGCCACGTATTTCCCGTGAAGTGGAGCTCATTCCAGACCGCCGAAGGCGACATCGACACGTGGACCTTCGATAAAGACCAAGCTCACGCGACGCTCAACGGCGGCAAGACAGCTGAGATCAAGCTAAAGCGTTTTCAAGGGATGACCGACGAACCGGCCGTGTTGAAGAACGTAAAGTACTGGGGCACCCCGCGCAACGACGGTTTCGTCATGATGCCCAACGAATTCGAAACATACAAGGAGGGCCCCAAGCCCTACGAATTCAAAGGAACGAACGGTTTCATGCTCACCTTCGACATGACCTCAAAAGACGTTCCCGCTCCGAAGGGCTCTTCGATGGCCTACTGACAAGTCTTTCCACTTTGCTGCTTAATGCGTCAGAGTTTCTCTGACGCATTTTGTGACTGACGAAAGTTATGCGGGTTGAATCGCGGTCGCTGGAGATGCCTCACCTTTCATTGACTTGCTGGTTTCCCCGACGTAAGATTCGCCACAAATGGTCGGCGAAATCATCTCGCACTACCGCATCCTCGGAAAGCTAGGGGTTGGCGGCATGGGCGAAGTCTACCTGGCGGAGGACAAGCGCCTCGGGCGCAAAGTGGCGATTAAGTTTCTTCCTGCGGCCGTCGCTACCAATGAGCTTGCCAAGCAACGTCTGCTGAGAGAAGCCAGGACTGCGGCCACTCTCGATCACCCGAATATATGCGCGATCTACGAGGTCGGCGAGGAGGGCGGCCACAGCTTCATAGTCCTTCAATACATCGAAGGCGAAACCCTGGCGGCGGCGCTCAAGCGCCAGCTGCCAGACCTGCGCGAGGCACTTGCGATTGCGGCACAGGTTGCCGACGCCCTCAACGAAGCCCACTCCCGCGGCATCATTCATCGTGACATCAAACCAGAAAACATCATGCTCACAACCCGCAGACAGGTGAAGGTGCTCGATTTCGGCTTGGCAAAGGTGCTGCGCGACTCGGGCCTTGCCGAACCTGACGCAGAAACCGGGACCCTGCTGAGCATGCCAGGAATGGTGATGGGCACGGCGCCCTACATGTCGCCTGAGCAGGTGCGCAGCGAGGAGTTGGATTGCCGCAGCGATATCTTCAGCTTCGGCACCGTGCTTTATGAACTGTTCAGCGGACGGCGGCCCTTCGAGGCCAGGAGTACGGCAGAGGTCATCTCTGCGATTCTGACCCGGGACCCCCCGCCGATCAACCGCCCCAGCCTCGCCCTTAGCGGCAGTGCCGAAGAGCGGCTGATACGAAAATGCCTTGAGAAAGACGCAGCGCAGCGCTACCAGTCAATGGGCGATTTGATCACTGACCTACAGCAAATCCGCCGCGAATACGAAAGCGGACAGCTTAGGCCGGTATCCGAGGCAACGCCCTTAAAGCCAGCAATCACCGCCCCTAAAAGCCGATGGCACGGAGTTCGCGTTTCAAAGCCCGCGCTTGTCCTGACAGCTCTGGCGCTAGTGGTGGCGGCAGCCGTGTACACCTTGTCATTTCGCACTCCGAAGCCCACACCCGCGTCGAGCGTCAAGTCCGCCAACCCTGTGGCATACGACGCTTACATGCGCGGCATGGTGAATGTCAAACACGAGAATCCAGCCAATAATGAAGCCGCCATCAAATTGTTTCAGCAGGCCGTAGCTGCTGATCCCAATTTCGCCGCTGCCTACGCCGAACTGGCCCGCGCCTACAGCATCAAGGTACGTTTTTTTGCGCCGGTGGCTGAGAAGAAAGAGCTGAACGAAGAAGCCGAAGTGGACGTGGACAAAGCGCTCGCGCTGGATCCCAATCTGGCAGAGGGTTATTTTGCCCGCGGCCTAATGTTATGGACGCCCTACAAGCGCTTCCCTCACGAACAGGCGATTCAGTCCTACAAACGCGCGATAGAACTGAACCCTAATCTCGATGAAGCCCATCACCAACTGGGATTTGTTTATCTCCATATCGGCCTGCTCGACCAGGGATGGCAAGAGATCCAAAAGGCATTGGCGATCAATCCCGGGAACACTCTGGCGCGATACCGCCTGGGTGTCATCGATATGTGCCGGGGTAAATACGAAGAAGCCTTTCAGATCTTCAATAGCACTCCGCTCGAACAGAGCCCGTCGTTACTGGCGTCGTATACATCCACGGCTTTATTCCGGCTGGGGCGCGATCAGGAAGCCTCGGTGATCATCGAGCAATTCCTCAAAGACTATCCCAAGGACGAAGGCGGGCTGGTTACGAGCGTGAAAGCCATGATGCTGGCGAAGGCTGGAAAGCAACGTGAGTCAGAAGCCACGATGCAGCACGCCGTCGAGATCGGCCGAGGTTACGCTCACTTTCATCACACCTCTTACAACCTGGCTTCTTCCTATGCGCTTATGAATCAGCCCGAGCCAGCAATGAAATGGTTGCAAGTGACCGCCGATGAGGGCTTCCCCTGCTATCCGCTTTTCGAAGGTGACGCTCACCTCGATAACCTGAGAAAGGATCCGCGGTTTATTTCATTTATGGCGAAAATCAAGCAGCAGTGGGAACACTTTAATGCCACGTTGTGACTGGGGGTGAAAGGCAAGGCCGCAACGATTCTAAGTTTTGTGGAAGTGGCGCCGCCGCACCTTGTCGGAATGTAGTCCGAGCTGCATGGAGGACTGAAGCCATCTCCTAGTCCAGTCTCTCTCGTAGAGTCAATTTCGAGACGCCCATTAATCGGGGTTGTAGAGGAAGGTCATTCGTAGCTCAATATCCTGACCGGAGAATTCGGAAGGCAGTGCCGGAAATGGGTTCGAAGAGGTGATGCCAGTCCAAGCGGCGTGATCGAATGCGAAATCACCCGAATTCGAGACCAATTTCATTCTGGCAACTTTGCCATTTTTGAGAATGGCAAATTGGATCGTGAGTTTGGCCTTCTTCATGATGGGTGCCTTCGCCGATTCCGGAATATTGTTGTACCAATTCAAGCGGACTTCGTGCAGCACATGCTGAAGATAGGGGGCGAAATCCACGCCCATCGGATCGGATAACACCTGCGGCGGTCCTATCACGGCGACTGGCTTTGGGCCCTTGCCGAGGACGTAGGAGGAAAAAGCACCACAAATCAGTAAGGCGGAAATCCCGAAGCTGAGGAGAGATTTCATAAACAATTGCGTCTAGGAGTATACGTCCCTTCGGCATTGTACGCCGACCACCAGATTGGCTCGTGGGTAACGGTCGAAAACTAGCAGTTGCACGACTGATTGCTGCGCGCGATTGTATCAGTTCAGACCCTACTCGTTTAGCTACCTTGTCTCTTCGTTCGATCAAATTCCACGGTTCGCACGATCCCCTCGCCCTCCTTCACATAAACCAACTGATTGGGCTTGATGTCCTTCATCGTATCCACTTGTCCGCTGGGCCAGTGAATCTCCAGCAAATCCACCTTTTCAGCTTTCCCCAGGCCAAAGTGAACTCGCAGATCGTTCTGCGAAATGTAACTGCCGCCGCTGCGGACTTCGTCGATCTGCTGATGAGGTTTTGACTCATCCGGCGGGTGCGTGACGCACTTCAAACGAGCCCCGATGCCACTGCGGTTCGACTTGGTTCCGATCGTCCGGACCTTGATCCAGTTGCGGTTTAAGCGAGAGTCGCAGCGCAAAAGCTGCGGCGGTCCGTTGATGGTATTGACCACGACATCGATATCGCCGTCGTTGTCAAAGTCGCCAAACGCGCAACCGCGCGAGGCGCTAGGCGTAGAGATGCCCGCCCCAGCATTCAGCGAGACATCCTCAAAATGTCCGTTGCGCTGATTGCGATACAGCAGCTTCCGCTGGGCGTAGCCAGCTTCGGTCCGCAACTGTTCGACTTCCGGATAAACGTGGCCGTTGCAAATCAAAATGTCAGGCCAACCGTCGTTATCGAAGTCGACAAACCCGCAGCCCCATCCCAGATACTGCGTGTGCATGCCCAATCCGCCGGTGAATGTTGCGTCGTCAAACTCTGCTCCACCGCGATTGTGGTAGAGCGACGGCGTGTCTCCTGCGAAATTCGTCTTGACGATGTCCAGATTGCCATCCAGATCGTAATCGGCCGCAGACACCCCCATCCCAGCTTGCGGTTTGCCGTCAGCGCTCAAGGCGCAGCCCGCTTCGATGGCAATATCTTCGAATTTGCCGTTCTTCTTGTTCTGATAAAGCGCGCTGGCAGTCGAGTCGTTGGCTACATAAATGTCCGGCCAACCATCATTATCAAAATCAGCAACCAGCACCCCGAGACCGTAGGTGCCATTGGCCCGCGTAATTCCAGCCGCCTCGGAAACGTCCGTGAAGCTGCCGTCTCCGTTATTGTGATACAGAATATTCTTGCCCCCGTTCAATCCGGGTGGCCCGCACGCCACCATCACGCTCTTATAAAGGCAAGGTCCGGACTCCGGCACCGGCGCCGTCGCCAGATCAAGATCAATGTAATTCGCCACGAACAGATCGAGGCGCCCATCCCGGTCATAATCAACGAACGCACAGCCCGTTCCCCAGCGAGTCTTTTTCCCCGCAACTCCGGCCTTCTCGCTAACGTCAGTAAAAGTTCCATCTCCGTTGTTGTGGTACAGAACGTTCTTGCCATAGTAGGTCAAGAACAAATCTTCGAAGCCATCGTTGTCGTAATCTCCGACACAAACACCCTGCCCCCAGCCGCTATGGCTCAAGCCAGCTTTCACAGTCACGTCCGTAAATGTGCCGTCGCGATTGTTCTTGAACAGATGGGATGCCGGCTCATGTCTTGCGGAAAAACCTTCCAGACGCCAACCGTTGACCAGAAAAATATCTAGCCATCCGTCATTGTCGTAATCATAGAAAGCCACACCGCAGCCCGTGGTCTCGAGCAGATATTTATTCTTATGTTCGCCGCCAAAGATGGTTTCGACGTTTAGACCAGCTTCGCTGCCGACGTTTACGAAGCTGACGCCCAAATCAACATCCGGCTTCTCGTCCTTTTCCGGAATAGAG
The DNA here is from genome assembly GCA_035567135.1 of Terriglobales bacterium. Lineage (GTDB taxonomy): Bacteria > Acidobacteriota > Terriglobia > Terriglobales > Acidobacteriaceae > JABDBE01. Next base: position 125,713 of record DATMQI010000170.1, read on the forward strand.
GACAAAGCGCGCAGGCGAAGCGGCCGGGCCAAAGAGAATACATTTTCCAAAGAAAGTACCAGCGCAGACCGGCTCAGCGATCGGAGAAACTTGCGGCGTGAAAACATCAAAAGGAAGTACCCGTGTGCCCTTAGCTCATGCTAGAATTCGCCCTTAATTCTGTAGGACAACCGCCCGATTTGCAAGCGTCCACACCTCGACGGGCTGGACGGCAACGGAGTTTCGAACGGCCATTTCCAACCCCAGCAGCGTTCTTCGCAGCAGATGTGCAAGATTCATGCGACTTCGCGCCGCATTGCTGCTGGCCATTTTTTCAGTCTCGGCCTTTGCTCAGAACACCGGTCTGTCACTTTCGCGCCCTGTGCGCCCGTGGGAGTTTCTTTCGGCCGTCGGAACCCGAGCCGCGATGTTCGGCAACGAAGCCGGAACCTTCGAGGGCTGGGTCTACCCACTGAAAATCCTGCGTGATTTCCACCTCGTATTTCATATTGAGGGCCGGGCTCTCCCTGCAGAGTCACTAGCACGAACGGTTTCTGTCCAACCCGAAGCATGTTCAATCCTGTATGCCGGTGATACCTTCCAGGTCCGCGAAACTTTTTTTGTGCCGGTACATGAACCGGGCGCGGTCATCGTAATCGAAGTCGAGACCGCGCATCCGCTCGAAGTTGAGGCCGTCTTTCAACGCGATTTTCAATTGGAGTGGCCCGCAGCGCTGGGTGGAACCTATATCAACTGGGATCCAAACTTTCGGGCCTTTAAGCTGGGGGAAGAACAGAAGAAATTTGCCGCGCTGGTGGGTTCGCCAACGGCTGCACTTTCCGGCGAAGAATATTCCACCAACTACGCCTCGTCGTCGCAGAACTCTTTCTTGCTGGGTCCGACTGCCAAAGGCAAGGACACGAAAGTGGTAGTGATCGCAGGTTCTTTAAACGGCCCCCAGGAAGTCGAAGACAGTTATCGCAGACTCGCCAGTACATACCCCGAACTGCGGCGCACTTCCTCCGACCATTACAGGCACTACCTGAACGAAACCGTGAGCGTGACGCTGCCCGACGCCCAACTACAGCAAGCCTACGACTGGTCCCGCGTCAGCATGATCCAGGGCATGGTCAACAATCCCTACTTGGGCACCGGATTGATCGCAGGTTACCGAACGTCTGGGGACGGCACCCGGCCGGGCTTCGCCTGGTTCTTCGGCCGCGACGCACTCTGGACTTCCTTCGCGCTCAATGCCGAGGGCGACTTCGCCGACACCCGCACCGCGCTTGATTTTCTGAGCCACTACCAGCGCGCTGACGGCCGCGTCCCGCACGAAATCTCGCAATCTGCAACCTTCGTTCCGTGGTTCACCGATTATCCCTATCCGTATGCCTCAGTCGACGCCACTCCGTTGTACATCGTGGCGATCGATGATTACGTCCGGAAAAGCGGAGACATCAATTTTGCCCGTGAGAAATGGGACAGCTTGTGGAAGGCTTACGAGTTTCTAAAATCCACGTATGACGCGCAAGGGCTGCCGCGAAATTTCGGACTCGGCCACGGCTGGATCGAGGGTGGCCCATTGTTGCCGGTAGAAACCGAACTGTACCAAAGCGCGCTCGGAGCCGAAGCCCTGCACGCACTATCGAATCTCGCTCACCTGACCGGCAAGGAAGACTTGAGTAATAAGTTAGCCGATGAATTTGCTCACCAGAAACAATTGGTGGAGCACTCATTCTGGTCGCCGGAGAAAAACCTCTACGCCTATGCTCTGGACCAAAACAGCCAACGCTTGGACACCGCCAGCGTACTGTCCACTGTCCCGCTCTGGTTCGGCCTTCTCGATGAAGACCGCGCACAGCTGATGATCGAACAACTGGCCGATGCAGATCATCAAACCGACTGGGGGATGCGAATCATCTCATCGCAGAACCCCTTGTACGATCCGGGCGGCTACCACTACGGTTCAGTATGGCCGCTGTTCACGGGGTGGGCCACCGGCGGCGAATACCGCTATCATCGAGCGCAGCCCGCTTACGCCAACTTACGCTCGAACTCGCTGCTCGCCCTCGACGGAGCGCTGGGCCATGTCACCGAAGTTCTTTCTGGCGATTACTATCAACCTCTCTCTACCAGCTCGCCTCATCAGATATGGTCGGCAGCCATGGTGGTCAGTCCCCTGCTGCGTGGCCTGCTCGGCATGGACATTGACGCCACATCGCATCAATTGCGCTTTGGTCCTCATGTCCCCGCAGAGTGGGAATCCTTCGAGGTCCATAAAATCCACGTCGCTGGTGTCACCCTTGATCTTAATTACAGACGCACAAAATATGGCATCACGCTTGAACTGCGTCGTACCGGTGCGGGCGACTGTGCCCTGGAATTCTCGCCTGCCCTCAGCCCACGTGCGGAAGTCGCGGGGGCGGAAATCGATGGTCGTGCCGTTTCAGTGCGCATGGAACGCAACCGCGGGGATCAGCACGTCACGCTACGCTTCCCCATTCACAGTGGAACGAGCACGCTCCACATCCGTCTGGGGAACGACTTCGGCTACGACATTCCCTCGAAGCTTCCCCCGCTGGGAGAACGCAGTCAGGAATTGAAAATTCTTTCCGAATCATGGGGTCCAAGCAATGAAAACTTGGCAGTGAACGTGTCAGGGGTCCCGGGAAAGCAATACGACCTGATGCTGTGGAATTCGGGACAAATCGCAAGTGTCGAGGGCGCCAAGCTCGTCAAAGAACAAAATGGCGAAACTCGAATCCGCGTCGAACTGCCAGCAAACGACTCTCTTTCCTATGCCCACGGCAAGATTATCATTCGTTTTGCAGGGAAAGGCAGCCAGCCCAAGAGCCGAAAAAAGGGCTCTGACAAATGAGGAAATTAACTCATCGTCCATCAGTTTAGCTGGCCCCAGGTCGCGAGCTAAGCTAGACTTTTCACAACGCTTCAGAGCCGACATATCAGGATTCCCCCGGGAGGACGTTTTATGTTCCGCGAGTCAGCCGCATTAGTTCTTTTCGTCGCCGGTTTCTGCTGTATGCTTCATTCTCAAAACCAGCCAGTAGACGCGGAAGGCCACCAGTGGTGGCAGCACGCCGTCTTCTATGAGATTTACCCCCGCAGTTTCATGGACAGCAACAACGACGGCATTGGCGACCTGAACGGCATTACCTCCAAACTCGACTATCTGAAAAGTCTGGGCGTCGACGCCATCTGGATCACCCCGTGCTATCCCTCGCCGCAGGTTGATTTCGGCTACGACGTCGCCGATTACGTGAATATCGATCCCATGTACGGAACGCTCGCGGATTTTGATCACATGCAACAAGAGGCGAAAAACCGCGGCATTCGCATCATCATGGATTTCGTAATGAATCACTCGTCCGATCAGCATCAGTGGTTCATCGATTCCCGATCCTCGCGCACTTCCGCGAAGCGCGACTGGTATATGTGGCACGACCCCAAAGGTAACGCAGAGCCAAACAACTGGGTGTCAGAATTCGGTGGATCAGCCTGGACCATGGATTTCAAAACCGGGCAATTTTATTATCACTACTTCTATCCGCAACAACCCGATCTGAACTGGCGCAATCCCGCGGTTAAGGACGCGATGTTCGATGTGACCCGCTGGTGGTACAAACGCGGAGTTGCTGGCTTCCGGCTCGATGCCGTCGATACTCTCTTCGAAGATCCCCAACTGCGCGACAACCCAGTCCTTCCGGGCTTGAACAAATACGGCGATCCCAACGAAACAAATCTTTACAACACCAAGTTGCCCGAGGTTCACGACGTTCTCCGTGATCTGCGAAAAGTCGCCGACGAACATGGAGCCGTACTCATCGGCGAGACCTGGACCAAAGACGTGAACGAGCTCAAGCAATATTACGGCGAACACAGCGATGAGCTGCAGATGCCGATGGACTTCATGTTCACCAAGGTCGATAAACTGTCGCCACCAGAATTCCGCCGGCAAATTGCCGCTGTCGACTCAGCCGGAGGCTGGCCCGTGTTTGTTCTCAGCAATCACGACATCGTGCGTTCGTATGTGCGCTACGGAGATGGGCAGAATAACGTGGCCATCGCCAAATTGATGGCGTCGCTTTATTTGACTCTGCGCGGAACTCCGATCATGTACTACGGCGAAGAAATCGGAATGCAAAACACCGATCCGGCGCGAAGGGAAGACGTGAAAGACCCGATCGGGCGGATAGGTTGGCCGAAGGAAAAAGGCCGCGATGGAGAACGCACTCCCATGCAGTGGGACGACAGTCCCAACGCCGGTTTTACGCGCGGCACGCCGTGGCTGCCGGTTCCGCTGATCTACAAGACGGTCAATGTCGCCAACCAATCGAACGATCCCGCGTCGATCCTGAATGTCTATCGCAAGCTCCTCCAGCTAAGACATCAAAATCGAGCGCTGCTGGACGGCGACTACGTAGCTCTGAACGAGAGCGATCCCAATGTGCTCTCCTATCTGAGACGTTATAAGAATGAAGCTGTGCTGGTCGTGCTGAATATGTCGTCGAAACCCCAAGCGGTGAGTTTCGATCTTGCTCCTCAAGGTTTCCCCGCAAAGAGTGCGCGTACGCTGCTGACCACCATGACTCCAGGATCGAAAGAGACATCCCTGTCGCATTTATCGCTGGAACCGTTTTCCGCATATATCGGAACCGTTTCGAAGTGAGCACTGGGGCGGCAAACTCAAGGCCTCGCGCCTGATTCGGAAGATAATCCTGGTTTCCTTCGAAACGGAAAAGGTGTATAAGCAGGTGGTCTGTTCCGCGTCCGTCCGCGCCTCGGTGGGGACTGTACGATGCGGAACCGACGCGTAAGTGTGCAAGGAGCCGTTGTGTTGAGAAGGTTTCCTATTACTCTTGCACGCGCGACTGCGCCGCCTTACCAGTCGCCGGCTGGCATTCTTGCGGTAGAGAACTTCCCGCAGTTCCAATCTTTCCCCTGCTCTAAGTCCTCGAAAATACCTGAGCAGCAAGTTATCTGCGAAGCCGCAGACCGCTTGGAATCTGTCGAGCAAGGACACAAATATCAACCTAACTTAATTCTGCAATCTAAAGGGCTTCCGAAACCCAACGGAATCGAAGGTCGGCAGTGGCTTTTGATAAGAAGTGGAGATTGCCATGAAACTCTCGCTTAGAGGTCTCCTTTTGCTGGCCTCACTAGCGGCGCCTATCGCAGCAGCGCAGAACCCAATCCAGCATGTAGTGGTGATCTTTCAGGAAAATCGCACACCCGACAACCTCTTTCACGGTCTACCTGGCGCGGATATTGCCAACACTGGCTTAGATTCGAAGGGTAACGTCATTACACTCACGGCCGTACCGCTGGCGAACCGCTACGGTATGGATCACACCCATGCTGATTTCACTACGATGTACGATGGCGGGAAGATGGACGGCGCCGATAAGATCCCGGTGGTTTGCGCCCCAGGGGCAAAGAATTGCCCGCCTCCCAACCCGGCCTTCAAATACGTCACACTCTCGGATGTGGCGCCCTACTTTCAACTGGCCGAACAATACACTTTCGCAGACCGCATGTTTCAGACCAATCAAGGGCCAAGTTTTCCGGCGCATCAGTTCATTATCTCCGGCACTTCGGCGCCGACCGCGACTAGCGATTTATTTGCTGCCGAGGAGCCGGGCGGGATCACGGGGGCGATCGACAACAGTGGTTGTACCGCGCCCCAGCAGGAACGCGTAAAGTTAATTGATCCCTCTGGCGGGGAAACGATGAAGATGTACCCGTGCTTCGATCATCCTACTCTGACCGACCTGCTGGATACCGCCGGAATCAGTTGGCGTTACTACACTCCGTCGGCCAACTTTGTATGGACTGGGCCGAACGCGATCTCGCATATCCGCTTCGGCAACGATTGGAACAACGTTATTGTGAATCCTGCACAATTATTCACCGACATCGCAAATAACCAACTCCCCGGGGTTAGCTGGGTAATTCCCACTGGGGCAGAATCAGACCATCCAAGAAATAACCGGGGTATGGGGCCTTCGTGGGTGGCGTCCATCGTCAATACCATTGGGCAAAGCCAGGATTGGTCAAGCACCGCCATTTTTATTACCTGGGATGATTGGGGAGGCTGGTACGACCACGTCCCTCCGACCATCTACGATTCCTATGAGTACGGTTTTCGCGTGCCTCTGATCCTGGTCTCGCCTTACGCGAGACAGGGTTATGTTTCGAAGGCTACTCACGATTTCGGCAGCATTCTGAAATTCATCGAGCAAGTTTACAACCTGCCTTCGCTTGGCTACGCCGACGCCCGCGCCGACGATTTCGCCGATTGCTTCGAATTCGCAGAAAAGCCGCACGAATTCCACCCTATCCAGGCACCCTACGACGCAAACTATTTCATCAACGTCATCCAACCTCCCGGAGATCCCGACGACGATTGAACTTTGAAGATGGCGCTGGCGGAATGAAAACTATGGTGGAGCTAGTCGGGCTCGAACCGACGACCTCCTCGTTGCGAACGAGGCGCTCTCCCAGACTGAGCTATAGCCCCACGTGTGTGGAAACTCTGAAGTAACCTACTGATTTTACCAGTGTTCGACTGCTCGGGCTACAAGTCATCCAGTGCCCCGAATGTTCGTACGCTCCTTCCCTTCCCGCCCCGCTTCGCGCTATAGTCTCTGTCCGGTTCTTTTGGAGGCTTCTATGGCTACTGACACCCGGCCTGAAGGCAAAGTCAGGAGTTTCGGTCAAAACATCGAAAGCGATCTGGCTTCGAGATTCTTGCGCGTGGTGGAAACGGCGGCTATCGCATCGGCCCGCACCATGGGCCAAGGTGAGCGCAAACTGTCCGACCAGGTCGCTACCGAGGCCATGCGCCAAACCATGGACAGTATTCCCATGCGCGGGACCATCGTGATCGGCGAGGGCGAGCGCGATGAAGCGCCCATGCTTTATATCGGAGAGAAGGTCGGTGCGGAATTTCCTGACGGCACCGGAGTGCCGGAAGTCGATATTGCGGTGGACCCTCTCGAAGGAACCAATCTTTGCGCTACCGGAGCGCCTGGCGCCATCACCGTGCTGGCGGCTTCCGAACGCGGCGGCCTGCTGAATGCACCCGACTGCTACATGGAAAAAATTGTTGTCGGTCCTTCGTGTAAGGACGCCGTGGATCTGGATGCGCCGGTAGCCGACAACCTTAGAAATATTGCCAAACGAATGAACCGCGACGTGGAAGACCTCGTCGTGATCGTGCTCGATCGCCCTCGCCACGAAAAGTTGATTGGCGACATCCGTGCCGCTGGCGCCCGCATCCGGCTCATTGGGGATGGTGACCTCTCAGCCGGCATCGCTGCCGCGGTCATCGGCACGGGCGTGCATGCAGTCATGGGCTCGGGTGGCGCTCCTGAAGGCGTGATCACGGCTGCTGCGATTCGCTGCTTGAACGGGTACATGCTGGGCCGTCTGGTCATCGACAAGCCTGAGTTGGAAGAGCGCATCGCCCGCATGGGCATCAAAGACAAGAACCGGATCTACGAAGCCGAGGATCTCGCTCCCGGCAAGCAACTGATCTTCGCCGCCACCGGCGTGACCGAGGGTGCCTTGCTCAAAGGCGTTCGCTTCTTCGGCGAAGGCACGCGAACCTCGTCGGTCATCCTGACGTACCGGACCGGCAAGGTACGATTCATCGACAGCATTCACTTGGAGAAAGGTCCGGACGTGAAAGTGCGCTTCGCCTAGAGGATCTTAAGCAACTTGCTCCGCACTAACCGTGCGCAAGCACTCGAGCAAGGCACTCTGCGATCGTGTCTGATAGTGGTTTTTCAGATGCACCACGCCGATCCTTCGGTAAGAACGTTCATCATCGAGCCGGACAAACCTCCACTCCTCAGTTGACCTGCTGTTGCGGATCAACCGACTCGGCCGGGATGACAGATTGTGAGTTGTAAAACTTTTGTCATCCCGACCGGAGCATTGCGATTGGTTTATCAATCGCAATGCGGAGTGGAGGGAGGGAGCGTAGTGAAAACTCATATTACGGCGTATTCCCGAAGAGTTTTTGAAGAGACTTTACAGCCCCCAACTTAGTTCAGTTCAGTTCTCACCAGTTCCACCAAACGCTTCGGCGCAATCAGCGCGTAACTACCTATCAGCAATTCTTTCACCTCGTCCCAATCAATCTTACCCACGTCCAACCGGAGCGCGACCCAACCTTTTGAAGCGATGTACGCCGGCAAATAGAATCTGCGCGGCTGAGCCTCAGCCAAAGCCTTGTTGTCCCCGGGCAACACCTTGCAGGTAACGGCGACGATGCCAATCGCCGTGATGGTCATCGAGAAAATAAGCGAACGTCTTGCTGCGGATCAGGAACTGAGCATGCCGTCCGCAGATCTTTCGTTTGGTCTCCGGCAGCGCGAGAGCAATCTTGGTCAGCTCCGTAAGGCGCGGATCCTTCATGGGTTCCCCTTTGTGTACCTTTGTGTCCTTTGTGGTTCTAGCTTTTGAACTTCATTTATCACAAAGGACACAAAGGTCCACAAAGGTTGTTCGCTGCCACAACTCCCTATTCAAATTGTTTCTTCACCTCCGCCGGAACTCTCGGCAAAGGATGAGAATTCTGCGAGGGGCCCTTAAACAGCGCAACCGTCTGCTCAGCTCGCCTGGTTCCGTCATGAACTGCAATCTTGTGCGGCTTCTCCGCCGGATAGCCTTCCCACAAGGACACACCGGCATAGGCGCCGTCTTTGCGAAGAATGTAGTAGACCATGTCCACGAAGCGCAGCTTGTTCATGTCCCCGTTGTAGTTGCGGACGATGCGCTTGAGCGCGTCCGTGCCGGCGTCGACCGGAGACATGCCGTGCCGCATATTCTCCACGATCGTGTGCGCCCCCGCGACCTTAATGTTCTCTTCCCCGCTGCCAGTCGCGCCCGCCGAACCCACATCCTGATCGGTGTAGCAGCCGGCTCCGATGATCGGCGAATCGCCGCAACGTCCTGGAAGTTTCCATGCCAAGCCGCTGGTGGTAGTGCAACCCGAGATCTCTCCCTTTTCGTTCAGGGCCGAGCAATGAATCGTGCCGGTCGGAGGAAACAAAACTTTGTGTACCGCTTCCGCTCGCAACTCAGGCGCGATGCCGAGATCGGCAGCCCGTTCTTCCAGACGGCGGAAACGTTCCTGGAACAAATCGGCTTGCGGCTTGATGTCAGGCGCCTCCCAATGCGGATCAGCCAGCCCCGGCCCCCACCAATCTTGTGATGAGTGATACTCCTTCCACAGCAGCCAGATCTTCCGCGAGTGGTCGGTCAGCAGATTCTCGCGAGGAAATCCCATGGCCACGGCAAAGCGTTCCCCACCCTCGCCCACCAGCATCACGTGGCCGGTTTGGTCCATCACAGCTTTCGAAACCAGTGACACATTCTTGATATTGCGCACCCCGCCAACCGAGCCCGCCCGCCGCGTGGGCCCATGCATGCAACAGGCATCAAGCTCGACGACGCCTTCTTCGTTCGGCAAGCCGCCAAGGCCGACGCTGGTATCGTTAGGATCGTCTTCCGGCCCCTTCACCACCCGAAGAGCGGCGTCCAGCGTGTCTCCGCCGCCAGCTAAGAATGCGTAGGCATCATCCAGATAGTTGAATCCGTTGTTGGCGCAAACAATGATGGGGCGCTTGCCCCCGCCTGAACCTGACTCGGCCTTATTCGCCGGACTCTCCTTGCTCGATTGACTCTGACTCTGTTGTCCCTGCAGACCCAGTGATAACGAACCCACGACAGCCGTAGCAAGAAAGTCGCGACGTGAAACGGTCATCAATCCCTCCCTGGAATGAATGCTGGCAAGCGTCCGCCAGAATAGCATGCGGGAGCCATGGAAGCTCGGCCCATGCGAACGCCTGGCGCGGGCGTCCGCGTGTTTTAGTAAATAAAAAGACGCTGACCGTGGTTCCGATGAGCGTCCTCCCTGTGCGGCTCCATGGCTGAGCGCCTACCCCGCTACAAACAGATGCATAACTTCCGGTTGGCCCGTTAATCGCCCGCCATCCTGCTGTCCTGGAGAACCGGCTGCGAATGGTTGTTCCCATGGGCTGGACCGCTGCATCAAGCGATAGGTCGGCTCGGCAAGAAAGGATCAGGCCAGATTCAGATATGGCTGCCCAATAACGGACATCCCGTTTTCGGAAACGGACGGTATCGTGTCCTAACAGGGCCCTTCGCAAATGTTTGGATCAAATCTTTTCAGTCGCATAGCCGTTTTCGACTTACGGTCTGAAATTTGCTCAAACTTCAGGAGTAGCCCTACGTCTAACCGAGTCTTAACAGGCAGATGGGCCGAGAGGAGGCGTCCACATGGAGACTTTACTTCAGGATGTTCTTTACGGTTTGCGCATGTTGCGCAAGAAGCCCACATTCACGATCGTGGCCGTCCTGACGCTGGCTCTGGGCGTGGGAGCCAACACGGCCATTTTCAGCATCGTGAATGCCGTGTTGCTGCGTCCTCTGCCCTACCGCGATCCCGATCGTCTGGTAAGAGTCTACTTTAACGAGCCCGGCGTAGGATTGCGGGACGTTACGTTTTCTAAGCCCGAACTGGATGACCTGCAGACGCGAGCGGGTGTCTTTGAAGATGTGACCCCGATCTTTGAGGGTAGCGAGAATTTGACCGGCACCAAACAGCCCGAGCGCGTCGAGGGGGTCAACGGCAGTTTCAGCTACTTTTCCATGCTGGGCGTGACCCCGCAAATTGGACGGCTGTTTGCTCCGCAGGACTTCGCGCCTGGTTTCGCTCCCGAGGCCGTGATCAGCGATGGCCTGTGGCGCCGTGGCTATGGCGCCGATCCGAATGTTCTCGGCCGTACCATCCGGATCGACACTGATCCCCTCACAATTATTGGGGTTCTGCCACGCGGATTTCGCCATCCTGGACCGACGACTTCGGGCGACGCGGACGTGTTTGGCGCCGGCGGATTCAGCGGAGATCCCTTTCCCCCGCCAATGCGTGGTACCCGGATTTTAATAAATGGAATCGGACGACTTAAGCCTGGCCTGATACTGGCGCAAGCTCAGGCGCGGCTCACTGCCATGGCTGCCCAATTACGCCACGACTTTCCCACCGATTACCCGCCCCAGGCGCAATGGACAATTGAGGTTCAACCATTGCAAGAAACCTTGGTGGGCAATGTCCGGCCCATGCTGCTGGTTTTACTGGGTGCGGTCATCCTGATCGTTTTCATCGTATCGTTGAACATTGCCAATCTCCTCTTGGCGCGCGCTTCGGGGCGGCAACAAGAGATGGCGGTGCGGTTAGCGCTGGGGGCGAGCCGCGGCCGCATGGTCCGCCAGATGCTGACCGAGTCCATGCTGCTGTCGCTCATCGGCGGTGCCGCGGGAATCGTAACCGCGGTGGGTACTTTGGGTTTCATCGTGCGCTTTATGCCATCGAACGTTCCCCGGCTCAACGAAGTACGAATCGACTGGGTGGTGCTGGCGTTCGCCCTGCTGATTTCCATTCTTACCGGCTTAGTGTTTGGACTTGCTCCAGCGCTTCATTCGGCAAGAGTCGCTCTTTCCTCGGCCATTCGTGAAGGCGGTCGCGGTTCCGGCTACAGCACGAAGACCGGCCGATTGCGGGATGTTCTAATCGTCTCTGAACTGGCGTTCGCTGTCATACTGATGGTGGGAGCGGGCTTGTTGCTGCGCACGCTGCGGGGTCTGTTGCAGGAAAGTCCGGGCTTTAATCCAACTCAAGTTGTCACGGCAAACACGTGGCTAGGAGTTCCCAACGATCCGAAGACGGATCCGTATCTCGGTATTCCTGGTAAGGCCACCTTTGATCGTGAGTTGCTGCGGCGCATGAAGGCAATTCCGGGAGTAGAACTCGCCGCAATCACCTCATCTCTACCGACCACCAATAGCAACCCCAACGCGGTCGGTGGCTTAGCGATTGAAGGCTTAGCGATTGAAGATAGACCGGTCGAGTCCTCGCAGGGTCTGAGCGCCGAGAGAATTCGGATAAGCCCCGATTATTTTAAGGTGTTACAGGCGACGGTCCTACGCGGCCGCTCATTCACCGAGGGCGATGAAGACGGCAAACAGCCGGTGGCCATCATTGATGAAAGCACCGCTCGTAAGTATTGGCCGGATCGCGATCCGTTGGGCCGCCAAGTGCGGTTCGGACAAGACCCTACCAAGCCATGGACGACCGTCGTAGGTGTCATTAAGGATATCAAGAGTGACGGTCTCGACATCGATGGCGTTCCCCACATCTACGTTTCGACCTATCAAGACCCCAGCAAACAAGTGAACGTGGTGTTGCGGACGTCTCTGCCCGCGACCCTGCTCGAACCACAGATTCGGCATGAAATCGAGAGCATTGATCCCGGCTTACCCGTATTTAATGTTGTCTCTATGAATGACATCCTTGATCGGTCACTGGCTTCACGCCGTTTTTCTGCCGACCTCGTAGGCGGATTCGCCGGACTGGCGGTGCTTCTGGCCTCCATCGGAATTTATGGCTTGCTGGCTTATATGGTCAGCCAAAGATCGCGCGAGATCGGTATTCGCATGGCCTTGGGGGCCGGGCGAGGCGGCGTCCTGAAGCTGTTCTTACAAAAAGGCGTCGCACTTGCTGGCGTGGGAATCATTGCCGGAGTGGTTGTTTCTGCATCGACTGCTTCCATGATGGCAAGTTTGCTTTATGGCGTTCGCCCGCACGATCCGGCTGTGTTTCTGATCGTGCCTCTGCTTTTGCTTGTAGTCGCCCTTCTAGCCAGCTACCTTCCAGCCCGGCGCGCGACGAAAGTGGACCCAATGATTGCGCTGAGAGAAGCATAGCGAACCACCTCTGCAGTGTGGAGGCAATCGCAACAATTCCCAACTCCCGGCGGTTGTAATATCGCGATTGCACTCCGTGAAATCCGATCGGCCACTTCTCAACCAGTGTAGCGGCACTTGAGAAATCGCGCCGTTCAGCCGAACGCACCTGACTTTACCGAACCGATTCGCAGGGCGTACATCGTTTTCGCCTTCCGCGCGAAACAATACGCACGAGATTCCCGAATCGGGACTGGGTCCGCAGTTCGTCTGCTTTCTTCTTGACCTCAAGTGTGCACACGGGATAACATAAAACAACATTAGTTATCTAAAAGATAATCGTCGATCTTTGACAACCTGACACGAGCGCAAGCGCCAAGCCCCATCAATCCTGGCGAAGGCGGAACTTTTGCCACTGAGCAGTTCTAGCCGCAATACCAAACCGGACCGCGTCCAAACCGGGCACCACCCTAACTCCAATGTTTCCAAGATTTTGCCCGTAACTACCTTTAGAACCATAGATCTGGAAGGCAAGAAAATTCCCGACCCTTTGTTTTCTAGATTTTGCGCCAGAATGGAGATTTTTTTTGAGGGAAATATTGCACCAGAATGTGTGCAAGAGAAGAATGTGTGCAAGAGAAGCCGGGATTTCAACGGCAGCGGTTTCGGCCGCGCAGCCAATTTTTTCAGGACACTGCCCGCAGTCCCTGGCCCTTGCTTTGATCGGCCCGGAAGCGTAGCAGCGCGGCGATGTTTCCAGCCCGGTCAAACTCGGCATCATCTTTAACGTAAAACAGTTCAACGTCGCGGCGGATGGCCGCGGGAATGATGGCTTCGGTTACGTCTTCGATCTCGCGAGTTTCGTGGCCGCATACCGGACACTGACGCACCATATGCGCGTCAAGGTGGCTGCAATTAGTGCACTCTACCGCCAAATGCGAGAACTTATCGCCGATTAGGAGCGTCTGCACTTCGCCTAGCTCGAGCGACTTTAACACTCGACGCAATCCGGTCACTCCGCGGGCGTTGCTTTTGGCCTGGCTGATTGCTTCTCGGGCGAGTTCATTGCAGCGCTGCTCGAGTGACTCGCGCAGGATGCGGCTTGAGTGTTCGCGGATTTGCTCGTTCGCGATCCGGTTGAGATCGGCCGGGAAATGGCCGAGCAGCCGCTGTTTCACATAAGGATGCAGTTGAGCTTCGAGCTCATGCCAGCCGGTCTCGTGACAGCCTATGATCAACTTCTCGTAGAGTCCTTTTTCAAGCCCCGCGCTCAAGTGCTCGGCTACGCCTTTGAAATGGTGCAGGGCTTCGTCGGCAACGCGGCGCTGGGCGTGGCCGCCGTCGTACCCGGCGTAACCGTCGCTGCGGCCTTGACGAGCTGGCGGCGTGCGGAACATGCCTTCGCGCTCTTTGAGCTCGTCGAGGCGAAGATCGAAGAAGCGGGCCTTTTGGCGATCGACGAGTGCGATTGAAAGACGAGGTTGTGCGCCCAGAAGCAGGGCCAGCGGCTTCAAATGGAATTGGCGGTTGGCAAAGAGCTGGGTTCCCGGAAGTTGCGATGGGAGATCGAACTCGCGCCAGAAGTTGCGGCTGCCGCAGGCAAACACTGCCCGCGCTCGCGCTTGATTGCCATGCAAATTCTCCGCAAGTTCGAGGATGCGATTCAGATCGGCACGGGTGCTGCCGTTCTTGCTGCTCTTCTCGGCCTCGCGCAGGGCTTTGCGAACCAGGTCCTTGGCAAGAATCGTTTCTTCGCGATGGGATTTATTTTGCGGGGTGCGCGGTTCGAAATAAAAACTGAGGGCCCAGCCTTCGTCACCGGTGGTGCGGAATTGAGCCAGCTCACGGATCTCTTCGCGGGTAATCATCAGCGATTCTCCTGAGTGCTGTCGATAGTTCAAGCTTTGGCAGATGCCCGGACCAGTCCTGCGGGTTTTGGCTTGAAGCGCTCGGCCAGCGGGGCCAAGTGCCGCAAATGTTCACGCGCCAACTCGATGGAGGATCGCACTTCATCCGGCTTGCGGTCGGTGATGACCCCTATTTCGTCGAGCGAAAATCCCTCGATCGCGTGCAGGATGAAGGCTTCGCGATCGGGGCGGTTGGCGCCCTCGAGCGCGAATTGCACCAGCGTAACCATTTCGTCGGAAGAAGCGATGTCTTCCGGTGTCGACGCGCGGCGATCCGCGATCACGTTTTCGCCGGTTAGAGTTTCGTCCGGCTGATGGAACTGGAGTTCAGGCTCGTCGCTGGCGCGGACGTTCGGCCGGCGGGCGGAATCCTCCAGATGAACCGAGAGCAGGCTCTCAGGGCTGCGGGCCGAGAGGTCCTTGATGGCGCGGAGCGCTAGCCGGTAAAGCCATGGTTCAAGCGCCAGACTTTCCGGCTTTTCTCCCCCATTACCCAACGCGCGCGCGATGGCTTCGTCAACGACTTCTTCTTTGGTCACCAAGTCGGGAGTGATCTCCTCGGCAGTTTCGCGGAAATAAAGTTCGCGTTCGACGAAGCGTTCCAGGCGTCCAAGACTGGCATTCACATAAGTGCGGATATCGTCGGATGAGGCCGTGGGTACGCGCACGGCCGCGACGGTGTCTTCGAAAGCAACTTCCGACTGTGGACGGAAATCGGCGACCCGGCGACGTTGCCATTTGTGCGAGTTCCGCAACAGATCTTTGTGTTTGCCGATCTGCTGCAGCAGGTCGTCAAACGCGGCCTTCACCGCGGACTGCGCGGTCGGAGCAGATTTCTGCACCGCCATTTGCCCCGAAGGCAGGCGCAAGTTCAGCGATACGGTGGTTCCCTCACGCGGGGAATTCTGCTCCACTACCCCGCGCAAATGCACCAATTCCGGGCGATAAACCTGCAGCCGCTTACGCAGCTTGTCGACCAGGTGGTTGATGTCTTTTTCGATGTCGGGAGTTTTGCGGTCTCGATAGCTGATGTGGACATTCATTGCTCAGGCCTCGGATCACGGAAGAGATTCCGTAAAGATTTCCGGTTCCTTACAACCCGATTCTACACCCGTGTTTTACGAGGTGAACACATTTCGCAGCACTCGAGCCATTTTTTTCATGACAGCTTTAATGGCACCAGTCCATACATCGAAACCCGTAGGCCGTGATGAGGCATAGTTCATGGCCATGCACCAACTTCCGTACAACGCGAATGGGGGCAGCCAATTCTAAGTAACAGCTTATATAAGCGAAGGTTTTGTCCAATGAAGTTTTCCCTCTGTGTTTTCCTACTTCTTATTCTTGCGATGCTGGAAAGCGCCTGCGGCGGCGGTTCGTCTCCGACGATGACGACCGGCAATGGCGGGGGCTCCATTCTCGCCGTTTCGCACGTTTTCATCGTCGTAGAAGAAAATCATAGCTACGGTGACGTCGTCGGAAATGCCAGCATGCCCTATTTCAACCATCTCGCGACCTCGTATGGATTGGCGACTCAGTTTTATGCCGTCGCCCATCCGTCTCTGCCAAATTACTTCGAGTTGACCGCTGGGGACGGGACTTCGATCACAGGCTTGGCGGGCGACGCTTACGTTGGGCCTATGACGCAAGACAACGTGGTGCGCGCATTGACGGCCGCCGGCAAGACGTGGAAAAGCTATGCCGAATCACTGCCGGCAGTTGCGTATCTGGGCGGCGATAGTGGCGCATATCTGAAGCACCACAATCCTTTTGCCTACTTTTCAGATGTGATCAATGACTCCACGCAAGCGAACAACATCGTACCGTTTAGTCGACTGGCTACGGATATTGCGAACGGTAGCGTGCCGAACTACGCCTTCATCGTTCCCGACGTCAATGATGACGCCCATGACTGTCCAATTGGAATGTCGACTTGTACCGATGCGCAAAAGCTCACCGCCGCCGACCAGTGGCTGCAGACGAACATTGATCCAGTGATCAAGAGTTCGGTTTTCCAGGACTCACTGATGGTGATTTTGTTCGATGAAGGAGACCTCACCGATATCGCTAATGTTGGCGGTCACGTGCCTGCAGTGATCGTAAGTCCGAAGAGCAAGATGGGCTATCAATCAACCACTACCTATCAGCATCAGAGCGTGTTGCGATTGAGTCTCAAGGCGCTGGGTGTTACGGATCTTATGGGCGACGCCGCCAATGCCCCGGATATGGGAGAATTTTTTCAGTAGATAAATCGGGACACGGGACGGAGTGAAGCTTAAACCGCGACCGTGACCGAGGTTTCGGTGCGGATCACTGGGCGGTAGAGCGTGTCGCGCTCAACGGGTTCGCGTCCGGCTTCGCGGATCAGGCGGACTAACTCTTCGCGGCGCATGCCTTGGGGGGTGGTTGCGCCGGCGTCGTGATAGATCTTTTCTTCGATGACGGTTCCATCAATATCATCAGCGCCGAAGCGCAGCGCGATCTGCGCGATCTTTGCGGTCATCATCTGCCAATAGGCTTTCACGTGCGGAAAGTTGTCGAGCACTAATCTACTCACGGCAATTTGCTTGATGTCGAGCATGCCTGTCGTTTTCGGCAAGTGTTGCAGCAGAGTGTTGTCCGGATGGAAAGCCAGCGGGATGAAGGTTTGAAAGCCGCCGGTTTCGTCCTGCAGATTTCGCAATTTAAACAGGTGGTCGACGCGGTCTTCGTCATTTTCCACGTGGCCGTAGAGCATGGTCGCGTTGGACTTCAGTCCGATCTGGTGAGCGAGCTTCGCAGTCTCCAGCCATTGGTCGCCATCGATTTTGTGATCGCAGATGATGTGACGGACGCGGTCGGCGAAAATCTCGGCGCCGCCGCCGGGAAGCGAGTCCACGCCTGCGGCTTGCAATTGTTCGAGCGTCTCTCGAATGGAAAGCTTGGCGCGTTTTGCCAGATAGGCGACTTCGACCATGGTGAACGCTTTTAAATGGACTTGTGGGAAGCGCTGCTTCAAGCCGGAAATCAGGTCGAGGAAATATTGAAATGGCAAATCCGGATGCAGCCCGCCTACGATGTGGAACTCCGTAACGGCTTCGCTGTAGCCGGAGGCAGCGGTCTGGAAAGCTTCCTCGAGCGCCATGGTGTAGGCACCGGGCGTGTCTTTCTTTCGACCGAAAGCGCAGAGCCGGCAGGCGGCCACGCAAACATTGGTCGGATTAATGTGGCGATTGACGTTGAAGTATGTTTTGTCGCCGTGCATGCGCTCACGCACCGAATTCGCCAGCCAGCCGACGGCGAGGATGTCCGGGGAACGGTAGAGTGCGAGCGCGTCGTCGGTGTTTAAACGCTTACCGGCGAGGACTTTTTCTCTGACGGCATAAAGCCGGGCGTCGTCACTCTGAAATGCGTGGCTCTGACGTGGGTGCGTGCTGGACATTACTTAGATCATACCGCAGCCATGTGTCGGAAGTCCCTGGCAATTCTCGAGTTCATTCGTAGAGACAACAATCGCGTTTTCATTTAGCATCCACTAGAAATTGGCCGCTGCCGCGAATCAAATCTTTTGGCAAGTGGCACATTCCGCACCCTGGAGCGGTCCATCGCAATCTAAGATTTCGAGCCTATGGCAGACGGACCTGAAACTCGACGTGACGCGCAAACCGATGTCACGGCACGTGCACCAGCAACGCCGCCTCCCGCGGTGTGGCGGCCCTCGTTCAATCCCTGGCTGATCGCGGTAGTGGTCGCTTTGGCGGCGTTCATGGAAGTGCTCGACACCAGCATCGCCAACGTCGCGCTTCCCTACATTGCGGGCAACCTTGGAGCGAGCAACGACCAGAGCACTTGGGTGCTCACTTCATATCTTGTCTCGAACGCCGTTGTTCTGCCGATCAGCGGATGGTTCGCGAGTGTGCTTGGCCGCAAGCGGTTTTTCATGACGTGCCTGGTAATTTTCACGGTGAGCTCTCTGTTGTGCGGATTCGCGCTGAGCCTGGGAGCGATCATTGTGTTTCGTATCCTGCAAGGCTTGGGAGGAGGGGGGCTTCAGCCCATGGCTCAGGCAATCCTGGCCGACTCGTTTCCTCCCGAGCGTCGCGGTCTGGCGTTCGCGCTGTACGGCGTCACGGTCATCGTCGCGCCTACGGTCGGGCCGACCCTGGGCGGCTGGATCACAGACAACTACACCTGGCGCTGGATCTTCTTCATCAACATTCCGGTGGGGATTCTCGCGCTGTTGCTGGTTTATCGCTTGATCGAAGACCCACCCTGGGCGAAGCGCGTTAAGGGCGCACTGGCGAGATTCGATTATGTCGGCGTGTCGCTGCTGATCTTGGGGGTGGGCGCGTTGCAAATCATGCTGGACAGGGGCCAGGAGGATGACTGGTTCGGTTCTCGTTTCATCACGACGTTGGCAATCCTTACGGTGGTAGGGCTGGTGTCGATGGTCATCTGGGAGTGGTTTTACAAGAGCCCGATTGTCGACGTGAAGCTGTACAAGAATTTGAATTTCCTGGGTGCCAACGCCATGATGTTTGTGCTGGGACTCATGCTCTTCTCGACCCTGGTGATGATGCCGCTTTTTCTGCAATCGCTCATGGGCTACACGGCGGAGTCGGCTGGCCTCGTGCTTTCCGGGGGTGGCCTTCTGCTGTTGGTTCTAATGCCGATCGTAGGGTTTCTGTCGTCCAAGGTCTCGTCGCGCTATCTGGTTGCGTTTGGCTGGATAACGCTGTCTTTGGGCTTATACTATTCGACCCAGCAACTGGACCTGCAAATCAGCTTTTTTAGCGCCAGCATGTTGCGCCTGGCTCAGGTGTTTGGACTGGGCTTCCTGTTTGTTCCCATCAACCTGACATCGTACGTGGGAATGCCAATCGAAAAGAGCAGCAGCGTCGCTGGCCTGGTCAACTTTATGCGCAATATCGGCAGCAGCGTCGGGACTTCGATGGTCACGACGCTGATTGCGCGTCGCGCCCAGTTCCACCAGGTGTACCTGGTGGCGCATGTCACGGCGGGACGGCCCACCTTTGCCGGGGCGACTGCGGCCATCGCAGCTCGACTGGTAGCATCGGGTATGGAAGCCGAGCACGCAGCGAGGCAGGCTTATGGGTTGGTTTATCAGACGGTGATTGCCCAGGCCACGACATTGGCCTACATCGACACTTACCGGATTCTGGCGATCGGAGCGGCGATCATGTTTGTTTTGTCCTTTGCGTTGAAGAAAAATCAACCGGGCGGGCGGCCTGTCGTGATGGACTGATCCAGGAGAGATATTGATGATTCGAGTGCTTACGATCGACCGCGAGTTTGGGAGTGGTGGCGTGGAGATCGCGCAACGTGTCGCTGGTCGGCTGGGCTGGAAGCTGTGGGACCAGTCGTTGACCAACGAGATCGCGCGGCTGATGGAGTGCGATTGCCGGGTCGTCGAGGAACACGAAGAGAAGCGGGATCCCTTGTACTACCGGCTGTTCAAGGCTTTTATGCGAGGCAGCCACGAAGGAAGTTTGAACGCGCCAGGGCTGAAGATGGCCGACACCGATTGCATCCGGGAGGTTACGGAGCGGGTGGTGAGAGATGCGGCTGAGGGCGGTGAGTGCGTCATTGTAGGGCGTGGGTCCGCCTACTATCTGCAAAACCGCTCCGATGCTTTTCACGTTTTTATTTATGCTCCGTTTGAGGGGAAAGTGCGGCGGCTTCGGGCCGGCGGGAAAAGTGAGAGTGAAGCGGTACAGCTCGCCGAAACCGTGGATCGCGACCGGGCGGCTTTCATTAAACAATATTTCGGCGTCGAATGGCCGGACCGGCACCGCTTTGATCTCATGATCAACTCCTCGATAGGGTTGGAGGCTGCGGTGGAGACCATACTTGAAAGCATCTTACTGCTGGATAAAGAAACGCGATTGGCGCCTTCGCAACCGGGCACGTCAACACCTGGCAGATGACTTACGCTTCATTTTGGCGGCGCGAAGGCAATGCATAGATCCTTCGTTTCGCTCAGGATGACAGGGGTGATTGGTTGTTGCGCTTTAGCGTCGCAGCAAGAGATCTCCGGCAACGAAGAAGAAGAACACGACCGAGATCACGCCATTCATGGTGAAGAATGCGGCGTTGAGTTTCGAGAGGTCATCAGGTGCGACCAGGGAGTGTTCGTAGGTTAGCAACAAAGCTACGGCTATGACTCCCACAATTGCCAGCTTTCCCAGTCCGAAGACTACAACCAGGCTGATCAGCAAGAGCAGCATTACGAAATGAAAGAGGCGCGAGATCCAAAGGGACTTGCCGATACCGCAATAACGCGGAATCGAATGTAGTCCGGCTTGCTGATCGAACTCGTAATCCTGGCAAGCGTAGAGCACGTCGAAGCCGCCGCCCCAGAAAGTTACCGCCGCAGTCAGCAGCAGGATTCGCGGGTCGAGCGAGCCGCGGACGGCGATCCAGGCGGCAGAGGGCGCAATCCCCATGGCAAATCCTAAAACCAGATGAGACCAGCGGGTGAAGCGTTTGGTGTAGGAGTAAAGGAGAATCACGGCCAGAGCAAACGGAGAAAGAATGAATGAAAGCCGATTGAGCTGGGATGCGGCGAAAACAAACAGTGCGCAGGAAATCAGAACGAATGTGACAACGAAACCGGGAGTCAGCGTGCCGGCAGGGAGGGCGCGGGTTTGAGTACGCGGGTTGGCGGCGTCAATCGAGGCGTCGGCCAAGCGATTGAAGGCCATCGCCGCGGATCGAGCAGTGACCATGGCGACGATGATCCAGGCTAGTACGTGTCCGGTGGGCAAGCCGTTCGCGGCGAGCATGGCTCCGCATAGCGCGAATGGGAGCATGAAGATGGAGTGCTCCCACTTGATCATTTCGAGGGTGACGCCGAGGTTGCGAAGAACTGACACGAGTAAATTGTAACCCTGTTTGCGAGGATCTTCTGTCGGCGCTTCGCGTCCTTGGTGGTCAAGACGTTCAAGGGCATCAACCGACCACAGAGAACACCAAGGTACACGAAGGAAGGCGGCGCGGAGTTCTACCATCCCGAGCGATATCCCTCGCTGCCAATCAGGGGGACGAAGCGGCATCCTTCCATGGCAGTCACCACTGGCTGGCCTTCGTGCTTACGCACTAACTGCAACGCCTGGGCATGCGCGGGACCAACTGGGATCACCATGCGTCCGCCTTCGCGCAATTGTTCAAACAACGATGGAGGAATCTGCGGGGCTGCTGCCGAAACTACAATTGCGTCGAACGGTGCGCGTTCTGGGAGGCCACGGGTTCCGTCGCCGAGCACGATTTCCACGTTGGTATAACCAAGGCGGGCGAGTGTGGCTTGCCCGGTGCGAGCGAGCGACGCGTGCCGCTCCACCGAGTAGACCTGCTTAGTGAGTTCGGCGAGCAGTGCGGTTTGGTAGCCGGAACCGGTGCCTATCTCAAGAACGGTGTCCGAGGCATTCAGCGCCGACGCTTCCAGCATAATGGCAACGATGTAGGGCTGAGAAAGCGTCTGGCCCTCGCCGATCGGAATGGGGTGATCTTCGTAAGCCTGGTCGCGATACTCCGGAGAAACAAATTCGTGGCGGGGAACGCGAAGCATCGCGGCCAGCACGCGCTCGTCCCGGATTCCGCGGGCGCGCAGTTGCGACTCGACCATACCCCGGCGTTGTGCGAAGAATGGATCGACGTTGGTCTCGAGCGACATGCTTCGTGGCCCTCTAGAATACGCGAATGTGCACCCAACCCATGCCCGGAGTCATCCCTTACACTACGCTTCTAGTACCATGCACGGAGAACTCTTGAGGACAGACGAGTGAGTGAGGCCGAACGATACGCTCCGGGTTGGCCGGGGATTCCACCGCGCTGGACGTCGAGCGCGAAAAGTGGCGCGGGTACAGCGCTGAATCAGCATAGTAGGGTTTGGTTTACCACCAGCCACGGCATCCTGAATGAAGTTTATTATCCGCGCGTTGACCAGGCCTGCACTCGCGATATGGGATTGATCGTGACTGATGGCAAGAGCTTCTTCTCTGAGGAGAAGCGTCATTGCACATTCGAAAATGTTCCCGCCTCGCCGGGCATTCCAGCCTTTGAGCTCACCAATACAGAGATACAGGGACGATACCGGATCGAGAAGGAAGTCTTGACCGATCCGTATCGCAATGTGGTGTTGCAGAGGATTCGCTTTGTTCCCTTGCAGGGGACGTTTGCCGATTACCATCTTTACGCTCTACTCTCGCCGCACCTTGCAAATTGGGGAAATGGCAACACTGGCTGGGTAGGCGACTATAAGAGTGTGCCTATGCTGTTTGCCGAGCGCGGCAACTGCGCGCTGGCGTTTGGCTGCTCGACTCCGTGGAAGAAAATGTCCGTGGGCTTCGTGGGATACTCCGACGGCTGGCAGGATCTCGCGAAGAATTTCCAGATGACGTGGGATTACACTCGCGCCGAGAACGGCAACATTGCACTTACGGCAGAGATTGATTTGGAAGCCTGCAGCGGCGAGTTCGTGCTCGCGCTGGGGTTCGGCGGCATCTGGTCAGAAGCCGGACAACAAACCCGATCCAGCCTGCTCGAAACCTACGAAGAACTCCGTCACCATTATATTGCGCAGTGGGAAACCTGGCAGAAGAGTCTGATGAAACTGGACCAGCCTCAGCGTGAGCGCGACCTCTACCGCGCCAGTGCCGCCGCGCTGCGCACGCATGAATCCAAGGATTTTCTGGGAGGAGTAATCGCCAGTCTTTCAATTCCCTGGGGCTTCAACAAAGGCGACGAGGATCTTGGCGGATATCACCTCGTCTGGCCGCGGGATCTGGTAGAGACTGCGTTAGGATTTCTGGCAGCGGGTGCGCAGACTGATGCGGTGCGCGTACTTCGCTACCTTGAGTCTACGCAAGAAGCTGATGGACATTGGGCTCAGAACATGTGGCTGGATGGGCGTCCGTATTGGAATGGTCTGCAGATGGACGAAGCGGCGTTTCCCATTCTGCTGATCGATTGCATGCGCCGGGATTGTCCGTCCGTCTTGGGTAGGCTCACGCGCTGGTGGACGCTGGTTCGTCGCGCGGCCGGGTTTCTGGTTCGCAATGGCCCGGTAACGCAGCAGGATCGCTGGGAAGAGGATGCCGGCTATTCCCCATTCACCCTGGCGGTAGAAATTTCCGGCTTGCTGGCCGCGGCAGATATTGCTGATGCTGTGGGAGAAAAAACGACTGCCGACTATCTGCGTGAGACCGCGGACAATTGGAACGAGAACATTGAACGCTGGACCTATGCCAGCGAAACCGACCTGGCACGGCAGATCGGAGTGGAAGGATATTACGTTCGCATTGCTCCCCCGGAGACGGACTGCGCGCGGTCTCCGGCAGAAGGGTTTGTACCCATAAAAAATCGGCCTCCGGGACAAAGCTCGGAGGAAGCGATTCATATGATCAGCCCGGACGCGCTCGCGTTGGTGCGATTCGGATTGCGGGCTGCCGACGATCCGCGCATCCTGAACACGATCAAAGTAATCGACGCTTTATTGCGAGTGAAATTACCGCAAGGTCCCTGCTGGTATCGCTACAACGGCGACGGCTACGGAGAGCACGAGGATGGATCGCCTTTTGACGGCACCGGGATCGGCCGGCCATGGCCGCTGCTCGCGGGCGAACGGGGGCACTACGAGATCGCTGCGGGACGGCCGCAGGCTGCGGAAGAACTTTTACGCGTCATGGAATTCTCCGCTGAGGGCGGACGTCTGATTCCCGAGCAGGTTTGGGATGCGGCTGATCTTCCGGAGCGAGAATTGTTTCCGGGAAAACCTACGGGTTCGGCGTGTCCGCTGGTCTGGGCGCACTCCGAATACATCAAGCTGCGGCGCTCGCTGCGCGATGGAAGGGTTTTCGATCAACCTCCCCAGACCGTGCAGCGCTACCTGCGAGACAAAAAGAAGTCGACGTACTTTGCCTGGCGGTTCAACAACCGCTGCCGATCAATGCCGCAGGGCAAGAAGTTGCGGCTCGTACTCACGGCGCCGGCGACCGTGCATTACGGCTTCGATGACTGGCAATCTGCGGCAGATATCAATAGCCGTGACACGGGCTTAGGCACCTTTATCGCGGACCTTCCTACCGACCGGTTGTCCCCTGGAAGTGAGATCGTCTTCACGTTCTACTGGCTACAGGAACAGAGTTGGGAAGGCGCGGACTATTGCGTGGTGGTGGAAGGATAGTGCCGTGCCAGCAGAACTGTCATTTCGCCATTGCGCTGTCGGTCCACTCACTAAGTTGTCATTCCCGTTATTAGATTGTCGTTCCGAGGAGCGAAGCGACGAGGAATCTGGGCTTCGTTGGGCACAGGGAAACCCAGATCCCTCGCTTCGCTCGGGATGGCAACAAGATTTTGGGACAGCAAGATTTTGGAACAATTCAATTGTGAACCGCGGAGTTTTGAACATCCCGATTCGTCGCCCTTTACTTCTTCGCTTGGGTTTTCTCCTTAGCGGCAAAGTCCACTAGTTTCTGAAGAACGTCATAGGGAACAGCAGGCACTTTGCGACCGTTGACGAATAGCGTCGGGGTGCTGTTGACATCGAGAGCCTTACCCAGAGCCACCGATTTCTCCACCCGAGATGTGGTTTCGGGCTTAGCAGCGCAGGCGGCAATATCAGCCCCCTTCACCCCAGCGCCATCGGCAAGTGCGGTCAATTTTTCATCTGCATTGGCAGCGGTAATGTCCGTCTGCGCACCGTAAACGTTGGTGATGAACTTCCAGAACGCATCGCTTGAACTGCGGTTGACACAGTCCGCATACGCCGCAGCCTTGGCGGCCCAATCGTGCATGGGAAGCGGAAAGCTCTGGAAAACCACGCGAACATTCTTGTCCTCAGAGATGAGTTTTTCGATCGTCGGATGGGCATCCTTACAGTGCGGGCACTGCAGGTCGCTGAAATCGACCACCGTAACCGGGGCATCTGCCGGGCCGCGCGAAGGCCCGTTCACACCTCGCTCCAGTTCCTTCTGGTCAGCCGCAAACGGATGGGCGCCGAATGGCATAATGTCTCCGGTTACGGCATGCTTGCCGTCCGGGGTAATGTACAGTTTGAGCGCTTGCTGACCCTGAGCCCCGCTGAGCACGATGTTCACTTCCGATAAGCCTTCAATTTCAGAGGGCTTGATACTGGCGATTTTCCAGCTCAACGCAGAGTCATATCCGAACCACTCGTGCAAAAAAGAATTAACCGTTTCTTCCGACGGAGGGTTAGCTTTAACGGAGGCATGAGGCGCGGCAGACTCTTGTTGCGCCACCGCCACCGTTATCAGCAGGAACAGGACGAAACAATATTTCACTAGACGATGCATGCATTCCCTTTCAGTTGTGCTGTATTCCCGGTGAGACGTTGCTTGCAACGTCTCGATTGCGGAAAACTCGTTAAACGTCCGACTTGGCCGCGATGGGAAAACGGCGGCCATAGCCAAAGGCCTTGGCTGAAATCTTGAGGCCCGGCGCGGCCTGTTGCCGCTTGTACTCGCTGCGTTCCACCATGCGAATCACACGCCGAACCAGACTAACATCGAAGCCGCGGTCCGCGGCAATCTGATCCGCGGTGTGCGACTCTTCGACATAGTCCTCAAGAATCGCGTCCAACACTTCATAAGGAGGAAGCGTATCGCTGTCCATCTGACCGGGGCGCAGCTCCGCCGACGGCGGCTTCTCCAGGCTAGCCTGAGGAATTACCGCGCGGCGTGAATTCACGTAACGGCTGAGACGATAGACCATAGTCTTGGGCACATCCGAAATCACCGCGAGCCCGCCGACCATATCGCCATACAGGGTGCAGTAGCCAACGCCTAGCTCGCTCTTGTTGCCTGTGCTAAGCACGATGGCCCCGAACTTATTGGAAAGCGCCATGAGCAGCGTGCCCCGGGCTCGTGACTGGATATTCTCCTCCGTCTCGTCCTCTTTACGCCCGGCGAAAACTTTGGCCAGGGTCTTCTTGTAGCTTTCAAAAATGTCGCCAATACAGAGCAATTCGAAACGGATGCCGAGATTTGCGGCAAGCGCCCGCGCATCATCGATCGAGCCCGTGGACGAATACGGCCCCGGCATGCCAACGCCAATCACATTCTCCGGTCCGAGTGCGTCGACCGCAATCGCCGCGGTGAGCGCCGAATCAATGCCTCCGCTCAAACCGACAATTACCTGACGGAACCCGCACTTGCGGACGTAATCGCGTGTTCCCAGTACCAGCGCGCAATATGCGCTGGCCTCTTCACCTTCGATCTGACTGTGGATCTCGCCTGTTAGGTGATCGGAGTCGAAATACACAATGTCTTCTTCGAAGGACTTTCCTTGCGCGATCACGTCTCCCGCTGGATTGAGCACCAGGCTGGAGCCGTCGAAGACCAGGCTGTCGTTGCCGCCAACCTGGTTGACCATCGCCACCGGAAGCTTGTAGCTGCGCGCAATCGTGGCCAGCATGTCCCGGCGCAATTCACGCTTGCCCACCCAGAATGGAGAAGCCGAGATGTTCAGCAGGAAGTTGCCTCCAGCATTAACCAAAGCTTCGACCGGATCGAAAGTGTAAAGACGTTTGTTCCAGAAGTGTTTATCATTCCAGGCGTCTTCACAAATAGTCAGCGCCATCTGCTTCCCGCAAAACGGAAATAACACCTGGCTTTTTCCCGGGGCAAAGTTACGCATCTCGTCGAAAACATCGTAGGTGGGCAGCAACATCTTGGACTGCAGAAAAGCCATCCTGCCATCTTTCAGCAAGGCAGCGGAGTTCATCACCGACTTACCGCTCTCCACCTGCGCAGGAGTCACCAGCCCGCAAATAACGGCGATGCCGCGGGTTTCGCCCGCAATGCGCTCCAAAGTCTCGCGATTGTGCTGCACAAACGAGGCGCGCTCTACCAAGTCCCGGGGCGGGTAGCCGCATACGGAGAG
Source organism: Terriglobales bacterium (assembly GCA_035567135.1). Taxonomy (GTDB): domain Bacteria; phylum Acidobacteriota; class Terriglobia; order Terriglobales; family Acidobacteriaceae; genus JABDBE01. Next base: position 153,291 of record DATMQI010000170.1, read on the forward strand.
TTCGGGAAAAAGAATTAAACCCGCGCCATCGGCCTGGGCGCGGTGGGAAAATTCGGTGATTTTCGCGGCGTTCCCCGCGAAGTCTCCCACCGTAGGATTGATCTGCCCCAGCGCGATCTTCACTCTTTCAGTGTAAAGGCAGGCGGCGCGAGAGCCAAGTCGAGGCACCTCGTCGAATCACGACATTCTGTTAAAATTGCACAGCACGATCGGCAATCAAGGGTTACAGCAGCCGGCGAGCTAGCCCAGGGAAATTGCAGACTCCGTGCAGCCGTGTCAAAGCCGACGTAGCTCAGTTGGTAGAGCAGCCGATTCGTAATCGGCAGGTCAGCGGTTCAAGTCCGCTCGTCGGCTCCATTCTTTCAACCACTTGCGATCAGTTCACCGCGACCTGCTGCACACCTGCTGCACGAGCAATTCTTGCCTCCAACTGATTCATGGCGTCGGTCACAACTTGGGACACCGTCTTGATGTAGCTTCTCTGCGTCGTGCTGACATCTTCGTGGCGCAGGATCGCTTGGATCACTTTGTCCGGCACTCCGAGTTCATGAAGGTTCGTGGCTAGACCGCGACGATATGCGTGCCAGCCCTTCCACTTCAGCCCATTTGCCTTGAAAAGGGGTTTGATCACGCGGTCAGCGAGGTTGTCCAAATCCAACGCCCCGCCAATCGTGTTCGGGAACATCCAGCCAGAAGCATTCTCTGGCTTGATCGCGTCAAGCAAGAGCCTCAGAGGCTTGATGATCGGAACGACGCCGGGGTCTTCATCATCCTCGTGGGTTTTGGTCTCATCTTTTAGGTGAGTCCTCCACACCGAACGCCGGATATTGAGAATATCCCCGTCATCATCTTCCCACCATTGCCCCCGAATCTCGCCCTGACGCAAACCAGCGAATGCCGCCACTCCAATTGCCGCCCGGACGACACTCTGGGCAATTTCGGGAGTGTACGCGCCATCCTCGGCGAGGATGACGATGGGCTTCGTACCGGAGAAAAGCTCAAGGTGCTTTTCCACCTCCTCAAGAGTGTAGGCAAGGCGCTTCCGTCCGTGCTTTTTACCCTTGGGGATCGTGACTCCGGTCATTGGGTTCACGCCGTCATAGATGCCCTTGCGTTTGGCAAACGTGAACATCGCAGACAGAGTCACCTTGATGTGCTTGTACGTTCCATGCGCCAAGTCGCCAATTTCCGTCTTGTTCGCGTCTTCTATTTCGCTCATTAGGTTTTCGCCGTCTACGGTTCTGAAGTCCCTGACTCGACCCTTAACGCGGTCTCTGATGTGACACCGCCAAGAATCCTTGTAGCCTTTGACGGTGCTCATAGCCAGCCTCTTCTCAATCGCGGGGAAATAAACGTTCTCCACGAAATCAACGATGCTGACCCCGGCTTCTGATGTGAAGCCGATCCGATTGAGCCTGTCCATCAACTCGTTCTTTAACGGAATGACCTCGCTCTTCTTGGGGTATTCCGTCAGACTGGCTAACCGATGGGCAACCGGGTTCTTCTTCCCATGCTCGCGATACCTTACGTACCACGCGCTGTGAGACTTAAACAGACTTCCTTGCTGGGTTCTCATCAAATGGTTCCTCCATTTTGTGGAGACCCAGCCTTGCGTTGTTGTGTGTTGTAGCCAGCACGACGGTCAAGCCAAGCATTCAACTCCGGGGAACCCCAGCGATACCGCCGATGCTTCCCGAGCCGGAATACTGGGATGGGATCAGAAGTGCGTGACCGCTTGCTCTGATCCACGACCCAAGATTCCTTGATCTTGAGCCGTTGCGCCAGTTCAGCGGATGTTAACACCTCGTAGTCAAAAGCCCTAGACGCCAAGGTCGAAGCTGTCGTGGAGTTGGAGCGTTGAGGCAGGACCGCAGAGATCGCGGAATCTTCCCGCCCGCGATGTAAGGCTGGGTTGTTCAAGCCGGGTGAGTCCGGCAGCGGTATAGGGCGGTTCTTCACAAAAAGCACTCCTCGGTGATGCAGCAATCCGGCATCACCAAGGGCGAACAAGCCGCCCGCGTTGAATTCGATTTCTGCTATCCAGTACCGTCAAGCGCTGTCGAGTCTCGAAACGACTTGCAGGTCTCCATCGGTACATAGAGAAATACTGTGTTTTTGCGACGAACAGCGTCGAATTACAGAACGGCCCGCAGAGTGCCGAGCGTGCGCTCGAATGGCACGTAACTTTCAGTCCGATTGCGATCAACTTTCAGAGTTCACCCATCAAGAGTGACAAATTGTGTCACTGAATTTTCCCTGCATCGCACAACGGAGCCTCAGAAAGCGTCAAGTACAGAACGGTGCCCTACAAAACCATCAATTAGCTGCCAGCGCGGAAAGCCCCGCCCAGAGCCGCGTCTGCGACGGTGAAAGATGCGACATTCGCCGCACTCGCAGCATCATAGGGTTGTTGGCGCGATGTGTTGCGAGGAAACTCAGCATCCCGCACTGATGGAAGCAAGCCAAGGCTGCGCGGAGACTGCCAGTAAGGCAAGTGCGTTAGCGGCTAGGCGCTCAGGCGACATGATGTCGCCTTGAAGGTCGCAGGAGAGACATCCGCCGCGACCTGAAGGATGGTACGAGTCAACGTCCCATTCTCCATGGTCGCGCTTTTTTCTTGTTCGTCAAAGACGCACACAACGGTCATCACGTCCGGCTACCGACGAATTCCGGGCAAAGAACAAGCGAGCGCATCGGCATAAGGAGAAAACGAGTATGCGAGGACCGATGAAACTGATCGACGGAAGTTCTGGACTGATGGAATGCCGAGTTTGCGGTTCAACTCACTATGCAAGCCTTCAGTCCGGGTCAGAGCGGGCGGACGGTGTCACTCGCTACTACCGGGGCAGCTATCAATGCAGCAACGAACAGTGCCCTTGCAACCAGAAGCAATGGGACGAGAGCAAGCAGCGTTACGTGAAGCCGAACTGGCGGAAGCTCGTGCGAACTGTGGCAGTTTAACGCCCCACGATGACCGACGTGATACCAAGACTGGAGGACAAACAATGAAAAAGGGCAAGATGAGTGAAGAGGAAAAACTGGCGTGGTGGTCTGCTAACAAAGCGAAAGCCGAAGCCAAGCGCAAACAGCAAGAGAAGGCGCGGCAAGATCGCGAGGCTTGGCTGAACTCTCCTGAGTATCGAGAGCAGTTGCGTTGGGAGCGCGAGGAACAGGACAGGTTGTTCGCTGCGTTCCACGGCGACAGCTATCACCAAGGGAAGGAATGAACACGACTGGGTATGAAGGTCAGTCGATCCTTCTGTGTGCATCGTCCTTACTTGTCACCAGTCTGCGCGGCTTCCATTTCCTCAGTGAGCTTGGTGTGCCACGTTTCCTGTTCTTCCTCGTTGCTCTCCGTGAGCACCTGCCAGTCTTCGTCGGTAAGCTTGGGACGCTGCTTTCGGAATGTCGCGATGGCTGCATCCCACACGCTTTTCATCGCCTGTGTGCCGAGAATTTCACTGAGTTGGTTGAGGCGGCGGCTGATATAACGGCCCCACCGCCAGTCACTACTTCCGGTTTGCTGAAACGCGAACCAATAGAAGTCGTGGTCGATTCTTTCTAGTGCCCAGTATTCAGCCAGTTGCATTAGCTCGTGCCTCGTAGGCACGAATTGTGGTACTTCTTTGCCATCTTCGCCGTTGATGGCTTCGACGCTGCCAACGATAAAAGGGTCGCTAGGCATTGTGCCCAACCCATCGGTGTCGCGGTTGCTGCCCTTCGAGTTCTGTAAGCGGTCAAGGTTGTCTGTTGAGGTACTGTTCTGTGCTTGGGTTTCACTTAGTTTCTTGTTCATGCGATCCTCTGTTTCTTAAATACTAGGTTCGGGGCATCTCAACGAATTTGTCGTCCAACAGCGAAGAACGTTGAACGAGCAAAACCTGCTCCGAAATATGTTAGGAAAGTAAGGAACCTAGTAATACATAAGTTCTGGGTTGACTCCAGATGACCAGCAACCCGCCCAAGGCTGGCACAACACGGCGGCGTCCCTCATGCCGCCGCCCGGATGTTCATAAGAGTGAAACAGGCAGCGGCAGACTACGCAGACGCAACAGACCGGGTGCCGCCGCTCGGTCCTTGGTACGCGAGACAAAGCTCAAGACTGGCAGCGGGTCAAGCCAGACCCGGAGACCAATCCGCTTGCGGACTTGGACTGGGAAAAGGTGCCAACGTGGGATCAGCCCGTGCCGCAGGCTAGACCTCTGCGGGTACGTGCGCGTGATGGTGATCATTCCTTCCGCCTCTAACTGATCAGCAGTTCATTCTTCTTCAGTCGCAGCTTTCGCCCGCTCGTTATAACCGACCAACTTCGACACGAAGTACGGCTGAGGGCTGGCATCCCGCGAGTGCTCGTCGCAAAAGAACTTGGCGATTCGGCCCGACAGCAGTTCCCATACGAGCACGCACGTCGCTGGATGCGGCAAGGTTCCCTTTCTCTCACACCTCGGTAGCTTCATGTTGAACCCTCGTCGATTCGTGCTCTTCGGGCCGGACTCCCAGCGCCTCTGGGACGTGTAACCCCGAACTCCACCGCAACCCGATAAACAAGCCAGCGGGAGCAACCGAGCAAGTCCGCAATGTGCTGATACGACAGGGATGGATTTTCGACGATCACATCTCGGATCGCGGCGTGTGCTTTCCTCGTACTCGCCTTCTTGACGATTTCGACGCCCACGACCTCAGCAGTTGCCGTCTTTATCTCTGCGTATCGACTCACGATTCCCTCAATAAAAGGATCGCGAATTGGGTCAATAAACGAACTGGCGATCCTGAAGCAACCGACAAATTCCCATGAACATTGGGAATTTCTGGAGATCGGCGGCGGGACTACGTGCGCACTGGCAAGAGGAACCGAATTTCTGATTCCTTCTTTAGATGGCAAGTACGGCAATACCCGCCCACAGAGAAGGTCGCGTCCCGTCAGCCAGTCAGTATTAGGTAGGTAAGGAAGCCTCAGGGCAACCGAAAAATCAGGGCGGGAGCTACTCCAGTGGTTCCCGCACCACATACTGGAGTGATTTGTGCTCGACCCTAAGAAACCAATTTTCCAACGCGGCATAAAGCCCGCAATCTCATCACAACTTAGACCCGCAGCCCCGGCAGAATTGCCCCCGGAACAGCTTGAGCTAAAAAAGCTCCAGCACGAGGACGACTGGCTCTACAACCACAAGGGCAAATCGGTCCGGGTGAAATTCACCGATGGTGAACTCCTCGAAGGCACGGTCGTGAAGGTGCGCAAGTTTACCTTCGTGCTCAACACCGAGACTGGAAACGTTCTGTGCTCCAAGCTCAGCATGAAGTACGTCGCCGAGGTGCTGTGATGAACGCCTCAACCGCCACGGGACTTAGACCAGAGCTTCTCAAAGAAGTTGACGAGGTTCTTGAAGAAGCCGCCGCAGAACCAGAACCACGCCGCACTAAAGTCGAGGACAAAGGTCTCCAACGCCTGATCGCGGAGTCCAGCCTGTATGACCATCCCACACCACGTCTGATCCTCAACCAAATCTCCGCGCTCAGAATGGAAGAGACCAGCCGCTACCCCAAGGATGCGCCCAAGTTCTACCCGGACGGCAGACCGTGGGAAAAGGAAGACTGGTGCTGGATGGGTCAGCGGGAATTGTCCATGCGCTGCGGTCTGGACTCGGACGGTCGTACCTTCCGCTGGTGGATCGACCGCTTCCGGGCAGACGGCACGGTCATCACTCGCACGTGGACGGATGACTACGGGACGAAGCACACCGAGTACAAAGTCATCGGGGAAGCGTTCATGGCTTTCCAGCGTCCCGAAGACGTAGACGCTGCGCTGGCTGCCAGAACACCCCGTTACAAAGACGGGTCGCGCAAAGGTAAGAAGAAGAACGCTGGGATGTTTAGCACGACCAACCAGCCGAAAAAGGTGGACGACCAGCCAGAATTATCGGCTCAACGCCGCGCCATCATGGAGGAAGACGATGAGTAGAGCCACGGTAATCTCAACCGTGACCCACGGTAATCTCAACCGTACTCCTACGGTAATCTCAACCGTGACCCACGGTAAGCTCAACCGTCGAGCCACGGTAATCTCAACCGTAGCCACGGTAACCTCAACCGTGACCCACGGTTCAGATTACCGTTCACTTAGTTGTTCACTTAGCTTTTCACTTAGCTTAGAACCTTTCAAAGAGTTTTTGCAGCTAGTTCGACACGTAGACGAGCAGAGTAGTAAGCGGCTGACGCCGCGCACTAGCGGTCGGTGTGTTGCCAGTCATTCAAGCAGAAGCAAAAACTCAAGAGGCTCATCGGTATGAAACCTTGGGTTCATAGAAGTACAGGGGTCGCTGGTGAATGTGACATAGAACCCTCCGGGGCGATCTGGGAACAAGCCAAGGCTATCCTTGCCAGCAGAGCAAAGGCAAAAGAAGAGCGCGAAGCCAAGCGGGCGGGTCCGGTGCCGAACTGGATCGCCTACAAGGACATCATCTTCGTGGTGGGCAAGAACGTAGACCACAACGGCAACTGGCTCGGCGGGCGGCTGCCTACCTGCAAGAAGTGCGAACGCTGCCTGCCGCCACGTGAGCATCACGTCTGCGCTGGCTTCACGCCGAAGTTCGTTGAACATACGCCGGATCGCAAGGAACGCTGGGAAGCCCAGCGGGAGGAGATTCGCGAGACCCGCAGAGCGGGACGCGGGGTGTTCTGCTCCGAGTGCGGTGCCCTGCTGGAAGACCCAGACGACGAGCAGTGGCACTTTGAAGACCATGAGGGTCGCCCGGAACGCAACCACTACGCCGTGGACGGCGAACATGACGGCGATCTGGACGGCTACGACGACGAGCGGGAAGATGACTACTGCGAAGGGGATGACGATGGTTACAACTGCGACTAGCGCGACCTTGAGTATGAGCAAGTCGAAAACATCCAAGCCGAAGTACGCGCCGATCATCGCAACGCCGCCAGAACCGCGAACCACGGTTCCGGCGAAACCCGTGAACCCTATTGAGCGCCAACGAAGCCAAATGAAGGGGCTGAAGGCGAGCAGCGAGCGCACAACAAGATGATGAAAGATCACAACTGCTGTTACTACAACTGCCCCGAACCCGGCGCGTTCTACATCGGCCCGAACGGCGGCGACTCGTTTTGGATTTGCTTTAGCCATCTCGACCGCTGGAACCAAAACCGTGCTCGCTTCCTTGCAGATGGCGGCGGATGCGAGATGGAAGAACTCGGAGAACTGCTGGAGCGAGGAGTAGGTACAATCCTCCTGTGCAAAATCCTTGGTCGGAGCTTCCCGGTCAAAGCCCCTTCGTCCTCGCGACCGATATAGGCAGCATCGACAAATACAATAAGCTCCACAACAACGACGAGAAGATTGTCGTCGAGTCGATACCCGAACCGTTCATCGGGAATCCACAGTCGGCGAAGGTTGTGCTGCTGAGCCTGAATCCGGGTCATTCTGAGGAGGACGCGAAAGCCCATTCCGATGGCAATTTCAGGAAAGCGATGATGCACAACCTACGGCACGAGGAGCAGGAATGTCCTTTCTACGGGCTGAACCCCAAGTTCGCTTGGACTGCGTGCGGAATTTGGTGGCGGGCACACACGCGCAGACTGCATGACGCTGGGCTGACTTGGGAGTGTATTTCCCGAGGGCTGCTCGTGGTCCAGTGGTTCCCGTATATCATTCCAAGACATCGGGTCTACCTACAAAGCCAGTTTGCCCATCGCAGGATTACTCATTCCAGCTTGCGAGGGAGATGCTGGGGAACAGGATTGTCGTCGGCATGCGCTCGAAGAAACACTGGCTAAATGCCGTTCCAGCGGTGCAGAGTGTTCCGTTCCTGAAGAATCCTCAGAATCCCCACATCAGCGCTGCCAATACGGGTACAGAGTTGTTTGACCGCATCGTTGAAGCTCTTCGCCAGAATTGCCCCTAATCGTTATGAGAGATTCCTACGTTGCGGACGTCGGCGACTTTGGGAAGTACGCGCTGCTGAACGCCCTCGCGGGCGATGACCTTCGGCTGGGAGTGGTCTGGTGCCGTAACTCAGAGCCGGATGCTACTCAGGACGGACGTTTCACGGAATACCCAGAACTCAGAGCGTGCGACCCCGATCTGTACGACCGCTTGGCTCAGATGTTGAAAGCCGACCAACGCTCACTAGCTCATGTCGAGAACAACCACCTCCTGCCCAGCAACACCCTTTTCTACGGCACCGCGATGCCTGCTCCAAAAACTCCATGCTTCAGCGCTGCTGCACGAGAAGCACAGACTCGGCTGAGGTCTGAATGGCTCAACGATGGACTGAAGAAGCTCGTAGGAGCAGAGCTAGTGTTTCTTGATCCTGATAACGGAATGGCTGCGCGAGCGAAGAAGCATTGGCGCAGCAGCGTGAAATATGTTTTCGCAGATGAGGTCGCTGAGTGGCTGAAGCGGGGTCAGAGTGTGGTGCTGTATCAGCATCAACAGCATAGAAAGCTCGTGGAACAAGTCGCTGAGCAGCAGAAGATTCTAGCGGCAGAAACAGCCTGCCACGCAGTGAGTTTTCATCGTCGCACAGCGAGAATCTACTACATCCTTCCCACAGAAGATCACAAGTCCCGAATCGCTGAGCGACTGACTCTCTTTCTTGCTGGCGAATGGGGCAAGCATTTCCGTGCCTGCTGAACGCCCTTGCCGCTGCGCCGGAGAGCTTATGCGGCGGAGGGGTTGATTCTTTTGCACTTCAACTCATCGCCAACTTCAAGCTCAAACCAGAATTCCTCTGAGTATTCGCCGTGCTCGCCGCCGATCAGAACCACCTTCACCTCGTACCTACCATTCGGCAGGTGATCTACCGAGGTTGTATCTTGTTCGTAGCGAGCAGCGGAGTGTCGCGGGTTTAGGATGACGCCGCCATGACCAGCAATCAGAATTGCAGCGATCAAGTAGATTATGTCGCCAACTCCCAGATTGACGGAGCGGTACGCATGTCCTAACCAGCAGCCTGAGTCAATTCTTTTGAACTCGTGGACATTGTCCCCTCTGTAGAACGTGACCCGTGCCCTAAGTCCATTAGCTGGGAGAGTCTTCTTGTTCCGCTGCGGATCATTGGAGAACGGTAGTACGATACCGACAAAGTTGTTCACCTCACCCTCGGAAAGATTGCTTTTAAGCCAAATGTCGGACTCGTCATCGTGAGTAATGTGAATGGTCTCCGGGCGCAAACCGCCGATGTTCGGCTGTATCGCTGCCTCGTCTTTCTCGCCCGCTTTCTCAAGACTGGCAGAGGTTGTGCCGGTAGCCCTCGGCTGCTCCGATTCCGGCATACGCGATGCCATTCGAGCATATAGCTCGTCACGGAACTTCTTTACTTCGCCTTCTCGCAGTCGCTTGCTCTGGCTGGTTGTGCTGTCGTATTCATCGTGATGAGAGAAACAGAGAAACGCGAGATTGTCCGGATCATCGTTAGTATTGTCATGATCCAGATGTGCGATTTGCCCTTTTTTCACGTCCAAGTCGGCATGAAGACCAAAGCAGATGCAGCATCGCCTGCGCGACAACAGGAGAACACGATCTTGCACTTCTTCTGGGATTGGTTTTCGAGACATGTACCGTTAAGAATACAGAATTCGTAGCGCCTCTAGAAAACAGGTGGTCAGTCGGTGATGGCGTGTATCGGATGGGGTTCGTTGATTTGGGATACGCGACGCCTCGACGTGGACGCCAATTGGCGTGCCGACGGTCCGCCGCTGCCTGTCGAGTTTGCGCGGCAGTCGAACGATGGACGAATCACGCTCGTGCTCGTGCCGGGGTTTGCGCCAGTTACCACACTTTGGAGCGTATTCAGCACCCGCGACCTTGCAACAGCGCGTGAGTCCTTGCGGCAACGCGAGGGCATTTTCCGTTCTCGCGCCGATGACTTCATCGCCTGTTGGCGTCGGGGCGAAGAACCTGCATCTGAGTCTTCCGTCACGATCTCCCATTGGGCAGCCGAGAGGGATTTGGAGGCGGCGTTTTGGACAAATCTTCCGCCTAAGTTCGCGGGAACTGACGGTCGTATCCCGACCGAAGCTGACGTAGTTGCCTACCTGCAAGCGCTGGAAGGCGAGACGCGAGGGGCAGCCGAACAGTATGTCAGACGCGCACCACGACAGATTGCCACTGCTTATCGGCGGGCAATTGAGAGAGTGCTGGGCTGGACTCCGATTGACTGATATTTTGTCAGTGGGGACAGATCGCGGCATGGCAGCACACGGGAATTCGGCACACATCTATCGGCTTGAAGACGGCAAGTTTCGGCTGACCTTTGTCTACAAATCTCCGAGCGGCGGGAGTGTGTTGAGCGAAATCGGGGACTTCACTCGTTGGGAACTACAGGAATGGCTGAAAGATCACCTCCATCCTTCGACCGATCTCGACGATTTGCTCACGTCCTTCGAGAAGCAGACCGAATCTACTGTCGCGCTCGGAGTAACGTTGCTGCGAACGCATTTCGAAGACGGACAGCTAGTGAAGTCGCCCGCATCCATTGAGGATGTGTGTCAGTGGACGGGCGAATACCAGCAGCGGTACTTCGGCGACAGAAAAATCACTCTCATAGCCGAGGTCATCGCCAACAAGCATCTAAAGGGCACAGCATGCTTCTCTCCAACCCTGCCGGATGGCGGTGCGATCACCGTTTCCTCAGAACTGTTGCAATTTCAGAGTGCGTTAAGGATTTCGCTTTTGCACGAACTCATCCATGCGAACCTGTTCGTTAGTGGAAAGCATGATCCAGACAATGATCACGGAGAGGCATTCAAGGCAGAAGTGAAACGGCTGATGAACTTGGGTGCATACGACCCTCTTCTCTGAACCACGCAGCCTGCAATTAAGGTACAGAAACGGCGAAAGCCTTCGCTCTTAGATTGGATTGCACGATCTGAACAGGAGCCTCGGATGACGGCGCTTGCTCGGGGTACTCCATTACCTCCCATTGCAATGCGGCTCGCAACGTGCGCTTGATCCGGCGATCACCGAATATCCCCACGAAGCGGTGCTTGCATCGGTCGTCCTTGAAGAACTCGCAGCCTTCCTCCATCAGCAATCGCTTCTGCTCCGCACGGCTACGCTTGTACCTCAGCATTCCGAAGCGCCGATCACGAGTTAGCAAGTGGACGTTTCTTGCATCGTAGACCTTCCCATCCGGTCGCCTGAACTTTTCGGTCGGGCTTGTGGTGCCACAGTAAAGGAAGTTGCACGCCCTAAATATCCGGCCCCGTTCCCCGGCTGCTGGATCGGCATAAGCGATGAAGCAGTGATAGCCGCGAGCAGTCAAGAGGCGGCAGGCAGCCGAGATCAAGTACGAAGCAGCAGCACCAGTATGCACTCTGCCGTCCGACGATTGTCGCAACGGATCAGCCCAAGGCAGGCAGCAGCCCCTTGTGAGCGAAATGACCTTTCCGGCATGTACCGCGCCAAGTACCGATCTCTTAACAGCCGTTCCTGCTGTGCTGCCAAAAGTCACCGTCCCAGCAAGATGCTTACCGAAGAAAAGTCCGTATGCGAATTCCGCACTGCCGAGTGTCCCCAAGTATTCGTGCCCAACAATGACGTTCCGTGCATCTTCCAGCGAGATTTCGCGCACGCTGGCGTTCTTGAAATCAGAAGCTAGTGCCTTCTTTTCGGCGAAGAGAGGATCAGGCTGTTCTGCCATCCGCTCGCGGATCACGCGCTGGAACGCTTTCCCGTTGGCTGGGTAATCCTCAAAATCCTTCGAAAGCTGCGTTTCACACTTCGTCAAGTTATTTGCCGAATTGGATAATGCCAAAACTAGCTTTTTGGTGAGTGTGGGGTTTAACCGTTTTCTGAGTCTAACCACAGTCTCCAGCTTTTCTCGTCGGCTCGCCGACTCGATTTCGCGGATCAACTCTGACGCAATGACATTCACGTCCGGGTCTGTGAGCACCTCTGTCGGAGTGGTGATCTCCCGAATCTCGCGGAGTAAAGCCGAATTGCTGAGTTCGCCATTTTTCTCTAGCGCCTGAACGAGCGCCCGTTCAAATGTGGATTCGTCAACCAGCAATGCAAGACGCTGCCATTTCGAACTTTGGTCTTTGGTGATCCCGATCTCGTCCAACTTCGGAGGTTTGGCGGTAGATTCCGCCGACCGCCTTTTGGCACCATCCTTTCTGGGTCTGCCCGCTCCTCGCGTGCCGGGATTCTTCTCCATATCCAGCAGCAGTTGACCCGCTCGCCTTTCTGCGCGAAGACGTATTTCGCATGCTTGGTTTTGCAGTTGGAGATCACCCGCCAATCTCGCGTAAGTTCGGACCGCTTCCGCTTTGTCGCGGATTTTCTTCGCCTCATCGACACGATGGGCGGCAGCAATCGCCTTGCGAGCAGCGTCGTATTTGATGAGGGCAGTGCTCATACAGAAAGTGTCTGGCACGCAGGCCCAAACGCCCAGATTACCGAGGTCACAAAGTGGTATCTTGTGTCGCAAGTCGAGATCGGTGCGTCGGCGGGTAGGGGCGGAACCGGAGGCAGAAGGTGAAGCTAGAGGACGGGTTGGGCATCTACCAATCGAATGCCACGTTTTGGGAGTTTACATTGCGACTCGAAAGAACCGCCGCAGAACTGCTGAACTTGCTTGTGGATGAAAACTACCAGCCAACTGATGTGGACAAAAGGAAGGCGCACCAACTCTTAGATGAGATTGAAACGTGGAAAGCAGATTGCGACGAGGAAAAGAAGGGTAATTACGCGATAAGGAATTCACCATCAGATGTGTGGAACGCTCTTCGTCAAGCAATGAAAGCTACGAAGGATTTGGATGCCTTACACGCAATCATGACGCTCGAAGGCTTTGGTAAAACCTCAAAGACCGCGAAAAGGGCGTCTGCTGTGCTGCGAATCTTCAAGCCGAGCGACTGGGGCGTTGTGGATTGGAGAGTTGCGGCGATGCTGAAACAGTTGGAATTAAACGATTGGAATGTCGATGAGGCTCTAAGCCGCCCTGTACATGATGAAAAGCCATGGATCACCTACATCGAGATTAACGATTGGTTGACACTTGACCTGAACGCGATCTACAGAGCCAAGCGAAATGAATCCCTGCAACGTACCGCCGATGTCGAGATGGCGATTTTTTCACTGTCATTCAAGGTTCCTCGTTGGAACAGAAGTTAGCTGCACGGAGATTGGCAATGTGCGGACGATTCAGGCTGTCGCGCCGGAAGCAGGTTATCGAAGAACACTTCGACACTGCCGAGTGGCAAGACGACTGGTCGCCAAGGTATAACATCGCCCCGACCCAACCCGTCCCGGTGATCCGGCAGCATCCAAAGGAACCAGTCCGGCAGCTTTCAAACATGAGGTGGGGTTTGGTTCCGCATTGGTCGAAATCAGCCTCCGATGCTGCAAGCACAATCAACGCTCGTTCAGAGACAGCCGCAACAAAACCTGCGTTCCGTGATCCGTTGAAGTTCCGACGGTGTCTGATTCCCGCCGATGGCTTTTACGAATGGAAGAGAACAGGAACAGCCAAGCAGCCGTACTGCTTTGAAGTGAACGAAGGCGAGTTGTTCGGGTTCGCTGGGCTGTGGGACGGATGGAAGAACTCGGAGGGGCAATGGATCAAGACATGCTCGATTCTGACCACAGTGCCGAATGCTGTTGCGGCGACCGTCCACGACCGAATGCCAGTGATCCTTCATCCAGATAGTTACGACCTCTGGCTCGATCCGGGCATGACCGACGTGCAGGTCGTCTCGGAACTGCTGAAGCCATTCGATGCTAGGACGATGCGGTGCTACCCCGTGAGCAGTCGTGTCAATCATGTGGCGAATGATGACGAAGCCTGTTCCACACCCGTAGAACTTCCTCGGTCTCAGAATCTCCCCTTCTAAACGGTGGAGCCTCGCGATGTAATCTTCTGCCCGTACTGTTTGCAGTAAAATGAGCCGTTCCCCACGCCATCGTGACTGAAGCATTCATCACTCCGAAAGTCGCTCAATGGGCAAGAGAGCGCTCTGGAATCTCTCCAGCCCAGTTAGCAAAATCCCTTGGGGCTGATGCCGCAGAGGTCGAGTCTTGGGAAAAAGGTGAGAGCCGTCCACCTTTCAGGAAGGCGCAGGATTTGGCGAGGAGCCTGCGGATTCCATTTGGATTCTTATTTCTCTCAGAACCACCCGCCGAAAAGACTCCGATACCTGATCTCCGAACCGTAGTCGAAGGTCGTCCCGCAAAAATAAGCCCAGATTTTCTGGACTTGCTTAACGACGTCCTCGTAAAGCACCAGTGGTACCGGGAGTATCTGGAAGCGCGTGACGCCAAGCGCCTCCCCTTTGTCGGGAAATTCCGGGTCGCAGATGGCGTTGACCGGGTGGCGACGGACATGACGGTCGTGCTCTCTATTGAGGAGATCAGGCGAACATCTCACACGTGGGATGAGTTCCTGCGTGAAATGACCCGCAGCGCGGAAGCCATTGGGATTTTGGTCATGCGCAGTGGAATCGTCGGGGGGAATACTCGTCGCAAGCTATCGGTCAACGAATTTCGAGGCTTCGTCATAAGCGATGACTTAGCACCGTTGGTTTTCATAAATGGTCGGGATTCCAAAGCCGCGCAAATCTTCACTCTGGTGCATGAGCTTGTACATATCTGGATCGACAGAAGCGGTATTTCGAATCCAGACCAGAAAGAAGGCCCCGCTGAATTCAAGAATACCGTCGAGACTTTCTGCAACAGTGTCGCTGCGGAGGTCTTGGTTCCGCACACCGATTTTCTGAAATCTCTGCCCGCCACGTTCACTGAACTGACGGCTCAGAATCTCGCAGCAAAATACCGAGTCAGCACGATTGTGATTCTGCGAAGAGCTTACGAACTGAATGCGATCACCCGCAATCAGTTCTTCACGTTGCTCGAAAAAGAACAGCAGAAGCAGAAAGAGCGCGAGGAAAGAGAAGCGGAACAGCCGACCGAAGGTGGTGGGAACTTCTACTTCACTCTGCCGATTCGCAATAGTCGTAGGTTAACGGAGACTGTCCTTGGAGCACTCCAAGCTGAGGGTGTCTCATACCGCGAAGCTGCAAGATTACTTGGCGTGAAGACTAGCACGCTTCCGAAACTTATTGAGGGGTTGCCGAGACGCTAAATGGCAGGAACCCCTCCTTACTGGCTCGACTCGAACGTATTCATACAAGCGAAGAACGGCCCTTACAAGTTCAAGACATTCGGAGTTTTCTGGGCGTTTTTGCACGAGCAAATCAACGCCGGAACAATCCGCTGTCCCAAGATGGTCTACCAAGAGATTGTGACGAACGAGGAACCCGGCGATGATCTAGCCAAGTGGATCAAAACCCGTCGCCAGAGTGGACTATTTGTAGAGCCGGATGCTGATGTCCAGAAAGCAATGCAAAAAGTTGCCGACTACGTGATGGACAACTATGAGCAACAGCATGCCGCCGAATTTTTAAGCGGAGCCGATCCGTGGCTGATTGCGCACGCTATCCAGACGAACGGTGTCGTTGTCACTCATGAGTCGAATAGGCATCCAAACGCAAAGAAGGTTCGAATACCTGACGTGTGCGCAGCGTTCGGAGTGTCCTGTATCAATACGTACGAAATGCTCGATAGGCTCGGTGCCGATTTCAGATCGACTGGGCAGAAAAAGACCAAATAGGTAACCGCGTGCATTCTGAAGGCAACTGTATTCTGAATCTTTCAGCGTCCGTTTTCGTTGCCCAAATCACGAGCTTGAGAAAGAGAAGAAACCCTGCGAGTCGGACCTCCTCGCATCCGCCGCCCGCTCTGCGGCTTGTCGCCCGCAAGGAAGACAAGTTGTTCTGCGAGTGCGGCAATGAGTGGAATACCTTTGGCACGGGTGGGTCTGCGCACCGTGCCTTCACCACTGGACTGAACCTCAATGCCTTTCATGCAGTCGATGGTCGCCGCATTCGGAGTGGTATGCGCAGTGAAGCAAACCCTGCTACCCTCTTTTCTTGCTCAGACGCCACACGATGGTGAGCGGATCGTGACCTTTAGCAGCACGAATCAGCCCGCGCCCTTGCAATGCCTTCACGGTACTGGCATTCGCGGATAACGGACGGATCACTTCGCCATCTTTCAGCCTGCGCAGAACCGGATTACTGCCCAGAGAGTCTGTCTCAAGCTGATAGCCGCCTTCCATTTGAGAGAGAAGGTCTTGCTCGCCCTCTGTCAGTTTTGGCGCAACATTTGCCGCTTTCTTCTTCGCCATAGGTGTGCGGAAGATTTAGTTCTCTATTCAGGTAGTTGGATTACCGGAGATTCAGATCGGCAGCAGATGCCGAAATGCTGCCACAGCCGGAACCATGGGCTATGCGCGAGCATCTCGTCGTGCCTTCGATTGGCAGCAGAGATGTCGCTTGCGCTGAGTGGTCGAATGTCCGGCGCTTCGAACATCTCCTGTAGCTGCTCGATGTCGTTAATGATGCGTTCAACGTCCATTCCGTCTCAATATCCAACATAAGCACCGGGACGGTCAATGGGGATGGCAGTGCAAGTGGTCTTTGAACGCAACCATGCGAGTGCGGTGCCATAATGTCGTGAATGGCTTCGGTGCTGCAAACGGCTTCTCCAGACGCTATCCGCCGCGTCCAACGAATTCAGGCGATCACAATCGGATGGATGAGTGTGGAGGCTCTGGTGTCCCTCTTCGCGGCTTCGCGGGCGCGAAGCCCCGCGCTGCTCGCCTTCGGTGGAGACAGCGCCATCGAACTTTTCTCAGCGGTAGTAGTGCTCTGGAGATTTCGTGCAAGTGCCGCACACGCGGACGCGGAAAGGCGGGCTGCCCGTGTCGCGGGAGCTTTGTTATTCGCCCTCGCTGCTTATGTCGCGATCACTTCGGTCGCGAGTCTGCTGGGCTACAGCGAACCCAAACCCACACTTCTAGGTATAGCCATTTTGGTCGCCGCCGCCGCCGTCATGCCGTGGCTTGCGAAAGAAAAGCGGCGGCTGTCAGGAGCTACAGGCAGTGCTGCATTAAGGGCGGATGCCGCACAGTCGGCACTGTGTGCTTACCTCTCTCTGATCGCCTTAGCGGGGCTGGCGAGCAATGCGATCTGGCACGTAAAGTGGGCAGACCCGATTGCGGCTTTAGCGATTCTGCCGCTTATTGTTTGGGAGGGACGGGAAGCCATGCGCGGGAAGGCTTGCAGTTGTTGCTAGATTCGTCCACTCTCGATCCGCAACTTGACTCAAACTACGGAAGGCTTCTAGGCTACTCAGGATGGGTTTTGCGAGACAAGTTTTTCTGGCTATGCTTACCGTCGCTGTCGGGGCGTATGCGTCGGATTGCGGCGGCATGACCACACCAGAACAAGCGATGCAGTGCTGCAACTCAATGAGGTGCCCGTCTCACGGTCATCATGGTCAGGAGTGTTGTAAGACCATGCCAGCGATGCACGCTGCTTTGGGTCAGCCATCGTCTGTGCAAGGCATCTCGTTTTCGCCCGTCGCCATCGGATTGGTGCTGGCGTTCAACGAATCTCTGAGCATCGCAGCGTCGGCACGATTTGTCGCAGACCAGTGCCACGCTCCCCCGATCCTAAGCCCGCCCAGCGTCCTACCTCTCCGTATCTAGTCGCCTCCAGTCGGCTCCCGGCTCACGCACACGTGTGTTCAGGAATCATTTGACTGGAGGAATCTTGTGAGATTTAGAAGTTCGTTCCGCATCTTTTGCGGACAATGGGCATTGCTGTCATTAGCCGCAGTTCTTTATGTTCCAGCGGCGAGAGCACAGGGTGCCGCGCCCGAAACCGCACCACCGTTGTTCCCCGGTGGTGGACTTGTCTCGTACAGTTCCAACTTCACCACACGGGGTCTGATGCCTGAATCATCGGGCAGAATTCCTACGACAGCACGACCCACGTTCGCACACGAAGGTGATTTCAACTTCACTTGGGGCTTCCATCGTGACTTCGACTTTACCGTTCTCGTGCCCGTCGTCACGAATCACTTCGACGGAGTCGCACCGACTGTCGGAGGAACGAGTTTGGGCGACACGATGGCTCTCGTGAAGTACCGCTTTTATAGGCGAGATTCACAACGTGGGACCACTCAGGCATCGGTGACGGCTGGCCCGAAACTTCCAACGGGTCGAACGGATTTGAAGGGCACGAATGGCGTTCTCCTGCCTGCCACTCTGCAACCCGGTTCGGGTTCGACAGATTTGTTTCTCGGAGCGAATTGGACTTACACCGGACTTTTCAATCTCAAGCGACTCGTCGCCGACGAAGATTTCCACTCTCTGATTCGTTCGCAGGGAACGCAGCAGACACGCGTTGGCGACGACATCGAATCACGGTTCTGGCTTTCATATAGACCCTACGAATCGAAGAATGTCGCTCGTGAATGGTTCATCGGCCCTGTGTTGACGTACTTGCATTCTGGGAACGACCGCATCGCAGGGATCACACAGAATGGGAGTGGGGGTGATGCCTTACTGGCAGGAGTGACGACATACATTGGCGTGCGCCCCGGAATGCACGCTTGGTTTGGGATGGATTGGGACGTTGCACATTCGACCGGAGAACAATTCATGCCCGTGCGTCGTCACATCAGTTTCGGAGTGACACAACAGTTTCGATTACATCTTTAGGAGAGGAGGAATATGAACCGAAAACACCTTGCACTGTTGCTA
>DATMQI010000171.1:0-2026 GCA_035567135.1 Terriglobales bacterium
CATGACAATTTTTAACCCCATGTACATGATCAGCCGCCGGCCTCCTCCGATTGAGACCGTGGGCGGCACAACGACGGTGGGAAAGTATGTCATCAGCGATGACGAGCGCCAGCTGCAGATCTGGCATGTGCAGGACATGGCTTACGAAGTGGGAGAGAGTTACCTCAAGATCCCCGGCCCATCGTTAGCCAGAGGGAATCACTCTGCGGACATGTTGATGGCCTATCTCCCGAAAGAGAAGATCCTGATAAACGCGGATCTCTATGTACCACCAGAACCGGGTGCAAAACCGACTCCTCCGACGACGGGCATGCGAACGCTGTATCTAAATATGAAGAAGCTGGACTTGGACGTTGCACAGCATGTCTCGATCGTGGGGCGGCGGGTCGGGTCAAACGACGAATTCGTCAAGCTCGTCGGTAACGCTCAATAGAGGAATTTCCTTAAAGCTACGCACCGACTGACGGCCAAGTGAAAACTACTCGGGGAACAGCTCCAATCGGAGGCCGTTCTCCTGGACAAACTTGTTATGCTTCGCCTTCATTTCCGCAATTTTTGCTCGCATCGAGTTAACAGCCTCCGCGGAGGCGCGGGCCGTTGGGCCTTCATTGCCGTAAGGGAAACGAACGCGAATCGGAACAACAAGGAAAGCAGCCGGGTCAAAAACGAAATTCGTAGCGCTCCTCGTGCCGCTTCTCATCACTATGATCCCTTGCAAGCCACTGTTCCAGTTGTTCTTTCAACTGCTGCATGGGTCTTATCGCAGCGATAGCGTTTTGGATGCCAAATTGTTCGCCGCATTCCTTACACGAAACGATTTCCGTATTTGGGCGTTGGGCCACGTCGCCCTGGCTTAGCTTCACAGCCATTGGCCACAGATTCTCGCCGGGATTGAACGTTTTCTTGTATTCAAGCGGCATTTCTTCAATCACTCTCGCTGCGGTTAAGTGCTACCGGTCACATCTGCTGTTTCTTAAGTTCCCCAAACGCATACCCCACATTGTAACAACGCCACCGACTACAATGGCACAAGGCAATGAAGTTCGCGCAGGGATGTCGTTTTTGATGCGGAGTTCTGAGCATCCCCCGGCATGGTCACCGCCCCGCTGCGGGCACAGAGGCAGCCGAATTGAGAAGGATTTCTGTCGCTTTTTCTGTTCTCGCGAGGTAGAGAACTACAAAAGATAAGTGCCAACTTCTCTGTCAGATGAGAGCACGGATGGAATTTTTGCGTACCACAGCCCACTCGCTACTTTGCCGCAGACGGTAGCTTGCTCGCCGATGTGATTCTTGGCTTCGGCCGTCGTGAGCTTCTTAGCCTGCCCCAAGCCCGTAAAGTTCGCTCCGAGAAGGCTGATGGCGATAACCGCAGGCAGGTGCCTCGGTCGCACAAGCTCTACTTGGCGTCGGGTTTGAGCAGGTCGATGGTCTTCGCGTCCGGTGACGGCGCTATGGACCGCACCCACGTGTAAATGTCCAGGAACTCCTGCGCAGTGATCTTGGCCCCGGACGGCGGCATCACGCCCTTGGGTTGGCGAACGTAGGCGATGAAGGAGTTGAGAGTGTTGGAATAGCCGACCAGGCGCAGGCCAGCCCCTCCCTCCGCCTCGTAGCCGTGGCAGGTGTAGCAAGTGTGCGCGATGAAGGCCTTTCTTCCGTTTTGGGCATTGCCGCTGGGCGGCGTGGCAGCTCGCACCGTATTCGGAGTCGTCTGCCGGGGCCGCGCCGGCGCCGGGCTGGGCGCGAGGGCCAAGCCCAGCAAAGCCGCTGCGAAAAGAGAACTGCCACGAGAGTATTTCATCGTTGTCCCCTTTTTATGTTTTATGTCGGCTGCGTGACGGTATCGAGCAATGCCGGCTGGCCTTTCTCGACCACGGCGAGCGCGCGCTTGATGGCCGGGCCCACCTCACTGGGATTTTCGATCGGCCCTTCGGCGTACCATCCCATGGACTGCGCGAGCTTGGCGAAATCAATCGGCGGGTTGTCGATCTTCGTAGGGATTGCCGCCGCGCTGATGTCGCGGTGT
>DATMQI010000172.1:0-112567 GCA_035567135.1 Terriglobales bacterium
CGAGGTGCAGAAGCGCATCAAGTTCATCGTTCACCGGATGGAAAACGCCATCGCGAACCACGAGTTCGAGAAGGCCCGTTTCTATTCTGACGAGGAACGCAAAGAGCGCGAGAACCTGCGCGCTCTTCGCGAAAAATATCATTTGGACGAGTCTTCGACTGGCGTTGTCGGCCGCGAAGACATTGAAGACGTGGTCTCGCGCTGGACCGGCGTGCCCGTTACTTCGATCAAGGAAGAAGAAACCCAGAAACTCCTGCGCATCGAGGAAGAGCTGCATAAGCGCATCATCTCGCAGGACAAAGCCATCAGCGCACTGGCCCGCGCCATCCGCCGCAGCCGCGCCGGATTGAAGAACCCGAACCGGCCCATCGGATCGTTCCTGTTCCTCGGTCCAACGGGCGTCGGCAAAACTGAAGTCGCCCGCACCCTGGCCCAGTTCATGTTCGGCACCGAGAAGGCTCTGGTCCGCTTCGATATGTCGGAATTCATGGAGAAGCATTCCGTTTCGAAGCTGATCGGCTCGCCTCCGGGATACGTGGGTTACGAAGAGGGTGGTCAGCTCACCGAGCGTGTAAAGCGCGCGCCTTATTCGGTGGTTCTGCTGGACGAAATCGAAAAAGCGCATCCGGATGTCTTTAACATCCTGTTGCAGGTGTTTGAAGACGGACAGCTCACCGACGGCTTGGGCAACACGGTGGACTTCAAGAACACAATTCTCATCATGACCTCCAATATCGGCGCGCGGCATTTGCAGCGCCGCGAGGGTCTGGGCTTCCAGTCGAGCAAGGAAGACATGATCTCGGAAAAGGTCGAGGACCTGGTGAAGAACGAAGTCAAGCGCACCTTCAACCCTGAGTTTCTCAACCGCCTGGACGAGATCATCCTGTTCAGCGCTTTGAGCGAAACCGATTTGATCCAGATTCTCGAACTCATGGTCAGCCAACTGAACCAGAACCTGGCGCAGAAAGCGATCACGGTTACGGTCACCGACGAAGCCAAGAAGTGGATCCTCAGCCAGACGCTGGTGGACCGCAGCTATGGCGCGCGTCCGCTGCGTAGAGCGCTGCAGAAATACATCGAAGACCCGCTGTCGGAGGCCTTGATCCAGGGCACGATTGCTACCCGGCCGGCGTTCATCGAGGTCTTCCTCGGGGACAACAAACTGTTCTATCGTCCAGTGGACTCGAAAGAAACCGAAGGCGTGTTGCTGTACGAGAACTAGCTGTCAGTTATCTGCTACCAGCCGCCAGCCGAAAGTGGCGGCTTTTTCTTTTCCTTCTGTAGAGAAGTAGCTTGCTACGCCTCTGGCAAGCGTCCTGAAAAATCCCGGTCGAGATTTGTTGTCTCCTCTGTGGTGTAATCGAGATGTGGAGCATTTATGAGCATGCTCGTTCAGTCGTGGAAGTTTACTCGGTCAACCGCCGCAATCTTCGTTCTGGTGACTGGTCTGGTGCCGGCGCAAACCCAGCAGACCCCCGATCCGCACCAGATTCCGGTCATGGACGGAGAAGCCGGCCCTTGTTCAGTCGCCTTCACCATCACTGATATGAAAGGCGCGCCAGTTTACGATGCGCGCATAAGAGTCCACATTGCTTACGGATTCGCAGGCGTGCGGCGGCTCGATCTCGAAGCCGCCACCAATGTTGACGGCAAGACACAATTCAAAGGGCTGCCGGAAAAAGTGAAAGGCGGAACGCTGCTCTTCCGCGCATCGCAAAGCAAGCGGGACGGGTCGGCGGTCTACGATCCGGCGAAGAACTGCGATGGCCAGCAGAGTTCCATTGTTCTGACCGAGAATTAAGAATCCACTGATCCTCGTGCTCGGTATGGGACGTCGCGCACTGCTCCCACTCACATGTGCGCTGGATGCTAGAATCAAAGTGTCGCCATCGCACCCCTTTCATGCTGACCGGTTCCCAAATTCGGCGCAAATTTCTGGATTATTTCGTCCAGCATGGGCACAAAGAAGTCCATTCCTCTTCACTCGTCCCAGCAAACGATCCCACGCTACTCTTCACCAACGCAGGGATGAACCAGTTCAAGGACGTCTTCCTAGGTCTCGAAACTCGCGACTACAAGCGCGCCACGACCTCGCAAAAATGCGTCCGCGCCGGCGGCAAACATAACGACCTCGAAAACGTCGGCTTCACCAACCGTCACCACACGTTCTTCGAAATGCTGGGCAATTTTTCTTTCGGCGACTACTTCAAGAAGGATGCCATCGCCTACGCCTGGGAACTGATTACATCGAAGGACTGGTTCGGGATCGACAAAGGCAAACTTTATGTGACCGTCTTTAACGGCGAAGGTGGCATGCAGCGCGATGCCGAAGCTTACGACCTTTGGGCTGCGCAAGGAGTACCCAAAGATCGCATCTTCGAGATGGGCTTGAAAGATAATTTCTGGCAGATGGGCGACACCGGCCCCTGCGGCCCGTGCAGCGAAATTCACTACGACATGGGCCCGGCCGCCAGCGAACACGGCCACACCGATTGCGCGTTCAACTGCGACTGCGGCCGCTATGTCGAAATCTGGAACCTCGTCTTCATGCAATTCGACCGTGACTCCGGCGGCAAGCTGAATCCGTTGCCCAAGCCATCGATTGACACGGGCATGGGACTAGAGCGGGTGAGTGCGCTCCTGCAAGGTGTAATTTCAAACTACGAAACAGACTTGTTCACCCCGCTAATCAAGCGAGCCGCAGAACTAACAGGAACCACCGATGCCCGCGTGGGAAACACCATAGGGACGGGCGTCTCGCCCGTCCAGGCCGAGCAAAGCTCGGCGGCTGGCCACAAGTCCGCAGCCTCCTTGCGAGTGATCGCCGATCACTCGCGCGCAGCAACATTCCTGATTTCCGACGGAGTGCTGCCTGCAAACGAAGGCCGCGGCTACGTACTGCGAAAAATCATTCGTCGCGCAATCACCCACGGACGCTTGCTTGGCCAAACGAAACCATTCCTCCACGAAATGGTCTACGCCGTTCGCGACCTGATGCAGGACGCATACCGAGAATTAAAAGAAACGGCGCAGCGCGTTTCTGAGACTGTCCGGGTAGAAGAAACGCGTTTTGCGCACACGCTCGATGTTGGATTGGAGAAACTAGAATCGCTGCTTGAACAGGACTCACTTTCCGGTGAAGACGCGTTCAAGCTGTACGACACCTTCGGCATGCCGCTCGATTTCATGCAAGACGCGGCCCGGGATCGAGGCATCGAATTCGATCAAGCCGGATTCGACAGAGCCTTGGCAGAGCAGCGCGAGCGCGCTCGCGCATCCTGGAAAGGCGCAGCCAAGCAAACCGCGAATCCCGCCTACCAACGGCTTCCGAAATCCGCATTCGAAGGCTACCGCCAGACTCGTTCTGACAACTGCGAGGTCCTCGCCATCATCCACAACGGCCAAGGCTCGCAGCAACTCAATCCAGGAGACGAAGGCGAAATCATCCTCGATCACACGCCGTTCTACGCCGAATCCGGCGGCCAAGTCGGCGACCGAGGATGGTTCTACTCCGACGACCATAACACCATCGTCGCCGAGGTAAAAGGCTGCTACGCTCCGGTTCAAGGCGTGCGCGCGCATCAGCTAATTGCCAAACAACCGATCCGCATAGGCGACAAAGTGGACGCCGTAGTCGACGCAGACATCCGCGAGGCCACCATGCGCAACCACACGGCCACGCATCTGCTGCAAGCTGGACTGCGCGAAGTTCTGGGCAAGCACGTGAAGCAGGCAGGATCGCTGGTCGCACCCAACCATCTGCGTTTTGATTTCTCGCACTTCACCAGCGTCGCCGACGAAGAACTGCAA
Organism: Terriglobales bacterium; assembly: GCA_035567135.1. Lineage (GTDB taxonomy): Bacteria > Acidobacteriota > Terriglobia > Terriglobales > Acidobacteriaceae > JABDBE01. Next base: position 3,811 of record DATMQI010000172.1, read on the forward strand.
GACGTCGAAGACCTGATCAACAAAGAGGTGCTGCGCAACGAAAAAGTCGAAGTCATCGAGAATGTTCCCATCGATGTCGCCATCAACGAATACAAAGCGATGGCGCTGTTCGGAGAAAAATACGGCGACCGCGTCCGCGTCATCAAAATCGGCGACTTCTCCACCGAACTCTGCGGCGGCACGCACACCGCCGCGACCGGAGAAATCGGCCTGATTAAAGTTTTAAAAGAAGGCAGCGTTTCTTCCGGAGTCCGGCGCATTGAGGCGGTCACCGGCGAAGGCTCGCTGCAACATTTTAGGGAAGATCACTTCCTAGAACAAATGGCTCGGCAGTTGGTCCCCACTAAAACAACCGGTGTACTAAGGCACGAGAAGGAAGACGGCTCCGCCAGGCGCATTCCGACAACGTATGAGCAGCCTCTTTCTATGGCCTTGATCGAGGAGTTTCAGGCGAAAGATTACGAAATAAAACGCCTGCAGCGCGAACTCGATCAAGCCCGCATGAAGTCAGCGTCGTCGACAGTCGCCTCGGTCACCGACAAAATCAAAGACGTCCACGGCGTCAAAGTGCTTGCGCACCGCGTGGACAATCTGGAACGGGCGCAGATGCGCACGCTGGTCGACCAGCTCCGCGACAAACTGGGTTCCGGCGTGGTAGTGCTAGGCTCGGCCACAAACAGCAACGTGGCGCTAATAGTGGGCGTCACCAAAGACCTCACGCAGAAAATCCAAGCCGGCAAGGTAATCGGAAAAGTGGCAGAAAAAGTCGGCGGCAAAGGCGGCGGGCGCCCCGACCTGGCCGAGGCAGGGGGGAAGGATCCCGAGGCGCTCGACGCCGCGCTCGCCGAAGCTTATAGTGTAGTCGGCTCTCTGCTGGGCTGAATTTTCTGGATTGCTTTTTTGCATGGGTGCTGCCGCTTGGAATCCCCCATCGATGACCGCATACGGTTCATCACGCATCAGGGGAAGCAGATTTTGCTGGTAGACCTATCTCACTGCTCAGCCGCTGAGGTGCTGAAGATTTCCCGTGTCGTCCCTCATTATGTGATGCCTGAACCCCGCGGCTCGGTCCTCTTACTTGCGGATTTCACCGGAGCCGAGTTCGACCGCGAGGCCATTACCAGCATCAAGGAAAGCGCGGTTTTCGACCGGCCTCATCTCAGGAAATCTGCGTGGGTAGGGACAGAGAATCTGCCCCGAATATTCTACGAACATATCAAAGTTTTCTCCCAGAGAGAATTACCCACCTTCAGGACCCGCGAAGAGGCGCTGGACTGGCTGGTGACGGATGATTCAGCAACGCCCCGCGAGTGAAGACTCAGTGCTAACCGCTCCCAGCCACTTCAGTTCGACCGTCGCGCTGGTTCAAGGTTTCAGCGAACAACTGCGTGAGCTTTTGAAAAGCGCGTCCGGCCTGTGGGGCGTTGTAGACGGGGCTGTCTGAGGACGTCCAGTTGTGATAAGCATCCGGGTAAACTTCGCTTTCGGACTTTCCGCCCCAGGATTCCAGCGCTCGGTCCAGCTTCGCGAATGCATCTTCCGGCATGCTGCGATCATTCGCCGCATGCCCGAAGTACAAGCGCGCTTTGATGCGAGGTAATGTCAGGTGCCCGGCAGTGAACCGGGGGCTCTGAGAAATTTTATTACTTGGTTGCGCCTATTCTGGTCACGCCTCCACCATCATTTGTGACCCAGACATTGCTTCCATCGAACGCCACCATGTCAGGCCTCGAGCCAACCGGGTAGGTACCGAGAAGTGCCCCGCTACTGGCCCGTAGCTTGGTCACCGTATTGTCGCCACCGTTTGTGACCCAGATGTTGCTCCCGTCAAACGCCATGAAATAAGGAGTATGACCGACCGGATAGGTGCCGACGAGTGCGCCGTCACTGGCCCGTATCTTCGTCACGGTGTTGTCGCCATTGTTCACTGACCAGACGTTGAGTCCGTCGAATGCTACACCGTAGGGACCTATTCCAAGCGGGAAGGTGCCGAGAACCGCGCCATCGCTAGCCCGCAACTTGGTCATGTTGTTAGAACCGTAATTTGAGACCCAGATATTGGTCCCGTCAAACGTTATGCCCTTGGGATTGGCACCTGTTGGATAGCTACCGATGACCGCGCCGTCCGTAGCTCGCAACTCCGTCACCGAGTTGCTCCAGGTGTTTGTGACCCAAATATTGGCTCCGTCGAACACTGCTTCAGAAGGACTGGACCCTACTGGATAGGTTCCAACGAGCGTGCCGTCACTGGCCTGTAATTTGGTCACGGTGTTACTGTTTGAGTTTACGACCCAGATGTTGGCTCCGTCGAAGGTTATGCCGAGAGCCCACGCCCCTGTCGAGTAAGTGCCTACGATAACACCATCATTGGCCCGTAGCTTGGTCACCACGTTGGAAGTGTAATTTGTGATCCAGAGGTTGCTTCCATCGAATGCTATCGCAGCCGGGTTGGTTCCAGCCGCATAGGTCTGTGGGTACCACTGCAAAAGTGCCGCTCGCATTTCCGCCAATGACGGACCTGGCGTTCCATTGAGTCCGTTTGTGCCATTCGTGCCGGCGTTTCCTTGCGGTCCTTGCGGTCCGGGTACCGTTGACGCTGCCCCCTGTAATCCCTGTGGTCCTTGTGCTCCGGAAAGACCATTGATGCCATTGATGCCGCTCGTTCCATTCGTACCGTTGGTGCCTGGCGCCCCCGCTGCCCCTGCCTCTGCCATCATTACCCAGGGAGACGTGCCCGGTTTCGCGGTCCCGGCCGCTACGGGGCCGGTTGCGACATATGTGGACGCGCCGCTGGCCGCAACTGTACCGCCAGTGCCGATTAGCTGTGAACTCCCGGCACCAGCCGCAGACTCCGAGTATGCGTTATCACCATTGATGCTCCACGTTCCGTAGGCAACGGGTCCGAAGCAGTTAGACCAGTCCGTCATACAGAACTGCCCAGATGCTCCGCTGACGCCCCAGAAGCCCCCGTTGCTGTAGGTCATTGTTAGGGTGGTCGAAGTTGCAGTGAAGTCGTTGTTGGGTTGCCCACCTGTATTGTAGTTGCCGGAACTAAACGCGGAATTGCTCGGGGTTAGAAGTGTCGAATTGGTGGGACTGTCTGCCAGCGTGAGGTTCCACGAGACGATATTGGAAGTGGTCAACGCTCCCAGGGTGCCATCGGTCGTTATCGTGCCAACCATAGAACCAGCGGAACCGAAAGTCAGGTTAACATTGTAGGTAATATTGTTAGCACTGGGGGCGAAAGTTACGACGTCGTTGATGGCATACGCAGTGCTCGTGTTGAAAACGCCACGAAAGTTGAAGCCAGTCCCGTTGGTGCCTGCTACGCCTGCCGGACCAGTCGCACCCGTTGCACCCGCTGGACCTTGCGGACCCGCTGCCCCCGTTGGACCTGACAGACCAGCGGGACCTTGGGGACCCGTCACACTCAGCCCGCTAGGACCCTGCGGACCCACCGAACCTTGGGGACCTGTGGGACCAGAAGGTCCAGTGATGCTAATTCCTGCTGCGCCCTGAGGACCTGTTTGACCCACTGCTCCAGTGGCACCATTTGAACCCGCCGCTGCTAGAATCGTCCAGTTCGGATTTCCCGCAGGTGGAGGCGTCACGGACAAATTGCCGGGCACCGATCCAAGGGTATAGAAGGGTGCATTTTCATTGACATTGAGGCTGTAGTTGCCCGCCAAAAAGACTGGCGAAGACCCCGGTGACATTGAAAAAAGCTGACTCGTCCCGCATACGGTTACGATGGCTGTCCCATAATTGGTGCTGGGCAATGAAATGGAAAGCAACGAAGTACCTGTTGGGCAGGCAGGACCCGACCCAGACTGCCAGAACGTCAGACCCATAGAAACGCCGTAGAATTGGTAACCGTTCGGGTTCGTCCAATTACCCGCCACAGTCGTCGTAAATCCGGTGCCGTTAGTGGTGAAAGGAGTAAAAGTTGAACTGGAGGGCACTGAGAACGAAATGCTGTGAAAATCCAGCGAGAAACCAGTGCTCCCACCAACCGTCATATCTGGCTCTTGATTGGTGTTGGACGTGACGGAAATATAACTGGTTCCGTTGTACGATGTGGCGTCATTGACGTTGTAGTTGGTTGTGGAACTCCACGGTCCAGTCCAATTGATGCCCGTTCCGTTGGTTCCATTGCTTCCAGCGGGACCAGTCGAACCCTGCGGTCCTTGTGGACCCTGTGCTCCGTCAGCACCGTTATTGCCGTTCGCTCCAACTGAACCCGTGAGACCTTGAATGCCCTGCGGTCCCGTGGCTCCAGTCAAACCCTGCGGACCGAAAGCCCCGTTACAGATGTAAGTGATGTTGCCATTCGCATCCGTCACCGCATCGCCACCAGTTGGACAGGTACTTCCTGCCGGGACTTCGGCTACAGTGGCACCAACGGGTCCTGCGACCCCTTGTGCTCCAGCCTGTGCCAGCACACTCCAAATATCACCGCTGGTGATGGAAAACGTTGACTGACCATCGACGCTCGGATAACTACCGGGCGAGACTACCAGAGTTGAGTTGTACGGCTCGTTCGATGCAGGGTTGTAAATCGAAGTGGACGACCCGAACATTGCAAGCTGGGAGTTTGTCTGGCAGCAGGGGTTTAGACCGTTCACCCATATAGAAACTTGCGTTGCGGCCATGGATTCCCCAAGTGAGCCATAGGGGTTGCCGCAACAAACCAATGGATCAAAGAAAACAACTGTAAAACTTGCAGGGGTACCGTTAAATGTGCCATTGACTACCAATTTGCAAGGAACACCCGAGCAAACTGTGCCGAAAGGTAACGACCAAACGTATGTTCCAGGGACATTTTGATTGTTCCCGGCTGGCAGCCCTGTAATCTGCGTAAGTGTGAAGACGTCAGTGTTGGAACTCAGATCGGGTTCCTTCCCGCTGTTCGACTGCAAAGCGATGTAGCTGGTGCCGTTGAAAGTCGTCACATCATTGACGTTGTAACTCTGAGAAGTGGACCATGGACCTGTGAAGTTGAAGCCTGTCCCATTGGTGCCGTTGGTACCGTTCGTTCCGTTAGTGCCTGCGGTGCCCTGTGCTCCTGTTGAACCTTGTGCTCCGGTATCGCCTTTGAGTCCCTGCGCACCTTGAGGCCCGATGGCTCCGGTTAATCCTTGGATTCCTTGTGAACCTTGGGGTCCGATCGCTCCGGTAAGACCTTGCGACCCTGCTGCTCCCGTGGCTCCCGTCAACCCGATTGGCCCTTGGGATCCAGTTGCCCCTACTGGTCCTGTCGCTCCCGTCGCTCCCGTCAGTCCACTCGGACCTTGTGGACCGGTTGCGCCCGTTGCACCTTGGGTTCCGGTTGCCCCGGTTGCTCCTGTCGCGCCCGTGAAACCCTGGGCTCCTTGTGGCCCGACAGCACCGTAAGTCACATAGAATGTGGCCGAGCCTCCGCTGGTATTGGCAATCATCAACCTGTAAGAGCCTGCCGCCTGCACAGGCAGAGTAGCCACGACCACGGAAGACGAGCACGCAGATGTCACTTTAAGTCGGGTCGTGTTGAAAGTGACTGCGGGCACCGCGCCAGTGCAGAAGCCTGACCCGACAACGGTGACCGTGTGGGTCGTGTAATTGATGGACGCGCTGTTAATGGTGACCGGAGTGAGCGCGAAAGATAGCGAGGAAACCAACAATAGCAAGACACACAAGTAGCGTTTCATCTTATTCTCCCAGTCCGGTGCTCGGTTCGCGCCCCTATCTGAGGCTCGTTACCGCGTGCTCGCGCTGCGTCGAATTTTTCACTTAGCTCCTCTGCAAAGTGCGGAAGGGTTGCAGAGTTTTCATGGGTGAGCGTTCCGGGGGGAACCGTATGAATCCGTCTCGCCTTTGGTGAAAGCCATCTTAGCTGTTGCAGCAGGTGGGGAAAGATACCGTCTGGGTCATTACGGTGCCATTACTAAGGTGCCGCGTGGGAATGTTCCGACTGAGAACACTGTCAACAGCACCGACCGATCAGAAACATCTGAGTCGGGGCATGCTGAATACAGTCTGTTCATGCTCAAATGGTACGCCGTATCCTTGGTGACCGTAGAGCGTCAACCAGACCGCTTTGGGAACGGCTCGGGAATGCTGATCCCCGCCTGACACTGCGCGGTGTTCGGTTTCCCAGCGTAGAATAGACCTAGGGACAAACATGAAAAATACTAAATTTGTTGTGAAGTTGAACCGTGGCGGTAACCTCGTGCCTGAATTCGTGAAGCGGATTGATCGGACTCCCATCCAGACGACCACCAACCGCAAGCTGGCACTGGTTATGGGGAGATTCACAGCCGAGGACGCTATCAAATCTTTCGAAAACTCACGGCGCGTTCCTGAGCTAGTTTCCGTACAAGTCAGCGCTAAATAGTCCAATCAGAACCGCCACTCATCTCGACTACCACAAGTTCGGGTTCACCAACTCGCTATACCAGCACGCAAGAGGAACACCGCCAAAGAAACTATTCTGGGTAGCTGTTCCGGGCGGACGCTGGCGGATCGATTGGCCGCGGACGAATCGGGTTGGCCGAACGCCAAGAGAGGTATCAAGGCTTCGCCGCACGGAGATCAGAAGTGAGTCACGAGCGGAAGAATCAAGGATGTTCCGTTCCGATTACACAGTTTTCGGGAGCGGCCTCTGAGATTCGGTCGCCTTCGCATTTTGCGCGAGTTGCTTCAGAGCGGCCATGGTGCGTGCCGTGTAGTCTACACGCTTCGCCGACTTCGGGCGTCGGTGGGGTTTGGTGGGGGTATCATGTTTTGACATTGGCTTCTCCTCTTGCTTACCGTATCACATCGTGTCGGCCATGAAGGCTGCGGTTTGGCTTTAGTTGCGAATCCCATCCGATTCTTTGCGAATCTTTTTCCGGGCACACTTTCGCGCCAGAGCTTGTTTCACCCTGCGTTTCTCGCCCCGCCACTTTTCTGGTTTTCTACATTCCACTGATAAAGGGTAGGGCAATGCGAACGCGGGTCGGGGCATGATCCCTCTGAGTGTACCGAGTTATCCTGTGTGTCCGATGGATGCTCAGTAACGACCTACCCTACAATCAAAACCAATGTTCGAGCGGCTGCAAGCATTTCTTCAAACTACCGAGTTCGCTGTATAGACTTGTCCTCCCCAAAAAACCATCATCAATCTGGCGTTTCAGGTCCCGCGGCAGCGAGATTCAAGAGATGCGGACGGGCATTTACCCCGAGGGCCGTCTATACTGTTTGAGAGATGGACGTTGAACGCATCATTAACGACATCGAGCAGCTGCAGGAAATGTTCGAAGCTCCGGACATAAGGCCACTCAGCCCAAGCGACATCTCTGCTGCTAATCGAAGGCACGACGAAATGCTCGTACATAGCCCGTGGTTTCGGCTTTGGCAGGATTTTGGGGTTTGTTGCCGAACCGAGTCGCCAGTGCTTCGACTAGGAGAAAGGGAGCGCTAGACCTCCGGCGAATGAACGTGAGAAATGGCGAAGAAGAAAGCCGCGAATGCCCTGCCGAAACTGGCTGAGGTCGAGCAAGACCTGCTCTCACATATCCAAAACGGATACCAGCTTGAAACTGATTTGCTAGGCAGCAACCCAGTCCTGCAGCGGTCGAAAGATAACGAAGAAATTCGCCCTCTGTCTGCCAATCGCAATACCATCAAGGCGCTGGAACAGCGCGGACTCATCAGCCCCGATAAAGGTCGAGACCCGCTTACCATCGTGTGGCATCTGAAAAAGAAACAGCCTTAGTGCTCACTGCGCCCCTATCTTACAATCGAGAACAATGCTCAAGCGGGACGTTCATGTCCTCCCCATGCTTGCTCTTGCAATGGCTGGGTGCCTCTGGGGAACAGGATTTTACTTCGGCAAGATCGCGCTGAGCGAGATGCCCGTTGCCACTATGGTTCTGTTCCGTTTCGTCTTCGCGTGCGCCGGATTACTCGTTTCCGCTGCTGAGCCGCGTCATCCGAGCCGGAACCGGAAGAGCGCTTCAAGGGCAACGGTGTAGATTTGCAACTCCTATTCTCCGTGTCGCTTTCAACCCCTCCCTCACCGGAGCTTTCTCAACGGCCTCCAGTCCAACAGTTGCGGGTCATTGTGCATCCAAGAATCGGGATGCGGGCACCGATCAAGCATGCGCTGGCCGGGACCTACGGAGACGTGCTCCGAAACCACACTCTGCAGATGGCTGCTGCGCTCTCGTACTACTTCGTTCTCTCGCTCTTTCCATCCCTCATCCTTCTATCGGCCATTGTGGCATACCTGCCCGTTCCCAATCTCTTCGACCAGGCGCTAATGCTGATGGCGCGGTTCCTACCGGCGGACAGCATGGGGCTGGTCCGCAGAGTTTTGGCTGATGTGATCACGCCCAACAGGGGGACGTTCCTTTCTTTCGGTATTCTGGGAACGCTTTGGACGGCATCGGGCGGATTCGCGGCGGCTATCGAGGCCTTGAATATTGCCTACGATGTCAAAGACGATAGACCGTTCTGGAAAACACGCCCTTTGGCGGTGGGCTTAGCGCTCGTGACTGGAGCCTTGATGCTCGTAGCCCTATCCGTGATGATTGTCGGGCCCAGATTTGGAGAATGGCTCGCCGGTCGAGTCCATCTCTCCTATTTATTCGTTTTGCTTTGGCCGTACATTCACTGGTCCATTGCGATAGGGTTCACAATCCTCGCCGTGGAAGCTTTGTACTTTCTTGCTCCGAATGTTAAGCAACGTTTCTTGGCCACATTACCGGGCGCGATCCTCTCCGTGGCCTGCTGGCTTGCGCTCTCGTATCTGCTCGGTCTTTACTTTCGGCATTTCGCAAACTTTAACAAAACTTACGGAACGCTCGGTGCAGGTATTGCGTTGATGACGTGGCTCTATTGGACAGGCTTTGTCATGCTGGTCGGAGCGGAACTCAACTCCGAACTGGCGAAGATCAGCACCGGGGGCAAGATCGAAGAGAAGCATGAACCTCCCCCGATCACAAAAATTGATTTTGCCGCCTGAGGCATGCATTCAGAGGCCGGACATCGGGTACCGTCCCGCCCCGAATGTTGCCGGCTTTCTTCCGGCAAGCTCAGAAGAGACGCTCGCCTCGCGGTCCAGGGGCTTCGATCGCGAGATTTAGCGCAGATTAGGCTTAAAATGCGCAAACGGATTCTTGCCCGGCCCGCTTCACCCCCTGCTGAGCAAGGGTGGCTCGACTTGGAAAGTACTGCATCGGTCGAAATCACCTCCGAAGACAACGCCTTTCCAATTGAATCTGCGCTGTTAGAGCGAGATAAAGGAGGCTGGCGTGCGGCTGGGCCGGGCATCCAGACGATTCGGCTCATCTTTGACGAGCCACAAAAGCTCAGACGCATCTCGGTTGTGTTCGAGGAGACCGAAACCAAACGCACGCAAGAATTCACCCTGCGATGGTCACCAGATCGCGGAAGTTCATTCCGCGAAATCGTGCGGCAGCAGTGGAATTTCAGTTCGCCGGGTGCCACGCGAGAGACAGAGGACTACGCTGTTGACCTTTCAAACGTCACACTGCTTGACTTAATCATCGAGCCGGACAAAGAGAACAGCAAGGCTCGGGCGTCGCTCTTGAGCTTGCGCTTGGCTTAACGTCTTGCGGCGTGAGGTCGCCTGGACAAATCGAAACACAGTTTTTGGCAGCCAATTCCTCACCATGGGTGTGAGTATCGGGCACGAGCATTGATATTTGTAACGCACGACATTCAGATGCCGCTCCGTTTGACGATTGCGACGCTCATGTTGGATGTTGTAAACGCATGGACGTTGAACGCATTATCGATTAGATCGAACAGCTACAGGAGATGTTCGAAGCGCCGGATATTAGACCACTCAGGGCAAGCGACATCGCTGCTGCCAATCGAAGACACGACGAGCGGCAAGCCAGCAACCTGTGGCTTCGGCTTTGGCAGCAGTACGGGGTTTGTTGCCGGTCCTGAGGGCGTGGCCGAAGTGCTCAACGTTTGCGAATGTATCTCCTATTTCAAATTGAACTCTGGAGTGGCGAGTAGGCGATGAACAGGTGAACAATCAGAATTGTGGATGGACTGTCTTGAGTACACTTGTGAGATGGGGGTGAGCTCTAGCCTGCTGACTGATTCGCAGGATGACGGAGCCAGCCCATGGCAAGTGGTGGCCATAGTATTCCAGGTCGTTGGCGCCATGGATCGTCTCATGATGTACGTGCCCGAATGGCGGAGCAAGCGTCATCCACCTGGTGGGAGCGCTACCCATGAAGCCTTTGCTTTTGCTCCAGAATTCAGCCGTTCCTCTATCTTGGTTCAGCGCAGTATTGGTATTGATTGACAGCCGATCGTACGCCGTCTGATCGGAGAAGAATCTCATCCACGACTCGGTCTGGCCCTGATGTTGCCTGAGGCTTAAGGGGAATTCTTTGTAGGTGAAATGAAAACTTGTTTGGGCTTCCCAAACCGTTGCGACCCGTGATGGAGCATCGGGAAGTTGGACAGCGCTCTCCTCTAGTGGCGGCGTTCTCTGCGCCCGCACAACATGTGAGGAAAGCACCAACATGCTGACCAACAGAATCGAAGAGGGATGCAAGCCCGAGAGCACTAAGCCCCGCATGGGGTTTCCTTCCTTAAGGGTCTAGGGCCGCCTGTCTCGTCACCGCCGATGAAGATACCCTCACGGTCGACAATGGCCGCTTCGCCAACATCAGCGATGTTCAGGTCTTAGCATGCCCAACCCTCCTGACAAACGAGTAAGGCAAGTTGATTACCAAACCGGACAGCTGTGTTTCTGCTAGTTAGATTCCCAAAAAAAGTAATACCGGGAAAAATGGCTAGGAGAACCGAGCAAATCTGCGATACAGAGAAGGCTGTATCTGCAGGTGAGGCACTCGTGAAAATGAGGAGGGATTGTTGATTAAGCGGACCATTGAAGCATGTAGACGCCGCTCTATCCGTGCTGGGCAAGTTGAACGGAGGAAGCTTCTACACAGAGCCTTGGCGGACTTTGTCAGCGGCTGCGTGTAGGAAGATGAGCTTGGCGCAGAAAGCACGATGGGCAAGAAGAGTATCTGCGAACGGTCAAATAGTTCCACTGAGTCTAAGCGCACAATGTCAGCATCAGCTCGACGGAAGATTGCGGTGGCACAGCGGGCAGGATGAGCGAAGGTAGGGCAGGAGAAGAAGGCCGCGTAGCGTAACAAGGCTGCGAGTTTGCCACTCGTAACCAATGCGCGTTCGAGCTTGTCCCTTGACTCTAGAGGTGAAGCAGGTAGCTGATCTTCACGAAAAACTGCCGGCCGGTCAACGTGTTCGGAGGTCCAAAGTTAGTCAAACTGTAAGGGGCGAACGGAGTGCGATTGATATTCTCATAGGTCGACGTGTAACCGCAGAATAGCGCCGTACCCGGGTTGATCTGGTAAGTCACAAGGAGATCCCCCGTCAAGTTCTTGTAGGGATTGTCGGAGAGAAGCGACGAATTGGCCAGCAGGGCATCGTAATCGACGATGGCCCGGACGGACAGGGCGCGCGAGAATTGATAATTCACTTTTGTCCGCATGAGGTGATTGTCATAGACAGCGTGCGCCCCCGGCGGAAGTTGAGCGGCAGACTGGCTGTCCCCTCGTGTGCGCAGATTCACGAAGTAGTAAGATTCGCCCACTGTGAGTCGCGGCTTGGGATGGAGGGTGAATCCAACTTCAGCCTCGGAGGAGTTCCCCAGAAAGGGCAGGAGGCCGGCAGCCGGAGAGTAATTGATGGACGTGCCTTGATCGTAGGAGGCGTAGGTGGTCAGCCATCGCAGCCAGTCGCTATAAACGGCAAGCCCAGTGATTCCGTGAAGAAACCACAACCCCTGATACAGTTCGTTTGAGTCAAATCGCGAAACGGTTACGCCAGTCGATCGCGCAAAATCAATCTTGAAGTCTGCATAGGTGGACCAATCCTGCAGTTGGTTCTTCGTGTTCCAGTCTATCGTGGTCGAAACGGAAGGACCGAAACTCAAGACCTTGCTGCTTTCGGGCCGCCAATAATAGGACGCGTATTGTTCCATGGAGCGAACGTCCAAGCGTGGCACAAATCCCAGCTCTGAGCGGAAGTCTGCGCCTAGCTGAGAAAACTTCGACAGATAACTGAAATGTTCTCCATTGTTGGTCAGCTGCGCATAGTAGGCACCGGCGGCGAGACTGCCGTTCATGGGATCGTCGCTGAAACTGCGAGCGGCCTGCCCGCTAAAGGACCAATTCCGATTCAGCCGGGCAAAGGTATCGAACGAGACGACGCGGTTTGAGGTTGCTCCGAAACTGTCGGTGGTCATCAAACCGCCGAACCATAAGTTGTCGTCAATTTTTCGCTGCAGCCGGAACACGCCAATTGTGGCGCGGTTGCCATAGGAGGGGTCTCCGGGTTGCAGCAATTCTCCAGGAGCACGATCGTCGGTAGCCAATGCCCCCAGCGTCCACTGGCCCACTTGCCCGGTCAGACGAGCGCCGAACTCCGGATCCTGGATGCGGCGCGAGTAAAACAGATCGATTGGAGTCTGAAAGTAATTCGCGTTGTCATTGAAGAAAGGCCGCTTCTCGGGGAAATAAACCTCGTAGCGCTGGTTGATCGTGACCTGAGGATCGTCGGTCTCTACCTGGCTGAAATCCGGATTGACCGTAGCGTCAATAGTGAGGGAGTGATGCAACACGATTTTCGAATCAAAGCCCACGCGCCCTTGCGCATGGTCTTGAAAGTCAGTATAGGTAGCGTTCGGCAAGGTTGCCTGAGTCAGCGTGGCGTAGGGAATGATCTGGATGTTGTGCCCGGTCGAAATCTTTTCCATGCCCTGGACGGTTCCCATTTGTTGCAGCAGGCCGTCGGTCTGGCGGCTTATATAAGGCCAGTAGGCAGTCTCATCTTTCCTGTTAATCGAGCGGCTTAACGCGACACCCCAAGTTTGCGGAGACGCATTCTTGAAGCGCAAACTGGAGAAAGGGATCGCGATCCAGACGACGTATCCTTTTTTGGTCAACCGGCCTTTCGAATACCACAGCGTGTCGAACGTGAAATCGGCATCATGGCCTTCAATTACCGTACCGTCGAGTTGAACCCCTAGAGGATTGGTTCCAAAGATATAGGCATGTTGATGGTCGAGGAATGTGTCCAGATAAATTCGCACCTGGTCGTCGTCGCCTATGTCGTCGCGCTTGGACATGCGGGCACGAATCTTGTCCGGCTCATCTTCGCACACGAATACGACATAAAAGTTCTTGCCGTCATAAGAAAGGTAAGCCGTGGTGGTTTTGCTGACCGGGACTCCATCGGCCGGCTCCAGTTGACGGAAATCATCGATCTTAGTTTCAGCTTCGCGGGATGCTCCATCCAGGAAATCTTCAATCCGGGGAGGCCGGGATACATGCGGAATCTGTACCGTGCGAACTTGAACCAGTTGCACCACCGGTTTCTTGGGCGGGGTTTGGATGGATTGGGAGAATGCGGGCAGAGTGGCTACAAGCAGAAGTAGACACCCGACGTTCCCACGACGAGTCATGGGTCGGCGACACGGAAAGGATGGAAAGACCGCCAGATGGGAACTGCAATTCATCGTCCTCAATCTCAGACATTTTCCAAATAAGGCGGGACCGTCGTGCGTGCATCCAGCAAATCCGCCTTTTTGCGGGATAGGGTTCTTCCCTCTTGAAATGCATGGTCTCTGCCGACCTTCCTTATCAGTCCGACGGCTATGCCGCAATCACGTAGAGATAGAAGCAGAGGCAAAATGGCAGCCACCAGAAGAAAGTCGCGAGCAATCCCGGCATGCGCGCGCTCCGCCCCGGTCACCAGTGCCCCCAGGGCAGCCGCAAGAGCGAAACCGATCCATCCATAGCCTGGCCAGACGCGGAGCCGCACCAACTGCCGTTCTTGACCGTGTTCCTCGACCACCATTCTCAAACGCGCGGACCCAATCAGGCCGCCGCACACCTCGAGATCCCAGTTGTCAAAGCCTCCGCCGCGATGAACCACGGCGCCTTCTGCCTTGAGAGCAGCCTCCAGGGCGCACATTCTGTGCTCGGCAGAATGCCATAACTCACTCCAGAGAGTAAGAAAATACGTCTTCGGAATGGACAGAATCGATATCGTCGTTCGGCGCCAGGGCGTCAGACCCCATCGAACTCGTCCCACCAGGCGTGCAATGGGCTGAAGCAGATGGAACCCGGCTATGACGCTGCGACTGCGCAGCTCCGCCAGGCGATTTTTGGGGGCGTCAGGAAAACGCGCCCGCAAACTGCTCGCTATAGCATGAACCAACGGCAACCCAAACGCGGTGAGCAGCAGGGGCGCAGCAAGAAATAGCGGTTTCCAACTCAGGCCGAGCAAGGTCAAAACACTCAACAGCGCCACGATCAAGTGCCATTCGGGCATCAAGATTAGGCCCGACAAAGTTCCCGGCGCGGCTTGATACAGCCGCTGGAAGGGAGCTGAGCCCCACATTCCACCGTAGATTCGTCCTGCGCGTGGGATTACTGTAAAAAATCCATTGCCGTACACTCTGCCTGCCCAGGACACGTGGCCGACGGCATTGTACTTTTCCGGCCACTTTTGTTCTAGCAAAGCCTCCGCGCGGCCGTAGCCTTTTTGTTGCTTCCAATACCTCCGAATCGAGTTGCGCCGGTGATGCCAGACGACGGCGGCGGGGCTGAAACCCAGCTTCCATCCGGCCTCTTGAAGGCTCCAGCAAATGTCGACGTCATCTCCTGCTGTCCGAAAGCGATTATCGAAACCACCGATCGCCAACAGCGCCCCCTTGCGAAACGCCATGTTGCAGCCGGGGATGTGTTCAGCTTCGCGATCGGTCAAGAGCACGTGAATGGGGCCGCCCGGAGAATTGGTCACGCAATCGGCGATCCAACCGTCACCTGGGGGAGGGATGTTCGGCCCGCCCACACCCACGTAATCCCCGCGCAGAAAAGTCAAAGCCAGATACTTGAGCCAGTCCGCATCAGGATATGCATCGTCGTCCAAGTACGCGACTATTTCGCCGTTTGCCGCGTGTAGGCCGGTGTTGCGTGCGCTACTGAGCCCAGCATTCGGAGTCCGGATGAGACGATAGCCGTAAGCTTCGGCCTCATCAGCCCCGCCGTCGGTGGAACCGTCGTCGACCACGATAACTTCAAAATCGGGATAGCTCAGGCGCTGGAGATGCTGGAGAGTTTCCCGCAGTGTGGCGCCGCCATTGTACGTGCACACGACAACGGAAACCTTGGGCCACTCGATATTGGAAGCGAAAGGTATCTCGTTGAATGCATGCTGCACCGCTGCGAGAGCCGCTTTCGGGGTGCGGTCGCGGCGTGTGAGCCCAAAATTCCAATCCTCAATATCGCAGCCTCCGCGGTGCCATTCGTCAGTCCAGGAAAAAACAAATATTCCGGCAGCGCCTCCTTCAAATGTACTGCGCACCTGCCAGGCAAGAGACCGCGCCTGCTGCTCCTCCCCGTTGCGACGGCTGTCCAAGCCAATTTCGGTCATCAAGAGTGGTTTGTCGCCAGCCAGGCTTTGCAAGCGTGCCAAGTAGGCTTCGAACTTGGGCTGCGATTCGAGATACACGTTGAAGCAGAACAAATCCAGGAACGGGAGTTCCAGAAATTCTGTGGTGGGGAAATTCACATAAGTACAAAGGGCTTGCGGATTCTCCTCTTTCACGGCTCGACAAAGTCTCTCGATGAATCGTTCCACACGTTCTTTGCCAAGCCAACGCACAATCCCCGCTGGAATCTCGTTACCCACGGCAAAGCACAATACTGCAGGATGGCGAACACAGCGCAGAACCCCGATCCGCACGCTCTCCTCAATGGCGTTCGCCATGCCTGGCTCGTCGAGAAAGTTGACGTGCTGCGCCCAGGGAAGGCCGACCATCACCCGTAAACCAGCCCGGGCCGCGGCGTCAAGCAGCCATTTCGGGGGTACGCTATAGACGCGGATGGCATTAATCCCGTTTCTCTTCATCTGGGTGAAGTCCCAAGCCACCGCCGCGGGTGCTGGATATTCAACTCCGTCCGCGCGCGCGGCAAAAGGCCCATAGGTCACACCACGCACGCAAAACTTTTCATCGCCAGCAAAGAGGAATTTCCCTTGTGCGCGCACGGATTTCGCGTTGGCTGACTTGTGACCGAGGGATTCCAGGTCGCCTAACTGACGCGAGATAACGAGATTAGGAATGCGCCTGCGATTTCTATCATTCGTCCCAACGGCGAAAGCCATGCCCGACCCCTTTAGATTTGTTTTTGGGGAAGCTTTCCCGGACCAGTGCGGGAATACCTCTTACTGGATATAGCGAGGACTGGCGTCCGAAACTGACATACCGCGGCGGGAAAATTGGCACGTCAACCGGCTAGAGACGAAAGGCTCCACTGTAGGGACGAGTAGGTCCTGACCCTTCTCATCCATAAGTTGCCGGCAAGGATGGAAGTTTCAGAGCCCAGTTCTCGCTATATCAAGTGAGGCGTCCTGAAGAAGGCGGCGAATCAAGGATTATCCACGCAAAAGCTTTGGTACTAGAAAAGAGACTGCGACGGTGGAGTCAGTGGATCGGGATCACTCAATGGAAACTGAGTTGCTTCTTCAGCCGGACACACAGAGCCTGTCCTTGGGGCTGAGGTCAATCCTTGATGTGTCCAACGCTGGCGAGTTGCCTATCCTCGAGCGGGAACGCAACGCCTATTCGAGTGGTTCTCTCAGCGAAATTGTAACGTGCAGATGTGCCGATGGCAGCGCACTGCGGCTGCTGGTCAAGTACGCACAGTATCCGGATGCGGCCTGCTACCGTCACCCCATCCATGAACCGTTCACAGTAGGGTCCTGGAGCAACGTACCCTACGAAGCGGAAGTGTACCGACATGTTCTTCAACCGCTGCGGCTTTCTACTCCGAAGTTTTATGGTACTTATCAGGAGCCAGGCTCCGGGCGGTTATGGCTGGTGTTGGAGTATTTCGGGAACGCTATTCCGTTGGACGAGCTTGACGATTCCGATATGGGCGCTGCGTCAAACTGGCTGGGCCGATTTCACGCCGCTAGTGAACACTGCGTTGCCAATGAAGCGTCCCTGTCCTTTCTCAAGATTCGCGACGCGGCATATTATTCCGCGTTTGCGACCCGGGCGCTGGAGCATGCAGCAAGACTCGGTCGTTCGTTTTCTTGGCTGCCTGATCTTTGCTCAAGGTTCGGGGACTTCGCAGCATCCATCTGGACTCTGCGTCCAACGATCAGCCACGGCGACTACTATCGGCACAATATTCTTGTCCGCGATGGAAGTATTCATCCTGTTGATTGGGAGCAAGCAGCCATCGACGTAGGCGAAATCGATCTGGCGAGTCTTACGTATCGATGGCCCGCGAACGTTGCCCAGCCCTGTGAACTTGAATACCAAACTAGCCGGTGGCCGCAAGGTTCGCCCGATGATTTTGAGACTGTCCTGAATGCGGCACGATTGACGCTATACCTCGACGACATACGGAATGTCGCGAACTGGATGGACCGCGACGAGCGTCTGACTTTCAGCCAGGAGATGTGCTCTGTAAGCGAGCGTTTGGGATTGATCTAGTTAATACTGATGAGCAGACTGAGACGCATTCTCGATGGATTACGCAGATATTTCCGGGCGGATATCTACGCTCGCCTGTTCCCGTATGTCCGCGCCTACAAGTGGATCATGGCCGTAACTGTGGTCCTGGAATTAGCACAATCCGGTCTCGCTTTATTGGACCCGTGGCCGCTGAAGGTATTGATCGATAATGGTCTGAGCGGCAAACCCTTGCCGGTGTGGTTAGGGCGTCTGCTTCTAGTTCCGTTTGCAAGTCCGCGGGTGGCAATCATTCTGGGGGCAGTCGTCTTTGGACTTGTGCTGCGCCTGATTGCGGGCATCTTGGATATCGGAATCGAATATGTGAAGACGCGGATTAATACCGGTATGAACCTCAGGTTCGCGGCCGATTTGTTCAACCACCTCCTGCGTCTGTCTTTCAAGTACCACGACCAGACCACGGTAGGAGACTCGATCTACCGGGTGAACAGTGACACCTCGTTCGTGAGCACGATGGTGTGGAGTAACTTCCGGCACGTTCTCACCGCGCTCGTGACCTTCATTGGCATGCTGTGGATCGTGGTCAGGCTGGACTGGCAGGTAGCGCTGCTGGCACTCGGAGTTGTGCCCCTGCAATACATCTCTGTGGGACTCTATGGCCGATTGTTCAACGAGAAGACTAAGCGCATAAAGGTTATGGAGAGCAAAGCCCAGAGTTTCATGCAGGAAGCGCTCTCCTGTTTGCGTGTTGTGAAAGCGTTTGGACAAGAAGACCGGGAACATGAACGGGCAGTCGATCAGCGCTGGCGAGCAGTACGCGCACGGATTCACCTGGACCTTCAGGAGAGTATTTTTTCGTTCGCTCTGCGGTTTCTCTCGCGCATTGACCGCAGCGCAGTCCTGCTGCTTTGCGCCTATCATGTTTTTCAAGGACGCCTTACCATTGGAGCCCTTCTGGTCGTGATGACCTACGTAGGCCAGCTTCAGGATCCCATCGATGCAATCGGCGATGTGCTTACGGACATGCAGAACTCACTGGTGAGTGCGGAGCGAGTTTTCGAGGTGCTCGACATCGAACCGGAGATCAAGGACCGCCCAGGCGCCAGGTCGCTGCCGTTGGTTCATGGAACGGTCGCTTTCGAGAACGTCAGTTTTGGCTATGACGCATCGCGGCTGGTAGTGCACCAGATCGACTTTAAAGCTCGCGCCGGAGAGGTAGTTGCCCTGGTCGGGCCCACGGGCGCGGGAAAGACGACGATTGCAAGTTTGCTCATGCGTTTCTACGATCCGGACTCGGGTCGCGTAACGATTGATGGCGAGGACGCGCGCGATCTCAGCATCGGCACCCTTCATGACAACGTGGCTCTCGTGTTGCAGGAGTCGGTGCTGTTTTCAGGCACGATCCGTGACAATATCGCCTACGGACGGCCGGACGCGTCGCAAGAGGAGATTGAGGAGGCCGCGAAATCGGCCAACGCTCACGATTTCATTTCCGGGCTGCCCGATGGTTATCAGAGCCAAGTCGGAGAGCGCGGGGTGAGGCTCTCGGGGGGTGAGCGCCAGCGCATTGCGGTGGCGAGGGCATTTCTCAAGAATGCGCCGGTGCTCATCCTCGACGAGCCAACCTCATCGCTCGATTCCCGCACCGAGACAGTGATCCTGGACGTGCTCGACCGTCTGATGGCGGGCCGCACAACTTTCATCATCGCGCACCGTCTCTCCACGATTCGTTATGCCGACCAAATCCTCGTTCTGGATAAAGGCCGTATCGTGGAGCGCGGCGCGCATGACGAGCTTCTCCTGTTTAACGGGCTTTACTCTCAATTGCATCGACTGCAGAATGGCGCCCTCCGCGACCGCAAGCTTCGTGGGGTCATTCGGGAGGAACCCTCATGAGAATCTGCCTGGTTTCTCAAGAGTATCCTCCGGAGACAGCACGGGGCGGAATCGGGACCCAGACGTGGAATAAAGCGCACACGCTTACCCGGTTAGGCCACGCCGTTCATGTGCTCTCTTGTTCCCCGACGCCTGGACTTGGCCTAAGAACCGAAATCGGAGCTGGTGTTACGGTCCATCGGATACGGCCGCCTGGAGAGGAGGCCGGAAGCGAGTTTCCGATCTACAATTCCGTCACTTACGCAGTCGGTTATACATGGAATGTCCTCCGGGAGCTCCATCAACTGATGCGGACGACCGACTTCGACGTAATCGACTTCGCCGAATACGGAGCTGAAGGATTCGCCTACCAACTGGACCGCACTCCCTGGAACTGGGTGCCGGTAGTAGTGCAACTCCATGCGCCGCTGGCCATGCTAGCCGAGTGCCTGAACTGGCCCTCAAAGGACGGTGACTTGTATCGGGTGGGGTCGTTCATGGAAGGAATATCAATCGAGCGGGCGGACGGCTTGATGGCGTGCAGCGCCAACATCGCCGATTTCACCGCCGCCTTCTACGGAGTGCCACGCAAATCCATCGACGTGGTGCATTGCGGAGTCGACGCCGAAGCTTTTCGACCGGGCGATGAAGAAGAGCGAGCCGGAGATCGACCAACGGTGCTGTTCGTAGGCAATATCGCGAACAATAAGGGTGTGAAAACAGTCGTCGCGGCTGTCTTACGACTGCGTTCCAAGTATCCCAACATTCGGCTACAGGTTCTGGGAACCGGAGACGATGGCCTGAGGGAAGATTTGGAGCGCTGGGTGCACAGATGCGGTGCAGAGGCGAATATCGAATTTCTCGGATTCGTTGAACGCTCGCGTCTGCCGGACTTCTACCGCCGCGCGAATGTTTTTTGTTCGCCAGCTCTCTACGAGGGCGGCGTGGCAAATGTCTATCTCGAAGCAATGGCATCCGGTTGCCCTGTCGTCGCGAGCATCGCAGGCGCAGCGCCGGAAGCTGTGACCGACGGTGTAACCGGACTGCTCGTGCCACCTGAGGATGAGGGCGCAGTGGTCGCGGCGTTGGATCAGATCCTGAGTAACGCCACTTTGGCGGGGCAGATAGGCGAAGCTGGGCGGCGGCGCGTCGAGGAATATTTTGCAATGGACAAATATATTGTGCGAGTTCTCAAGAACTATCAAAAGGCGATCGAGTGCTCCCGCAAGAAACTGGATGTGCTGAAGGCCGCAGAAACCGCGGGTACGGCGTGTGCACCGTGAGGCAAGGCAGGTACTTTCGTATCCCGGAAAACCCCATCGATATCGAAGAACTTTGGGGCGAAGCTGAGCTTCTTACCGCAGCCAGACTACCCCCGTGGCTCGGCCCCGAAGACAGTAACAGTTATCGGTATGTTGGCTGCACCTCGATAGCGACGCCGAACGCCGGAGATCCCGACGTTTGGCTCTCCGAGCAAACGGCGCTTGAAGCGGCTGGGTTGATCATTGATCAAGACTCCGAACAGGGTTCGATGCATCGCCTCTACATACCGGCGCCCAGTGAAGATATATGGTCAATTGGAATCTATGCGGGCCAGTCACCTTTTGATTTGTACGCTCCCCAAGGCGTGCATAATCCAGTTCTGACCCGGGAGGCCGTATCCGATGTGCCGGCTGCGTTTGTAGCCGATCCATTCATGATCGCAGCAAACGGCAGTTGGTACATGTTTTTCGAGGTTATGAACTGGCACACAGGAAAGGGCGAGATCGGACTGGCGCAGAGCCATGACGGACTTGCCTGGGCCTATCAGCAGATCGTATTGGCTGAGCCATTCCACTTATCCTATCCCTATGTGTTCGCGTGGAGAGGCGACCACTACATGATCCCGGAGAGTTTTCAGGCGGGCTCGATTCGACTGTATAGGGCAGAGAATTTTCCGACACGATGGTCCTTCGTTGCGCAACTCCTCGAGAGACCCTATCTTGTCGACCCTTCTGTCTTTCATTACGGTGACAAATGGTGGCTCTTCACAGAAACCAACCCTGAGGTGAAGCACGATTGTCTGCGCCTGTACTTCGCAGACGAACTCACAGGACCATGGACCGAACATCCGAAGAGTCCGGTCGTCAAAGACAATGCAAAGATCGCCCGGCCGGGAGGAAGGGTTCTGATACAAGGCACTGACATTTTCCGGTATGCCCAGGATTGCTCGATCTCGTACGGTTTTCAAGTACAAGCATTCAAAATCACCGAGCTAACCACCAGGAAGTATGCGGAAGAAGAGGTGCGCGCCGAACCGATATTGGCGCCCAGCGGCAGCGGTTGGAATGCGGACGGAATGCATCACATTGACGCGCATCGCGTGAGTAACAATCGGTGGATTGCCTGTGTAGATGGGCGTCGCGCACCCAAAGCCTTGGTAGCTAAGACCTAAGATTATGAAAATCGGCTTTCTGTGCTCCGATATCGATATCCCGCTTTTTGGCGATGAGGGCTGTTCAATTCACGTGCGTGATTTCACCGATGCCCTTGTGGATTTAGGTCACGATGTTTTCATTGTGTGCCCATCTCTGGGAGAAGGCACCTTCGTACAACTCAGGTCGAGACTCTATCATCTTCAACCCCGCGGCCTGGATGCGCTTGGTTGGAGTCTGGTCGAAGAAGAGCCCATCATTCAGAACCAGCAACTAGAGCGCGATTTGAGGTCGGTGGCCTACAACTTCTGGCTGCAGTCGGAAGGCACATCGATTATTGAGCGCGAAAAGCCGGACCTGCTGTACGAACGATATTCGCTCTTCGGGTGGGGAGGGATCGAACTGGCAAGGCGTCATGGAATTCCGCTAATCCTCGAAGTAAATGATCCGCTTTGCCGCGAACAGGAGGGTTACGAAAAGTTTACGTTGACTGCGACCGCCTCGCGCATGGAGAGAGTGATCATTCGTGGGGCCGACACGGTCATTGCAATTTCTAACTGGATCAAAAATTGGGCCGTATCACTCGGCGTGAATGAGCAGGATGTGCATGTCATCCCGAATGGCGTGTCTACCAAGCTCTTTGCAGAAAAGAAAACCGGCGAGACTGTTCGGCAGCGTTACAACTTGGGGAATCAACGGCTGATCGGTTTTGTGGGCAGCTTCCAGCCCTGGCATGATGTGGAAGGCTTGCTCCGCGCCTTCTCTACGCTGTACGCGAACGATCACGATCTCCGACTGCTTCTGGTGGGAGACGGCGAGCCGCGAGAGACCCTGGAAGAAACCACACGTCAATTGGGCTTGGAGTCAGCCGTAGTCTTCACGGGCAACATCCCGCACGATTCAATTCCAGACTACATTGCGGCCATGGACGTCGGGGTTGCGCCCTACAACTGGAACGCAGACTTCTACGGTTCACCACTCAAGCTCTTCGAATATATGGCAGCAGGAAAACCGACAGTAGCAGCGGCTATCGGACAGATCGAAGAAGTGATCGACCATGGCAAGACCGGCTGGCTTTACCCGTCTGGCGATTACGCGCTGTTGGCTCACGGACTCGCAAAGCTCATTTACTCACCCGAATTGGCGTCGGCGATAGGTGCTGCCGCCAGAGAGAAGATCTTGACTGACTACACTTGGAAGGCAATCGCAACGAGGATCACAGACCTTGCCAATGTGCTGTTCGAAGAGAAAACCGGAGCCGAAACGAATTTGGCGCAACGACGATAGGATAAGTTAGGAAAAATGTGACCTGCATGCGTAGGCCAATCCATTCACTCTAATGCCGCAACCCCTCCAATTCGCAGTGGAAGAAGAACCCGCTGTAGCCGCAGCTTTCTCTGCTCTTGAGGCTGCACTAGCTGACCCGAAGGAGTCGGACGCCACCGCGTTCATCCCCGAGCAGAACGAGTGGGCCCTGCCGCTGGACGAACAGCGATTTCTCGCAAGTCTCGTCACCCACTTGAAACCACAGCACATTCTCGAAATGGGTTCAGGGGCATCCACGCAGGTCCTCGCTCGTGCCTCTTCGCAATTGAATGCGCCCTGCTGCATTACCTCTGTTGAGCATGACCCGGATTTTCGTCAGAGTACAATTCGTGGATTAGCAGATCATCGGCAGGCAGGCTGTCACATAGCCCTGCAGTTTGCTCCGCTGGTTTTACGCGAATGCGGTGGCAAACTGCTTCCCGTTTATCGATTGCGGCCCCAGCGTTTTGCTTCCCCCAATCCGCCTGATTTGGTGCTGATTGATGGACCACCTGCTGCCCTCGGAGGGCGTGAAGGAACTCTGTATCAAGTTTTAGATTTCGCCCGAAGCGGAACCCTCGCGCTGCTTGACGATGCGAACCGTTCAGAAGAACGCGCAGTGCTCTCCCGATGGCAAGATAACCTCGGAGACGCCATTGAAGTGAAATTACTGCCTGAATTCTCGCACGGAATGGCCGCCATCATCATACGGGAGCCCATCCGCACTTCTGAATTGTGGAACCATCGCCTTTGCCTCTGCGAACAGGAACTTGAAGCCCTGATCTCGCCGGAAGACGAGTTTATTGTTGTCGACCAGAACGTCGCTACCGATAAGCTCAGCCGCAATGGCCGCGCGATCCCATTCCTTGAGCGAGACGGCCAGTACTTTGGGCCTCCTGCCGATGACGCCACCGCGATTCGCGAAGTTGAGCGATTGCGGCAATCGCAAGCCGCTTTCATCGCCTTCGTCTGGCCGGCACTGTGGTGGCTGCAACACTACCAGGCATTTCACCATCACCTGCGCGCGAGCTATCGCTGCGTTCTCGAGAACGATCGAATGGTCGTCTTTGATCTGCGATCATGAGCAAAAAGTTGAAAATAGTGATTCTGGGAATGATGGGACGCTGCCCGTTTGGCGGACAAACTTGGCTGTATCTTAGCTGGCTGCGTGGCTTCCAGCAGCTCGGCCATGAGGTTTGGTATGTCGAGGACGATTCGGTGTGGCCTTACGATCCCCGGCAGAATACAGTCACGGACGATGCCTCGTATGCGGTTCATCACATCGAGAGTTGTATGGAGCGGATTGGAATACCCAGTCAGTGGGCGTATCGATTAGCAGACCGAAAAGGCGCATGCTTTGGAATATCTGATACACAACTGGATGAGCTTTACCGTTCCTGCGATGTGCTGCTCAATGTGGTGGGTGCTACGGACCTCCGCGAAGAACACCTGCAGGCGCGCTTCCGAGTGTACGTTGAATGTGACCCGGTGACTGCCGAACTGCAGTTGGCCAACGGCGATGAACATACCCGTAAAGAATTCGCGAAATATGATCGCATCGTTACCTACGGCGAGAATTATGGCGCCACCGATTGCGACGTTCCATTGAACGGAATCAAGTATGGTAAGACCAGGCAACCGGTAGACCTCGATTTCTGGTCCATGGCTTATGACCCGGAAGCGCGCTTCTTCACCACGATTGGAAACTTCCGCCAAAACGGGAACGATATCGTCTACCGCGGAGAGCTCTATTACTGGAGCAAGCACTACGAGTGGGAAAAATTCCTTGGCCTGCCGCTGCGCACACCGCAACCTTTCGAACTGGCCATGAACTGCGAGGGCGAGGATCGCCAACGTTTGCAGCAACACAATTGGAACTTGGTTTCTCCTTTGGTTATGTCTCTGGATGTGTTTGGCGCATACCCCGCTTACTTTCGGCAGTCCCGCGGAGAGTTTACTGTGGCTAAGGACCAGAACGTCCGGCTTCGTAGCGGGTGGTTCAGCGAGCGGGACGCGTGTTACCTGGCATGCGGCAAACCTGTGATTGCTCAGGACACCGGCTTCGGCAAGGTCTTGCCCAGCGGAGAGGGCCTTTTCGCATTTACCACCATGGAGCAGGCCTTGGTCGCCATTGAATCTATCAATTCCGACTACCAGCGGCATTGCAAGACCGCACGAGCCATCGCGGAAGAGTATTTCGGGGCCCCGAGAGTCGCTGCGAAGCTGCTCCATGATCTCGGGTTCTAACCATGGCAGGGAAAAAACAACTGATCGTCAACGCCGATGATTTCGGTCAAAGTGCCGGTATAAACCGTGGCATCATCGAGGCCCACGAGCGTGGCATCGTAACCAGCGCCAGCCTCATGGTGCGCTGGCCTGGCGCGGCGCAGGCTGCCACCTACGCCCAAGCGCACCCGGAACTGAGTGTCGGCCTGCATCTCGATCTGGGAGAGTGGGCCTATCGGAATGGCGAGTGGGTTCGGCTCTATCAATTGGTCGATGAAAACGATGCCGATGCGGTGGCCAGAGAACTGGAGGCACAGCTCGCAACCTTTCGGAGTTTAATAGGGAGAGATCCCACGCACTTCGATTCCCACCAACACTCCCATCGGGAGGAACCGG
Source organism: Terriglobales bacterium (assembly GCA_035567135.1). GTDB lineage: Bacteria > Acidobacteriota > Terriglobia > Terriglobales > Acidobacteriaceae > JABDBE01. Next base: position 29,554 of record DATMQI010000172.1, read on the forward strand.
CCCGCTCCGTTGTCCTGGCGATGGCTACGGAACTCGCCGTGCCAGTCCGCAGCTGTAGCGCGGAAATTCGCTATTGTGGCGAGTTCTATGGACAGACGGACGAAGGGCTGCCTCACCTCGATGGCGTCAGCGTAGAGAACTTACTTCGTATCCTAGGAAACCTCTTGCCCGGGTGCACCGAACTTGCCTGTCATCCCGGATATGGAAGCGATATGGAGACCATGTATCAGGCCGAACGGGAGCAAGAGATTAAGACCCTCTGCGACCCGGCCGTTCTCAAAGCGGTAACCGACATGAACATCGAGCTAGTCGCTTTCGGTCGCAATTGAACAAGCTCGCACTCCGAACCTCGCAGGGGCGCTGCTTCACGCGCGATCTGCTGCGCGTGTCGCTGCGCTTGGCCCACTGACTCAGTCAACGGTTCGGGCGGGGACTTCAGTATAGCGGCGCTCTATCAGGCCTAATTTCCTCATGGTCGGCAAACGAGATTTCGCTCATGCCCAAGCCTTATGATCCACGATTCCAGTTTGCCGTCGTTAAGGTTCGCGACCAGGACCGGAGCCTGCGAGTTGAGAGCATGAGACGCTTCTGGCAACCGGAGCAGACGGATGACATCACGCTGCTAGTCGCGCGTCGCTTTGCCTGAGTGAACATGCTCCCACAGCTACAATCATTCCTGAGTTGTCGGCTAACCCCACGCTATCCATAAACGGGTTTGTGTGAAATACAAGAAAATGTTTCCGGTCCAACCGGAAACTGCGTTCTGGGACGAGCACAGTGTGCCAATTACAGGGGAAGGCACAGCTCGGTTCGCCAATTGGCCGGATCCGGGCTCGATTCAGGACCAGCCGTAAAGATCTGCCAGAAGTCGCCTCGACTCACGTGCCCCTCACGCTTCATCCACTCTCGAAACTCCGTCCAAGCATTGGCGAGCCCTTCGTAGTCCCCGCTCATGACTGCGCGTGCTATCCGTCCTCCGGGAAGTTCTCCGTTTTTCACACGGCCTGTGGGCTGCATTGGGGCCATGATGGGGAACCCTACTTCGAAGTCGAACGCTTGTTCCGATGTTTTCAGATGGTGGTCGAAAAGAGGTCCTGCAGGAGCTATGCCTTGGCCGGACAGTGTAGCGAGAATTTCACGGATCGCCACCGGCATGACTGTCCGTATTTCGTCGCACGGAACCGTCACGTGAATGACAGCCGCGGCCCGCGGTCGTGTTTCTGTGATTTCGGGTGTTCCGATCATCAGATTTCCTTTCTGTCAGCGATCACCTGAATCCGTCTTTTTTGAACGTCGAACGGTAAGAAATGGCGGCATATCGATCATCCGCCCGCCGCAAAGCCGGCGCTTGATATCCTCGAAGTCGGCTCGGTCCCAGCGTTGCGGCCATCTTGGCCATCATATCTCGGCCCCGTCGAACGTCGGTCCGGAGTTCAGAAATCAGGGCGACGATCAGCTGGCCTGCGCCTCCGTGTCATCGTCGTCCGCCCGCCCGAGCGCAGGGAGGTACCGGCCGAAGTTCAATTCAAAGTCGCTCCGTACGCCGTAACCGATATTACGGATCTTGGCACGGCGCGCCTGCGCACCTGGTAAGGCCAGCAGTGGGAAGAACAGGTCGTTGCTCGACTGGAGCTCGGCAGCCGTCGGCGTCCCGAACCGATTGATCTGGGCCCTCACCGCGGCTAGTGTTTCACGGTCGAACGAGGCCAGACGCCGGACGAGCGCATCGACAAACGAGTCGAGGTCGTTATCGTCCAGTGTGCGGTTTACCCAGCCATAACGCTCGGCGATATCGGCATCGAAATCGTCGCCGCTGAGCACGATCTCAAGTGCGCGCGAGCGGCCGACCAAGCGCGGAAGCCATTCCAGAGCTCCGCCGCCCGGGACCAGTCCGACGCCGATCTCGGGGTTGCCGAATACAGCGCTTTGCCGGCTGGCGAAACGCATGTCGCAGGCCAGCACGAACTCGTTACCGATGCCGCGCGTGCGGCCGCGAATCTTGGCGATGCTCACGACTGGCGTGGACGAGAGGCGCAGCACAAATTCGCGCCAAAGGCCCAGCACGTCTGGCCGTTCCGCTGCCTTGGCTACGTCGAGATGGGCGATGAAAAAATCGGGATTTGCCGACTGGAACACTACGACCTTCACGGACGGGTCCGCCTCGAGGTTGGTCATTAGCGCTCCCAATTCGACGATGGTTGCGGGAAGAAACATGTTGATAGGCGGGTTGCTGAAGGTGATGGTCCACTCGCCCGGATGAGTGCGATCGGTGCTGAACTGCGAATGGTCAGGCATGATGCATCTCCTCTTTTGTGAAGAACTCCAGGCCATCAAATATGATGGCCGTCATACTCGTAATATGATGATCAATAAATGAAGGATACAAAACAAATGCGTTCAGCCAGTGCCTGTACCGTACGAGCAGGTGGTAACTGCGAACTACACGCACGCCGGCTTGATTCCCCGGCGTGAGTTAGCGATTCATTCGTTCTCGAGCGGCTTCCGAGTAGCGGTGCTGATCGGCGATATAACTATCGCGTCGCCACCCTTGTGATCTGGAAAGCAAACTAAGTTCATGGATGTGCAAACCCGAAACTATCAAGACACGGCTTCGGGAGGATTGATAAATTCCTCGCCGACTTCTGGCCTGCTAAGTGTTTTGACCGTTCAGCTTAGTTGAATCGTCTTCCAACCCTAGCGGGCGCCGGTGCATCAACTCCCGAACGGAGGACTCACTGGCTGTGAAGCGGGTGATCAAAGGTGTGCATATCGTCCCGATGGGGTTTGCAAACGCCTTTTTGATCGAGGGCGACGACGGGTTGACACTGATCGACGCTGGTTACCCGAATAAGGAGGCAGCAGTCTTCGGCGCGATCCGCGATCTTGGCCATTCCCCAGACCAGCTCAAGCACCTGATCTTCACTCACGGCCACCCTGATCATATCGGCAGCGCCGCCGCTATTGTGCGTGGAACCGGTGCGAGGACCTACATGCACCCGCTCGATATCCCTATCGCCGAGAGTGGGGGTCCTTTTCGGCCGATGACGCCGGCGCCTGGTCTGTTGGGGCGAGTTTTGTGCAACCTGTTCTTCCATCCGGACGAGCGACTGGACCCAGTTTCCATCGATCAGCCTTTGACCCCAGGGGAAACACTGCCGATCGCAGGTGGCTTCGAAGTAATTCATGTCCCCGGGCATTGCGCCGGACAGATCGCGCTGCTGTGGCGTCCTGGACGAATGCTGTTCGCGGCTGATGTGTGCACGAACATCATGGGCCTCGGTGATCCCGTTGGCTTCGAGAACTTGGAGGAAGGTCGTATGAGCCAGCGCAAACTTGCCAGTCTTTCATTCGATGCTGCCGGGTTTGGCCATGGCAAGCCTATCGCCCGCGATGCGTCGACGCGCTTTCGGAATACGTACGCCAAACATCCAGAGAAAGTGCATCAACTGCGTTCCGCAGCTTAATGCCCCGACCCAGGGGGCTGGTTGGGTTCGACTGGTTTTGTCTATAAACGCCGCAATTGTTTCTTGCGCCGCTCGTATACTCATCGCCGGTTGGCGCTAGTTAAATAAGACCGGGCTTCGACTTCCGAATCGTCGGCTCGGAAGTTGGCCAAAAACGGGCTTGTGGGAAGTGCAAGAGAATGTTCCGGTCCCCGCCAAGCGATTGAAAAGATGGTGAGCGCGGAAGGAATCGAACCTTCAACCTACTGATTAAGAGTCAGTTGCTCTGCCAATTGAGCTACGCGCCCTTCGTGGACCTGCGTTTTACTGAGAGGTGGTTCTTCTACGCATCTTTCATCATTAATGAGGAGCGTCCGGGAACAAACTGTTCTGACGTGCTTAGTCTGGTCGCCTTTGAGCTAATCCGGTGACTGTCAAAGTCAACCCTGGGGCTACTCCAGTTGCAGCGCTTACCCCGCGGCAACCACAATAGTACAGGAAACGAATCCGGGGCCGCAATGCGGCCGACGGAGTTGAGCCTATCGAGATTTTACCTGCCCGAGTAACCCGCTATACTTCCCATGAGTCGATACCGGCGAACGGGATCGATGAGGCTAGCGGCAGATGAAGCTGATAACGGTAAGTACAGGGCTTCCTCGCGAGGTGACGTGGCACGGGCGAACCGTGACCACGGGAATCTTCAAGCAGCCGGTTGACGGCCGTGTAGCTTTGCGGAATCTTAATTTGGACGGTGACCGCCAAGCGGATCTCAAGGTTCACGGCGGACAATATAAAGCCGTCTACTGCTACCCACGAGTACACTACGACTACTGGAAAAGAGAGCTGCCCGGGCGAGAACTGCCATTGGGCATGTTCGGTGAAAACTTCACGCTGGATGGCTTGTTGGAAGACTCGGCACATCTTGGCGACCGGTTTTCCGTGGGTTCGGCGGAAGTGATCGTGACCCAGCCACGCCTTCCTTGTTACAAACTTGGCATCCGGTTTGAAGCCGACGATATGGTGAAGCGATTCTTCGTAAGCGGACGCACGGGTTTCTATCTCGCGGTTACTCGCGAGGGGGAGGTCGGCGCTGGCGATGAGATCGCGGTTATCAGTCGCGACCCAAATGGCGTCCCGGTTTCGGAGATCACTCGTTTGTATGCCGAGAAAAGGTATAGCGACGCCGATGTGGCTTGGGTGCAGCGTGCCCTTCGGGTCGAAGTATTACCCGAAAGTTGGAAGGAGTATTTCCGGCAGCGACTGGAGCAGATTCCGACTGAAGGCTGAAGGCAAGACCGCGCTGCGGTCTTCGGTCACCGGCGACCAATCGAAGAGACAAAGCCCGCCGTGGAGGGCTAAGTCAAAATGCAAAAATCACAGTTTAATTGTGCGTTGATCCCGCGGGGCTTTACCTTCGTGAGAAGGGCTGGACGAAGGTTTAGGGCTGTGCGGTCGGGATCCCTAATTTCTCGGCCATTCTTACCAGATCCGGCAGCGAGTCCGCACCCATCTTTCGCATGAGTTGGCTGCGATGGACCTTGGCGGTGGTTTCGCTGGTTCCAATCTTGGCGGCGATTTGCTTGTTGAGCAAGCCGGAAATGACCAGCGGCAGAACCTCTCGCTCCCGCGGCGTCAGCCATTCAAAGCGGTCCCGCAGTTCGGAAATTTCCGCATCTTGCCGCCGTCTCGCCGCGTCACGCTCCAGCGCGACGTGAATTGCATCCAGCAGATCCTGGTCGCGGAATGGCTTGGTCAGGAACTCAACGGCTCCCGCCTTCATGGCCCGGACTGACATTGGAATGTCCCCGTGGCCTGTGATAAAGATGATCGGAATTGGATTGTTCGTCTCAGCCAGCCTGAGCTGGAAATCCAGCCCACTGACTCCCCGAAGCCTAACATCGAGGATTAGGCAGCTGGGCACATCCGGCCGCTGCCTTCGCAGAAATTCCTGGGTTGAGCTGAAGCTCTCGACCTGGTAACCCACGGACCGGATCAGGCTATCGAGTGCCTTGCGCACTTCTGCATCGTCATCGACGACGAACACCATGGATGGCGGTTCAGTCATGACTAAGCTGCCTTGGGCAAGATCAATTGAAAAACCGCCCCTTGCGAGGATCCGGAGATCGCTTGCAAGCGGCCGCCATGAGCTTCAACAATGGAACGGCTGATCGACAGTCCCATTCCAATCCCGTCAGGCTTCGTTGTAAAGAAGGACTCGAAGATGCGGGATGCTTGTTTCGAATCGAGTCCCTTCCCTGAATCCTGAACCTCGACCAGCACACCCTCCGTGCCCAGCTCAGACTTGATGTTCAACAATCTTGGCCGGTCCTTGATCGCAAGCATGGCGTCGATGGCGTTCATAATCAAGTTCAGGATTACCTGCTGCAACTGGACCCGGTCGCCGAGCACGCAGGGAGCATCAGGCGACAGTTCGGTGTGTGCGGCCACGCCGCCTACCATGAGCTCTTTGTGAGCGAGGGCCAATACCTCTCTGATGACTTCATTCACATCCAGGAGTCGCAGTTCCGGTGACGCTTTCTTCAGCATGGTTCGAATTCTCTCGATCACCCGGCTTGCCCGATTGGCTTCGCGCATGGCACTGGCCATAGCCTCCCGGGCTTCGGAGAGATTGGGTGGCTGCACCGCGAGCCAGTGCAGAGAGGCGCTCGCATTCGTGGCCACAGCCGCCAGGGGTTGGTTGATCTCATGCGCGATGGAGGCGGTTAACTCACCCATGGTCGCGATGCGAGCCACCCGGGCCAGCGCAGCCTGCGACTCTTGCAGTGCCTCTTCGGCCGCCTTGCGCGCCTCCTCCAATCGCACCCGTTCGGTAACGTCCCGCTGGATGCCCCAGGTTCGCACCAGCCTTGCGTTCTCCACAATACCGATCATGCTATTCAGGAAAACCTTGGGATTGCCCAGCACGTCGACTTCGTGAGACTCCCGCTCGATTACACGGAAACCGGAGCGGACGTAGTCACGAGTGAGTTCGACATTGTGTGGGTCGTTCGGGTCGAGCGTATCGGTCAGTCGTTTGCCAACAAATTCTTGTGAGGTATTTAAGCCATACATCCTGGCCATTGCATCGTTGCATTCCGCCAGGTAGGAATCGTGGAGGATGCGATGCACCAGTTCGTCCTCCGGCAGGTCCACCCGAATTGGAGCGTCAAGGTCCTGGCGGAAGATGCCCTCGGAACTCTGAGCGACGAAGTTGCGGTAGTTTTCTTCGCTGCGGCGCAGAGCGGTTTCCGTCCGCATGCGCTCGGTGATGTCATGGGCCATGCCGCGGACGACGGGCGAAGGAACTCCCTCAGTGCGAAGGGTGTTGTGGTATTCCCAAATCCTGCGCTCTCCCGTGCGGGTGATGACGGCCATCAGACCCTTGTCTTCGCCGATGGTCTTCATTTTGGCCAGATATGTCTCAAACTCTTTGCGATACTCGGGGGCGAGCAAATCTTGCATGGGGATTTCCAGGAGTTCAGTGACTTCATATCCCAAGATCCGGGCCGGGGCCGGATTCGCGGACAGTAGCTTCCCCTGCAGATCGTGGGTGCAGAGCAGGTCCTGGCTATGTTCGACGAGGTCGCGGTAGCGATCTTCGCTCTCGCGCAGCGCGTCCTCCGCCCGCTTGCGCTCAGTGATGTCGACAAAAACACCCACCGCTCCCCGGACGTTGCCTTTGTGATCCCAGAGGGGCACGGCGTTGCCGTACATATCGCGCGAGGTCCCATCGTCGAACAGCAGAGTAATCTCGGATTCGCGAACCTCCTCGCCTGTAGCCGCGGCCTTCTGAAGCGGCAACTCGCTGGAAGGCTGTTCCTGGCCGTCCCGAACCACGCGAAAAGTACAAGGCCTCTCCACTTCCGGCGCGGACTTAGAAATGTTCGCGCCGTAAGGCAACCGCAGTAACTCGTAGGCGACGCGGCTGCCGGTTATGGTGCGGCAGGCTGGGTCTTGGGCAATGAGAGCCATCCCCGGCACGGCATCTAAAATGACCTCCAATTCTTCCGCCCGGACCTTGGCCTCGGCTTCGCTTCGCTGCAGAGCTTCTTCCGCCTGTTTGCGCTCAGTGATGTCGCGGGCGACTTTGGACGCGCCCACGACCACGCCTTCGGAATTCCTCATGGGCGAAATGGTCAGCGAGACATTGACTCTGTTACCTTGCTTCGTGACACGGATGGTTTCGTAATGCTGAATGTGCTCGCCGGCTCGCATCTGGCGCAGGATATTGACTTCTTCATATTGCAATTCGGGAGGGATGATGGTGGTTATCGGTTGCCCCACGACTTCTTTTTCGGTGTATCCGAAAATGCGCTGGGCACCGGCATTCCAGCTCGTAATCACTCCATTCAGGTCTTTAGAAATGATCGCGTCGTCGGATGATTCTACGATGGCTGCGAGCCGAAGACGTGCCTCTTCAGCCTGCTTGCGCTCGGTGATGTCCTGGCAAGTACCGATTAGGCGCGCCGGCCGTCCTTGTCCATCATGAAAAACTTTCCAGTGCTCCTCCAAGACTTTGACGCGGCCGTCTGCCATGACAATCCGGTATTCGACCGTGGACGGCGCACGCTTTTCGAGCGAAGCCTCAAAGGCCGCATCCACTTTCGCACGATCCTCCGGATGAACAAGTTCCACAAAGCCTGCACGCTTGGGGTGAAAACAGGAGGGGTCAGTCTCAAAGATGCGGTGTGTCTGCTCGGACCAGGTTATGTCAAGACCCGGCAACTCGGTTTCCCAACTGCCCACTTTTGCGACCGCTTGAGCCTCGATCAAGCGGGCGCGTTCTGTCTCCAATTGCTCTGCGATTTTGTGCTGCTCCCGCTCACTGGTTCGGAGGGCTTCTTCCGCGTGTTTGCGCTCGGTGATGTCCTGCAAAACACAGGCTAACCCATCGATGCCAGTTTGTCCTTCGACCGGAGAGTACGCTAGTAACAAGTCCCTTTCACCGAGATGCGGATGCCTGTCTCGCATCTCGTATTTGACTACCTTACCTTGGAAACCTTCATCCAGCTTGGGCTTAACCATCGTTTCAAAAACACCTTTGTTCAATATTTCCGAGAGCAACTTTCCAAGCAGTTGTTCCCTCTCCATCCGGCGATATTTCAGGTACGCATGATTGGCGAGCACGTAGCGGTAATTCCGGTCAACGACTACGATCATCTCCTCCAGGCCTTCGACGGCTTTTTCGTATTCCCGCAGCCTTGCCTCTGCGCGTTTGCGCTCACTGATGTCACGGATAGCGGTCGAAACCAGCACCCCTTCTTCGGTCTTGAGCGGGCTCAGGCTGATCTCCACAGGGAACTCGTGCCCATTCTTGTGTAAGCCGGCGAGTTCCAACCCCGCTCCGCTCGGCCGTGCTCTAGGATCGGAGAAGAAGTGGTTCAGGTGTGCCGAGTGCTGGCCCCGGAAGGGTTCTGGCACCAGCATCCCATGCTCTTGTTGCAACAGTTCCTCCCGCCGGTAGCCGAACAACCTTTCGACCTGAGCATTGACGAGCACAATCTTGCCCTCGCGATTCACGACTACGACAGCGTCCGGGGCTGCCTCCAGCAGATCACGGAACCTGCCCTCCGCTGCTGCCGAAGTCTTCGCAGTTCTTATCAGAGAGAGGACTTGTGGGACGGTGAAGGGCAGCAGCACGGCGGTTGTGAGCGATACCAGAGCCGTGGCCACTTTGAGGCTTGCGGAAAGCACATAAACCGGAATCCAGACGGTAACCACTTCCATGAAATGGGTAGCACCACAGGCGACAATGAACGAGCCGAAGGCTAGGAACATCCAGTGGAAAGGTATGTCGCCGCGTCCTTTTTGAACCAGGTAAACAAGCGTTCCGGAGATGGTGAAATAGGCCAAGCCGATGCAGGAATCAGCAATCACATGAGTCCACACCAATCCTGGTTTGCCAAGGTAGCAATAGAGATGGGGCAAGAAATTCGACGCCAGAATGCGACCGGCAAGAGTCGGCCAGATCAGGAACGGAGCCGTCGCAATAGCCAGCAGCAGAGCCATCCCATAAAGCAGTTGACGCGTGGGGAATTGTGGCGGTTCAAATAGCCCAGAGGTGGTTGCAGGCGTTAACATACGACCTCCTGCCAATGGGATGCTCGCGCGGTGGCGGGCCCCCAGCAGTTCATGCAGTTAAAGTTGATGAGAATGACTGCGGAGCGAAGGCGCCCAGCCAGATCGAGTGCGGTGTAGGAGACGAAAACGGCCAGCAACACGGAGAGCGCCACCTGCAGGTGGTCGTAGGAACCGGTCATCGGCACGATCGTGGAGACTGTCACGAAGAATCTCCCCGGGGCCCGTTTTGAAGCAACTCTAAACTTAATGCACGAACTGCGGACGAAGTGTTGGAATCCCTCAACTAGGCGAGAGCTTCAATTCCGCCAATCAGAGGCTTGCATGGCAGGCGCACGAATATACCCGGATGCCTGCAGTTCGCGGTCTCCGCCTTGTCAAACTGTCAGGTCTTTCGCAACCAGTCACCGAGCAAGTGGTGAAGCTTCGCGTACAGCTCAATGTGTCCGCACTCTTCACATACTCCTACCGAGACCGCCCCCGAATATATAGGACCGTCAACAGCGTCTGGGCGCGCAAAATCTAACCTCACTACACCGGTAATCCTTCTAAAATGCTGGCATGGTTCCGGAGCCATTTTCCCCCCTCACGGCAACCGGGCGATACGACATGGACTCTGCTTCAAATTCCAGTTGCACCCAAAACGCAAAACAACTGGCTGAGCCAATTCCCCCAGGATAGTCCCGCTAATCTACACCGAAAGCTCAACTTGTCAAGGGTTTACCCTTCTTGACCTTTGTAAAGTTTACTTTGCAAACGTAAACTTTCGTAAAGTTTTCTTACCAAAACGTATAACTCGGGTGTTCCAACGTAGCGCCCGGCGATACGAAAGCAGCATAGATTCGTCGTCATTCGCGATGCTATTTTCAGCGCTGAATACTGAAGGAGCGAGCAGTTGTTGAAGAATGACACATATCTCAGCCCACCTGCACCCCTCACAAAGACAACTTTTTCCGGATGGGAAGGCGGGCAGGCAAGGCAAAGGATCGGCCTACCTATGGAAGAAGAACGGTCGGAAAGTAGCTTTCAAGAGATTGTAGGCGATAGCCCGGAGCTCAGGCGAATGCTGCGGTTGGCGATGAAGGCAGCGAAAAGCGACGCTCCAGTGCTAATTCTCGGGGAATCCGGATCAGGAAAAGAGTTGATCGCCCGAGCCGTGCACCGCATAAGTGTCCGAAAGAACGAGAGTTTCGTAAAGATCAACTGTGCGACGGCTGTCGAAGGAAGCCTGGACAGAGCACTGTTCGGACATGGGAACGAATCTGACGCCAAGAGCGGAGAGACCGGTCCATTGGAAGCGGCCAACAAAGGCATTCTATTTTTGGACGAGATCGCGGAGTTCCCACTGGACTATCAGGCCAAGTTGCTTCGTTTGCTGGAGCACCGGGAATTTCAACTCATCGGCGGCGCACACAGTATTCGGGTGAATGTGCGCTTGATCGCGAGCACGAAATACGATCTGGGTGAGCAGGTCGCGGAAGAGATGTTTCTCGGCGAGCTGTACGATCAGTTGAATGTTTTCCCCATCGGGGTTCCGCCACTGCGGGACAGACGCGACGACATTCCGTTGTTGACGCGCTATTTCATGCAGAAGTTCGCTCGCCGCATCGATAAACGCATCGAGAGTATTCCCGCCGAGACCATGAGCTTCCTGATGAATTCCGACTGGCCAGGCAACGTCAGACAACTGGAGAACCTGATCCAGTTGGCGGTAGTTTTGACCGAGGGCCCGACATTGAACGTTCCACTTGTAGAATTGCAACCCCCCGATAGCCGCACTCCATGACGCACACCTAGGGGCGGACGTCTCGTCCGCCCGTTGGATGTTCGCTCCGTAGAAGCCGTTATGATCATTTGGCGAACTGTTACCCGGACGAGGCGTCTGGGGCTACTTCTCTCTTCGCTACGCAATCTGTTCCAGAAACGACTAAACTAGTTGGTTGGGATCTATTTTCAGGGGCAATCGTCTATGAACAGCTTTGGGAGCCGTTCCACTCTCCGTGTTGCTGGCCACGACTACGAAATCTATCGCATCGATGCGCTCGATAAGCAGGGCATTTCGACCCGGCATCTCCCTTTCTCGCTGCGCATTCTTTTGGAGAATTTGCTGCGCACCGAAGGCGCCAGCGTGACTAAAGAAGACATTCGAGCACTGGCGGCATGGAACAGCAAGTCGAAGCCGGACAAGGAAATCGCCTTCACGCCGAGCCGCGTCTTGATGCAGGACTTCACCGGGGTGCCTGCGGTTGTCGATCTAGCCGCCATGCGCGATGCCATGAAGGTGCTCTCCGGCGATCCGGCGTTGATTAATCCGCTGCAGCCGGCGGAACTGGTCATCGACCACTCGGTGCAGGTGGACGAATTTGGTACGCCGCAGGCATTTCAGCTGAATGCCGAACTCGAATTCTTGCGCAACAAAGAACGTTACGGATTCCTTCGTTGGGGGCAAACCGCTTTCCGGAACCTGGCGATCGTTCCCCCCGATACCGGCATCGTGCATCAGGTCAACCTTGAGTTCCTGGCGCGAGTTGTCTATGTGCAGGAGTTGAATGGCAAGCGCGTAGCTTATCCCGACACGCTCGTGGGCACGGATTCGCACACTACGATGATCAACGGTCTCGGTGTGCTGGGCTGGGGCGTCGGCGGAATCGAGGCCGAGGCAGCCATGTTGGGCCAAGCAGTATCCATGCTGATTCCGCAAGTAGTAGGCGTGAAACTCACGGGCAAACTGCGCGAAGGCGCCACTGCTACCGATCTGGTGCTCACGGTTACTGAGATGTTGCGTAAGCATGGAGTGGTCGGAAAGTTTGTCGAGTATTTTGGACCCGGCCTTCAGGAACTCCCTCTGGCCGACCGCGCCACCATCGCAAATATGTCTCCCGAATATGGCGCGACTTGCGGAATCTTCCCGGTCGATAAAGAAACCCTCGCCTACTTGCGGTTGACCGGACGCACTGAGGAACAGATCGCGTTAGTCGAGGCCTATTGCCGTGAGCAAGGATTATTTCACGATGAGAAAACGCCCGAGGCGCAATATTCTGAATTGCTTGCGCTGGACCTGGGAACCGTGGAATCCAGCCTGGCCGGACCCAAGCGTCCGCAGGATCGGGTCCCACTCAATCAGGCGCGTGAATCGTTTCAATCATCATTGCCCTCGTTGTTAAAGCCGAAATCCGGAGTAGCGGTGTCGTCGCACACCACCGCACCTACCGAGTCGGCTAAGAAGATTGCCGGATGGGAACAGGAAGGCGGCAGTCCCACCGCGGTGGGAGTCGGAGACCATCGAGCGGAGGAGCACGTTCCTGAAGCCGCGGGCGCAGCTTTGCGGCACGGAAGCGTTGTGATTGCGGCCATTACCAGCTGCACGAACACTTCCAATCCTTCGGTGATGGTGGCCGCCGGCTTGGTCGCGAAAAAGGCTGTCGAGCGTGGCTTGCAGGTTCCACCGTGGGTAAAGACTTCACTGGCTCCGGGATCAAAAGTGGTGCGCGATTATCTTGAGCGAGCCGGGTTGACCCCGTATCTGGAAAAGTTGAAGTTTCACATTGTGGGCTACGGCTGCACCACGTGCATCGGAAATTCCGGTCCACTAGCGGAAGAAATTTCGAAGGCAATCGACGAGCAGAATCTGGTCGTCGCGTCCGTGCTCTCCGGCAATCGGAACTTCGAGGGCCGCATTAATCCGGAGGTTCGCGCTAACTATTTGATGTCGCCGCCGCTGGTTGTTGCCTTCGCGTTGGCCGGGCGCATCGATCTAGATTTGCGCAAGGATGCCATCGCCAACGACAAGCAAGGCAAGCCGGTGCATTTGGCCGATCTTTGGCCATCTCGCAATGAAGTGGATGAAGCCATCAAGAAATCGATTTCGTCGGACATGTTCCGGCGAAGCTATGGCGAGGTTTATCACGGAGACGAGCGCTGGCGTGGGTTGCCTGTTCCCAAGGGAGAGACCTACGCTTGGGATAAAGATTCGACCTACATCCGCCGCGCTCCGTACTTCGATGGCATGACGCTCAAGCCAGCGGCGGTCGAAGACATCAAGAAAGCTCGTGTGTTGGCGGTGCTGGGCGACAGCGTTACCACCGATCATATTTCGCCCGCTGGTTCCATCAAGAAAGATAGCCCAGCGGGAAAGTATCTGATCGAGCACGGCGTTAAGCCCTCCGACTTCAACTCCTACGGCTCGCGGCGCGGCAATCACGAAGTCATGGTTCGCGGAACATTCGCCAATGTTCGATTACGCAACAAGATGGTTCCCAACCTCGAAGGCGGATTCACGCGGCACCTGCCCGACGGCGCGGAGATGAGCATCTTCGAAGCGTCGGAGAAATACATTGCGGAACACGTACCGCTCGTGATTCTCGCGGGCAAAGAGTATGGTTCCGGTTCGTCGCGTGACTGGGCTGCCAAGGGTCCTCTTTTGCTCGGAGTGCGCGCCGTAATCGCAGAAAGCTACGAGCGCATTCATCGCTCCAATCTGGTCGGAATGGGCATTCTTGCCTTGCAATTCCTCGAGGGAGAGACGGCACAGTCGCTGGGCCTGACGGGTGATGAAGTCTTCGAGATCACCGGCATTCGTGAACTGATTGGAAGCTTCGCGCCAGGACGGCAGGTGAAGGTGCGCACCAGTGCGAACGGGAAGACCACGGAGTTCAAGGCGCTAGTGCGAATCGACACGCCACAGGAAGCGCAATACTACGCCAATGGCGGCATCCTGCAATTCGTGTTGCGGCAATTGTTGTCGACCAAGCCGGCAGCCGTACACGCGTAAGCCGACGAGAATCACGTGGGGCCGTCCGCCCTCGGCCGTCCGCCCGCCCGAGTGAAACTCGGCAGCTAGCGTCAAAGGACTGACTCGACCACGAGACGACAAAGAGGAGGCTGGAGATGACCGACCATCTCTCGAAACGGGCCCAACTCCTCAGCGAAATTCTGCGTTACATCAACGACGGAAACTTCGAAAAAGCGGGCGATGCCTGGTCATTCGGAAACGGGCGGGGCACCTCTCGGGACCAAGCGAATAAGGACACAGCAGTTTTTGGCAAGATGCGCCATCTGGTTTACGACCATGTTGCGCGCACCGTCGCCATTCAACGGACCTCTCTCTCCAGCCCGCCTACAGTAGATTCCTTGGCGGACGAATTCAAAAAACTGATGGACGAACTGACACCTGAAACCCGCCAAGCTTTGGGCCAAGCATTCGGTCCGATCGCGGCCGGACGGGACTCGCCAGCTTCTGAAGCCGCCGCTGAAGTCGCCGGCGAATTCGACGCACTCGATCGCTACTACTCGGAAGAGATTCTCGAGAAGCTGGATGGAATTGTTTCCCGGGCCTCGGCGCTGGACCACATGGGTCTGGAAATTGTGCCCAACAGAAGAGTTCAGTTTTTGTTTGAAGAGGCGCATCGCTGTTATCTCTACGGTTTTCACTTAGCTTGTGCCGTATTTTGCCGCGCCATTCTGGAAGGAGCGCTCAAGGAAGTCGCGGACCCTAAAAGTGAGACCAATCAGTCGATTCATGACATGATTGCGATGGCGGTGGAGAAGCGGCTTCTTGTCGATGATCGTCCTCGTTGTGCCCGCGAAGTGGCCAAGGCCGGCAATCGCGCGATTCATGATCCGGAGATGTTCGACCGGGATTATTCCGCGGAAAAGGTCGAAGAGATTCTGACCAACACGCGGAAAGTCTTGGAAGAACTGTATCGGCTGCCATCTGCGTAGAGAATTCTTTGACATCCTTTGTGTCCTTTGTGGTTGACCCAGTTGAAATGCCAGGAACCAAAGGACACAAAAGTTTACTAAGGAAGCATGTCTTGTGCTGCACGAGCGCGGACGCTCGCGCCTACATTTTTAGAACGTCTTGGACGAATCCAGCAGAATCGTTACTGGACCTTCATTCACCAGTTCCACCTGCATCATTTCCTGGAAGCGGCCAGTTTGGCAGGGAAGGCCTGCGGCCCGGATGCGCTCCACAAAGTATTCGTAGAGCTGGCGAGCGCGTTGCGGCGGGGCTGCCGCATCGAAGGACGGTCGCTTGCCGCGGCGGACATCTCCGTAGAGAGTGAACTGCGAGACTACTAGAATTTCGCCGCCTGCCGCAGGTGTATCGAGGTTCATCTTTCCATCGTGGTCTTCGAAAATTCGCAACCCCGCAATCTTGTCGGCCAGATAGTCAGCGTCCGCCTTGCTGTCCGCATGGGTTACGCCCAGCAGAACCAATAGACCTCGGCCGATCTTACCCACGATTGCCTCGTCCACTGTGACTTGGGCTCGGCTGACACGTTGTACCACAGCGCGCATAAAGGCAGTTTCAAGTTTCTTGCCCTGACTTTCAAGTGCCGATCAATGGCGATCGCGACCGAGCTGCCACGGCTGGACGGGTCGAAGACCCGTCCGCACACAATTAAGATCGGCTCCTCCGCCGTTGACCTCGGCAACTGCCAGCGGTTAGGATTCTTGTGGGCGTTCTCAGAGTCGACCGCAGTGCAGTTCGATTGCGGCGGGACTCGCCTTTACAGCGATTCGTACTGGCCAGTACACTACTCGTTCCCTTTTTTCATTCTTTTGGGAGGTGGATTACTATGGCCGCAGGAGACAAATTGAAAGAGACGGTTGAAAAAGTAAAACAGATTATCAGCGAGCAACTGGGGGTTGACGAAGCTGAGGTCACGCCCAGCGCTTCGTTCGTGGACGATTTAGGCGCCGATTCGCTGGACCAGGTTGAACTGGTGATGGCGCTCGAGGAAGCATTCGATCTGGAGATTCCAGATGAAGATGCGGAGAAGATGCGCTCGGTCCAGGATGCTATCGACTACATCGAGAAGCACGCCAAAGTGGCCAAGTAAGTTGCAACTCTTCAGTGGAGGACGGGCGTCGCCCGTCCAGCCGGGCGAGGACGCCCGGCGTCCATCGTTGCAAACGAAGTTCCGGGTGGTTCTGACCCCCATTCACATGAGCAAATGCAAGGAGAACGCATGGCAGCCGTTGACGAAAAAGTGAAGCAGATCATCGTGGAACAACTGGGAGTGGATGAAGGCGAAGTCACTCAGAATGCCTCGTTTGTCGACGACCTGGGAGCCGACTCTCTGGACACCGTGGAACTGGTCATGGCTTTTGAAGAGGCCTTCGAGATCGAGATCCCCGACGAAGACGCCGAGAAAATCCGCACGGTGCAGGATGCCGTGGATTACATCGGGAAGCACGCGAAAGGCGGAAAGTAGTTGGCGAGACGGGTCGTAGTTACTGGCATTGGCCTGATCTGCGGAGTGGGCAACACCACAGAGGAGATTTGGCGAAACCTGCTCGCAGGCAAGAGCGGCGTGGCCCGCATCACTCACTTCGATGCATCACAGTTCGCTTGCCAGATCGCAGCCGAAGTCAAGAACTTCGACCCTCTGCAGTTCGTCGAGAAAAAAGAAATGAAGAAGATGGGCCGGTTCATTTATCTGGCCCTGGCTGCTGCGGACGAGGCCATGAAGGCCGCGGGCCTGCAGGTTACAGAAGAGATTTCCACGCGCACGGGCGTGCACATCGGATCCGGAATCGGCGGGTTCGACGTGATCGAGCGCGAGCATATCAATCTGCTCAATGGCGGACCTCGCAAGATCTCTCCCTTTTTCATCCCTGCCTCCATCGTAAATCTGGCCGCCGGACACGTCAGCATCCGTTACAAGGCCAGAGGGCCGAACGAGGCCACATGTACCGCCTGCACTTCGAGCGCGCACTCTATCGGAGATGCGTACAAGATCATCGCGCGTTGCGATGCCGATGTCATGATCGCGGGTGGGACCGAAGCTGCCATCACTCCCATGGGCGTGGGTGGTTTCGCCGCGATGCGCGCACTTTCAACGCGCAATGATGCACCCGAAAAAGCCAGCCGTCCCTGGGACTCGGGACGCGATGGCTTCGTGATCGGCGAAGGCGCTGGAATCCTTATTCTCGAAGAGCTGGAATTTGCCCGCCGACGCGGAGTCAAGATCCTGGCTGAAGTTGTCGGATACGGTATGAGCGGGGACGCTTACCACATAACACAGCCGGCCGAGAACGGCGACGGCGCTTATCGTGTAATGCTCAACACTCTTAACGATGCCAAACTTCAGCCCCAAGATGTGGACTACATCAACGCCCATGGCACTTCGACGGATCTCGGCGACAAGCTGGAAACCATCGCCATCAAGCGCGCCTTCGGCGATCATGCCCGCAAGCTGGCGGTGAGTTCGACGAAGTCGATGACCGGACATCTACTGGGCGGAGCTGGCGGACTTGAAGCGGGCATCACGGTGTTGGCGCTACGCGATCAGATTTTGCCTCCGACCGCCAACCTGGATAATCCCGATCCCGAGTGTGACCTCGACTATGTCCCCAACCATCCCAGGAAAGCGGACGTAGAGTACGCCATGTCCAACTCATTTGGCTTTGGCGGAACCAACGGTGCCTTGCTCTTCCGGCGTTGGGCGGAGTAGCGGTATCGAGTCCATCACCTTTTGGCTCAGCGCGCGGCTCTTCTGCGGCAGACTCTCAGCATTCCCCTTACCTCAGTGGCTGGAGCCCAGGTTTTTTAGCAGGTTGCAGCACGAGTGAACTCGTGCCCTCCCCAACGGCGAAGTCCTAAACAAAACTCTCTCTTTGCCGATAGTCCAATGGAATGGAATCTTTGCGGCCAAACCATGCCCGGGAACGCAGCCTCATCTACGCCGTTCTCACCCTAGCCTTGCTGCTGGGTAGCGTTCCCGCCCACCGCTCGCTATGGCTGGGCAATGCTGAATTGCACACCTTGCTGGAGACCATTGCCACCGTACTCGGTCTTGTTACAGGAGTGATGGCCTTAGTGCGCTATTACACCAAGAAAAGCGACATGTTTCTGGTTTTGGGCACTGGCTTTCTGGGAGGCGCTCTCCTCGACGGCTACCATGGGTTGGTCAGGTCATCGTTCTTTGTCGGGCATACGCCCGCTTCGCTCTCCAGTCTCACGCCATGGAGTGGAATCATGTCCCGCGTGTTCATCTCCCTGCTCATCTGCGCGAGTCTTGTGACGTGGAGCAGAGAGCCGCAGAGGCCAACTGGAGACAGGTTGAAGGAGGCCATGGTTTATCTGCTGGTCGGGACATGGACTGTGGCCAGCTTTATCCTATTTGCGCTGGCGTCACTGCCTCCTCCTTTCCATCCCCACCAACTGATTCATCGCCCCGCGGACTTCGTGCCAGCCATTTTTTTTGCATTGGCGGTGGTTGGGTATTTGTGGAAGGGCCGTTGGAAGACTGACGATTTCGAACACTGGCTGGTTCTCTTCCTCATAGTTAGTGCTCTTGGCCACATGGGATACATGTCCTTTTACAGCAGGCTCTTTGATACGCAATATTTCGTCGCTCATGCGCTGAAAATTCTGGGGCACGTGGCAGTGCTGACCGGCCTCTTCATCAGCACGTTTTCCATTTTCAAATCCGAGGCCAGAAGCGCCGCTGATCTGTTGCGTGCCAACCAGTCGCTGGCGACACAGATCACGGAACGCGAGCAGATTGAAGAGGCATTGCGGCGAGCGCACGATAAGCTGGAAGAGCGTGTCCAGGCACGTACCTCGGACTTGGGTAGAGCCAACGAAGCATTGGAAGCGGAGATCGCGGTCCGTGGCGGCGTGGAGGAGGCACTCTCCAAAGAGCGCACGATTTTGCGATCCCTGATCGACAACGTACCCAATTTTCTGTACATAAAGGACACCCAAGCCAAGTTTGTGGTGGCCAACTTGCATTGTGCGCTCCGGCTAGGTTTGAAAACTAGTGAGGAGTTGTTGGGCAAGGGTGATTTCGATCTGTATCCGCAACATCTTGCTGCCCGCTTCTACGAAGACGATCAAGCTGTCCTTCGTTCGGGACAGCCATTGCTCAATCACGAAGAAATGGGTGTCGACCACGAGGGAAATGCAACCCATATCCTGTCCACAAAGGTGCCAATTCGAGATAAGGACGGCCGGGTGACCGGACTCGCTGGCGTTGGCATCGACATTACCGCACAGAAGCGCGCGGATGCGGAGCTTCGCGATAGCAGAGAGTTGTTCAGGATATTGTTGGATTCTATCCCCGAAGGAATCTACGGTATCGACAACCAAGGTAACTGCACGTTCTGCAATCCCTCTTGCCTTCGGCTGTTAGGTTATGCGGACGCTGCGGAATTGCTGGGTAAGAACATGCACATCCTGATGCATCATACGCGGGCAGACGGAACGCATTATCCAGTGGCGGAGTGCCACATCTACGAAGCTTTTCGCCGCGGGCAGGGCACTCACATCGACGACGAAGTCCTCTGGTGTCGTGACCACACCAGCTTTCCCGCCGAGTACTGGTCTTACCCCATGCTCCGAGACGAAGACGTAATTGGCACAGTTGTGACTTTTGTGGACATTACCCAACGCAAACGAGCCGAGACGGTTTTGCGAGAAGCCCGAGAAGCCGCCGAAGCGGCTAATCATGCTAAAAGCGAATTCCTCGCCAACATGAGTCATGAAATCCGTACCCCCATGAACGGTGTCATAGGCATGACGGAATTGGCGCTTGATACCGAACTCACATCGGAGCAGCGCGGCTATTTGAATCTGGTCAAGAGCTCGGCAGAGTCCTTGCTAGCACTCATTAATGACATCCTGGACTTCTCCAAGATTGAAGCCGGCAGGTTGGACATAGAAACCATCGACTTCAACCTGCGTGACAGCTTGGACGATACCTTGAAGGCTGTCAATTTGCGCGCGCACGAAAAGGGGATAGAGCTTGCCTGCCACATCCTGCCTGACGTTCCGGAGGCCGTGCGAGGCGATCCCACCCGGCTGCGTCAAATCGTTACCAATCTGATTGGCAACGCTATTAAGTTCACCTCCGAAGGCGAGGTTCTGATTCGGGTAGAAACCAAGCAGCAAACGGATAGTGAAGTGTTGCTTCACTTCTCTGTAACCGACACGGGGCTCGGAATCCCGCTGGAAAAACAAGCGTCGATTTTCGAGGCATTTACTCAAGCCGACAATTCAACCACGAGGAAATATGGTGGAACCGGCTTGGGCCTCTCCATCACTTTACGCCTGGTCGAAATGATGGGCGGCCGCATATGGCTGGAAAGCGAACCTGGCCGGGGGAGCACGTTTCACTTCAGTGTGCGTTTTCAATTGCAAAGCCGCTCCCCCGGTATGCACACGCCCATTGGCTTGGAGAGGCTCCGGGACCTGTCCGTTTTGATCGTTGATGACAACGCTACGAACCGGCACATCCTGAAAGAAATGCTTGCGGGTTGGCAGATGAAAACAGTCGAGGCCGACGGCGGCCGTTCCGCTCTGGCTCTCTTAAAGCGAGCCGCTGAGGAGGGAAAAGCTTTTTCTATAGTGCTGCTGGATGCTCAAATGCCGGAAGTCGACGGCTTCCAAGTGGCAGCCCAAACCAGGCAGAACCCACAGTTGGCCACTTTAGCTTTCATCATGCTCACTTCGGCGGGTTTTCGCGGCGATGCCGCTCGCTGTCGCGAGTTGGGCATTCAGGCCTATTTGCCCAAACCAGTCAAACATTCCGATCTTCTGCAAACCATTCAAACCGTGTTGAGCTCGCCCGGTCGAACAAAAGAGGCGCCGGCGCTAATTACGACTCATTCCTTGAGGGAGAGTCGAGGACACCTGAAGATTCTTCTGGCCGAAGACAATCGCGTGAATCAAGTCTTAGCGGTTCGCCTGTTGGAGAAGAGAGGACACCGGGTCGCCTTAGTGGAAACCGGCAAAGCAGCACTCGAAGCTTTGCAAAATGAATCCTTCGACCTCATTCTAATGGACGTTCAGATGCCGGAACTTGACGGGTTAGAGACCACGGAAAGGATTCGCGAAGATGAGAAAACTACGGGGAAGCACATACCGATTGTTGCCATGACGGCTCATGCCATGATCGGCGACCGGGAGCGCTGTCTGGGGGCCGGAATGGATGCCTATATTTCAAAGCCTCTTTCCGTCAAGAATCTTTTCGCCACTATCGAAGGCCTCTTTCCGGCTTCGATCGGAACTTCGAGTGTCTGAAATCAGCAGCAGGGCGATGTCGATCCACAGCTCACCGGGGAACGTTAGGACTCCTCCCTGCGCCGGTAAGTAATGCGACTTTAGTACTCAGGGATTGGCCTTCTTCTCCTTTGCCATTGCCGATAGTGCAATACAGAATAGACTCTGAGGGACGAACACCCTTCTAATGGACAAAACCTTCGGAACCGCCGTCCTGCCCACGCTTAACAGCAAGAAGGCCTCGGCCCGGGTGGCCCTGGTCGACATAAAAGAACCGGCGAGCAACACTCTTTCGGAATGCTTTCGGCAGTTTGGCATCGAGAGTGTCTCGTTGAACGGAAATGCCGCTGAACGCCTCCACAAGGAAAAATTCGAGGCCTGTGTGGTCAGACTGACTCCAGGATCTCAGACCGTAATGGAGTCCGCCCGCACCTCGCCCTCGAATAGCCGGATTGTGCTGTATGCCGTTGGCGGCAGTGCGCAGGAGGCGATGGGATACTCGAAGTATGGGATCAACGCTATTTTCCACGAGCCGCTGGAACGTCCGTCGGTCCTGAAACTGGTGCGGGCCACGCAAATGCTCGTATTACACGAACTGCGCCGGTATGTACGCATCCCGGTAATCACCGAGATCGCGCTTGCGATGAGCGACGGCCGCAAGGTGACGGCAACCAGTATTGAAGTCAGCTCAGGAGGAATGTCCCTGCGCAGCGCCGAGGATATTACGGTTGGGCAGTCGGGCGAGGTTTCCTTCGCTTTGCTGACCTTGCCAAGGATATGGGTCCGCTGCGGAGTGACTTGGCGCAACGTTCACGGCAAAACTTTTGGCATCCGCTTCGACCATCAAGACGATCGCCGCTTCAGAATCAAAGAGTGGGTTGAGGCCTATCTGGAAGGTTAGTGGAACAGAACTCTTCTCATCGGCCGCTACTCGTCTTCTCCAGCAACACTACAGCGTTAGCGATCGCTGCATTGTCGGTACCCAGGCCCTCCGGGGTCTTGGCTTTGAGGCCGACGCAATCCGCGGACACGCCCAACAGTTCCGCCACATGCTCTCGGATAGCCGCAGCGTGTGGACCGATCTTGGGCGCAGCCAGGATTAGCGTAGCGTCGACATTGGCGACCGCATAACCTGCCGCCCGCATCCGCTTCAAAGCCTCGCGTAAGAAAACCGCGGAGTCCGCTCCTTTCCACTTTGGATCGGATGGAGGAAACAACGAACCGATATCAGGCGCTGCCAGGGCACCGAGCAGAGCATCGGTGAGCGCGTGTAAAAGCACATCGCCATCAGAATGGCCGCCCAAACCCTGCGGATGAGCCAGAGTCAATCCCCCGATTTTGAGGGGAATGCCGGCTTTAAATTCGTGAGAATCCCAGCCATAGCCGATTCTCATGCTGAAACCCCGGCCACCGATTTCCGCAGATTTTCACCGGTCCTTTTTCTCTCATTGTCAAAGATGAGTCTACGAAACTGGGGTCGAGTTCCAAAATTCAGCAACATGCCAATTTCAACCTGAGTGGACTTTAAGTAATGCAGCAACTGAGCCTCGTGAGCAGGGTCCAACGACCGAGCGCTCTTCAATTCGAGCAGTACACAATTTTCGACCAGCATATCCGCCCGGAATTCACCAACCTTGTGACTACGAAACCAGACTGGCAACGGTATCTGTCGATTTGCAGCAAGTCCTGCCTGAAGTAGAGCAATCGCGAGCGATTCCTCGTAAACGCATTCCAGAAATCCGTACCCGAGTTCGTTGTAAACGTCGTAAAAGACGCCGATGATTCTCCCGGTGACGTCCGCATGTTTGAGTACTAGGGTGCTCATAGACCGAAGTGTACTGCTCACGCGAGTTAGTCTGTGAGAATCCGTGGAAATCTGTGGCCGCCTTCACCGTGTCAGGAAGAACTCCGCCAACTCCATATCTGCTGGAGCCGTAATTTTTATGTTTCTTGGCGATCCCATAACCACCGCTACCGCGTGGCCGGAGCGCTCGACGAGAGAAGCTTCGTCCGTTCCCATAAAGCCATCTGCCGCTGCCTCGTCGAAGGCCTTCTTGAGAACATCGTAGCGGAAGCCTTGAGGAGTTTGCGCCAGGACCACGCGCTCACGCGGCAGGGTAGCCGTAATTAAGGCGCCGTCGGATGTGCGTTCGACTTGCTTCACCGTCTCCACCGCCGGCAGCCCGGCAATCGCCGCTCCGTATTTCTGCGCAGCCCGGATCACATCATGAATGATTTCCTCCGTGACGAAGGGGCGCACGGCGTCGTGGACCAGAACAATGTCATCGTTATCCGCGGATATGGAGCTCATCGCGTTCGCGACGGAATGTTGCCGATGTTCTCCACCCTCGACCAGGTGAGTCTTCTTCTGCAGAATATCTTTCGCTTCTTTTTCTAATCGGGCGCGGAATCCTTCGATCTCATTCTCGCGCAGCGCGATGTAAATGTCGGACACCTCCGAAGTAGCCGCAAACTTCCGCAGCGTGTGAATGAGGATGGGAGTGCCGCCGAGCTCGGTGAACTGCTTGGTCGCCGCGGGCCTCTTTCCCTTGGCGCCGGGAGCCGACGCCATGCGCGTCCCCAAGCCCGCAGCCGGAATGATTGCAATCACCTTCATAGCGGGTGGTAAGTATACGAGGGTGGAAGGCTCAGTTCAAATCAGATCGCAGAATGCGAGTCCCTAGAGCTCTTGTACGCATTGCAGGTCGGAAACTTCGGGAGATGCCCAATATTCCGCTGCATCTCCATACTCCTCGTATCGCTTCATTTTTAGCCGCATTTTTTGCTCGCATCAGGACCTTCTTGCCTTCGCACCCCGGCACGATTTTGGTTTCGAAGAAGGGCTTCGTTTCAAGTTATGCACTATCAGGAACTTACATTGACAAGAGAGATCACGAGCGTGGCCACAAAGTTGCAAGATTAAGCTGCGAGGAAAATGTGAACAACAGCCGTTCCTGGCTTGGACTGATAACGTTTTGTATTACTCCGGCGCTGGTGGTGGCTTTGTGCCTGGCCGTTCTTTTCGCCGGTGTTGCAGTCGCATTCGCGGTTTCCGATAGTGGGAAGCCGGTGACGCCTGCAACTCAGACGAGCCCAAGGACGCGAGTGTTTGCCGGGCTGATTACCGACGACCATTGCGGCGCGAGACATCACATGGATTCCGGCATGAATCCTGCGGAATGCACGAAGATGTGTGTGCGGAACGGTTCCAAGTACGTACTCGTTCAGGGCGATAAGAGATACGCTCTGGCAGGAAACGAGGGTGAACTCGACGGCTTTGCCGGCCAACGGACGAACATCGCTGGAACCCTTGAGGGAAACACGATCAAAGTAGATTCGACAAGCCCCGGCCAGTAAATCCCGGCCGTAGATTCTCACGGATAGACAGTCCAAATTTATTTCTGGATTTTGTCCGCCTGAATCCGTGACATCCGTGCTGGTGTTGCCTACTCTGCGGGCCGTTCCAGGACGACCGGGGCGGTCTTTTTCGGCTCTCCATTTGGAATCGCTGTTGCCGTGGTCATCACGACTGCCGGGCGCGGCTCCGTACGGGCCATGGCGCGCTCATCCCACTTGCCGAAGATCATCTTTCCCGCCGTTGTTTGCAGCACTGACGTGACCGAAATGTCGATGGTCTTACCAATCATTTTTCGCGCGTTGTCCACAACTACCATGGTTCCGTCGTCGAGGTAGGCCACACCCTGGTTGTATTCCTTGCCTTCTTTCAGGATGAACACCTTCATGGTCTCGCCGGGGAGCACGATCGGCTTCAGCGAATTCGCCAGTTCGTTGATGTTCAGGACCGCAACGCCTTGCAGTTGCGCCACTTTATTAAGATTGAAATCGTTGGTGATGATTTTGCCTTCGTAAAGCTTGGCCAGTTCAATCAATTTCAGATCCACTTCGCGGACCGCAGGAAAGTCATCCTCGACAATTTGTATCTGCACCGAGGCCATCTTCTGCAGACGTTGCAGGATATCGAGGCCGCGGCGTCCTCGATTACGCTTGAGAGAATCGGCGGAATCGGCTACCAACTGCAACTCGCGCAGCACAAACTGCGGGGCCACAATTACGCCATCGAGGAATCCGGTTTCGGCGATGTCGGCAATGCGGCCATCAATAATGACGCTGGTATCGAGAATCTTGTAACTCTTTCTGGATTGTTTCTCCCCGCCGAAAATCCCGCCTAACGCCGCCAGGTTCAGCAGATCGCCCTTGTTGGCGCCGACGATCAAACCGACGTACGCCATCAAAAGCATGACCATGATCTGCAGGAAGCTCTGAGTGGGACCCGGAGGAATGCTGTTGCGGATCACGAGAGCAAACAGGTAGGCACCAAAGATGCCAAGGACACTGCCAATCGCAGCTCCGATCAGCCGCTTCAGGCTCACCAGACGAAGACGCCACTCGAAAGTGACGACGGCAACGCCTACCAATGCCCCAACTCCAGCGTCCAGCTTGGGATCGAGGCCGAATGGCTGAATCAGGTAGCAAGTTATAGCAACAAAGAGAACAAATAAAAAACGAACTGCTATTAAATCCACTGATCGACCTCCTCGGAACCCACTTGCCAAGGTGAAGTCCCGCACCGGCCGCCCGACTGCCGAATCTATCGCGGCCAGTAACCTTTTATGCGGAGCCTATGAATGGAACTGATATGAGACACCAACTCCGCGCCATGTCCAAAAATCGGACAAAGACATCCCTGTAAATATTCCAGTGGAAGTATATACCGGCGGAGAAGCATGCGAGATTACGCAAGTCACAGCCGGAGGTGATATGCACCTTGGCTGAAACCGGGCGAATACCGTCCTGCTGCTACACTGTTCGTCATGAAAGCTATTGTCATCAGTCGCTTAGGTGGCCCCGAGGTACTCGAGGTACGGGATGTTGCAGACCCCGTGGCCGGCGCCGGACAGGAGTTAGTTCGGGTGCAAGCGGGCGGCCTTAACTTCGCCGACGTCATGACGACGCAAGGCGGTTATCCCGGAACGCCGAAGCCTCCGCTGGTGGCCGGGCGGGAGTTTTGCGGCGTAAGGGAAAGCGATCAGCGACCGGTCATGGGCTACGCGCAGTGGGGAGCGCTCGCTGATCGGGTCGCCGCGCGCTCCGAACTGTTGTGGCCGGTCCCCGAGGGCTGGACCGTGGAGGAAGGCGCGGCTTTTCCGGTGAATTATTTCACCGCCTACTTTGCATACTGGAAGGCGGGATTGACCGGTGATTCAAATCCCACTGGCGCTGCTCCCCGAGTTCTGATTCAAGCCGTGGCAGGAGGCGTCGGAACGGCTGCTGTGCGTATCGGAAAACTGCTCGGCATCGAAATGTATGGGACATCCTCGTCCGACGAGAAACTCGCCCGGGTGAAGGAACTCGGCTTGCAGCACGGCATCAACTACAAGCAGCACGACTACGAACAAGCGATTAAAGACCTCACCCGCGGCGAAGGCGTGGACGCGGTCTTTGAAATGTTGGGCGGCGAGCACCCGGCGAAGAGCGTGCGCTGCCTGCGCGATTTCGGCCGCGTGATCGTGTACGGAAATGCCACTGGACGAAAAACGCAGCTGGATCCCGGCGTGCTCTATGCCAAGGGCGCAAGTGTGCACGGTTTGTGGCTCACATATCTATCAGCTAAGCGCGAGCTGATGGCCCATGCCTGGAAACAACTTTCTACTTGGATTACGGAAGGACATTTGCGTCCGGTGATAGGACATGTGCTGCCCATGGAACGTTTCGCCGAAGCCTACCGATTGTTATCCGAAGGGAAGAACTTCGGAAAAGTAATTCTGAAGATCACTTAGCCGATGTAGATGCGGGAGCGTCCTCGCTCGTGCACAAGCGAAACAGTTCGTGTTCGCTTTCGAACGCGTCAAATCCATTAGCGAACAGTGCAGTATCCGGCAGTTTGCAGTTCTCGCTTCGAATCAACGTATTCTCTTTTCGCTGTTGGAAACGCGCGTGCAAGAGTCACTTCGAGTGTTATGAGATGATGTGAAATCTTGTGGACATTCGTAAATTAGTTCGTGGAAGACAAGACAAACAAGAGTTGTGACGATGTTGCATGCAGTTGCACTTGCTAACGAGACTGCGGATGAAGCGTCCAACCTGATAATTGCGATTCAAAGCGCATGGAACTTTTCACGATCCAGAAACGTATCCTGAGATCGATAGGAATATCGAGACGGATATGGGAGATAACGAGCCGGGCGGTTAGCAGGCCCGGGCTTCGAAACAATTTCAGGGGTTAAGGGACTGGCTCAATCTCGGTTTGGCGGCCCAGGTGAGCGCAATCCCTGCAGCAGAGAGCCCGCGGTCTTGCGGCCACGCGCTTTCTCCTTAACCCCGCGGCAGCATTGTAAGGCTTTCACGGCAAAACGCAAGTCTTTCGTGAAAAGGCTGAGTCCAAGCCGCCCAGAACCGGTTCCCGACGCTTTCGGGAAAGAAAAAGGAGTTTTATGAAATTCGCAAACGTTTCCAAGGGCTTGCTGCTGGGACTGGCTCTGCTGCTGGCGACAAGCGTATTCGCGGCTTCCAACAAGGGCTCCATGCAACTAATGGACCCCGTCACCGTAAGCGGAAAGCAACTGCCCGCGGGTGATTACTCGGTGAAGTGGGACGGTAGCGGCCCTAATGTTGAGTTGAACATTCTGAAAGGTAACAAAGTGGTCGCCACAACTCCAGCCCGGCTAATTGATCTGAGTCAAAAACCTAACAGTGACGCGGCCGTGGTAAAGAGTAACGACGATGGCAGCAGGTCGCTCACAGAAATTCACTTTGGCGGGAAGAAGTATGCTCTGGCGATTGGTCAGGAGACCGCCAGTATGGACGGTAGCGGCAGAAGCAATAACAGCAAGTAGGCTTGGTGATTCCGAATGGCAAATGGGGAGCGTTAAGCTCCCCATTTTTGTTTGTGGCAGTTGCTTTTGGTAGATTCTTACGAACCCTTCGGCGCAACGTTTCGTTCCTGAAGCCGAGAGCCTGAAGTCGCTCTTCAGTACTTCGGCATCTTGGGATCGACGCGATCCGCCCACGCCAATATTCCGCCGGCGAGATTGTGCACTTTCTTGAACCCCGCCTGCTGCAGGAACGTCACCGCCTTCGCGCTGCGCACGCCGGAGCGGCAGTGGGCCACGATCTCGCGGCTTGAATCGAGTTCGTGCACGCGATTCGGCAGATCGCCCAGCGGGATCAGATGCCCGCTGATATTGCAGATTTGATATTCGTGAGGCTCGCGCACGTCGAGCACGAAAAGGTCTTCGCCCGCGTCCAGACGCCGCTTGAGTTCTTCGACTTGTATTTCGGGAACGCCTGCTTCCACTGGTTTCTCCTGGCTTCTTTCTTCACCCCGGATTCCACAAAACTCGTTGTAGTCTATCAGTTTTGTGATGGTGCGATGTGTTCCGCAGGCCGGGCAATCAGGATTCTTGCGCAGCTTGAGCTCGCGAAACTTCATGCCCAGCGCATCGATCAGCAGCAGCCGTCCAATGAGTGGGTCACCCTTGCCCAGGATCAGTTTGATGACTTCCGTCGCCTGAATCACGCCCACCAGTCCCGGCAGAATACCCAGCACTCCGCCTTCGGCGCAGGATGGAACCAATCCTGGCGGTGGTGGGTCGGAATACAAGCAGCGGTAGCAGGGGCCATCTTTGGCGGCGAAGACGCTGGCTTGTCCCTCGAAGCGGAAAATCGAACCGTAAACATTGGGCTTTCCCGTGAGCACGCATGCGTCGTTCACCAGATAGCGGGTGGGGAAATTGTCGGTGCCGTCGGCAATAATGTCGAAGTCGCGAAACAGTTCGAGTGCGTTGTCGCTGCTCAGGCGAGTTTCGAATTTACGGATGTTCAGAAACGGATTGATGGCCTTCAATTTTTCAGCAGCCGAGTCCAGTTTCTTGCGTCCCACGTCAGCAGTACTGTGGATGATCTGCCGCTGCAGATTCGTGTAATCCACCACATCGAAGTCCACGATCCCGAGCGTGCCCACGCCAGCGGCGCCAAGATAAAGTGCCAAAGGCGAACCCAGCCCACCGGCACCAATACAGAGGACGCGTGCAGCCTTAAGCTTCTGCTGGCCCTCCATACCGACCTCGGGCATGATCAGATGCCGCGAGTAGCGCAGAATCTCGTCATTGGTCAGAGTGGCAGCTTCGGACTTGGCTTCACTTAGCTTGACTTCTGTAATGGTGGCCATAAAACCTCGGTTCAGAAATCCTGATTTAAATGATTACGAAATGGACAACTAGAAACAACAACAACAGCAGACGCTGTGGCGGGGCATTCGAAGGGTGGTCCATCCGCAAGTCATTCGTCGGAGCGTCACTTTACCGGCCTCCCGCAATCGAAGGCACTATCGAAATAGTATCACCGTCCTGGATGGCGGTGGCTTCTTTTTGCAGGTAGCGGACGTCTTCGTCATTGACGTAAACATTTACGAAAGAACGAAGTTTGCCCTCGTCGGTGTACAAATGCCGCCGCAGGTCAGGGTGCTTGGAAACCAGGCCGGACAGGGCTTCGGCGACAGTGCCGGCTTTCACTTCGACCGTGGGCTGTTTGCCCGAATATTGGCGCAGGGGTGTTGGAATATTGATTTTTGTCATTCCCGTAAGTGATGCCGAAAGGAAGCCGTAGGATTCAGCAAGCCTCATGTAAGGCGGACAAGAGTGTCCGCCCTACACGGTTACGCGCTTAAACTACTTCGATTTTCTCGTCCACTAATGCCTTGCCATCCTCATCGCTACCTGCCAGTTCGAATGAATTCGTCACTGCGGCCTTGCCTTTTTCGACGCTGGTAATTACGTACGAGCAGCCGAACCAGTGCGCTTCCGCGAGGTCAGTCGGCGACCAACGGGCGGGATGGTCAGGATGCGAATGATAGAAGCCGAGAATATCTTCTCCTCGATCCCGACCCTGCCGCTGAATACGAATCAGCTCGCGGGGATCGATGTTATAGCGGTTCTGGGGCGAGTCCGTACGGGTGTTGCCGCACTGGGCGATGGAACTCACAGTGCGCACCTCGCCGTCCATCTGACCAAGGAGCACTCCGCAACACTCGTGCGGATAGGTCTCCTCGCCATGCCGCCGCAGAGCTTCGTAGTCCTGACTATTAACCTTCAACATCCAGACTTTCCTTTAATGTCATCCTGAGCAGCGGCTCCTGCGCTTCGCGCAACCACCACTGCGCTCAGGATTACGGGATTTTTGTCATTTACTCCTGCCAGAATCTCTCGCTCAGATACTTATCGCCGGAGTCGCAGAGTATTGTGACGAACACAGCGTGCTCGTTTTTCCTTAACTGCCGCGCCAGTTGCAGGCATCCGACCACGGCCGCGGCCGCCGAGATCCCCACCAGCAAGCCTTCCTCGCGGGCCAGACGCTTGGCCATAGCGTAGGCGTCTTCTGTAGAAATGCCCAGGTCGGCATCAGCCAATGAGGCATCGTAAATTTTCGGAATGATGGCGCTGGCCATGTGCTTTGCGCCTTCGATTCCATGGAACGCCGAGTCCGGCTGCAGAGAAATACAGCGAATGCGCGGATTCAATTCCTTCAGGCGTCGCGTCGCCCCAACAAAGGTTCCACTCGTGCCTAACATCGAAACGAAGTGCGTGATGCGTCCTTCCGTCTGTTGCCAGATTTCGTTGGCTGTGCCATGGTAATGAGCTTGCCAGTTAGCGTCGTTGGAATACTGGTCGGCGTAGAAATATAGATCGGGATGTTTCGCAGCGAGTTCGCGGGCCATGCGGATGGCGCCATCGGAACCGTCGGCAGGGTCGGTGTAAAGGATGTTAGCGCCGTAGGCTTGCAAAATGCGCTTGCGCTCGACCGATACATTTTCCGGCATGCACAGCGTCACCGGAAAGCCCTGTGCGGCGCCGATCATGGCATAGGCGATCCCGGTATTGCCGCTGGTCGAATCCAGCAGAATTTTACCGGATGTTAACTTGCCACTGGCCCTGGCCTGCGCCACGATGTTGGCTGCGGCGCGATCTTTAACGGAGCCGCCCGGATTGAGCCACTCCGCTTTGCCGAGGATCTCAACTCCAGGGAGTTCGCTGCCAATGCGAGCGAGGCGGAGCAAGGGAGTATTGCCGATGCGATCAACCGTTTGTTGGCCCAAAGCGGGTTTGTCGAGCACATGCTTTTTCTCCGCATGTGATGCAGAACTAGAGACTTCCGTGATAGTTGAAGACGCGCGCTGCATAAATACCAAACTCGAGGACCGTGACTTACGTAATGCTATTGGAGAGCGAAAACAGGCCCTACAAACGCTTGATTAGATTATAAGAGAGACTGATTAGTTCCACCGAAGATGCGAGCACCGCACCTTTTTCCGGAATCCGCATCTAACTCAGGTAAGACCGAAGGACGAAATGGCATCGAAGATAGAAGAACGTACTTACGAGGAAGCGCTGAATTGGCTTCGCGATCATGGTTTTGATCTGCTCGAAGCCCCGGGCACGAAAGCGCGCGTATTCCTTAGGAAATACAACGTATCGGCGGCCATCCAGAAGAACGGTGACGACCACGTAAAGATTTTTGCTTATCCCGGCTACCTGATTGGCAGCGAGATTTCGAAGCTGGTCAACAAGGGATACCAGCAGTTTCTCAAAACCGCCAAGACCGAAGTCCCAGCCACCGCAGATCACCTAAAAGCTCTGCAACAATTCACTGAAGAATTGAAGGAAGGCTTGGGCCTGCCTACGCTGTACAACGAATCCCTCGGAACCACGAGCGAATCGTACCACTACGACCGCGTCGAGAATCGCGACAAGCCCGCCGCAGCCCGGCCTAAGCGGCCCTGGGAAAAGGCTGGAGTCATGGCTGCCGCAGCGAAAAAGGGCCGGGCGTAGACCACCCTCCATTCATACATTCATATCGCGACCCAGTGAATGTGGCCTAGTGTGTTCGCGTCAATTTGGTACATTGGAGTCGCTGGAGCCGCTTTGATCCGTTCCTCCCGCGTTCGATAAGACAATACTGAGCGATGCTCAACACCCTAGCCATCTGCAACTACCGTTCGCTGCGAAATGTAGTTGTCCCGTTACAAAGCCTCAATATCGTTACCGGCCCGAACGGTACTGGAAAGTCTAGCCTTTATCGTGCGCTGCGGCTTCTTGCCGATACCGCACAAGGTCGTGTTGTTTCCTCCATCGCGCGCGAAGGAGGACTTCAATCGACACTTTGGGCCGGTCCCGAATCGATCTCACGTTCAATGCAAAGGGGGGATCATCCGATCCAAGGTACCCGACGAACGCAACCTGTAAACCTCCGATTAGGGTTTGCTAGCGATGAATATGGTTATCTCATAGACATGGGCCTCCCGACCCCCGGTTCCTCGGCCTTCAGTCTCGATCCTCAGATTAAGCGTGAATGCATCTGGCATGGCGCCGTGCTTCGCCCTAGTACGATGCTGGTAGATTTTCAGGGCTCTCTTGTTCGCATTCGCGGTGGAGACGAAAGTTGGAACGTTGTCACGGATCACTTGTCGGCGTTTGACAGCATGATGACGCACGTTTCCGATCCGCGAAGCGCCCCAGAAATGCTGATGTTACGAGAGTCCATCCGCAATTGGCGTTTTTACGATCATTTCAGAACGGACGCGGATTCACTCGTACGCTCGCCACAAATTGGAACTTGGACTCCTATCCTTGGGAACGATGGGTCCGACCTTGCGGCGGCAATCGAAACCATCCGCGAGATTGGGGCCGGCGACATGCTTGATGCAGCGGTGGAAGATGCCTTTCCAGGCAGCCGTCTTTCCGTTGAGAACGTCGAGGGGCGATTTGCCCTCACTATCACCCAACCTGGCCTACTGCGACCGCTCGGCACAGCGGAACTCTCCGACGGCACGCTACGATACCTCCTTTGGATTGCCGCGCTCTTGACGCCAAGACCTCCCGCAGTCATGGTGTTGAATGAGCCGGAAACCAGTTTGCATCCGGACCTGTTATCTGCCCTTGCGCGGCTGATCGCTAGAGCGGCTGATCGTACACAGGTTGTAGTTGTAACGCATGCGAAGCCACTCATATCAGCACTGGCGACACAAGTAGGATGTCATTCCATCTTGCTCGAGAAAATATTTGGTGAAACTAGAATCAAGGGGTCCAAGGAAGTTGGCATCCCAGCTTGGCACTGGCCCTCACGCTAGAACCGTGCGACCTTGCGTGCTCGGAGAATCGAATTGGCTGTGGTGGCTGTTGGGCGTAGCATTGCGATTGCACTAAGAATCCCGATCGACACAACAACCGACTGTTTCCCCAGCCTTCACCTTCGTAATCACAAAACCCTCTTCCGTGATTTGTCATCTGGCCTTATGCTGGTTAAGACATTGTGACCGGCGACCTCGCGGTTCTTTCCAGAAGTCATGATTCCAATCCGTCTCTATACCATGATCTTCGGCGGCGCGGCTTCCTTGCTAGCCGCGTATCTCCTGCTGCGTCGCAAATCTAAGGGGCCTGATGAAGTTGAGAAGGAGCGGCGGGCTTGGCTCGACCGCGTGGGGCGTATAACCGACGGCACCGTCATTGATGTTCAGGAGATGCAACCCGAAGGACGCAAGCCTTCAACTTTCCTGATTTTCCAGTATGACGTGGCCGGCGTGTCTTACGAAGCCTCACAGGACGTAACCTACTTGCGGCAACTCATCAATCTACATTCCTGCCGCTTGGGCCTGCCGACGTCCGTCCGCTACGATCCACATAATCCAGGAAATTCCATTGTAGTTTCCGAGCGTTGGATGGGATTGAGACAGTGAGTTGGTCCTTAGTCGTTGGTTAAAACGGCTTGGATTTCTACAATGTGGAGTGTGCGCTTCTTGTGGTTGGCTAACGACCAGAGGCAAACGACCAACGACCGCTTCTAGCTTCCCGCCGCAAATCCGCCGGCATGCGCCATGGTCAGCCGCAGGAATTTGTGAGGATTGACTGGAGTGTCATTGATGCGGACTTCGTAGTGCAAGTGCGGACCGGTGCTGCGGCCGCTCAACCCGACATATCCGATCGTATCGCCCCGGCGCACATACTGTCCGGGGACAACCGCATAGCTGGCAAGATGCCCGTAACGAGTTGTGATCCCATGGCCGTGATCTAGGGCGATTGCCCGTCCGTAGCCACCCATAAAGTCGGCGAACGTGACCACGCCATCGGCCGGAGCTACGACCGGCTGTCCGTAGGAAGCCGAGATGTCAATGCCGCGATGAAACGCACCCTCACCGTTGAACGGATCAGTCCGCTCGCCAAACGATCCCGTCACCGGGCCTTCCACCGGCCACAGGTTCGGAGCCGAGTTGGCCTTCAGCCAGTCCGCCGTGGTGGCATTGCGCGTAAGGCCGAGAGAGATCCCAGTCGCCGCCGCGCCGCTCAGCGCAGTGTCTTTCAAAGCGTAAAGCCGGTCTAGGGAAGAGCTTACCTGGGCATCCTGAACGTGATCTGAAGATTCCGATTCTAACGTCGGGTTCGATTTCAAACCGTAGAGCGAAGAAACTTCGCTGGCCAGCGACCCCAGCGACGCCACCTGAATGTCACGTTCCTGGGCTACCTGCTCCAACCGCGAGTAGCGGTTTTTCAGTTCATCTTTCTGGGTCCGCAGCTCGTTGTAGTGCGAGACCTTCAACAGCATGCGCATGTAGGAACTGGCAATACCCGTGAGGCTCAAGGCCCCTATCGCCGCGCCCACGATCAACACGTACAGGTAATGAATCGGGATGGGAATCTTGCGGAGCTGCCCGTCGTCGCCCCTGGCTACGAAAAGTATGTAGAAACGCTTACGCAATATTGTCCCTTCGTCGTGTAATCCGAATCGAGCAATCGCCGCAGGTCCGCTGCTTCGATCCTAATAAACCCTCTGAACCCTGCTGCGTTTATAACCCTTCCTATGCTGGGAATAAGCCGCTCAGTCCTACCAGAACCGGGGTCAGCCCGAATCTTCCGTGTCTGCAATCCTAACGCGTTGCAGCACTTAGCTCGGCCAGAGTTTATGGAAGTAGCTTCGCAACGTTAACAAAGTAGGCCCCTCCTGTCAACGTCGCAAAACACAGTCCGCGGTTACGGAAGACAGAGGGACAGCGGTACTTCGGCGGGTTACTAACGGATCAACCCTGGATTATCCCACGGATTATTAAAGATCAATCCGCCTTTTGAATTCGGCATGGGCCAATCGCCCCCCAGCGATGGCCGACAACCAGAGGCTCGTTTTTGGATGGGAACGGATCCGCAGGAGTTGCCCCTCATTCCGGGTAACCATTAAATCGCCCCCAGCGGTTAGCCAAACCGTTCGTCCTTGTATATTTAGAATGTCCAGGTATGGTGGCATTTTGCCTCACGCCGAAAAACTGTTGATCTCTCGCATTCGGGATCGGGCTGCCCGAAGGCGAGGGATTGTAACTGGCATCGGTGACGATTGCGCGATCCTGCAAATTCCCCCAGGTCACCAAACCTTGGTTACCACCGATTTCAGCTTGGAAGGGGTTCATTTCCGGCGCGAGTGGCACCCAGCCGAGATCGTTGGCCACCGCTGTCTCACCCGCGGTCTTAGCGACATAGCCGCCATGGGCGGCAATCCTATCGCAGTATTCCTCTCTCTTGCCCTGCCGCAAGCCTTGCCCCAGCCATGGGTTGACCAGTTCCTAAGAGGCTTGCTCAAACTGGCGGATAAGTTCAATGTAAGCCTCGCGGGTGGAGACACAGCACAATCTCCCGACGGAGTTCTGGCTGATATTGTGGTTGTCGGATCGGTCCCCAAGGGAAAGGCAATCTGCCGTTCGGGAGCCCGCGCAGGCGACCGTCTCTATGTGACAGGGGCATTAGGAGGCGCGGCCGCGACGCTGAAGATGCTATTCTCCGGCCGAAAATTGCGGCCAGCGGATTTTCCCCGCCACTTCCATCCCACCGCCCGAATCGAAGTGGGCCGGTTCCTGCTTGAGAAAGGCCTTGCCTCAGCTATGATCGACCTCAGCGACGGCCTCTCGACCGACCTGAGCCACATCTGTGAAGAGAGCGGCGTGGGTGCGGAGATCCACGGGCCCGCTATCCCACGCGCCAGCATTGGGAAGCCGTCACGGGAAGTTGACCTGAAATTTGCCCTGCATGGCGGCGACGACTATGAACTACTTTTCACCGCTCGCCCTGGCAAGCGTGTACCTCCCCAAGTCGCGGGTGTACCGATTACGCAAATTGGCCACATCACCCGGGATAAGCACATCATCTTGCTGAACGAGGAGGGCGCAGGCTCGGAACTACGTCCCAAAGGCTGGGAGCACTTCAGGGCACAGATATGAACGTGTGGCGGCGGGTCTATGCTCGGCAAAATGGGTCTGTCGAGCTTTGCTCGATGTGACTTTAGTGCTAGCTGAATCTCTTCTTTCTGTGCCGTAGGTCCGGCAACCGGGCTAAGGTAGGTTTATGTCGTTCCCAAAATCCGTTCCCCTTCAGATCGCGTTTTGTCTGTGGCTAAGCTTCACGCCGACCGCACAACCGGCATCGGTGCCTTCGCCGACCAGGCCTATCGTCAACAATGATTTCGTGCAAAAGCAATTTGGATCGACTTGCTCTCTCATCGGAATCGATCCCCTCATCGCTGATCTGGACAGCGACGGTACCGAAGACATTGTCATCCCAGCCCGCTGCACGAATCCAATGATGGATCAGGTCGAAAACAGCTTCGTAGTCGTCGACCCCTACAACAGCTTCTTCGGCTACGGCAATCCCAAGGTCACGACGCAATTTGCCTCCGATGACCCAGAACGCCGCGGATACTCGCTACTGGTGATTCACGGAGCTGGCGCTGAAGCGTGGCACTCCGCCACGCCTAAAGCGAAGTTCATCATCGTGAATCTGCCCTTCAAGCAGGTGGTCGTGAAAAAGCTTTCTGTAAAGAAAAGCAAAACGATCATGGGAATCTTCACCGAAGAAACTGGAGGCGATCAGTCCACCTCAGTGGTCTTCTGGGACGGCAAAAGATATAAATACCAACCTCTCGGCTCCAGCATGGAGTAATCGCAACCCGAATCACGTGGGGACAGCCGCCCTCGGCTGGCCGGCCGAGCGAAGCTCGGCAGTTTCGTGCGCATCATCCTGCGCCGCAATTCTCATCTCCCTGAAACCGCTATAATTCTCCCGCCATGAACCTCGAACAGAAACTTGCCGAACTGAAGAAGCGTGACCACCTGGCCGAAGACGGCGGCGGCGAGCAACGCCGTGAACGACAACACAAAGAAGGGAAAATGTCAGCCCGCGAGCGCATCGAGTTTCTGCTCGACGAAGGCACATTCGAAGAGACCGACAAACTGGTCACGCATCGCTGCAACGACTTCGGCATGGCCGAGCAAAAGATCTATGGCGACGGCTTCATCACCGGATACGGCCGCATCGAGGGACGCCTGGTCTTCGTCTTCGCCCAGGATTTCACTGTCTTCGGAGGCTCCCTCTCTGAAGCCAACGCAGCCAAGATTGTCAAAGTCATGGATCTAGCCGCCAAAATGGGAGCCCCGATGATTGGCCTTAACGACTCCGGTGGCGCCCGCATTCAGGAAGGGGTCATGTCGCTGGCCGGCTACGCCGACATTTTCCTGCGCAACACGCTTTACAGCGGAGTCGTTCCCCAGATTTCCGCCATCATGGGTCCATGCGCTGGAGGCGCCGTTTACTCGCCAGCCATCACCGATTTCATTCTGATGGTCGACAAAACTTCTTACATGTTCATCACTGGCCCTGACGTAATCAAAACGGTGACGCATGAGGAAGTGACCAAAGATCAACTAGGCGGCGCCGAAACCCACAACGAAGTCTCAGGGGTGGCCCATTTTAAAGCTCACGACGACGCCGAGTGTTTGTCCATGGTGCGAGAGCTGCTTAGCTTCATGCCGTCGAACAATGTCGATGATCCGCCACGCAAGCCCTGCACGGATCCAATCGATCGCGCCGATCCCGCACTCGATAAGATTGTCCCCGACCAATCGAATTTGCCGTACGACATCAAAGACGTAATCCACACGGTAGTAGACGACGGCTACTTTTTCGAAGTCCAGGAACACTACGCCAAGAATATCGTCGTAGGATTCACCCGCCTGAACGGAAAGCCCGTAGGAATCGTGGCCAACCAACCCGCGTTTCTGGCCGGAACGCTAGACATCAACGCCTCGATCAAAGGCGCCCGCTTTGTCCGCTTCTGCGATTGCTTCAACATCCCGCTGGTAACCTTCGAAGACGTCCCCGGATTTCTCCCCGGCACCAATCAGGAATACGGAGGCATCATCAAACACGGCGCCAAACTGCTCTTCGCCTTCGCCGAAGCCACTGTGCCAAAGGTCACGGTAATAACCCGCAAAGCCTACGGCGGCGCGTATTGCGTCATGGCCTCCAAACACATTCGCACCGATGTGAACTACGCCTGGCCCACCGCCGAGATCGCAGTCATGGGCCCGGAAGGCGCAGTGGACATCGTCTACAAACGCGAACTGGAGAACGCTGACAACCGCGAAGCGGTTCGGCAAAAAAAGATCGAAGAATTCCGCGACCGCTTCGCCAACCCCTACGTAGCCGCCGACCGCGGTTTCGTCGACGCCGTAATCCAACCCCGCGAAACCCGCAAGAAACTAATCCAAGCTCTGGAGATGCTGGAAACCAAACGCGACAAGAACCCGCCGAAAAAGCATGGGAATATCCCGCTCTAGATTGTGTAGAGCGGACACTCCTGTCCGCTGCCGCATAGTGCCGATTCACCGGGGAGCCGCACCTGGAGGCCTAGAATCCATGAAGAGGCTAAACTTTTCACTCACGCGTACGTTACTCATCTCAGCGATGCTGAGCGCGACCTTTGCTCAGGCGGTTGATGGAAATTGGTTCACCGTCCTGCGCGGAAGTCTCTGCGTGACCGAGGGCACGATTGAGAAAGCGGCAGGCGACCGCCTGTCGGTAGACGTCCCCAAAATGCGCGCTTTTGTGAACGCGCACACTTCGCAATCCGTCGAGGTGCATTTCACCTACCGCGGCCCCACCAAGAAAGAATCCGCTCTGGGCTCGGGGGAACAGCGCCGCCAGTTTGGCCTGAAGTTGCGCGCTCACGATCCCTGCAACCTGGTCTACGCAATGTGGCGCATCGATCCCGAGTCCAAGCTCGTAGTCTCGGTGAAACGAAATCCCACGCAGCATACCAGCGCAGAATGCGGCAATCACGGCTACCAGAATATAAAGCCACGAAAGTCTGCCGACGTGCCCCACTTGCGCCCCGGCGAGACCCATACGCTCCACGCCGAAATGAATGAGACCGAATTACGCGTGTTCGTAGATGACCACCAGGTCTGGGAAGGAGAAATTGGAGAAGCCGCCAATCTCGAAGGCCCGGTCGGAATCCGTTCCGACAACGCCAGTCTCGATTTCACTTTGAAGGCCGGCGAATCCGAAGGTACTCACCCGGATCATGTCGAAGCCTGCAAATCCGGCCCCGAGAATTCAGATTGAACGTAGCTCGTGTAGGGCGGACACCCCTGTCCGCTACGTTTGGACTTCGAAACGGATTTCATGATGTAGCTTAGTAGGCATTGAGTTAGCAAAACTTTTCTGTCATTATAGCGAACACAAAGCGAAACTGAGGGAGTTGATAGCTGTGGATGTTTCTGACGACGGATTAACTTGTTCAGAGGTCGGCAAATGGGCTGAGGAGAAGCACGGCCTTGTATCGTTTTACGCTAAGCTATTTTCAACTGGAATGAAGGACAAGTGGCACGAAAGGGTCTATATCGAACTGTACGCAGGGTCCGGTTATAGTAAGATTCGAGAAACATCGAGAAAAATTGCTGGCTCTCCTATTCAGGCTCTCACTTTAGAGCACCCCTTCGACAAATACATATTCTGCGAAAAGAACTCCAAGAACCTTGACGCTCTCAAGGTTCGGGTCGAAAAAACCGCACCGCTTGCGAAAGTCGCGTACGTACTCGGTGATTGCAATCAGCGCATTGACGACATCTTAGCTGAGATTCCCCCACATTCGCCCGACCATCGGGTACTCTCCCTCTGCTTTGTTGATCCTTATGACATTGGAATTAAGTTTGAGACACTGCGCAAGCTCTCAAAAAAGTACGTGGATTTCTTGGTCTTGCTCGCTCTCTACATGGATGCAAATAGGAACATCGACAACTACGTTAAGGACGAGGCGGTGAAGATTGACGAGTTCCTCGGTTCGAACACCTGGCGTGAGAGATGGAAGGGCCGACTCCTGAAGGGAGTCCTGTTCCCGCAGTTTTTGGCGGAAGAATTTTCCAACAGCATGGCGACGCTGGAATATCAACCGCAGCCGTTTTATAAGATGAAACCGATCACAATTCCCGAAATGAACGTTCGGCTCTACACTCTAGCGTTATTCTCGCGAAGCCCTCGAGCCTACAGTTTCTGGGATCAGGTGTTAAAGTACAGCACCGACCAGATGTTTCTAGGAGGCGGAGACTGGCAATAATTTCCAAAATCGAGTGGACAGACGCCACATGGAATCCCGTGCGCGGCTGCACGAAAATCAGTCCTGGGTGCAAGCACTGCTACGCCGAGACTTTCGCGGAGCGATTTCGCGGCGTCAAAGGACATCCCTACGAACAAGGATTCGATCTGCGTTTGGTCCCGGAAAAACTGACTGAGCCTTTTGCTTGGCGCTCGCCCAAGCTAGTCTTCGTCAACTCGATGAGCGATCTGTTTCAGGAAGGAGTGCCTGATGCGTACACCGAAGCCGTCTCACGGGTGATGGCGACCGCTGACTGGCATACGTATCAGGTATTGACCAAGCGATCGGAAAGACTGCGAGACCTGCTTAACGGCAAACTGCGGTTTGCTGGGGAAAAGGAAAACATCTGGTGGGGTGTGAGTGTCGAGGATCGGAAATACGGATTGCCCAGAATCGATCATCTTCGTCAGGCACCCGCGAAGGTTCGCTTTCTGTCAATCGAACCTTTACTCGAAGACCTTGGAGAAATTGACCTGACGGGCATCGCGTGGGTGATTGTTGGGGGCGAGAGCGGTCCAGGAGCGCGCCCGATAAAGCGAGAGTGGGTCATCGCCATTCGTGACCAGTGCCGAGTTCAGGACGTCCCGTTCTTCTTTAAGCAGTGGGGTGGAGTGAGAAAGAAAAATGGCGGCAGAGTGCTCGATGACCGAACCTACGACGAATATCCCATTCGCATTAGCAGGCCCATCCCTGAAAGAGCGGAGTGCATTGCGTCGGCCGAAAAATTCGGAAAGAGTTTCAAGGTTGGGTTGTTCCAGGCATCGTCGTGAGTGCCCAGCTGCCGAGCCTTGCTCAGCCTTGACGGGCGAGGCGACCGTCCCCACGTGGTCATCGTGCGGGCTAACTTCGTGGGCAAACCCCGGACAAACACTAAGAGTCCCGAGGTGGTGTTGAGCTCATTCGTCTCGGCCAGTAGCTCGCGTTAGACCCTTGCTGACCTGACATAGTTGCTATCCTTGCGGACTGCAATTACCGATCCTTGCTTGGGCTCCGGGCTTACCGCCAACCGGATAAACCTGCTCAACGCCTCGGGACTCTATCCTGCCTTTGACATGTTGTTCTTGTTCGCCTCGACCAGCGCTTTGCTATAGACCCTTGCTCACCCTCTCCACTTTTCATCTTGCGATGCCGCAGAGTGACTTTGCTTGAGTCCCGGACGCCGCACCAACCGGCCAAACTTAGAACGTGTCAAAGAACGATTATGTTTTTACTCTTCCCATTGTGGGAGTCAACGAAAAACACGAAAGTGTATGTGCTTTGAATGCAGACGAGTGCAGCCGCTCCACAAGCCAGTGACCGGATTTGGTGCAAGCCGGTGCAGTCAGTTCCCCCAGCACTCACGTACAGATGTTGTTCTCGCACACGCAAGGTTCGCAAGCCACATCGTTGAGCCGCAATTATTCGAATTTAAGGATGTGCAAAATCCAGTGGAATCCTTGTTGGGAGCGGAGTTCACAGATCCTCAAAAGTGCAAGCAAAGGGAAACCGCCAGCGCTGAGATGCTGGCGGTTTGCTTCGCAATCGCAAACTCTACTTCTGCTGCGGAGGTGGAATCAGTCTTGATGGAGGAATCGGCATTCGGCCTTCGTCGTCATAATAGAACTTCATCTCGTGATCGGACTTTGCGCCGGGCACGGGTTTCTCGCCCTTGGAGCTGAACCGAGCCTCACCGGACGAAGCCAACAGTGGTTCCTTGGTGGTATACATGGCCTCGTTCAGAAGGCCACCGGAAGGAGCATGCGCGATCGCAAATATGCCGCGCGGGTTTCCGTTGGTATAGGTAACTCCGATGTAGTCTGCGACCATATATCCCGCGTCGGAGACTGGCAGCCAGGTCAACTGCATGGGGCCAGCGAGCTGCTTTCCCGCAGTCCAGGTCTTGCCACCATTCTTGGAGGTCACAAAGCCCACATCGAGCTTGCAGGAATTGCCGCAAGCCGAGACCGGATAATAGTAATAAACGACCGTAAGGTGAGCAGTACTGCCGGATGTGGCAGGGTCCACTCCGATTCCGGCAATAAAGTGATCGACAGTGCTCTTGATGGGGTCGATCGGAATGCGGCTCACTGCGCTCCATTTCTTGCCATCGGTGGAGGTGCTCATCACAATGTCGTTCGAACTGCAGCCGTTGCGAAACCGGCAATCCCACCACACCACGTAGACCTTACCGGCCGCGTCAACACCAACGGAGGGAAGATCAGCGAAGCTTCGAAAGTTGCCATCTTCCCCGTGGTTGTCGACATTTGAAATGACTACAGTGGAACTCCAAGTCTTGCCGCCGTCGGTCGAGCGAAATGCGTCAATGCCACCGCCTGAGAAGGGCACGATCACTGTGCCATTTGGTTGAACCACAGGCTCACCGCCGAGGCCACCAGCATTGTCAGCCGAGGCTTTGCCTGGGCTCCAAGTGAGACCGCCGTCATGAGATGTGCTCATCAAAACGTAGCCGGTGCCATACGCTTGGTCCCATTCCGTATAGCAGTTGCCGTAGAACGGGCTTGTGGGCGTGTTATCGCACGTGGTCCAATTCTTGTCGTCCAAGTGGGTACCATCAATGACGATTGGTTTTCCCCAATGGATACCGTCTGTGGAACGGCTTACGGCCACGTCTCCGATCGTGCCTGAATTTTCTTGGTCCTTGAGCGGAAGGGTCGAAATCAACCACTGCTTGTGTTTGGCGTCATAGGCAACGGAGGGGTCGGCTGCCCATCCGTATGGCCCTTTCTTGTACTTCTCCGTTAGCCCCGGG
The DNA here is from genome assembly GCA_035567135.1 of Terriglobales bacterium. Taxonomy (GTDB): domain Bacteria; phylum Acidobacteriota; class Terriglobia; order Terriglobales; family Acidobacteriaceae; genus JABDBE01. Next base: position 73,316 of record DATMQI010000172.1, read on the forward strand.
AGAATGCCGTACGTCCATGTCTTGCCGCCGTCCGTCGAAGTGGACCACCCCACATCGGCGCTGCCCCATCCGATAGATCCGGGTACACGCGCGACGTGGAACGCGCCCACGATGGTATTTCCCCAGGAAAAGAAGTCGGGCTCGACTTCCGTTCTGTGCACACTGTCAGAGTTGGTGAACTTATCATTACTGATTTTCACGAGCGTGAATTGCGCATTAGCGGGCGTGGCCAGTGCCAACGAAATCGCCACCGCCAGCACGACGGAAAGAAGGGCAAATGCATTTCGATTCATCAGATTTTCCTTGTGGGTTAAGATTTTCAATGTCCGCAGATCCTTGCAATCAAGAGTTGCCAACAGCCGTGCCGCTGGAATTTACTGTCTGCAAAGCCGCCGCGGTTTGAATGGGGAGGGCATTCGAGGACGCCACGAGACACGCCAGCAGTAACGCTTGGCGAAGATACACCGCTGCTCCAGCACTGTCAATGTGAAGCTTATTGGACTCGCCATAAGCATCCTCATACAAACAAAACACCGCCGGCATGTTGTGCCGGCGGTGTGCAGCCATTCTCGCTGCTACTTGGTGGAAGGAGGAGTTCCAGCCTCTCTCTCTTCACCCTGGTTCCGTGGGAACGGCCGGTTGGAATGAACGCCGGGGATACGTTTCTCGCCTCTCGAACTGAAGCGAGGCTCGTCCGCCGCGGCTTCCAGCGGCTGCTTGGTAGTATAAGCAGCTTGATTGAACTTGCCGCCGGAGGGCGCTTTCGCCACCATGAATACTCCGAATGCTTTGCCGTTGACGTAAGAGGATGAGAGGTAGTCGGCAAGCATCGGTCCATTCTGTGAGTTGGGCAGCCAGCTTATCTGCATAGCGCCTGCTCCCAAGTCTTTTCCCGCTGTCCAGGTTTTGCCTCCATCCGTAGACGTGGTGAAGCCCACGTGTACGCGGCAGGTCGAAGAGTTGCAGTTCGCTACAGGATAGTAATAGTAAGTTGCGGTTAGATGGGCAGTGGTGCCGGAAGTCGCACGATCCACTCCAAGCCCGGGAATAAAGTGATCCACCGTGCTGCTGAGCGGATCGATCGGAATGCGAACGGGGTGGGTCCACTTCGTCCCATTCTTCGAAGTGATTAAGACGAGGTCATTGGTGCTGCAGCCGGAGCGGAAACTGCAATCCGACCAGACCACATAGAGCTTTCCTGCTTTGTCAATGCCGGTCGACGGAAAGGGCAGGGAATCGGAGCGCACATTACCATTCCCAAACACGTTGACCGGGGCGATCTGGAAGGTCGAACTCCAACTCTTGCCACCGTTGGTCGAAGTGAATGCCTCCATGTTGTTTCCCAGGAACGGGACCACAACCGTTCCATTCGGCAGCACCAGAGGCTCGGCTCCTGAACCGCCGGACTGGTCTGCGGTTCCGACGCCCGCACTCCAGGTTAAGCCGCCGTCGTGGGAAGTGCTCATTTGGATGAGGCCGGTACTAAAAGCCTGATCCCATTCCGAGTAGCAATTGCCATAGAATTTGCTCGTCGGAGTGTTGTCGCAGGTGATCCAGTTCTTGTCGTCCACGCCGTTACCATCCACGATAATGGGTCTGCTCCAGCTTTTTCCATCCGTGGAGCGGCTGACGGCAACGTTTACTCCCGAGCCGAGAAGAAGTCCTTGAATTAGCCAGACCTTGTGTTTTGCGTCATAAACCACCGACGCGTCGCTCGCGGCGCTAGCGTTGCCATTCTTGTAATTCACTGTCCAGCCGGGGAGAGAACCAAAGGTCCATGTCTTGCCGCCATCGGTGGAAGTGCTAAATCCCAGGTCGGCGCCGCCGCCTGGGGCAATACGAGCCACCTGAAAAGCGGCGACCATGGTTGAGCCCCAGGAATACGTGTCCGGTTCAACCTCTGTTTTGTGCTGGGCGTCGGAGTCGGTGAAGCTGTCACTACTGATTTTGACGAGGGTAAATTGCGCCTGAACCGGCGCAGCCATGGCGAGGCAAATCACAAACGCCATCAGGGATGGAAGGCAGACATTCTTAGCGCTTTGGAACGACAGCGAAGTTCGATTCATTCGGATTATCCTCAGGGCTGGAAATATTGGCGACTCGGTTGCAACGTCAAAATGGGGAGGCATCTCTGGGCAGCAACGATCAAGAGTCGGGGAACGATACATCGAAGATTCTGGCCCTGTCAATGTGCATCATTTTGCACTCTTGGGCTCGTCTATATCGTTTTGTCAGAGTCTCTTCAGGCTGCCGGATTGAAACTCACGATGCTACATCTGCCCTGCTAGGATAACCCTCGTGACTCCGCTGCTCGATGTGCGGCATCTCTCTGTCGAATTCGGAAATCAGGGCTCGGCTGCAAAGACCGTGTTTGCGGTGCGTGATCTGAGTTTGACTATCGCACCCCGTGAGGTCCTTGGCCTCGTTGGCGAATCCGGCTCGGGGAAATCCGTTACTTCCCTGGCGCTGATGCGCCTTCTTCCCACGCAGGCGCAAGTCGCCGGGGAGTTGCTGTTTGCCAATGGAAATGGCTCAGGCCGCGATTTACTGCAGCTTTCCGATGAAGAGATGAGAAACCTGCGCGGATCGCAGGTTGCGATGATTTTTCAGGAGCCGATGACCGCGTTGAATCCGGTGATGCGGGTTGGCGAGCAGATCGCTGAGGCCGTCGCTGTCCACGCCCAGGTCTCAAAAAAGGCAGCCTGGGATCGAGCCGTTGAGGTGATGGCGGACGTGGCCATCCCGAACCCAACCCTGCGGGCCCGCGACTACCCATATCAACTCTCTGGCGGTATGCGCCAGCGCATCATGATTGCGATGGCGGTGGTCAATCGGCCTGCGTTGCTGATTGCCGATGAACCCACCACCGCTCTCGATGTCACGGTGCAAGCGCAGATTCTCGAATTGCTCGGTGATCTGCGAGCCAAGTTTGGCCTGGCCATGCTGTTTATTTCGCACGACCTCGCGGTGGTCTCTCACGTCGCCGACCGCATTGCGGTCATGTACGCCGGCAATCTCGTGGAGTTAGGATCCAAGCGCGACATTTTCCATGCTCCATCGCACCCCTACACTCGTGGACTTCTCAACGCGGTACCTACGCTGAAGACGGATCGCACCCGTCCGCTCCAGACTATCGAAGGGACGGTGCCGCCCATGCATGCGGTTCCTGCAGGATGCCCGTTCGACCCCCGCTGTGAATTTCGCATCGCGGAATGCGGGCGCAGTCTGCCTTCGTTGCTGGAAGTCGCACCCGGCCACTGGGCGCGGTGTCCGGTGGTCAATTCGTGAACCTGTAGAGCAGACACTCTTGTCCGCTTGTTTGGATTATGCAGTACTCAACGACAAATCAAAGGCGGCAGACAGGAGTGTCCGCCCCACGCGAGTGCCTTCGGCCCGTCTAGTCTATAATCGCCGTTTGCTCGGTGATCAGTGCGCGTACTCCTGTTAAGCGACATTCACAGCAATCTCGAAGCTCTTGAGGCCTGCCTGGCGGCGGCTCCTCCGCACGATCTAGTCGTCAACCTGGGAGATATCGTTGGCTACGGCGCCAGCCCCAATGAAGTGATTGAGCGCTCGCGGCAACTTGGGAAGTTCTTCGTCCGGGGCAATCACGACAAAGCGGTGTGTGGCCTGATCGACATCAAGGATTTCAATCCTATTGCCGCCCTAGCTTCGTCATGGACCCGATCGCAGCTGACCAAAGACAATCTGGAATGGCTCCGTTCCTTGCCCCAGGGTCCGCTTCGAATCGAGGAACTCCCCGACACCCAATTTGTACACGGATCGCCCATTCATGAAGATGAATACGTTGTGAACGTTGGCGATGCAGTAGCGCCGCTGATGGTAGCTCCGACCACAACCACTTTTTTCGGACACACCCATTTACAAGGCAGCTTCACTATGAACGGGGATTACGTCGATGCTGGTCATCCCGCCTACCGGACGGTCGGACAAAGCGAAAGCTCTCAGTTCCCGCTCAAGGAAAATTCGCGCTACCTGGTCAATCCCGGTTCGGTCGGACAGCCTCGTGATGGCGATTGGCGCGCGGGATTCGCTTTCTTTGATTCTGAGACCCGTATCGTTTCTTTCTACCGCGTGCCCTACAATCTGAAGAGCGCGCAGGACCGTATTCTCTCCTCGGACCTGCCGCCACGATTAGCCACGCGCCTGGCGGCAGGAAGATGACTGTTCCGGAGTTGAGCGATGCAACGACGATCATTCCTCAAAGGTAGCGGAGCGGTCCTGGTTGTAGTCGCGGGCGCGGGAGTGTGGCGCGCCTATGACGAGGGCGTTTTTAGCGTGGGTGAAGGTCCAGCCTACCAGCCATGGAAGGACTGGCAGAACGAGAACTACGGATCACTGGCGCTAGTTCGTGCGGCGATCCTCGCCGCGAGTCCACACAACACCCAGCCCTGGCTGTTCAAAGTCACCGACGTGCGAATCGAGTTGTTTGCGGATACGGGACGGTACCCCGGCGCTCTTGATCCTTACTTGAGAGAACAGCATATCGGTTTGGGCTGCGCGCTGGAGAATCTCATGCTGGCCGCAGCCGCCAACGGCTATCACGCTAGAGCCACGCTGCTCCCGGGAAAACTTCAGGCGGCCCCTTCCGATCCCCGGCCGGAATTGGTGGCCAAGGTGGACCTTTCGCCGGGCGCCCGTCAAACCAGCGAGCTCCACGACGCGATTCCTCATCGCCATACCAATCGCTCTCCGTATGATGTGGGAAAGCCGGTTCCGGCCGAGGTGATGGATGCGCTAAGCGGTTTGACTAGTGAGGAAGCAGAAGTAAAGGTGTTTTTATTCAACTCGGAATCGGAGAGAAACCAGATCGTTGAAATAATTGCCAAGGCCAATCATAAGGTATACGCGGACCCGGATGTGGAGAACGGGAGCCAGGGATGGATCCGATGGGACTGGAGCGACGTCCAGAAGCAGTGCGACGGCCTCACCGTTGACGCATTCGGCTTGCCGCCACTGACCGCGGCATTTATCAAGTTCACGCCGAAACGGTTACTGGTAAAGTTCGCTCCCCGTGGAAATGGGGATCCCTACGCGGAGTTGCTGCGAGCCACGCCGGTTTTTGGGCTCATCGCTGTGCGCGATCGTTACGACCAGGAACAGAGCCTTCGCGCAGGGCGGATCTGGCAGCGAGCGCATCTTTTGCTGACCAGCCGTGGAGTCGCAGCTAGACCGGTCAATGAAGCCGTGGAGTTCATCGATCATGAAAGGCGACGGAACCAGGACCCGCGAGCCTCGGCTCAATTGGCAGAACTCACACATGATGCCACATGGCAACCGACTTTTATGTTTCGCCTTGGCTATCCGGTTCGCCCTGCGCTGCCCAGTCCCCGGCGCCCGCTGAAGGAAGTAATCATTTGACCCCTGCCCATGAAGTAGTCTTATCATCAATCGTCGTGTGTTTTCGTGTTGAGATTTAATTCTGCGCATCACTATCCGAGGGGAAAGTCTGGAATGAGAACCAACCATTGGAAGCTAGCAAGACTTGCATTTCCGATTGCTCTGTCAGTCGCCGTAGTTGTTGCCGCGCAGGCGCAAAGCACCGGCACCACCACTCGAAACTTTGATCAGGTGGCGATTTCGCCGGATGGAAGCCGCGTTGCCTGGGTGCAATCCTCTGCCAACGCAGCCGGCGAACCAACCGGCGGCTCGGAGATTTATGTTCAGGACTTAAAGTCTCCCACCTCCAAACCGAAACGCATTTCCGCAGGGATAGAAACTCGGATCGCGAGCGAGGACACGATTGTATGGTCGCCCGACAGCAAACATTTGGCTTTCCTTTCCGATGTTGACGGCGACGGACAATCGAACTTCTACGTGGTGAACGTGGATGCTGGAAGCGCGCGCAAACTGACCAGCCTCAAGGGATTCCTGGCTGACCCGGCGTGGTCTCCCGATGAAAAGACGCTGGCATTCCTGTTCACTGAAAACGCTCCCCGGGCTGCCGGTCCGTTGATGCCCATGGTACCCGAGACCGGAGTCATCGATCAGAAAGTCTACGAACAGCGGCTCACGCTGGTAGATCTCGCGTCGGGTAAAGTTCGCCAGCTTTCGCCGCCGGACATGTATGTCTACCAGTACGACTGGTCGCCGGATGGCAAGACTTTCGCCGCAATTGCAGCGCACGGCGCCGGAGATTCCAATTGGTACGTGGCTCAGATCTACACCCTGGGCGTCGAAAGCGGGGCACTCAAGCCGGTTTACAAACCTTCGTTGCAGATCGCGGTTCCACGCTGGTCTCCTGACGGAAAGACCATCGCATTCATCGGCGGGCTGATGAGCGATGAGGGCTCGATCGGCGGCGACATTTTTACTGTGTCTGCGAGCGGAGGAGATTCGCGCGATGTCACTCCTGGAATTGCTGCATCACCCTCCTGGCTATACTGGGAATCGCCGGGCAGGATTCTGTTCACCGAAAACATCGATGGTCAGGCGGGAGTATCGAGGATTGACCTCGCGAACGGAAAAGTCTCTTCGTTGTGGAAAGGCCCGGAGGCTATCTCTACGCAAGCTGAGGGCGAACCTACCCTCTCGCTGACGGCGGATCGCCAGACTTCTGCGGTCATTCGGCAGTCATCGGAGCACCCACCGGAAATATGGGCTGGCCCAACCGGCGAGTGGAAGCAAGTCACTCGCATCAATGATGGCATTCGTCCGGCGTGGGGTGAACTGAAAAGTCTTCAGTGGTCGAATGGCGACATGAAGATTCAAGGGTGGCTCATGTATCCCACGCAGTACGATCCGAACAAGCGCTACCCAATGGTCGTGGTGGTCCACGGCGGCCCTGCCGGGGAGGCTCATATCGGATGGCCCGAGGCCTTCTTCAATACCTACGATCTCTCGGCGCACGGATATTTCGTGCTCTATCCGAACCCTCGCGGCAGCTTCGGGCAAGGAGAAAAATTCACAGCGGCCAACGTCAAGGATTTCGGCTATGGAGATTTCCAGGATATTTTGAAGGGCGTGGACGAGGTCGTGAAGACGCTGCCGGTGGATAACAATCGCATCGGAATTACCGGATGGAGCTATGGCGGCTACATAACTATGTGGGCGGTGACCCAGACCAATCGTTTTCGTGCCGCGGTGGCCGGAGCCGGGTTAGTGAACTACCAGAGCTATTATGGACAAAACGATATCGATGAATGGATGCCTCCCTATTTTGGCGCGACGGTATATGACGACCCCGCGGTTTATGCCAAGAGTTCACCCATCACCTTCATCAAGAATGTGAAGACGCCTACTCTGGTCCTGGTCGGCCAGTACGATGGCGAATGCCCAATGCCACAATCCCGCGAATTTTGGTGGGCGCTCAAAACTTTGGGGGTGCAGACTCAGCTGGTAATTTATCCGGGAGAAGGACACGAATTCTTACAAGCCGAACATCGCCGAGATGTAATCGACCGTCTGACCGGATGGTTCGATCACTATTTAAAATGAATAATGGAGGACGGGGCGTCTCGCCCGTCCTGCCAAGCGCAGCGCGGCAGATCCAAGCGCTCGGAGTGTAAACTTTCGCTATGCCCACGTACTCCTCATCCCGCACTACCAAGGAGCTTTTCACCGCGCGTGAAAATCCTCCAGAGCATTACCTGGTCGCCTTCATCGACGGCGGAGCACGCGGAAATCCCGGGCCGTCGGGTTTCGGCGCAGTAATTCAAGATGAAGCCGGCAGAAAAGTTGCCTCCCTCAGTGAATACCTTGGCCATCAGACCAACAATTTCGCAGAATATCAGGGCTTGATCGGCGCACTCGAATATGCCGTTGCTAACGGCCACAAGGCGCTCAAAGTGATTAGCGACTCCGAACTGTTGGTACGGCAAATCAAAGGCATCTACAAGGTGAACAATGCCGCACTAAAAGACCTCCACGCGCGCGCCAAAGAATTGATTGCGCAGCTCGACTGGTTTTCGATAGGCCACGTCCTGCGCGGACACAACGAAGAAGCCGACCGATTGGCAAATGCCGCAATGGACAAAGGCATGGGCCGCGGGGCGCGGGCGCCATCGCCCGCCACGTCCGTTCCCGGCAACATTCCTGAAGCGCGCCGAGAACTCAACGGAATCGTTCGCGATGGGAAGATCGAACTACTGGATGGCAAATTGACCGACGGAACTCATGTCCAGGTGCGAGTAAAGACGTAATCCTCTTCGCCAGGTAGGTTAGCCAGCCGTAGGCACTGAACGCGGCTTGATGTTGGCGCGAATGAACTGAACGATGGCGTCCATGGCGGTGCCCGGCTGAAAAATCGCAGCCACCCCGATCTGTTTTAGATGGTCGACGTCCTGATCAGGAATGATGCCGCCGACGACCACGATCACATCGTCCATCTTGTTTTGCTTCAGTAGATCCATCACTCGGGGAACGATGGCATTGTGCGCGCCCGAGAGAATCGAGAGTCCGATCACGTTGACGTCTTCCTGCACAGCAGCGCTCACGATCATCTCTGGCGTCTGACGCAGGCCGGTATAGATGACTTCCATGCCCGCATCACGGAGCGCGCGCGCGATCACTTTGGCGCCGCGATCGTGCCCGTCAAGACCAGGCTTCGCAACCAGTACACGGATTTTCTGCTCAGCAGGCATTCGCAAAATTCTTGGCCACTGATTAAGCCGATGTTCACGGATTCCAGACTAACCAGCATACATCAGCAGCAGAGGAATCAACCAATCCGATACTCGCCACTTTCCTTTGTGAACCTTTGTGTCCTTTGTGGTTATTGGTTCTTCCGCTACACCGTCTTCACATCCAAACTTCGCCACAAATACCAGCAGGCAATGCTGCGATACGGCTCCCAGCATTTGGCGATCTTCTCCATCTGCAGAGGCTTAGGCAGTTTGCGTTTGTTGTAGTGTTTCTTAATCGCCATTTGCACGCCGAAATCGCCGGTCGGCAACACGTTTGGCCGCTTCAAGGTAAACATCAGAAACATATGCGCAGTCCAAACGCCGACGCCTTTGACTTGCGTCAGATGTTTGATGACCTCTTCGTCGGTCATCTCGGCCAGGCGAGTGAAATCAAGTTCGCAACGAATGGCGCGCTCCGCCATGTCGCGCAGATACGAAGACTTCTGTTTGGAGAGCCCGACCGACCGCATCTGCTCATCCGTGAGTTTGGCGATCCCTTCCGGAGTCACGGGGTCACCCGCAAGCGCGGTAAATCGATTGAAGATCGTTACCGCAGCCTTCCCATTCAACTGCTGGTAAACGATGGCCTCGGCCAGGCTATGGAACACCGGTTCGCCGAATTCCATGCGGCAGGGCCCGACGCATTCGATGATGGCACGCAGTACGGGATCAGATTTTTTCAGGTGATTGATGGCTTTCCGCATATGAACATCTTTTTTATCACAGCCTAAAGCCGCTAGCGAACAAAAAACGAATATGGGGCCTTCGGAAGACTCGGGTTAGTCCGAAAACGCTTCGCGCGTGGTCCCGAAGGCCCGCTGGTAAAGGCACGGGCCCTTCGGGATGGCACGAGGTGCCATAATCTATTCCTAAAGAGAATGCCAACTAGCTTCACAGCATCCCGATCGTCCCTAGCCATGTCTCCACCAACTGGGGCCATCCCGTTATCGGCAGCTTCGTACGCCGCAGCCCAAATGCATGCCCACCCTGAGCGTACAGGTGCATCTCCACCGGAACCCCGGCGTTCTTCAGCGCAATGTAGTAAGCCAGCGAGTCGTTTACATTGTCCACGTGGTCGTCCTCGGCCTGCAGCAAAAACGTAGGCGGAGTCTGATGGGTGACAGGAATGTCAGGATTCAACCCCAAATCTTTATCGGCAGTCGGCGGATAATGAATCACAAACTTTTTGGTGCCTTGCTTTGCATCCCACTTCGCCGCGGACAGCGACAGATGGCCGGGATAAACAGCCACTGCAAAATCGGGACGGCAGCTCTCTTTGTCGGCGGCATCGACAGCCGGATACAAACGCTTGGCAAAATGCGTGCTCATCGTTGCCACCAGATGACCGCCTGCTGAAAACCCAAGCACACCAACCTTGTGCGGGTCAACGTGCCACTCGGCCGCGTGCAAGCGCACCAGCCCCATCGTCCTCTGCGCATCTTCCAACGCCATCGGTGATTCCGGATAAGGCCCTGATTTCGGATACGGCGCGGGCTTCGGATACCCCGGCTCACCCGGCACGCGGTACTTCAACAGCACACACGTAATGCCCTTGGGCGTCAGCCAATCACAGACCTCGGTGCCTTCAAGATCGATGGCCAGCTCCTTATAGCCCCCACCAGGGAAGACGACGACCGCTGCGCCCGTACTTTTTCCTTGTGGCGAATAGACCGTCATCGTCGGCCGCGACACGTTGCTCACGCCCACTGCCGGCTTGCCGGCAACCAGGAATTCCTTCCCCGTCGTCTTAGCGACCTCCGGCCCGGCGACAGGTTGCAGATCAGGCACAGCTCCCGGCCATATCGGCACTTGCGTATGTCCCTGCAATGGCTGCCACGCAGTCTGCTGCGCGCTCACATCACTGAACGCAAACACAACACAGAGAGCAAGAAGCAAAGGCTTCATCACAATCCTCACAGCGATACAGGCGTCGTCGTGCTTCTGCACAACCGGCTAGAATAGTCGATCAACTGCTAACGTCGTGCCATCGTACATGTGGAGTCCCACAGGTGCCTTCCAGAATGGACCATTTCCAGCCCGCCAAGATGTTTATGAGAGTGGTTCTAGTGTAGTAGCCCGAAAATACGTGACATGGATCCGCGTCTGTGGTTCTACCCAGCGCAAGGGGTTAGGCGCTGCGAATAAAAATACATAGATTCTTCGCTTTGCTCAGACAAAAAGGGGCACTTCGCTAGGTTATGCTCGCCTCGGTATAGGTTCCGTAGGCTTCGCGCAGCGCGTCGCAAATCTCGCCGACCGTCGCATAGGCGCGCACTGCGTCCACAATGTAGGGCATGGTGTTGGCCGATGAAATATTTCCGCCTAATCCAACCCCCGGTTCCGCGGCAGCGGCCTTCTTTAGCGCTTCCAGACGCCGCCGGACTTCCTCAGTTGATCGCCGTGCCCGTAGAGCTTTCAGCTTCGCGCTCTGGTGGACGGCTACGCTCTCGTCGATGTACAGAATATGTGGCGACTCTTCGTCGATGACGAACTCGTTGGCACCCACAATGATCTTTTCCTTCGCCTCCGCCGCCCGCTGAAATTGATAGGACGCTTCCGCAACTTCTCTTTGCGGATATCCGCGCTCGATGGCTTTGACCATGCCGCCCATCGCATCCAGTTTGCCAAAATAGTCGAACGCGCCTTTTTCCATTTCGAGGGTCAGGTTTTCAAGGAAGTAAGACCCACCCAGCGGATCAACCGTTTGTACAACTCCAGACTCATAGCCAATGATTTGCTGGGTTCGCAATGCGATCCTGGCAGCTTCTTCCGTGGGCAAAGCGAGGGCCTCGTCATAACCGTCGACATGCAACGACTGGGTTCCGCCGAGCACTGCGGCCATCGCCTGAATGGCGGCGCGCGCGATGTTGTTCATCGGTTGTTGCGCGGTTAATGAAACCCCCGCGGTCTGGGTATGAAACCGGAGCAGCCAGGTGCGCTGGTTCTTGGCTTTGAACCTGTCCTTCATCACCTGGTACCAGATCTTGCGCGCAGCGCGGTATTTCGCGATCTCTTCGAAGAAATCATTATGCGCGTTGAAGAAAAAACTGAGCCGCGGCCCGAATTCGTCCACGTCCAACCCGCGACGCAACGCCCATTCGACATATTCCACGCCGTCGTAGAGAGTGAACGCCAACTCCTGCAGCGCGGTCGAGCCGGCCTCGCGAATGTGGTATCCGCTGATGGAAATGGTGTTGAAGCGCGGGGTGAACTTCGATCCAAACTCGAACGTATCGACGACAAGGCGCATGGACGGAGACGGCGGGTAGATATATTCCTTCTGCGCGATGTACTCCTTAAGAATGTCGTTCTGAATCGTTCCGGAAATCTTCTTCCAATCCGCACCCTGCTGTTCTGCAACCACGAGGTACATGGCCCACAAGACCGAGGCGGGGGAGTTAATCGTCATCGAGACCGTCGTGTTCTCGAGATTAATCCCGCTGAAGAGAATCTCCATATCCTCGAGCGAATCAATGGCCACGCCGCATTTGCCGACTTCGCCTTCACTGGCGGGATGGTCGGAGTCGTAGCCCATGAGCGTGGGCAGGTCGAAAGCAACCGAGAGCCCGCCGCCACCGTGCTCAAGCAGATATTTGTAGCGCTGGTTAGTTTCCTCCGGTGAAGCAAAACCGGAGAACTGCCGCATGGTAAAAAGCTTGCCGCGATATCCGGTGGCGTGAATGCCACGCGTGTAGGGCGGTTGGCCGGGATAACCAAGATATTGATCGTAGTTCCAATCTTCGGGCAAATCAGCGTGGGTGTAGAGGCGGCGGATGGGAACGCCCGAAATTGTGCTGAAGCGGGCATGCCCGTTCTCGTCGAGGTTGGTGCCGGTGGGAGCGCCAATCGGACGTTCAGGAGCTTTCTCCAAGGTCGGCGTCAGCGTTTTTTCTGCCCACTGTTTTTCTGTCTCGGAGGGATGACGTCCCTCGAACACGTCTGCGATCGGACTCTCCGCCACTTGCGGCTTGGAAGGTTTCTTGTCAGCCATGAACACCCCGTCTAGATGTGATGATAGAGGAGGCAGCAATGCGGCGGCAAGCGAGCTTGCGCAATGCGTGGCCCGCCTGAACTCACCGCCCAGGACTAATCTTCGCGATCAACTCGGGCGACCATAGCGCCAGTTGGTCTTTCTGGGAATGGTTCAGTTCTGTAGCGGCGGAGTTATAGCGGGTCAGGAATTCGCGAGCGTCGATCATGCAATCAATCAACGTAGAGCGGCCGTACCGCTGCTCTACGATCACTGCCATTTTGTATCCCACCGTGTACCACGGACCCTGAACACCGTAAAACTCCGAGGCTTTGTCACGAACTTCATCGTCTGTCTTGAATTTCCCGTTGATAGTGTCCAGGAAGAAATTCTGTAGAGTCGCCAAGTCCTGGTTAAAGTTGGCCATGTCGTGATCCCAGCGGGTGCGCTCCTCAGACGAACTCACTGCATGAGGGTGAATATCTGGGCCGCCTGCCGCTGCCAACATGGCGAATCCCTCGCCGAAAGCGTACATCCATTCCACAGCGGATCTGGTATCCGGGGGCAGATCTTTCAGCTTTGGCTTGGCCAGAGAATCCACGCTGGAGAAGCCAATATGGTGCAGTTCATGCGCGACCGTATTTTCGAATTTCGCGGCGGACTCCTGCGGATCCAGGTACAGGAAGATCGCGGGATCGGTCTGGGTGTCGAATACGAAGCTGTTGGTCTTCGGCTTGATGACGGGAAACACTTTGGCATGAATTGTTGCCTGGGCGGGCAAGTAGGTCAGGACGCGGTCCGCGGATGCCTTAAGATCGGCTTTCTTCCAATCCAGCAGGGTACGGTGAAGCGCGTCCGCTTTGGCGGCCAGTTCGGGAGACAGTACAAACTTCTTGAAATCTTCGTCGGTGAAGTCGCGCTTCATGCTAGCCTCGCGCTTCTTCAGCCGAACGTAAGGTTCGGTGGCGAAAAGAGCGTTCCAGTCTGATTCGGGGATAGGCTGTCCGGCTGCCTTGTTGGCGATAATTGCGAGCACCCGATCCGCCTCATCGGTATTCAATTGAAGCTGGATGCGGCCGGATTTTTCCTCTGCATTCGCAATCGAAGTAGGTGGATAACAGATGACGAGAACAAGCGCAAGGAGTATAGGAACAGATCGCCGACGGTCCATGAGTCTCTCCTCTGATCGGACGTGCATGGGGACGATCTGTTAGCGCTTACTCGATCGGCCTGGCGACAGTTCCCATGCTTTAGCATATTTCCAGGAGACGTACACCGAGTGATAGAGGTGAAGGAGCAGGCCCTCGCGTCCGTCCAGAAAGCCGAGGCGGAAAAAATAGTTGTAGATGAAAGTCAGCAGAGGGCGGATTACGATATCAGCAAAACTGAAAGCGCCATGACCTTTGGCCATCGCAACCTCTGCCCCCATCGAGGAATAACTGTTCATGTGATCGATGTAGCCCCGCAGTGTCGGGTAGGCATCGTGCAGTAGCGCGTGGGAGAGCCTGCCAGTTGGACCATCCACCTTGATAGTAGGATGCGCTCCGTATTCTTCAAATCGTCCACGGCCACGCCGCACCAGACGGAGCTTGGGGTCGGGGTAGAAACCGCCATGCTTGATCCAGCGACCGAGGAAAAAATTCTTGCGCGGAACCCAAAAGCCGTTTATCGCTGAGCTACTTTTTAGCGCTGCCTCGATTTCGGCGGCTAGCTGCGGTTCCAGCGCCTCGTCCGCATCCAGTTGCAGCACCCAATCCATTGACGCTTTATCCATCGCCGAGTTTTTCTGCGCTGCAAAGCCTTTCCATGGCTCAACAAAAACCTTCGCGCCATGGGCCTGCGCGATCTCGACCGTGCGATCGGTCGATCCTGAGTCCACCACAATGATTTCGCCTTTGCCGTCGCGGACCAACGGCATCACGCTCTCCAGCGTGCGAGGGAGATTGCTTTCTTCATCCTGCGTGATCAAAACCACAGACAGCGTCACGCGTGGAAGAATACATCGGAGCTTAGGAATACTAAAAGTAGAAACCTCGGCCCTGCTGCTTGAATCCCCGACGAGCAGGGCCGAACCTGAAAACAGTGCGTCAATAACCCGGTGGCTGTGGTTGCGAAGGCGCGCCGGGCTGCACATCCACTCGAGGAGCCACGTATGGAACGTTGGGCATGTGCGTGACCTCGCCTCGCTCAGCATCGGCCATGACGATTCCAGAATGGTCGAGCAGCAGGCCGGTAGCGCGATCCAACTCCACGCGCGCCTTCTCGTAGGCAGCCTTTGCGGACACCAGATTGGTTTCAGCCGTAGTCAGACTCGACTGGTCTTGCAGGACCGCCGTCGGATTGGAAACTCCGACTGCCAGTTTTTGCTGCTCAGACTCCAATGTCTGGCGAGCGAATTCAACCGCGGCCTGGGCGGCTTGCACGCTGGCGCGATTCTGCTGCAGAGAGAACTGTGCGTTGCGCACTTCAATGCGTACTTGGTTCTGGAGTTGCTGCAAACGCACCTGCGCCTGCCGATATTCCAGTTCGGCGCGAACCTGATTCGCCTGGCCCTCGCGATTTCGAATCGGAATCGTAAGCGTTACCCCAACTCCCTTATCGGGTGCGGCGCTAGTGACAAGCTGATTCAGCGTGCCGCCATAGCCGACCGGCCCACCACTGCGGAATGGGGGAGCCGCCGCAGTGGGGTTGAAGCAACCAAAGCGGCTCGCACCATTCGTGCCAGTCGTACAATTGCCACCCAAGCTCGGAGGCAACAACACAGGGTTCACATCTCCGCCGATGCCTGAGCCTCCGTAATACGCATACAGATCGAGCGTCGGCAACATGGCATTGCGAACCGCTTTGTTGTTGAGCTCGCGACTGCTCAGGTCAATCCGCGACTCGGCCAATTCAGCGCGATGACCGAGAGCGTCGCTGATGAGATCCTGCACCGGCACAATCGGCTCCTGCTCGGGCAATTGCATGGTAGAGGTGGGAACCACGTCGGCACCCGCAAGCATCGGATCTTCAAGCGTACGGCTGAGGGCATTCTTCATGAGCAATTGCTGCAGCTCGAGATTGGTTTGAGCCAGGATTAAAGCCTGTTGATCGGTAGAGACCGTGCTCTGTGCACTCACGATTTGGATAGGCGGCAAGGTTCCGAACTGCACTTGCTTCTTGTTGTCGGCGAGTGTCCTCTGAGCAAAAGCAAGGGCTTCCTGCTGGACGCGAACGTTTTCGTAAGCATAAACGAGATCCCAATACAGATTTTCTATCTGGTCCACAGTGGTGATGATTTGCAGGCGGAAAGCTACGTCAGAAATCTCGCGGTTATTCTTCGCGATTCGAATGAAGCGCGTGTTGGGTAAAAAGCCAAAGCCTTGCAGCAAGTTCTGCGTAACCCGGAACTGAAAATTGGAGCTAAGGGATGGCGTGTACGTGCTGGTCACATTGTTGGTCGTGGTGTGGGTATTGTTGAATCCTACCTGGAGGTTTGTTCCCGAGTGTAAACCTTGTAAGTAAGAAAAACTGGCGGTTCCCGTATTTATATTCCCGACGCCATTGGGCACCACCGTGAATATGCTAGTCGATTCGATAAAGTTCCGATCCATCTGAAGTGTGCCGCTGAGGGTTGGATCGAAGCTGGTGATCGGCGAACCAATGCCCAATGTGGAACTGACCAAACCGTTCGTGCCTGTACCTATGCCGCCCGCAGCTACGCTCGTGCCACCAGTTCCGGAGCCGACATTCCCGCTCAGGCCGCCCACGCCTCCACCGGGGGTGTTTTGCACGATCCCGGTGTTCACTCCGAGAATGTTTGCGCCCGCGTTGGCGCGCAGAATGTCCGTGTCCGCGATGTTGAGGTTGTAACGCGCCAACACGAGATCAAGGTTGTTCTCTAGAGCCAGCGCAACCGCATCATCCATCGAAAGCATGATTTTGCCGTCATGCATCAACTGTTGAATGCGGTCAGTGTTGGTCAGGTTCGGCGGTGGCACGTGTGCCGGCTTGTAAGGTGCGACGACGTTCGGGAATTGCGAACGTGGTTTCGAATAATCCACCGGGGCGTAGTGCTGCGATTGCGTCGCGGGCGCCGGCATGGGCTGAGGTGTCTGTGGTAACCCCGAGGGAGGTGGTCCCGATTGGGCCGCTGGCTGCGCGTCTTGAGCCCACGCGGTGAGCGACAGTACTCCTGCTAGCGCGATGCTCGCAATCCGCCAGTTTGCAAAACTAATACGAGGCAAAACCATTTCTTTATCTCCTTTGTAGAGACCTACGGCTAAATATTGCAGCGCTTCACAATAACGAGATTGGATGCGGCCGAATACTCTTGGACACACTAGAGTAGCGTCCACCGCACCGAATTGTGCGGTGATCAATGTAAAGATTTATAAAGGTGCGATCCGTCTTAGGTCACGCGCAGATCAAAGAGAGCCAGCCAATATTGAATGGATTGAAGGGCGAACCTGTAAACAATCAGCCCGATTCCAACGACCATGGCGGCCGCCTAGCAGATTATCGGCAAGGTAAAGGCTCCCGAGCACATCGAGACAGCTGCCGATGATACTGACGGCTGCGACTGTGTGGTTCCATTCGGGGCGGAGTCTTTCAACTAACTTAGAACGGGTAGGGGCGGACGCCCTTCCGCCCAGCGGCGCAAAGCTCCGCACTGTCGCGACAATTCCCGGCGAGCTTTGCTCGCCCACCCGGACGAGGGCGTCCGGGCCTACGTAAGTCTGCCTCCTAGAGGACTGCCCACACCCGTGTCGCGGATTTACGGCTGCTGCTGAGGAGCCTCCATCACGGACTTCGCATCTTTGCGCGGAGCGACATAAGGCACATTCGGCATGTGTGTGACTTGACCGCGCTCCGCGTCCGCCATAATGATTCCCACATGGTCCAATAAGAGGCCGGTGGCCCGATCCAGCTCTATACGCGATCTCTCATAGGCCGCCATCGCCGAAACCAGATTGGATTCGTTGGTCGCGAAAACCGTTTGGTTCTGCAAAACCAGCGTACTGGTGGAAGCCCCGAGGTTCAATTTCTTCTGTTCCATGTCCAGCGACTGACGGCCCAGTTCCGCTGCAGCCTGAGCCGCCACAACAGCGGCGCGGTTCTGCTGCAATGTGAACTGAGCATTGCGGACCTCGATGCGAATCTGGTTCTCAATCTGCTGCAGGCGCATCTGCGCCTGCCGGTATTCCAACTCCGCGCGGACCTGATTGGCTTGAGCATCACGATTGCGAAGAGGAATATTCAAAGTCACTCCTAGGCCTTTGTCTGGCGCGCTGGAATTCACCAGTTCGTTAAGCGCGCTGCCGTAACTCGCCGTGGCCGAAGGCGGGATCAATGTCCTGCCGCCGAAGTCAGGATCTGGGCCCGAGCAAAAACCCAACGACCGAACAGACGCGGGCTGATTGACGCACAGATTGGTCGGATTTTGTGCGCCTCCCAATCCTGAACCGCCGTAGTAGGCAAATAAGTCCAGAGTCGGCAGTTGCGCATTGCGGACCGCCTTGTTGTTAATCTCGCGATTCGTCAGATCGATACGCGACTCAGCCAATTCAGCCCGATGCCCCAAGGCATCGTTGACTAGGTCTTCTGTAGGAATCACCGGTTCCTGCTCCGGCAGTTGCATAGTCGACGTGGGAATGACCTCCGCATCCGCGAGGGTGGGATCGTGCAAGTTCCGGCTAAGGGCATTCTTCATGAGCAATTGCTGCAGTTGCAAGTTGTTTTGCGCGGTGATCAGATTCTGCTGATCGGTCGCTACCGTGCTTTGAGCGCGAACCACCTCGAGCGGAGCCATGCTGCCGATCTGCACCTGCTTTTGCGTGTCCG
Source organism: Terriglobales bacterium (assembly GCA_035567135.1). Classification (GTDB taxonomy): domain Bacteria; phylum Acidobacteriota; class Terriglobia; order Terriglobales; family Acidobacteriaceae; genus JABDBE01. The sequence continues at coordinate 91,754 of DATMQI010000172.1, forward strand.
ACAGTGTCTTCTGCGCGAAAGCCAGAGATTCCTGCTGTACTTTTACGTTCTCGTAAGCGAACACCAGATCCCAGTACATATTTTCTATCTGGTCAACCGTGGTGATGGTCTGTAGCCGGAAGGCGACATCGGAGATCTCGCGGTTGTTCTTGGCGATGCGGATAAAGCGAGTATTGGGTACGAAACCCAACCCTTGTAACAGGTGTTGCGTCATCCTGAATTGGAAACCGCTATTAATGAGCGGGCTGAAATTGGTAAATGGACCATTCGTAGTGATGCGGTTGTTGTTGAATCCAACTGAGAGATTTGTGCCGGTTTGCAGCCCTTGGTTGTAAGCAAAATTGTAGGTCTGCGTATTTTGGGCTAAGACCGGAACCCCGGTGAACACGCTGCTGGCTAGCGTATTGTTGTGATCCCACTGCACTCCACCAGTGATAATCGGATCGAAGCTCGTGATAGGACTTCCTATGCCTAAGGTCGAACTGACCAATCCATTCGTCCCTGCGCCGATGCCGCCCGCCGCAACGCTGGTGCCGCCAATCCCAGAACCAACCGTTCCACCCAGGCCGCCCACGCCTCCGCCTGGTGTGTTCTGTACGACGCCAAAAGGTACACCAAGAATGTTGGCCCCGGACTTCGCGCGCAGAACGTCCGTGTCGGCGATATTCAGGGTATAGCGCGCGATTGCGATGTCCAGATTGTTTTCCAGCGCGAGGGCGACCGCATCGTCAATCGAGAGCATAATTTTGCCGTTGTGCATCAATTGCTCGATCCGCGGCGTATTGGTCAGGCCAGGCGGCGGCACATGTCGCGGCTCATACGGGGTAAGCGGATTGGGAAAGTGCGAACGTGGTTTTGTGTAATCCGTCGCGAACTGCTGTGGCTGTGGAGTCTGAGGCGTCGCAGAAGAGGCCGGTGGCGTCGATTGGGTTGAGTCTTGCGCCCGGCCGCTAACGGCCAGCGCGGTGGTGAGGACCACTGCAGCAATCATCCGACAGGCAGAATTCAAAGCAGGCAAAGACATTCGCTGATCTCCATGCATAAAAGCTGGTTGTAATGACGACAAAGGCATTTCCAGATCAAGAGTTAGTACGCAAATCAACCCGCCTGGGTTTCATTTTTATGTTCTCCAGGCAAGGCGCGGCGTTTCGTCGTAACCGGCTACGTGGAATGCAATAGTATAGCTGACGCAGCGCTCCTGACTTGGTCGCGGACCGTGAGACTGCATCAAATTTGCAAAGACTTGCAACGCTTTCAATGTGATTGAGGAGAAACTCCGGGCAATCGTCATGCGTAATCTCAAACTCGTTCTGGCGTATGACGGCTCAGAGTTTTCCGGATGGCAAGTGCAGCCCGATGCCGCAACCATCCAGGGCACACTAGCCTCGGCTATTGGACGAGTGACCGGCGAAAAGGTCTTGCCGCAAGGCTCCGGACGCACTGATGCTGGCGTCCACGCTCTCGCCCAAGTGGCCACATTCACCACTAAATCTCCCATTCCAGCGGAGAATCTAGTCAAGGCCTTAAACGATATTTTGCCGTCCTCCATTCGCGTGCTGGAGGCCACGGAGGCGCCCCCTGAATTTCACGCCCGTAAGTCTGCCCAGGCGAAGACCTACCGCTACCGCATGTATCGAGAAGCTATCTGCCCTCCCTTTCTGGCGCGGTATGTGTGGCACTATCCTTATCCCGTCGACGAAGAGGCCATGCGGCGCGCCGCTGGCCTGGTCGTTGGCGAGCACGATTTTACTTCCTTCGCTGCAGTAGATTCGGAACGCGGTCGCGAGGATGAAACTATTTCCAATGTGCGGCAGATCTTCACCTCGACATGGGAGCGCGGCGATGACGAATTGGTCTACACCGTCCAGGGCAGCGGGTTCCTGCACCACATGGTGCGAAACCTGGTGGGAACGTTCGTGCTGGTCGGTAAAAGCACACTGCAACCGGAGGACTTAACCGAGATTCTAGCGGCACGAAACCGTTCAGCCGCAGGAGCGACAGCGCCGGCCAGCGGATTATATCTGGTGTCTGTCGAGTACTAGACACTTCTGTGGCGCGCGCGCCCTTACCCGCGTAGACTTTCAATAGAAACATGGCTACAGATCTCCGAATCGCGGCGCGCAGAATATTTTCGGTGAATCCCGCGACTGGCGAAACGCTACGGGAGTTCCACTCCGCAACCGATACCGACGTTCACACTGCCGTAGCGCGTGCTCGAGCCGTCCAACCGGCGTGGAACGAATTCGGAGTACGCCAACGGGTTACAATCCTCCGCGAATTTCAGCGTCTGCTTCACGCGAAGAAATCGGAAGTTGCCTCGCTGATTACCCACGAGGCGGGCAAGCCGCTGGTCGAATCGCTGCTCACAGAAGTTCTTGTCGTGTTGGATGCCACGCGTTTCTGCATCGAAAACGCCTTCGACTTCTTGCGCGAACAACCGGTTCACCACGGCAACATGGCCATGAAGACCAGGGTGGGACGCATCCTGCGTGAACCGCATGGTGTGATCGGGATTATCTCGCCGTGGAATTATCCCTTCTCGATTCCTGCAACAGAATCGCTGTCCGCACTCGTAACCGGCAATGCGGTCGTGCTGAAGCCATCCGAACTTACCTCTCTGACCGCGCTCGAGCTGGCGTCCTTGCTGCATAAAGCCGGTGTACCAAAAGAAGTTTTTCAGGTCGTTGTTGGTGACGGATCCGCGGGCGCGGCGCTACTGAATGCAGAGATCGACAAGTTGGTCTTCACCGGAAGCGTGGTTACGGGAAAGCGAATCGCTCAGGCTGCCGCGGCGCGTTTGCTTCCAGTCGTTCTCGAGCTTGGCGGAAAAGATCCCATGCTGGTACTCGATGACGCCGATGTAGACATCGCATCCAGCGGCGCAGTTTGGGGCGCGTTCGTGAATTGTGGACAAGCCTGTCTTTCGGTCGAGCGCTGCTACGTGCATCGCAGCTTGTATGACGCGTTCCTCGAGGCTTGCGTGCGAAAAACCAAACTGCTGCGGGTGGGCCGCGGTATCGATCCGCATACTGACGTGGGACCGCTCATCCACGAGCGGCAATTGCGGATCGTCGACGCACAGATCGAAGATGCGCACAGGCATGGCGCACGAGTGCTCACCGGAGGCGCACCGCTCCCCGGCTTCGGCCCGAATTTCTACGCTCCCACCGTCCTCGCCGACGTCACTCATGAAATGCAGATCATGCGCGAGGAGACGTTTGGTCCTGTCCTCCCCGTAATGGCGTTCGACACCGACGACGAGGCGATACGGCTGGCCAACGATTCCGACTACGGTCTCGCGGCCAGCATTTGGACGCGCAACCGTGCTCGCGGAGAATCATTGGCCCGGCGCATCCAGGCAGGGACGGTCATGGTAAACGACGCAGTCGCGTGCTACAGTATCAGCGAAGCCCCACACGGCGGAGTAAAAGCGAGCGGTTTGGGTCGCATGCACGGGCGCTTCGGGCTGGAAGAAATGGTAAGAATCAAACATGTGGACTCCAATCGTCTGCCCAGCTTGAAGCAAGTCTGGTGGTATGGATACGGCGAACGGTTCAGCGTGCAGATGGAAGGATTCGTGGATTTGATGTTCGCTCGCAGGCTGCAGCAGAAGTTGCGCGGCGCCGTGCGCGCGGCGGGCGCATTTTTGCGACAAGGGCGGCTCTAGGATCGCATTCCATCGCGCCGCGGTCTCGAGCATGTTCGCAGAATTTACAGTCCAGTCGTGTGCGCGAATCAGGGCGCGATCTCAAAAACAACACCATTGCTTCCGCTGCCGCCTAGCAGCGCGGTACCGTACAAGTGGCCAGCGCCATCCGCGGTCAATCCTCCAGTGGGGAGCCAGCCATCCGCAGCTCCAGTAAAGCGGTACAGTACGGAATATTTGCCGCCACCTACTCGATAAATAACTCCGCACCCCAGCGTACAAGTTGAGTTCTTGGTTCCGCCGTAGAAGGTCATGCCGTATAGCTTGCCAGCTACGTCCAGGAGTCCCCCGGACGGCTCTTCGCCATCCCGCGACTGCTTGCCAAAAGTGTGCAACACAGTCTCCTTGCCGGCGGCGTTCACCGTGAAGGCGACGCCACAGCCAGCTGTCCCGAGGGCGCAAGTGGTGGTGTCGCCACCGAACTGGGTCACGCCATCGAAGACGCCACTGGCACTTCGGAGCAGGCGCCAGCGCGGGGAATTGCCACTTGCGCCGCCGGGAAATGTATAAAGCGTCGTCAGCTTGCCAGTTGTGTCCAGTTTGAACAGCGTCCCGCCGTTCCCGTGCTGGTAGCTTCCGCCCGTGGCGCCATAAATGTTGCCTGCCGTGTCGCTAGTCAGGTCTTGGGGAAATGCTCCATCGGCTTGGCCAGCAAACCTGTACAACACCGTCTCTTTGCCGGCCTGGGTGACTTTGAAGATCACGCCGCAGCCCAGGCTGCCATCACAACCGGAAACGCCGCCAAAGCTGGCGGAGCCATAGAGGTCTCCTTTGACCATGACTAACCCAAGCTCGGGCTGTCCCTGATTTTGGGCACCGTCCTTGCCGCCTTTGAAACTATGCAATACCTTCAATGATCCATTCTTCGCCAGCTTGAAAACGGTCCCACAGCTGCATGTGGGATCACCGCCGGAAGATGTCATCCCATAGAGATTGTCCGCGTTATCGCGAGTCAACCGGCCAATCGGAATTCCTCCGTCTGTGGAACCAGTGAAGCTGTACAGAACTGTTTCATGGCCGCTGGGAGTGAGCTTGAACACAACTCCTCTATTCTTGGACGGGCCTCCGAATTGCGTTGTTCCATAGAAATTTCCCGCAGCGTCGCGGATGAGGTCTCCGTTGGGAGAGCTTCCATCTGAGAAGTTGAAGGTATAGAAAACTTTGAAAGTCTCGGCAGTAGCGGCCGAAAGTAATGCGGTAAGTAGCAAAGTCGTCGCCAGAACCGTTATCGTTAGCTTCATCGAACCCCCTCGGAACAGTCGGTGAGTATAGCATTTCTTTTGCCGGCATTTCCTGCGACGAGCGAGTAAAGATTTGTATTAAACCTATCCTGAGCATTGGGTTACAGAATCCCACATGGACTATTCCAAAAAGCATAGCGGGACTATGGGTGGGCCTCTATAATATTGGAAGCTACTGTTTCTGTGTGCCTTAGAGGCGGCCGCATGGCTCGGGCGATGGCAGTGAAAGTGCTGGACAAGCAGCAGGGTAGTATCTCCCTGCGGGCGGCGGAGCCTGTACGGCGCATGAACAGGGACTTTCAAATCCGTTTTACGGCCATCCTGCTGGCCTTGTTGACCACGGCTGCCGTGGTTTACGCCGGTTACAACCTCTCGGCGGAGCGGCAATTCCAGGTTCCAGACGATGGCGTGTGGTGGATCGAACATCAGGGCAGGCTCACCGCGGATCGCGTGGAAGCCGGCGGACCGGGTACTCGAGCCGGCATCAAAGCGGGCGATCAGCTCACCGCCATTGATCAGCACGAAGTAAATTCCACAGCCGCTCGTACCCATCAACTATATCGTGTAGGCGCCTGGTCGAAGGCTACCTATTCGCTGGTGCGGCAATCCGTGCCGGTCGACGTAGTGCTTATTCCGGTTCCGGCGGAGCGGTCACAGTACAACTGGCTGCGGCTGATTGGTCTGATCTATCTTGGCATTGGACTGTATGTGTTGCTGCGGCGCTGGACCGCGCCCGGCTCAACCCACTTTTATATTTTTTGCCTGGTCTCGTTCATTTCTTACACTTTCCACTATTCAGGGAAATTCAACGGGTTTGATTGGACCATTTACTGGGGCAACGTCGCGGCCGGACTGCTCCAGGCTGCCTTATTTCTGCATTTCGTTTTGACCTTCCCCGAGCGCCATTGGTTGGTTCGCAAACATCGCTGGGTGATCTCGGCGATTTATATTCCGGGGCTGCTGCTGTTGAGCGTGCACGTTCTGGCGGTCTGGTTCCTTAAAGCCAGCGAGATGTTGCGCTGGAATCTCGACCGCTTGGAGATGGGCTGCCAGGCGCTGTTCTTCGTCGCTGCGGCGGGAGTGCTGCTATACAACTACCGTCGCGCAAGTACGCCGATTCTGCGGCAACAATTGAAGTGGGTGACTCGAGGGACGATTCTAGCGATCACGCCGTTCACACTGTTTTACGTGATCCCTTACGTGTACCCTGCGCTGCACATGACAGCGATGAAAGTCTCGGTGCTGTCGCTGGGTATCCTGCCCCTGACTTTCGGTTATGCCATCTTCCGATACCGCTTGATGGATGTGGATTTGATTTTCAAACGCGGCATGGTCTACACGCTGGCAGCAGCGGCCATTGTCGGTGCATATTTTGCCGTGGTGGCGGTAGTGGCCGAATTCGTCCACTTGCAAGTGCCCAGTACCGGGCCGAGAGGCCTTGTGCTTGCCATTGTGGTCACGGCGTTGCTGTTCGATCCGGTGCGAAAGTGGATTCAGCAGCGCATTGACCAGTTCTTCTATCGCGCGGGCTACGATTACCGGAAAACGCTGATCGAGTTTGGCCGCGAACTTAGTTCAGAAACCGATCTCGACAAAATGCTGAGCGCGGTGGTCGACCGCTTGTCACGAACGCTGTTGGTGGACCGCATGGCGGTTTTCCTCTCCGACGGGGAAACCCATGAATTCGTCGTAGCCAAGTCTTTTGGCATGACCCAGGGCGGTGGCCTGGATCTGAGCTTCTTGGGCACGCCGCGGCCGGAAGACGCCGTGGGGCATCTGTTCTTCGACAACACTCGTCAGGTTCCTCGCGAAACCATAGACGCCCAGCACACCATCGCCAAGCTGGATCTGAACTATTACATTCCCTGCCGCGCGCAGAAGCAGACCATCGCCGTGCTTGGCTTGGGCAAAACTGTCGAAGGAGATTTCCTCACCAGCGAAGATGTGGAGTTGCTGGAAACGCTGGCGGGCTATCTGGCAATCGCCATCCAGAACGCGCGTCTGTATGCTTCGCTGCAACAGAAAGTCGCCGAATACGAGCGCCTCAAAGACTTCAACGAAAACATCGTGGAGTCGATCAACGTGGGCGTGCTCGCTGTCGATTTGGAAGACCGCATCGAGTCCTGGAATTCGCAGATGGAAGTGATGTATGCGCTGCCCCGATGGCAGGCGCTGACCCGGCCATTGGGCGAGGTTTTCCCGGCTGCATTTGTCGAGGCGTTTTACCGTGTCCGGCAAAATCCGGGCATCCACAACTTGTACAAGTTCCGGCTGGGAACGACGACCGGCGAAAGTCGCGTGGTCAATGTTGCTATCGCGCCTCTCGTCACTAAGGACTTCTGCGTAGTCGGGCGGCTCATCATCATGGATGACATTACCGAACGCATTGAACTCGAAGCCCAACTTTCGCAGGCTGACAAACTCTCGTCCATCGGTCTCCTGGCCGCGGGTGTGGCTCATGAGGTGAATACACCTCTGGCTGTAATTTCTTCCTACGCGCAAATGCTTTCGAAGCAGCTTCAGGGCGATCCGCAAAAGGGTGGGCTCTTAGAGAAAATTACGCGGCAGACCTTCCGCGCTTCCGAGATTGTGAACAACCTGCTGAATTTCTCCCGCACCAGCGGCACCGAGTTTACAGCGATTGATGTCAACAAAATCATCTCGGATACGCTGGCCCTTCTTGAGCATCAATTCAAGGTCACGAAGATCAAAATACAGGACGAGCGTAGCCAGCAAATCCCGCTGATCAACGGCAACGCAGGCAGGCTGCAACAGGTTTTCCTGAACTTGTTTCTGAATGCCAAAGACGCCATGAGCAATGGCGGAACGCTGCGCATCGCAACCACGAATGGCGACAGCGTCGGCGTGATGGTCTCCGATACTGGCAGCGGCATTGCTCAGGAGCACATCCATCGCATCTACGATCCATTCTTCACCACCAAGACGGCCCCACGGGAAGGCCAGCCGCGAGGCACAGGACTCGGTTTGTCGGTAACCTACGGCATCATTCAGGAACATGCGGGGAAAATTCGCGTGGAGAGCCGGTCCGGCGAGGGCACAACGTTCTACCTTGATTTCCCTTTGACCAGGAAGGCTGTCAATGTCTGAAGCGGCAGTGATCGTGCGACACAATTCGAAAGAAACCTCGCTGCCACCCGCTGGCTCAGTATTGATCATCGATGACGAGGCAGCCATCCGCGAGTCCCTGGAAACGCTGCTGGAACTCGAAGGCTACGGAGTAGAGTGCGCGGCGACGGGGGAAGACGGCCTGGCGCGCATCGGCGAACGAAGCTTTGATCTGGTGCTGCTCGACCTCGCCCTGCCAGATCGGAATGGCATCGATCTGCTGGCTGAAATTCGCACCCAGGATCCAGGCCTCTCGATCATCATGGTCACCGCCTATGGCACGGTGGAAAATGCGGTGAAGGCGATGCAGGCAGGCGCGGCAAATTTTGTCCAAAAGCCCTGGGACAACGAAAAGTTGTTGGCGGATGTGCGCGCCGCGGTTGCCCGCCATCGCGCGGAAGAAGAAAACGTCCAACTCAAGCGGGCGCTGAAGCAGCGCTACAACTTCGAAAACATCGTGGGCAAAAGCGAGCCCATGCTGAAGATCTTCGACTTGGTGGCGCAGGTTGCCCCCAGCCGTTCGACTGTCCTGCTACAAGGCGAGAGCGGAACCGGCAAGGAACTCATCGCCAAGGCCATTCACCTGAACTCGCCGCGCCGCGATCGGCCTTTTGTTCCCGTCAATACCGGATCGATGCCGCCCGATCTGCTCGAATCCATTCTGTTCGGACACGTAAAAGGAGCCTTCACCAGCGCCGTCGCCTCGAAGAAAGGCCTGTTTGAAATTGCCGACCGAGGTACGCTCTTCCTCGACGAAATCGGCACCATGAGCCTCGATACTCAAAGCAAGATTCTGCGCGTGCTGCAAGACCGAAAATTCATGCATCTGGGCGGAGTGCACGAACTTCAGGTGGACGTACGCATCATCGCTGCCACCAACGTCGATCTCAAACAGCAGGTTCGTGAAGGCAAATTCCGCGAAGATCTCTTTTACCGCCTGAACGTGATCACCATTGATCTTCCACCGCTGCGCCAGCGCAAAGAGGACATCCCGCTGCTCGCGGCATTCTTCCTGAATCGATACTCCCAGGAAAACGAGCGTCCGACGCGACGCATCACTCCGGAAGCTCTCCGCCCGCTTTTGACGCACTCCTGGCCCGGCAATGTACGCGAGCTCGAAAACGTAATCGAGCGCGCGGTAGTGCTGTCAGCCGGAGTGGATGTTGGCCCTGAACTTCTTCCCGACCAGATCGCGGGACGAGCCACCGCATTGTCCACGCTCGAACATCGTACCGACGCGTCCCTGTTCGACATCATGGAAGATTGCGAAAGGCAAATCATCGTCGAAATGCTGGAGAAGTGTAATTGGAACCAGACCGACGCAGCCGAACGTTTCCACATCCCGCTCTCCACCCTGAACCAGAAAATCAAGCGCCTGAACATCGACATCAAGAAAAAAGTAAGAGAATAAGTAGGGCGGACACTCTGGTCCATCGCCTTTGAATTTGCGGACGACTCGAAACATGAGCCATCTCGCATCGGAAAACCACACCGACGCATCTAGTGTTCATGGAATTCAGACAATTGGGCCTTTCGGGATTAAAAGTTCCCGTCCTAAGCTTCGGCACCGGCACCTTCGGCGGCCGCGGCGAGTTCTTCCAAGCCTGGGGCAACAGCGACGTCAAGGAAGCCACGCGCCTCGTCGACATCTGCCTCGAAGCCGGCGTAAATTTCTTCGACACCGCCGACGTGTATTCCCAAGGCGCCTCCGAAGAAATTCTGGGCAAGGCCATCGCCGGCCGCCGCAGCCAGGTTCTGATTTCCACCAAGGCCACGTTCGCCATGGGCGACGGACCCAACGATCTCGGCTCCTCCCGTCACCATTTAGTTCCGGCCTGCGAGGCCAGCCTGCGCCGCCTCAACACCGATTACATTGACGTCTACCACCTGCACGGTTTCGACGCGGTAACGCCTGTAGAAGAAGCCATCAAGACTCTCGACACGCTGGTTCAAAGCGGCAAGGTTCGCTACATCGCCTGTTCCAATTTTTCGGGATGGCATCTGATGAAGTCCCTGGCCGTCTCCGCAAAATATGGATGGGCGCGTTACGTAGCGCACCAGGCTTATTATTCGCTGGTAGGCCGTGATTTCGAGTGGGAGTTGATGCCGCTCGGCCTGGACCAGAAAGTAGCAACCATCGTCTGGAGCCCCTTAGGGTGGGGCAGGCTTACCGGAAAAATCCGCCGAGGCAAGCCACTCCCAGAAGTAAGCAGACTGCACAAAACCACCGAGCAAGGCCCGCCAGTTCCCAATGAATATCTCTACAGAGTCGTGGATGCGCTCGACGAAGTCGCCCGCGAAACCGACAAAACCATTCCGCAGGTGGCTCTGAACTGGCTCCTGCAAAGGCCTACGGTGGCGAATGTAATCATAGGAGCCCGCAACGAAGAACAACTACGCCAGAACCTGGCCGCCGTGGGATGGAACTTGACCCCGGAGCAAGTAGCGCACCTGGACGCGGCGAGCGAAGTCACCCCGGCGTACCCGTACTGGCACCAACGTGCGTTCGTTAGAAATCCAAAACCAGTGTAGGGCGGACACTCTTGTCCGCCGCCTTCACGCTATCATCCTGGAGCGAAGCGAAGGATCTATGCATTCTGCTCCCAGCAGATAACTTCCCGCCCTGTTGGGCGCCAGCGCCAATCCCGCGTATTTTTCCAACTATGCCCCCGCGACAAAACTTTGACATTCTTTTGACAACCTCAGCAAGAAACTCATGGACAATGTCTCCGCTCCCGCATTCTCCGCGAAATCAAAAAGGACGTCCCATGAAAAGCCCTCAATCCCTCGCGCGTCTCCTCACCATTCCGATTCTCGTGACGCTGTCCGTATTCTGCGCCGCTCAAACTTATAACATCACCGACCTCGGCACGTTGCCTGGGGGCAATGCTAGCGTCGCGTTCGGCCTCAACGCCAGCGGCCAGGTAGCGGCAGATTCCACCCTCCCTAACAATGCCTACGGCCACGGGTTTCTCTATAGCCACGGCACTCGCATCGACCTCGGCGATCTTGGCGGCGGATGGAGCGACGCGTTTGAGGTCAACGCCTCCGGCCAAGTCACCGGCTACGCACCTCTGGCTGGCGGAACCACGCGCGCGTACATATACACCAACCACCGAATGAAGCCTTTGCCTACGCTCGGCGGAGCCACCAATGAGGGTTACGCCATCAACGACCACGGCGATATCACCGGCGCCTCCGATACCGGCAATGGCGAGGTTCATCCCTTTCTCTACCGCAATGGCAAGCTAGTCGACCTTGGGACGCTGGGAGCGCACCAGCCGGGATTATGGAACGTCGGCTCGGGCATTAATAACTCCGACGCGGTCGTGGGCATGTCGTGGCGCGCCAACGGAGCCATCCAGGCATTTCTCTGGAAGAACGGAAAGATGAAAGACCTGGGTGATTTAGGCGGGGGCTACAGCAGGGCATGGGCCATTAACGATCAAGGCCAGGTCGCTGGGGAAGCCTACACAGCTGCCGGGGCCCTGAATGCATTTCTGTGGACGAACGGCAAGATGAAAACCTTAGGCACCCTGGCCGGCGATTTCAGTCGAGGACTCGCCCTCAACCGCGCCGGAATCGTGGTCGGCGAGTCCACGTCGAGCAACGGCGACCATCACGCGTTTGTATACCGCAGCGGAAAAATGCTCGATCTCAACCAACTGATCCCGGCCGGCTCAGGATGGGAGCTTGGCAGCGCCAGCGGTATCAACGACGCCGGACAAATTAGCGGCTCCGGCCTTCACAACGGCCAGCAGCGCGGCTTCCTGTTGACTCCTCGCTAGCCTGGCAGGAGAAAAACTGACTGGAGGGAAAATGAAATCCAGAGGATTGATATGTGTTGTGGCATTGACATTGTTTGTTGCCGCGCCAACGGCTCTGGCCAGCAGCAAATGGTATGTCGATGGGAAGCACGGCAATGACAACAATGACTGCACGTCACGCCAGCACGCCTGCAAAACCATCTCGAATGCTCTTTCGCTCACCCTGCCGGGTGATCTCATCTTTGTCGCCCCCGCGACCTATCACGAGACTCTCTTCATCTACTTCAACTTGGAGATTATCGGTTCCGGTGCGAAGACAACGATTGTTGATGGTGGGGGTGTCAACAGCCAGGTCGTCGTGGTTGGGTCCGAACCCAAAGTCCCAGTCACGCTTTCAGGGATGACCTTCCGCAATGGGGCGGGACAGGAAGACGGCGGCGGTGTCTACAACTGCTTCGGAACCTTAACGGTCATCGACAGCATCATCACGGGGAATCGAATCAGCAGTGGGAATGGCTCCTTCGGCTACGGCGCCGGCATCTACAATTGCCCGAGCAGCACGCTCACCCTCATCAATACCACCATCAGCAACAATAGTGCATTGATTGGTGGCGCTATCTGCAACGGCGGTACACTGACGATCATCGATAGCACCATTAGCGGGAACGTGGCGCGCCAGCACGAAGGCGGTGGCATCGCCAACTACGGCACCCTGACCATCACGAACAGCACCTTCAGCGGGAATATCGCACGCCCCTCGCTGCTCGGCAGCCTGGCCGGGGGCATCCTGAATGGGGGATTGTTCCAGTCGTCGGGGACACTCGCGATCAACAACAGTACGCTCAGCGGAAATGTCGCACGCGGAGGTAAGGGCGGCGCCATCTTCAACGTCAAGGGAAGCTCGGTGGTGCTTCAGAACAGTGTTGTTGCAAACAATACGGGGGGAAATTGTCACGGTACCATCACCTCCCGTGGCTACAACTTGAGCGGCGACGATAGCTGCAGATTCCATAGCGCCGGTGACCTGAACCGCACCGATCCCAAGCTGGGACGCCTGCAGAACAACGGCGGACCGACACAGACGATGGCTCTGCTCCCTGGAAGCCCGGCGATTGATTCGGGCAACCCGGGCGGCTGCACCGACGGCAAGGGTCATTTGCTAAAGACCGATCAACGCGGCAAGCCGCGTCACGACGAGGAGGACTCGGGCGGCTGCGACCGGGGAGCCTACGAACGTCAGAAGGACTAAAGCATTTTCAGGATCGCTGTAGCAAGCAACGAAACAGCTGGTCCCTCCACTCTGGCCCCTTCGGGAATCAAAAGCTCCAGTCGGGATGTCTGAGGGCTCGTCCTAGGTGAGCTCGCTCTATACTCAAAAGAACAATCCCGCGCAAAGCTGAAACAACCTTATCAACGGACCGGATTTAGCTTCTTGAGTGTCGTCTCCGCGTCGCGACGAATCTCACCCCTCCGCGGCTCTGTATCGGACCAGGAGGACGCGGGCGACCTATGAGTATCCAGCAGTGCCAATACTTTTTCGGCGTACTGCCGTGCCAGATCTTTTTGTCCATCTGCCAAATATGCGTCGGCTAGATCGTCGTTTGCGTCAGCCGATTCCGGATAAGCCAGCAGATTGAGCTTGAACACCTCGATGGCTAACTTCGGCTCGCCCGCGCGTAGATGGTCTTGGCCTATGATGCTGACGGTAATTTCCGGAAACAACTGCGCGTCGGGATCTGTTCGCCGGGCTTCCGTCAGTTGCTGAGTGACCTGGGCGACTCCGCCGGGCATCCGAATTTGATTGAGGATCGATGCACACGCCAAAGTGTCCGGCGGCGCGTGACCCGGCGTCTTGACCAGCGTGACAAGAAACCAATCCCGAATGATGCCGGGGAGCTCCGTATGAACTTTAAACATGTCGGTTCCGTGGCCGCCGTTGGCGGGAACTTTGCCGGCATCGGGAGGGGGTTCGTACCATAGCCAAGGCGCCTCTTGCGCCGCAGAATAGTGTACGAACTTCTTGCCCGCGTTGGAGGAGGTGATGTAGAGCATTTCCATCGCCTCGACCGTCGGAGGGTATTCGTCGTCGTCGGCCACGACGAACAGTCCGGGTAGTTGTGACGCCTGCCGCAGGAATTGCAGGCCGTCTTGGAGCGTCTCTCCAGAAAGCAATGCCAGCGATTTCACCTCAGCGGAATGTTGACGCGCCACTTCGACGGAACGGTCGACGCCGAGTGCCCCGGCTCCTCCCACGCCGATGACATCGCGCTTGACGCCTGGCTGCGAAACCAAGTATTGCCACGCTATGTCAATGTCGCGAGCATCCGTCAGCCTTTTAGAAGGTGTACCGCCGCTTTCGCCATATCCGCGCAGATCGAGCGTAAGCGTGTTGATTCCAATCGCCGCCAATTGTGCAGCGAGATCGTCCCACGCCTTGCGTGTCCGGTTACTCTGGTGCAGCAGCAATACACCGGGGCCTGACCTGCCCGCGGCAAAGTAGCTTGCCTTCAGGACGGTGCCGTCAGACGCCTTGAGGTCAACCACACGCGCAGCCGGCGGTTCCTCCTGTTGTTCGCGGGACGCGCCCTGTCCCAATGCCGTCGCGGCAAAAGTGAGTGCCAGCGACAGGAAGTAGATTGGTATCCGTTTCATTCCGGTGATTCGCTCAATCAATCTGACTTCCCCCGGCTGGCTGGCGGCACAATTCCATTCATCCGCAAATACTCCACCATCTGTCCGTAGTGATCAAAGGCGTGCGCGACGCCAAATGTAGCCAGACGCAGGCGAGTCGATTTGCTGCCCTCCGCGGTTTGCGACATATTCTCAGGAGTCAACGTAGCCGCGGCCTTGTGCCCCAGGGCATAAGAATCCTTCAGAAACTTGATAATGTCGGCTTTGGACTTCAAGTTCTCAGGACCATTTCCATCTTTTAAGCCTTCCGGCAGCTTATCGCCCGTAAGGTGGGACCAAATGAAATAGTTGGATGTGGCGACATGTTTGACCTGTACTGCAAACGTACGCACACCTTTGTAGTCGCTGCCCGGAATGTGCAAGCTTTCAGGAGAGAAGTTGTATTTATCTTCGGGCATGGCTTCGGCCACGTCCACAACTTGCTTTTCGATGTTGCTGATTTCGCCGTCCAGGATTGAAGCCAGGGTTGGCGAAGACTGCTGCGGCGGTTGAGCTTGGGGCGCGCTCACGGCTGCCGCGCTGCTGGTGCCTCGTCCCCAAGCAGTCAGGGCAAAGATGATTACCGCCAATGGCAAGAAAATTCGTATTTGTTTCATAGAATAAATCCTCCAGAGTTGAGAACTTTCAAGCGTCTTATCCGCCGGATCAGCGCCGCGAGTCCGGCGGCACCAGATTGTTCGCGCGATAGTAAACCACCAGCTGGCCGTAGTGTTCGCCACTGTGCTCAATGGCAAATGTCCAGATGGAGGAGTTGTGGGCCAGCCGCTTCCCAAAAAATTTCGACGTATTGTCAAGCCCCGCATCGCCCTGCTGTTGAATCACTTTCGCTCCGTCGGCGACGGCCTCCTGCACGAACTTCACGACGTCGGCCTTGGTCTTGAATACGTCACGCGAAGGATTGTCGCCCTCGCCGAAGTCGGGCCCGAGGTGTGATCCGGAAACCCTGCGAATCAGGACGAAATCCAGTGCGGCGGCGTGAAGGAGATTCTGGGCAAAGGTACGCTCGTCTTTCTGCAGCTTGAAATCGTATTTCTCTTCAGGAAAATCCTGGGCCATGGCGATGAGTTTGTTCCCGATGTCGTTCCATCGGTCCAACATCTCATCGGATTGAGAGCGCGCAGGACTAGGGGCTTGGTCCTGCGATTGGCCCTGACCGTAAGGACTTGTTGCGACAACGGCCATCAGCGTGATGGCGAGCGCAAGGGAAAACCGCTTCATCATACGTTTCTCCTTTGGAGTGGCAATAAACTAGACTCGGTTAGACGTAGCGACACTCCCGAAGTTTGAGCAAATTTTCAGGCCACCAGTGGAAGAATCGACCTAGTGTGACCTGCTACCGATGCGGTAGACAATCCCAGCAGAGAGGCGCAACGCAGGCGTGGTCGAACCGCCCGAGCGAATGCCAAAGTAATCGCCTTCGAGCCGCAGCCCGAATTTTCGGCTACCACCGAGCCCAACATCGGTTCCCCCTCCAAGGGCGAATGCAAACTCATTTCCCCCGCCGGTGATGCCTCCTGACGACTCCGAAAAATGCGAACCGCCAAACAGCGCCTGGGCGAATGGCACGAGCCCGTTCAACTTGCGGTAAGAAAATCGCGGGCCAGCCATGTAAGTCTCTCCGGTTAAACTCTGCGGAATATGGCCCAGGTAGGCCCCGAAATCACCAGCTATTCCAAACCAATGGTTGGCATTGAAAGCGACCGAGCCGCTGCCGCCGTTCATCCAGATGGTAAAGCCCTTAAGAATGTAGAGAGGGGAATATCCCACCCTCAGGTCAACCGCGGGAGTGTCCTGCGCTTTTGAACATGCGGCTAACCACGAGATCGCAAAGACTGCAAAGGTAAAGTTCCTCAGCCAGAGACGGGAGGTTTCCATGTCAGGTCCTCCTGAGCGCAAGAGAGTCTAGCAGACAGTCAAAGCGGGTTTGTAAGCAAAATGTAAATTCTTGAAGGTGTGGCGCGGGCATCCCGTCCGTGGCCTTTGAATTTGTGGATCACTTTGAATCGCATCAACCACGATGACTTCCAGCTTACGCCGCGCGCCTCTTTCGCTTCTCCGACAAGCTACTTAACGGATCCGACGCCGTATACACGACCAACTGCACGCGCATGGTTCGATCAAGTCAAGAGAAGAACTCCGATCGAGGATGCGGCTGTTGAAGTTCTCATTCCTCGCAAAAAGCGCAAGGAGTGGGGCACCCTTGTTCTGAATGCCTCCGCTCCTATGCGTACTGCTTCCCGGAAAGGTCCGGGTTCATCCTTCTGTCCTACGAACCCTCGGGGGCGTGCAGGACGCGGAAGGTATTGCCGCCGTTCGACCAGACCAGCAGCAGCGCGTCTTTGCCTTTCGGGACGCTGGATAACGCCTGCTTGACGTCGGAGGCGCTTTGCACGTCGTGCCGGTTGACCTGCACGATTACATCGCCTCGTTGCAGTCCGGCGTTGTCGGCGGAGCTGCCCGGTTGCACCTGCTCGATCACAGCGCCGTGAATGTCGCCGGGAGCTTGCAGTTGTTGACGAACGTCGGGAGTCAAGTCGCTTAGACCTACGCCCCAGTGCATTTTGCCGTGTTCAGCTTCGCTGGTTTCGACGCCTTCTTTGTCACGGCTGCCCATCGCTTCCAGCGTGACTGGCACGTTGACGTTCTTGCCATCACGCATTACTTGCAGTTTGATGGTCGTACCCGGGCGCTTCTGTCCGACTTCTACCTGAAGCTCACCGGCGTCAGTCACTTTCTTGCCGTCAAGTTCCGTAACCACGTCGCCGACTTTCAAGCCCCCTTTGGCTGCTGGTGAATTGGGTTCGACCTGGGTCACTACTGCTCCGTTGGCGTCGGTGACGTCAAAGAACTTGGCGTTCTCCGGGGTGACGTCGCTGATGCCGATTCCCATGTAGCCATGGGTTACTTTCCCGTCGCGGATCAGCGTGTCGACCGTCGGCTTCACGATTTGCGTGGGGATAGCAAAACCCATTCCGGAGAACTGTCCGGATGAAGAAATCAGGAAGGTGTTGATGCCAACTACTTCGCCGTGCGCATTTACCAGCGGGCCGCCGGAGTTGCCGGGATTAATGGCCGCGTCCGTCTGGATGAATTCGCCGGGCTTGCGCGCGTTATCCGAGAATGGATTCGGCCGATTTAGCGCGCTGACTATTCCGCGGGTTACGGTGAAGCGGAAGCCGAAGGGATTTCCGAAAGCTAGTACTGTCTGGCCTGGATGCAATGCGGTCGAGTCTCCCAACGGAATACTTGGCAGGTCGCCGCCGTCTACCTTGATTACCGCAAGGTCGGTCAGCGGATCGGTGCCGATCAGCTTGGCCTTCATGATCTTTCGGTTGCTCATGGTGACGCGGATGTCGACTGCGCCATCAATGACGTGGTTATTGGTGACGATGTAGCCGTCGGGCGAAATAATGACTCCGCTGCCGATGCCATGCTCAATCTGCGGTTGCTGGCGGCCATGACCGAAGCCCTGACCTTGGCCGAAACCTGGTCCGAAGAATTGCTGCATGTCGTCGGGTAATTGTTGTTCAGCGGTTTCTTTGCTGTGTGAGGTTACAGCAACGTTGACGATGGCGGGTGTTACTTTGGCAGCCAAAGTTTCCATTGCCTGGTCGAGCGAGAGCAATGTGCTTACGCTGTTGTCGTCGAGTGGAGCTGCGGCCGGGGCTGCGACTGCTGCCCGCGCCGGTGCTGGTTTTGCGGTTTCGTAGGTTACCAGGGACGCGAGGCCTGCGATTGCGACTAGCGAAATCGCCATACGACCCATGGTTGTTTTCAAGTTTGCAATCCACTTACTCATTTGTTTACTTTCTCCTTTAGCAACTAATTATTTAGTTCGTTAATGCAGACTGATTCCTTGCTCACTTGTGCCTCTCCTAAATTTGCTTTGCGGGAATTCTGCTTTCGACCCGGCGAGTAGAATCCAGGACGGTCACGCGCCACACGCTGATTCTCCACAGCACGGGGCCTGCGTCGTCATACACTGCCGTTTGCATCACTAAAAATATTGCCTGCGCAGGTTTGGTGGTGGTTGAGAGTCTTGCTTCTTCTAGAGTCCCTTGCCCCAGAAGCTGAAACCCGGATTTGCTTTCAGCAATCTGCGGCAGGATCAAATTCGAGCCCTTCCGAATTCGATGGTTCGCGTTTTGCGGCGCGAGCGTTTTCAGGGGCTCACGAACTCCATGAGTCGGGCGGAGTGGTTCCGCAAAAGGTCTTTCGTGGAAACTTACCGGCGTTGCATTCGCATACTGTTGGGGAACCGAACTGGCGTCTGAGGCCGCACCTGTGCTCGCGCGTATCGCTGAGACGTCCGGCGCCCGGTCTTTAAATGCGACAAGTTCCGGCGCGTGCGATAACGAAATCAAACAAACTACCAGGAACGCTGCTACAGAATACAAAGCCGGTTTCCAGACGCGGGTGGCGCTCGAACGATTTACGTCGAGAATCTGTGAGACGCGCAGCGAGGTCTGCCGCATCCGGCTCACGGCGGCTTGGGCCATCGCCAATCCCCGGCGTAGGAAGGTCTTCTCAGCCATTGAAACCAGGCATTGTGCATAGCCTCGCGGATTTCCCGTCTCCGCCAGGACTGCGTCGTCGCATGCCATCTCTCGTTCCAACGCCAATTGATTTTCGATCCACCACACGGCAGGATGGAAAAACAAGAGCGCCTTCAGGACCTTTTGGGCAAGATTTGTCCAATCGTCGCGGCGGCGCAGATGAGCCAACTCGTGAATCAGTATCGAATTTAACTGGGAGGTGGAAAGTTCCTGCAGAGCCCATGACGGAATCACTACCAGAGGTTTCAGAAAGCCGATGGCCGTTGGTACCTGTATGCGATCGGAGTGGCATAGCGCCACCGGCCTTACGCTTTGAAACTCTTGCAGCGTTGTCTGCAATAACGGATTGAGAGTCTCGGTATCGATTGCGGTGCAACTCGCGCGGAGTTTGCGCAACTGCAGAAGACCTGCACCTACCCTCAGCAGCCACACACCGGCAATCAGCGCCCACACGATAAAGATATCGAACGCCCACGAGCTGGGAACAGTGATTGCCGAGCCTGCGGTCCCGGCCTGGGGAGTCGAAACGGCGACGCGGATGACAGGCAATGCCGCGATGGCCAGCAAAGCTGAGAACCATACCGCAAACCGAGTGCTGGAATTTCGCCGTCCTAATACGCGCAGCAGAATCCAGGCGAAAAGCCCGATGGCGAGGCCTTCGAGCATGCAGTTCAGTATGCTCCCAGCCGACATTCGGGCCACGTGATCCAGATTTAGCGCCGCGATCATTACCTATTCAGTCCTTCACTATTCATTCCGTCTTACCGTACGCGGCCTACGCCGCAGGCTGCATTCCGTAGCCGCTTTCGCGGCTTGGTCTACTTCCCTATTTGTTTTCACCCGGTTCGGCTTGTTCCAGGAGCTGACGGAGCCGGTTTAGTTCCTCGGCATCAATGCCGCGTTCCTCCAGAATGTTTAAGACCAGCATTTCATGCGAATCCTTAAAGAAGCGACTCGCGAGATGCCGAATTTCCGACCGCGAGGCTTCCGCCCGCTCAATCAGCGGACGGTAAACATGGGCGCGGCCATCCTTTATATGTTTCAAGTAGCCCTTCTTTTCGAGGATGCGGATGGTGGTCAACACCGAGTTGTACGCCAGTTGCGATTTCTTGGGCAGCCCTTCCAGCACCTGCTGAACGGTCGACGGACCTCGCTGCCAGAGCACGTCCATCAGCCGTAGTTCAGCTTCAGTCAGGGTTGCGGATTTCGTCGGTGGCAAGAGCCATCCTCCATGCTTAATTTATTAGACGCAGCGAAAGCTGAAACGTCAACTAATTATTTAGTTGCCTGCGACAGGCGCTTTGGTTGCATCGGGATCTGTCTCGAAGAAATCCGGTTGACCGCTTTCAATCCCTCGATGCCCACCCTTTAAACCATGGATAACTTAAGTTTGGGGTACCCCGTTCTTTCGCGTTCTGTGCAAAAGAGCCGGGTGCGCCCTCAATAGCCGCGAAGCGGCGGCAGAATGCAGCCCACGGCGCAAGCCGTGGGTAAAAGTGGGCAACGACCGAGCCCCAGCGGGGCGAAAGATCAGTCGCGACACCGATTCCCGAGCGAGCCGCCACATCATTTACCATCCGCGCAAACCGCCGCATTCTCCGTGACACCAGCGCCAGACGGAGGTACTATCGCTCGAAGCCGCGCTCCTCGTGCCCGTAGCGCCGGCTATCCCGTTCCGAGGTGGTTCCTGGATGACTCGCAAGAGATATTCCCAGTCGGCGGTTGGC